>NZ_JCAXDY010000002.1:0-885176 GCF_059758615.1 Microbacterium sp. GQ128
AACACGCTACCTTCGTAGTTATCTCCGTATCGCATCCCAGAATTCCGCAGAAAACCACGACAGGGCACCCGCGACCACTCCTCCACAGACACCACTAGCCTCGAAACTATCCACTAGTCCTTTCAGCGCCCGGCGAGCAACTCCCCGAGCCGCACGGCTTCCCCCTCCGGCATCGCATACCCGTGCTCGATCGCCGGATACACGCCCCCGCGCACCTCCACCGCATACGCCTCCACCCCGCCGATAGCGGCCGCCCGCAACTCCGCGTACCGCTTGACGAACTTGGCCGCCCCGCCGTCGTACAGCCCGAGCAGGTCGTGGAACACGAGCACCTGCCCGTCGGCATCCGCTCCGGCCCCGATGCCGATCACGGGGATGTCGAGCAGCGGCACGAGCGCGGCGGTCACCTCGGACGGCACCGCCTCGATCACGAGCATCGAGCACCCGGCAGCCTGCAGCGCGACGGCGTCGTCGATCACGGCGAGCGCGGCCTCGGCGGTGCGACCCTGAGCGCGGTAGCCACCGAGCGCCGTGGCCGTCTGCGGAGTGAGCCCGACGTGCCCGACCACGGGGATGCCGGCCTGCACGAGCGCCCGCGCGCGGTCGACGGTCGTGCCGCCGCGCTCGATCTTCACCAGATCGCAGCCGGCTTCCTTGATGAAGCGCTGTGCGGTCGCGATGGCGAGTTCGTCCGAGGCCTCGTACGACCCGAACGGCAGGTCGCCGACCAGCAGCGGAAGGGTCAGCCCGCGGCGCACCGCCTTGGTGAGCATCAGCATCTCATCGACCGTGACCGGCACGGTGCTGTCGTAGCCGAGCACGGTCATCGCCGCGGAATCCCCGACGAGCACGACATCGACACCGGCAGCTTCGACGATCTGCGCGCTCGGGTGATCGTAGGCGGTGACCATGACGATCGGTTCGGAGGCATCCTTCTTCGCGGCCAGGGCGGCGAGCGTGACGCGCTTTCGCGGGGCGGCGTGCGCGCTCATGCGCGGGCCCCCGTCAGCAGACGGTCGACGACGTCGTCGACCTGGATGATCGCGTTGTCCCGGTCGACATGCACGACAACTGGCTCGTACCCTTCGAGGTCTTCGCGCGAATAGTCGGCATAGGAGATGACGATGATCGTGTCGCCGGTGTGCACGAGGCGGGCGGCGGCGCCGTTGACCTGGATGACCCCGGATCCGCGCTCCCCCACGAGCGTGTACGTCTCGAAGCGGGCGCCGTTGTCGACGTCGACGACGTGCACCTGCTCCTGCTCCTGCTCCTGCTCCTGCGGCAGGATGTCGGCGGCCTCGAGCAGGAGGGGGTCGATCGTGATCGAGCCCACGTAGTGCAGATCACTGGCGGTGATGGTCGCCCGATGGATCTTCGACTTCAGCATCGTGCGTCGCATCAGGCGTCGCCCTTCGGTTCAGTGGTGGCGTGCAGGTCGGCAGCATCCGGGTCGGTGGTCACGGAATCGACGACATCCCGATCGGCGGCATCCGGATCATCAGCAGCCGAATCGGCAGCAGCCGAATCGGCAGCATCCGGATCGACAGCGGACAGCACATGGTTGTCGATCAGTCGGGCGGCTCCGACGTGTGCGGCGACCGCGAGCAGTGCATCCCGCTCGACGCGGGTCACCTGCTCCAGAGTTTCGGCATCGCGAAGCTCCAGATATTCCGGGGCGATCCCGGCATCCTCGAGCACCCGATGCGCCGCCGACAGGATGCCGTCAGCTCCGTGCTCCCCCGCCGCGAGCACCGATGCCGCCGCATCCAGCGCCCGGTTCAGCGCAGTTGCCCGCCGACGGGAAGCATCGTCGAGGTAGACGTTGCGCGAGCTCATGGCGAGCCCGTCGGCCTCCCGCACGATCGGGCACGCGACGATCCGCACGTCGAGGTCGAGGTCGCGCACGACGCGGCGGACGACCAGCACCTGTTGCGCATCCTTCTGCCCGAAGTACGCCGCATCCGGCCGGACGATCCCGAACAGCTTGGTCACGACCGTGGCGACGCCGTCGAAGTGGTGCGCTCCGCGGCTCGCGCCGTCGAGCACATCCGTGAGCGCCGCGACGTGGATGTTCGTCGCGAACCCGTCGGGGTAGATCTCGGATGCCGCGGGTGCGAAGAGGATGTCGACCCCTTCGGCCTCGGCGAGCGCGGCGTCGCGGGCCTCATCGCGCGGGTAAGTGCTGAGGTCTTCGTTCGCGCCGAACTGGGTCGGGTTGACGAAGAGCGAGACGACGACGAGATCGGATGCCGCGCGCGCGGCCCGCATGAGCGAGAGGTGCCCGTCGTGGAAGGCGCCCATCGTCGGGACGAGGCCGACCGTACGGTCGGCGAGCCGAGCCTCGCGGACGGCCGCGCGCACCTCGGGGATGGTGCGGAGGATTCTCATGCGGAAGGCTCCTTCGGGGCGCCGGTCGTTTCGCCGGTCCCCTCGCCGGTCGCTTCACCGTCCACCTGTCGGGAGAATGTACGGATGTCGGTCGGAACGGCCGCGTTTCCTCCTGCATCCGTACCTTCTCCCGACATCCGTACCGGGTCTTCGGCGCGAGAGGCGATCGTTCGCGTGGCGGCGGCGAGGGCGTCGAACAGTTCCTGCAGGGCGAGTTCTTCGGCAGCCGACCTCTGGCGGGCAACCGTCTCCGCGTCGCCGCGCGCGATCGGTCCGGTGAGGGCGTCCTGCGCGCCGAGGCCCTTCCAGTTCTCGACCGTCTGCCCGACGAGCGGGGCGAGGAGTTCGCGAGCATCGTCGCTCGGGATGCCGGCGGCCGCGGCGAGCTGCTCCGCCGCATCGAGCACCGTCAGCACGAAGTTCGAGGCGAAGGATGCCGCCGCGTGATAGCTCCCGCGGTCGTCGACGGTGAAGGGACGAGCCCCCAGAGCCCGGGCCAGCTGTTCGGCGACCGCGCGGGCGTCGTCGGTGCGGCCGGCGACCGCGGCGCCGATGCCGTGGAACACGTCGGGCGTCTCCGCACCCGTGAAGGTCTGCAGCGGGTGGAGGCTGAAGTCGACGTCGTCGAGCGAGGTGGCACCCGAGACGTGTCCGACGAGCCGCACATGCGGCCGAGCGACGAACGCGACCGCCGGGATCGCGGCGTCGGGGACGCAGAGCAGCGCGACGTCGGCGTTCGGCATCGACTGGTCACGGCGGAGCGGTCCGAGGACGTCGAATCCGGCCCCGCGCAGCGAGCGGGCGAGTACGCGTCCGAGACGACCGGCGCCGACGATGGCGATGGTCGTTCCTGGCGCGAGTGAGGAAGAGGTCTGCATGTCGATTCCCCGGCCGAGTGGGGGCGGTCCGGATGCCAGAAGTATCCGCCCATCGCGGCATCCACTCCAAATCTAGGAGCAATATGACAAGCTGCTCCCCCGGCTTACTCGTTCTTACGCCCAGTTGTGGCGCAACCAAGTTATCGATTCGCTCTCGACCATTCACGGCGTGCGGGTGCCGGACCGACCACCGTCGGCCCGGCATCCCGCTCGCACACCGTCGTCACGGCACGACGATCACCTTGCCGGCGATCGGCCCGGCAGCCGCCTCGGCATGAAGCGCCGGGAGCTCAGCCAGCGGGATGCGCCGCGTGACCTCGAGGTGCAGATCACCCGAATCGACGAGTCCGACGAGCTCCGCCAGCCGTGCGGCATCGCTGCGGACGAACACGACCACCGAGCGCACGTCGCGGTCGGCGTCGTCGGGCGCCGGCATCCAGGCGGTCGTGCTCACGACGACGCCTCCGTCGCGGACCAGCGCGACCAGGGCGGTGAACTCCTCCGGCTCGATCGGGGCCAGGTTGAGGAGCATGTCGACCGGCTCGGAGACCGCATCGAGCACCGGCGTGACCGTGTGGTCGATGATCTCGTGCGCACCGGCGGCGCGGACCGCCTCCGCACTCCGCGGGCTCGCGGTCGCGATGACATGCGCCCCCGCCCTGGCCGCGAGCGCGATCGCGTACTTCCCCACGACTCCTCCGGCGCCGACGATGAGCACGCGCTGGCCCGCCTGCAGGTCGCCGTCGTCAAAGAGCGCCTGCCGCGCGGTGAGCACGACCGAGGGGAATGCCGCGGCGTCGGCGAGCGGAACACTCGTCGGGGCCGGCACCAGGGCATCCGCCGGCGCGATCGTGTACTCCGCCGCGCCGCCGTCTTCACCCATCGGCAGGAAGCCGATCACGGGGTCGCCGATCGCGAAGCCCGTGACGCCCTCGCCGACGGCATCCACCGTGCCCGAGACGTCGTAGCCGGGAATGTGCGGCAGCGTCAGCGGGATCGGCAGGAAGCCCGCCCGCATGCCGTTGTCCGCTGCGCTGAACGCCGAGGCCGCGACCCGCAGCCGCACCTGACCCGCGCCGGGGTTCGGCTGCTCGATCTCGCCGTACTGCAGGACTTCGGGGCCGCCCACCTCGTGGAACCGTACTGCCTTCATGATTCTCTCCTTCGTCGATGCTTCGAATTCGAAGCAATAACGTTACAATAGCACTGCTTCGAATTCGAAGCAACACGTATACTGGACGGATGAACCCCACTCCCGCCCAGCTGTCGCCGAAAGAGCTCTCGGCGTACTTCGCGTTCACCGAGGTCAGCAGCCTGCTGCGGCACTCGGTCGAGAAGCAGCTGAAGGATGCCGGGCAGCTCAGCTATGTGCAGTTCCAGCTGCTCGCGCGGCTCGGCGACGCCCCGGGCGGGAGCCAGCGCATGACCGACCTCGCCGACGGAGTCGTCTACAGCCGGAGTGGCCTGACGTATCAGGCGCAGCTGCTGGAGCAGCGCGGCCTCGTCACCCGCACTCCGTCACCGGAGGACGAGCGGAGCACGAACGTCACGATCACCGAGGAGGGACGCGGCGTGCTCGCGGCGGTCTTCCCGGGGCACATCGAGACGGTCAAGAGCCTGCTGTTCGACTCGCTCACCGCCGACGATGTCGACGGGCTCGAGCGCGTGCTCACGCAGGTCAGTGCGCATCTGCGGGCGAACCCGCCGCGGTCAGCGGGGAGCCGGAAGAAGGGCTGAGGACCCGCGGTCGGACTCCTCCGCGCCGTATCCGGCGGCCCGCTTCCCTCTAGGCCGATGTCGGGACCGGCCGAGTCCTGATCGCCGAGTTCAGGTAGAAGGCGGACACGATCAGCGCCACCAGAGCACCGACGAGCGCGAATGGCGGGTTCGACAAGGTGAAAACGCCGACGGATGCGGTGACGCCCTGAATGAGGAACAGCGCGCTGAGGAGGATTCCGCCCCCTCGCGTGCTCGTCATCTTCCACCAGGGTCGAGGAGCGTCGGATTCTCCTGCGCCACGGAAAATCCGAGCCGCTACGACGACAGCCGCCACAAGGCACGCCAGTCCCCACAGGAATCCGAGACCGATGCTGATGGTCGAGAGCGGGATCCCAGTGAGGGTGAGTCCGACGACGACGACGAGCACATACCCGAGCTTGGCGGACGGTTCCTTGATGCGCATGATGCCCCTCCTGGCCTGATCCCCGAGGCACCACCGTACTAACATTTCACCTTCTCGACCAGGGAGCGGACCGAAGTCAGCGACGGCATCGGAAGGCGAGTGACGCGCCTCTCAGCGGAGCACGGAGTCCAGCAGCCCGGGGAAGAGCGCGTCGAGGTCGTCGCGCCGCAGCGTCAGCATCCGTCGGCGCCCGTTCGGCTCGTTGCGGATGACGCCGGATTCGCGCAGCACCTTCATGAAGTGCGACTTGGTCGACTTCGGCAGGTTCGGGTCGGTGGCGTGGCAGGACGCCATGTCGAGGGGGCCGTCGGCGAGCTGGCGCGTGATGGCGAGGCGCTCGGGGTCGCTGAGCGCGAAGAGCACGTCGGTGAGTTGGATCTCGGAGCGCTCCGGGTGCGGAAGATCGCCAGGCATGGTTCGAGAATAGTTGAACAATCGATGGATGGCGAGTACGCTCCGATAGTTCGATGATTCTCGAACCTTATGAGGAGTCGCCATGACCAGCACCGCGCCGATCATCCGCCCGTCGATCGCGGGCAGCGCCTCGTCGGGCGCCGTCCCCCGCACGCGGTTCGGATTCGTGCTCGCGATCGTGGCGCAGATCCTGATGATGGTCGGGGCGAGTGCGCCGTCGCCGTTCTACCCGGTGCTCGCGCAGGAGATCGGGTTCGAGGCGATCGTGATCAGCGCCGTTTTCGCCGTCTACGCGGTGGCGCTGCTGCTCACCCTCCTCACCGCCGGGTCGCTCTCGGACCACGTCGGCCGTCGCCCGGTCGTGATCGCGGGGTTCCTGCTGCTGGCGGGGAGCATGTTCCTGTTCTGGCACGCGGATGCCGTCGCGATGCTGTTCCTCGCGCGCATCCTGCAGGGGGTCGCGAGCGGTCTGCTGATCTCGGCGCTGTCGGCGACGGTGCTCGACTTCGCGCCGGGCGGGCGCGCCGGGGTCGCGGCGCTGTGGAACGCGCTGAGCCCGGGGATCGGACTCGCGCTCGGGGCGCTCGTGTCGGCTGTAGTGCTCGATGTCAGCGGCGAGGCGCTGCTCGACGTGTTCGCGCCCTTGAGCTCGGCGTACATCCTGCTCGCGGCGCTGTTCTTCCTCGTGCCCGAGACGGCGCCGCGCAAGCCGGGGGTGTGGGCGTCGCTGAGCTTCCGGCTGTCGATCCCGCCGGCGATTCGCGCGGACTTCTGGCGCGGGGCTCCGGCCGTGATCGCCGGGTGGGCGACGGGTGGACTCTTCCTGTCGCTGGGCGCGAACATCGTGCGCGGCGAGCTCGGCGGCGAGGCGCATGTGTGGCAGGGGCTCGGGGTCGTGCTGCTCGCCGGGGTCGGCGCCGTGACGGCGTTCGTGCTGCGGAAGATCGCCGCGCGGTCGATGGTGCTGTTCGGCACGTCGGCGCTCGCGGTCGGCACCCTACTGTCGTTGATCGCGCTGGGCGTCGGCTCGCTGCCGTTCTACCTCGTCGCGGCCGCGGTCACCGGAATGGGCTTCGGCACCGCGTTCTCGGGAGTGGTCGCCTCGCTCGCGCCGCGGATCCCGGCGACGCAGCGCGCCGACACCTTCGCCGTGATCTACCTGCTGGCGTATCTGGCGTTCGGGGTGCCGGCCGTGATCGCCGGAGCGCTGGTGGGGGTGGTCGGGCTCGAGGCCGTGTGCGTGGGATACGGGGTCGTGGTGATCGCGCTGGCGGGGGTCGCGTTCGGGCTGCGGGTGCGGGCGGGGCGGTAGGCGTCAGGCGATCACGCCGAGGCTGCAGCGCTCGCTTTCTCGTAGCGGTAGTTGTCGCGAGCGTCGATCTCTACCAACGCACCGCGGGTGTCCCGGTGCCACCACGTCCCTGCTGTGTCACAGAACGTCAGCTCGACGTATGGTGCAGCTTTCGTCGGTCGGCCCTTCACCCACTTGCGCCATGTTTCGTGCCCGCTCTTTGCAACGGGCACCAGCAACGGATCGCGCACGCTGGGTGGAACGATTCGCGCCCAACCCGCGTAGAAACAGGGTCCGCCGATTTCCAGCCCGAGCCTCACCTCGTAGATGGGAGCGGAGGCCAGGTTCTGCACGAGGAGCTCGATATGAAACTCGCCGTCATCGCTTTCTCGAACAACGCTCCATGCGGAGACCATCTCGGCCTGCTGGCGCTTCAACTTCTCTGACGAGCGCTTCTCACGGTCGCGCTCGAGCTTGTAGGCGCCCCACGCGTAATAGCCAGCGAAGGCCGCAGCGAGGGCGGCGAGTGCTGTCGTGATCGCTGCGATCGAGTCCGGATTCCAGCCCCACTGCATCTGTGCCGCTCCTCAGATCTGATCAATACGACTTCGAGGCTAGCGATCACGGCGCCACCGATTCGAATCGACCCGATATCTCGCGCCCACTTACGAGGCTTCAGTGCATGTGTCACAACGAAAGGAGTGACAACCGCCCGGCTCGCGCCTCAGCGAGTTGCCGCGTCGAATGCTCGATGCCGCCGTCAGGACCCCGTCATCGGCTCGGTCACGACGTCGATGACCCCGAGCGGGAAGGGGCTGAAGACCGACCAGGATCCAGAGTTGAACTGATCGAGCGGGGTGAGCTGGAACCACACGTGCGACACGACGAGCGCAATGGCGACGAGCAGGCCAGCTCCTTGGATCGCGCGTTCCAGCGTCCGCAGGGCTGCACGCTCGTCGGATGCCTTGGCGACGCGGCCGATCGCGATCAGGACGATCAGCGCGATGCCTGCGTAGACGAACACGCTGGGGCGGAGCGTCAGTGAGACGCAGAGCGGAGCCTGGTCGACCGACCGACCGTCGGCGTCGATGAACCCGCCGTCGGCGTCGACGCCGCCCGGGCAGATGCCCTTGCTACCGGTCATGAAGGTGGCGTACACGAGTCCCGCGACGATCGTCCAGATGAGCGTTCGGCGGATGCCCGCGATCACCGCGGCGAAGGGGAGCCCGGAGACGGCGGCGTCGGCCTGCGCGGGTGAGGGCGGGGTGAGCGACACGGCGGTCTCCTTCGAGGTCGGTCCTCTTCATCCTGTCGGAGGAGTTCGCGGGAAGGAAGGGCGGAGGAGCCCCGCATCCGCAGCATCGGATCTACGCTGGAACGTCTGCCTCATCTCGAGGCGCCTTCCTCTGGAGCATCCATGTCTCAAACGACGATCGACGATCGTGCCCGGTACCGGGCGAACCCCACGGTGCTTCAGGCGCTGAAGAATCCGCGGATGCTGACCCGCGAGGTGCTGGCCGGGCTCGTCGTGGGGCTCGCGCTGATCCCCGAGGCGATCGCGTTCTCGGTGATCGCGGGCGTCGACCCGAAGGTGGGGCTGTTCTCGTCGTTCATCATGGCGGTGTCGATCGCGTTCCTCGGCGGGCGTCCGGCGATGGTCACCGCGGCGACCGGAGCCGTGGCGCTCGTCATCGCACCCGTCGCCCCGGCCTATGGGCTGGACTACTTCATCGCGACGGTCATCCTCGCCGGCATCTTCCAGGTGATCCTCGGGGTGATCGGCGTCGCGAAGCTCATGCGGTTCATCCCCCGCAGCGTCATGGTCGGGTTCGTGAACGCGCTGGCGATCTTCGTGTTCAGCTCGCAGTTCCCGCAACTGATCGACGTGCCGTGGCTGGTGTATCCGCTGGTCGCGCTCGGGATCGTCGTGATGATCCTGATGCCGAAGATCACCAAGATCGTGCCGGCGCCGCTCGTGTCGGTCGTCATCGTGACGGGCGTCGTTCTCGCGTTCGGCATCACCGTGCCCACCGTCGGCGACCAGGGCGAGCTGCCGAAGAGCTTGCCGGAGCTGCTCATTCCGAACGTTCCGCTCACGTGGGAGACGTTCACGATCATCGCGCCGTTCGCGCTCGGGGTCGCGCTGGTCGGGCTGATGGAGTCGTTGCTCACCGCGAAGCTCGTCGACGAGATCACCGATACCCACTCGCGCAAGAGTCGTGAGGCGTGGGGGCAGGGCGTCTCGAACGTGCTGTCGGGGATCTTCGGCGGCATGGGCGGCTGCGCCGTGATCGGTCAGACCATGATCAACGTGAAGGCCTCGGGCGCGCGGACCCGCATCTCGACGTTCTGTGCCGGGATCTTCTTGTTCCTGTTGGTGGTCGTGTTCGGCGACTTCGTCGGGACGATCCCGATGGCAGCCCTCGTGGCCGTGATGATCATGGTCGCGATCGGAGCGTTCGATTGGCACAGCGTGCGTCCGTCGACGTTGAAGCGGATGCCGAAGAGCGAGACGTTCGTGATGGTGGCGACGGTGGTGCTGGTGTTGATCACGCACAACCTCGCGGTCGGGGTTGTCGGTGGGGTGCTGGTCGCGTCGGTGCTGTTCGTGCGGCGGGTGGCGCACTTCGTGTCGGTGACTCGGGTTCTCGGTGAGGCGGGCGACGTGGTGACGTATGTCGTGGAAGGGGAGCTGTTCTTCGCGTCGAGCAACGACCTGACGACGTTGTTCTCTTACTCGGACGACCCTGAGCGGGTTGTCGTGGATCTGTCGGGGTCGCATGTGTGGGATGCGTCGACCGTTGCCGCGTTGGATGCGATCGAGACGAAGTATCAGGCGTTGGGGAAGACGGTGGAGATCGTCGGGATGAATGAGAGCAGCTCGCGGATGCGCGGGCGGTTGACGGGTGGGTTTGAGTAACGAGACTCCGGGAGCAGACCGGCAGCGCTCAATGCGTCTCGGAAGCCACCAATACTGGTGCAGTGATGGGTCGGCAGGCCGAGGGCTTATACCTCCCCGGCGCGAGCTCGAGCGCGTGGAGCACGCTCGTCGGCGCCGCCTACTGCAAGATCAAGCTCGGCATCGAGAGCGGAACCATCCCGACAGTGCAGCTCGACCCGTGCCGGATGATCCCCACGTCCCGCTGCATAGGAGACTCAGGATTAACGCCTGACAGATGCTAACCGTTGACTGACGTCCTTTGGTTCCCGAGAGCCACCTGGTGTCGACCGGGGGACACTTGCGCTCCTCCAGATGATGTAACTTCTGCGCATCCACCGCGGCGCCACCCCGAATGAAGCATCGCGCTCTTGAGCGAGCGATTCGAGCACAGCCCAGATACTGGGGGCGGTCTTATCGGCTGGGACTCTCAGAAGTTTGCGGACGATTGCTCCGCAAGAAGCAGGTGGTTCAAGAGCGGGGACTCAGGAAGAAGACGCACCCACCCCTCCATGCTTCCAGGTAGACGCGTCGACGCTCACGTCCGTCTTAAGCGAAACGGCAACCCGTCCAGGCGCGTGTTTGTCAACAGCGCCCGTCTCCGAGAGAACCTGACGGGCGAACCCCTCGTCCTCCGGCGCCACTTGAAGCTCCGCTTCTACGATCGTGTGCCATCGCACTCCAGATACGGAGTCGTAGTTAGCGGTGGCCCGCAGCCGAGCACCGGTGTCTGTAACCAAGTTGGTGAGGAGTGCACGGCCGACCGCGCCAGAGAACTGTGCCACGAATTGCATTTCGTGGCTGTCACCCGAGTTGATCGGCAAACCAATCGCCCGCGACTCCGTCCAGATGTCAGAACCACTGCTCACGATTGTGAGCTCGAATGCGGGCTTAAGAGCCACGTCTGCCAGCGACTGAAGTGGAATCGTGATCTCCAGCCGAAGGTCAACGCCGCGCCCTGACTCGTGTACCGCACGAGATACGGTAGCCTGCGCGACATCCCCGTCGCTTTCACCCTCGCCGAATCGAACGGTAAGCACGGGCCGACGTGACTCCATCCGATCCGATAGATCGCGCTCCCGCTCGCGCATGTCATACACCAGAACGATGATCAGGCCCGCGAAGGCCATACCGGAAAAGAGGGCTGTAGCGGCCCCGAACATGTCGCCAACTACACCCAACTCGTCAATGGGCTTCCCCCAGTCAGTGAGCCAACCGTGCAGAGCCAGAACGACTCCAACCATCGCTGCGAGTGCCAGGATTACTGCAATAAGAAACGAGCAGAACCAGAGCCACGGGCGCATCGGACGGCGTGCCTGCGTTTGACCACTAGAGAATTTCACTGACGACACTTCTCACCCATCTCAACAGCGTTTTAAGACGCCCGTCGGCGTCGCGTGAGCCAAGTTCAAAACCCTGCGACGCCAGCGCCGCCGGATCGAGCGCGTACTCAGGAACAGCTGCCGCCGTCCGCAGGCGTAGCCGGACGGACGTGGCGCTGGAGCCGCTCAGATAGATGACCTTCGCGAGCTCAGTTCTTGCGGTGGCCGGACCGACGATGCCGTAGCCCGGGTGGTACTCAAACTCCCGCAGCTCGCGCTGAGCAAGTTCGCCATCGTCAAATGGGTCTCGCCCCCCATTGATCCGCGCTAGCCCGCGAATTGCTCGCGTCAGGGTGCGGCTACCGCCGCGAGATACGTGCTCCAGCGGGGCGTTCAAGAATCGTGCTGTCTCTCGGGTCTTGATCGTGTCGCGCTTGCGAACGACATTGAGAACATCAGCATCCGAAAGGTCATCTGGCCTCAGGACGGAGTTCCAATACGTGTCCAGAGTGGCCGCAGGGCCGATGCGAGGAAGTTCTGCAGCGGCAAGCAAGGCGGCGCGACTCGATGGCAAATCGGCGGGCTCGACCACACCCGCGTTCGCGACCAGAAATGTCAGCGCATTCGCGTAATCCTCGATCGCCCCCGGCCAGGCGGACGCAATATGTTGCGGTGGGATATCGAGCAGGTCACTTGCACGCAGGCCCTTTACGGCAGGAACGTCCTCGCTGGCCGCGCGGAGCGCCACAAGGCGGAGAACTTCGAGCGCTGTCACGCGGAAATCGGACAGGATTGGATGAATTTCCCCAAGCTCGTCCCAGCTCTTTCGCAGGTCCATTCCGATCGCACCCGCGCGGGCGTTTGCGAGGTCAAAGACGTCGATCGGCACTCCCGGCGTATTGATCGCTTCGAAGATCTGTGCCAGCTCGTATACCTCTATGTCGCGTTCGAGCACGACGCACGGAAGATTGTAATGAGCTAGCCGGCTTAACTGATCTCGTGC
The DNA here is from genome assembly GCF_059758615.1 of Microbacterium sp. GQ128. Taxonomy (NCBI): domain Bacteria; kingdom Bacillati; phylum Actinomycetota; class Actinomycetes; order Micrococcales; family Microbacteriaceae; genus Microbacterium; species Microbacterium sp. GQ128. The sequence continues at coordinate 12,417 of NZ_JCAXDY010000002.1, forward strand.
ATCCATTCGGTTAGTGGAAGATGTCAACTCCCAGTCAAAGAGTTGGTCCATATCCGTGCCGCGAGCTCGATTGAGCAAGAAGCCGTATTCGCCCACGCCAGCAATTGCCTGATAAAGCGCAGTCAGGCGCTGCTGTCCATCCAGCACTAGGTACCTGATACCGTCGCGGCGCAAGGTCGGCGCGCCAGAGATCGGGCGCATCGCTAACTCTGGAACCGGTGGCACCAACAGTAGAGTTCCGATCGGCCAGTCGCGCGCCACGCTGTCGAGGAGCGCTGCGACTCGAGCAGGCGGCCAGACAAAGTCTCTCTGAAAGTTCGGTAGGCCGATGACCCCATCATCAATCATCCGAACAAGCTGACCTACCGAAAAGGAGAGCACGTCCTGCCTCAAATAACTCACCCCATCGTCAGCCCGTGATCGGAATCTCAGAAGCGAGACTACTCCCCGGCGTGCTCGGGGCCGTAATCCGTGTACCGGCGACAACTATGGAGCACGCGAGTTCGAACGGTCCATGTTAAACATTTGCAGGTTGCGCGCAACAGACGCTTCCACCAGACTCGCTCACCTTCCCGGAGTGCAAGCACACCTAGACGTATGTCCGAAGAGCATTTGGCCGGCACTCAAAGCGATGCTGCACTCCGTTTACCACTAGCCCGACGCCGCCAGCGTCCACGCACAGTTCGACCGGCTCTTGGAGTACGTCGAAGACAAGCTCCCCACCGCGCACGCCCACCTGGACGCCGCCCGCGCCGACATCCTCGCCAACGGCCGACTCGCCCTCGTCCGCGACACCGGAAACGAGGAGGCGACCGACACCATCCTCCAGCTCAGCGCCCTACCCCTCACACCAAGGACAGCGATACACGACTACCGGGGACTTGACCACCCATCGTCGTCTGCGCAGTGAAACACTTCGAGACACCCGACGCAATCGACGCCGAGCGGGTGCCCTGTCGACGCTCGAAATCGATCCACTTCAAGCGGATCTGCCCGAGCGGGACGCTCCAGGATGGAGCGATCTGAGCGTGCTGCCAGAGAGGCTCAGCGGGGCAGGTCAAGCAGCGCACTCGACGTGCGGCGGGTTCGTAGGCGGCGAGCTCCCCAGCCGGGAGTTATCTGCCGCAGAGATGGCAGACCCCGCGGTGTCACACCGGAAGCGCCCACCCCGATGACTGTGCGTGTGCCCGAAAGGGCTAGGCCAGTGGGTACGCGACCACATCCGCGAGGCGATACCGCGCCCAGCCGTCGCCGTCGGGCGCATCCCACTGAAGACTCCTGCCGGCGCGGTTCAGGCGGTCGTGCTCGTCCTTGGTGACCCAGCACTTCTGGAGGAGTTGGTTGAAGATCGACAGCAGGTGCTCTGGCGACGTGGCCGGGCCACCTGCGATCGGCTCTTGGCGCGTGTTCGATCGCGGATCAGCCTGGCTCGGATCGACGATCTCCACGATGATCCGCTTGAACGGGATCACGTGCTCGACCTTCCGTTCGCCCGGCGACAGCTGCATCGCGTCCCGGGTCGCGAAGGTCACCGCATGGCCGTCGTCAAGCGCACGAAGCATCTGCCGAAGCCGGCGCGGGTACCCTCCTGACCCCTTGGTCCAAAGGTTGCCGCCGGCGGCCAGATGCGGGCGGACCTCCGTCTCGATGAGATCGAAAGCAGCGATCGCGGCGCGGGCATGGCGGTCATCTGCGCGCGAGGTGTTCATCGTGCGATCCTCCCACCGACGGGAGACGATGGAAGAGATCCGCCGGCGCGCTCGGGAAGAGAGCCTCGGAGTGTTCCTACGGGAGCACCGTAGTCGACACTGCGCGCAGCCAACCGCCGCTCGTCTCGCCGTCGATCGTGGCTTCCTCTGATCGCAGCACCATCTCGACCTTCGTGCCGTCCGTCCAACTGGCAGCCTCGGACTCGTCGGTGAAGACTGTCAGGTCCTGGGCGCCGCCCTGCGCCTTCAGCATGACGAAGTAGTCGCCGGTGGCCCCTGTCATCCACAGATCAGACATGAACAGCTCGCCCGTGACCTTGAAGAGGTCGCCAGTCGTGATGCCTCCCATGTCGGTGGAGTTGAGCCTGTCGAGCAGCTCGTCGACGGTGATCGGCACGGCAGCGGAGAGATCGGGCGCAGGCTCCTCGGCGGGAGCCGTCGCGATGGGCTCCTCGGGCTCTGTCGACGGCTCGTCTCGCGGCGCGACAGCTTCGGCGCTGGGGGTGTCCGCCGGCGCCGGGGTGTCACCCTTGTCGCCGCCGGTGACGGCGACCATGATGCCGATGAAGATGCCCAGGACCACGAGCGCTCCGCCGATGATCGCGAGCGGCTTCCACTGGAACGGAGGCTTGGGGCGGCGGAAGACGAGCTCGGTGCGGAGCTTGCCGCTGTTCTGGGTGACGAGCTCCCAGCCATCTTTCTCCCACTTCGCGATCGTGAGCTTCTCGGTGCCGCGGATCGTCTGGACGCTCCTGGTGTCGTACTTCGTGGTCTCGGCCTCAGCGCGCACGCCACTGTCCGTCATCGGGTTCTCCCTCTCCTGGTCCCGGGAGAACAACTCGCCGCCGGGTCATCGCGAGCATATCGGTTGGACGGTCGGTCGAAGGACGAGCGCGAGCGCGTCGAGTGGGTGTCGTTGCGCCACCGCTCATCTGGGACTGGGGCGTATCCGTAGAGTGACTTCTGGGAGCGTCCGTTCGCTCGCCGCCAGCCTGATGGGAGCAACTCGTGATCACCTTCACCGACTTCCTGCCAGTCCCGGAGCCGCAGCTCACGAAGGTGAAGCTCAACATGCGCGCCGGCGATGGCAGCGGTGAGGCGTGGGACTTCCTCATGGACGACCATGACCACTGGCTCCGGCTGAATCAGTGGCGAACGAAGCAGACGAACAACAACATGGGTGGTGCTCGCTACCTGCTCTCCTTCGCGCAGTACTACCCCTATGGACCCCAGTACTTCATCTTCGGGGGCGCATTCGAGGTGCGGGAGATCAAGCCCGATCGCTTCGACGGCTTGGGGTATGAGCTGACCCCGCTCCAGCTGCACGACGACTACATCAAGCGCCTGATCATCAAGCTCGACCGGCCCATCGGTCGGGCCCCGTACCTCCGCCACTACGTGGGGTTGCAGGAGAGCCTTGCACCGGAGGTCTACGAGCTCGCACCGGACGTGAAGCTGGGCACCTTCCCCGGATACCAGAACGTCCGGCTGCGGCATCACGAGCTGCAGCGCATCATCGCCGGCGATGAGCCCAGCTGGAAGGACGCGCTCTCCAGCGTGAAGGGCGTCTATGTGATCACCGACCTCAGCTGCGGGCGGTTGTACGTGGGGTAGCGTCCGGGGAGGCTAACGGCCTGTGGCAGCGCTGGTCCAGTTACGCGCACCTGAAGAACCTCACCGGCGGCAACCGGGAGCTCGAACAGCTCCGCCAGGACCTCGGCGATGCGCACATCGTGGACAACTTCCAGTACTCCATCCTGGAGATCTTCGACCCGAAGACCCGGGCTGACACGATCCTGGCGCGCGAGTCGTTCTGGAAGAACGCACTGGACAGCCGAGCGCATGGGATGAATCTGAACTGAGGGCCTCCAGGTGCTCATGCCGCTCACATCGGCTCCCGGATCTCCGCTCGCAAGGACCGCTCGATGACCATCGATCAGCTTGCCGCCGCAAGCGAGTCAGATCGAGTCGTCCAACATCCACGGCTACGAGGCGGGCGAGGCCTGATGAACGTGCGGTCGCTGGCACGCATCGCCGAAGCGCTCGATGTTGATGCCAGCGAGCTGGTGGAGGGCATGACCATTGCAAAGTTCGTGCAGGCGAGAACTAGCTGAGCGCCACGACACGTGGTCTGATGGATCTCTCCGACCTGGGAGCAAAGCTCGGGACGCAGGTAGGCCGATACGGTAGGGATCGAGTGACGCGGTGAGGGGCCGCGCATTCGTGAGAAGGAGACCCGATGACACTCGCGCCTGCGAACCCTAACCACCTCACGCAGCGAGAGCTGGAGCAGGCTCTCTGGGGAGCTGCGAATGCGCTCCGTGGCCCCGTCGATCCCGGCGACTTCAAGGCTTACGTATTCCCGGTGCTCTTCTACAAGTGGATCAGCGACGTCTACGACTTCCACCATGAGCAGGCGCTTGACGACCTGGGCGACGAATGGTCGCAGGAGTTCGAGGACGAGGACTATCAGACCTTCGTCATCCCCGAAGGCTCTCACTGGGATGACACGTTCGAGGTCACGAAGAATAGTGGCAAGGCGCTGAACAAGGCCCTCGTCGCCATCCAGGAAGCCAATCCGGGCAAGCTCGCCGGCGTCTTCGGGGACGTGAACTGGTCCAACCAGGAGCGCATCCCGCAATCGGCGCTCCGGGCGCTCATGCAGGTCTTCGACAAGCTGACGCTCGACCCCAACCACGTCTCCGGCGACATGCTTGGATCAGCGTACGAGTATCTGCTGCGCGAGTTCGCAGAAGCATCGGGCAAAAAGGCTGGCGAGTTCTTCACCCCGCGGCACGTCGTGCACCTGCTGGTGAAGATCCTGAACCCGCAGGCGGGTGACTCCGTGTGTGACCCCGCTTGCGGCTCTGCGGGCATGCTCGTGGAGACGACCGAAGCCGTGAAGCTCTCAGGCGGCAACCCCAGGTCGCTGTTCCTGTACGGCCAGGAGCAGAACCTCACCACCGCGGGCATCGCGCGGATGAACCTCTACCTTCACGGCGTGGAGGACTTCGACATCAAGCGGGGCGACACGTTCCGTGACCCGAAGCTCAAGGACGACGCCGGACGCCTGCGGAAGTTCGACGTCGTGATCGCCAACCCGCCGTTCTCGCTGGATAACTGGCCGGCATCGACCTGGGCGAAGGACCGCTACAAGCGGGCGCTGGGCGGCATCGTCCCGCCGGCGAAGAACGGCGACTGGGCGTGGATCCAGCACATGATCTCCACCATGAAGGAAGACACCGGGCGCGTCGGCGTGGTCATGCCCCACGGTGTGCTCTTCCGCGGCGGCCGCGAAGCCGAGATGCGCCAGTGGGTCATCGAGCAGGACAAGCTCGAGGCTGTCATCGGTCTACCGAACAACCTGTTCTACTCGACCACGATCCCAGTCTGTCTGCTGATCTTCCGCGCGCAGAAGAGCGGCGAGCGCGAGAAGCACGTGCTGTTCATCGACGCGCGGACTCGCTTCAAGCCCGGCAAGAACCAAAACACCCTGGGCGACGACGACGTCGACGCGATCGACGCGGCCTACAAGAGCGGCATCGATATCGACGGTGCGGGCGGGCTCGCTCTCGAGCTCGTGCACCGCGACAACATCCGCGAGAATGGCTTCGACCTCAACATCGGTCGGTACATCCAGACGGAGACTCGCGCGGAGGCTGACGTCGATGCAGCACTGGCGTCGCTGCGTGAGGCTCAGGAGGCCATGGACGCTGCGCGCGCGGCGCTGGACCTGCGGCTACGGGAGGCGGCCTTCGATGCGTGAGGGGTGGCGGGAGGTTTGCTTGGGGGACGTGGCCACGCGACGGTCCGACTTCACCCCTGTTCGCGCAGACGAGCTTTACCGGATAGTCGGCGTGCAACGAAGTGGCTGGGGTCTCGTTGATCGAGAGCCTGCGCGCGGCGATTCGATGAAGTTCGAGAAGCTCATGGAACTGCACGCGGACGACCTCGTCTACCGGACGATCACCGCGTTCGAGGCACCGAGCTCGGTGGTCACGACGGACTTCGAGAAATCGTTCGTCACACCACAGACTTTCCCGGTCTACGTGCTTGATCGCACACAGATTCTGCCGGGCTACATGGCGCTTCTCACGACATGGCCGAAGTTCCACGAGGAGATGTCAACGCGTTGCGTAGGGACGGTTTTGAGGCGCAAGACGCTTAGCAAGGGCGCATTCGAGTCGATCCCGATCTCACTGCCGCCCATTGGTCAACAGCGCCGGATCGTGGACCTGCTCGGGGCTGTCGATGATGCGGTCGAGGTGGCTGGCATCGAGGCCGGTTCGGCCGCCCAGCTCCGTATGGAATTGCTCGCACAACACTTCGCTAATGCCGACCGGCGAGTGCCACTTGGATCTCTCGCCAAGATGCGGCTGGGGAAGATGTTGTCCAAGGCGCAGAATACTGGAACTGATGCGCCCTATCTTAGGAACAGCAACGTCCGATGGGGCTCACTTGACCTTCGCGACCTCAAGACGATGCCGTTCACCGCTGCAGACCGCGTCGAATTCCGCCTGCTCCGAGGGGATGTCCTCGTGTGCGAAGGGGGCGAGATCGGCCGGGCAGCAGTTCTGGCTGAGGACCTTGAGGGGATCTTTTTCCAGAAGGCTCTGCATCGGATTCGTTGTAACCACGATCTTGTCCCGCACTACCTTCAGGCCTATTTCGAGTACGCCGCGCCACGCGGAGAACTTGACGACTTTGTTTCTGGATCGACGATCAAGCATCTGACCGGCGAGAAACTGGCACGCGTCCGGATTCCGCTTGTTCCCGTTAATGAGCAGGAGCGCATCGTCGCTGAGGTGGCGGCAATTCACGCGAGCGCCGAAGCGGCCCGCGCCACCGCCGAAGCCCTGCGAACCCTCCGCAGTAACCTGCTCACCGTCCTGCTCTCGGGCGAGCACGAGATCCCCTCGAGCTATGACCAACTCCTGAACCTTAACGAGGAGGTTGCCGCATGACCGGCTATACCGAGAAGGGCACCGTGCAGTCCGCGCTCATCGACCTACTGGTGGATACCGGTTGGACGCACGTCGAGGGTAAGAACCTTCCGCGTACGACGCAGCAGGTCTTCATCGAAGCGGACCTGCGGGACGCGATCGAGAGGTTGAACCCGGAGCTCACCGGCAGGACGGATGCCGTGCTCGCGAAGGTGCGCCAGGTGGCGCTGTCGGCCGAGTCCGAGGGGCTCATGGTCGTGAACGAGGAGTTCACGCACCTGCTGCGCGGCGGCGGCACGGTGCTGATGCCGGACACCAACCACGATGAGCCGTTCCAACTGCTGGACTTCGAGAACCCAGAGAAGAACACTCTGCTGGTCTCGGACGAGGTGACCTACCGCGGCGCCCGGTTCGACGTGGTGCTTTGGATCAATGGCATCCCCGTGGTCATCGGCGAGACGAAGACGCCGGTGTCGGTGGTGAAGAGCTGGAAGGACGGCGCGAAGGACATCTACGTGTCCTACGAGGAGCACCAGCCCGAGTTCTTCGTCCCGAACGTGCTCTCCTTCGCCACCGAGGGCAAGGACTTCCGGTACGCCGGCGTGCGCACTCCGCTCGATCACTGGCAGAGGTGGGGATCCAGCACCGTGCCGGCGACCATCGAGGGCTGGGACCGGGTCGTGATGAGCGTCACCGGCCTCCTGGCGCCGCGCGTGGTCCTGAACCTAATCGAGCACTACGCGATGTACGACCGGCAGGACGGCGGCTCAGGCCAGACCATCAAGCTGCTGCCACGCTATTTCCAGTACGAGTCGGTGGAGAAGATCTTCGCCCGCGCGACCAGCGCGGCAGGTTCTCGGGGCCTGATCTATCACACGCAGGGGTCGGGGAAGACGCTCACGATGTCGTGGGTGGCGACCCGGCTCTACTTCGACCCGCGGATGCACAACCCGACCATCGTCGCCGTGGCAGACCGCACGCAGCTGGTCACTCAGACCTTCGCCCAGTTCGCCTCCGCGGGCGTGCCGGAGCCGGTGAAGGCCCAGAGCACCGCAGCGTTGCAGCAGGCCCTCCGAGATGGAGCGCGGGGCATCATCGCCGCGACCGTACACAAGTTCGCCGGCGCCGGGGTCCTCACCGAGCGAGAGAACGTCATCCTCCTCGTGGACGAAGCGCACCGCACACAAGAGGGGTCCTTGGGCTCCGACATGCGGGCTGCCCTGCCGAACGCGCACCGGTTCGGGTTCACGGGCACCCCGATCGCGGACCTGGACCGAAACACCTATCAGCTGTTCGGTGACGAGCGGGATCCCGGCTGGGCGCTGGACACCTACGACTCTGATCGTTCGATCGCCGACGGCACGACCGTGCCGATGAGGGTGATCCCCAGGCCCGTCCGGTTCGACGTCGCCAAGGAGGAGCTGGACGCGGCGTTCGACGCGCTGGCGGATGAGGAAGACCTCAGCGACACGCAGAAGGAGTCGTTCGCGCGCCGGGTCGCCAACGCCCGGGCGATCTTCCATAACCCCGAGCGCATCCAGCAGGTCGCGGCCGACATCGTCGCGCACTTCTACGCCTCGATCGATCCGCACGGGATGAAGGCGCAGGTCGTCGTCGCCGACCAGGAGCTGTGCATCCTGTATGTGCTGGCACTACGGGAGCAGTTGCAGGCGGCTGGTAGAGCCGCAGAAGTAGCAGTAGTGATCTCCGCCACAGGCAAGTCCGAGTTCGAGTCGTACAAGCTCTCCGAGGGCGAGGAGGAGGCGCTGCTGGACAGGTTCCGGGACGTCGAAGACGACCTGAAGTTCCTGGTCGTGACCGCCAAGCTCGGCACCGGCTTCAATGCGCCCATCGAGGGTGTGCTGTATCTGGACAAGCCGATGAAGCTGCACACGCTGTTCCAGACGATCACCCGCACGAACAGGCCCTGGCGACACCCGGGCACCGGGTTCACGAAGCGGTATGGCACGATCGTCGACTATGTCGGCCTCGGCGGTGCGTTCGCGCGCGCGATCGCCCCTAGCGACCCCGAGCACGCACAGCGGCAGATCGAGACCGACGCGCTACTGCAGAGCCTGGACGCCGCACTGAAGGAGATGCGTCGCCGCTTCGTGGGCATCACCCGCGACGGGTCGATGGACTCGCTTCAGCAGGCCCTGGAACGGGTCCCGCAAGACAGCGAGGACCGCGCCGAGTACCGCGCCGAGTACCTGTACGCCCAGGGGCTGTGGGAAACCATTGCCCCCGACGAGCAGCTCTCGGACTGGGAAGGCGACTACCGCTGGTACGCGCAGGTGTATGCCGCGATCCCGAGCGAAGGTGATGAGGACGACATCCTCTGGGAGCGTCTGGGACCGAAGACCCGCGAGCTCGTGCACGCGCACATGCGCAACGTTCGGGTCGACGACCGCAACATCGCCGTGGTGATCGCCGACGCCGAGACCATCCGGAAGATGACGGACTCTGGCCAGCTGCCGCCCGTGCCGACCGAGTACGAGGGCAAGTCTGCCCAGGAGATCGTCGACTCCCTCACGGCGAGGATCCGCAAAAAGCTCGAAGGCGGTGGCGCGAACGTCGGCGCCTACAGCTCGATCGCCGAACGGCTGGACCAGCTACGGCAGAGAGTGATCTCAGACGCGGACGACTCGGTTGCCTGGCTTGTGAAGCTGTTCAGCGTCGCCACCGACCTGAAGACCGTGGAGGACTCGGACGAAGAGGGCGTGCTCGCCGACCTGCCGGACCCGAACGTGGGGATGCTCACCCGCATCTTCGAGGAGCACAAGCCCGCAGGGATGACGGTGATGGTGAGCCAGATCGCCAAGGAGGTGGACCAGCTGGTCAGCCACGCGGTGCACCCGCAGTGGACCACCAAGGAGTCGTCCATGAAGGCCGTCAAGCGCGAGCTCAACGCCCTGTTCAAGAAGTACTCCCTGCCGCGCACCGGCGAGCCGATGGAGTCGGCCTGGAAGTACATCCTGAAACACTACTGAGAGGTTGGAGCCCATTAACGAAGGCGATGGGGCTGCCAAAGGCGACGGAGACGGTCTAGATGGGGAAGTGGCAGGACCGGGCGCAGGCGCGGTTTGCGGAGGGGCGGACAGTCGCGGGACAGCTCAGTCCGCCGCGGCCGGGAGAAAATAGCGCTTCAGCAATGACCCACCGGGTCCGCTTCGGACCGAGACCGAGTCCGCTCGGCGCTCAGTGCCCTAGGCGTGCACGCAGCTGTGCGTGAAGCGTGGCAACTGAAGAGCGCACCTGCCCGGCCACGCTCGAGAAGCGATCGTTGAATGCGTGCTCGGCCAGCGCCTGCCTGGGCCGCGCTCCGTCGAGAGCAGAGATCGGGTACGCATGGTTAGGCGAATAGTGGACGAGATCGTTTCGAAGCTGCCTAGGCCCATCCCCGTCCGTCAGCAGGTTCGGAGGTGCGACTCTTGCGTCCAAGCGTCGAATGGCGCGCGTCGCATGGTAGAGGCCAACGAACTGGAGTTTGAACAGCACTCCCTCGTCGTGGGGACTAGCCGGCGTAAGCAGCTCCAAGAATCCCAAGGTCGAGCGCAGCAAGTGAAGGTATCCGCTCTCGGCGATATCATCCATTCCAGCAGCCGAGTAGTAGTCGTCGCTTCGTACATCCCGCCGGCCGAAGGGCTGCAACGCGTCCATGAATGACGGGAGATCCTCACGTTCGCTCGTCAGAACAGCTGCCTGCGCCGACACCGTCGCCGACATATCGCGCACGACTGTAGCTTTTTCCAATGCGTCGGCTCCCAGAATCGTCCCGACTAGGTGCGTGTCGAGGACATCGACCCCGCGATGCGTGTAGAGGCCAAGGTCGGTTTCCCACTTTCGTGCCCACGAGAACGGAGTTTTGCCCATGAACTGCGACTTGTGATCCACGGTGAGAGCGCGAAAGCGCTCGATTGCGACATCTTGCCCATCTTCGCTCGCATCAAACCACTTGGATGCGTTGCGGATGGATTCGACAAGCTCCAGCTCCGCATCAGGCAAGGTCTGCGCAAGGTCCGGTCGATGTCGGGTTAGCCATTTTCGAGTTTCGTAAGTGATCAAACCGAATGCAGGCAGCATGGCCATCCCGAGAACGGATAGCTGCTCAGGTGAGTGCCTTCGGAACGCAAGGGCAGATCGCACAACGAAGCCGGCGTCTTCCAGAATGGCGGAGACCGCCACATCCTCGTGGCTCTTTCCCAATCCGGAAGTCATACTCGACCCCGGCCTTCCGATTCGCGGATGTACGCGTTGAAGCCCAGATTCACAACCACAGTCTATGGAGGGCGCATGATGGTTGCGGAGGGATCGCAGTCGGTAATAAGCCTCATTCAGTCGCGTCGCATGATGGAACTACGACATAGGACCAAGGCACTGCTGGCACAGGGACCGGCCGCCGAGATCGAAGATCCATGGACACAGCGATCAGTGCGTGGCGAGCCAACGAGGCTCGACCGCCGAGCGCGCGAGGTCACTGCGACCCCAATGCCGGTGCATGCTGCTGTCTGGGGCTTTCTCTCGCCCACCGGTCCACCCCACCCCCGCATCGACCCCATCCTCCGATCCCACAGCCTCGGCCACCGGCACAGCATCCGCCAACCGCATCCGCTCGTCCTGACTCAATGCGATCTCCGCCGCCCCGCGTTCTCCTCCAACCGGTCCCGCCTCCGCGTCCCCGGAATCGGCACCACGCCTTCCGATAGCACCCACGCGAGCGCCACCTGCGCGACCGTCGCCCCATGCTCCCTCGCAACCTCCGCGACCCGCTCCACCAGCCGACGGTTCGCCGCGAAGGCCTCCGGCTGGACGCGCGGCAGTCCGCGCCGCGCATCCTCGGGCGCCAGCTCGTCCAGCGAACGAATGCCCGAGGTCAGCGTCCCGCGCCCGAGCGGAGAGGATGCCACCACCCCGGTGCCGGGCTCGTGGGCCGTCGCCTCCCCATTGATGCGCAGCATGTCGCGGGCGAAGAGCGAGATCTCCGACTGCACGGCCGCGATCGGATGCACCGCGTGCGCCCTCCGCAGCGTGGAACCGACGCTTCGAACAGCACGCTGTGCCGCAAGGAGTGTCAGGCGGGATTGGATCCAAACCGCTCCCCCGAGCTAACCTGCTGCGCCACCCGCCGCAACGCCAGCAACAACGGCTCCACCAGCACCGACCCCAGCACCACGTACCGCACCGCGGCCTCCGCAGACTCTTCCGGCACCCCCGCGATCTCCGCATCCGCAATCCGCCGCATGCTCGCGAGGTACTCCGCCATCGCCGCATCCGGAACGGTGAACCCGACCCGCTCCAACCCCTGCAGCGCCCGCGCGACCGCATGCAGCACTGCCTCGTCGCACATCCCCGGCTTCCACCCGAGCCCTGCCACAAGGGCCTCAGCGTCCGTCAGATCCAAAGACTCATCCACCGGCGGAGTGATCGCCGCATGCGCCGTCCCCAACAGGTCGTGCGCACTCTCCGGCGGCTCATCCAACGCCGCAAGCACCCGTCGCGTCTCGGCGATGCTCACCCCCGCGTCGAGCAGCGCCCGGATCACCCGCAGCCGCTCCACGTGCTTCTCACCGTACGCGGCCTGAGTCGGCGCACTGCGCTCGCCCTCGGGCATCAGCCCCTCGCGCAGGTAGTACTTGATCGTCGGCACGGTCACGCCGGTCTGGGCTGACAGTTCGGAAATTCTCATGGCCACCTCTTGACTTCGATAGTAGCGCTATCCATTATGGATAGTGAAACTATCCAAGCAAGGAGTCATCATGTCGAAAGTCATCACGGGCCGCATGACCCACCGCCACGAGGGCGAGCTCGTCGTGTTCCACATCGGGATGCAGATCAACCGTTGGTGGCGTCCCGATCTGTGGATGCCGGCCTTCTTCGCCATGCCGGGGATGCTGCGCGAAGTCAGCACCGACCCCGACTCAGGCATGCTCGGCTACCACCTGCTGTTCGGCTCGGGCGGACCCTACGTCGTGCAGTACTGGTCATCCGTCGACAAGCTCTACGCCTACGCGTCCAGCCCGAACCAGCAGCACCGCCCCGCCTGGACCGCCTTCAACCGCGCAGCCCGCAAGGCTCCGGGAGCGGTCGGCGTCTGGCACGAGACATTCCGCGTCGACACCGCCGAGAGCGTGTACGTCTCGACGAAGCCGATGGGCCTGCCGAAGGCGACGGAGCTCGTCGAGGTCGGACGGCGTCAGGACCGGGCGCAAGCGCGGTTCGCCGAGGGACGGACCGAGGCGCAGTCTTCAGCCAGCGTCGAGCAGTAGTCCGTCGATCGAATCTCGATCCGCTGCCGGCTCATTCCACAGATGAAGGGGACGCGCCCGGTCGCTCTGGACGGCGTCGCAGGAAGAATCGAACGATCCCCCGCACGACGAAGAACACGATCGCCACGATCACGACAAGAGCGACCACGCTGATGACGAGGCCCCACCAGCTGAACATTGATGCGGTCATACTTCACGCTCCTCAGGAAAGGTCGAATACGCAACGGCAGCGTCGTTCACAGTTCAGGATCCCGCACATTGCGGCCGACTTCATCAAGGGGCACACCGCGACGCACATTGAGCACCGCGATCACGCGGTTCCAGAAGGTTTCGTTTGCGAACGCCGACTCGTTCCTCTTCTCAGCCGCGGCCGCGAGCGTGCTGGTCAGCAAGGAAACCATGGCGAAGATTGGGCCCATCCACGGTGCGCGCGCCCCGAGAGCGAAGCCCACCACGACGACCACTCCCATGATCAGAAGACCTGGGATGAAGCCCGTCCTCCTATAGGTCGTCGATGGCGCCCCTCCGAGCACAAGGCCCGCGCTCACGGCCAGAGCAGCCGTCAACACGTACGTCAGAATCTCGCCTTCGATACTCATCGTCACGATCGTCTTCCCCAATCCATCAGCAGGTCATTGCTCCCTACGGGCGCTCCGCGAAGCTCCGGCCCCGCTCGCGAGGTTCGATCCGACAAAGAAAGCAAGCAGCCCGATCACAAGGTACGCGGGAAGCGCATCTCCGGCCGGGCTATCAAGGCCGTCTGCCCACCCGAACCACGCCAGGAAGCCGAACCACACCGCAATAGGGATGAGTGCGAGAACAGTCCCTACCTTCCGCCCCGCTCGTCCAGCCAAGGCTCCCCAGAGGAGAAGAGCTACTCCTGCGCCGACGTAACCCATGGCTTCGGGCTCAGCAGTTCCGCACCCGGACGGCCCACCGATGCCGACCGCTCAAAGGATCGAGATGCGTCCGCGGGCCCCGAAGTTGCCTGCTCACCTTCATGCGAGCCATCAAAGCACACATATGAGGACAAGCCGATATACTTCGTCTGCGACGGACCCAGGGCAACATTGGGGGCTCGTGCCTCACGTCGCTCAGCGCTCTGGACACCAATAACGTCTTAACGGTCAGGGCGGGGTCGATCAACGAAGGAGCAACAATGACGATCTTCGAACCTTCCGCTGCAGGGGAATGCGTACCGAAGGCGATGATTTCGTGACGATTCAGCGTGTCCGCGGCACGGCGCTCGAGCGCGCGATCGTCGTGGCGATGATCCTCGTCGGCGGGGCGCTTCCTGTCGCCGCCAATCTGCCCCTGTTCCAGGACGTCGTGTGGGTCTTCTGGCTCGCAGCGCTCGTCCTCACTGTCGGAGCGTTGGCCGTGGCGCTGCGCATCATCTGGCGCGAGCCACGCTCCAGCGATTCCTGAGCCCGGATCCCAGAAACTGATTCGCGATCGCTGCCGCCGCCGCCGCCGCCGTGATCATGCTCGCCTGTTGGAGAATGTAGGTATGAGCTCTGTGTGGATTGTGTTCGATGACGAGGATGACGCTGGCATCTACGGCGTCTTCGACAACGCTGAGGATGCGGCGGCCTTTGCGGAGGAGGTCAAACACATGTCCTCGAATGGCATGAAGTATGCGGAGTACTCGGTGCCGTGGCGCCTGACGGACAGGGCCACTCGCATAGAGGTGTGACGACGGCGCGGTGGGCCGGAGCGCATACGTTGGCTCCGGCCCACCGCGATTAGATCACGAGCACTTCAGCGAGAATGAGCCCGTGGAATCAGTTCCCACGGCGCTCTGTCCACGAGAGTTCGTTCCCGTGCCTACGCTGATCACCTGGAACGTGTTAGTCCCCTTGCCCTTGCAGATGTATTTCACGGACTTCTGCTCCATGTTGCCGGTGCCATAGCTCAGGAACGCTTTTGTCACCTTGGTCCAGCCCGCTCCAGTCCGCTTGTAGACGTAGCTCTCCAGCTTCGTCTTGACGACACCGCCCGTGCAGTTGCCTAAGCGCGGCTTGGATCCCACCGTGCCGTACTTGTAGATGTTCCCGGACGTCCTGCTCCACATGTTCCCCGGGAAAATCAGGCAGTAGTCACCTCCCGCACGCGCGGAGATCCCTGACTCTGAGGTGAAGTTCAAGGTTCTGTCGTTCGCCGCCAGGAGGGACTGCAGCTCCGTGTCCGTCATCTCTGCCGGCAACTCAACGGTTGTCGTCGTGTTCGGGTCAGCAAAGGACTCGGGCGTTGCAGCGTGAGCCACCCCGCCGCCGCACAACAGCACCGCCGCGACGGCAGTGCCGACGGCCTCAATGAGCTTCATCTTCAAGACGTTCTCCATTCGAAACGAGCCCGGAGATATCGGGCACCGGCAAGTATCCCAACCGGCGAACAGCTCGTCTGTAGGCAGAATGGTGGACACGACTGGCGCTCAGGCCGTTGTTTGTCGGGCAGGCGAGGCAGTAGGTGTCACCGTTCCCCTACTCCGCAATCCCCCGCAGCAACCGCACCACCGTCTCCTCCACCCGCTCCGCACTCAACGGCTGTCCGATCAGCGCGGAGTACGAGGCCATCGCGATGAACTGATCCGCGATCGCGGCAGCATCCACATCCGCTCGCACATCTCCCGCATCACGCCCGCGCGACACTCGCTCCGCGACCCACTCGCGGATCGGCGCCGCCAGCCGCTCGTTCAATACCAACCCGAGCTCGGGATCGGCCGCCGTCACCTCGATGAGCGCCCGCGCCAGCGCCACGCCCTCGGGCCGAGCCAGCCCGTCAGACATCGCCGAGAACCACGCCCGCAGATCCGCCCCGAGGTCGGCCGTCATAGGCACCGACACGTCTGCCCCCGGCAACCCGCCTTCGAGCAGCGCCTCTCCGAGGATCGCGGCCTTCGACGGCCACCACCGGTAGATCGTCTGCTTCGAGACCTCCGCCGACTCGGCGAGACCCTCGATCGTCACGGCCTCGTACCCGTCGGCGGCGAGCGCGCGCCGCATCGCCTCCAGCACGGATTGGCGGGCTTTTTCACTACGAGGACGGGGCACCTTTCGAGCGTACTCAGGCGTACACTGGAATATAAGTAGACGCACCGTTGCGAAATAGGCGCGTTGCGAAACTCGAACAAGGAGAAAGAGCATGGCCCTCACCGCACACTCCACCATCGGCGACTGGATGAACGACCCGACCGGCGGGCCCCTCATCCGCGCACTCT
Organism: Microbacterium sp. GQ128; assembly: GCF_059758615.1. NCBI lineage: Bacteria > Bacillati > Actinomycetota > Actinomycetes > Micrococcales > Microbacteriaceae > Microbacterium > Microbacterium sp. GQ128. Next base: position 28,555 of record NZ_JCAXDY010000002.1, read on the forward strand.
TCGAGCAGACCGGTGCCGACCCCGAACTCCTCACCCCCGTGCTGGGCCTTCCGCTGCAGCAGCTCGTCGCGATGAGCCAGGGCCAGCTCCCCCAGTCGGTCGTCGACGACCTGGTGCGCGCAGCCAACGGTGGCGAGATCCCCGAAGACGACGCTTCCGAGGGCTGGACCGAGAAGGTCACCTCCGGCCGCTTCGCCGGCAAGACCGTCATCGTCACGGGCGCGGCCTCCGGCATCGGCAAGGCCACCGCCTCGCGCATCGCCCGCGAAGGCGGACGCGTGATCGCCAGCGACATCGCCGCCGAGAAGCTCGACGCCCTCAAAGCCGAGCTGCCGGATGCCGACATCGTCACAGTCGCGGGCGACCTCACGAAGCAGGACGCGATCGACGCCGTCATCGCCGCCGCGGGCGACCGCATCGACGGCCTCGCGAACGTCGCCGGCATCAACGACGACTTCTCCCCCGCCGGCGAGACCCCGGATGCCGTCTGGGACCGCGTCATCGCGATCAACCTCACCGCTCCGTTCAAGCTCATGCGCGCGGTCATCCCCGTCATGGAAGCAGCCGGTCGCGGCGCCATCCTCAACGTCTCGAGCGAAGCCGGACTGCGCGGCAACGCCTCCGGCAACGCCTACACGGCCAGCAAGCACGGCATCATCGGCGTCACCAAGTCCGCTGCCTTCATGTACGGGCCGAAGGGCATCCGCGTGAACTCCGTCGCCCCGGGCGGCGTCGCCACCGGCATCCCGATGCCCCCGAACATGTCCGAGTACGGCTCCGGCCGCCTCGCCCCGTTCCAGCAGGCGATCCCGACCGTCGCGACGGCCGAGCACCTGGCGGCATCCATCACGTTCCTGCTGTCGGACGACGCCGTGAACATCAACGGCGCCATCCTCGCCTCCGACGGCGGATGGTCGGTGCAGTAAGCCGCACCCGCGAAACCAACGCCCCCGCCGACCCGAACGGCGGGGGCGTTTCGCGTTCCGAGGCAGAGCCTTTCGCCACTCCCCGACGAATGCACCGACCTCGCGGGACGAATCCCGCCTCTCGGCGGAGCGATGTCTACGAGTAGGTCAGGCCGAAGAAGGTGGATCCGAGCATGAGGGTCAGGACGGCGACGATCGCGCTCACGGCCCGCACCCACGCCGTTCCGCGGCGCACGGCGACCACACCGGAGAGAACGGCAGCGATCATCGTCGCGAAACTCAGGTAGCGGATGGTGAGATCCGGCAGTGCCGCCGCTGTCGAGATGCCCGCAAGAAGTGCCAGAACGGCGGCGACCGCAGGGACCGCGAGACGACTCACCACGTGCGGTCGGGGGCGGATGACCCCGCTCCTCTGCTCCGAGACACTCATACTCTCTCCCCCCATCAGCCCGACAATCGACGCGGCCAGGATCCCATGTCGTCGGCGCGGTGACAACCGCTGGTCGCAGCGGGATGCCGCCGACTCCGCACCTTGTCGCCCCGGATGCAAGGGGGCTGAGCCCCGAACGCCTCACCCCGCCCTACACTCGACCGCATGCTGAAGCTCGCATCGATCGTGATCCGTGTGAACGATCTCCCCGCACAGGCACGCTTCTGGAAAGCCGCCCTCGACTACGTCGAACGCGATCCGGCGGAAGACGACTGGGTCGTGCTGAAACCCCGCGACGCCGACGCCCCCTGCATCTCCCTCGACGCACACCACTCAGAACGGGTGCTGCCGCCGCGCATCCACCTCGACATCTACGCCGAAGACCAGGCCGCCGAAGTGCGCCGGCTGGCCGAGCTGGGTGCCCGCGAGGTGCACTGGGACGGACGCCCCGCCGACGCGGACTACGTGATCATGGAAGACCCCGAGGGCAACCGGTTCTGCATCGTCGACCGCCCCGACTGGTCGGGATGGGAGCGCGACCGCCGCTGACGGTCACACACCGCCTCACACCCGGACGAGCGTCTCCGCCATCTCGACGAGCTCGTCCATCTCGCAGAGCAAACCGGAACCATACGCCCGCCGCCACTCCTCGGCCGTGAGTCCCTCGCGTACCCGACGGCGATACAGCGCGAAGTCGGCGGGCTCGTTGGCTCGAGGGTCGAATCCGTAGCGCCTGCCGATCGCATCGACGGCTCCGATGATCCGCGCCCCCGTCGCATCCGCGCCGAGCGCAGCCGCCGCCCCCGCCGCGACCGAGACGGCGATCAGGAGCGACACCGGATCACCGCCGGCAGCGCTCCGCCGCACCGCCGGCAATAGCGTGGCCATCGCCGCCGCCCCCTGCCGTAGATCGAGCCGCACCTTCGCCGCGACGACCGGCGCCATCAGCATGACCCACTCGTGACCGCATCTCGACGCGAGCGCACCCGCACGCCCCAGCAGTTCGATCGCCTCCCGGGAACGCCCCGACGCCCGATGCACCTGGCCGGTGATGAGGAGGATCATCGCCGCGGCAGCATCCGGCATCTCATCGACGTCGGCGAGCGCTGTGGCCACCTCCGCCACCGGGTCACCCGTCGGCTCCGGGCTGAGCGTGTGGAGGTAGGCGGAGAACGCCGCAGCGAGACCCCGCAGCACACGATCTCCGGAGAGCTCCGCCGGGATCCGCGCCGCCGAAATCCATGTCGCCGCCTCGGACATCTGACCCAGCTGATACGCGAGGAACCCCCTCGTGAGACTCAGCGCCGCCTCGAGAGACGGAGTGGCCGTCGCCGACAGAGCCGAAGCCCGGCGCGCCATCTCGAGCAGTTCCTGCTGCCTCCCCGCCCGCACGCCGAACCACAGCAAACCCCCGGCGATGGTCGCCGCGGCCTCCCCGTCTCCGACGAGCATCGCGGAGTCGAACGCCGCCACGACATCCGGCCACTCGACCTGCAGCTGCGAGATCACCTCCGCAGAGCCGTCGGCAGTGAGCGCGACGGAGGCCTCGGCAGCCCGTGACGCGAACCACGCACGATGCCGCCGATGCCACTCTTCGTCGAGCGGCTCACCGCCGACGGCAGCCCGCCGGATGAGCGCAGGGATGCGGAACACCGGCGCCGCTCCTCCCTCCTCCGCCGAGACGAGCGAGAAGGACACGAGCTGATCGAGGTCGCGGTCGCGCGACCGGCTACCGCACACGGCCGCTGCGGCTTCGCGAGTGAACGGCGCCGCGAACCCGGCGAGGCTGCGCAGGGTGTCGCGCTGCGCAGTCGTCAAGAGCTGCAGCGAAGACCGCAGCGCCGCAGCCAACGGAGGTTCCCCGGCTTCCTCCGAGCGGTCGATCTCGCGCAGCATCGAATCCGCCACCTCCGCGAGCGGCATCACCGCGGTCCGCGCGGCCGCCAGCTCGATCGCCAGCGGAAGCCGGCCCAGCGTGTCGACGAGCTGCAGCACAGCACCGGCATCCGCCACGCGCGCAGCAGGAGGGACCCTCATCTCGAACAGCTCGCGCGCATCCGCCGCGGGCAGGGGATCGACCCGCAGCACGCTCTCGCCGGGAACGCCGAGCGTCCGCCGCGATGTCGAGAGCACCGCGATTCCGCGGGCCCGCGCGAGCACAGCCACCGCGACGGATGCCACCCCGGAGCTCGCCCCCTCCGCCCCGTCGATCACGAGGATGCCGCGCCGGTCGGCCAGATGCTCCGCGATCGTCGCCGGCTCCGCATCCGGTGCTCCGACGGCCGACGCGATCACCTCGCGGACGGTCGCATCGGCTTCGTCTCCGCCGCCGACGTCGACACCAGCACCGACGCTCACGAACCAGATGTGGTCCTCGCCGGCGACCGCATCACTGCCCAGCCAGTCGACCGCGAGCCTCGTCTTGCCCACGCCCGCGGCACCCGTGAGCGTGACGAGGCGCGCGACATCGAGCGCGGCTGTCAGTGCCGCACGCTCTTCCCGACGCCCGACCATCGGGGCGATCGGCGCCGGCACACCGAACATGCGGCCCGCGGATGCCCCGTGATTCGGCGTCGGGTGGGCGACACGACTGCGATCGCGCTGCGACACGACACCCCCACCCAGGCGCGCCATCGCTCGATCCCCGGCATCGGCCCGCGCACGCGCCGTGTGCAGCAGCGCCAGAACATCGTCATCCTCGGGATGAGCGGCCCGCAAACCCTGCAGCGTCACCAGAGCACGGGCGTTGTCGCCGGCCTCCAGGTCGGCACGAACACCGAGCAATCGCACCCTGTCGACGACGCTCCGCACCCGCGCGCGCGCGAGAGCCGCGAAGGGCGGATCGCCGAACCCCTGCAGCGGCGAGTCCCGCCACCGCAGCAGCAGCGATCGCACCTCTTCGGAGTCGGGCGGGGAGGCCCCGGCCACGGCATCCTCCAACGCCCAGAGGTCGACCTGCATCCCGGGATCGTCGACGAGACGATAGCCGCCTCGCCCGCCCTCGAGCCACGGGCCGAGCGCCGTCGAGCGCAGTCGCGACATGTACGCCCGCGCGGTCGTCCGCGCCTGCGCGGGCGGCTCGGCCCACAGGTCGTCGATCAGGTCGTCCAGGGTGATCGGCGCGCCGCGCTCGAGAGCGAGCCGAGCGATCAGGCCGCGAGGAAGCGGCCCCCCGATCTCGATTCGGGTGCCGTCGACGGATGCGTCGATCCGGTCGAGAAGCTGCACGCGCGCGGTGGCCACAGCCGATCATTGCACGAACGTTGCAACCGGTCGAGAGCCAGGATCGAGTCGCCCTTCGAGCCCCAGGCTGGAGCCATGAATCACACAGATGCTCCTGTTCAGACCCGGTTCCGCACCTCGCTCGGCGACATCGCAGCCACCGTCATGGGCAGCGGCCCCTATGCGGTTCTGTGGCACGGCATGTTCGTCGACGGCGATTCCTGGGGTTCGGTCGTCGAGGCACTCGCCCCGCACCGGACGCTCGTCGTGCTCGACGGCCCCGGCTACGGTGCGAGCACACCGCTGTCGCGGGTGAGTTCGATCGAGGAGTGCGCGGAAGCCGGCGCGCAGATCATCGAGCAGCTCGGGGGCGACGGACGCGTCGACTGGGTGGGTGCGGCCTGGGGTGGTCACGTGGGGATGACCATGGCCGCGCTCTTCCCGGACACCCTCCGCTCGCTGGTCGCCGTGAGCTCGCCCGTCGAGCCGATCGACCCCGTGTTCCGGATCAAGCTCATCATCGCCAACCAGATCCTCGCCCACTTCGGGCCCATCGCCCACCTCCGGCACGTGATCCACGATGCCCAGCTGATCCCGCCGCACGTGAAGGACCGATCGATGACCGCCGTCATCGATCACGCCCTGAACCGAGCCCCGCGACGCAGCATCGCCGCCACCGTCACCTCGTTCATCATCAACCGCGGTGATGCCTCCCACCGTCTGCCACGCATCGCCGCGCCCACCCTCCTGGTCACCGGCGACGACCGCGGCGAATGGACACCCGAGGTGATGGATGCCGCCGCGGCCCGGATCCCCGACGCCAGGACCCTCGTCATCGAAGGCGCGCGCACCCTCGTTCCCGTCGAACAGCCCGCGGAACTCGCGGCCGGCATCGTGGAGTTCTGGCAGTCACTGGATGCGCGCTGAGTCCTCCAGCACGACCGCGGGCGTCCGATCCCGTTCCACCACCATCCGCACCACCGTGCCGACGACGCCGATCACGAGCGCCACGACCACCGGGAGCCACACCTCGGCGAGCACCATCGGGAACACCTGCACCGCCGCTTGCGCCATCTCGGGCAGGTTGCCGTCGAGCACCCGCATGCCGAGTCCGTACTGGATCGCCGTGAACAGCGCCGGGACGACCCACACCGCAAGGAGACCTGCGACCCAGACCACGATCCGCCAGGCCGGCCGCACCCCGCACCACACCAGCGCCGCACCGACGACGATCGCCGGCAGCCAGGGCGACAGATAGGGCAGGAACACCGGCGGGAATGCGTCGCCCGTGACGGCCAGGAAACAGCGGCCCACCCAGGTGGCGAACGGCACCGCCGCGAGCACGACCCCGAGGGCGACCACGCCCACCGACCGCCGCGATGTCATCCAGAAGCCCAGCTGGGCGAGGAGAATCGCCGCGACCACACCACCGAGAAGCCCGGCGAAGTAGAGCATCACCCGACTGTCGCCGCCGCGACCGAGCCCGAGCCCTCCGGCCAGCACGGCGAAGCTCTGCACCACCGCGATCGCGTGCACGAGCAGCACCCCGAGCGCCGCGGGCCACACGGCGACCGCGCGACGGCGCGCCACGAAATGCACCGCGAACCCGGCGAAGACTCCGCCCAGAAGCAGCACCGAGAAGAGCAACGTGGCGAAGTACTGGCTCAGCGGCAGCAGCACGAACGGCATGTCCTCGGGCATCGTCGCCGCCGCCCACAGGTTCTGCAGCGGAAGGATGCCCCCGCCGATCAGCCAGGGCAGAATCCCCAGCACACCCCCGCCGACCCCGATCGCGAAGGCCAGGGCGCGAGCGCGCGCGGGCTGATCGGCAGCGGGCGATATTTCGGTCATGGGGAGACCCTGCCAGATGGAACCCGCCGCTCAAGGCAGGCGCGACCGAATCCGCGAGCAGACGACGACCCCCGCCGTCCGTCGCTCCGCCCGCTGCTCAGACCTGACCGGGACGCCCATCCCTCGCCATCGCCTGCCGGTGCGACGTGAGAGCCGCACGCACGGCCGAGTAGATCACCAGCCACGTGATGAGGACGCCGATGAGGATCACGGCCGACCAGAACAGGATGATGAGGAGGATGCTGTCGCCGAACATGGCTTCAGGATGCCGCAGACCCACGACACCTCGCGTCAGACTCCCCGCATCCGCTCCACTGCCGCGCGCACCAGGGCCGCATTCCCCGGCGCCGTGCTCCCATCGGGAAGCAGCAGCGTGTCTTCCAAGCCGATGCGCGCATCCAAGCCGAGCTCGACCGCGAGGTCGAACAACGGCCACGTCGAACCCTCCTCGCCGTGCAACAGCACCGGCAGATCGGGCTCCTCGAGCGACACGTGCGCGATCATCCCCTCGGCGTGGTCGCGAACGGTCTCGGCGGGCTCATCCGGCAGCTCGATCAGAACTCGCAAGCACTGTGCCCGCACGGGCGAGCGCTTCCACACCTCGAAGCCCGCCGCATCCCACAGCCCCGCCTCGACCGCCACACCACGGCGCAGCAGCAGGGCCGCCACCTCGTCGGCGCCGGACTCATGCCAGTTGACGGATGCGTGGTCGGGCAGCTCGGTCCACGACTCGATCGCGGCCAGGCGACGCTCGACCTCCGGCTCGGCCCACTCGCCGGTCGTGACCCCGACCGGCACACCCGGCGCCGCTCGACGCACCGCCGCGACCCATCGCGCGACATCGTCGGCAGCCAGACTGTCGCGCCCGGCCGCATCCTTCGGGTGCACGTGCACCTCGCGAGCACCGGCAGCCACCGCCCGGGCGGCATCGTCGGCGACCACGCCCTCGTCGAGGCTCAGCCACGGATGCTCCGCCGGATCCCTGGCGCCGTTGACACATGCCTGCAACAGCATCCGCCGCTCGGATCCGGCAGCGGGTGTGGATTCGGGCGGCACGCTCATCCGATCAGGTCTCGCGGGTGTCGCTCGTACGCGCTCTCGTCCTTGGAGGGGCCCTCTTCGGTGCGCACCGTGTGGGCGACCTGGCGCGCCATCGCCGCACCACGTCCGGCCTTCACCGCCTCGGCCTCGGTCTCGAAACTCGCGCCCAACGTCTGCGATTCACCCTCGATGCGGTTGAACCAGATGCCATTGCGATGGAACGTCTCGATATCACCTGCGGCCATGCGGGATCCCTTCTCTCGCCTCCCTTTCTACGACAGGCGACCGACAACCACAGAGCCCCTTGACACCCTCCGCTGAGGTGTCCGACCCGGGCGCCTCAGCGCGCGGAGCCGGCCCGCCGCACGGCATCGCCCATCGCCGCGAATGCCTCTTCGAGGATCGGGCGCGGAGTCGCGAACACGACCCGGACGAAGCCCTCGGCACCCCGCCCGAGCAGCCGACCCTCGGTGAGCACGACCCCGGCCCGCTCGCGGAAGAACTCCGCCGGCGGGCCCGGGATACCGAGCGCACGGGTGTCGATCCAGCCGATGTAGGTCGCCTCGGGCACCCGGTACACAGCGCCGGGGAGATGCTCCGCGACCAGCGCGGCGAGCTCCCGCCGGGACCCGTCGAGGTAGTCGATCACGTCCGACAGCCAAGGCTTGCCCGCCCGATACGCGGCCGTCGAGGCGACGACGCCGAGGGTCGAAGCCCCGTGCTGCACCGCGAACCCGAACCGCTTGTACAGCTGCTGATCCGTCTCGTTCGAGGTGATGAGCTGCGCCGTCTTCAGCCCCGGGATGTTCCACGCCTTCGACGCGCTCGTGCCCGTCACCGTGTGTGCCGCTGTCGCCTCCGACACCGACGCATACGGCACGAACGGCGCGCCGTCGTAGCGCAGCGGAGCATGAATCTCGTCGGCGAACACCCGGCCGCCGTGCCGCTCGACGATCTCGGCGATGGCCGCCAGCTCTTCACGACCCACGATCGTTCCGGTCGGGTTGTGCGGGTTGCAGAGCACGAGCGTCCGGGCACCCGCGGCGAACGCCTCATCGATGCGCTGCAGGTCGTGCTGCCAGCGTCCGTCGACCTCCACACCGGGAACTTCGATCACCGGATGTCCGATCGCCGGCAGATATGTCAGGAACGGCATATAGGCCGGAGTCGGCACGATCACCGGCGAACCTGCCGGCGCGTACTCCTGCACCGCGACGCCGAGAGCCGCCATCACATCGGAGACCGGATGCACGCGCTCCGGGTCGACCGCCCAGCCGTACTCCCCCTGCATCCACTCCGCGGTGGCCTCACCCAGCTCCGCGGCCTGCGGCGGAGAGAGGTATCCGAGGTTCTCGTCGTCGACAGCCCGGTGCAGCGCCTCGGCGATCTCGGGCGCGACCCCGAAGTCCATCTCCGCCACCCACGCCCCGATGCGACCGGGATGCAGACTCCATTTGCGGCTCTGCGGCCGGTCGAGGAAGAGGCGGGTGCGTTCGTCGAACGGATGCGGGGAGGGGTGCGCGGTCATCGTCGTGGTTCCGCCGGCTCAGCCGACGGCGTTCGTACAGGTCGGATGCGGGGCACGGATGGCGGGCACGGGAGACTCCATTCACAGCGGGGTCCATCCAATCTACGGACGCTCCGGCGCGGTCGCACCTCGCGTTTCCGTCCGTGACGGTGGGCGCGGCATCCCGCGACGGCCCCGTGGATCCCAGAACCCGCTGGTAACGTTCCCTAGATCGCAGGCACGACACGTCGGAGGGCAGGATGAGCGAACGCACGCGCCGCCCGACCGTCAAAGAGGTCGCCATCCGAGCGGGCGTCAGCCCCATGACCGTCTCGCGCACGCTCTCGGGCGGACTCAACGTCAAACCCGACGTGCAGCAGCGCGTCATGGAAGCCGTCGCCGAACTCGGCTACCACCGCAACGAGAACGCCCGCAGCATCCGCCCCGGCCACAGCAGCGGACTGATCGGCGTCGCGATCACCAACATCGCCAACCCGTACTACAGCACCTTCGCGCTCGGCGTCGAAGAGGAGGCCGCACTCACCGGCCGCCGCATCCTGCTCGGCAACACGTCGGAGGATGCCGTGCGCGAGGCCGACCTGGTCGGCGACTTCCTCGGTCGCCGCGTCGACGGACTCATCGTCGTCCCGGCCGGCCCCACCTCGGCCCACCTCGCGCACTCGCAGAACCAGGGCGTGCCCGTCGTGCTCGCCTCACGCCGTATCGACGGACTCGCGGTCGACAGCGTCGTGCTCGCCGACGACGACGGCGCCTACCGCGGAACGATCGCGCTCATCGACCACGGCCACACCCGCATCGGCTACCTCGGCAACGCCCTCTCGATCTTCACCGGCGAGCGCCGCTACGCCGGCTACGCGCGGGCACTCGAAGAACGCGGGCTCGCCGTCGACCCGCACCTCGTCGCCGCCAACCAGCAGACCGTCGACCAGGCCCGCGAAGCCACGCGCGCACTGCTCGGTGCCGAGCATCCGCCCACCGCCATCTTCTGCGCCAACAACCGCAACGCCATCGGCGCGCTCAAGGAGATCAGCACTCAGCTCGACGCCGGACTGCGGACGCCCGCCGACTTCCCGGAGATCATGAGCTTCGACGACTTCGAGCTCGCCGAACTCTCGCCTGTGCCGATCAGCGTGATCGACCACGACCCCCGCGAGCTCGGCCGCACCGCCACGCGCCTGCTGCTCGACCGCCTCGACGGAGGGGACCGGGACACCGCGCCGCGCGAGGTCGAGCTGCCGGTCTCGCTCCGCAGCGTGCGCTGACTCGCCGCCCCGGGACGGGTGGGGCGGGCGACGACCCGCGCCGAGGTCGGACGATTCGCCGAGGGTCGGACAATTCCCGGACGTTTCGTGACGAAAAGTCGGCGAATCGTCATCATCTCGGCGAATCGTCGCCGCGAAGGGCTCGGAAGGCCCGTCGGGAGTTCGGACACCCGTGGGGGCACGTCCACCTGTCGGGATCAGGTCCACCCGTCGGGAGTTCGGACACCCGTCGGGAGAATCACCGCAAGGAGGCCGTGCACTCGGCAGAACTCCCGACATTCGGTCGGGTGTTGACACCCCCACACCTCGTTGATAACGTTACCAATCATCGACGAGGCAGTCGGATGAGGCGACGAGGAGGCCGGATGGAGCTGTGCATCGATTTCGGGGGCACCGAGATCAAGCTCGCCGTGACCGACGGCGACCGTGTCGTCGCAACGAGCAGCATCCCCGTGCTCGGCAGCCCTGCCGACCTGCCCGCCGCCGTCGTCGAAGCACGCCGACTCCTGGCCGAGACCACATCCGGCACCACATCCGGCGCCACTACCGCACCCGGCGCCACAGCCACAGCAGTCGCCATCGCCGTCCCGGGCGTCGTCGACCCCCGCACCGGACGGATGCTGCACGCCAACGCCAAGTACGACTTCCTCGAGGACTTCGACCTGAACGCCTGGGCGCTCACCGAGTTCGGCCTACCCGCCGTGGTCGAGAACGACGCCAGAGCGGCCCTGATCGGCGAGACCTCGACCGGCAGCGCGGCCGGCGAGCGCGATGCGGCGCTCGTCACCCTCGGCACCGGGATCGGCACCGCGGCCCTGATCGACGGCACGCCTCTGCGCGGACGCACCGGGCACGCCGGCATCCTCGGCGGACACCTCACGGTCGACCTCGACGGACCGGTCTGCCCGTGCGGGAACATCGGATGCGGAGAGGCGCTCGCGAGCACATGGGCGCTCCCCGCCGGCACCACCATGACCGAGGTCTTCACGACCGACGCGCACCCCGCGATCCGCGAACGCTTCCTGCACGCGTGGAGTGCGGTCGTCACCTCGCTCGTGCACTCGTACGATCCGGCGGTGGTGATCCTGTCCGGCGGGATCCTGCGTGCGGGCGACGCGGTCCGCGCCCCGATCGAAGCCCACGTCCGCGCACACCTCTGGCCCTCGATGACGCCGCCGCGCTTCGTCGTCCCGCCCGAGCCCGAGCTCTCCGTCGCCCGCGGACTCAGCGTCCTCGCCCGCGCCACGACCGTACCCCCCACGACCGCACCCCCCTCGACCCACCCCTTTTCGTCCGACCCGGCCCCTTACGGCGGTACACAAAGGGCCGGGTCGGACGGAAGGGGCCGGGTCGGCACCACACACGTCGGCACCACACACGTCAACACCACACGCACCGCCACACCGCAGGAGGAACAGTGACCACCCCGATCAGCGACATGCACGAAGGGCACACCACCCGAGGTCGCTACGACACCCAGCCCACCGTGGCGCTCCCCGCGGGCGAGCGCATCCTCCGCGGCGCCGAGGGCTGGACCGCCGCCGCCGAACTCGCCGAGGCCTGCGCCCGCGTGACGGGCACCGCTCCGGTACTGCTGGTGGACACCTACCCGGGAGTCGATGTCCCCGCCCTCACCGCTGCGGTGCGCGCGGCCCTGCCGGACTGGACCGTGGTCGACGTCGAGACCGCCGCCCGCCCGGTCGCCGAGGTCGAGCAGCTGATCGCCCCGAACCTCACCGACGACCGCGTCTTCGGAGTGATGAGCCACTTCACGCTGACCGACTTCTACGACGCCGCGAAGCTCGACGCCCTCGCCGGCAGCATCGCGCAGAACCCGACCGTCGTGATCGGCTGGGGCGCCGAGCTCCTCCGCCCCCGACTCGACGGTGCCGCAGCGACCGTGCTCGTCGACATGGCCCGCTGGGAGATCCAGCTGCGCCAGCGCAAGGGCGCCACGAACTGGCGCGCCGACAACGCCGCGGAAGACAACCTGCGCAAGTACAAGCGCGGCTTCTTCGTCGAGTGGCGCGTCGCCGACCGCCACAAGCGCAGCCTGTTCGACACGGTCGACTTCGTGCTCGACGGCAACGCGATCGCCCCGGCCGAGCGGCATCCGGACTCCCCCGAAGCCGGCATGATCACCGGCACCGCCTTCCGCCAGGCGCTGAAGGATGCCGCGCATCGGCCGTTCCGCGTCGTGCCGTTCTTCGACCCCGGAGTGTGGGGCGGGCAGTGGATGAAGAACCTCATCGGCCTCGACCCCTCGAAGGACAACTACGCGTGGTGCTTCGACTGCGTGCCGGAGGAGAACTCGCTGCTGCTGGAGGGAGAGGGCGGCGTGATCGAGATCCCCGCCCTCGACCTGGTCTTCCGCCGCCCGGTCGACCTGCTGGGCGCCAAGACGTTCTCCCGCTTCGGGGCCGAGTTCCCGATCCGCTTCGACTTCCTCGACACGATGGACGGCGGCAACCTCAGTCTGCAGGTGCACCCGCTGACCGACTACATCCAGAACACGTTCGGCATGCACTACACGCAGGACGAGAGCTACTACATGCTCGATGTCGGCGACGACGCGGTGGTGTACCTCGGCACCAAGGAGGGCATCGACCGCACCGAGATGCTGCAGGATCTGGCGACGGCGCAGGACGGCGAGCATCCGTTCCCGGCCGACAAGTACGTCAACTCCTTCCCGGCCCGCAAGCACGATCACTTCGCGATCCCGGCCGGCACCGTGCACTGCTCGGGCGCGAACTCGATGGTGCTGGAGATCTCGGCGACGCCGTTCATCTTCACCTTCAAGCTCTGGGACTGGGGCCGCGTCGGCCTCGACGGCATCCCCCGCCCCGTGCACCTCGACCACGGCGCCCGCAACATCCAGTGGGACCGCGACACCACCTGGGTGGGCGACAACCTCCTCGGCCAGGTGAAGACCATCCGCACCGAGGGCGACGTCATCGAGGAGAGCACGGGCCTGCACGAGCTCGAGTTCATCGAGGTGCGCCGGCACTGGTTCGCAGACGGCGCCGACCACGACACCGAGGGCACGGTCAACGTGCTCAACCTGGTCGAGGGGGATGAGGTGCAGGTGGTGAGCCCGACCGGCGCCTTCGAGCCCTTCGTCATCCACTACGCCGAGACGTTCATCGTCCCCGCCGCGGTGGGCGCGTACCGGATCGAGCGCACCGAGAACTCGCGCAGCGCCCGCTTCGCGACCGTCAAGGCGTACGTGCGCGGCTCGCGCACGAGCGACAACTGAACACGCACCGACACGCAACCGAACACAGCAACCCGAAGCAGCATCCGCAATGACGCAGCACCCGCGAGGATCCCGCGAGGGAATCCCTTGCACCGCACTCATCACCTTGGTAGCGTGAAACCAGATTTCTGGTAACGATACCAAACGAACAAGGGAGTTCTGAATGATTTCGCGACGCACGATCGCCGCTGCCGCGGCCGGTCTCCTCCTCGGCACCCTGGCTCTGGCCGGGTGCTCCGGCGACTCCGGATCCGGAGACGCCGGAGAGGTGACCGGCACGCTCAACTTCTACACCGACAAGGCGGCGTGGAAGCCCGACTTCGAGTCGCTCAACGAGGTCAGCGGCGAGGCCGTCGACATCACCCTCAAGACCACCGGCTACTCGGACGCGAACCAGTACGACGCCTTCATCAAGCAGTCGTTCCGCACCGACAAGTCACCGGGCCTGTTCACCTGGCACACCGGCGACTCGCTCAAGCAGCTGGTCGACGAGGGCCTGGTGGCAGAGACCACCGACATCTGGACCAAGGCCGTCGACGAGGGCTGGGTGAGCGAAGACCTGCGCGACAGCTACACGTTCGACGACAAGCAGTACTGCGTGCCGATGAACATCGCCTACTGGATCATGTTCTACAACAAGGCCGCCTTCGCCGACAACGGCATCGAGGTGCCCACCACCTGGGACGAGCTGAACGACGCCGCCGAGACGCTGAAGGATGCCGGGGTCACCCCGTACTACCAGACCAGCGTGCTCTTCACGTTCCAATGGTTCCAGCACCTGGTCGCCTCGACCGACCCTGACCTGTACGCCGGGCTCACCACGGGCGACGTGAAGTACACCGACCCCGAGATCGTCGACGTCATGAACCTGTGGCTCGAAGAGCAGGAGGCCGGCTGGTTCAGCGACGCGGGCAGCACCACCGACCCCGCGGTCGGCCTCAAGCAGGGCGACTACGCCATGATCAACTTCGGCACGTTCTTCGCGGGCAACCTCGAGGGCGCGGGCATGACCACCGACGACTACGGGATGTTCGCGATCCCGGCCGTCAGCGACGACCTCGAGGCCACCCCGGTCGCCGTCGAGTCGGGCCCGATCTGCACGGCCGAGAACTCGAAGCAGCGCGACCTCGGACTCGCCTACGCCGAATGGTGGATGTCGCCCGACGCGCAGACCGCCTGGAACGACGCGCACGGCGACGTGGCGTTCAACCCGAAGGCGAAGGTCGCAGACCCCGCGCTCGCCGAGCTCGGCACCGAGATCGCCGGCGACGACTACATGCTGTACGACCGGTTCTTCGAGGCCATGCCGACCGAGATCGTGACCACCGCGATCGAGCAGTTCGGCGCCTTCAACGCCAACCCCGGCGACCCGATGCCGTTCCTGGAGAAGATCCAGGCCACGGCTGACAAGTACTGGGCAGAGCAGGAGTAAGCACCGGATGGCGCATCAGAAGTCGCCGTACCAGTGGTCCGCCCGGGGCTTCATCGCCCCGGGCGTGATCCTGGTCGCGGTCCTGCTCTACCTCCCCCTGCTGTGGACGGTGTTCCTCAGCTTCACGCAGTACAACGGCCTCGGCAGCCCCGACTGGATCGGGCTCGACAACTACGTCGAGATGTTCACCGACGGCGACTTCGTGGGCTCCGCGATGAACACCGTGCTCTGGGTGATCGGCACCCTGATCATCCCGGTCGGCATCGGCCTGGCGATCGCGCTGCTCACCTGGAACCTCGGCGGCGGCATCTGGCTGCGCCTCCCCTTCCTCATCCCCTACGCCCTCTCCGGCATCGGCGTCGGCGTGGTGTGGTCGTTCATCCTCTCCTCGGGCGGAGCGCTCGACCAGGCCCTCGCCGCGTTCGGCGTGACCGACCCGCCGCGGTGGCTGCTGGATGCTCCGCTCAACACGATCGTCATGATCATCGCCTCGTCTTGGCAGGGCGTCGGCGTGAACGCGCTGCTGTTCACCATCGGCCTGCAGGCCATCCCGAAGGAACCGCTCGAGGCCGCCCGCATCGACGGCGCCGGCGGCGTGCGGCTGTTCACCAGCATCCTCTGGCCGATGCTCCGCCCGCTCACAGCCGTGGTCGTCGGGCTCTCGATCGTCGCGAGCCTCAAGACCTTCGACATCGTCTGGGGCATGACCAAGGGCGGACCGGGCACGGTCTCGGAGACCCTCGCGCTGACGATGTACAAGGAGACGTTCGTGAACAGCGACTACGGACTCGGCTCGGCGATCGCGGTGTTCCTCACCGTCATCACCCTGGTCGCGTCGGTGCTGTACCTGCGTCAGCAGCTCTCCCCGAAGAAGGAGATGTGATGTCGAAGATCATCCGCACCGCCGTGCTCGTCATCCTCGGACTCGTGTGGCTGCTGCCCGCGTATCTCCTCGTCGTGAACGCGATGAAGGACCCGATGACCTTCACCTCGAAGGAGTCGTGGATCCCCACCGACTTCCACCTGTTCCAGAACATCGCCGACGCGTTCGAGCTGTCGGGCCTCGGCGACAGCATCCTCAGCACCCTGATCTACTCGATCGTCTCGCCGACCATCGCCGTGCTCGTGGGCGCCGCGGCCGGGTACGCGATCGTGGCCCTGCGGCTCAAGCGCGGCTTCCTGTGGTTCGTGGTGATCTTCGGCGGCACGGTGTTCCCGCTGCAGATGGTGCTGCTGCCGCTGTTCGACGCCTACTCGCGCATCGGCCTGTTCGACACCCGCGTCGGCATGGTGATCATCTACACGGTGATCTCGATCCCGTTCTCGGCCTTCGTGATGCGCAACTTCTTCACCGGCGTCGCGCACAACGTGTTCGAGGCCGCGGTGCTCGACGGCGCCACCACCTGGCGCATCTTCGTGCGGCTGTACCTGCCGATGGCGTCGAGCGCGCTGGTCGCGATCTTCATCCTGCAGGCGACGTTCGTGTGGAACGACCTGCTGCTCGGCCTCACGCTCAGCCAGTCCGACGACATCCGTCCGATCATCACGACGCTGTCCGGCATGCAGAGCACCTACGGCGGCGCACAGATGTCGGTCGTGCTCGCCGCGGCCGTGCTCGTCTCGCTCCCCACCGTGGTGCTGTTCCTCTGCACCCAGCGGTTCTTCGCCAAGGGCCTCGCGCTCGGCCAGTACTGACCCTCTCTCCCGCCCCTCGAAAGGCATCATGCATCCGCTCATCCCCACCGTCGAGGACCTCGCCGCCGACGCCGTCACCCACCATTACGACGACCTGATCGCGCCGACCGGGCTGACGAACATGTTCGGCACCGTGCGCGTCGACCACGACCTGACCGCGATCAGCGCGGTGCAGTTCCCGCCCGTGTCGCAGGGGCTCACCCAGACCGCGGTGCTGTTCGTCGACGGACGGCTGTTCGCCTCGTACGGCGTGCCCGTGACACACGAGTGGCGGGCGGATCGGGTGGTGCGGCGGGCGACCGTCGGCGACCTGGAGATCGAGACCACGACGGTGTGCGTGCCGGGGAAGACGGCGGTGGCGATCGACATCGCGGTGCGGAACACCGGATCGCAGGATCGGGAGGTGCGGATCGGGCTCTCGGCGGCTGCCCGGGTCACGCGCTCGCCGGACGCCTGGCTCGACGCGGAGTCGCCCTCGGAGCGCGACACCGCGACCGTCGACGGCGAGCGCCTGGTGTTCTCGTCGGCGGATGCCGCGGCCTGGAGCGTGCAGGGCCTGGCGGGCGGATCGGCGGCGCTGAGCGGGGTGGCCTCGCTGCCCGAAGAATTCGACACCGGTATCGGCGGGAACGGTCGTGGCGGCGAGCTGTTCGTGGCCCTCGCCGTGCCGGACGGGGGCGTCGCGCGCACCGCGTACGTGCAGGCGGTCGGGATCTCTGCGGACGACGCGGCGCGCACGTACGACGCCGTGATCGCCGATGTGCCCGGTGCCGTCGCCGCGGCCGAGGACTTCTGGAACCGGCAGCTGCACGCCGCCTTCGACCCCGACGACGGGGAGTTCTCCGGCGCGCTGCCGGTGCTGGAGACGGCATCCGCTCCGCTCCGCCGCCTGTACTGGTGGGCGGTGCTCGGCGTGATCTGGTTCCGCCGCGACTTCGCCGGCAACGTGCTCGGCCGCTCGTACGACACCCTGATGCCGAACTACTGGGGCACCACCACGTTCATCTGGGACTACAGCCTGAGCTCGGTCAGCCACGCGCTGCTCGACCCCGCCGAGATGCGGAACCAGGTGCGGCACTGGATCTCTCTCGACATCCACTCGCACTTCGGCACCTCCTCGCTCACCGGCGGGCCGGTCGGGCGCTGGTACTCGGTGAACGACTACGCCATGACCCGGCTCGTGCACGACTACGTGCGCTTCACCGGCGACACCGCGTTCCTCGACGAGATCGTCGGCGACCAGACCGTCGCCGCGTCGGTGCGGCAGTGGGCGATGGCATGGAAGGACTTACGCCGAGGCAGCGCCCTGGCCGATTACGGGGAGATCGACAACCTGCTCGAGTGCGTCAGCTCGTACACGCACGAGGTCGCGAGCCTCAACGCCGCGAACGTGTGGAGCATGCGGACGGCGGCCTCGCTCGCCGACCTGCGGGGCGACGCGTCGGGCGGTACGGAACTGCGCGCCGAGGCCGACGCCCTGCTCCCGGCCGTGATCGAGCGCTACCTCCCGGGTCAGGGCATCTTCGCCGCCGGACAACCCGACGGCACGCAGCTGCCGGTGCGGCACTGCTACGACTTCAGCGTGGTCGGCACGACCGTGGCCGACGACCTCGCGCCGAGCATCCGCGACGAGATGGTCTCGTTCTTCCAGCGCGAACTGCAGACCGACAACTGGATGCGCGCGCTCTCGCCGTGGGACCCCGACGCCAGCTACAGCCCCCGCCCGGACCATCAGTGGAACGGCGCCTACCCCGCCTGGCCCGCGGATGCCGGACGAGCCCTGGCCGCCCTCGGTGCCCCCGAGGTGCTCACATCGTGGGTCGAAGGGTTGTCGCGCACGGCGAACCAGGGCCCGATGGGGCAGGCGCACTTCGTCGAGGAAGCCGTACCCGGGATCAACGGCGGCGCGCGAAAGGCCCCGCCACAGCTGCCGTACATCATCGACTGGTCGTGCTCCTCGTCGGGCGCCTGGGTCGAGCTCGTGATCGAGGCCCTCTTCGGCGTCTCGGTCACGACCGACGGCACGGTGCGCGCGGCCGGCTGTGTCGCCGCACTCGACCCGCATGCGGTGCTGCGCGGGCTGCGGGTGGGCGAGAAGACCTACGACATCGACGCCTCGGGAGGGATCGCCGAGACCGCCGGGCGCTGAGCACGACCGCCTGAGCACTGCACGAACCGCAGGACCACGCTGTACCTACACGAACACGAAGGAGTGATCGAGATGAGAAGACGCATGATCGCGGCGGGTCTCGCCGCCGCATCCCTGTGTGCCGGAGCGCTGTTCGCCGCCCCGGCGAGCGCGACGGTTCCGGCCGGGGGCGGACATGGCGGCGGACACGGACCCGGCCAGTGCTCGCTGGTGGACAAGACGCTCACGGCGACATCGAGCGTGAACCAGAACCTGACCGAGACCTTCACGACCTACGGGAACACCGGCGGGGAGTGGACCGGCGGCGACAGCACCTACTCGATGCCGCTCGGCAAGGGGAAGACCGGCTGGTTCTTCTCGGACACGTTCCTCGGCACCGTGAACCCCGACGGGTCGCGCCCGACCGACTCGCCCTTCGTGAACAACTCCGTCGTGGTGCAGGACCGCCGCGGCGACCTCACGACCATCACCGGCGGCACCCCCGAGGACCCGGCCGGCATCATCCCGCCCGAACCCGACGGCAAGTGGTACTGGATCGGCGACCCGACGCCCGGCCGTCACGGCACCGTGCAGGTGCCGCTGCTGCAGTTCGCGCGCACCGGCACCGGGCAGTGGGACTTCGCGTGGACCGCGAACCGGCTCGCCACGCTCGACGGGCAGACGCTGCAGCTGGAAGGCATCGTGGATCTGCCCTCGGCCACCGGAATCAACTGGGGATCGTGGACGCTGGAGGAGCGCGGCACGACCTACATCTACGGCATCGCCGACCCCGGTGGCGTGCGCTCGGCGTACGTCGCGAAGGTGCAGGGCAAAGACGGCCTGAAGGGCACATGGACCTACTGGAACGGCTCGACGTGGGTGGCGGACGAGGCGGATGCCGTGCCCGTGGTGCCCTACGTCGCCAACGAGTTCAGCGTCGCCCCCTTCCGCGACGGGTACCTGCTGGTGACGCAGGACACGTCCGAGCTGTTCAGCACCCGCATCGTCGCGCGCACCTCGTGCTCGCCGACGGGTCCGTTCACCGACCCGGTCGAGCTGTATCGCACGCCCGAGACCGGGGCGCTCGGCAGCTACGGAGACCCCGACGTGTTCACCTACAACGCGCACGAGCATCCGAATCTGCGTCAGGGCAACCGCATCCTCGTCTCCTACAACGTGAACACCTTCGACAACGTGGGTGACGTGTACGACGACGCCTCGATCTATCGGCCGCGGTTCATCGACGTGCAGCTGAAGGTCACCGGATGACGGATGATCGTGCGGCGCTCCGGGGGCTGCTCGCCTCCGGGGCGCCGGTCACCTGGGTGTTCACGGGCGACTCGATCACCCACGGCCTCATCCACACCCGCGGGGCCCGCAACTACGTCGACCACCTGCACGAGCTGATCCGCGGCGATGCCGGCCGGGTGCAGGATGCCGTGATCAACACCGCGATCACGGGGTGGCGGGCCGACCTGATCCTCGGGGACTTCGACCGTCGCGTGGCGCACTGGCGGCCCGACGTGGTGACGCTCATGATCGGCACGAACGACTGCACGACGGAGTGGCTCGACCCCGTGATCGAGATGTCGGCGTTCGCGGACTCGATAGCGGAGTTCGTGCGGCGGGTGCGGGCGGGCGGTGCGGTGCCGGTGCTGCAGACACCGCCGACCGTCGACCTGCTGCACGCCCCCGACCGCGCCCGTATCGGCGAGTTCGCCCAGGCGATCCGCGATGTGGCCGCGCGGGACGGCGTGGTGGTCGTGGATCAGTACGCCGCGTTCGCGGAGTTCTCGGCGGGGACCGGTCCGGGCAACGAGGGCATGCCGTGGGGCCTGCTCGACGACGCGTTCCACCCGAACGCGGCGGGGCATGCCCTGCTCGCGCTCGGGTGGGCCGAGGCGGTCGGGCTCGGCGGTGCCGGGTCGCCCGTCCGCGCGGATCTGGCCGCGCGGGTGGCGGTGGCGCGGCATCCGCAGTGGCCTCCCGCGTGACGGTCTTCGCACGGCCGCGTGCGTGATGCCGTCCCGGCCCTCTGCGTCCGACCCGGCCCCTTGCGTGCGCACACAAGGGGCCGGGTCGAACGGAAGGGGGTGGTTCGGCAGCGGGGTCAGCCGGCCTGCACGTCGAGCACCCAGGTCACGCCGAAACGGTCGGTGAGCATCCCGAACCCGGCCGACCACGCCGAGGCCGCGAGCGGCTCGATGACCGTCGCACCGTCGGCCAGACCGTCCCAGTAGCCGCGGATCTCGTCGAGCGAGTCCGCCCGCAGCGACTGGAAGAACGTCCGGTCGGTGATCGTCGCGCCGTTCTCCCGGCGTGTGGTGCCGGCGGTCGCCGTCGGGTCGGGGTCGTCCAGTCCGGGGATGTCGTACGCCATCAGGCGGAGGCCGTCCGACTCGAGCTGCCCGAACACGATCTTGTCGAAGCCGGGCACCCCTTCCGGCATTCCGAACTGCCCGTAGGTCGCGGCGGTGACCTCGCCGCCGAAGACGGACCGGTAGAACTCGAGCGCCTGCCGAGCCGTGCCGCGGAAGTTCAGGTGGGTCGTGGTGGTGATGGTCATCGGTCTCTCCTTCTCATACGGCCCGCCGTTCGGAATCGCCTGAGTGCAACGATCACAGGGGTAGCGGTCGGTTTCTGTCCTCTACCTCGGGCAGACTGAATCCCATGACCGGAAGCTCGTCGCGCATGCTCGCGCTGCTGTCGCTGCTGCAGACACCGCGCGACTGGCCGGGCCACGTGCTCGCCGAACGCTTGGAGGTCAGCCCGCGCACGGTGCGCCGCGACGTCGATCGGCTGCGCGAGCTCGGCTACCGAATCGGCGCGATCAAGGGCCCCGACGGCGGCTACCGTCTCGCGGCCGGATCCGAGCTGCCGCCGCTGCTGTTCGACGACGACCAGGCGGTGGCGATCGCGGTGGCGCTGCAGACCGTCCCCTCCAGCGGCATCGACATCGAGGAGGGCGCGGCGCGGGCACTCGCCACCGTGCGGCAGGTCATGCCCTCGCGGCTGCGGCACCGTGTCGACGGCATCCGCTTCTCGGGTGCCGCTGCCGATGTGCGCGTCGATCCGGCGGTGCTCGAAGCGGCGAGCGCGGCCGTGCGCGACCGGCAGGTGCTGCGCTTCGACTACGGCTCCGACCGCGATCGCCCGGCCCGACGCACCGAGCCGCACGCGGTGGTCGCCCGCGAAGGCCGCTGGTACCTGCTCGCGTGGGACCTGGATGCCGCGGACTGGCGCACGTTCCGGCTGGATCGGATGCAGCCGCGCATCCCCACGGGACCGACGTTCACCCCACGCCCGCTGCCGGCGGCGGACGCCGAGACCTATCTCGCCGCACGGGCGAAGGGGTCGGCGGCCGAGGACCGCTGGCCGTGCGCGGGCGAGGTCGTGGTCGAACTCCCGGCGCACGAGGTCGCGCCCTGGGTCGGCGACGGCGAGCTGGAGGAGCTCGCCGACGGTTCGTGCCGGATCACGATCGGCTCCTGGTCGTGGGTCGGCGTGCTCGCCGCGGTCGCGCGGTTCGATGCGCCGTTCACGGTGGTGGGCCCTGCGCCGCTGCGCGAGGCCGCGGGGATGTTGGCGGGGCGGTTCGCGGCGGCAGGCAGGGAGGACTTGTCCTCCTGATCCAGGAGTTCCTGCGACCTTTCCTCATTCTCTGCAAATGCGCCTCCGCGGGACGGAATCGCTGCCCGCGGTGAGGTCCACTGGGACGATGACAAACTTTGCCATTGGCATTAGCGTGGAGGCATGGCCACGATGAACATCTCTCTTCCGGACGCTCTGAAGGACTTCGTCGAAACGCAGGTGGTCGAGCGCGGCTACAGCAACATCAGCGAGTTCATGCGCGAGTTGATCCGCCATGAGCAGGCCCGCGAGCAGCTGCGATCCCTGGTCGTCGACGGGATGACGTCGGGGCCGGGTTCCGAAGTGGACCAGGCGTACTTCGATCGCCTCCGAGACCGCGTCCACGCAGACGCCGCCGACGCGTGACTGCGGGGCGGGTCGTCACCAGCAGGCGGGCGGATGAGGACATCGACGGCGCGGTCACCCGCTACCTCAACGAAGCAGGGCCGCCGGTCGCGATCGCGTTCATCGACGACCTCCAGCATGCGATGAGTCGGCTCGCCGCGTTTCCCTCGTTGGGATCGGCGCGCTTCGAGCTGGTGACCGAGATTCCCGACATCCGCGCCTTCCCTCTTCGAAACCATCCGTATCTCGTCATCTACACCGATGATCCGGACGCCGTGCGAGTCCATCGCGTGCTTCACACGAGGAGAGACATCGCTTCCGCCCTCTCCGAGAGCGATCGTGACACCGCGTGGTCGCGACTCGTGCGCACCGGAAGGGTCACTCTCCCCACGAAGAAGGGCGCCTTGTCGCACCCACCGCAGCGCCAGGACGAGACATCCGCACAGATCCTCGACGCCATCCGCGCCGACCGCATCTGACCTCCCGCATTCGCGGGAGAGCCGCCCCACCCGCGCCGGTAGACTGAGCATGCCCCGCCGGCCCCGTCCTTTGGAGTGCGCGTGACCACCGCCCCTGCACCTTCCCCCCAGCACGTCCCCGACTCCGTCGAGAACGCGATCGCGACGCCCGAGAAGGAGCAGCCGTACGCGGCCCTCGGACTCAAGCCCGACGAGTACGAGCGCATCAAGGAGATCCTCGGCCGCCGCCCCACGTCGGGCGAGCTGGCGATGTACTCCGTCATGTGGTCGGAGCACTGCTCGTACAAGTCGTCGAAGAACTACCTGCGCCGCTTCGGCCAGAAGGTCTCCGACGAGATGAAGGAACGCCTCATGGTGGGCATGGGCCAGAACGCGGGCGTCGTCGACGTCGGCGAGGGCTGGGCCGTCACCTTCAAGGCCGAGTCGCACAACCACCCGTCGTTCATCGAGCCCTTCCAGGGTGCGGCGACCGGCGTCGGCGGCATCGTCCGCGACATCATCTCGATGGGCGCCCGCCCGGTCGCGGTCATGGACGCCCTGCGCTTCGGTGCGGTCGACCACCCCGACACCGCCCGCGTCGTGCACGGCGTGACCAGCGGCATCAGCTTCTACGGCAACTGCCTGGGTCTGCCGAACATCGGCGGCGAGACGGTCTTCGACTCCGTCTACCAGGCAAACCCGCTCGTGAACGCGCTCGCGGTGGGCGTGCTGCGCCATGAAGACCTCAAGCTCGCCAACGCGACCGGCGTCGGCAACAAGGTCGTCCTGTTCGGTGCCCGCACGGGTGGCGACGGCATCGGCGGCGCCAGCATCCTGGCCTCCGACTCCTTCGACTCGACCGGCCCGACCAAGCGCCCCGCCGTGCAGGTGGGCGACCCGTTCGCCGAGAAGGTGCTCATCGAGTGCTGCCTCGAGCTCTACCGTGGCGAGCTCGTCGAGGCGATCCAGGACCTGGGCGCCGCCGGCATCTCCTGCGCGACCAGCGAGCTCGCGGCCAACGGCAACAGCGGCATGAAGGTCTCGCTCGACAACGTGCTGCTGCGCGACCCCACGCTCACGGCTGAGGAGATCCTCATGTCGGAGTCGCAGGAGCGCATGATGGCGATCGTCGCCCCCGAGAAGCTCGACGCGTTCATGGCCGTCGTGAACAAGTGGGAGGTCGAGACCTCCGTGCTCGGCGAGGTCACCGGCGACGGACGCCTCCTCATCGACTGGCAGGGCGAGCGCATCGTCGACGTCGACCCCTCGACCGTCGCGGTCGACGGCCCGGTCTACGACCGTCCGGTCGCGTACCCGACGTGGATCGACGCCCTGCAGGCGGATGCCGCCGAGAACCTGCCCCGCGCGAACGACCCGGAGACGCTGCGCGAGCAGTTCCTCGCGCTCGTCGCCTCCCCGAACCTGGCCGACACGAGTTGGATCACCAACCAGTACGACTACTACGTGCTCGGCAACACGGCCCTGAGCTTCCCCGACGACGCCGGCATGATCCGCGTCGACGAGGAGTCGGGTCTCGGCTTCGCGATCTCGACCGACGCCAACGGCCGGTACTGCCAGCTCGACCCGTACGCGGGTGCGCAGCTCGCCCTGGCCGAGGCGTACCGCAACGTCGCCGTCACCGGTGCCGTGCCGACCGCCATCACCGACTGCCTGAACTTCGGCTCTCCCGAGAACCCCGAGGTCATGTGGCAGTTCGGCCAGACGGTCGACGGCCTGGCCGACGGCTGCTACGAACTCGGCACCCCGGTCACCGGCGGCAACGTCTCGTTCTACAACCAGACCGGCGACGTGCCGATCCACCCGACACCGCTCGTGGGCGTGCTCGGCATCATCGACGACGTCTCGCGCCGCATCCCCTCCGGATGGCAGGACGAGGGTCAGAACATCTACCTGCTCGGCACCACCTCGACCGAGCTCTCGGGTTCGGCCTGGGCCGACGTCGTGCACGACCACCTCGGTGGACTGCCGCCCAAGGTCGACCTCGCCGGCGAGAAGCGCCTCGCGGGTCTGCTCTCGGCCGCCCGTGACGAATGGCTCATCTCGTCGGCGCACGACGTCTCGGAAGGCGGCCTCGCGCAGGCTCTCGCCGAGGGTGTCATGCGCTTCGGTGTCGGCGCCCGCGTCTGGCTGAACGAGATCATCGAGAGCAACGGCGTGGATGCCGCATCCGCCCTGTTCTCCGAGTCGACCGGCCGCGTGATCGTGACCGTGCCGCGTGAGGACGACGTGAAGTTCCGCGGCCTGTGCGAGGGACGCGACTACCCGGTGATGCGCATCGGCGTGACCGACACCGAGGGCGCGAAGCTCGAGGTGCAGGACGTCTTCACCGTGTCGATCGCCGAACTGCGCGAGCGCTCGCAGGCCACGCTCCCCTCGTACTTCGGTCCGACGGTCACGGAGGTCAGCGCATGAGCGACGTGAGCCGGCAGAACCCGAACGAAGAGGACTACGGCGACCTCGGCGAGAAGCGCAACCGGCGCATCCGCATCGTCGCCTGGACCGTCATCATCGCGCTCATCCTCGGCGGTGGCGGCGCGACCGTGATCACGCTCATCCTGGGCTGAGCGCCGCGGCTCCGGGCCGCTGGCGCCTCCGGGGCGCGTCGCTTGCGTCGGCAGAAAGCAGTTCCCGCGGCCTCGCTGCGCCGAGAAGGCCGCAGCGGGCGTAGTTGGCCGAGGACGGCGCGGCTGTAGTCGCACGGGGCGAGCGCGCGTCGCTTCCGTCGGCAGAATACAGTTCCCGCGGCCTCTTCGCGCCGAGAAGGCCGCGGCAGGCGCTTTTCTCCGCGGGAACAGTCCTGACTCTCGACGCCGTCGCACCGCGCGCGTACCCTCGGGCGGGAACGGAGGCGCCATGACCATCCAGCCCAGAGACGTGGCCCGCGATGAGGACATCGAGGGATACCTGCTCGGCTCGCCCGTGAGCATCATGCGCGAGTTCATCACGACTCCCGGTCGAGGACCGCGACTGCATCGGCATCCGTATGCCGAGACGTTCGTCATCCACCAGGGCCGCGCGCTGTTCACGGTCGGCGACGAGCAGGTCGTCGGCGTCGGCGGTCAGATACTCGTCGTCCCCGCACTCGTCTCCCACCGTTTCGAGGTGCTCGATGGCGGCACGTACGAGGCGACCCACATCCACGCGAACGACCGCTTCGTCACGGAGTGGCTCGAGTAGTCACGGCATCCGCTCGGACGAGTCGCCGAAACCGCGGAGCAATCCTCCACAGGTCATCCGAGAACAGCCTTCTCCCCACTCGTCGCGATCACCCCTCCCAATGCGGGTGCCCCCGCGGAGGATACGAAGCATCACACCACCAAGGGGGATGCCATGACCGAGGCGAAGCTCGATCTGATCACGAAACTACTGGCGAAGGCCGAGAGCACGACGCCGGAAGAGGCGGAGGCTCTGACCGAGCACGCCGAGCGGCTGATCGTGAAGTACGGCATAGATCAGGCCCGTATCGACGAGCGTCGCGGTCGACTCGGGAAGGCTCAGGAGCAGATCGTTCACGAGCGGATGCTGTTCAGCGGCGTGTACGCCCGGGATCTGCAGGAGATCGGCTCGGGAGTCGCGCAGGCGCTGGGCACCGTGCGGCCGCTGGGCATCGACGTCTCCCCCGGCGCGGCCCTCCTCCTGGTCGGGCATGCCTCCGACGTCGCGCAGGTGCGCACCCTCACGGCGAGCCTCGAGGTGCAGGCGATGGTCGCGATGCGAAAGTGGTGGTCCGTGCACCGCGAGATCTACGGACGGCACACGGAATCCGAGAAGCGGCGCGCGCGCAGCGGCTTCCTGCGAGGCTTCGCCCGGGGCGTCATGAGCCGCATCCAGGACAGCCGACGATCGATCGTCGAGGAGGCCGGCGCCGGCACCGCACTCGTCTTGGCCTCCCGCCGCGATCGAGTGGACGAGGCGGTCGATGCGATGGCGACCCGGCACGCCCGGCCGCGGCGCAATCCCGATGCCGGTGCGTTCGCGTTCGGGCACCGGTCCGGTCGGGAAGCGCGGACCGGCGAACGAGGCCACCTGACGTGACCGCACTCCCATGTACCATCCGCCGGCACTCAGCGGCGGAGGAGGTACCCGACCAGCTCGACGACCGCCGCGGAGTCCCGGGCTTCGCGGCCGAGGGATTCCACGATGATCGCGCCGAGGATGGCCCGGCCGATCTGAGCGACCGGCGCATCGGCCGACAGCTGCCCGTCTCGGATGCCGCCGCGCAGGCGCTCCGACAGATGCTGCTCGACTCCGAGACTCTCACTGAGATGCACACCCACGTCGGCGTCATCGGCGGCTGCGGCGACGAGCGACCGCAGCAGCGCATCACCCTGGGGCGCCTCCAGGATCGACAGCACCGAACGCAGCCAGCTCTCGACGTCGGCGAGCAGGTCACCGGTGTCGGGCACCACGAAGTCCACAGGGATGAGACGGCCATCCACGAGGCAATCGGCGATCAGTGCACCGCGCGAGGGCCACCAGCGGTAGATCGTCTGCTTTCCGACGCCGGCTTCCTTGGCGATGCCCTCGATCGTGAGCCGGTCGTACCCCTGCGCGTGGAAAAGCCGCGATGTCGCATCGAGGATCGCTTCGCGCGCCGCAGTGCTACGCACGGGCCCGCTCCGATGCTCGTTCACCATGCGTTCAGGATAGCCACAGATCGCTAGACGAGACGTGCCGTATGATCTTCGAGTCCGAAGGAGACCACTGTGGCATCACTGCTGTACCGTCTGGGTTCGTTCGCTGCGCGCAAGGCGTGGACGGTGATCGTGTCGTGGATCCTGATCCTCGGTCTCGGCGTCGGCGCCTTCCTCACCCTCGGCGGCACGCTGAGCAACAGCTTCGACATCCCCGGCACCGCCTCGGGCGAGGTGACCGACGAGCTCGCCGAGAAGCTCCCGGATTCCGCCGGCGGCACCGGAACGGTCGTCTACCGGACCACCGACGGTTCGGCGTTCACCGACGAGCAGAAGCGGGAGATCTCGGACCTCGCTGCCGGCGCGGAGGATCTCGACGGAGTCGCGTCCGTGATCGATCCGTTCGACGCACAGCAGCAGCAGGCAGATCGGGCCCAGGAGCTGGCCGACGGCGAGAAGCAGATCGCCGACGGCCGCACCCAGCTGGATGCCGCTCAGACGCAGATCGACGAGGGCAGAGCCCAGATCGAAGCCGGCCTCACGCAGCTCGCGGCCGCCCGCACCCAGGCGGAGCAGGCCGGCGCCGGTCCCGAGCAGCTCGCCGCCCTCGACGCCCAGGTCGCGGCGCTGAACGCCCAGGCCGCCGAACTCGAAGCCCAGAACGCGAAGCTCGATCAGTCCCGCATCACCCTGCAGGAGAACGCCGACCAGGCGGAGCTGGGCTCGACCCTGCTCGACCTGGTCGACGGCATCGGCGTGGTGTCCGAAGACGGCTCGACCGCCATCGTCAACGTCTCGTTCGTCGACCCGCGCCTGGAGCTCTCGGAAGAGGTCAAGCAGGGCACGATCGATCACTTCGCCTCCGCTCCGGTCGAGGGGACCGAGGTGGACTTCGGCACCGACATCGCGCAGGGCGTGCCCGAGATCTTCGGCGTCGGCGAAGCGGTCGGCCTTGTGTTCGCCGCGATCGTCCTCATCGTGATGCTCGGCTCGCTCATCGCCGCCGCACTCCCCATCGTCACCGCCATCGTCGGCGTCGGTGTCGGCGTGACGGCATCCCTCGCCTTCTCCGGCGTGGTGGACATGGCCTCGGTGACCCCGGTGCTGGGTGTGATGCTCGGCCTCGCGGTCGGCATCGACTACTCCCTCTTCATCGTCAACCGGCACCGCAAGCAGCTGCTCGCCGGTGTCCCGGTGCGCGAATCGATCGGCCTCGCCACGGGCACCTCCGGCACCGCCGTGGTGTTCGCGGGGACCACCGTGATCGTCGCACTGCTCGCGCTCAACGTGACCGGCGTGCCGTTCCTCGGCCTCATGGGCACGGTCGGCGCCGTGTGCGTCGCGGTGGCCGTGCTCGTCGCGATCACCCTCGCCCCCGCCATCCTCGGCCTCGTCGGCGACCGTCTGCTCAGCCGTCGCGCTCGCGCCACGGTCGGTCAGGAGCACGCGGCCGGCAAGCCCGTGAAGCGGATGTCGACCCTGCGCGCCGTCGTCACGACGCTCGTGAGCGTGGTCGCGCTGCTGATCATCGCGATCCCCGCCATGTCGATGCGACTAGGCCTGCCCGACGGATCGAGCGAGCCGAGCGACTCGACCAGCTACCGCGCGTTCCAGACCGTCGACGAGCAGTTCGGCGAAGGGGCCAACGGCCCGCTGCTGGTCACCGCCACCCTCGACGACGCGGTCACCGACGACGACCTGCTCTCCACCCAGGTCACGATCGCGCAGGCCATCGCCGACCAGGACGACGTGGTGGCCGTCGCGCCGATCGCGGCATCCGACGACAACACCCTCCTCGCGTTCCAGGTCTTGCCGAAGGAAGGGCCGAACAGCGCCTCCACCGAGAAGCTCGTGCAGGACCTACGGTCGATGCCGGCGGTCGGCGACGGGATCACTCTCGGCGTCGCCGGTCAGGCCGCGATCAACATCGACATCTCCGAGGCGCTGGCCGCAGTCCTGCCGCTGTACCTCGTGGTCGTGGTCGGGCTCTCGCTGCTGATCATGATCGTGGTGTTCCGCTCGCTGCTCGTGCCGCTCATCGCCACCGGTGGCTTCGTGCTGTCGCTGTTCGCGACGTACGGGCTGATCGTGGCGGTGTTCCAGTTCGGCTGGGGCGCCGAGGTCATCGGGCTGCACAGCACCGGGCCGATCCTGAGCTTCCTGCCGGTGATCCTCGTCGGCATCCTGTTCGGGCTCGCGATGGACTATCAGCTGTTCCTCGCCTCCGGCATGCGCGAGGCGTACGTGCACGGAGCCTCGGCGCGCGATGCCGTGGCGCAGGGCTTCCGTGCCGGGCGCTCGGTCGTGACCGCGGCCGCCCTCATCATGGTGTCGGTGTTCGGCGGGTTCATCTTCTCGGAGTCGACCATCATCCGCTCGATCGGGTTCGGACTGGCGTTCGGTGTGCTGCTCGACGCGTTCGTGGTGCGGATGCTGCTGATGCCCGCGCTCATGCACCTCCTCGGCCGCTCGGCCTGGTGGCTGCCGCGCTGGCTCGACCGCATCCTGCCCAACGTCGACATGGAAGGCGCGGCGCTCGAGCGCGACCACCCCGGCATGAAGGCCGTGGCCGTTCCGACGACGACTGATTCGGTGCCGACGGCACGGCACTCGTCCTGAGAGCGCCCGGTGTCGGCGAGGAGTGTCGGTCGACGGGCAGTCTGCGTCGGGCGGAGTTCTCCGTGTCGGGAGGACGAACTGGGCTGAAAGCGCCGCCCGACGGGGAGTTCTCCGCCGGAGGCCCGGGCGCCAACCGACACCCGCCGACCTCGACCCGGGTGTCCGTGGGCGTGCCTAGAGTGAGGGCATGACCGCCCGGGAACGTCTGCTCGCACTGCGCGCTCAGGCCGAGGCGCGGGTGCAGGCGACGGCCGCGACCCTCGACGAGCTCACCCATGATCGCGAGAGCTCGAACGACGACGACGAGCACGACCCCGAGGGCGTCACGCTGTCGTCGGAGTGGTCACGGCTGACCGGGCTCGCCGAGGCCGCGGCATCCGAGCTCCGCCAGGTCGACGACGCGCTGGCCCGAGTGGATGCCGGCACCTACGGCGTCTGCGCCAACTGCGGCCGGCCGATCCCCGCGGGCCGGCTCCAGGCGCGCCCGTTCGCCGAGTACTGCGTCGCCTGCGCCGAGAAGCTCGGGTACTAGCCCCGACTCCCCGTCCCGCTCCCGTCATCTCCGCGCCATCCCGACTCCCCCGCCCGTCCGACCCCGCACGCACAACTTCGGAGATCGCGAGCGACACGCCGATCACGAAGGGCATACGGCGGCGCGCCGGTTCCAGGATCCGAAGTTGTGCGGGAAGCCCGGGGACACGGCGGGCGCGCGCGAGTAGCATCCCTCCCATGCCCATCACACTCGAGAACGTCGGGATCGCCGTGCGCGACCTCGAGGCGACCATCTCCTTCTTCACCGACATCGGCCTCACGGTGCTCGGTCGCGACGAGGTCAGCGGCGAGTGGGCGTCGACCGCGGTCGGGCTCGACGGCAACCACGCCAAGATCGCCGTGCTGCAGACACCCGATGGGCGCGGCCAGATCGAGCTGTTCGAGTACATCCACCCGGACGCGATCGAGACGGAGCCGACCCTTCCGAACGAGATCGGCATGCACCGCATCGCCTTCTCGGTCGACGACATCGACGAGTCGCT
Organism: Microbacterium sp. GQ128; assembly: GCF_059758615.1. Classification (NCBI taxonomy): domain Bacteria; kingdom Bacillati; phylum Actinomycetota; class Actinomycetes; order Micrococcales; family Microbacteriaceae; genus Microbacterium; species Microbacterium sp. GQ128. Next base: position 60,067 of record NZ_JCAXDY010000002.1, read on the forward strand.
CGCGATCGCCGCCCGCCACGGCTACCACCCGCTGCGCGGCGTCGCGAACTACCAGGATGTCTACAAGCTCACGTATCTCCGCGGCCCGAGCGGCATCCTCGTGATGTTCGCGCAGGACCTCACGAAGAGCTGAACCGGTCTTCGTGGATCACAGGCCGTCGTCGACGCCCCGGCGGGCCACGGCCTCGGGAGGAGAACTCAGCTTCGAGCGGAGATTCTGGGCGAATCCATCCGCCCGACGGCGAGAACTCCGCCCGAAGCGGGGCAGCAGCCGAAGCACGACAGCCCGAAGCGGGGCAGCCGAAGCACGACAGCCCGAAGCGGGGCAGCCCCCGAAGGGACTGCCCCGCAACGACAGGAACCTACGGCAGGGCCGGCCCTCCGGGTCCCGCACCCGGAACCGGGTAGCACACGGGCGGAGTGTCGTCCCACGCCGACGGCAGCATCAGCAGGTCGTCGTAGTGGTGCATGGCGATGCCTCCGAACGAGGCATCGTCCTGGAACGCGGCATACGTCTTGTCGAGCTCGCCCTCGAGGTAGGTGCGCCCCTCCTCCCAGAACGTCACCGTCTCGGGGTCTCCCGTGCCGGAGAGGTCCTTGGTCTCGATGCCGACCACGACCGAGTTCGGCTTGCCGATCTGGTTCGCGTAGTCGATCTCGTGCTGCGCCTGGGCGATGATGCCCGCGCTGCCGTCGGCCGTGTCGCGGTAGTCCATGATCGCGATGTAGTCGGTCATGTCCTGGATGTGGTCGCTGAGCGCCTTGGTCTGCCCGTTCCAGGTGATCGAGGTGCAGCAGGCCGAGGAGTCCAACCACCGCGGGATCGCGGGGCCGACCAGCACCGGGAGCCCGGATGCGTCGCGGCGATCGATGAGGGTGTCGAGGATCTCGAGCCAGCGGTTCGGGAGTCCGCCGTTGCCGGGCAGCTTCCAGTCGCTGAGGATGTACGGCTCGATGTCGACGTTGATGCCGTCGAAGCGGGCGGACTCCGGCACGGCGAGGTTGTAGTCGAGGACCTTCTCGAACTCGTCGATCGCGAAGTGCTCGAACTGCTCCAGCGCGCCCAGGTACGGCGGACGCGTCCCTCCGGCGACGGTGGCCTGCACGTGATAGCCGCGGGCGCGGGCCCACTCCACGAACGCCGCGACCTCGTCCCGCGAGTCGCGCAGCATGTCGGTCGTGGCCTGGCGGTCGACGCCGAGGTAGATCGTGCGGATGGGGTCGGAGCCGAAGGTGGTGGTGTCGTCCATCACCGCGCCGAGGCGGTCACGGGCATCCTCATCGAACACGGCCTCGTAGGAGGCGCGCTCCCAGATCCACATCGCGCGGTCCTGGTCGTAGATCACGGGGGTCTCGGCGGTGGCTCCGCCCAGCGCGACGTACGTGGTCGGCGCCTCGGACGTGTGCCCCGACACGTCGGTCGCGCGGGCCTCGATGCTCGCGAACTCCGCGCCCGAGACGGGGAAGGATGCTGTGTACTCGCAGTTTCCCTGCGCCGCGGCAGCCAGCCAGGCGCCGCCGTTCACCCGCACCTCGACGGCGGAGAGTGCGCGGTCGGAGGCCACGTCGACGACGACGTCGAGGGAGGAGCCGGCATACGCACCCTCGGTCGGCGAGACGACCGTGACGACGGGGCGGGATGCGGCGGGGTTGTCGACCTCGACCGCGAGGAAGTCCGACCAGGTCGTGTAGAGGGTGGTGAGGTCACGGGCGCGCACTGCGAGGTCGAGCCGGCCGTCGCGGTCGGCGATGTCGAGGTCGACGGTCCACGTGCCGGCGGTGCCGGTCACCGGGATCGGGATCAGCTCCTGGGCGCCCACGACGAGCACGAGCTCAGAGGTGTTCGCGAACGTCCCCTCGACCGTGAGCGTCGATCCGCTGACGGTGCCGCCGTCGACGGGGGAGGTGATCGTGAGCTCGGTCGTGACGGTCTCCGCAGAGGCGGCGCCGCCGGCGGCGACCACCCCTCCGGCGAGAAGGCTCGCGGCGACCAGCGCCGACAGCCAGCGTGTGCGTCTCATCGGTGTCTCCTTCCGCTCCGCCGAGTGCGGAGTCGTCGTGACTGCCACCGTGTCGCGCGGGCATCCGGCGGTCAACGGATCGTCCGCGAAAGGGAATGACTGGAGGAAGGAATCGGGGCCGCGGCGGCGTCGGCCCTGCACTCCGCTCGGCCGATCGCACGTGCGTCGGCCCTTTCACGCGGATGCGGCCGAGGGAAGCGCGATTCCCCGCAACACGCGCCGCGAGAGCCAGACACCTTGCCGAACCGGGCCCGAATGAATACGGTTGCACTGCAGAGTCTCACGGGCGTCCAGGGGCCGAGGAGGGCGACATGGGAGCTTTTCCGAACACCCAGCCGCTGTTCGTGAGTCTGGCGCAGCAGCTCCGCGACCGCATCGCCGCCGGCGAGTGGTCCCGCGGCGAACGCCTGCCTCCGGAGGCGACCCTGGCGGCGACGCACGCGGTCGGCATCAACACCGTGCGGCGAGCGGTGGGGATGCTCGTCGACGACGGAGTGGTGGTCCGCCGCCAAGGATCCGGCACCTACGTCTCGGCGCGCTGGACCGGGAAGACTCCCCTGATCGGCGTGATCGTCCCGTCGCGCAGCTACTACTTCCCCGCGGTCGTCGACGGGATCACGGACGTGGTGCAGGCCGCGGGCGCGACCCTGCGCATCGGGTCGAGCGAGTACGACGACGCCCTCGAGATCCGCCGCATCCGGGAGATCCTGGCCGCCGGATGCGACGGTCTGCTGATCACGCCCACGCTGCACCGGACCGACCCCTCCGCACGGCTCGACCTGTTGCGCGCCCTGCCGATCCCGGTGGTACTGATGGAGCGGATGCCGGCGGATTCCCCACCGGACGATGGGCTCTCGGCAGTGTGCACCGATGTCGTCGCCGGCGGGTACGCGGCCGTGCGGCACCTGGCGCGACAGGGCCGTCGGCGCATCGGATTCCTCGGACGACGGGACACCGCGACAGCCGACGCCGCGGTGCGCGGCTACCATCGCGCGATCGAAGACCTCACCCTCGCCGACCTCCCTGCCACGGTGGTGCGTCGGGAGTCGTGGGACGAGGCGGCCCTCGCGGACTACGCGCACCGCGCGCTCGCAGCGGGACTCGACGGCGTCGTCTGCCTCGGCGATCGTGAAGCGACGGCGCTCCGCCCTCACCTGAGGAGGATGGGACTCTCGATTCCCGACGACCTCGCACTCGTCGCCTTCGACGACGAGGAGGCCGCGGACGCCCCGCTCCCCCTCACGGCCGTCTCGCCGCCGAAGCGCGAGGTCGGACGCCTCGCCGCGGCCACGCTGCTGCGGCAGCTGGGCCGGGGCGGGGACCGCACCCCGGTGCGGATGCTGCTGCAGCCGGTCGTGCGGGAGCGGGCCTCCACGGCGGTCGCATCAACTCGCATTCTGCAACCGCTTGCAAGATCGCGTCGCGCGCCATAGGTTGAAATCAGGCCCGACCCCGGGTTCGACGATCGACCCGAGGATTCCCGTGCCCCCCAGCCCGCGCCGCACCCTACCGCGCGCCCCCGTCCGCATCGTGCACCTCGGGCTCGGCGCCTTCCACCGCGCCCACCAGGCCTGGTACACCGCCCACGCCGATCCCGACCAGGAGTGGGGCATCGCCGCCTTCACGGGCCGCTCACCCGACGCCGCGACGACCCTCGCACGCCAGGACGACGTGTACACCCTGCTCACGCGCGGCCCGGACGGCGACCACCTCGAGACCGTCGAGAGCATCGTGGCCGCACACGACGGCGGCGACACCGGGAAGCTGCGTGACTATCTCGCCCGGCCCGAGGTCACGGTCGTCACGCTCACGGTGACCGAGAAGGGCTATCGACGCGGAGCGGACGGGCGCCTCGACGTCACCGACCCCGACATCGTCGCCGACATCTGCTCCCTCGCCGGCGCCCTCTCCGACCGAGCTCTCTCCGAACACGCTCCCTCCCATCGCGCTCCCTCCCACCGTGACGACGCACCGGGCACGATCGAGAACGGCATCCTGCGCACGATGCCCGCTCGCCTGCTCTGGGCGCTCGACGCCCGACGCCGCGCCCTCCCGGAAGGCACGATCACCCTGATCCCGTGCGACAACCTCGACGACAACGGGTCGGTGCTCCGGGCCGTGCTCGGCGACCTCGCCTCGCTCACCTCCCCCACCCTCGGCGCCTGGATCGACGCGCAGGTCGACGTGGTCAGCACCTCGGTCGACCGCATCACCCCGCGCACCACGGCAGACGACATCGATGCGGTCGCGGCGCGCGAAGGCATCCGCGACGAGGCTCTGGTGGTGACCGAGCCGTTCCACAGCTGGATCCTGAGCGGACGCATCCGCGCCGATCGCCCGCGCTGGGAGGATGCCGGGGCCTCGATCGTGAACGACATCGAACCGTTCGAGCAGCGCAAGCTCTGGATGCTCAACGGCGCGCACTCCCTCCTCGCCTCCGACGGCATCCTGCGCGGACTCGAGACCGTCGCCGAGGCCATCGCCGACCCGGAGTGCGCCACACTCGTGCATGACCTGTGGGATCTCGCCGCGCATCGTCTCGACGCCGCCGCCCACCGCGCCGGCGTCGACCTCGACCTTCCCGCCTACCGGGCCGTCCTGCTCGAAAGGTTCGCGAACCCCGCGATCGTCCATCGCCTGCGTCAGATCGCGACCGATGGGAGTCTCAAGCTGCGCGCCCGCATCGTCGAGCCGGTGCGCCGCGCCCGCGCCGACGGCGAGACCGGGGAAGCCGGCCTCGCCGCGATCGCGGCCTGGACGCGGTTCGTGATCTCCGAGGTCGAGGCGGGACGGCCCCTCGACGACGTCGCCGCAGACGAGCTGGCCGCGCGCGCGACGGATGCGGATCCGCAACGCGCCCTGCTCGACCTGCTCGCGCCCGATCTCGCCGCCGACCCCGCCGTGCTCGGGATGCTCACCGACCGCGCCCGCTGATCCACGCCGCACGGCCTCGCACACGAAGAGCGCCGATCCCGAGGGACCGGCGCTCTTCGGCGTCTGAGGCATCAGCCCTTCACGGCACCGGCCATCATGCCGGCGCCCAGGCGACCCTGGACGAAGAGGAACAGGATGACCACCGGCACCGAGATCAGGGTGGCGCCCGCCATGATGCCGGCCCAGTCGGTGGCCGACAGCTCGCTGCTGAAGGTCTGCAGCCACAGCGGCAGGGTGGCGTTGCCCGGCTTCGTCATCACGACGAGTGCCAGGGTGTACTCGTTCCAGGCCTGCAGGAACGCGAAGACGGATGCCGTCACGATGCCCGGTCCGAGCAGCGGGAGCGTGACCCGCATGAACGCCCCGAACCGGCTGCATCCGTCGACCATCGCCGCCTCTTCGAGCTCGGCGGGGATGCCGTGGATGAACCCGCGCAGCAGCCACACCGTGAACGGGACGACCGTGCCGATGTAGAGGAGGGACAGGCCGCCGACCGTGTTGAGCAGGTGCCAGCCGTCGAGCATGCGGAACTGCGAGATGAACAGCGCCTCGGTCGGGATCATCTGCACGATGAGCACGAGCAGGATGATGAGTCCACCGCCCTTGAAGCGGAAGCGGCTCACCGCGATGGCCGCAAAGAAGCCGAACAGCACGGCGACCACGACCACGATCGCCGTCACGCCGGCGCTCATTCCCAGCGCCGACCAGAAGCCGCTGTCGGCGAGGATGCCGGCGAAGCTGTCGAAGCTCAGCGGGAACGGGAAGAACCGCGGCGTGCGCGAGAACAGCTCCTCGTTCTCGGAGAGCGCGGTGTTCACCATCCAGTAGATCGGGAACACGAGGAGCAGGGCCGCGGCCACCGCGACGCCGTTCCAGGTGCGCCGCCGGGTGTCGTTGCGGCTGCCGATGGTCCGGCGCGAGCGCGGCGGCACGACGGCGGGGATGTCGGTGGTCCTGGTCATGGTCGGGACGCTCATTCCGAGACCTCCTTCTGCTGGGCGAACATCTTCGCGATGTACTTCCAGGTGAGCAGCAGCGTGAGGATGAGCACGATCGTCGCGAGTGCCGATGCGTCGCCGTACTCGCCCTGCCCGATGCCGATCCGGTAGATGTAGGTGCCGAGGAGGTTGGTCTCCTCGATCGAGACGCCCGCCTGCTGCAGCACGTAGATCTGCGTGAACACGCGCAGGTCCCAGACGATCTGCAGGAGTCCGACGATCATGACCGCCGGGGTGATGAGGGGCATCGTGACGTGCCGGAAGCGCGTCCACGGACCTGCGCCGTCGAGCTCCGCCGCCTCGAGCACCTCGGTGGGAACCTGGGTGAGGGCGGAGTAGATCATGAACACGATCAGCGGCAGACTGCCCCAGATCACGGTGATCGCGGCGATCGTGAACACACCCATCGGGGTGGAGGTCCACGGGAACCCGGCCATGTCGGGGAATCCGATACGCGCGAGGATCCAGTTCACCAGGCCGTAGCGGGCGTCGAACAGCCACTGCCAGATGACCATGGTCACCAGCGCCGGAGTCGCCCACACGAGCAGCAGCGTCACCTGCAGGGCGATGCGCGCCCAGCTGCTCACCTTCGTCAGCAGCAGCGCGATCAGCATCCCGATCACCATCGACAGCGAGGCGCACACGGCGCAGAAGAGCACGGAGCGGAAGAAGACGACCCACATGTTCGGGTCGGTCAGGATCCTGCCGTAGTTCGCCAGGCCCACCCATTCGGGCTCCTGGCCGAACTGCTGCGCCAGGCCGAACTTCTGCAGCGACATCACGAACTGCTGCAGCAGCGGCCAGCCGAGGGCGATCAGCACGGCCGCGAGGAGCGGCGCGATCAGGAGGTACGGGAGCAGCGCTCCCCGCACGCGACGCGGGCGCGTGCGGGGAGCGGGCTGCTGCGGGGCCGCCTCGGGGGCGGCCTCGACATCGATCACGGGAGTGGCCATCATCAGTCGCCGTTGAGGGTCGATTCGATCTTCGCGCCGATGCGCGTGACCACGTCGTCGATGTCCTCACCCTTGGCGATCGCCGAGTACAGGTCGACCGGGATGTTGTTGCCCTCCACGATCGCCCAGTTCGGGGCCGCCGGCGTGAGGGCGCTCGTCTCGGCGATCTGCTGCTGCAGCTCGGCGTCGACGATGCCGTCGGGGATGGCCGACGCGAACGTCGTGTTGCCGGGCACCCAGCCGGAGTCCTCGGCGAGCTGGGTCATGAAGTCCTCGCTCAGGATGAGCTTCATGGCCTTCTTCGCCAGCGCCTGCTGCGACGACTTCGCCGCGATGCCGACGTTGGATCCGCCGAGGAACTGGTGGCTCTCGCCGCCGGCCTCGACCGGGGGAAGCGCCATCACTCCGGTGACGTCGGCGAGTTCGGGCGAGATGCTGTCCTGCGCGAAGACGCGGTAGGAGAACATGGCGACCTCGCCGTTGTTGTACGGCACCCACGGGTTGCCGGCGGTCTCCTTCGCGTCGAGCGCGCCGAGGGCCGAGTTCTGCCAGATGGTCTGCATCTGCTCGAGTGCGGCCTTGGCCTCGGGGGTGTCGAGCCCGCTCACCCACGCGCCGTCCTTCTCCTCGGCGTAGTTCGCGCCGTGCGAGAACAGCCAGCCCTCCAGGCCGTGCACGTCGACGACGGGGAAGTAGATGCCCTTGAAGCCCTCGACGCCGTCGGGGTTCGCCTGCTGCACCGTGGCGGCTGCGGCGACCAGGTCGTCGAGCGTCTCCGGAGCCTCGATGCCCGCCTTCTCGAGCAGGTCGGTGCGGTAGAACACGACGCTGGTGCCCGCGTAGAGCGGGTAGGCGTAGGTCTTGCCGTCGAGCGTCGCCTGGTCGACGAAGCTGGGGATCAGGTCGTCGCCGTCGACCTCGTCGTACAGGTCGGAGATGTCGGCGAGCGCGCCCACGTTCGCGAAGGTCGCGGTCTTGGTGTTGCCGATCTCGACGATGTCGGGCGTCTCGGACTCGCTCGCGAGCGAGGTCTGCAGCCGGGAGACGATGTCGTCCCAGGGCTGCATCTCCACCGTCAGCGTGGAGCCGGGGTTCTGGGCGGCGAACTCGTCTTCGAGCCACGCGACCGCATCCTCGGACACGGAATCCTGCATGAGCCACACGCGGAGGTCTCCGCTCTCGGCGTCGCCTCCGTCGTTGCCGGTGCCTGAACTGCAGCCGGTGACGGCCAGCACCGCGGCCAGTGAAGCGGCCGCTGCGATCACAGTGCGTCGTGCCATTCTCGTTCCTCCATGGTCTTCCTCGACGGGCCCCGAGAGGCGCCCGATGAACGGGTGGTTCCACCGTTTCTCACGCTAACGTGCAAACGGTTGCATTACAATAGCTTCTTCGTTGAAGAGGGTGTAACGGTTGTGTTTCTGTTTGATTACCTGGGATAAATCAGTGCGTGCGGGTAGCGCGGTGCAGCGATCACGCCGCGTGACGGCGCGATTCCTGCACCGCGTTGCAGAGGGTCAGACGGCGATCGCCGCGGTGGCGCGGGCGACGGTCTCCAGCACCGCGATTGGTGCGAGCAGCTGCGCCGTGGGGATCGGGGCTTCCCCCGTCGCGAGCATCCGGGCGAACGCATCCACGCCGGGCTGCACATAGTCGGCGCCGAGCACGATGTCGCGGCTGATCACCCCGTGCCCGCCCACGGCCGTCGCGCGGAACGGCACCTGGCCGTCGTCGTCCGGCCGGATGAACTCGAGCGTGACGAGCACGCCGCCGACGCGGTAGCGCGCGACGACACCTCCGGGAAGACTCTGCACGTCGATGTCCTCGGGCTCCCCCGGCACCAGGCGCTGCGCCACGTCGGCGATGTGGATGCCGTAGAAGAAGATGCCGCTGTACGGGCTCCCCGCATCCGCCGGCCCCGTCACCGTGACCGCCTGCAGTTCGCCGATCGCCCCGAGGCCCTCGGCGATCGCGTCGGTGTCGGCCACCCAGCGCAGCGCCGACGACGAGGTGAGCACCGTGCCGCCGCGCTCGGCCGCCGCGACGATCTCCTGCGCGTCGGCGACACCGGCCGCGAGCGGCTTGTCGACCCAGACCGGCGTGCCCGCCTCGAGGAACGGCACGGCGTGCGCGCGATGCAGCGCCCCGTCGCGCGAGGTGACGATCAGCGCGTCGATGCTGCCGAGCAGGTCGCCCGACTCGGCGACGATCCGCTCGATGCCGCCGAGCTCCGCGAGCTCACGCGTGCGGGCGTCCTCGCCCGCGACGAGGGCCACCACACGCACCGGCACGTCGTCCGGGCGCTCGACGTTGAGGTACCGGATGATCTCCTCGGCGTGGCTGTTCTCGATGCCGACGATCGCGACGTTCTTCGTTTCCATGTCTCTCATCCTCTTTCACTCGTGGAGGTCGACGGGACGACCGGTGCGGGCGGACTCGTACACGGCGAGCACCACCTGCAGCGCTCGGCGGCCGTCGTCGGTGGTGATGGCGGGGCGATGCCCGCTGCGGATCGCCTGCACGACATCGAGGTACTGCCGGCGATGCGCCATGTCGACGTCGCTCCACCCCTCCGGCACGTCGTGTTCGACGAGCGTGTCGGCATCCGGCTGCGGCGCAGTGGCCGAGGCGAAGAACGCGAGACCGTCGTTCTCCATCACGGCCGTCCCCTGCGAGCCGTGCACGGCGAGGCGCACCGGAAGCCCCGGGTACGCCGCGGTGCTCGCGAGCAGCAGCCCGATGGCCCCGCTCTCGAACTCGATCGTGGCGCCCGCGACGTCCTCCACCTCGATACCCTCGTGCGCGAGGCGGCCCGTCTTGGCGCTCACCGACACCGGGGTGCCGAGCATCCACAGCAGCAGGTCCAGCGCGTGGATGCCCTGGTTCATGAGCGCACCACCGCCGTCGATCGCCGCCGTGCCGCGCCAGTCGCCGGACTCGTAGTACTCCTGCGGGCGGAAGAACGCCGACTCCACGACACCCGAGGTCACGCGTCCGAGCGCGCCCTCGTCGATCGAGCGGCGGATGAACGAGGCCACCGGCTGGAAGCGGCGCTGGCTGATGACGGAGACAGTACGACCGGAGGCGGCCTCCGCCGCCCGCACGCGATCGGCGGATTCGAGCGTGACGTCGATCGGCTTCTCGACGATCACGTCCACCCCGGCGTCGAGGGCGTCGATCACCGCGTCGGCGTGGAAGGCGCTGGGCAGGCAGATCGCGGCGAGGTCGACGCTCTCGGCGCGGTACGCCGCGGTGGCGGAGGCGTGGAACGGGACGCCGTACTGCTCCGCGAGCGCGCGGCCGCGGGCCTCGTCGACGTCGACGATCGCGGCGAGCACCCCGGCGTCGCCCAGAGCCGCGACGAGGCGCGCGTGGACGGCGCCGATCACCCCGGCGCCGACGATCGCGATGCGCAGCGGTTCGGTCATGATGTCTCCTGTCGTGGGGGTGGATGCCGCAGGTGTCGGGTCAGGCGGCGGGTTCAGAGCATGAGTCAGTCAGCCCGGCGCGACCAGGCGAGCGCGGTGCCGCCCTGATCGGCGGAGGCCTGAGCGAGGAGGGCGAGCCGGGTCGCCGCGAGCGAGTCCCGGGTGCCGACCTCGGGGGTGCGTCCATCGGCGAAGGCATCGAGCGCCTCTTCGGCGGGGCGTCGCCCCGGCGGCAGATCGAGCGCGCGGGTCGGCTGCTCCTCTGTGGTGACCTCGACCCGACCGCGGGCCCAGAAGATCTCCGCGGTGCCGCGGGTGCCCACCAGGCGCAGTCGATAGTCGCCGTGCACGTCGGAGGCCTGCGGCGTGAGCCAGCTCACCTCGGCGGAGACGACGGTGTTGGGCGTCGTGAGGGTGGCCGAGCCGTAGCGCGCGAATCCCGCGGCGCCGTCGAGCGGGGCCGAGACGGCTCCGCGGATCACACCCTCGTCGGCGGGCGCGAACAGCAGCGCGGCGTCGAGGTCGTGCACCGACAGGTCGGTGAGGATGCCGCCGTACTGCGCCGGCTCGAAGAACCACGCCGGGCGCTGGTCGCGGTTGAGCTTGTGCGGACCCGACGAGGTGATGCCGACGATGTCGCCGAGCTCACCGGCGCGCACGACCTCGAGGGCGGCGAGGGTCTCGGGGTAGCCGCGCTTCTCGAGCAGCAGGTTCACGGTGCGGTCGGACTCGGCGGCCGCCGTCTCGATCTCGTCGAGCTCGGCGAGCGAGGTGCACAGCGGCTTGTCGGCCAGCACGTGGGCACCGGAGCGGAGGGCGGCGATGACGTCTGCTCCGCGCGCTCCGTAGACCCCGGCGATCACGGCGACGTCGACGCCCTCGGCGAGCAGATCCTCGGCGCGGTCGAAGGCGGGCACTCCGAAGCGGGCGGCGTGACGAGCGGCGACCGCGGGGTCGGAGTCCTGCACGCCGACGAGTTCGAACGATGCGCGGTCGGCGCGGGTCAGCTCGTCGAGCACGTAGTCGACGTGCGGATGGGCGGCACCGATGATCGCGATCCGAGGCATGGGCGACAGTAAATCATGCGACCGGTTGCATGGTCAACCGCCGATCGTGCGCGCCGCCTCCGTCGTGGCCCGGACGACCAGGTGCGTCGCGATCGTCACGCGGGCGTCCGACCGCTCCCCACTGGCGAGCACGCCGAGCAGCAGCTCAGCCGCGGCATCACCCGCCGCCGCCGATGCCGCGGAGATCGTGGTGAGCGCCGGATGCGTGCCGGAGGCCAGGGTGTCGTCGCATCCGATCACGCTGATGTCGCGGGGAACGTCGATGCCGCGCAGTGCGAGCCCCGCCATGACCCCCTGCGCGACCACGTCGTCGAAGGCGATCACGGCGGTCGCCTCGGAGGCGAGGATGCCGCCGACGGCATCGCGTCCGCCAGCCGAACTGGGGCGCCCCAGCTCCTGCACGATGACCTCGAGGCCCGCGCGCTCGGCGGCCCGAGCGAGGGCTGCACGACGCTGCTGGTCCGACCACGACTCGCGCGGCCCCGACAGGTACACCACGCGGGTGTGGCCGAGGCGATGCAGGTGCGCGACAGCCTCGTCGAGGCCGCCGCTCGGATCGATCAGCACCCGCGCCAGGCCGTCGATGTCGCGGTTGACGAGCACCACGGGCCGCGAGGCGTCGAGCTCGCGGATGCGCTCCTCGTCTAGGCGCGGGGAGGCCAGGACGAAGCCCTCGACCTGGGCGCTGAGGCGCGAGGTGAGGTTGGCCTCGCGGTCGGCGATCTCGTCGGAGTCGCCCAGGAACACCGCATATCCGGCGGCGTCGGCCAGTGTCTGCACGCGTCGCACGAGCGGCGGGAAGAACGGGTTGGCGATGTCGGGGACGACCACGGCGACGTTGCCGAAGCGGCCGGTGGAGAGCGCTCGCGCGGCGTGGTTCACGACGTAGCCGAGCTCGTCGGCCGCGGCCTTGACGCGTCGCACCGTCTCGGGGTTCAGCAGCTCGGGGCGACTGAACGCGCGGGACACCGTCGACCGTGAGACGCCGGCCACGCGGGCGATGTCGCCGATCGTCACCGACGTCGATGCCGTCTTCCTGTTGCCTGTCACGTCACACACACTAAGCCCGTGCACCGCGACGGCGCGCGTGCGAACCGTCGGGGATCGCGCCGTCGGGGCGACGACGACGCGGAACCGATCCCGCGCGAGGGCTTGACTTTGCAAGCGGTTGCATTAATCTTGCGGATCATGAGCACGACGACGTTCGCCCTGCATGCCCACCCCGACCGCGCCGCGATGGGCGCTGCCGCCGCGCGATCGGCGGCGCGCACCCTGCGCGAAGCCGTGGCCGCCCGCGGCACCGCTCGGATGATCGCCGCCGCCGCCCCCAGCCAGCTCGACGTGTACCGAGCTCTCACGGCGGAGCCCGATGTGCCGTGGGACCGCATCACGATCCTGCACATGGACGAGTACCTCGATCTCGACCCCGCGGCACCGCAGCGCTTCGGCAACTGGCTGCGCACCCACCTCGTCGACGCGGTTCAGCCCGCCGCGTTCCACCCCATGCGCACCGAGCTCGGCGCCCAGGCGGCCACCGAGGAGTACGCGGCCCTGCTCGCCGAGGCGCCCATCGACCTCGTCTGCCTCGGCATCGGCGTGAACGGCCACATCGCGTTCAACGATCCGCCCGACGCCGACCTCGGCGACCCCTGCCCCGTGCGCGTCGTGCAGCTCGACCTCGCTAGCCGCGTGCAGCAGGTCGACGACGACTGCTTCGATACGCTCGAGGCCGTGCCCACCCACGCACTGACGCTGACGATCCCGGCGCTGATGAGCGGCGCCCACCTCGTGTGCGCCGTGCCCGATGCCCGCAAGGCCGAGGCCGTGCGCGCCCTGGTCGAGGAGCCGATCAGCGCGCACTGGCCGTGCACCGTGCTGCGGCGGCACTCGCGCTGCGAGGTGCACGTCGACCGTGACGCGGCATCGCTGCTGCACCCGGCGCCGGCCGTGGCGGGCCAGGCGGCACGATGACGGCGCGCACGCTGCACGGTCGCGACGCCCTCGGCCTCGGCGGTCTCGAGGTCGTCGTCGAGCACGGGCGGATCAGCGCGCTCACCTCGACGCCCGACCCCGGCCCCGACGCCCCCTGGATCGGCCCCGGGCTGATCGACCTGCAGGTCAACGGCCACCTCGACGGCGATGCCAATGCGGCCGAGCCCTCGCCGGACCACATCTCGGCGATGGCACGGTCTCTCGCCGCCCACGGCGTCACGCGGTTCCTGCCGACCGTCATCACCGCCGCCCCCGCCGAGATGCTCGCCCGCATCCGTGCGATCGACCAGGCCGTGCGCACCTCGACCGCGACCTCGCGCGCGGTCGCCGGCATCCACGTCGAGGGTCCGAGCCTGTCGGAGCAGGACGGCCCCCGCGGCGTGCATCCACTCGCACACATCCGCCCTCCGGCCGTCGCCGAGCTGCAGAGCTGGCTCGACGCCGCGCCCGGCCTGCTCCGTGTCGTGACCCTGTCTCCGCACCATCCCGGATCGGTCGAGGCCACGCGGTTCCTCGTCGCCCACGGCGTGCGGGTCGCGGTCGGGCACACCCACGCGACGGATGCCGAGATCGCCGCGGTCGTGGATGCCGGCGCCACCCTCTCCACGCACCTCGGCAACGGTGCTCACGCGGTGCTCCCCCGGCATCCGAACTACCTCTGGACCCAACTCGCCGAGCGCCGGCTCGCCGCCGGTGTCATCGCCGACGGCCACCACCTGCCGGATGCGACGCTCGCGACCATGATCGCCGCCAAGCGCGACCACGGCATCTTCCTCGTGAGCGACGCCGTCGCCACGCCCAGCGCCCTGCGGGAGAACGGCGTCTCGACCGTCGGCGGCGGAGTGCACCTCGCCGACGACGGAGCGCTGCGGCACGTGTCGACCGGGTTCCTCGCGGGATCCGTGCAGACCCTCGATGTCGGCGTCGCGACCGTCGCGCGCCTCACGGGCTCGCTGTCGGCGGCGCTGCGGCTGGCGAGCGCCGCCCCCGCATCCGTCCTGGACGACGGACCGCACTGGAGGGTCGGAGCCCGCGCCGACGTGCTGCTCTTCGACTGGGCGCCCGGCGACCGCGCGATCACACCGCGACAGGTTCTCGTCGCCGGCGAGTCCGCCATCGAGTCCTTTGACGATGCCGACGCCACCGACGCCCGCACCACCGACACCCGCACCGCCGCAGGAGGACGCCGATGACCATCGACAGAGCTGACGTGATCGTCACGAGTCCCGACCGCAACTTCGTCACGCTGAAGATCACGACCGCAGACGGGGTGACGGGGCTGGGGGATGCGACGTTGAACGGGCGCGAGCTCGCGGTGGTCGCCTACCTGACCGAGCACGTGGTGCCGTTGTTGATCGGCGCCGACGAGTCGCGCATCGAGGACACCTGGCAGTTCCTGTACCGCAGTGCGTACTGGCGTCGCGGACCCGTGACCATGGCGGCGATCGCGGCGGTCGACATGGCCCTGTGGGACATCAAGGGCAAGGTCGCAGGTCTCCCTGTGTACCAGCTGCTGGGTGGGGCGTCGCGGAACGGGTTGATGGCGTACGGACATGCGTCGGGCAAGGAGCTGCCCGAGCTGTTCGACTCGATCCGCGCACACCAGGAGCAGGGGTACAAGGCGATCCGGGTGCAGACCGGGGTGCCGACGCTGAAGGCGATCTACGGGATCGCCGCGCAGGGCGCCGACGTCGGCGACGCATCGGTCCGGTACGACCATGAACCGGCCCGCCGCGGCGCGAAGCCGGTGGAAGAGGACTGGGACACCCGCGCCTACCTGAACCACCTCCCCGGCGTGTTCGAAGCGGTGCGCAACGAGTTCGGCCCCGACATCCCCCTGCTGCACGACGGCCACCACCGGATGACGCCCATCCAGGCCGCGCGGCTCGGCAAGGACCTCGAGCCGTATGACCTGTTCTGGCTCGAGGACTGCACCCCCGCCGAGAACCAGGAGGCACTGCGCCTGGTGCGCCAGCACACCACCACCCCGCTCGCGATCGGCGAGATCTTCAACACGGTGTGGGACTTCAAGGACATCATCCGCGACCAGCTCATCGACTACGTCCGCGGGGCCGTCACCCACATGGGCGGCATCACCGCCCTCAAGAAGACCCTCGACTACGCGGCGATGTACCAGATCAAGTCGGGCATGCACGGGCCCACCGACATCTCCCCGGTCGGCATGGCCGCCGCGATGCACCTGGGGCTGTCGATCCACAACTTCGGCATCCAGGAGTACATGCAGCACGGCTCCCGCACCGACCAGGTGTTCCAGCAGTCGTTCACCTGGACCGACGGATACCTGCACCCCGGGAACAACCCCGGCCTCGGCGTCGAGCTCGACGTCGACGAAGCGGGCAAGTACCCGTACGAGCAGGCCTACCTCCCCTATAACCGCCTCCTCGACGGCACCGTCCACGACTGGTGAACGCGCGGTGGTCGCGCCCGGGAGAGACCTCGGTCGCGACCACCCCGCGCAGTAGGCTGAACGCATCATGGACGAGTTCATCCAGGGCTTCTGGAACTTCGCGGGCAACTACTGGTGGCTCATCTTCCCCATTATGGGGATGGCCGGCGGTGCCGCGAAGGCGTGGGAGCAGGGCTCCAAGCGTCGTCATGAGCGCCGCCTGGAGACTCTGCGCATGAAGGCGCAGCTGAAGACCGCCGAGATCGAGGCGCGCGCACTCACCCAGCAGGCCAAGCGCCGTGGACCCTCGGTGGTGGACACCACGGCATCCGTCGCCCCGAACGACCTCGTCGCACGACTGTTCGCCGAGCACGACGAGATCACCGCACGCTGGCTCGACTATGAGCTCGACGTCGCGAAGCTCATCGCCTTTCCCGCCATGAGCGATGGCCGTCAGCCGTTGACCGCCGCGTTCCTGCGGGCCAAGAAGACCGCGGATGCGCTGCGTCCGGCATCTGCCGAGGCGAAGGTCTCGGAGCAGCAGATCACCGAGTACCTGCAGGCCGTGGGCGACTACGCGGTCGCGTTCGAGATCGCCGAGAAGGATGCGCGGCGGCTGCGCGACTCGACGTTCACCGAGCCGGAGCGCAAGCGCCTCGAACGCGCGCAGCAGCTGCTCAAGGTCGCGGTCGACGAATCGGCCACGCAGGCCGAGCGCAACGTGGCCTACAAGCGGGTGCGCGAAGAGCTCGACGGCCTCATCCTGCTCTCCGACGATGCGGTCACCGTGCTCGAGAAGCAGGTGGCGCGCGAGCTTCCGGCCGGGGCAGCCACCGCTCCGGCAGCCGACTCCGCGCCCGGAACCGCACCGGAACCCGAGCGGATGCCGATCGCCGACCCGCTCCGCCCGGCACCCCCGCGCACCCAGCCGAGAGAAGAAGCATGACCCCGGAGAACGTCACCGGTCCCGTCGCCCATCACGCCGAAGGTCCCGTGTGGTGGCCCGGCTGGGGTGGGCTGCGGTGGGTCGACGGTGACGCCGGCGACCTGCTCACGCTGCGCTCCGACGGAGTGACCCGCCAGCACATCGACGACGAGTACCTGGCGTTCGCACGTCCGCGCACGAACGGCGGGCTGGTGGCCGTCGGCGCCCGCACGCTCTACCTGGCGGACGACGTCGACGGCGAGACCCGTGCGGCGGCGACCCTGGGCGACGACCTGCGCGTGCGCATGAACGACGGATGCTGTGACCCGCGCGGACGCCTGCTGGCCGGGTCGATGGCCTACGACTCGACCCCGGACGCCGGGTTCGTGCTGCGACTCGACGCCGACCTCGCGATCTCGAACGTGCTGCCCCGGGCCACCATCTCGAACGGCATCGGGTTCTCGCCCGACGGCCGCCGCGCCTACTACGTCGACACCGCTACCCACCGCATCGACGTGTTCGATGTGGCCGAGGGCGAGCTGCGCGGGCGGCGGGCGTTCGTCTCGATTCCCGAGGAGCAGGGATCGCCGGACGGGTTGACGGTCGCCGCGGACGGCAGCGTGTGGGTCGCCCTCTGGGGCGGCAGCGCCGTTCACGGCTACGACGCGAGCGGGGCCCTCGTGCAGACGATCGACCTTCCCGTGCCGCAGGTGTCTGCCTGCACGTTCGGCGGCGACGACCTCGGCACGCTCTACATCACGACCTCGGCCCAGGGGCTCCCCGACGACCACGGCACGGAGGCGGGTTCCGTGTTCGCGGTGCGGCCCGGTGTGCGTGGGCTGCCGGTCGCACTGTTCGCCGGTTGAGAAGGGTTCTGCGCCTAGCGGGTCCGGGCACCGCAGGAATCGCGGATCGTCAGCCTCGGCACGATCGAGATCTGCTGGACCGGCGACTGATCTCCCTCGGTGATCCGCGTCAGCAGGAGCGCCGCGGCCATCCGCCCGATGCGGTGCTTGGCCGGCGACACGGCCGTCAGCGGCACCGGGGCGACGTCGGCCACCTCGTCGTCATAGGAGACGACTGCGAGATCCTCGGGCACGCGCAACCCTCGACGCTGCGCGGCGACCTCAAGGAGCGTCGCCTCGCGGTCACCGAAGACGAGGGCCGCGGTGCAACCACCATCGACCATCTCCTGGAGCACGTCGTCGGCATGGGTCTGCAGCCACTCGGCACTCGTCCTCGAGACGATCGTGCTCACCATGCCCTCCAGGTGCGGGACGGACGCCTCATACCCGCGGCGGACTCCGGACGACGGAGCGGAATCCGCCCGCAGCGCCAGCGCGATCCGGCGATGACCGAGACGGTGCAGGTGGGACACCCCCTCGAAGGCACCGGCTTCATGATTCGAGCAGACGTACTCGGTCGGATCGAAATAGCCCAGGCTCCGGATACGTCTCTCCAGCATCACCACCGGTATCGGAATGCTCTCCAGCCGGCGGAGCAGGGTGCCGGGATCGGCATCGTCCGAGATGATGGGCGTGATAAGTAGACCATCGACGCCGGACTCGACGAACCGGGCGATCGCTTCCTGCTCGATGCGCGAGTCGTATTGCGAGGTCGCGAGGGCGATGGAGGTTCCCGAACCGGAGAGTCCCGCCTCGATGCCCTGGAGCACGGTCGGGAAATACAGGCGGGTATCGGGGATCAGCACGCCGATCGTGCGCTGTTCAGTTCGCTGCCTGGACGCACTCGACACGTACATGCCGGAGCCTTGGCGGCGGAGGATGAGTCCTTCGTCGACCAGGACATCGACGGCGCGCCGCACGGTGCTGAGCGAGTAGCCGGTGGACTCTACGAGCTGCTTCTCGGTCGGGAGCAGGCTGCCCAGCGGCCAACTGCCGGCCGCGATCCCTCGACGAAGCTCCTGCGCGAGTGCCTCGAACTTGAGCGCACGAGGCGTGAGGCCGGACGGGGTGGGATGCACTGCTGTCATTGTTCTTCCGATCAGTACACCCGCACCTGGCCCACCTGGACCAGGTCGGAGCCGTTCGTGCGGTGGCAGACGAGCCGGATTCGCGTCGTCGCAACGGGTTCGAACGCCACGGTTCGGTGACGTCGACGATTGTCCCGCACCGTGCCGAGGGTGCGCCAGTGCCCATCCACGAATGCTTCGAGATCGAAGTCGGCGACGATCTCGGGCGGTATCCGGTACTCACTCCGGACGTAGTGGAGATTGTTCAGGTAGGCGTTGACGTCGTCATTGAACACCACGCGCACCTCCGACGCCTGGACTTCGCGTTCCCACTCGAGCGTGAGTATCTCCGGCTCATCAGCGCCCAGGTCTCGTCGCGGACGCGACGACCACATCCGCGGTCCGCCGTAAGGTCGCCCGTACCCTCCGACGACGTTGGCCGCTTCCAAGCCCACGACGGCACCCTCGCATCGCATGGCAAGTCGAACGCGCGACAGCTTCTTGATCCCCCACCGCACCACGTCGTCCGGTCGATCGTCGACGAGGTGGGCGTCGATCTCGTCGACGTGGTCGGTGCCGCGACGCGTCATCGAGACCGCGCCGAACAGGTACTGACCGCTGATCCCCCACCGCACGCCCGGGGTCGCTTCGAGGACGATGACCGTCGACGCTTCCGGGCTCTCGCCGACCGGAAGCTCATCCGTCAACGCCACCCACCCGGCGTGTCCGGCCGGAAGGTCGATGCTCCCGGAATCGAGCGACACCTCCGGGAAATAGGTGCGGCCGTCGGGAGTCTCGAGCACCGTCCACGAGACGGTGGCGGCCTCCTCGCACGAGAGGTGCACCTGCACCGGCCCCGACTGCCCTCGTGGAACCAGGAAGGCGGTGTCGTCGGTGAGCGGGAGAGAGGAACTCGGGTCGTCGAGCTGATCCCACCGGAGCTCCGACGTCACCGTCACCGCCGCCTGCAGAGCGAGATTGGCGGGGTCGTCGTCGCGCACGCCAATGAGCGCGGCGTCCTGTCGCACCAACCGGCGCTGCAGGGTTCGGATGTGCTCATCGTGAAGCTCCTCCGGAGTCCAGTCCGATGCGGCACACAGAGCCGCTGCGGTTCCGGCGGCCTCACCCATCACCGCGCACGTCGCCATCACGCGCAGAGAGCCGAAGGCGATGTGCGTCGCGCTCACGTTGCGGCCGGCCATTAGCAGATTGCCGACGTCGATGGAGCGCAGGATGCCGAACGGGATGTCGTAGGTGCCGCGCGGGTATATCTGCTGCGCGGCCGAGCGCGGCTCGTACACGCCCTTCGACGGGTGCAGGTCGATCGACCATCCGCCGAACCCGATCGCATCCGACTTCTGTATCGCCGACGCGACGTCCTCCTGGGTCATGGTGTGCGCGCCGACGATGCGGCGATACTCTCGCTTGCCGGGAACTGAACCGACCCACTCCAGAGTGAGGTTCTCGGCATCCGGGAACCGCCCGGAGTTCTTGATGTGATCCCAGATGCCGTAGATGACCGCCCACAGCTCGTCCCTGATCCGCTCATTGTCGGCGACGATGTCCAACTCGCCGCCCCATTCGATCCACCAATAGTCTGCGCCGTTGTCACCCGTGCGAAGCACCCGGCTCTCCGGGATCGTCGTGGCCGCGAGGTCAATCGCGAACGCCGGCGGCACGAACGGCACCGGTTCGGATTCCTTACGCGTGTAGAACAGCAGCGTGCTGCCCAGCGTGAGCTCGTCCTCCTCCTCCGGTGCCAGGTCTTCACCGAACGCCGCACTCGACTCCCGGCCGAGTCGCGTCCGAGCGCCGGCCCGGGCTGCCACGGATCCGTCCCCGGTGGCATCCACGAAGGTGTGCGCGACCACAGTCACCTCGCCCTCCGAGCCCAGGACGATCCCGCCCACCGACGAGATTTGGTCTCCACGCATCCTCACCTCAGTGATGTGTGTGTTCAGGAGCAGGGTGATTCGCGGCTCCGCCTTCACGGCATCGAGCACGACGAGGTCCCAGTAGTACGGGTTGCCGAGTGGATTGCGGTACTCGTTCTCGACATAGAGCTCGCCGATGATTCCCGTCTCGCGCGCGAAGCGATGATGTCCCGTCGCCGTCGCACCGCAGACCCAGACCCGCACCTCGCTGCTCGAGTTCCCCCCGAGCACCGGACGATCCTGCACCAACGCCACGGTCGCTCCGTTGCGCGCCGCAGCGATCGCTGCCGCGACACCGGCGAGCCCCCCGCCGATGACGGCGACGTCGACATCGTGCCTCGTCCGATTGCTCATGATCCCTCTTCCGTTCTTCCCGGTTCCCCGGGGCTCACGCGATTCGCGAAAGGTCTTCGGCCCGCACCCGGTGCGCGAGCTCCTCGCCCGTGAGCATTCGGATCGCCTCGTCGACTGCTCCTCGGCCGAGCTGTTGGAGATCCGACCCCGTGGCACCGGCGAGATGGGGCGTCAGAAAGACGTTCTCCAGCGCCCACAACGCCGAGTCGGCGGCGGGGACCATGGGCTCGGTGACATCGAGGATCGCGAAGAGGTCGCGGGTGCGGAGCACGTCGATGAGGGCGTCCTGGTCGACGATCGATCCGCGGGCGGTGTTGATGAGTGTGGCACCCGCCCGCATGCTCTCCAGCAGCCAGCGGGTGATCATCCCGTGCGTGCCCGGAGTGGCCGGGGCGTGCAGGGACACCACATCGCTGTCGCGCATCAGAGTCTCCAACGACGTCAGCCGGGCGCCCAGGGAGTCCGCTTCGACGTCATCGATGTACGGGTCGTAGACGAGCACCTGGAGATCGTGCCGTGCGATGAGTCGCGCCACCGCACGGCCGACGCGGGACGCTCCCACCAGGCCGACGGTCTTGGCTGTGATCCCGAGCGTGTCGAGTCGAGACGCCCGATCGAGCGCCGAGCCTTCGCGGACGTAGTCCCGCCGCAGTCGGAACACGCCTTTCAGGCTCGCGACGATCATCGCTGCGGCATACTCGGCGACCGCCTCCGCGTTGCGTTCGACCTGGGTCGAGACGCGCACGCCCGTCTCCCACGCGTCGTCCGTGAGGAGCCGCTTCACCGAACCCCCCGTGTGGATGATCGCCTCGAGCGAGGGGAACCCGTCGAGCACGCCGGCAGAGATCTCGTGCGTCCCCCAGCTCGTCAGGAGCACCTCGGCGGATCGCCTGTCCTCCCCGTCGAGCACGCTCAGGTCGCCACCCACGTGCACGATGCGGCCGTGCTCGCGCAACGGCGCGAGCACGTTCGCAGGGAACAGTCTGTCGGCGTCGCCGTCGTCGGCGCTGATGACGATGGTCGGGAGCAGCCCGCGACCTCCACGATCACTTGACGGCACCGGAGGTCATTCCTTCCATGATGCGGCGACCGACCCACAGATACAGCAGGATCATCGGATAGATGACGATCACGACTCCGGCGAACAGGCCTCCCCAGTTGGAGTTGTACTGCATGGTGCCGTACAAGCGGAGAAGTGCAGCGGGCAGGGTCTGCTCGCTCGGCGAGTTGATCAGCACCAGCACGAGGAGCGCTTCGTTCCACATGTGCAGGAAGTTCAGGACGAACGCGCTCTTCACCGCCGGCCAGGCGACCGGCATCATGATGCTCCAGAACGTGCGCGCGGGTGTCGCCCCGTCGAGGGCCGCAGCCTCGGGAAGCGCAGACGGAAGCCCCCTGAAGGCGGCCGTGAGCAGGAAGATCGTGAACGGCAGAGAAGTGCCGACATAGATGAAGATGAGCGTGATCCGGTCATCCCACCACCCGAAGAGGATCTCCACGGCGAACTGGTGCACCTCCGTCTTCGCGATGAAGAGCGGGACGAGGATGGTCTGCACCGGCAGGGCCACACACAGCGCCGTATAGGTGTTGATGCCCGAGATCCACCGTCGCGAACTCCTGGCGAGCACATATGCGGCGGGGGCTCCGAGAGCGATCGTCAGGGAGGCGGAGATCGTCACGATGACGATCGTGTTGAGTGTCACGCCGCCGAAACCGGAAACCGTCCACGCGCTGACGAAGTTCTCCCACTCCGGCGACGCGGGAAGACCGAAGGGTGTGGCGAAGATCTCGCTGTCCGACTTCAGGGACGTGATTCCCACCCACACCGCCATCAGGAGGTTGAACGACACCCACAGCCACAGCGCGACCTGGATGCCGCGCGGGATGACGATGTCGCCGATGGGAGCGGTCCACCGTCGGTGCCCGGTACGCCGGAGGCGGGGGTGGCGGCCGGTCTGCACCGGTTGCTCCGCCGCCTCGGGGGCGCGAGGAGGCCTGGTCATGATGGTCACGACAGTTCCACCTTGTCTCTCTTCAGAAGTCTCCGCACGAGCATCACCAGGACCGAGGTGAGCAGGAAGAGCACCATGCCGATCGCCGACGCGTAGGCGAGCTGCGGGCTTCCGTCCGGACCGCCGGTCGTGGCGAGGTACTGCTGCACTGACGCGGTGCGCGCTTGGATGGGCGGCACGCCCTGGGATCCGACGAACGCGATCACGATCTCGAACGTCTTCATGCTGCTGATGATCCACAGCACGATCGCGACCGAGAGCGACTCCCAGCTCAGCGGGATGGTGATCATCCGGAACTGCTGCGTGCTAGTCGCTCCCGCAAGTTCCGCCTCCTCATACAGGTGCGCGGGGATCTGATCGACGCCCGTCGCGACGATCGCGAGGTAGTACCCGCTGACGCTCCACACGAGGCCGACGATGATCACCTGGAACACGACGTCCGGTGACAGCCAGGCTCTTCGCAAGGCGTCGAGCGAGAGCGCTTCGAGGATCTGGTTGAAGCCGCCGTTCGGATTGAGGAGGAAGCCGAAAGCCACACCGATCGCGATCGGCGAGATGATCACCGGCACGAACACGACGGACCGGATGAACGCTCCGCCCCGCATCCCGCGCAGTGCGATCAATGAGGCGAAGACCACCGTGAACACGAGGATGCCGCCGACGATCAGCAGCACCGCCGTGTTCACGAACGACGAGCGGAACGCGTCCGACGCCCACAGTCCGATGTAGTTGCGCAGGCCCACCCAGACGACCTCGTCTCCCGGTCCCGACCACGAGGTCAGCGAGATGACGGCCGTGAAAACCGACGGGATGACGAGGGTGATCGTCATCATCGCCACCGCGGGGACGAGGAAGGGCAGCGCGAGCCGATCGACACCGGTGGCATCGGTCGATCCCTGCCGAGCAGTGCGCCGGTGGAGGAGGAGAGGGGTCGCCATGGGGAGCCTGCCGATCAGCCGTTGGCTGCGATGTATGCGGCGGTCTGCTCCTTGCCGCGTGCGACGAACTCTTCCGCGGTGATGGTGCCCGAGAAGAGGGCGTCATCCAGAGGCAGCAGGATGTCGTTCCACCACGACGGGTGGAGCGCTGCGGCGAGATCGTGCGACTGCGTGACGGAGTCGGCGTTCTCGATCTGCTCGACCAGCCCGCGCAGCGTCTCCGGCTGCTCCACGCCCGCGCGTGCCGCGATGAACCCGGCCTCGGACGCGTACAGCTTCTGGAATTTCTCCTGAGCGGCGAAGGCGAGGAACTGGTTCGCCGCATCCATGTTCTTGCTGTCGGCGTTGATCGCGAGCCCGCTCGCGGTGACCTCGACCGTCGGTGTGCCGCCCGGGACCGCCGGGAACATGAACGTCCGAGCCGTGAAGCCGTCCTTCTGCTGGTCTCTCGTCTCCCCTTCCATGTACGACCCACCCAGCATGAAGGAGTGCGCTCCCTGCGCCCACTGATTCTGCGCATCCGGGTACTTCGTGCCCATGTAGTCGTCTTGGAGGTAGCCGCCGTCGACGATCTGCTGGACGCGCTGCGCCGCCTCGAGGACGTACGGCTGATCCCAGTTCTCCGGCGCCTCCGCGAGGGAGCGGAGCGCTCTCGGCCCTTCAGCCTGCACGAGCAGCTGATAGAGCCAGAACACGTTGTAGCTGGGCACCGTGCCGTCCGCGCCCAGGGGGGTGAGGCCATCCGCCTTCTGCTCGTCCAGGAGGGCGATGAAGTCGTCCCACTCCTGCGGAGGATCGCTCTCGAGTTCGGGGAACTGCGACGCGTCGAACCAGATCGCCGAGGAGTTGACGTAGGTCGGCAGGATCCCGACGCCCTCCTCACCCGATGCCGCCTCTCGGACGGCGTCCGTGAAGCTCTCGCCCACCGAGATGTCCTCACCGGGGATGTCGGTCTCCATCAGCCCGTCGAGGTCGGCCAGGAAGCCACGGCCTTCGTAATCCAGGATGTTCCGGCTTCCCGCGTCGAAGAGGTCCGGTCCGGTCCCGTTGCCGAGAGCGTTGATCAGGTTCTGCGTGACCTGGCGGCCGAGGTACTCGACCTCGACCTCGATGCCGGTCTCCTCGGTGAAGGCGGTGCGCACGGTCTCGAAGATCTCCTGCTGCGCCTCGCCGACGTTCCACGCCGACCAGTAGGTGAGAGTCGCCTTCGTGTCGTCATCGTCGCCCCCACGGATCTGTGTGCCGCAGCCGGCCGTCACGAGAGTGGTGACGAGCAGCGCTCCTGCCGCGGCCGCAACGCGGCGGCGAGCGCGATTCGAACTCAAATTCATTACGTACTCCTTTGTGACGTAGCTTCAGGATCCGCTCGGGATGCGCGGTGTTCTCTGATTCAACGGGTCCACAGAAGAATGAATCAAGCATGAATTCCGATTGATTCGAGGGTGATCACGCGAGCGCGCCGGAGAGCGCGCGACCGCAGGGTGACGCCCGTGAAGCGTGTGAAGGGTGGGCGCTCTCAGAAGTGGATTTCACACTCCGCGTGGCGCGCCCCGGAGGCGAGGGTCACCGCCACGCGGGAGCCCACGATCGCCACGGACCCGCCCGTGCAGGACGAGCTCGCTGGGATTCCGAGGCCATCGAACGTCACGCTCAGCGCGGTCACGGATCCCGCGTGCGCATCGATCGCGATGATCACCGCACCATCGGCACGGGTGCTGACGGCGACGGTGCACGGCGCACTCGCCGTCACCCCGTCCACCGTCACTGCCCGCCAGAACGCGAACAGACGCGTATCGCGCGCGTCGAACCGCAGCGCCTGGCACTCAGCGGAGTTCGCGAGCACCGCGAAGTTCGGTGCGGCGGCGAACGCCTGCGTCTCGGTGAGGGACGCTCCGGGCAGCACCGCGTACTGATACGACCGGCCGGAGAAGTTCTGGCCGTGCCAGAGCCACAGCGTGAGATAGCGGCGCGACTGCGGAGTCGCATCGATGCCCGCAGTGGTGTTGATGTCGGCCCACGAGCCGGTGCGCTCCTCGCGCTTCATCTTCACGCTGCCGCCGACCGGGAAGAAGTAGCCGCCGACACCGTCGATGTGGACGCTCAGCGGTCCGGTCGCGTTCTCCGTGCGTGAGCTCGGCAGCGTCCCGATGCGGACGACACCGTCGACTCGTAGTGTCGCCGCCCCCGCAGCGTGGAGATTCCGATTCTCGACGACGGTCTCGACGATGCCCCCGGTGGTGGAGGAGATGTCGGCGCCCAGGGCGACGAGGACGCCGTCCTGAGCGAACCAGGCTTTGCGGGCATGCATGTCGCTCCCACGGAACGCTCCCCCGGTCCCCGCGTGATCGTGCGGCGCATGGAGATCCTGCGCGAAGACCGTCGCCGCGCCCGGGGAGTCTGACGTCACGGTCGATCCGCCCGTCCATTCGCCGGGCGGACGCCCCTTTCCGGATGTGCCGCCGATCCGATCGGGGAGAGCGAGTTGCTCCACGGTCGTGCCGGGAAGCCGATAGCGATCGACCGTCGGCCAGAACTCGTCGTCGTAGTGGGTCGTGTCCGCGTCGTACACGTAGGTCATGCCGCTGCCCGAATGGTAGCCGCGGATGTTCTCCAGCGTGCTGCATTCGTACCAGGCGATCGTCGGGCTCGACGCCGCGATCGCGATCGCATGGTCCGCGTTGCGCACGATGCATCTGGCCATCGAGTTGTAGACGGTCGAGCCGGCCGACGGCTCGGGAACGGCGACCACCGCGCTGTTCGTCAGCGTGACGACCAGGCCCGTCCTCGCCACCGACCCCGTCTCGAAGATCCGCCCGGTGGAGTCCTCTTCCACCCAGGAGCGCACGCGCCCACGGATCTGCGCCGCCACCGGCGCAGGAGCAGCTTCCGCGAGCAGGAGCAGCCCCTCCGCCGCCTGGAAACCGGCATCCTGACTGCGGGCGAGCGGGCGGGCGACAGCGCGGCCCCGCACGTGGTCCATGACCCTCCCGCGGTAGACGACCGGCAGGTAGCTCTTTCCGACCAGGCCGAAGAACGCCTCATACTCCGGTCCGGCCTCCCCCAGGTCGAGAAGAGCGAACAGGCGTGAGGCCGCGAGGAGCAGCTCGATTCCATACGAGCCCGTGTACGGGACGCTCGCATGCTGGATCATCGAGCCGTCGGCGTGGAAGCCGTCGCCCTCGAGCACGGTCGCCCACACCGGCGCCAGACCCGCGCGCGCTCTCTCGAGTCTCGGGACGTCTCCGGCCAGAAGAGCGCGGACGATCACCGTCTGGCACATATCCATCCGGTTCGCCCCGGTCGACTCCTTCACGGGAAGCCCCTTGAGTGGGTCCAGGAACCACGGGTCCGGCACGAAGTGGTCGATCGCCGCACACCCCGCGGTGATCTGAGCAGGCGGCAGTTCGTCGCTGACGAGCGCAAGGACGCTCGCGAGCGCTCGCGGCGACCCGATCTGCCAGTCCCACCAGTTGTCCGCGGCCACCATCGCCGTGCCCGACGCGAACCCCGCCGCAGTGAGCGAGCCGAGACCCGACGAGATCTGCGCGACCAGGGTCGGATCGGCATGATGAATCGAGCCCGGGGTCGCCCATGCCAAGGCGAAGTCGAGCAGCCGCGTATACGACTGACGGATCTTCTGCGCAGTGCGCACACCCTGAGCATCGGGATTCGCGCCGGTCACAGGGAGATCGGTGAACACCGACACCGCGGTGGGATCGAGCATCGCCCGCCACCCCGTCACACGGGCGTCCAGCGCCGACAACGCCGTCGCGAACCTCGCGTCGGAAGGGACGACCTGGTGCCTGCCCGTGATGATGTCGGCCCATCGCGCTCGGAGTGCCGGGTCGATGCTCGTCGCGCTCGCCCACGATACGGGGAGCGTCGAGAAGATCGACTCCGCGAGCGTGAGCGCAGCCATGCCTGTGGACACCCGAAGGAGGGTGCGTCGTGTGAGCTGAACCATGAATCGTCCTCCGCATCGTCGCGTCTGAGACGGAACGTAGCTTCGGGCGAAGGAATGAGTCCAGAGTGAATGCGACGGCACGGACGGACCACCGACGACCTCTGCCCGAGGCACGGTGCACTCAGCAAAAGGAACCGTGCCCCGGACACAGGCCGCCGGGTGGGGCGGGCAGTCAGCCCAGGTGCACCCGCTCGGTGCGCTGGTGCTGGCGGCCGAGACCCTCGATCTCGATCGTCATCTCGTCGCCGTCCTGCAGGTACGGGAAGCGGCCGGAGAGCGCGACGCCCTGCGGGGTGCCGGTGTTGATCACGTCGCCGGGTTCGAGCACGAGGTACTGGCTCAGCTCGTGCACGATCTGCAGCACCGGGAAGATCATGTCGGCGGTCGACGAGTCCTGACGCGGTTCGCCGTTCACGAAGGCGCGCAGCCGCAGCGCCTGCGGGTCGACCTCGTCGGCGGGGACGAGCGCGGGACCGAGCGGGTTGAACGTCTCGGAGCACTTGCCCTTCGACCACTGGCCGCCCGAGACATCGAGCTGGTGGGCCCGCTCCGACACGTCGTTCGAGATCGTGTAGCCGGCGATCACCTCGCGCGCGGCATCCGGCGACGACAGGTACCGGGCCGTGTTGCCGATCACGATCGCCAGCTCGACCTCCCAGTCGACCTTCTCGGCGCCCGGCGGCAGCAGCACGACGTCGTTCGGGCCGACGACGGTGTTCGGATGCTTGAAGAAGATCACCGGATGCTCGGGCGGCAGCGATCCCGACTCGGCCGCGTGCGCCGCGTAGTTCTGGCCGATGCAGACCACCGCGGTCGGACGAGCGACCGGCGCGCCGATGCGCAGCCCCTCGACGTCCGCCGTGGGCAGCTCGCCGCGGCTCAGTGCCGCGCGGACGCGCCCGATGCCGTCGGACGCGAGGAAGGCGCCGTCGATCTCGGCGGTGAGAGGGGCGAGGTCGTAGACGGCGCCGGCCTCTCGGACGTAGGGGCGTTCCTGGCCGGGGGCGCCCAGTCGCAGCAGTTCCATGATGATCCTTCGGTCAGCGCGCGGCGGCGTAGGTCGGGTTGACGATCGGCACGGACTCGCCGGCGAGGTACCGGATGATGTTCTCGGCCGCGTGGACGGGGAGATCCGCCAGCGCCTCGGGAGAGAACCAGGCGGCGTGCGGGGTCAGCAGCACCTGCTCGAGGTCGCGGAGCGGGGAGTCGGCCGCGAGGGGTTCGCCCGCGAAGACGTCGAGGGCGGCGGCGCCCAGGTGCCCGGTGCGGAGTGAGGCCGCGAGCGCCTCCTCGTCGATGAGCGGGCCGCGGCAGGTGTTCACGACGACGGCGCCCGGCTTCATGGTCTCGATGGCCGCGGCATCGATCAGGTGCCGGGTCTCGTCGGTCAGCGGCACGTGCAGGGTGAGGATGTCGGCCCGGGCCACGGCATCCGGGATCTCGACGAGCTCGCACCCGGCTTCGCGCACGGCGTCGGCGGGGGCGTACGGGTCGGCGACGAGGACGCGGAAGCCCAGCGCACGGCATCCGTGGGCGACCATCGAACCGATGCGACCGAAGCCGAGCACCGAGACGGTGGTGGCCGAGGGGCGCACGGCGAGCGGGCGGGCGTCGACGGCCTTCCAGGTGCCGGCGCGCACGGCGCGGTCGTAGGCGGGGAGGCCGCGGGCCTGCGTCATGATCATCGCGATCGTGTGCGCGGCGACCTCTTCGATGCAATAGCCGGGGGTGTTCGCGACCGCGATGCCGCGAGCGGTGGCGGCCTCGACGTCGACCATGTCGTAGCCGATGCCGACGCGGCTGATGATGCGCAGGTTCGGCATCCGGTCCATCACCTCGCCGGTGATCTGCGCCCACTGCACGACGAGCCCCTCGGCGTCGGAACCGGCCGCGGCGATGTCTTCGCGGCTGCCGGATGCGGCGCGATAGGCACGTAGCCTCGCCTGGCGGAGGGTGTCTTCGATGACGGTTCCTGGCAGGTCGCAGTCGCTGACGAGGATGAAGGGCTCAGTCATGACAGCGATGCTATAGCATCTAGCAAATGTCTGCACGGCGTTGCGGCGAGCTGGCGCCGTGGGGTGGGGCTGTGGGGTGGGGCTGTGGGGGTCGCTCGGATCGAGGCCACCGGGGCGAAAACCCAGACGAACCGATGCGGCATCCGCGTGTCGAGGCTCGGCGCGCCGCAGCCGCCCTCGATCGTCTCTGTTCTGGCCGCGGCGCCGCACCCGCATTTTGCTATAGCATCGGGGCATGACTACGCGCCGCGCTCTGATCACGGGGGCCAGTTCCGGTATCGGAACCGCCGCCGCCCTCGACCTCGCCCGGGAAGGCACCGCCCTCTGGATCACGTATGCCGGGCGAGAGGCTGAAGCCCTCCGCATCGCCGAGGAGTGCCGCGCTGCCGGGTCGCCCGAGGTGAACGTCTCGCGCCTCGACCTGCGCGAACGTGAGTCGATCGACGCGCTGATCGCCGAGATCACGGCCGCCTGGGGCTCGCTGCACGTGCTCGTCAACAACGGCGGCGTCTGCCCGTACACCCCCTATGACGACATCGACTTCGACGAGTGGGACATGGTCCTCGAGACCAACGCCCGCGGCACGTTCTTCCTGACCCGCGGCGCCCTTCCGCTGCTCCGGGCGGCCGAGGGGGATCGCTCCGTGATCAACATCGCCTCGATCGCCGGCCAGGTCGGCGCACTGCAGACCGGCATCCACTACGCCGCGAGCAAGGGAGCGATCCTCGCCATCACGCGCAGCTTCGCCCGGCACCTCGCATCCGAGGGCATCCGCGTGAACGCCGTCACTCCCGGTCCGGTCAAGAGCGCGATCACCGACCAGTTGCAGGGCGCGGGCCGCGAGAAGCTCGAAGCCGGCATCCCGCTCGGGGCGTTCGGGCAGCCGGAAGACGTGGCCTGGATCATCACATCGCTCGCGTCGGAGCGCGCTCGCTTCATCACCGGAGCCACCTACGACGTCAACGGAGGCGTTCGCATTGACTGACCTCTCTGCCCCCTCCCGCGCTGCCGTCTCCCGCTCTGCCCTCGACACCGTGCAGGCGCAGCTCGACGCGTTCAACGCGCACGACCTCGACGCCTTCGTGGCCACCTATGCACCGGATGCCGTGATCACCGGCGTCGCCCCCGAACCCGTGGTGGGGTCGGTCGCGATCCGCGCGTTCTACGAGCCGCGGCTGCAGAACCCCGAGCTGTCGTGCGTGATCGAGACGAGCGTGCTGTTCGGTGCCCGGTGGGTCGTCGCGCAGGAGCAGGTCATCAACGGGGGCGTCGCCACCGAGACCGTCGCGACCTTCGACGTGGTCGACGGGCTGATCTCCCGCGCCTCGATGCTCAAGGCCTGAGGCTGCGCAGGACGCGGCGTCACATTCGGCGGTAGACGTCCGAGCGGTGGGCGATGCGCAGCACATACACGGTACGCGCGTCCTCATCGACGCGAACGACGACGCGGTACGCGATACCGATGTAGCCGCTGCGCTGCCCGTCGAGCTCGGCGCCGAGCGCCTTGGTCGTCCGCAACGGGTTTTCGGCGAGCGGTCCTTCGAGGAATCGGAGCACCGCATCGGCGAGCTTCGGTTCCAGTCGATGCAGTGCGCGAACAGCGGGGCCGGTGAGCTGGATGTCGTAGTGCTCCGGCATCACCGGCGGGTCAGCTGCTCTCGCACTTCTGCGAGGCTCAACGTGCGACCCGCGGCGATGTCGGCGTCGGCCTCCGCCACCTCTTCGGCGTGCTGCGGATCCTGCAGCAGCGCGAGAGTGGCCTGCAGCGCTTCGAGATCGTCGACGCTGAGCATGACGACCGCAGGCCGCCCGTGGCGCGTGATGGTCACCGCCTCATGCGTGGTGTCCACTGCTTCCACCAACTGCGAGAATCTGTCCTTCGCCTCGCTGACCGAGATCGTCTGCACATCCATAAATATAGCCTAAACTCAGGCCTGTTTATGGGCCGATATTCTGGCCACAGCTGGGGTCGCTGAAAGAGGTGTTGCCCTGCGGGGCATCCCCTCTCGCCTCTCGCCCGGGAGGAGAACTCCGCGTGGGGAGGACCCTTCGCGGCGACAAGTCCTCCCGACATGGAGTTCTCCTCCCCACGCCGCGTCACCCGGATCAGAGGAGTGCGCCCCTACCCCGCGTGCGCGGCCGCACCGGCGCGGTTCGCCTGAACGAGTGCGACGACAGACGTGGCGAGGAAGACCGCCGCGACCACGATGCCAGCGACGAGGGAGACAGTGCCTTCGGTGACGAGCGCGATGAGGGCTACAGCGAGACTGACGACGAAGCCGATCCAGACGGTCTTGGCCGCCGCGCGGTGGGATGCTGCCCACGACGCGTCACTTCGCATCGTCGCGTTCGTGCGGATGCCGGCGAGCCGATTGCGGCGCAGTCGACCGCGGCCGGCGAGTTCCGTCAACACCGCGGTGAGCAGCAGCAGCGCAGAGAAGACCAGGGCGAGGGCGTCCATCCCGGCAGTCTAGATCTCCGGGCTCAGCCGCTCGATTCGCACTCCGCGCGCACCCGTGATCCCGTGGTCGCGCGTGAAGCAGCCCTCCCGACATGAAGGAGATCTCGCGAAATGAAGGAGCCATCCGCGAGAAGCCTCCTTCATATCGTGTGATCTCCTTCAGAACGCGCGGTCACAGCGGCCAAACGCGCGGTCACAGCGGCCGAACGCGCGGGCGCAGCTGCCGAACGTGCGAGGCCCGGCGCGGCTCACTCGTGCTCGGGCAGGATCGGCGACGACCACCCCGGGTCGCGACCCAGTTGCGCCGCCCGCGAGACCGAGGTCGAGCCGTACCGCTCGCGCAGCGTGTCGAGCACGGAGTCGAGTCGCGCCTCATCACCCCAGTCGATCGGCAGCTCGGGCTGCACGTTGCCGGCACGGTCGAGCTGCGACAGCGAGATGCCGATCAGGGTGATGCCGCGCGCGGTGATGTCGGCCTGCGCCGCGGCGAGCAGGGCGCGGGCCACCGTGAGCACGATGGCGGTGCGGTCGGTCGGTGCGCGGAGCGAGCGGGAACGGGTGGCTTTCGTGAAGTCGCCGAACCGCAGACGCAGCACGACGGTGCGGCAGACGCGGTCGCCGTCGCGGAGCCGCCGAGCGAGCCGGTCCACGATCTGCGTGAGGATGAGGTCGAGCTCCTCGGCAGATCGCGGGCGACTCCCGAGCGCACGCTGCGAGC
This sequence comes from Microbacterium sp. GQ128, assembly GCF_059758615.1. NCBI lineage: Bacteria > Bacillati > Actinomycetota > Actinomycetes > Micrococcales > Microbacteriaceae > Microbacterium > Microbacterium sp. GQ128. The sequence goes on from NZ_JCAXDY010000002.1 coordinate 93,157, forward strand.
CGATGGATCCCCGCCGCCGGGTGGCGTCGACCGGTCGCGGATCCCGCAGCCGGGCCAGGGCGTGCACATGCGCGCCCGTCGCCTTGCCCAGCATCCGCTCGGCCGTCGCGGCTTCGAGCTCGGCGAGCTCGCCGACGGTGCGGATGCCGTAGCGATGCAGCTTCTCGGCCGTCACGGCCCCCACACCCCACAGCCGTTCGACCGGGAGCGGCAGCAGGAACTCCTCCTCCCGCTCGGGCTCGACGACCAGCAGACCGTCGGGTTTGCTCACGGCGCTGGCGACCTTGGCGAGGAACTTCGTGCGAGCGACCCCGACCGAGATCGCCAGCCCGGCCTCCGCGCGCACGCGTTCGCGCAGCCGCGCCGCGATCTGCTCCGGCGTACCGGCGATGCGTCGCAAACCTCCGACCTCGAGGAACGCCTCGTCGATCGAGAGGCCCTCGACGAGCGGGGTGGTGTCGCGGAAGATCGCGAACACGTCTTTGCTCGCGGCGGAGTAGGCGTCCATGCGCGGAGGGACGACGACGGCGTCGGGGCAGAGCTCGCGCGCCTGTCGGCCGCCCATCGCCGTGCGGACCCCGCGCGCCTTCGCCTCGTAGCTCGCGGCCAGCACGACACCGCCCCCCACGATCACGGGACGCCCGCGCAGTTCGGGCGCATCACGCTGCTCGACCGAGGCGTAGAACGCGTCGAGGTCGGCGTGCAGCACCGTGGCTTCCCCGCGCATCCGTTCTCCCGTCGACGTGCGGATCGTCGCACGGACCGGGGACATCCGGGTCGGGATCGAGCAGGGGCGGCGGGATGTCGGTGCTCGCGGATATCGTAGGCGCGTGCCGGAACCGGTGATGCAGTGGTGGGCGCGACGGCAGTTCTCCCGCGGTCGCGCCGTTCCGTATGACGTGGGCACCTACCGCGCCGGATGGGCGGCGTACCCCGAGCTGATCCGCCAGTACCACCCGGAGCTGAACCACGGCATCGCCCTCTCGCAGATCCCCCTCGCCGCCGACGTGCTCCTGTGCTGGGAGTGCCCACTCGGGCATCGGTTCGCCGCCACCCCGACCGAGCAGCGCGAGCGGCCCGGACAGGTGCGGCGCCGCTCCGCGTGGTGTCCCGAGTGCTCGGCGCTCGCCCGCCCGCAACCGGTCGTGCTCGGCGAAGCACGAGCCATCCCCCGCAAACCCCGTCGCCCCATGTCCACGCTCTGCACCAAGACTCCCGACCTCCCCACCGGCACCGCGTTCGTGAGCGAGTGCGCGCCGCGCCCGGCCTCCGCGGCGGAAGGACGCCTGCGGGCAGAGCTCGCGGCGAGGATCGAGTTCGACGCGGCGGTGAACGCGGTGAAGCTGTCCCGCCCGTTCTTCCGCCACACCGAGGTCTGGCCCGACATCGTGTTCCCCGAGCTGCGGGTCGCGCTCGAGTACGACACGGTCGGCCGTCACGGTCTGGAGCACGTCGGCAAGAGACAGGATGCCGATCTGCGCAAAGACCGCGCTCTCCGCGCCGCGGGGTGGGAGGTCATCCGCATCCGCACCGGGAAGCTCGAGCCTCTCGGCCCGCACGACCTCGCGCTGTCGTCGGTGAGCGGGAAGAGTATGGCGCGGATTCTCGACGAGCTGCGGGTCATTCGCGGCGCGCTCCTCGTCGACGCGTATCTGCGGTGATGTGGGTCTAGGTATGCCAGGCGTCGAGCAGCGTCCGGCTCCGTGCGGCGTGCGGCGCTAGGTCACTCTCCCCGGCCGCGCGGCCACCCGTCGCGAAGGAGAACTCTCGAAATGAAGGAGCCGACAGCGCAAACGGCCTTCATTCCGCGAGTTCTCCTTCAGAACGTGCGGCGGCCGCCCCTCAGCCCTTCCCGAGCCGGAACACGCCGGGATCGAGCGTGAAGCCGAGGCCCGCAGCATCCGTCGGCCGGATCCGCCCCTCGAACGACGGACCGCCGTGCACGAATGACGGCGCCGGGTCATAGGGGTTGATGCCGCGCGCGAAGGTCTCGACGCCGATGTCGAGGTGGACGGTGACCTCCGGATAGACGTGCCCCGACACGGGCACACCGCGCTCGGTCGCCCAGGCGATCAGCTCGCGCGCGGGCGTCACACCGCCGATCGCCACCACGTCGATCCGGAGCGCATCCACTTCACCGACCTCGACCAGAGCCTTCAGCACCGCAGGGTCGGTGACCTCATCGCCGACCGAGACGGCAAGTCCCGACTCCCGACGGATGCGCGCGACCCCCGCGGCGTCTTCGGGGAGCAGCGGGTCTTCGAGCCAGGCGAGCTGCGGGTCGCCCCACTGCGCGATCTCGGCCAAGGCGGCATCGGCATCCGGCCAGCCGAAGCCGACGTCGACGATCAGACCGGTCGCGGAGGGAAGCTCGGCGTTCAGCAGCGCGAGCAGCTCACGCATATATGCCGGATCCGGAATGCGCGAGATCTTCACGTGCGTCCAGCCGCCCGCCTGCGCGAGCACCTCGTCGGCGACCTCGCGCGGAGCCCGATCAGGCGACGGATATGCGGCGACGAGGATCGAGTCCCGCGGAGCGTCTCCGGTGCCGAGCAGTTTCCACAGCGGCACGTCCGCCCGCCGGGCCGCGATATCCCACAGCGCGATGTCGACCAGGCCGATCGCGCGGCGCACCAGACCCACCCGGCCGACGATGGCACTCCCGCGCAGCATCCGCTCCCACGTCGACGCAGGGTCGTCGGCATCCGCACCCACCGCATGCCCCGCGACGAGCCGGTCGACGATCTCGGCCATCGGCGCCTCGCGCGAGAGGCAGTACGCGACGCCGGTCGTGCCGTCGTCGGCCGTCGCCTGCACCGCGCTGTACTCGCGGCGGGTCACGGTCATCGCGCCGAGCTGCAGCGGGGCGGGCAGGGGCAGCGCGGCCGTGGCCGTGTCGATGCGGGCGATCGCGCTCATTCGGGCTTCTTCGCCAGGGGCACGCCGTAGTCGACCATGAAGCCACCGTCGACGTACAGGGTCTGACCGTTCATGTACCGCGACTGGTCGGAGACGAGGAAGCTGACCGCCGCGGCGATCTCGCTCGCCTCTCCCAGGCGCTTCGCGGGGATGCGCGACAGGATCGTGTCGAGGCTGAGGGTGCCCGCTTCGACGCCCTGCCGGAACACTCCCGTGTCGACGTAGCCGGGGGCGACCGCATTGACCCGCACACCGCGCGAGGCCCACTCGGCACCGGCGGTCGAGGTGAGGCCGATCACCGCGGCCTTCGTGGTGGCGTACGGCGCGCGCCCCGCCGACCCACGGGAGGAGATCGACGAGATGTTCACGATGCGGCCCTCGCCGCGCTCCAGCATCCGCTTGCCTGCGGCCTGCAGTGCCGCGAAGACGCCGTGCAGGTTGACGTCGACCACCGCCGACCACTCGTCCCAGCTGAGGTCTTCGATGCCGCGATGGCGCTGGATGCCGGCGTTGTTGACGAGCACCTCGATGGGCCCGAGCTCGGCCTCGATCTCGCCGAACACCCGGTCGACGCCGGCGTGGTCGGTCACGTCGAGCTCGCGCCACAGGATGCCGGCAGGGTTCTCTCCCGCGGTGAGTCCGGCCACGCGGTCGGCGGCGACGACCGTGTAGCCGTCGGCGGCGAGGCGCTGGCCGATCTCCCAGCCGATGCCGGCGGATCCTCCGGTGACGATGGCGACGGGGGCGGTCATTGCTCTCCTCAGGTTCGAGATTTGCTATAGCAAGTGTAGTGGGCGGGGCAGCTCAGCGGTCGAGCAGGCCCGTCACCACGGCGGTGACGTGCTCCTCGAGCAGATCGAGCGCACCGGGAGCGAGCGGGGTCTGCCACGCCTGGTACGCGCCGCGGTCGTAGGCGTCGCGCGTGGGCAGGTACACGAAGCCGGGGCCGTTCGTGAGGTTCATCACGACGATCGGCGCCTCAGGGAACCGCGCCCGCAACGTGGTCTGCAGCCGCGAGTACGCCTCGCCGGGGTGCCCCACGATCACCGCATCCCCGAGCCGCCAGGCCCAGACCGGATGCTGCACGGTCGGGCCGTCGATGTAGCCGTCGCGCAGGTTGCGCGCGCGACCGAGGCGTTCCTCGCGCGAACGCGGATCGATGTCCTTCCACTCCTCGGCGAGTTGGTCGAGCGTCGGCAGGTCGCGCAGCGGCAACTCGACGCTCGTCACCGAACCGGCCGCGCCCTCCCCGCCCCGAGCAGCCTGCCCCGCCCAGATCGCCAACGGAGCACCGGACTCCACCACGCCCTCGAGCGTCAACTCCTCCCCGGGCGCCGACAGCGAGTCGAGGGCCGCGAGCACCGCGTGCCCGAGCGAGCGTCCGTGCCGGTCGGCGACCGTGACGTCGCCGGTGTACTGCTCGCGCGGGGCCAGCTCGCCGGAGGCGCCCTGCACGAACAGACACGGCGCACCCGTGGCGGCCTCGACGATCTCGCGCATCGCGCCGACGTAGTCCGGCGACACCTCCCGGCTCTGCCAGGCGAGCGTGGTCGGGTGGCACGCGTAATTCACGAGCGTCCCGCGCACGACCCCGTCGACGCTGAGGCGGCCGATCATGACCGTGTCGTCGGCGGAGCCGGCCGGGTTGTACCCCACCAGTGCTCGACCGTCGACGTCGAGTTCTCGATCGGCCGCGAGCGTGCAGCGCCCGCTGGTCCACTCGATGAGTCCGGGGACCGCCCCGTCGAGCGCCTCCCGCCCGGCGGCGATGCCCGCGGCGGCGAGCGCCTCGAGGTACCCGGGAATCAGCTCGCCGCCGGGCAGGTGCGCATCGGCGGCGCAGAGCACGGCACCGGCGTGAGTGTGCGAGAGCGAGAGCATCAGCTGGTCGGGATCGAGCCCGAGCCCGTCGAGGATCGCCCCGCGGACGCCCTGCTCGTCGGCCACCCGACGCCACCACGTGCCGTCCACGGCGAGCAGCAGCCGCGGGCGCTCGTCACCGCCGATCACGGCGAGCGCGGTCAGCTCGAACGGACGATGCGCGCCCTCGGAGCGCTCCCAGTCGGCCGGACCCCAGTTCTTCGCACGGATGCCGAGCGGCGGCGTGATGTCCTGCCGGGCAACGCCGATGCGCGCTTGGGTGCGGGGGATGCGGATGCGATCGCCGAGATGGGTGGCCGATGCCGTGTCGTTCACTCGAAGTCCTCCATGTGCTCCATGATGCCGCCGCTCACCCGACCGTCAGCACGTCGGCGATCAGCACACGGTCTCCGGCCTCGGGGAGATCCGCCTCGACGCCACGCTCGACGTTGTCGCTGTAGAGGAGCGTGGACGGGTCCGAGAAGCCGTCGGCCAGCCGCAGCCGTCCGCCGACGAACTGGCTGCCGGTGACGCGCGCGTGGTTGACGCCGGTGCCGATGTCGACGTGCGCCACGCCCTTCGGCGCCGTCGAGGTCACGCCGTTCAGACGCCAGGTGATGACCCCGGAACCGGCGGCTCGGGACAGCATGGCTCCCTCGCCGCGCTCAGTGCTGAGCTCGACCCCGTCCACCGCGATGACCTGGTCGCGCACCGCGGTCGCGGTGAGCAGGACATCGCGCACCGCGCCGCCTCGGATGGTCACCCGCGACGCACCGAACTCGGCCGCAGCACCCTTCGCGGGACCGCTCAACCGGCAGTCGACGAACTCGACGGCGCCAGCGCCGCGCGCCTTCACCCCGTCGATCCCCGTGATCGTGCAGCGCACGAAGCTGACGGGCACCGTGACCGGGGTCTGGATCAGCACCTGGTCTTTGGGGAGCGCGAAGGTGCAGTCCTCGATCGTCGTCGGCCGCGAGGATCGGGCCGAGCGCTGACCGATGGCCAGCAGTCCGGCGGTGCATCCGCGCAGCTGGGCGCCGTCGGCGTTGATCGTCATGGTCGCCTGCGGGTCGAAGGTCGACCGTCCGATGACCCGGACGTTCTCGAGCGTCAGATCGCTGATCTTGGTGCCGGCGACGAACCACGAGCAGACGTGGTCGCGCACCGTGATCCGTTTGGCGGAGGTGCCCCACTGCGCGCCGGAATTGGCGATGTCCATGAGCCCCGAGTTGCCGATGAAGGTGAGGTCGTGCTCGTACTGACCGTGGGTGGTGAACGGGTTCCCGCCCTGATCGTCGCCGTCACCGTGGCAGTTCTCGACGATGCAGTACGCACTGGCGGTCAGGTCGTTGAGGTGCCGCGCGTTCGACGACGTGCAGTCGCTCACCCGCCCGTAGAGGCAGTAGATCTGCTGCGTGAGGTACCCCGCGCCCCCGTAGAACACCGTGGGCGGGTTCTCGACCGAGCAGCGTTCGGTCGTGAAGTGGGTGTTCCACCGCCGCATCACGACCGGCCACCAAGTGCGGCTCGCGTGCACGTCGGCGACATCGCAGTGGATGGCGTACTCGAAGGCGATCGGATGCGATCCGGTCAGCTCGCGGGAGTCGGGGAACGAGCCGTCGGTGGGTCCGGCGAAGGGCCCGGCGCCGAGGAACCGCATGTTCGAGATGCGCACTCCGTCGACGGGGGCCATCTGCCGCCAGGTGAGCTTGCGGCCCTTGTCCAGCGGCCAGCCGTTGAGGTAATCGATCCGGATGTGCGTCCCATCGATCTGCTGCGTCACCTGGACGAATCGCTGGATCTCGCGCTCATCGGCTCCGCCGCCGGCGACCGAGTCGCACTGCACCGCCCACCAGGAGTCCACCGGGAACTTCGCCGCATCGGGCACGGCGACGGCATCCGTGAGCTCGGGCCAGGCCTCTGCCAGCGGATGCTCGACGACGACGTCTCGCGACTCCCCGGTGAAGAACATCACCGCACCGAACGGGTTGTCGTGGGTGTTCGCCTCGATGCCCTCCGTCGAGATGACATGACCACCGAAGTCGATCTCGAGGTGGGACCGCGTGAAGCGATGCCGCCGCTGGAACAGCAGATCCGTGTGCGCCTCGATCCGGGCGATGCGGGGATCGTTCACCATCGCGGCGAGCGCATCGTCGGCCGCCGTCTTCGGCCCCGTGATGCCGAAGACCCGGAAGTCGACGGTGCCGTCGTGCTGCAGCAGCCAACTGGTGCCGCGCTTGCCGGCGATCACCGTGCCACCGTTGGGCTTGCTCTTCGCGTTCTCGCTGCCCACGTACACGAGCAGCCCCGCGTCGCCCGGCGTCCGGTACCCGGCGACGATCGCCACCTCACCGTCCCGCGCGCGGAGCCGCGACAGCTCGGCGACGGATTCCGCCCGGGTGATGTCTTTCGCCCCCATGGCGACGGGCGCCGCCTGCGCGGGTGTCGTGGCGGCGAGGGAGCCGGCAGTGCCGAGCGCGACCGCACCGAGCCCGGCCATGAGGGCGCGGCGACCGGTGGAGCGCACGCTCCCCTCCCGCGACATCGCCTCCGCGGGCGCATCCGCGGGCGCATCCGCCACAACGGGCGATCCATCGGTCATGACAACCCCTTCGTCATCGGATGGTTCCGGCCGGAACGGCGCCCGTCACCGCGCCTTGGGCCTGCCAGAGCGCCGCAGCTTCGGCACGACGCCGGCGCTCCAGCACCGGGTCGGCCACCGGGATCGCGGCCATGAGCCCTCGCGTGTACTCGTGCTGCGGGTTCGCGAACAGCGCGTCGCGGGCGCCGATCTCGACGATCCGGCCCTGTTGCATCACCGCCACGGTCGATGACATGTACCGGATGACCGCGAGGTCGTGGCTGATGAAGAGGTACGTGAGCCCGAGCTCTGCCTGCAGCTCGCGCAGCAGGTTGAGCACCTGCGCCTGGATCGACACATCGAGCGCCGACACCGACTCGTCGAGCACGAGGAACTCTGGCTCGAGCACGAGCGAGCGTGCGATGGACACGCGTTGACACTGGCCGCCCGACATCGAGCGGGGCAGCCGGTGGGCGAATTCCTCGTCGAGGCGCACCCGGTGCATGGCCTCGCGCACCTTCTCGGCGCGGGTCGACCGGTTGCCGATGCCGTGCGCGAGCAGCGGCGCCTCGATGATCTGGGCGACGGTCTGGCGCCGGTTCAGAGCGGAGAATGGATCCTGGAAAACCATCTGCATCCGCCGCCGAAGCTGCCGCAGCGTTTCGCCGCGCATCTCATGCGGGCGATGCCCGTCGAACACCACGGACCCGGCATCGATCCCGCCAAGTGCGAGCACCGCCTTCGACACCGTCGACTTGCCCGAGCCCGACTCGCCCACGAGCCCCACCGTCTCGCCACGGCGTATCTGGAACGACACGTCGTCGACCGCGGTCACGCGGCGGCCGGAGCCGAGCGTGAACACCTTCGACACGCCCTGCACGTCGACCAGCACGTCACCCGACTCGCGCGCACGGTCGACCGCGCTGATCGAGCCCGCATCGACCACCGCCTCGGTGCCGCGTTCGAGCACCTCGGTGGCCGTGCGGATCGGCTCGTGCACGTCGATCGTGAGATCGACCACGGCGCCGAGCAGCGCCTTCGTGTACGGGTGCTCCGGTTCGGCGTAGAGCTTGTCGACCGGGGCTTCCTCGATCACCCGCCCGTGCCGCATCACGTGGATGCGCTCGCAGAAGCCGGCCGCCACGCCGAGGTCGTGCGTGATGAGCACGACGGCGGTGCCGTGCTCGTCGGCCAGGCGGTCGAGCAGGTCGATGATGCGCGACTGCGTGGTGACGTCGAGCGCCGTCGTGGGCTCGTCGGCGATCAGCACGGCGGGCCGCGACGACATGGCCATCGCGATCATGACGCGCTGCCGCATGCCACCGGAGAACTCGTGCGGGTACTGCGCGAGACGCTCCTCGGGGAGCGGCACGCCGACCTCGGTCAGCAGCTCGACGGCCCTGGTGCGGGCGGCCTCCTTCGATACCCGGTCGTGCAGCCGGATCGCCTCGATGAGCTGGTGTCCGATCGTGCGCACGGGGTTGAGCGACGACATCGGATCCTGGTAGACCATCGCGATCTCGCCGCCTCGCACCCGCGTCATCTCGCGCTTGCTGAGCGTTAGCAGCTCCCGATCGCGCAGACGGATGCTGCCGTCTAGCTTCGCGCCGTCGTTGAGACGCATGATTGACAGCGCGGTGAGCGACTTGCCGGAACCGGATTCGCCGACCAGGCCGATCCGCTCACCGGGACGCACCGAGAACGAGATGCCCTTGACCGGCATCGCATCGCCGTAGGAGACGGTGAGGTCCTGCACCTGCAGGACGGGCGTGGCATCCATCATCGGCCCTTCCCCTTCCGATCGCCGCCGAACTGGTCGGCGAGCACGTTGAGCAGCCAGATGGTGACGAAGATGAACAGCGCGGGGAACAGCACGTAACCGATCGACTGGTACATCTTCTGGTAGCCCTGCTGCACGAGCGTGCCCCAGGTCGCCTCGGGCGGGGCGATACCGAGCCCGACGAAGCTCATCGACGCTTCGAGCAGGATCGCGTTGGCGGCGTTGATGGCCGCCTGCACCACGATCGGCCCGCGGGCGTTCGGCAGCACCTCGGCGAACAGCAGACGGCTGCGCTTCGATCCGAAAGCCACGGCGGCGGTGAAGTAATCCTCCTGCAGCTCGCTCAGCACCGAGGAGCGTACGAGGCGGGCGGTGGTCGGCGTGAGCAGGATGCCGATGATCACGGCGAGCTTGACCGGGTCGGCGCCGAACGCCGAGATGAACACGAGTGCGAACAGGATCTGCGGGATCGCCATCACCGTGTCGGCGAGGCGCATGAGGATCTCGTCGAGGATGCCGCGGGCGAAAGCGGCCGCCATCCCCCAGGCGATGCCCAGCACCATGGCGACCAGGGTCGCGCCGCCCGCGATGAAGATCGTCAGCTGCCCTCCGTAGAGCACGCGGCTGAACAGGTCGCGGCCGAGCTCGTCGGTGCCGAACAGATGCGCCGCCGAAGGCCCGGCGAACCGGTCGGGCGACTGCGCCGACGGATCGTACGGCGCGAGCAGCGGTGCGAGCACGCAGGCCAGCACGATCACGGCGAGGAGGGCGAGCGGGATCCACGCCGCGAGGGCGAGACGGCGGCGAGGCCGGGCCGATCGCAGGGCGAGGGTGAGGGTGTCAGCCACGGCTGCTCCTTGCACGAAGACGCGGGTCGAGCACGCCGTAGAGGAGGTCGACGATGAGCGTGGTGAGGATGAACATCGCGGAGATCAGCAGCACGACCGACTGCAGCACGGCGTAGTCGCGCTTGAAGACCGCGTCGATCGCGAGCGAGCCGAGCCCGGGGACGCCGAACACGTACTCCACGATCACGACGCCACCGAGCGTGTAGCCGACGATGAGGCCGAGCATGGTGAGCCCGGGGATCAGCGCGTTGCGCAGCGCATGCCCGATCACCACGCCACTCGCCGACTGCCCCTTGCCGCGGGCGGTGCGGATGTACGGGGCGTCGAGCACCTCCACCATCGATGCCCGCAGGAACCGCATGAGCAGAGGCGCTGCGGCGAAGGCGAGTGTGAAGGCGGGGAGGATCATCCGCACGAGGTTGTCCACCGGGTCTTCGCTGAACGGCGTGTAGCCGCGGGCGGGCAGCACCTTGAGCTGCACGGCGAAGACCACGATCAGCACGATGCCGATCAGGAACTGCGGCAGCGCCATGCCGGCGGTCGAGATCGCGGTGAGGGTGCGGTCGACGACGCCGAGAGGACGCAGCGAGGCGATCACAGCGGCCGGCGTCGCGATGAGCACAGCCAGCAGGATGCCGATCAGCGTGAGCTCGAGCGTGGCGGGAAGCCGCTGTGCGATGAGCTCGGACACCGAGTACTGGTTGAAGTACGACTGCCCGAAGTCGCCGGTGAAGACGCCGCCGATCCAGCGCAGGTACTGCTCGATGATCGGCGCGTCGAGACCGGCCTCCTCGCGGAGGCGCTGGAGCATCTCGGCATCCACGCCCGGCGTCGAGCCGAGACGGGTGATCACAGGGTCGCCCGGCAGCAGCCGGAGCACGACGAACACGAGAAGCGAGGTGGCGATCAGCATCGCGATGCTGATCGCCACCCGCCGAAGGATGGACAGAGCCACGTCAGCCCTTGAGCTGCGCGTTCTCGAGGTGCAGCTGTCCGCCGCCCTCGACCCACACACCGTCGACCTTCGTGCTGGTCGCCGTCACGACCGTGGACTGCAGCGGCACGATCAGCGGGACCTGCTCGTTGATGATCGTCTGCACCGTGCCCCACTTCTCGGCGCGCGCGGCCTCATCCGGCTCGGCCACGGCGTCGGCGAACGCGGTCTGGAAGTCGGGGTCGACCCAGTTGCACTCGCAACGGCCCTCGAGATAGAAGTTCAGCGAGTACGCGGGCTCCGGAGGCGTCGACTGGAAGTTCGGCACGATGTACCCGGGGAAGCTCTTGCCCGCCGGGTAGAAGGAGTCGACCCAGGTGCCGATGTCGTTGTTGTCGATCTTGAGCGTGATGCCGATCTCCTTCAGGCTCGCCTGCAGGATCTCACCGCTCGTGTTCCACTCCGGGTACTGCCCGGCGATGCCCCACCAGGTGAGGGTGCTGCCCTCGGTGATGCCCGCCTCGGCGAAGAGCTCCTTCGCCTTGTCGAGGTCGTACGAGTAGTCGGTCAGGTCGCCGCCGAACCACGGGTTGACTTCGCCGAGCGCGTTGTTCGTGGGCGAGACCGTGCCCTGCCCGTAGTACGCCGCTTCGAGGATCGCCTCGCGGTCGGTCGCGTAGGCGAGCGCCTGGCGTGCGCGCACGTCGTTGAACGGAGCCGACTGCGTGTCGACCTCCCACGATGGCCACTGGCTGGGGTTGTCGGGCTTCACGAGCGCGATGTCCCCGCCGCCTTCGAGGCCGGCGACGTCACCCTGCGGCACGGACCAGAGCACGTCGATGTCGCCCGAGCGCAGACCCGTGACGGCGGCGGTGGACTCGGCGGCCTTGACGACCGTGATCTCGTCGAGGGCGGGCGCCTCACCGAAGTACTCGGGGTTCGGCACGAGAGTCAGGCTGTCGTCGGGGGTGAAGGCGTCGACGATGTACGGCCCGGTGCCGATCGGCTCCTTGTCGATCGTGTCGAGCGCGTCGACGTCGAGCATCTTGACCCACACGATGCCAGCGGCGAAGGTGGCGATCGGCTCGGAGAGGCTGATGACCACGGTCTTGTCGTCGGATGCCGTGACATCCGTGATCATGTCGATCTTGTTCTTCTCCTGGGTGGCGGTCTCGGGGTCGAGGTAGTAGTCGAACGATGCGACCGCGTCCTCGGCCGTGAACGGGTCGCCGTTCGAGAACGTGACGCCGTCGCGCAGGGTGAAGGTCCAGGTCTTCTGGTCCGGCGAGGCCTCCCACTTCTCGGCGAGGTCGCCGACGATCTCGCCGGACTCGTCGGTCTTGGTCAGACCGTTCCAGAGGAGGGGGAACAGCACCTCCTCCCAGGCGAAGGTGCGGATGGCCGGGTTGAGCTGCGGGATGCCTTGCGCCGCGGCGACGGTCAGGGTGCCGCCTTCCTGCGCCTGGCCGTCCGGAGTCGACGGGGTGCTGCTACAGCCAGCGGTGATGAGCGCGGCGGTGAGCAACGCTGCTCCGCCGAGCAATACACGACGACGCGACATGGGTGCCTCCAAGTGTCGGGTGATGCGTTCGGGTGGAAGGGTTTCGCTATAGCATGTAGCAAAACAGGCACTTCGTCTAGTGCGAATCGAGGCGCTGCGATTACGTTCTCGTTACGCCGTTCGGAGCCGTATCCCAGCGCGGCGGCGAATCTGCCATAGCATCGGTCGATGCAGGAACTCGGCCGCGAGCCGCTGGCGGGTTCCGGTACAGACAGGAGAGCCACGGTGCGCAGCGTCTCGGATCAGAACATCGCCGAACAGGTCGCGGACGAGCTGCGCGCTGCCATCCACTCCGGAGAGCTCGCCCCCGGCGAGCGCCTCGTCGAGCGCAAGCTCGCCGACCGCCTCGGCGTGAGTCACATCCCGGTGCGCGAAGCCCTGACCCGCCTCGCCGAGGAGCGCCTGATCACCCGCGAGCCACGCCGCGGCGCCCGCGTCGCGCAGTTGAGTGCCCAGGATCTGGAAGAGATCTCGAGCCTGCGGATCGTGCTCGAGCAGTTCATGGCCATCCGTGTGCAGGAGCGGTGGAACGAGGAATCCGCTGCCCGACTCGGGGCCATCATCCAGGCGATGTCGGATGCGGCACCCGGCGACATCGACGAGGTCCTGCGCCAGGACCGTTTGTTCCACGAGACCCTCGCCGACCTCGCCGAGCATCGCTTCCTCGACGAGCTGAGCGGGCAACTGCGCGGCCGCATCACCGGCTTCCTGCACGCGGCGAACGCGGCGCTCGACCCTGCCGAGCAGGAGGAGCACGTGCACAGCCACCAGCAGATCGTCGACGCCATCGCCAGCGGAGACCCCGAACAGGCGCAGGCGGTCATCGCCGAGCACGTGACCCGGGCCGTCCGTCGCATCACCCCGACGGCCGAGTGACGCGACCCGTGCCTCACAAGACGATCGTCCTCACCGGAGCATCCGACGGGATCGGGGCTGCGGCCGCCCGCCAGCTCGCGGCGTCACCGCACCGGCTCATCCTGATCGGCCGGTCCGTCGAGAAGACCCGCGCGATCGCGGAGGAGACCGGGGCGGAGTGGTTCACCGCCGACTTCGCCCGCCTCGACGACGTGCGGGCTCTGGCGGCGAAGATCACAGATGCCGTCGGCGATGACGGCATCCATGTGTTGGCGAACAACGCCGGCGGCATCTTCGGGGATCGGACGCCCACCGTCGACGGCTTCGAGAAGACGATGCAGGTCAACCACCTCGCACCGTTCCTGCTCACGAACCTGCTGCTGCCGCAGCTGCGGGCATCCGGCGGTGCGGTCATCAACACCTCGAGCATCGCCCACCGCCTCTTCGGACACATCGACGTCGATGACCTCGACAACACCCGCCGCTTCAGCCCCAACAAGGCGTACGGCGACGCGAAGCTCGCCAACGTGCTGTTCGCGAAGAGCCTGCACACGAAGTTCCATGCCGAGGGGCTCAGCGCGGTCGCATTCCATCCGGGCACCGTGCAGACGAACTTCGCGTCGGACTCGTCGAGCGTCATGCGGCTGCTCTACCGCACGCCCCTCAAGCACCTGCTGCTGATCGGGGCCGACAAGGGCGGGGACACCCTCCGCTGGTTCATCGAGGGCACTCCCGGCGAGACGTGGCTCTCCGGCGCGTACTACGACGAGCGCACCCTCACCACGAAGGTCAATCCGCAGGTGCACGACCCGGATCTCGCCGAGGCCCTCTGGCAGCGCAGCGCCGCCCTCGTCGGCATCCCCGCGCCCTAGCACGTCCCCACCCTTTCGCACCCTTCCCGCCCCCGGTCCCGCACCCTTCAGCCCGGCCCGGTCGCACACCTGTCGGGAGTTTTCACGGATGTCGGACCGGAACACGGCGATCCATCCGACATCCGGACATTCTCCCGACGGATGCTCGGGAGCTCGGATGCTCGGGAGCTCGGATGCTCGGGAACTCGGGAGCTCGGATGCGCCGACGTGAACCCTGGCCAGAAGTCTGATTGAGCCCCGCGCACGGCGAGCGTAACGTGTTACCGCTCAAACAGCTCAGCCATTCGCACGCCGCCCCACCAGGGCGGCCACTCAGGGAGGCAAGGATGCCCCGCACGAATCCGAAGAATCCGGCGTACTCCGTCTGGCGGCGCAAGCCCGTCGGCGATCTGAACGAAGAGGCGGAGAGCAGCGGTCTCTTCAAATCCCTCGGGCTGTGGCAGCTCACCGCGATCGGTGTCGGCGGCATCGTCGGAGTCGGGATCTTCTCGCTCGCGGGCCTCGTCGCACACGGCGATGCCACGAACCCCGGGGTCGGACCCGCGGTCGTGATCTCGTTCCTCATCGCCGGGCTGGCCTCGGCGGCCGCCGCCCTCTCGTACGCGGAGTTCGCGGGGATGATCCCCCGTGCCGGATCGGCGTACAGCTACGGCTACGTCGCGCTCGGCGAGATCACCGGCTGGTTCATCGGCTGGGACCTGCTCCTCGAATACGTGGCCATCGTGGCCGTCGTGGCGATCGGGATCTCCGGCTACCTCGACGCGTTCCTCTCCGGGTTCGGCGTGCACCTGCCGACCACGGTCACCGAGACGTTCGACCAGCCGGGCGGCGTCGTCAACATCCCGGCGATCCTGATCTGCCTGCTCGTGACGTTCCTCCTCAGCCGCGGCACCAAGACCTTCGGCCGATTCGAGCTGGTGGCGGTCGCGATCAAGATCCTGCTGATCCTGTTCATCGTGGGGCTCGGCATCTTCTACATCAACACCGACAACTACACCCCGTTCATGCCCTCCGGCTTCGGTCCGGTCTTCACCGGGGCGGCGACGGTGTTCTTCGCGGTGTTCGGCTACGACGCGATGAGCACCGCGGCCGAAGAGGCGAAGGACGGGCGCAAGCACATGCCGAAGGCGATCATCCTGTCGCTCGTCATCGCCATGCTGCTCTACGTCGCCGCGACACTGGTGCTCACCGGCATGCAGAACTACCAGGACATCGATCCGAAGGCCGGCTTCGCGTCGGCGTTCTCCAGCGTCGGGCTGCCCGTCATCGCCTCGATCATCTCCGTGTTCGCGGTGCTCTCGATCCTCACGGTCATGCTCACGTTCCTGCTCGGCGCGACCCGCGTGTGGTTCTCGATGAGCCGCGACGGACTGCTCCCGGGCTGGTTCTCGAAGGTCGACGGTCGCGGTGTGCCCCAGCGGGTGACCTGGATCGCCGGCATCGGGTCCGCGTTCTTCGCGGGAATCTTCCCGATCCGGGCTGTCGCCGACCTGACGAACATCGGCATCCTGGCGGCGTTCGTCGTCGTGTGCATCGCCGTCGTCATGTTCCGGTACACGAAGCCGGATGCCCCGCGCACGTTCCGGCTTCCGTTCATGCCGGTGGTGCCGATCGTCGGCGTCGGCTTCTCGCTGTTCCTCATCTCGCAGCTGCACTGGGAGACGTGGCTGCGCTTCGGCGTCTGGCTCGTGATCGGTCTCGTCGTGTACTTCGCCTACGGTCGCCGCCACTCGCTGATGAACCCCGACAGCCCCCGCCGCCCGCGCTGACCACCGCGTCGGCCCTCGCTCGACCACTCCCGCGCGCGCGGCCGCACACCTGTCGGGAGTTTTCACGGATGTCGGACCGGAACACGGTTTCCGCTCCGACATCCGGACATTCTCCCGACGGATGCACACGCCCGACGGATACACAGGGCCGACGGATGCACAGGGCCGACGGATGCCGGAGTGCGGGCTCAGACCACGAGGTTGGCGGTGTCGACGACGCGGTCACCCTCGGCGGGGAAGGCCGTGCGCGTGACGCCCGACTCGACGTTGCCGGTGTGCAGCAGCGTCGACGAGCCGCCGAACGCGGCATCCGCCAGCTCCAGCGCGCCGCCCTCGAACCGGTTGCCGACCGCGCGATAGTGCGTCGCACCCTTCGTGACCGCGACATGGGTCGACGATCCCTCGGCGCGGAAGCTGCTGTCGGACAGTGTCAGATGCAGCTCGCCGTCGCCCGTCCGGGAGACACCGGTTCCGCCCTTGATCGACACGTCCGATCCCGCGATCTCGACCACCTGGCGCTCCGCCCGCGCCGCGGCGAGGCGGGCGTTGCGCAGCGTCGACCCCTCGAACCGCAGCTGCGCCGACGACGAGACGATCGGCGCCGCGTCATCCGCCGCGTTCAGCGTCGAACCGCGGAACGTGACCGCCCCCGAGCCCGCGATCTTCATTCCGCCGACCCGGTCGAGCACGGTGTCGACGAAGGTGACCGGGGTCTTCACGGTGGCGTTGGTGAGCTCTCCCGGCGCGACGAACGTGAAGTGCGAGTCGGCGATCACGGTCGGGCGCCCTGAGTTGTCGGATGCCTGCGTGATCACGAGCGTGTCGGATGCCGTGCACCCGCGCAGCTGCGCGCCGTCGGCGTTGATCCACAGCATCCCGGAGCCTGAGAGCGAGGGCTTGCCGATGACCTGCACGTCTTCGAGGGTGAGGTCGGTGATGCGCACGCGGGCGACGAACCACGAACACACGTGCTTGCGCACCGTGATGCGCTTGGCGGCCGAGCCCCAGGCCGCCCCCGAGTTCGCGAACGTCATCAGCCCGGAGTTGCCGGTGTAGGTGAGGTCGTGCTCGTACTGGCCGTGCGTGACGAACGGACCCTGGTCGTCGCCGTCGCCGTGGCAGTTCTCGACCAGGCAGTAGGCGCTCGCGGTGAAGTCGTTCAGGTGCCGCGAGTTGGCGGTGTGGCAGTTGGCGACGTATCCGTAGAGGCAGTAGATCTGCTGCGTCAGGTAGCCGGCGCCGCCCCAGGTGACCGACGTCGGGTTCTTGAGAGTGCAGCTCACGGTCGAGAAGTAGGTGTTCCACCGGCGCTGGATCAGCGGCCAGAAAGTTCCCGTGCCGTCGATGTGGTCGACGTCGCAGCGCACCGCGTACTCGAAGGCGAGCGGGTGCGAGCCCGTGTACTCGTCCCTCCCCGTGCCGAGGAACTTCAGGTTCGACACGGTCACGTCCTGCACCGGCACCACCCGACGCCAGGTCATCGTGCGGTCCTTGCCGAGCGGCCAGCCGTTCTTGTAGTTGATGCGGATGTGCGTGCCGTCGACGATCTGCGTCACCTGCACGAGCCGCTGCAGCTCGCGCTCCCAGCGGCCCGACAGGGCGTTCACCTCGGCGGCGTACCAGTCGCCGACCGTGAAGAACGAGGAGTCGGCGACCGGGAAGACGTCGCCGAGGTCGGGGACCACCTCGTTCAGCCGCGCCTCGTGCACGGCATCCGTCACCTCGCCGCGGAAGAACATGACCGCGGCGAAGGGGTCGTCCTTGCCGGCGTTCTCGATGCCGACCGTCGTCATCAGGTGTCCCCCGAAGTCGAACGCGATGTTCGAACGCGAGAACTTGTGGCGGCGCACGAAGTTCAGGTCGCTGTGGGCTTCGATCCGATGGATGCTCGCATCGTTCACCATCGCGTCGAGGGCGTCGTCGGCGTTGACCTTCGCGTCCATCACGCCGAACAGGCGGAAGTCGACGACCCCGTCGTGCACGAGCAGCCAGGCACCGCCCTTGGGGGCCGCGAGCACGGTGCCGCCGTTCGCCTTCGGGGCATCCTTCTTCACGAACCGGTACAGCCCGTCGCCGCCGTCTCCGGCTGCCGCGTACCCGGTCGTGCGCACGAGGTCGCCGTCTTTGCCCTTGCGCTTCGCGAGTTCGGTCGCGGTGCCGCCGTTGGCGACGTTCGCCGAACCCGACGAGCTCTGCGGCGCGACGGGTCCTGCGGCCTGCGCGGCCGCGGGCATGCCGACGGCGGCCACTCCACCGATCGCGGCGGCGCCGAACCCGGCGAGCAGCATGCGCCTGCTGCGCAGTGCGGCGGTGTCGGTCTGGGTCATCTCCTGCGGGGTCATGCTCATCCTTCCGTGCGGCGTCATCACCGCGGTCAGGCGTCCGGCCGTCCGGCCGAGCCGCATCATCCGATTGATCCCCAGTCCCCAGTGCCGTGCTCCGAGCGGATGCTCAGAAGTAGTCGCCCGCCGTGAAGTGGCGGATGCCGTGCAATCGAGCCGCGCGCCGAAGCGGGCGGATCATCCCGGTGCGGTCGTCCTGCCGCACGGCCTCGGGCGCGAAGTCGCTCATCGCGAGGTCGTCTTCCGGCAGGGCGGGCACGGCGAGCTCGCACGAGGTCACCCCGGCCGCAGCCCAGTCCGCGGCGACCGCGGCGAGCAGGTCACCGCGCGCGGCGGCGGCCTCCGGAAGCACCGCGCTCTCCAGGAGCACGCCGACCTCGCCACGGCGCTCGGCGATCGCGTAGCCGACCACTGTCGATCCCTCGACCCGCCGGTACAGAGCGGCGCCCCTCATCCGCACCTCCGCCATCGCCCCGTCGCAGTCGACGCGCACCGGGGCGAGCACGACCCTGCCGTCGCGCGAACGTTCGTAGACTTCGCGCAGCGGACGGATGCTCCCGAGGCCGACGGTCTCCCGCTCGACGCGACCATCGGCCTCGACGGGCACGGGAGCAGGAGCGCGCCAGGGCCCGGCCAGGGTGCGCGCCATCGAGAACGTCTCGAACCCGCTGGAGCGATACACCTCGGGGGTTCCGGTGAACAGCAGCGCCCAGTCGGCGTCGCGCCCCGCCTGCAGTGTCGCGGCGACCAATCGACGTGCGAGGCCCTGCCCTCGCGCCCGCTCGGCGACCGCGACGCTGCCGATGGCGTGCACCTCGGCGATCCCGCCGTCGGCTTCCCGCAGCCGCTTGGGCAGTCCGTAGATCGACCCGCACAGACCCTCGTCGTCTTCGGCCACCAGCGTGTGCATGAGCCGCTCGTCGTCGACGAGCCACTGGTCGGGGGAGAGCGGAGGAATGAACGCTGTCGCCCACAGCGCGGCGAGTGCCTGCTGGTCGGCGGCGCGGGCCACACGGATCGTCGCCGCGGTCACGAGGCCCTCGCGACGGTCAGGCCCACCGGCGACCCGGTCATGCCATCGAAGACAGCTGGTCGCGGGAGATGGTGTGTGCGAGCGGACGCCCTGCGGCGAAGGCCTCGACCTCGTCGACGACGATCCGCCCCTGACGAAGCCGCCCCTGGCTCGTGCCGGCCGCGCGGTGCGGGGTGACCAGCACTCCCGGCAGCGTGCGGAACGGGCTGTCTGCGGCGAACGGCTCCTCGTCGAACACGTCGATCGCGGCGCTGAGCCGACCGCGCCGCACCTCCTCGATCAGCCCGTCCTCGTCGACCAGCCACGACCGTGCCGTGTTCACGAGCCCCGCGCCGTCGCGCATGAGCGCGAGCTCACGGCGGCCGATCAGGTGATGGGTCTCGGGCAGGGTCGGCGCGTGCACGGCGACGATCTGCGCGCGCTGCAGCGCCTCGTCGAGGGTGACCAGCTCAGCGCCGAGAACGGCAGCGGTCGCCGCATCGAGAGTCGGGTCGACCAGTAGCGGCTCGGCCCCGAGCGCACGGATCAGTTCGAGATACGCGCGTCCGGTGCGCGAGGCCCCGATCACGGCGATGGGCGTGCCGAGGATCTCGCGCTGCACGCCCACGGCATCCCCGTCGTACCAGCCGTCGCCGCCGCGCAGGGCGTTGTGCATCTCGGGCACCCGGTGCAGCAGGGCGAGCGTGAACGTCAGCGACACCTCGGCGACCGGCCGCGCCATACCCGCGCCTGCCTGGGTCACGACGACACCGCGGTCGAACAGCACGTCCGTGGCGAAGGGCTTGATCGTGGCGCCGGTGTGCGCGATGAGCTCGAGCTTCGGCAGCGAGGCGAGCACCGCCGCGTCGAACGGGCCGACCCCCCAGCTCGTGATGACGATGCGCGCCTCGGCGAGTTCGGCATCGGCCAACCGATCCACGCGGACGAAAGAACCCCCGAGACGAGCGGCCACCGCGCGCAACCGCTCGGCATCCTCCGCCGAGAAGAACTCCGCGAAGAGCTCCTCGGAGACGACCGCGACCACGGCCGGCGCACCCGTCGCCACGCTCGTCACGGCGCTCATGCCAGCCAGGCCTCGACGTTCTCGGCGATGAAGGCGTCGTCGTTCAGGTCGGGATAGGCGTGGCGCACCCGCGCGATCTCCTCGGCCTGTCCCGGCGAGAGTCCCTCGGCGGGGTCGAGGCACCAGGTGCCGTCGAGCAATCCCTGTTGGCGCAGCATCTCGTGCACACCGGCGATCACCCCGTGGAAGTCGTTGCCCGGGTCGAACACCGCCTGGTTGACGTCGACCATGTCGGAGGCGACGAGCCCGAGTTCGCGGTAGGCCTCCGCGTCGCCGGCCATCGCCCGCTGGGCGCGTTCGAGCAGCGCGACGGCAGCACGCGTGCCGACCGCCCACTGGCCGAGCAGTCCGCCGACGAAGCGCAGCGTGCGGGCGCCATCCGGCGACTCCACGTGGAACTCGGAGAGCAGGTCGGCGACGATCGCGTCGTCGTTGCCCGTGTAGAGCGCGATCTCGTCGGCGCGACCGGAGGCGGCGACGCCGCGCACGAGCTCCAGCGTGCGGTACCGGTCGAAGGGCGCGGCCTTGACCGCGACGACGGCCGGAATCGACGCGAACTCGCGCCAGAAGTCGCGGTCGAGCACGGGGCCGCCGATCGCGGTCTGCAGGTAGAAGCCGACGAGCGGCAGCACCTCGCCGACGGCGCGGGCGCGTTCGAGCAGGGCACGCTCGTCGGCACCCGCGACGCGGGGACTCACCAGCACGGCGTCGTAGCCCAGCGAGCGGGCGAGCTCCGCCTCGGCCACTGCCTGGGCGGTGTCGCCGGCCACCCCGGCGATGCGCACGAGGCTCGCGTCGTCGCGGGCATCCATCTCCTCGGCTGCGAGCGCGAGCACCGGCTCGAACAGCGCGTGCTCCGGGTCGCGGATCTCGAACTGGGTCGTGTGCACGCCGACCGCGAGGCCCCCGGCACCGGCATCCAGGTAGTACCGGGAGAGAGCGCGCTGACGACGCTCGTCGAGCCCGCGGTCGGCGGTGAGCGCGAGCGGATGCGCCGGGATGACCGCTCCGCGCGCGAGCGTGGCGGCGGCCTCGGGGCGCAGCGACGGCACGGTCGCGGTGCGTGCGGTGGACTCCGTCATCAGAACTTCCCGTCCCGCACGGCCCACTTGGTCGGCTTGGCGATCATCGGCAGCTCCTTCTCGATCCAGTCGGCCTGCAGACCGATGAGGGTCTCGGCGGAGACCGCCGGGTAACCGAACAGCGCCATGCACCGGCGGGCATCGCTGAGCAGGGCGGTCGGCTGCGGCTCGTCGACGATCTCGACCTCCCGGTCGAACAGCGTGCCGAAGCGGCGGGCGATCGACTCGACGCTCAGCAGCTCGGGCCCGGTGAGGTTGATCGTGAACGGGTCGGTCGAGGCGTGCACGAGGCTGCGCAGCACGACCTCGTTCGCGTAGGCCTGCCAGATCACGTTGACGTTGGCAGTGGCGACCGAGACCGGCTGTCCGGCGTGCACGGCGCTGCCGATGTCGGCGAGCACCCCGTAACGCAGGTCGACGGCGTAGTTCAGGCGGATGATCGCGACCTTGGTGCCGCGCTCCTGGGCGCCGAACTCGAACACCCGCTCGCGCCCGAGGCACGACTGCGCGTACTCGCCGATCGGCGCCGGCTGGACCTCTTCGGACGCTCCGCCCGAGGAGGCGGGGAGGAACGGGTAGATGTTGCCGGTGGAGAGCACCGAGATGGCGCTGTCGCGGTAGCGGCGGGCGACGCGGTCGGGCAGGGCGGCGTTGACCTCCCACGCCCAGGAGGCGTTGGTCGCGGCGCCGAACTTCGCACCGACCATGAACACCACGTTGGGGGCATCCGGCAGGGAGGCGAAGTCGTCGTTCTCGATCAGGTCGAACGAGACGACCTTCACCCCGGCGTTCTCGAGGCGCTCGCGGATCGCGGCGTCGCCGAAGCGGGAGACGGCGTAGACCGCGTCGTCCTGGCGGCCGGCGGCATCCATCCCTCGACGCGCGAGCATCGCCAGGGTCGGGCCCATCTTGCCGCCCGCACCGAGGATCACGAGGTCGCCCGCCCCGCGCGCGAGGTCGTCGATCAGGCCGGCGCTCGGGGTGGCGAGCGCCTCCTCGAGATCGGCTTCCGAAGTGAAACTGTGCTGAGTCATGTGGTGCTTTCCCTTCTTCTCAGCCCTTGATGCCCGTACCGGCCACGCCCTCCTGCACGTACCGCTGAGCGATGAGGTACGCGAGGAAGATGGGCAGCAGCGCCACGACGGATCCGGCGAGCATGGTGCTCAGCGGGACGTTCTGCTGCTGCAGCGACGAGATGCCGACGGTGAGTGTGAACATCGCATTGGACTTCGCGATGATCAGCGGCCACAGGAAGTCGTTCCAGTGCCACAGGAAGACGAAGATGCCGAGGGTCGCGAGGATCGGCTTGCACAGCGGCAGCACGATCTGCAGGAAGATGCGGAACTCCCCGGCGCCGTCGATGCGGGCGGCTTCGAACAGCTCGTCGGGGAGACCCGAGATGAACTGCCGCATCAGGAACACCGCCTGCGCGTTGGCGAGCGACGGCAGGATCAGACCCCAGTACGTGTCGACGCCGCCGAGGTTGGCCATGAGGATGAACGTCGGGATGAGGGTGACGTGGAACGGGACCATCACCATCGCGAGGAACGACCAGAACATCACCTCCTTGCCGCGGAAGCGCTTCTTGGCGAAGGCGTACCCCGCGAGCGCGGAGAGGAACAGCACCGCGACGACCGATACGAGCGAGTAGATGAGGGTGTTGCCGAGCCAGCCGAGGATGTTCTGCCCGGCGAGCACCTGCTCGTAGGCCTCGAACGAGATGTCCTGGAAGGGCAGCAGCGACCCGGGGAGCTCGACGACCATGCCCGGCTTCAGGCTCAGCACGACCATCGCGTAGAAGGGGAAGAAGCTGAGGATGCCGGCCAGGCTCAGCCAGATCCACCTCCCGACGATCCCCCAGCCGGTGGGCTGGAGTGCGCGGTACGCGCGGCGCTGCTTGGTCGACGTCTTCGTCGGCATCACCGGCGACTGCGTCGGCGGCTGGGTCGGCGGCTGCAACAGAGCGGTCATTTCTGCTTTCCGATCACCAGGCGCTGGATGAGCGCGACGACGAGGGTCATGATGAACAGGGCCACGCCGATGGCGGCCGCGTAGCCGTAGTCGAAGTAGCGGAAGCCCTGGTCGTACAGCATGTAGACGAGCGAGTAGCTGGCGTTCGCGGGCCCGCCCTGGGTCATCACGTAGATGACGTCGAACACCTGGAACGCGGCGGTCGTCTCGATCACCGCGAGGAAGAAGAAGGTCGGACGCAGCACCGGGAGGATGACGTAGCGGAAGCGCTGCCAGGCGCCTGCCCCGTCCATCAGGGCTGCTTCTTCGAGCTCGCGCGGCACGTCCTGCAGCGCGGCGATGAGGATCATCATCCCGTAGCCGAACCGCGACCAGACGCCCACGACGACGATGGCCGGGATGACGAGCACGGTGCTGCCCAGCCAGGATCCGCCGAGACCCAGCGGGGTCATGAGCGCCGACCAGGGGCCGTTGGCGGAGAAGATCCAGACGAAGATCGACCCGGCCAGCACCAGCGAGGTGATGACGGGGAGGAAGAAGATCGAGCGGAAGAAGCGCGCACCCCGGAAGGCGCGGCGCACGCCGAGCGCCATCACGGTGGAGAGCACGAGCGCGATCGGCACCGCGAACACCGTGTAGATCAGTGTGGTGCCCATCGCCCGCCAGAACAGCGGGTCGGCGATCATGCGCTGGAAGTGATCGAGCCCGCGCCAGGAGATCTCGCCGGTGATGTCGTAGTCGAAGAAGCTCAGGGCGACGCCGACGATGCTGGGGCCGAAGCGGAAGGCGATGAAGAGGAGGAACGCAGGGAGCACGAACAGGAACGCGATGCGCGCCTCTCGCCGTGCGAGCACCCGTGCGACCCGCCCTGCGGGCCTCTTCGCCGTGGTTGCCGTCGTCATCAGTGATTCCTCACGTGGGGGAGTGAAGGGAACGGGGGCATGCGGAGTTCGGGCTCCGCACGCCCCCGGATGCTGCTTACTTCTTGGTGAGCGGTGCCGCGGCGGTCGCGGCATCCTTCAGGGCGTCCTCCGGGGACTTGTCCCCGAGGAGGGCGGCCTGGATCTCGGGCGCGAGCACGCCCATGAGCGCACGCGACGAGGCGTTGAGCTCGCCGACCGTGGTGTCGGGCACGTACTTCTCGACCTCGCCGAGCAGCGGGTCGTCCGCGTACAGCGGCTCGGTGGTGCTGAGCGCCGAGAAGAATCCGGCCGCCTTGAGGTACGGCTCGATGACGTCGGCGCCGGTGGCGTACTCGGCGAACTTCGCCGCGGCATCCTGTGCCTTGGAGCCCTTGAGCACCGAGAGCGAGCCGACCGTGCCGTAGGCCACGGTCTCCTTCTCGGTCAGCGGTGCGAGGACCTTGACGTTCTCCTCGCCCCAGAAGGGCAGGACCTCGGGAACCGCGTTGTTCCACGTGCAGGCGACCTTGCCCTGAGCGACGGCCGTCTGCTCGAGCGGGACGTTGGTGGTGAGCGCCTCGGGGTCGAGCGCTCCGGCCTCTGCCAGGTCGGTCAGGAAGGTGAGCGCCTTCTCGCCTTCCTTGCTGTCGAAGCCGACGTCGCCGTCCTTCGTGTAGACCTCGCCACCGGCCTGCCACAGCAGCGGGTAATAGGTGAGGTTCAGGGTGTTCTCGGCGGATGCCGGGTAGTTGAGGGCGTACATGCCCTTCTCCGTGAACTTGGGGGCCATCTCGGCGATGTCGTCCCAGGTCTCGGGGTACTCGGTGACGCCGGCGGCCTCGAACGCGGCCGCGTTGCACAGAAGGGGCTGGGCGCTGGTGAGCAGCGGCGCTCCGAGGATGTCGCCGTCGAGGGTGACCGAGGTCTTCACGTTGGGCAGCAGGTCGCCCTGACGCTCCTCGCTCAGCAGGTCGTTGAGCGGCGCGATCGACTTCTGGTACGCCGCGAGCTGGTCGGGGATGAGGTAGACGACATCAGGACCCTTGCCGGCCGCGATCGCGGTCTGGAGGGCCTCGTCGCGGTTGGCCCACGGGAAGATCTCGTAGTCGACGTTGATGTTCTCGTTCTTCTTCTCGAAGTCGGCGATCGTCGAGTCCCAGAAGTCCTTGTGCACCGCCTCGTCGGCGATGACCGGGTACAGCCAGACCGTGATGTCCTGCTCACCCTCTGCGGTGTTGCCTCCGCCGGCCGAACATCCGGCCAACAGGGTGGCGGCCGCGACTCCCGCGGCGACGCCGATGAACTTGCTGACGCGCATGGTGCTCCTTTGCTTGAACCGTGCTGAGTACGGTTCATTATGACACTGAGATGGGATAATTCGTCAAGTACAAGTTCTCAGGCGCTTGTTTCAGGCGTGTTTCCCGTTCGAAAACAACAAAGCTTGATCTGAGAACTCGGTGTGCTAATTTGATCGCACCCGACGACGGAGAAGAAGAGGGGGCAGCACATGGCCGTGAACAGTCCGCGCTCGATCGTCGCGCGATCGGCTCAGCAGCTGCGCGATACGGGACCCGCGACCGTCAACGACCTCTCCCGCTCCCTCGAGATCTCGCGCACGTCGGTCGAGAATGCCGTGACCGCCCTGGGCGACTCCGGGCTGATCGTCGATGCTCCGGCGCAGAACGGCGGCGGAGCCGGTCGCCCCGCCCGCCGCTATTCGTTCCACGCCGCCGCCGGCATCGTCGTCGGCGTCGACATCGGCGTCGCCAGCGTGCGCGTCGTGCTGGCCGATCTCGCGGGAGCCGTGATCGTGCAGCGCAGCTACCCCGGCGTCGCCGAGCAGCCCGACGGCGCCTCCAAGCTCGCCGCGGTCATCGACGACGTGCGCCGCACTCTGTCCGACGTCGCGATCCCCGCATCGAAGCTGCGCGCGGTCGGCGTCTCGCTCCCGGGCATCGTCGATGACGCAGGGCGCGTGACCACCTCGGTCGTCATCCCCGAGTGGTCGGGCATCGACATCGGCTCGCAGCTGCGACAGGCGTTCGGATGCCCCGTCGCGGTCGACAACGGCGTGCGCCTGGCCGCGGTAGCGGAACACCACCTCGGCGTCGCACAGCTCGTCGACGACGTCATCTACCTCTCGGTGGGCAACCGCATCGCGATGGGCCTCATCCTCGGCGGTCGCCCGCGGCGCGGCATCCACAACGCCGCCGGCGACATCGGGCGCCTCGCCTTCCGCGGACTCAACAGCGAGACCGGACAGATCTCGTGGCGCACCGCGCCGACCGCCGCCGAGGTCTTCGCCCTGGCGCGTGGCGGAGACGCCGCCGCCCAGCAGGAGCTCGACGGCTTCATCGACGAGCTCGCCCACGGCATCGCGACCCTGACGATGACGGTCGACCCGGCCATGATCGTCATCGGCGGCGGGCTCTCCGCCGCGCACGAGCAGCTGCTCGACCCGCTGCGCGCCGCGCTCCCCGGACACCTCGGCCTGCCGTTCCAGGTGCCGCTCGCCGAAGCCCGACTCGGCGCCGAGGCCGCAGCGCACGGTGCGGTGGTGCACGCGTTCCAGCGGCACGCCGCCGAGATCTACGGCATCGACGACATGCCGGCCCCGCCGATCACCCCCCTGCCGGTCGAGAACGCCACGTCCGAGAACACGACCGCCGAGAACACCGAGGAGAAGCAGTGAGCACGTTGAAGGTCGGACTCATCGGAGCCGGCGGCATCTCCCGCGTGCACGCCGACGCCTGGCGGGCGCTGGGCGCCGAGGGATACGTCACCTCTCTGGCGGGCGCCGAGGAGATCGCCGAGGAGTACGGCTTCGCGCTCGTCGCCGATGTCGACGAGCTCATCGACATCGTCGACATCATCGACATCGTGACCCCCAGCAGCACCCACGCCGACTTCGCGCTGCGGGCCATCCGGCGCGGGCGCGACGTCATCTGCGAGAAGCCGCTGGCCGCCACCGCCGAGGCCGCGGCGACGGTCGCTCGAGCCGCCGAGGATGCCGGTGTGCGGCTCTTCCCCGCCCACGTCGTGCGCTACATGGGCGAGTACGCGCAGATCAAGGCCGGCATCGACGCCGGACGCATCGGCACACTCGCGGTGCAGCGGTTCAGCCGCGCCGGCTCCGCTCCTCAGACACCCTGGTTCTTCTCGGAGAGCACGGGCGGCGGGGTCATCCGCGACCTGATGATCCACGACATCGATCAGGCGGTCTGGTTCGCCGGCCCCGTCGCCACGGTCTTCGCGGTGCAGAACCCGCCGACCGTCGACGACCGGGTTCCCGCGCCCGTCACGGCGCACGTGGTGCTGACGCACCGCAGCGGCGTGATCAGCCATCTGCATGCCAGCTGGGTCGCGCCGGGCATGCCGTTCCGCACGAGCGTCGAGGTCGCGGGATCCGAGGGGCGACTGCGCTACGACAGTGCCGAAGACGCCTCGCTGCGCACGGATGCCGTGCTCGATGCCGGAGCCACCGACTACCTGCCGCCGATGTCGCCGGAAGAGAGCCCCTACTACGCCGAGATCGCCGACTTCGTGGCCGCGCTGCGCGAAGGCCGCGACGCTCGGGTCAGCCCGGCCGACGGCATCGAAGCGGTCGCGGTCGCCGAGGCCGCCTACGCCTCGATCGCCGCCGGCGCCCCCGTCGCGCTGCCCCTCGCGGCCCCCGCCCCCGACCGCTCCGAGGCCGAGGAGGCCGTCCGATGACCGCCCCCAGCCCGCTGCGCATCGCCGTGCTGTCGTTCGCGCACACCCATGCCCTGAGCTACGTGCACGCACTGACGCAGATGCCCGGCGTCGAGCTGATCGCCACCGACCCCGACGGCGCCACGGCGCCCGACGACGCCCCCCGCGGTGCCGCACTGGCCGCAGAGCTGGGCGTGGCGTACGTCGACACGTACGACGAGGCCTTCGCCTGGAAGCCGGATGCCGTCGTGATCGCCGCCGAGAACTCCCGCCACCGCGCCCTCGTCGAGCGCGCGGCCGCCGCCGGGGTGCACGTGCTGTGCGAGAAGCCGCTGGCCACGACCGTCGACGACGCGATCGCGATGCGCGAGGCCTGCGAGAAGGCCGGCGTGATCCTGATGGTCGCGTACCCGGTGCGCTTCGCCCCGAGCGTGCGCGACGCGATCGCCGAGCTGCGCAGCGGCCGGCTCGGCAAGGTCCTCGGCGTCACCGGCATCAACAACGGCAAGCTTCCGCAGGATCGGGCCTGGTTCACCGACCCCGAGCTGGCGGGCGGCGGCGCCCTCGTCGACCACGTCGTGCACTGCGCCGACCTGCTCGACGAACTGCTGGGTGAGCGGGCGCAGTCCGTCCGGGCCGTGTCGAACAGCATCCTGCACTCGCAGCGTGAGCTCGCGGTCGAGACCGGCGGACTCGTCACCATCCAGTACCCGAGCGGTGTGATCGCCACGATCGACTGCTCCTGGAGCTGGCCGATGAGCTCGGCGACCTGGGGCGGTCTCACGCTGCAGGTCGTGGCCGAGCGCGGCACCGTCACGGTCAGCCCGTTCGCGAAGGGCGTGGCCGGGCACGATGCGCTCGGCGAGACGTGGAGTCCCGTCGGAGCGGACCTCGACGCCCTGCTGCTCGACGAGTTCGTCCGCGCCGTGCGCGAGGGCCGGCAGCCGCAGCCCGACGCCGGTGTCGGCATCCGCACGGTCGAGATCGCCAAGGCCGCGCAGCTCTCCGCATCCCGCCGCGGCGAGGTCATCGCCCTCGCCTAGACACCGCATCGCAGGATCCGAACGGCAGAGAGGCCAGGCATGCACACCGCGCACACCACGACCGGATGGCGGCAGCGCGCGCTGGCCGTGATGCCGGTCGGGTCGAGCACCAACTCCAAGGCGCCGACGCTGCTGCCGGAGGAACCCGAGGTCATCGTCCGCGGACGCGGATGCCGCGTGTGGGACGACCGCGGCTGCGAGTTCATCGACTACCGCTGCGCTCTCGGACCCGTGACCCTCGGGTATGCGGATCCGACGGTCGACGCCGCGATCCGCGCCCAGCTCGACGACGGCATCCTGTTCGGCCACCCGCATCCGCTCGAGACGACCACGGCCGAACTGTTCTGCTCCCTCGTGCCCGGCGCCGAGGCCGCGCGCTTCCTGAAGACCGGCGGCGAAGCGCTGGCCGCGATCATCCGCATCGCTCGTGCGCACACCGGTCGCGACCGGGTCGTGCAGATCGGTTACAACGGCTGGCTCAACTCGCTCGCCGCGGGTGCACGCGTGCTGCCGGGTGCGACGACGGATGCCGTGCCCGGCGTTCCGGCCGCTCTCGCCGCGCTGCACCACGCGGTGGACTGGGGAGACCGTGCGACTCTCGACCGGCTGTTCCTCACCCGCGGTTCGGAGATCGCGGTCATCCTCGTCGCCGCCGACTACCCCGCCATCCCCGAGGCGGCCGGCTTCTACCGTTACCTGCGCGACCTCGCCGACCGGCACGGCGCGCTGCTGGCCTACGACGAGATGGTCACCGGCTTCCGGGTGGCGCTCGGCGGCATGGCCGAGGCGACCGGTGTCCTCCCCGACCTGTCGGTATTCGGCAAGGGCATCGCGAACGGCATGCCCCTCGCTGTCTACTGCGGGCGGCGTGAGCTGCTCGGCGTGCTCGACCGCGGCGAGGTGGTCGTGACCTCGACGTATGGAGGCGAGACCCTGTCGCTCGCGGCCGCCACCGCCACGATGACCGCCATCCGCGACCGCGACGTGATCGCGCGACTGCTCGCCTCCGGCACCCGACTGCAGAACGGCATGAACTCGGTGTTCGCTGAGGCCGGCTCCGACATCCGACTCGTCGGGCACCCGGCGTGCCCGCAGTTCGTCGGCGCCGACGCCGAGATCCAGGCGTTCCTGCGGGCGGCGTTCCGCCACGGGCTCTCCTTCTATCGGGTGGTGTACGTCAATGCCGCACACACCGAGGCCGACATCGACGAGACCCTGCGCCTGGCCGCGGTCGCCCTCAGTGAGGCGATGGCATGACCGGTATCGACGCCCACACGCACCTCGACGAGGGCCGTTTCGATCCCGCGGTGTTCGACGCCGGCGACCGCCTCGGCATCGAGCTGTTCCTGTGCAGCAACCTCGGAGGCTTCCAAGCCCACCCGAGCCTCGACGAGGTGCGCGAGATGAACACCGTGCTGGCCGGCGAACTCCGCCGATACCCCGACCGGCTGCGCGGCTACTGCTACGTCAATCCGCGGTTCGGCCGCGACAGCCTCGATGATCTGCGGCGCAACGTCGAGGACCGCGGCATGATCGGCATCAAGCTCTGGATCGCGACCTTGGCCGACGACCCGCTCAGCGACCCGATCCTCGAGTACGCCGCCGAGCACCGCCTGATCGTGCTCGCCCATGCGTGGCGCAAGACCGTCGACCGCTTCCCCTACGAGTCCACGGCCGAGCACATCGCGGCCGCCGCCCGCCGCCACCCCGACGTGCGTTTCCTGATGGCGCACCTGGGCGGTCAGCCCGAGTCGGCGGTGAACACGGTGCGCTCGTGCGCCAACGTGGCGGTCGACACCTCGGGCACGATCATCGGTGCCGGCGAGGTGGCGCTGGCCGTCGAGCGGCTCGGCCCCGATCGGGTGGTCTTCGGCTCCGACCTGCCCCACATCGACCTCGCGGCGAACGTGGGCAAGGTGCTCGGCGCGGGGCTCGACCCCGAGGCGGAAGAGCGGGTCTTCGGCGGCACGGTGGCCCGCTGGCTCGCGGAGGTCGCGGCATGACCGTGCAGGCCCGACGGATGCTGCGCGCGTTCGCCGACCTCGGCGCCACCGACACCACGTGCTTCCTCGGGCAGTGGCCGTGCCGGCTCTCCGCCGCCGCGGATGCTGACGCCCTGCGCGCCCACGCCGACCGCCTCGGCCTGAACTCGGTCTGGGTCTCGCATCTGGCATCGCTCTTCGGCTTCGACACGCGCACCGGCAACGAGGCCGCGCTCGCAGCGTGTGCCGACGACCCGCTGTTCCGGGTGTTCGCGACGATCGATCCGCGTGACCCGACGTGGCGCGAGGAGCTCGACGATGCCGTGGCCGCCGGTGCGCGCGGCGTGCGCGTCGCTCCCGGTTTCCACCGCTACGAAGTCGCTGCGGTACGCCCGGTGCTCGAGGCGTGCGCCGACCACGGGTTGCCCCTGCAGCTGATCGCCCGGCTCGACGATGCCCGAGTGCGGCATCCGCTCTCCCCCGCCGTCGACCTGGAGGTGCACCGGATCGCCGACCTCGTGCGCGAGAGCCCTGCTCTTCCACTGCTGCTGAGCGGGCTGAACCGCGCGGACTGGATCACGCTGAACCGGCACCTCGGTGACGCCGCGCCCGAATGGCTGCGGCTCGACCTGTGGCACGTCAACGGCCCCACGGCTGTCGCCGATAGCCTGGGTGGCGACCCGGAGCGCTGGGTGCTCGGCAGCGCCTTCCCCGTGCAAGCCCCGGAGGCCACCGCGCTGCAGCTCGCGGCCTCTGCGCTTTCACCCTCCGCGCTGCGAGCGATCACGTCCGGTAACGCGACCGCCCTCCTCGCCTGACGCCAGATCCCCGGAGGCGCCACTTCCGGCGCGACTCGGGCGCCGGCTTCAGCGCGATCCGTACAGCGGGCGGGAGGCGTCCGCGAGCGGTTCGGCCTCCGCTGCGATCAGATCGAGCTGCGTCCGCAGTGCCGCGTGCCAACTGCTCCCGGCGGCCAGGACAGCCGCGAAGACCCCGGCCGCGGCCGTCATGGTCACGGGCGAATCGATGGCCGCACCGTAGGCGAACCACGCGACGATCAAGATCATGGCGCTCGCGGCGCCGCCGACGAGCCATCGCAGTCCGAGTCGGAGCCGTGTCGCCCGATCCGTTTCGTCGTCCATGGAGACGCCTCGCAATCCATTCCTCGCACCTGCCCGGCAGAGTCGAGTGAAATGTTACACGTTGCCGAACGGGAGGCCAACGAAACGCCGAGTCAGCATCGGGTGGACGACACATCCCCCCGACGTGGACCCTCGGGTTCCACGTCGGGGGGCGCTGCCCGGTGCGGGAGGGGGAGGCGCACCGAGAACAGGCGGCTCTCGCCGCGGCCAGTGACGCGCTGCAGCGAAGGGATCGCGGCCCGCGTCTGCGCTCGGACGGCTTTCCCCAGTCCGCGCCGAGCAACGACACATCCATCCTATACGACATTTGACCAGCTAACGTTTTACTTTCGTCCACACTCGCTTCTCTCCCGAATGCCGGACGCCCCGGGCATGAAATCGCTGCGACCACCGTTGCACCAGCTGGCAGCATCCATCACGGAGGGAACACCATGCGCATCGATCTCGCGGGCAGGACCGCACTCGTCACCGGCTCCACGCAGGGCATCGGGCGGGCGATCGCCGCGGCACTCGCCGACGCGGGCGCACGCGTGGCGGTCAACGGCCGCAAGCCCGAGACGGTCGCCTCCGTCATCACCGAACTGCAGCAGGAGAATTCTGCACGGGAT
Organism: Microbacterium sp. GQ128; assembly: GCF_059758615.1. Lineage (NCBI taxonomy): Bacteria > Bacillati > Actinomycetota > Actinomycetes > Micrococcales > Microbacteriaceae > Microbacterium > Microbacterium sp. GQ128. The sequence continues at coordinate 125,997 of NZ_JCAXDY010000002.1, forward strand.
CTCGTCGCCGCAGCGGGAGACGTCACCGACCAGGCAGGAGCGGATGCGGTGCTGGCCGCGACCGGCGATGTCGACATCCTCGTCAACAACCTGGGGATCTTCGGCGCGACGCCCGCACTCGACATCACCGACGACGAGTGGCGGCGATACTTCGACGTCAACGTCCTGGCCGCGGTCCGCCTCATCCGCGCGACGCTGCCGGGCATGACCGAGCGCGGCTGGGGCCGGGTGCTCGACATCGCCAGCGACTCGGCCGTGGTGATCCCCGCCGAGATGATCCACTACGGAATGTCGAAGACGGCCCTTCTCGCGGTGTCCCGCGGCTTCGCCAAGGAGGCGGCGGGCACGGGGGTCACCGTCAACTCGGTGCTGGCCGGCCCGACCCACACCGGCGGCGTCGAGGACTTCGTGTACGAGCTGGTCGACCCGAAGCTGCCGTGGGACGAGGCGCAGCGCGAGTTCATGCGCCTGCACCGCCCGCAGTCGCTGCTGCAGCGACTGATCGAGCCCGAGGAGATCGCGAACATGGTCGCCTACCTGGCATCTCCTCTCGCTTCCGCGACGACCGGCGCCGCCGTGCGGGTCGACGGCGGCTACATCGACTCGATCGTCCCCTGAAACGCATGCCGGGAGCGCGAACTCGCCTCCGGTGATCGCCGGGCCGATGGGCAGCGGTGCAACTCGGTGCCGACCTGCGCGCGAACGACCCCTTATGCGGGACCCTGCCGATGGCTATGCTTCACGCGGGGGAGCAGGATGACCAGGAGGAATCATGGTTCGCACTGCTTTGACGGGATCGGAGCGCTCCGCTCTGAACCGAAGGAGAATATTCGCCGTCCTCGCCGGTGGGCTCGTCGTCGGCGTGGGTTCCGCGCTGACACTCGCCGCGTGGAATGACTCGGAGTTCGCGACGAGCGACTTCGCGGCAGGAACATTCGAATTCCAAGGCTCGACCGATGGCGCCACGTGGGCGGATCATGCGGTGGAGGGCGACGCGGCCACGCTGACGTTCAGCACGGGCTTCGACAACCTCTCACCGGATGACGTCGTCTACGCGCCCTTCGCCCTGCAGCTGACCGCGGCGAGCACGTCGCCGGCCGGGCTGACGGCCGTGGCGCCGGTCGTGACCGGAGACCTCACCGGCCAGTTGACCTTCGGCGCGGTTTCGACGGCCGCCTTCGGCTGTGACGCCGCAGCCTTCGCCGCAGGCACCGCCGTGCCCGCCACCATGGATCCGGGCGACATCGTGTACCTGTGCCTGCAGGTCACCGCGGGCGCGACGATCACTCAGGGCGAGACCGGCACCGCCCTCTGGCAGTGGGACGCGGTCTCCCAGTAACCGGACGACGAGATCGTGGTTCGGCGCACGCGCGACCGGGGCCTGGGAACGCTCACGCGCGTTCAGGCTCTGCTCGCCTGCGCCCTGCTCCTGGGAGTCGGGTCGGCCGGCACACTCGCCTCCTGGTCCGACAGTGAGATCGCTCGGTCGCCGTTCGCCGCGGGGACCTTCGCCCTGGCATCCCGCACAGACGCCGGCGCGTTCGCGACGCATCCCGAGGCCGATCCCGCTGCGCTGAGCTGGACGCTCGCTCCTCTCTATCCGGGCGACAGCGCAGCGGCCTGGGTGCAGGTGCAGAGCACGGGGTCGGTGGACGGAAGCGTCACCCTGAGCGGCGTCACGCTCTCGGCGGACCCGGTCGCCGGCAGTCCCGAGGCGGCGCTGCGGGATGCGCTGCTCGTGCGCGCCTCGGTGACGTCGTCGACGGATCCGACCCCACCCGAGTGCACCGCGAGCACTCCGGGAGTCGAGGTCACCGGTCTCACGCAGATCCCGGTTCTTCCGGCCCAGCAGGTCGCAGCCGCCGGCGGCTCGACGGTGACGTACTGCATCGTCCTGACCCTGCCGATCGATGCGCCGGCGATCACGCAGGGCGTCGCCCTCACTCCCACCTGGGTCATCACGGGGAGCACGGGATGAGCTCCTTCGCACGCGGTGCCGCCCGGACGAGCCGCCTCGTCCGGGATGTGGTGCTGGCCGTGGCCGCGATCGGTGGGGCCGCATGCATCGTGTTCGCCGTCCTCGCGTTCACGGGCGGCTACTCGCTGATGATGTTCAAGACAGGTTCCATGTCGCCCACCATCCCCGCGGGTTCGGTCGCACTGGTCCAGCGGGTCCCCGCATCCGACATCGTGGTCGGCGACGTCGTCACGGTCGACCGCGCAGGCACGCTGCCCATCACCCACCGGGTCACGAGCGTGCGCGATGGCGCGGGCCCGGCGCAACGCATCCTCACGATGCGCGGCGACGCCAACCCGGTGGACGACCCGACGAGCTACACGATCACCGAGGCGCGGATCGTGCGCGGATCGGTGCCGAATCTCGCGCCCGTGATCGCGCAGTTCGGCAACCCCTGGGTTCTCGGCTCACTCACCCTCGGCACCGCGTTCCTCGTCGCGTGGGCGTTCTGGCCGCGGCGGGAGACGACGCGCTCCGACGACGATCCTGCGCCACCCGGCCCGATGCCCCCGCCGGAGGAGACCGCGACGCAGGTCTCCGCGGGTCGGGGCGCACTGGCGACCGTGCTCATCGTCACGGCGGCCGCCATGGGCGCCACACTCACTCCTTTGTCGGCCGATGCCGCGACGACGTCCGACTACCTCGTCGTCCGCTCCGACCTCGCCGGCGCCGGCGTCCAGGGGCTGGACCCGCTCGACCCCCTCCTCTGGCACCTCGATGTGGATGCGTCGGCGGCGCCTCCGGACGGGGAACTGGCGCTCGCGCTCTCGTCGACGGGCGATGCGCGGTTCGGGCTGCGGGCCGAGGTGCGCGATTGCGCCGAACCCTGGCTGCCCGACGGGACGTGCGCTTCCGGTGAGCGGGTGCTCCGCCCCGAAGGACCCCTGCTTCCCGACGGCCTGTGGCAGCCGCTCGACACGGCCACGACGCCGGCGGTGGTCCACGTGCAGGTCGCGCTCACCGCGCAACCCGAGACTCCCGAGGCCGCCGCGGCCGGAGCATCCGTCACCGTGCGGGCGACTGCCGCCGGAGACACCGTCGACACCGGCATCGACGGCGAGTCGGAGCTTCCGCCGACCGGTGGCTCCGGCTTCGTGATGCTGGCCGCCCCCGCTGCGGTGCTCGTCGGAATCGGGATCGCCCTGCTCGCCCGCCGCCGCACGGCCCCGAGGAGGACGGAATGAAGGCGCTCCGTCGACTCCTCGTCCTGCTCACCGCGGCCTGTCTCGCCGCGCTGACGGTCTCCGTCGCTCCCGCGAGCGTCGCCGGTGATGCCCTCCTCAGCACGACGGAAGCCGCGTGGCTCGACGCCCAGTACGCCGAGGGACCGGTCGCGGCGGGCACGCTCGACGTTCCCACGATCACGGTCTGCACGACCGAGAACGAAGGGACGAACGGGGCGATGAGCGGCGTCACCATCGGGTGGACCTCCGAGCTCGACGATCCCGCACGGATGCTGGCGACATTCGCAGGCGGCGCCGGGGCGAGCTTCGAGGCTCCCACCGATCGCATCCAGGTGACGGGGCCGGCCGCCGGGCTGTACACCTACACGGTCACCGTGACCGCGACAGAACTCGAAGGGGCGCTGGGGCCGCTCGCGGGGGCGAGCGTGGGGATCGCGGTGTGGACGCGGGCGGGCACCGAGTGGCGATCGGCGCCCGCGTCGCGGACCGTGGCCGTCGGCACCCTCGACGGAGGGCGAGGCTCGGCGACCTGCGATCTCGGACATACGCTCACCCTGACGGGTCTGATCGCCACGACGCCGCCGATCTCCCGCGTTATCCCGGTCGGCACCTCGGCCACGTCGTCGCTGCCGCCGGCGTTGCAGGACCGTCGACGCACGCCGATCTACACCGCGACCGTCCGCGACATCACCACCAACGCCCTCGTGCCGAACACCGCGGTGACGATCGTGCTCCCCGACGGCCTCGCGTTCGAGTCGGGCCCGTTCGCGGATCTCAGTGAAGGCACCTTCACGACGAGCGCCACCGGGACGGTGGACTTCCGGGTGGTCGGCAACCGCTCGGAACCCGCGCAGGGCCCGGTGCGGGTGGAGTCCCCGCGAGCCTTCACGATCCTGTCGGCCCAGCCGGTCACCTCGGTGCCGCTCGTGGCATGGGGCTACGCGGCGCAGGGGCAGACCGGCTCGGATGACCTGAGCGTGGCGCGCACCAGCGCCGTCCCCCTCTGGGACGACCTCTCCATCACCGGGGCCACGGCGATCGGCTCCAGCTATTCGACACTGCTCTACGCCGACCAGAACGGAAACCTGTGGGGGCGTGGCTACAACGCCTCCGGCATCATCGGCGACGGCACCACCACGAGTCGATCGACCGTCGTCGCGGCACTCACCGGACCGGGCGCCCAGCTCGGCGGCATCACCTACATCGGCACCGGCACCGACCAGCTCTCCTCCACCGCCGTCGACGCGTCGGGCGGAGTCTGGGCCACGGGCGACAACGAGCTCAGCGGCTTCGGCACGGGCTACACGAACACCCGTTACTGGCAGCGCGTGAGCGACAACTACACGATGCCCTCCGGCGCCCTCACCGCGGAGGTCAACCCCTACGGAGCGGTCCTCATGGTGCTGGAGAACGGGCAGGCCATGGTCGCCGGCGCCGACAGCTACGGGTACTCCGCGCAGGGGAGCGCGGTCAGCGCCGCGGCCGGCTCGACGGGACTGGTCATGCTCACCGCACCGAGCACGCCGATCACGGGGGTCGTCTCCGGGGGGATCGGCTGGCACTCGTCGGCCGTGGTCACCGAGGACGGTCGACTGTTGACGGCGGGCACGGCGGCGTACGGAGGCAGCGGCACGTTCTACCTCGTGGAGAAAGCGCTGCCTGCGGGCAAGACCGCCGCGAAGGTCATCGTCCGGCAGTATCGGATGCTCGTCATCATGACCGACGGCTCGGTCTACGCCCTCGGCGCGAACACCAGCAGCTCGCAGGGCATCGGCAGCTCCGCCACCCCGGGTACGACGTTGACCGCGGTGGCGATGCCCGCCGGCAGCGTGGTCACCGACGTCGCCATGGCCAACGACACGACCCTGTTCCTTCTCAACACGGGCGCTGTCTACTTCGCGGGGCTGAACGACACCGGTGGCGCCGGAGTCGGCAACACCGCAGGGACCTTCAGCACACCCGTCCGCGTCCCCCTCGCGCATACGGCGACGATGATCGCCGCCTCCTGGTACGACACCTATATGACGGTTCTCGGATGACCGCGCCACCAGCCCGCGCCCGAGCCGCAGACCATCACCCGTACGCCTCCTCCCAGGCGGCAGGAGTATGCTGACCCCTTGGGTCGCTCGGCCCGAAGAGTCCCGAAAGGCGGTGATGGCGATGTCCGGTGATAGTTACGACGCCGCCCTCGCTGCGTCGAGACTCCCTGCACTGATGCGTTGACCTTTCCGGTCCGCTCTCGCACGTCCTTCCCGCAGCCGTCGGCGGCGTCATCCGCCCCCTGACGAATCCGCGCACGGAGCTCTCTGCTGCTGCCGTGCACCTGCGAGAACGGAGCCGAATCATGGCGCTCATCGACAACGGCGTGTACGTCCACGGACGTCGCGTGGAGACCCCCAAGAACCTGGACGAGACCTACCGGATGCTGGATGCCGCGGGCGGCATCGCCTGGATCGGCCTGTATCGACCCAGCCCCGAAGAGGTCGCGTCGGTCGCCCGTGAGTTCGACCTGCACCCGCTCGCCGTCGAGGATGCCCTCTCCGGGCACCAGCGCTCGAAGGTGGAGCGCTACGGTGACACGCTCTTCGCCGTGCTGCGTCCGGCGCGCTACCGCGACAAGGAGGAGTCGATCGAGTTCGGCGAGCTGCACCTGTTCGTCGGCCCCGACTTCGTGGTGACGATCCGCCACGCCGAGTCGCCGAACCTCGCCGCGGTGCGGATGCGCATGGAGGCCAACCCCGAGCTGCTCGCGATGGGCCCCGAGGCGGTGCTCTACGCGATCCTCGATGAGGTGGTCGACGGGTACGAGCCGATCGTTGCGGGCCTGCTGAACGACATCGACGAGATCGAGGACCAGCTCTTCGGCGACGGCGATGACGACAGCGCGCTCTCCCGCCGCATCTACGAGCTCTCCCGCGAGGTCATCAACTTCCAGCGGGCCGTGCACCCGCTGAACGGGATGCTGGAGTGGCTGCGTCGCGGATCGGAGAAGTACCGCATCGACGAGGAACTGCAGCGCTCCCTGCGCGATGTGCTCGACCACACCATCCGCGTCAACGAACGGGTCGACTCCTTCCGGGCGATCCTCGAGAACGCGCTGACCGTGCACTCCGCACTCGTCGCCCGCCGTCAGACCGAGGCCGGGCTCGCACAGAACGACGAGATCAAGAAGATCTCCTCCTGGGCGGCGATCATCTTCGCGCCGACGTTGGTCGGCACGGTCTACGGCATGAACTTCGACGTGATGCCCGAGCTGCACTGGGCCTTCGGCTATCCGATGGCGATCGGCGCGATGGCCGCGTTCGCCGTCGCGCTGTACGGGGTCTTCCGCTACAAGAAGTGGTTGTAGGCGCCGCCGCGCCAGGCGGAGAACTCGCCGTCGGGCGGAGGATCCCGGCGTATTCTTCCGCCCGACGCGGAGTTCTCCGCCCGGCGATGTGCCTCACGAGGTGCGGGTTCGAGTCTCGTACGCGCAGAATGCGAGCTCGGTCGAACAGCTCAGGGTTCTGACCTCGCGCGCATCGTGCGAACCACCGCCGGAACAACGAGCATCCCGAGCACCCAGGCCGCGGCGCCCCAGATCAGCGCATCGCCGATGAACGGCAGCCAGTCGTAGGTGGTCGGATAGGGGATGCCGGTCCGACCGGTGAGCCGCAGGGCGACGTCGGCCGGATACGCCGCGAACGGGTTCGACGAATGGTCCTGCGTGATCCAGGGCAGCGGGAACCCGAACCGCACGTCCGCCAGGTCGGCGTCGGACAGCACGGGCACCCGCTGCGGCACCGTGATCCACCAGGCCACCACGCATCCGACCACCGCCGAGCCCAGCACCGACGGCAGGATGCTCCCGCGTCCCGGCCGGCGCGATTCCGGGGGCGAGACGGAGCCCGCGCTGCTGCTCATCCGTTCCCTTTCCCATCCCTCCGCGGCCTGTCGCCACTCAGGCGACCGCGCACGTCAGGCGATCGCGCCGAATCAGGCAAATTCTCGGCTCAATCGCCTGATCCGGCGGGACGGCCTGAACTCGCGACAACTCAACTCTCGTCGGCGCGGCTGATCTCGTCGAGCAGCTCGTCGAGGGTGTCGAAGTCGATGGTCTCGGTGCCGTCGAGCTCGCGCACCTCGACACCTTCGACCTCGAGCTCCTCGTCGAGCTGCACCAGGATCCGCGACTCCGGGAACTGCTTCGAGGCGAGGAAAGCGAGCAGCACGGCGTCCGCGAAGACGACGACCGACGTGGCCTCGAGGTCGTCACGCAGGTCGATCTGCTCGATCACGGGCTCGTCGTCGACGGCGTCATCGATGTCGGTGGCGACCTCGTCGACGATGGCCCGCCACCGGGACTCCCCGACCGAGAGGATGCGCGAGACCGCCGCGACCAGTGCCTCATGGTCGACATCTTCGCCGTGCTCGTCGAGCTCCGGATCGATGTTCACGTTCACCACGGTGCCGGCCGCATCGATGCTCGCCCGTCCGTAGACGAGGCCGTTCTCGGCGATCGGGTCTTCGAGCAGCCCGCTCTCGACGATGCGGGCGAGGAGCGAGTCGAGCAGAGGCGAAGTCATGCCTCCAGTCTTTCGCATCCATCGCGGTACGGGGCGATCATCGTCGCAGCAGCGGCGTGAGCATCACCCCGACGGCGGTGATCCCCGCCGCGACGAACAGCACGCCCGGCGCACCGACGCCCGAGTACCCGATGCCGGCGAGCACAGGCCCTCCGACCGCGCCGAGGTTCAACGCCGCCGTGGCGTAGGCGCCGCCGAGCACCGGTGCTCCCTCGGCCTCACCGACGATGCGCGCGATCAGCGAGGAGCCGACCGCGAACGACAGCAGCCCGCCGATCAGCGCACCGACGAACACGGCCGGAATCGACGCGGCGGCGAGGCCGAAGACCACCCAGACGACGGTCGTGGCCGCGGCACCGACCATGATCCACGTGCGCGGTCGGCGGGCCGCCCATCGACCGGTGGCCGCGACCCCGAGGAAGGCACCGACCCCGAACACCGCAAGAAGCAGCGGGATCCACGAGGCTCCGACCCCGGCATCCGCTCCGATGACGGCGAGGAACGTGAACACCCCGAAGGTCGCGGCGTTCACGAGGACGGCGAGCACCACGGCCACGAGAACGGGGCGGCGACGCAGCTCGGCGACCTCGGTGCGCACGTCGATCTGCGGCGAGCGCGGGACAGCGCCGAGCGTGCGGTCGAGGAGGAGTGCGACGACCGCGGGAAGGCAGAGCAGCACCACGGCCCAGAAGGTCGAGCGCCACCCGAAGGCGTTCGCGAGCATCGCGCCCACAGGCACGCCCACGATCGTGGCGAGCGTGGTGCCCGCGAGCAGCACGGCGACGGCCCTGGTCGTCTGGGCGGGTGCGACGATTCCCCGCACGGTGGCCAGAGCGATCGCCAGGAAACCGGCGTTCGCCAGGGCGGCGAGCACTCGGGTGAGGAGCAGCAGCGGGAACGACGAGGCCACGGCGCCGATGACATGCGCGGCGATGAAGATCACGAGGAGCAGCACGAGGGTCTGCCGCGGACGCCAGCGGCTGGCGAACACGGCCATCAGCGGCGCACCCACCACCATGCCCACCGCGAAGGCGGAGGTCAGCAGGGCGGCGGTCGACGGGTCGACACCGAGGTCGGCGGAGAGGGGGAGCAGAAGACCGGCGAGCATGAACTCGCTGGTGCCCTGGGCGAAGATCGCCAGAGCGAGGACAGGGATGAGCAGAGGCATGGAGCATCCAGACGCGCAGAGCCGCGCGCGCTCCGAGGCGCGCCGTGCGGCGGGTGAGTGAGGTCGACGAGGATGCGGGGAGCGCACGACGTGCGCTCACACCCGCGATCTAGCGTCTATCCGACTCAGGGCTCACCCGCCTACCGTACCGCAGGAGTTCCGGCCGACGGAGTCCGCCTCCGGCCGAACAGGGGCAGGGCGGCGATCACGATCACGAACACCAGATAGGCGGCACTGAACCCGAGGATGCTCAGCACGGACCCACCCAGACGCAGAGCGACCTCGTAGCCCTCAGCGAATCCCGCCGCCACCGCTCCCCCCGCGACGACGCCGAGCCGCAGCTGATTCGTCGCCAGGATCAGCACCGTGGAGAGCACCACCGACATGCACACTCGGCGCCCACTCACGCGCGTCGCTGCCAGGATCACACCCCCGAGCACCCAGAGCGGCGCCGCGAGGAAAGCCACCGGGGATTCGATCGCGGCGTCGAGCGCGCCCGCGCCGATCACGGGCAGCCAGAGGCGGGCGAGTTCCGTTTCGAGGAAGACGACCTGCGCCTCGAGGAAGACGAGCACGACAGCGGCGGCGATCAACCCCACTCCCGCGAGCAACCGCAGCTTCATCGCGAGCGAAGAGCGGCGAGGAGTCCTGACGCGAACGGTGGGAGGCGCGGAAGCGGTGCGCTGCATCAGGCGTCCTTCGCGATCGGACCGGCCACGTCGATCTCCGCGTTGCGGCGGGTCTTCGCCCACCCGTTCCGGCCGCGGACGATCCGGTAGAGAGCGCGGGCACCCGTCAGATAGACGTAGTAGTCGTACACCCACATCCCGAATCCCCAGAGGACCCCCGTCCAGAATCCGGCATCGGGCTCGCTGTACCGCCGGTAGAGCGGCCCCCAGATGAAGAAGGGGCCGATGCCGAACAGGAGGAAGAGGATGCCGAGGACGGGCAGGATGCCCCAGGGGAGCGCGAAGGCCCCGGAGACCACTCCCACAATCGCCCCGATGACCAAGGTCACCGCGGCGAGGCTGGCCACCACCTGGAAGACCGGGAGAAGCAGGTAGTAGCAGATCTCGAGAATGCCGGCGTTCGTGAGCATCGGAGACCGGACGATCTCGGGGATGTAGCGGATGCACTGCATGTTCCCCTGCGCCCAGCGCGTGCGCTGGACCGTGAACCGCCGGAAGTCGTGCAGCGCCTCCTGGGCGACGTAGGTGTCGTGCAGGTGACGGTTCTTGTGCCCCGCCAGCAGCACGTGGATCCCCAGCTCGTAGTCCTCCAGAAGAGAACCGTGCCACGGCCTGTCCGATCTCGCGGCGATGTCGTCCAGAACCGAGAGGCGCGTGAATTGGCCGTTGCCGCCGAGCCCGACGGTCTCGGTCCAGCCACGGAGGGACTGGATCGCGGCGATCGGTCCGCGGAACTCGAGGTCCTGCATCCGGATGAGGAATCGTCCGAAGGTGTTGCGGGCCCACCCGGCATCCGGGACGGGGCGCCGATCGTCTCGGTTCTTCATGAAGACGGTGACCTGCGCCGCCCCGACCTCGGGGTCTCCGAACGCGTGGGGTGAGGCGGCCTTGCGGAGGATGTTCTCGGCCACTTCGCCATCGGCATCCACGACGCACACGACGACGCGCGAGCGGTCGGTGTCGGCGGGGAGGAACGCGTTCAGCGCGAAGTACGCCGCGTTGAGCGCATCCCCTTTGCCGGTCCTCGCGTCGGGGCGCCGGCGCTGGACGAGGTGCACGAAGGCGTCCGCCTCTGCGGCGGCTGCGACGATCGACGCCGTGCGGTCGTCGCTGTCGTCGTCGATCACCCACACGTGTGCCTCCGGCACCGTGGAGCGGAGCATCCGGATGGTTCGCGAGATGACGACCTCCTCATCCCGACAGGGCACGAAGATGTGCCAGGCGAAAGCATCCACGCGACCATCGGGGTCCGGCGTGCGGCGCAGGAAGGGAACGATGATCATGAACACGTAGACGAGGAACGTCAGCGTGACGATGAACGATATGGCGCTAGCGGCGACGAGCATCGCGACCTCGAAGAGCAGCGGCCAGCCGAGGATGCATCATGCGCTCTCGTCGCGCGCGCCGGCGACCGCAGCGCGGATGTGGTCCGCGATGCGCTCCGTGGCGTGACCGTCGCCGAACGGCGACGGGAGGGCATCGAGGTCGGCGAGGGTGCGGGTGACCGTCGAGAGCAGGGCGGAGGTCTCTCCCGCGAGGGTCTGCGGGGTGACCAGCCGGGTGAAGGATCCCAGCGCCTCCGGTCGCTCGGTCGAGTCGCGGACGACGAGCACCGGTCGCCCGAGCACCGTGGCCTCCTCCTGGATGCCGCCGGAGTCGGAGACCAGCACCGCGGCGTGCGAGGCGAGAGCGAGGAACCGCTCGTAGGTATACGGCTCCTCGGCGATCAGCGCATCGAGCAGGTGTTCCGCGCCGAGGGCCGTCAGCATCGCGCGCGTCCGCGGGTGCACCGGGAAGACGACCGGCCATCCCGACACGGCGATCTCGTTGAACGCATGCAGCGTCGCGAGGAGGTTGTCCGGCGAATCGACGTTCTCCTGCCGATGCAGCGTCGCGAGCACGTACGTCTCGGGCTCGAGACCGAGGCGCTCCAGCTCGTCGACGTCGGGCCCCGCAGCGGCACGCTGTGCCTGCACGGCCTCGACCACGGGGTTGCCGGTGACGAGGATACGCTCCTCGTCGATGCCCTCCGCGAGCAGGTTGGCGCGGTTCGCCAGGGTCGCCGCGAACAGGTCGTCGGCGATGTGGTCGACCATGATCCGGTTGTGCTCCTCGGGCATCCGGCGATCGTTGGCGCGGAGCCCTGCTTCGACGTGGCCGAGCCGCACACCCGAAGCGTTCGCCGCGAGGGCGGCCGCGATCGTCGCGTTCGTGTCTCCCTGCACGACGACGTAGCTCGGCTCGACCTGGGCGATGGTCTCGGCGATCTGCTCGGCCCCGCGGCCGATCTGCGCGGCTCGCGGGAGCCCGCCCATCCGAAGCTGGCGGTGCACCCGTGTGATTCCGCAGGATTTCAGGAACACGGCCGACATGTCGCGGTCGTAGTGCTGACCGGTGTGGACGACGTATGCGGCATCGCCGAGGCTGCGGACCAGCGGGGCGAGCTTGACGATCTCGGGGCGGGTTCCGAACACGACCATCACCGAAGATGTCGGCAGGTGGGCGGATGCGGATGGTGTCGAGCACTTGTTCATGGGTACCTCGATCGGCCCCCGGGAGGCTTCCCGTGGCCGACGTGATGAGTGGTTGCCGGTGGGTCCGCACCGACAGTACGTGTCACCGCGTCCGTCGACCGCGTGAATTCGGGTGCGTATATCGACGTTCCGGCATTCGTCGACGGGAGCCGCTCCGCCGATAGGCTCGGAGCCGTGTCGAACGCCGAATCCCCCGCTCCCGCATCCGCCGCCGCCGACCTTCGCCGCCTCGCCGCCGCACTGGCCGATCCGGCTCCGCTGAACTGGATCATCACGGGCGACTCGATCACGCACGGCCTGGTGCACACGCAGGGTGGTCGCAGCTATCCGGAGCACCTGCACGAGCTGATCCGCGGCGAACTCGAGCGCGTGCGCGACATCGTGCTCAACACGGCCATCAGCGGCAACCGCATCGTCGACCTCCTCGGCGACTGGGACCGCCGCGTCGCGTCCTGGCGGCCGGATGTCGTCACCCTCATGATCGGCACCAACGACGCCTCCGACGGCGGACCCCGCGAGGTGATCTCGGCGGCGGACTACGCGGGCTCACTGCGGGACTTCGTGGCGCGGGTGCGCGCTCTCGGGGCGATCCCGGTGCTGCAGACCCCGCCAGCGATCGACACCCGCAACGCCCCGGAGCGGGCGCGGATCGGCGAGTTCGCCCAGGCCGTGCGCGAGGTCGCCGCGAGCGAAGACGTGATCCTCGTCGACCAGTTCGCGCGATTCGCCGAGCTCGGCGCGGGCGGCGTGCCGTGGGGGCTGATGAACGACCCGTTCCACCCGAGCGCCACCGGCCACGCCGCGCTGGCACTCGAGCTCGCGAACGTGCTCGGCATCCGCCCCGACGGACCTCGGGCGCGCACGCACGCCCTCCTCGAAGGTCTCGTCGCCACCGCACGCGTCAACGGCTGAGCACCCGTCCGCCAGGTCGCCCGCCCGGGGTGAAAGCACTCTGGACGACGGCCTCGGCGCCCCGCTAAGTTGAGCGCATTCGCAGTCGAGAGGTGGGGGCATGTCTCACGTGGTGGCAACAGGGGCCGGGAAGGCCATGATGGAGCGTCGGAACGACCCGACGCACGATTACATCCTCGAGCTGACCGGCAAGGAGCGACCCCGGGTCCTCTTCGTCGGGACGGCGACCGGCGATGACGCCGCGTACATCCTGAGCTTCTACTCGACCTACGACTCGGACCGGTGCGCGCCGCACCACCTGCCGCTGTTCCACCGCGCGGTGGACGACCTGGCCGGGTTCGTGAAGGGCTTCGACGTGATCCACGTCGGCGGCGGCAACACCGCGAACATGCTCGACGTCTGGAAGCGTCAGGGCCTCGACGAGATCATGCGCGAGATGTGGGAGGACCCCGACTCGAACGTCGTGTTCACCGGGGGCAGCGCCGGCGGCATCTGCTGGTTCGAGGGCGGCACCACCGACAGCTACGGCCCGACCCTGCAGGTGCTCCCCGAGGGACTCGGCTTCCTGCACGGCAGCTTCTGCCCGCACTACGACGCCGAGGATCAGCGCCGACCCCTCTTCCACGCCTCGCTGCTGAGCGGCGAGCTCTCCACCGGATACGCGGTCGGCAACCTGCAGTCGTTGCACTTCGAGAACTCCGAGTTCGTCACCGCGATCAGCCCGGTCGAGGATGCTCTCGCGCTCCGGGTCGAAGCGATCGACGGGAAGATCGTCGAGACGAAGCTCCCGACGACCGTGCTCACCGGGAACGCCCCGATCGTGAAGGGACCGTCGTCATGAACGACAACGTGTGGATCCTCATCGCGCAGCTGATCGTCGTCATCGGCGCGATCTACATGGGCACCCGCACGAGCGGGATCGGTCTCGGCGTCTGGGGCCTGGTCGGCGTGGCCGTGCTCATCTTCGTGTTCGGCGAAGCACCGGGCAACGCCCCGGTGGATGCGGTGTTCATCGTCATCACGGTCATCACCGCGGCATCCACCATGCAAGCCGCCGGCGGCATCGACTGGATGGTGTCGGTCGCGGCGAAAGTGATCCGGCGCAAGCCGAAATCCGTCGTGTTCCTCGCCCCGGCGATGTCGTTCCTGTTCACGGTCGGCGCCGGCACGGGAAACATCTTCTACCCGCTGCTGCCCGTGATCTACGACGTCTCGTACCAGCAGAAGATCCGCCCCGAGCGCGCACTGTCGGTCTCGGCCGTCGCCTCGCAGGTCGGCATCCTCTGCTCGCCCGTCTCGGCCGCGACCGCCTCGATGGTCGTGCTGCTCGCCCCGCAGGGCGTCGATCTCGGCCAGCTGCTGCTGATCATGTGGCCGGCCTCCATCGCCGGGCTCTTCGTCGCCGCGCTCGTCATGATGCGCCACGGCAAGGACCTCGAAGACGACCCGGAGTTCCAGCGCCGTCTGACCGAGGGACAGATCAAGCCGCCGCAGGTCGACGCGCACGAGAACAAGCTGCCGAAGACCGCGGTGCTCTCGGCCACGCTCTTCCTCATCGGCGTCGGCGTGATCGTGTTCTTCGGCCTGTTCGAGGGACTGCGACCCGTGATCGGCACCGACGACGCCGGCGACCCGGTGCGCCTCAGCGTCACGGTCATCATCGAGGTCACGATGGGCATCATCGCCGCCCTGATCTTCGTGTTCTGCAAGGTCAAGGCCGCCGACGTCCCCAAGCAGCCCACGTTCCCCGCCGGCATCGTCGGTGCGATCGCTCTCTTCGGTATCGCGTGGCTCGCCAACACCTTCGTCGCGGCGAACCAGACGCTCATCGTCGACGGCCTCGGATCGGTGGTCTCCGGATCCTCGGCGTTCCTCGGAGCGCTGCTGTTCGCGATGGCACTGTTCGCGGTCGCGATGCTCACCACCAGCCAGTCGAGCGCGACCAACGCGATCGTCCCGATCGGCATCACGATCGGACTCCCGGCACCGCTGCTGGTGGGACTGTGGCCGGCGACGATGGGCATCTACACCCTGCCGGCCAACGGCAGCCAGGTCGCGACCGTCGCCTTCGACCAGACCGGCACGACGAAGATGGGCAAGTACGTCTTCGACCACTCGTTCCAGCTGCCGAACCTCGTCTACGTGGGAGTCGCCATCATCGTCGGAGTCGGCCTCTCGTTCCTGATCAGCTGACATGACCGATACCGTCGACCGGTCGGCGCTCCGCCAGTTCCTGCTCGGACTGGCGCAGGGGATGAACGCCTCGGCGGAGTCCGTCGACCGCATCCGCGACACCCTCACCGACATCGCGAGGGCGTACGGCGGCGACGCCACCAACTTCGCGGTGCTGCCGACGATCATCCTCGTCGAGACCGGCGAGTCGGATGAGTCCAGGGTCGCCATCCGCTCAGCGACCAACGCCTCGTTCCGCTTCGATCAGATCGCGGCGCTGTACGACCTGATCGGGGAGGCGCGGACCGGCGCCGTCCCCCCGCTCGACGGCATCCGCCGGCTGAACGAGATCGGGGCGATGCGGCCGCGACTGGGGTGGGTCACCCGCACCCTCGGACACGGCGTGCTCACCGCCGGTCTCGCGCTGCTGCTGGCGCCGACCTGGCAGGGCGTGATCGTCGCGTTCGTGCTCGGGTTCGGCATCGGTCTGCTCAAGCTCGTCCGCTCCCCGACGCTGCAGCTGATCCTGCCGATCGCGGCCGCCTTCGTGTGTGCGGGCGCGGTCTTCCTCCTCGCGGAAGTGATCGAGATCGGCGACCCCATCCGTCTGCTGATCGCGCCGCTGGTGACGTTCCTCCCCGGAGGCGTGCTCACCACCGCCACCGTCGAACTCGCCGCCGGGCAGATGATCTCCGGGGCCGCGCGTCTGGTCTACGGATTCGTGCAGCTCGCGCTGCTGGCCTTCGGCATCCTCGCCGCCGGCGCGGTCGTCGGGGTGGAGTCCCGGTCATATGAGCCGCTCGCCGCCTCCTCCTTCCTCCCCTGGTGGGTCGGCATGCTCGGCGTCCTGGTGTTCGCGCTCGGCAACTACCTGCACTTCTCCGCCCCCGCCTCGACGTTCGGATGGGTGCTCCTCGCGCTGGTGGTCGCGTACGTCGGGCAGTGGGCGGGGACCGAGTTCATCGACCCCACGATCGGCGGCTTCGTGGGGGCGGTCGCTGTGACGCCGGTCGTGTTCTGGATCGCCGGACTGCGTCACGGTGCTCCGTCGCAGCTCACCTTCCTCCCCGCGTTCTGGTTGCTCGTGCCGGGTGCCGCGGGGCTCGTGGGCCTCACCGAGGCGTTCGCGACCGACAACGGACTCGCCGACTTCACGGCCGCGCTCACCTCGATCATGTCGATCGCCCTCGGCGTGCTGATCGGCACCGCGCTGTACCGGGTGGTGCATCACGGGGCGGAGGAGTTCGTGCAGTTCGCCGTGGCGCTGCCCGCCGCTCCGGAAGCGGAGCGGGAGCCGTCCGTCTGGTCGCGGATCGCCGAACCCTGGCGGCGGCTGGGCCTGAACCGGGCGGATCGCCGGAGGTAGGCGACGCGGACCGGCTAGCGGGCCACGCCGGCTCGCGTCAGGAGCCGCCGGAGGGCGATCACCACGGACGCGATCGCGAGTTCGCCGACGATCCGCGCGGCGAGTGTGGCCAGCAGCACCGGCGGGACCAGATGGTCGGGTGAGAAGACCGGGAGCGCGACGAAGAACAGCACGACGCCGACGATCGCGCCGGCGAGCAGGATGCGGGCCGCGGTCGGCTGCTGCCCGCGCCGCAGGGGCAGCGAGAGATCGAGCGCGAGCCCGGCGATCAGCATGGGCACGGCCGCCAGCGGCCCGATGGGCGAGACGGCGGAGGTCAGGAGCCCCGTCACGAAGGCCGCGGACGTCGCCATTCCCGGGGTCCGGGTGATCACGCGCGCGAGGAACGGCATCAGACCGTGGATGCTGGCGACCAGCGCGTACGCCGGAGGCGAGGAGACCGCGAGCACGCTCGTGATCGGCACGAGGGCGACGAAGAGCAGGGACTGGACGGCGCCGAAGGCTGCGGTCACCAGGAGCGCACTCGTCGGTATTCCCCGGGCTCTCTCCGGCCTCTCCCCATCCACCCCTCGAGCTTAGAGCGGTGCCCGCGAGCGACGGCCCGGTCGAGCGGTGGCAGCCGCAGTCGCTCCGGCCCGAATGCGGGGTCGAAAGTCAGTCGGCGTAGGCGGAGTGAAGCATCGTTGAACCCAAAGCCGAAATGGTCACACCGGCCGCCGTGGTAATCGATCGAATGGGCTGATGCTGCTGGGCGGCGGCAGTGCGGCTGCTCCATTCGATCGCGAACAACAGCTTCCCATCCCGTGCCGGAACAGGCGTGGGGACGACATAGCGGGTGATGATCGTGCCGCCGTCTGCAACCCGGGCGCCCGCGTATCTCACGCCTCCCGCAACGATCGGCTGCGAGGAGGTCAACGGGAAGGACCACAGGCTGGCACGGATCGCTGTCGCCGATGAAGCCAACGTCGTTTCCGTGGTGTTGCCGATGAAGAAGGATGGCGTGCCCGCCGCGCTGCCGTCGCCGCCCGGCGTCACCGCGAACCACAGCTGCTGGTGCGGCGAGACGACGGCCCCCGACCCGCGAACAGTTCCTCTCGAAGCATCCGCGGCCACCGTCAGCGGTTGCCCCTCAGCGAGCAGTGGGAACGGCCCCGTCCACTTGAATGGGATGACGACAGACTGGCTCGCGGGAATCAACACCGCCGGAATAGTCCACACCCGGTCCGAGCCGACCGTAACCGCTGTGGCGCCGGTCACCGCGAAGGATTCGACAGTTCCCCAGGCTGGAGTCGTGAGGGTGAGCGGTCCGTCGTAGTCGGTCGCGCTCGTGTTCGAAACCCGGACTGCAGTGCTGCCGTACGGCGCGTCAGCCTCCGCCAACGGTACGACGTCAAAGACTAAATCGGCTGGCACCACCGATGCGGCAGCAAGAGGAACCGCCACTGTGGCGGTGACCACGGGGATACTCCACGCTGCTGCCGCAATAACAGTGCGTCGTTTCACGCCCGACGGTGACGGCAGGTGGGCTGAATGAGAGCTTCTCAAGGGGGCGTCTCCGTACGACATCAAAGGTTGTTCACTGGCTCTATTCGGCGGTCACGCGCACCACTTGCACTCCGGCACAGAGGGAACGGGGCCAGCTCGAGTATCCGAGCCGACCCCGTTCCGAGGACGGGTGCCGCTATTCGTTCAAGTGATCAGCACGCGGGGTTCTGGATGTAGTTGATCGTGTATGCGCTGTTGAAGTAACCGATCGCGGCAGGGATGTTGGACGCGATCACGCTGTTCTGGAGATAGAGGTCCCCGTTCGGCGCAAGGAAGTACTCAGCGCCGATCGCAACCGCGTCAGTAGGCACGTTGGGGTAGCTCGCCGTCGAGCCGTTGGTGTTCCATGCGGTCGCCCCGCTGTCCGTGACATAGTTGACCGCGTAAGCGCCGTTGGTGAAGTAACCGGATGCAGAGTTCACATTCTGTGCCACGACGCTGTTCTGGAGGTACAGGTCGCCGCTCGGCGTGAGGAAGTACTCAGCACCGACCGCGACGGCGTCCGCGGGCACGTTCGGGTAGGTTGCGGTGGACGCGTTGGAGTTCCACGCGGATCCACCGTC
The DNA here is from genome assembly GCF_059758615.1 of Microbacterium sp. GQ128. NCBI lineage: Bacteria > Bacillati > Actinomycetota > Actinomycetes > Micrococcales > Microbacteriaceae > Microbacterium > Microbacterium sp. GQ128. Next base: position 144,712 of record NZ_JCAXDY010000002.1, read on the forward strand.
GTCCGTGACGTAGTTGACCGTGTACGCGCCGCTGTTGAAGTAGCCGATCGCAGAGTTGACGTTCTGGCCGACGAGGGTGTTCCCGTTGTAGAGATCGCCGTTCGGGGCGAGAAAGAACGAGGCACCGACTGCGACGGCATCGACGGGCACGTTCGGGTAGCTCGCCGTCGAACCGTTGCTGTTCCACGCGAACGAGCCGCCGTTCTTGACGTAGTTGATCGTGTAGGCGCCGTCGAAGTAGCCGGTCGCAGAACTCACATTCGTGTCCACGAGCGTGTTTCCGTTGTAGAGGTTGCCGTTGGGGGCGAGGTAGAACGAGGCACCCACGGGAATCGCGTTGGCCGGCACAGTCGGGAAGTTCGCGGTGGATCCGTTTGTGTCCCACGCAACGGCAAGGCTGCTCGCTGCCGTCACGGCCACGGGTGCCGAGGTGTCTGCGCCGGGGAACGAGGCGGAGATCGTCGGCGTACCGCCGAGTGCGCTGGCGGTGAGTCCGGCGAGTACTACCTGGCCGCTCCCATTGGCGGGCAACACCCGGGGAGCGGAGGTGCCGTCCGACCAGGTCAGACCCGCCGGAAGCGTGACGGTCACCAGTGTGCCGGGAGTGACGGGCGTGGTGCCGTCGCTTGTAGCCTGAAGGACGACGTCACCCAGAGTGCCGCATGCGCTGGCGGCATACGGCCCATTGATGAAGGCGAGGGTCGGGGTCCCTGTGGAGGCCGCAGCAAGCGGAGTCGCGATCGCCGCCGCGATAACAGGCACGGACCACGCCGCTCCCTGCACGATGGTACGGCGAGAAAAGCCGTTCACCGTGGCCGGGGTCATTTCATTGTTTTCCATAGCATCCTCAGTTCTGAGCGGCGTGGGTGGCATGACGCTCGGGTGACCCGAGGCTGACACGGGTGATCGCCTCGCACTCCCTCGCGAGAGGGATGCGCGACATTTCGGACCATTCACGAGACAAATCTCTCGGGGATTTCATCGTCGCCGCAGAGCGCGCCGCATGGCCGCGACCGTGGGGAAGCCGGACCGCTGAGCGACATCGAGCAGGTCGGCATCGGTCGCTTTCTCGTCCTCCGAAAGATACAGACGAGCGAGTTCGAGTCGCGCTGCTCGGATCTCAGCGAGGGGCGTCGATCGATCGGCCGCGAACACGCGGTGGAGGTGTGCGCGGGAAATGCGCACGTGCTCCGCAAGCCGCGCGACGGTCAGCGCAGGGGAATGTGCTTCGTCCTGGATGATCTTGCGCGCTCGATGCAGAAGTTGACGTTCCGGTATCGCTCGCTTCTGCTCGGCCATGGCTGAAGATTCTTTGAGAGAGGCGAGCAGGAGACTGTCCACCGCTGTCCGGATCCCGCCGATACCGAAGTCGTCCACGGCGACAGAGGAGCCGAAGACCTGGTTCAAAACACCGGTGAGGGCGGGCCAGTAGTCGGGCGATGCCGAGTGCGGCCCTGAGGTCGCGGGGAGCTCATACCGAGCCAGACCGATTCGGGTGTAGTCGGTGACGATCTCGTAGAGAGCCACGGGAGCCTGCGCTGAGATCTTCACACTCGAGTCGTCCCTCGCCAGAGCCAGGTCACCGACTCCAAAATTCGAGCGAAGGTTGTCCAGACCGATCTGGGCGCTACCCTCAACGAGGAGAAGCGCTGAAACACGGTCTCTCGAACTGGCCGACGCGCTTGCTTCCCGGACATACTCACCAGGCCCGAGCCAGGTTCGTGAGTAGGCGAAACTGGAGGCGTCGAAGACGTCAGCGAAAACTTGCGGATTCATCGAACTGGTTCGCCACCCCCTGGCCTCGAGCCAGTCTTTCGCCCGTTGACCGTTGAGGGCGACACCCCTCTGTATGCCCGCTCCCCGTTTTCTCACAGCGCTCCCCCACCATGCGTTGCGAGAAGGCGTTCGCGCTGACGCGGGTGCGCGTCACGGGCCGTCATGCGCCGTCGTGCGCCGTCGGCAAATGAGAACAATTCCATGCCCTCCCCTGCAATGGACGGCGAGCCGCCCTTGTGTGCACAGAGGAGGCTGCCTCTTGCACGCTAGTGAGGCCGAGCGGTGGGAATGCCCTCCTTCACCCTCGATTCACCCGCCCAAATGACGGCACCCGCACGGAATGTTCGTTTGAGCGAACCAGTGACCTTTCTGGCATGAGAGGGTCGAAGACGTGCACGGGCTTATTGTCTTTCCGATGGTGCTTGCTGCTGTCTTGGTCGCGGCGGGCATCTCGAAGATGGGACGTTCTGGCGCTGTACTGAACACCTTTGAGAACTTCGGGCTCCCTGCAGTCCTCCGTAGGCGAAGCGTGGCGATCCTGTTCCCCGTTTTGGAGATTGCTCTCGGGGTTCTCCTCGTGACCACCGCGGGAGCGATATGGGTCCTCGCGGGATGGGTGTCGGTGGGCGTGACAGCGGCGTTCCTCTTCGTGACGGCACGGGCTTTGTCCCGTGGGGAACAGTTCGACTGCGGTTGCTTCGGGTCAAGCCGAACACCCATCAGCTCGTCGGTCGTGATTCGGAACGGCCTGCTGTTCCTCGCCGCGATAGGAACGGCCGTCATGGCCTCCGTCGGGTCCGACAGCGTCCCCACTACTCTCGCCGGGTTCGACGCCGATGACTGGATCTGGAGCGCCGCAGCCCTCTTCCTCGCGGGAATCACGGCGGCGTTCTTCTCCTCTCTGCGCCGCTCCTCCGCCGCTGCTTCCGCCCGGCAAGATGGAGAACTCACCGGCTCGGTGCTCCCCGACCTGTACATGCTGACCGTCGGCCAGGAGCCGGTGAGGCTGCATGACATGCTCGAGGGGCGGCCTCGGCTCCTCCTCCTGGTTCGACCTGGGTGCCCGTCGTGCGATGCTTTGCTTCGTGATCCGCGACCACTACAGGACGCGCTCGATCCGACGGTCGAGCTGGTCCTCATCGTCTCCGGAGCCGACGACGCGTTCCGCATGGCCCATCCGGAATTGCTGGAAGTCGCGCTGTTCGGTGGTTGGCCGCTGGCGGAGCACCTACGTGTGTCGGCATTCCCGGCGGCCGTGCTGGTCGGCGCCGGTGGGATGGCTCTAGCGGAACCTGTCGCTGGGCGTCAGGCGATTCTCGATCTCAGCGCGCGATCCGGCTCACTGGTTGGCCCACTTCCTCGGGCACGGAACTCGTAGAAACTCACGTTTCGTCTCTCGCGCTGGACGAAATGTCACCGGTTCATCGTGAACCCAGGTTCCGGCCGACAGCGCGTGTAATTCTCAATCGTGGCGAAGACCCGAAGCTCGATTCGTGAAGTCCCGCAACATGACCGGCGAGAGCCTGCCGTGCGCTCACCGATGGAGCGACTACGCCAGGCACTCCTCCCTGGAAGCGGGGTGACCCCGTGGGCTTCTCGGCCGGACTCGACGTGGATCTGCAGCGTCTGTGGGGCTCAAGTCGAAAAGCAAGCTCTCGCTGTGGCGACTGTCGTCGTCCTGCCCTGGGGGCGACGCGTCAAATGGGAACCAACAGAATGGCGTCACTTCGTTCAGGCCCGCACCCTGGGGGACGAAGCGGTGACGGGTGTCGAATCGGCGCTGAGGTTAGCGCTTGAAGATGGTGTGACCGCGGTGCGGTGGAACGCGGAAACTCAGACCCTGGAACGCGCACGAGGGCGGCTCACCGTAGAGAACAAGGCTCCCTGAGCCGGCCGCTTCGGGATCGCATACGTCGCCTCGGAGGGAGAAGAGGCTACGAGTGCGGACGTCGTGTGCGCCGCCCCTTCGATGCGACGACTATCGTCGTAGTGAGCACTTGAGAAGGATCGGCCATACGCATGATGACAGGGTCTGACAGTCTCCGCGAGGATGGCGCCCTCCTCACCATTCAGGTATCTCAGGACGACCTCGTCCCACCCGAGCTGAGGAACGCGCTTGCCGCGGAAGATTGGTCACGTGCTGTCCGGCTGGTGGGTGCACATTGGCCAGAGCTGCTGGATGAACACAACGGGCTTCTCGATGAAGCGCTTCGACTGATCCCGTTGGCGGCATTTTCTTCTGACGTGCGGGCAGCCGCAGTACGCGATATCCGCCTTCACACGCCAGCCGATGAAGTCGATCTCATGCTCGGCGAGGCGGCACTTCCCCACGTCAGCGATCTTCCGGGGATGGAGGAAGTTGCGCGGTCGCCGCGTGCGTTGAACCTCCTCAGTGTGATCGCCGGGCGTATGATCGCTCTTCGTGTCCGCGGACGCATGAGCCGGGCACTGCAACTCGCTGAACTCACCGAGCACTATGGCCGGATCGCCTTCGTTCATCAACCGGCGCTGTTGACTTCTCGTCTCCCCAACGCGCTTCTGCAGGCGGGCATCACTCGCGGCTTGGCAGAGGATATTCCCGGGGCCCTCATCACCCTGCGCGATGCACATGAGCGTGGCCCCGACGCGCGCACGGAGTTCGTCAGGCGAGACTCGGCAGGGAAGATGGCACTGTTCCTCGCCGTGGCGGGCGACCTGGACCAGGCAACCTTCTGGCTGCGCGATTATGACATGGCTCCGCAGATCAAGGGCTGGCTGGAGCCACGTATCGCCCTCAGCGCGGATATCGCTCGCAGCCTGATCGCCACCGAGGCGCTTCAGAAGACCAAGGCAGACGACCTTCTCCCTCTGCTCGATCAGCCGGTGAACGCGGAACAGAGTTGGGGACCTGGCGTCACCTATGCCCGGGCGCGCAACGCATTGGCGTGGGGAGACCGACACGGTGCCGTTGCTTCCGTGCGGCGAGACAAAGCTCGATACGGGGATTGGTTGGGCCCGGGAACGACGTTCGGCCCCCTGATCACGATGGTGGAGTCCGAGCTTCTCCTCGCGACGGGCCGCGCCCATCCTGCGCGGCAGAGCCTGGAACCGCATGCCGAGCATCCGCTGGCTCACGCCGCGCGAGCGCGCATCGAATTGGCGTTGGGCGACGATGATGCCGCTTCTCGCTACGCGGCATCTGTGCTGAATCAGGAGCACTCCACGCGGGCCCGGATGGAGGCATTGGCTGTTCAGGCCGCGGTTTGCGTTCGGCGGGGGGAGGACATATCCCACGACGCAGCTCAGCTCCGAGAAACAGCTCTGCGCACGGGGCTCGCACTTATCGCGGCATCAACTCCCTCCGCCGAAGACCAAGCGATACAGCGAGATCCGTCAGAGAACTCACCGGCCGCTATGTTCATGGAGACGCAGACGATATCGGTCACGGAGCAGCAGATGCGTGTCCTTCGGGGCCTGGAGTCGGGGCTCACCCTCCGGCAGATCGGCGCCCAGCAGCACCTCTCGCTGAACACCATGAAGACGCACGCGCGCGGTCTCTACCGTCGTCTCGGCGTCAACACCCGCGATGAGGCCATCGCACGGGCCTATGAACTCGGGTTGCTCTGACGCGAGCTGCCCAAAAGCCCTGAGCGCGCGGAACGACATGCTTCGCGGTTCGGGTCACGCAGAGGGACGGCGGTTGCCGTGGGGAGACCATGCGTGACCCGGTCGGTGTGGGGTCCACCGCAGTCCTGAGAGTAGGACCAGCCCGCACAGTTGCCGAGAACTTCACCCCCGATTCACCCTCGGCACGTCGTGATGATCGGCACGATCCGTCGTCTCATGGTTAATGCGAATCGACACCATGGGGCGTGACGATGAGCGATGGAGCTCGGCTGCTCGTGGGGAGGAGCCGAGCTCTCTTCTAGGGAGGGGCGATGTGGCCGCCGGGCTGGGGCCGGCGGCCCGTGTGCCTCTCGGACTCCCTTGACCACCTCATATTCCCCACCCCGCTGAAGGGCGCCGCGTCACGATATCCCTGTGCGGCGCTCTTTATAGAGCGCACGACACGAAGAAGAAAGGATAAGGATGCGCGTGACCCTGGATATCTCCTGGTTTGATTCGGGTCCGCTCGCAGTGGCGCGTTGGCGCGCATCGAGTGAGGCCCTCGTTACGGAGGTCGTCGACGCAGATGTCGAGCAGACGCTGGCGGCCATGAGCAGCCTCACCCTCTTCGCCGCGCTCGGAGCGGCCGCCGCCTTTGTGCTGGTGACGGCCGGGGTGCTCCGCGATACTCCGGTAGCGCGCTGGGGTTTCGGCGGCGCCTGGATGATCAGCACATGCGGCGCAGCACTCGCGGCCGTCCCGATATCCCTATGGGGTATTCCGATCGCGGCGGCGGTCACGCTTCCCGCCCTATGGATCACCATCCACAAGACCCGTTTCGGACGCGCGCTTCTTCCCATAGGCACACAGGCTGAAATCTCGCATCAAAGACGTCAATAGTCTCCATTCGGCGCCATCGTCGAGCTTTGCCGTGATGATTCACCGCAAAGATGATCCTCTCTATGAAGGCCCGAGCTTTCACCGCCACCCACCCCGAGGCTGGCGAGCACCTGGGGGAGATGGGACCCCGCCGTCTCCCCCAGGTGCACCGAATCATCGGGACAGTTCAGGAAGAAGGCCCATGGAGACCACACTTGCTCTCGCTGATGGTCTCGGCCGCCTCGCGCACGCAGGAACGATCATCGCCCTCGCATCCGCGCTCATCACGGCGGTCGCGATCTGTCGTGGTCTTCCTCGCCACGGCGGCCTCGCTGCGGCTGGATGGCTGATCGGGGCTTTCTTCTTGGTCCGCGCCGCGCTCTCTCCTCGATCACCTATCAACGACGGAATCTGACATCTTCGCCGGAGTGCAAGGCAGTCACCTTTTCATCCGCTGACCGCGGCGGGGACGCGCGTCTGATCCGGGCAGCACCCGAGCCATTCGATAGGGCTCGCGTTCCGCCGACGAAGCCATACGATTCGACTGTGCCCGCCCAGAATCAGCTCGAGCCCGTGGAGTCCGCCACAGCAGTTCCGAGGGGGACGACCATGGCAACCCGGGACTGGGGCCTGTTGGCGGTACAGATCTTTCTCACCGGTCTGATCACGTACAACGCGATCGCCTTCTGGGCGATCACCGCGTCCGGGTACACGGAAGGGCTGCAGGTCGTCGGGTTCGCCGTCGGATCGGCCCTGATCACGATCACGGCTTTCGTGATCGGCCTTCCTCTGCGCATCGTGCGCCCGGCCCGTCGGTGGTGGTTCCGCCACGGGATGTGGTTCGTCGCGCTCCTCGTCCTGGGAGTCGGCGGAATGGTCGTGTCGTACTTCATGGGCGACGCCGGACCCGTTCACTACGCCGACTCCGAGTGGCCTTCCACGGATGGCTACGCGCCGGACGATCGCCTCTTCGTGCCTTCACTCTTCGTTCTGGCGTTGGCCACGATGCATCTGCGTCCACCGCCGCGTCGGGAGCACAAGACGGTGAACGCGTGATCGCGATCGAGACCTAGAGAAGACCCCCCAAGGTCGCTTCGACGTCGTCCAATTCGTATCGGTCACGGAGCTCCGCAAGCAGGACGGCCGGGGTCGTCCTGCGACGCTCGGCGATCACTTTAAGCGCGCGCAACCCGGCTTCCGGGTGGGCAGCAACCGCATTGGCGGCGAACTCAGCCGGGGAAAGCGTCTCGATGCTGGCCGCAAGAAGAGCGCCCGACGTCCGAAAGCCTGCCCGGCCATCGTCGGTGACGATCGCATCAGCCTTCCCGAGGATCGCAGCGTGGGCGACGTGAGCGTCATCTGGGTCCGTCAGCTCATAGTCGTAGACGCGGTCCTTGGCAGCTTCGATCGTGGACCCGGGGAACGCGGCGCTCATACGATCGAACAGATGGATGCGCCTGCGTTCACTCTCTTCGGGGCCGATGCCGCGACTCTCATAGATTCGAGCCAGCACGTAGTCGAGCTCAAAGAGAATCCCGGTGCCCCACGCGGCCGCGTAGGCATTCTCGGCCGCGAGCTGCAACAGGAAGTCGCGCTGCAAGCCGGGGACGAGTGCGCAGGTATCGAGGACGGCCTTGTACACCCGGAGAGTGTGACACACACCTCAGACGCCCATCGGCTAGCGCGTCTTCTTCGCCTCTTGAAGCAGGTCCTTCGCCTCCTCTTGGTCGAGATCGCCGAATTCCTCTGCGCTCTCAGCGATGAACGCCGTTCGTCGAGCATGGATCTTGTCCCGGTAAGCCAAGACGTCCGAGAGAAGGAGCTTTCGCCTCACGGCACCCGGCACGTGCGCCGGCAGTTCTCCGGTCTCGATCAGCTGCACGACAGTCGGTCGGCTGATGCCGAGTATCTCGCCGGCCTGCTGTGTCGTGATCTGCTGGTCGCTGGCGGCGATGCTCACTGACTGTCCTCGGTTCAGAGCCTCAACCGCCTGCTTCAGTACTCCGTACAGCTGCTCGTTGATCTCGACCCGATCGTGTTCGCCGGAGCCGCTGAGGAAGAACTGAGGTCGCACTGCTTCTCCGTGCTGCGGACCATGCGCAGCTTCGTGCTCTTCCATGAAACGCAGGAGCGAAGCGATACTCGCGGCGTGTCCTGGGTCGGGAGAGACAGGGGCGTTCTGTTCTCGCACGGTCATGCTGCTCCTCATTCCGAGTCATCGACAACTGATGATGTGATGGACCGCTATCCTAACTTGAAAACGAAAGTTGCGAAAGTTGCGAAAGTTGCGTGCCTTCCTGTGCGGCTATGCGCCGCGATCTCGACGGCGGCGGGGAGCGTGTCGAACGGCATGCTCCCCGCCGTCTGTGTCGTGCCGCGCGCGCCTACTGCCGCGATCCGATCTCGTCGATCGGACGGGTGCGCATGGCGGCGGTGGTTCCCGCCCACAGCGCCACGAGCGCGAGGGCACCCATCGCACCGATGATGGTCAGCGAGCCGAGCACCGGCAGCACGGGAATCGGCTGACCCGAGATGCCCATGCTCACCCCGATGAGCGGCGGGATCGCCACCACGACGCCGAACACCATGCCGATCACGGCCACCAGCACCGCTTCGATCCGCATCATCGAGCGCACCTGCCCGCGGGACGAGCCGATCAGCTGCATGAGCGCGAACTCCCGCGAGCGCTCCCCCGTCGCCATCACGAGCGTGTTGATCACAGCGATCGCGATGTAGCCGAGGATCACCAGCAGCGCGATGAGGTTCACCCAGCCCTGCTGCGACTGCGCACCCGCACCCGCGGCCTCCTGACCCGACCCGTCGCTCACGACGAAGCCGCGCTCCGCCAGGGTCGCACGGACCTCGTCGACGGATCCCGACTCGACCGTCGCGAGCGCGAACGCATCCAGGCCGGCCGTGGTGTGCGCCCTGACGTCATCAGCAGCCATCGTCAGGTCGCCGAACCCGAGACCGCGCTCGTACACCGCGACGACCGTCGCCTCCCACGGCGAACCGTCGCCGAGGTGACCGGTGACCGTGCCACCGATGTCGAGCCCGAGGCTCTGGGCGGCATCCGTGCTCACGGCCACCGTCGTAGCGCCGTCGAGGTCGGCGAGCGACCCCTCGCGCACGCGCAGGTCGAGGCTCTTCCCGGTTCGCTCCGGATCGATGCCCTGGAGCACGTGCTCCTCGCGCTGGAGTTTCCCCTCGAAGTCGTGGGAATCGATCACTGCCGCGCTGAGCGCGATGCCCGACGCCTCGGTCACGCCCGGGGTCTCGCGGATCGCCTCCACGGCCTCCGGCGAGAGCCCGTTGGGCGCCGTCACCCGCAGGTCGGCGATGACGCCGGCCGTGGCCTGCGTCGCCGCCTCGGCGGCGATGATCGACGGAGCCCCGATCTGCACGAGTCCCAGCCCGATGCCGAGAGCGATAGGCAGGATCGCCGAGGCCAGGCGCCTGCTGTTCGCCGTGGCGTTCGCCGACGCCAGGAACCCCGCGGACGACAGTCGACGCAGCACGCTGCCGATCAGGCGGACACTCAGCGACACGAGCCATGGGCCGAGCACGGCGAGCGCGATGATCAGCAGCATCGCCGCACCGGCCGCGGCGCCCGCCGCGATCTGCCCGCGCACCACGAGCGGCACCGTCGACACCGAGATGCCGGCGGCGGCGAGCACGATGCCCGTGATGATGCGCGGCAGACCGATCGCCGGAGCGCCGGTGGCCGACTCGCGCAGCGCCTCGACCGGGTCGAGCTTCGCGACCCGAGCCGCCGCGATGCGCGCCGCACCCCAGGCGGAGGCGAGCACGAGCAGCACCGCGCCGACCGCGGGAAGCGGGCTGAACGCGAGGGCGAAGTCGCCCGGGATGACGCCACCGGTGACGAACGCCGACTGCAGCACGGTCGACAGCAGGTATCCCGGCGCGATGCCCAGCACCGCGGCGACCGCAGCCACCCACAGCACCTCGCGGGCCACGAGCGAATGCACCTGGGACGGGCTCGCACCGACGGCGCGCAGCAGCGCATAGTCCCGTCGACGCGACTGCACCGACAGCGACAACGTGCCCGCCACGATGAACATCGCCACGAGGATGCACGTGCCGACGAAGGCGCTGCCGATGGCGACGAGCATCGAACGCGCCGCCCCCGAGTCCAGGAACTCCACGTCGCCGCGGGCATCTCCCGTGCGGGCGACCAGGTCGGGGAAGGCCTCGCGGATCGCGGTGGCCGTCTGCTCGGGGTCGTCCCCGGCGATGAAGACGCCCAGAGCCTGAGCGGCGCCGCCGTGCGGGTCGAGCTGGTCGATGCGCTGCTTCGTGAGGAACGCATGCGCAGTCCGCTCGGGCGCCACGGGAGCGGCGACCTCGCCGACCACGCGGTACTCCGACGGCACGCCACCGTGGGCAAGCACGACCGTGTCGCCCACGCCGTGCCCGCTGCCGGCGGAGACGACGACCTCATCGGCAGCCGTGGGCTCGCGCCCCTCGCGCAGCTCGAAGCCGGTCAGCGCCGTGGCCTCCCACGGGTGCGCCTCGACGACGGCGGATGCGGCGGCACCGGCATCCGTACCTGCGCCCTGCAGAGCGAGCGGCACCGTCACGTCGACCACGACGCGGTCCACCCCCGGCAGCCCGGCGATGTCCCGTGCCGCATCGGCGGGCAGCGCCGCGCGCTCCCGCAGGGGGACGGGGAGGTCCTCCGGCACGTCCACCTGCTGCGGCGCACCCACGACGACCTCGACCGCGGCATAGCGCTCCGGCGCGAGGCCGCCGCGCATCCCGGATTCGACGAGCACTCCGAGTCCTGTCACCAGAGCGCTCGCGACGAGCACCGCGACCGCGACGCCGACGAAGCTGCCGCGGTGGTGACGGAGATCCGCCCGGACGAGTCGGCCCAGCGTGAGCGGCCCGGACATCACCACTCCCCCAGTGCGCTCATGCGGTCGTTGATCTGCGCCGGGTCGGCGCCGTCGAGGTAGCCCGCGAAGGCGCCGTCGGCGAGGAAGATCACCCGATCGGCGTGCGAGGCCACCACGGGATCGTGCGTCACGACCACGACGGTCTGGTTCAGCTCACGCGCCGTGTGCGCGAGCAGGTCGAGCACCTGCTTGCCCGAGCGGGAGTCGAGGGCGCCGGTCGGCTCGTCGCCGAACACCACGTGCGGCCGCGTGATGAGGGCGCGTGCGATCGCCACCCGCTGCTGCTGGCCTCCGGAGAGCTCGGTGGGGCGCCGGTGACGGAACTCCGTGAGCCCCACCGCGTCGAGCAGGAAGTCGAGCCAGCGCGCCTCGAGGCTCCGACCGCCGAGGCGCAGGGGGAGCGTGATGTTGTCTTCGACGTTCAGGGCCGGCAGCAGGTTGTACGCCTGGAACACGAAGCCCACGTGGTCGCGTCGGAAAGCCGTGAGCTGACGCGCCTTCAGGCTCGAGATCTCGGTTCCGCCGAGGTGAACGGTGCCGCTGCTCGGCCGGTCGAGTCCGGCTGCACTGTGCAGCAGCGTGCTCTTGCCCGAGCCGGAAGGGCCCATGATCGCGGTGAAGGTGCCCTTCGCGATGGCGACGTTCACGCCGCGAAGGGCGGTGACGCGACTGGCGCCGGAACCGTAGGTCTTGGCGACGGACTGCAGGCGCAGCGCTTCGGAGGTGCCCGCCTCGACGGCGGGGGCAAGTGGTGTGGGGGTCATGATTCGACGCTAGGGACGGCCGATCCGGCATCCCATCCCGCCCGCTGCCGCATCGATGGTGGTGCTGGCTATACCGTGCCGCCGCGACCGCTCCGGCAGACTGTGAGAGTGAAGGACGGACGGATGCGACGCTGGCTGCGCGCGTGGGGATACCTGGCGATCGAGGCCGGTGTCTCGATCGCATCCGTGGTGTTCCTCAGCCTCGGGATCGCGCTTCTTCCGCTCATGATCATCACCGGCGGTGTGCTCCTCATGCCCGAGGCCGTGCGGGGCCTGCACGGGTGGACCGACCTGAGCCGCCGTCGCGTCGGCGCCTACCGCGGCGAGGAGCTGGCGCCGATCGGCCACGTGCTCCCGCCGGCATCCACCATCGACGACCGTCTGCGCTTCGCGTTCTCGCGTGCCACGGGTCGCGACGTGCTGTGGCTGGCGGTGCAGGGGATCCCGGTGCTGTTCCTCACGCTGCTGACGATCTCGCTCCCGGTCGCGGCGGTCAACGCGCTCGCCATCACCTACTACTGGCAGTTCGCGCCCGCCGACGACCCCGTGAGCGCCGTGTATCCGGTCACCTCGTGGGAGCTCGCGGCGACCATGCCGCTCGTGGCTCTGGCGTACGGGATCCTCGCCGTCTTCCTCATCCCGGCCGTCGCTCGCCTGGTGTCCTTCGTCTCCGCCCAGCTGCTCGCGACGCCCGAGAAGTCGCGCCTCGCCGCTCGGGTCGACGCCCTGACCCTCAGCCGTGCCGCCGCTCTCGACGCGCATGCCGCCGAGCTCCGGCGCATCGAGCGCGACCTGCACGACGGCGCGCAGAACCGTCTGGTGAACGTCGTGATGATGCTCGGGATCGCCGAGCGCGCGCAGGAGACCGGGGGCGACGTGCTCGAACCGCTGCGGCGAGCGCAGGATGCCGCGACCGATGCGCTGGCCGGGCTCCGCCGCACCGTGCACGACATCTATCCGCCGATCCTCGACGAGCTCGGGTTGGAAGGCGCTCTCGCCTCACTCGCCGGACGCAGCGTCGTGCCCTGCACGATCGAGGCCGCGGACGTCGGACGTGTGCCGGCGGCCGTCGAGTCCGCCAGCTACTTCGTCGTGGCCGAGGCCCTCACGAACGTCAGCAAGTACAGCGGGGCGACGCGGGCATCCGTCGAGGTCGCGCGCGCGGGCGAGGTGCTGCTCATCACGGTCGAGGACGACGGTGTGGGCGGAGCCGTGGAGCGTCCGGGCGGCGGGATCGCCGGCATCCGTCGTCGCATCGAGGCCTTCGAAGGGACGCTGGAGCTGTCGAGCCCCGCCGGCGGACCCACCACCCTGAGAGCGGAGCTGCCATGCGGATCGTGATCGCCGAAGACGACACCCTCCTTCGCGAGGGCCTGGCGCTGCTGCTGCGCAGCGAGGGCTTCGACGTGGTCGCCGCGGTCGACAACGCCGAAGGCTTCCTGGAGCGACTCGACGAGGCGGATGCCGCGGTGGTCGACGTGCGGATGCCGCCGACCTTCACGAGCGAGGGACTCAAGGCCGCGGCCGAGGCCCGTGCCCGCCGACCCGGCTTCCCCGTGCTGGTGCTGTCGGCCTATGTCGAAGACCGCTACGCGGGTGAACTCCTCGCGGCCGGGGCCGATGGCCTCGGCTATCTGCTCAAGGAGCGGGTGGGCAAGGTGGCATCGTTCATCGACGCCCTCAACCGCGTGGCCGCCGGCGGCACGGTCATGGACCCCGAGGTGATCTCGCAGCTGATGAGCCGCCGTCGCGCCGACGATCCGGTGCAGACGCTCACTCCGCGGGAGCGCGAGGTGCTCGGGCTCATGGCCGAGGGCCTCGACAACGGCACCATCGCCGGGCGGCTCTTCGTCACCGAGACGGCTGTGAGCAAGCACATCGGCAACATCTTCGGCAAGCTCGGGCTCGCCTCCAGCGACAGCGGGCACCGGCGCGTGCTGGCAGTGCTCGCGTATCTGCGCACCTGACCGGCATCCGCTCTGGTGCTCGAGCGTGCGTCGATGCCATGCTGACGGGGATGAAACGCTCCACCAAGATCACCGCTGCCGTCGTCGTCGTGGCCGTCGCCGGGCTGGTCGCTGCCGCCGCCCCCGCTGTGGTCAGCGCCGCGCCCGCGGTGTTCGGCGTCGCCTCCTGGGCGTCGGAGCGTTTCGCCTCCGAGCCCTCCACGGCTCCCACCTCGGGTCCCGCGGACGCCGAGGATCCGGCCCGGGAGAACCTCGTCTCCCTCGGCGACGGCATCAGCGTTCCCGCCGGCGGACCGGGCGACTGCACCACCAACGCGTTCATCAACATCGGGAGCGACGACGGCTACCCGATGCACGGGAAGCTCCTGGGCGAGCTGGTCGACATGGGCGAGTCGGAGCTGGCGCGCGGACCCGTGACCCTGGATGCCGACGGCGAGATCTTCTCGTACGAAGTGCAGGCCGGCGACAGCCTCATCGCGATCGGTGAGCGCTTCTGCGTCGACTACGTCACGGTCGGCATGTACAACCACGTGCGTGGAGGTGAGACGATCGCGCCCGGGGACGTGCTCTACCTGCGCCCGGATCCGACGCTGCCGTTCGTCGACATCTACTCGCCCTACAACGCCGAGCCAGGGTCTTCGACCATCCCGTACTACGACGGTGTGGCGGCGTTCTCGACCGCCGTCGCCACCGCAGACCTGGGTGCCGCGCGGTTGCTGTGGCAGCGTCTGGAGAAGGACATGCCCCCGGAGACGGCGGCCGTGATCACGCAGGCGCTGAGCGACGACGATCTCGCTCTGCTCCGCCGCATGTTCCCGTAGCAGCGCCCCCGTTCGCCGCGGGCCGTTCGCCGAGACCCCGCCCTGGCGTCGAGACCCCGCCCTGCCGTCGTGCGCAGGGCGGGGTCTCGACGCGTACCCGGGGTCTCGGCATCCGCCTCCGAAAAAAGTTTGGTATTCGGTGTTGCTAAGTACCGGTACTCAGTGTTACTTTGTACCGGTACCCAGCAACACTGAGTACCAACCGAAACGCAAGGAGGACCTGATGGGCAAGCAGATGACCGAGATGCTCAAGGGCACTCTGGAGGGCATCGTCCTGGCCCTCCTGGCCGAGCAGCCGGCATACGGATACGAGATCACCACACGTATCCGAGACCACGGCTTCACCGACATCGCCGAGGGCACGATCTACGCACTCCTCGTGCGCATCGAGCAGAAGAACCTCGTCGACGTCGCGAAGGTTCCGAGCGAGAAGGGTCCGCCCCGCAAGGTGTACACCCTCAACGCACAGGGCCGGCAGGAGCTCGAGGAGTTCTGGAAGACCTGGGATTTCCTCAAGACGCACATCGAACAGCTGAAAAAGCGCAACACCGAGAACAAGGAGAACTGACCATGGCCGCGAAGTGGATCGAAGCGATCACCGGATCGCTCGAAGAGAAGAAGCTCTACAAGCAGGCGCAGGCCCGCATCAACGCCCTGCCCGAGCCGTACCGCGAGGTCGCGAAGGCACAGCAGCGCTACAACATGTACTACGGCGGCATCACCGACGGCGACACCATCGTGAAGATGTTCCTCGACATCGCCGACATGTGGGAGCGCGCAGCGCTCGACGGCACCCCGGTCTCCGCGATCGTCGGCGACGACCCCGTGGAGTTCGCCGAGAACTACGCCGCCGCATACGGCGGACGCCAGTGGATCGACAAGGAGCGCGCACGCCTCATCAAGGCGTTCGACGACGCGAAGAAGAAGGAGAACGAGTCATGACGAACCCCGCCATCTCGGTGCGCGGCATCGAGAAGTCCTACAAGGATCTGCATGTGCTGCGCGGCGTCGACTTCGAGGTCGAGAAGGGCAGCATCTTCGCCCTCCTCGGCTCGAACGGCGCCGGCAAGACCACCATGGTGCGCATCCTCTCCACCCTGCTGAAGTCGGACGCCGGCACGGCGACCGTGCAGGGCGTGGATGTCGCCTCCGACCCGGTCGGTGTCCGTGAGCGCATCAGCCTCACCGGGCAGTTCGCCGCGGTCGACGAGATTCTCACCGGTCGCGAGAACCTCGTGCTGGTCGCGAAGCTGCGGCACCTGCCAGACGCCGGGCAGGTCGCCGACGACCTGCTGGCGAAGTTCCGCCTGACGGATGCCGGTGCCCGCAAGGTCGGCACCTACTCCGGCGGCATGCGTCGCCGGCTCGACATCGCGATGAGCCTGGTCGGACACCCCGAGGTCATCTACCTCGACGAGCCGACCACGGGCCTCGACCCCGAAGCCCGCATCGAGGTGTGGGACGTGGTCAAGGAACTCGCGAACACCGGAACCACCGTGCTGCTCACCACGCAGTACCTCGACGAGGCGGAGCAGCTGGCCGACCGCATCGCGATCCTGCACGAAGGCCGCATCATCGCCAACGACACGCTCGCAGGTCTCAAGCGCCTGCTTCCGGCCGCCAAGGTCGAGTACGTCGAGAAGCAGCCCACCCTCGAGGAGATCTTCCTCACCCTCATCGGCCCCAAGGCCACCGGAAAGGAGAACGCAGCATGAGCACGCACTTCGCCGCCGATACGGCGACACTCACCGGCCGCTCCATGCGGCACATCTTCCGCAGTCCCGACACGATCATCACCACGGCGGTCACCCCGATCGCGCTGATGCTCCTGTTCGTGTACGTCTTCGGCGGTGCACTCCAGCAGAGCACCGGCACCGACAACTACGTGAACTACCTGCTCCCCGGCATCCTGCTCATCGCGATCGCATCCGGCATCGCCTACACGGCGTTCCGGCTGTTCACCGACATGCAGAGCGGCATCTTCGAGCGGTTCCACTCCATGCCGATCGCCCGATCGAGCGTGCTGTGGGCCCACGTGCTCACGTCTCTGACGGCGAACGCCATCACCCTGGCGATCATCTTCGGCGTCGGATTCCTCATGGGCTTCCGCACGGGGGCGAGCTTCTGGGCCTGGCTCGGAGTGATCGGCATCCTGATGCTGTTCACCCTGGCTCTCACCTGGCTGGCGATCATCGCGGGCCTGAACGCCAAGACGGTCGACGGCGCGAGCGCCTTCTCGTACCCGCTGATCTTCCTGCCGTTCATCAGCTCGGCGTTCGTTCCGACCGACACCATGCCGGCGCCGGTGCAGTGGTTCGCCGACAACCAGCCCGTTACCTCGATCGTCAACACCATCCAGGCGCTGTTCGCCGAACAGCCCGTCGGCAACGACATCTGGGTCGCCCTCGCCTGGTGCGTCGGCATCCTCGTGGTCGCCTACGTGTTCGCGATCATCTCCTACCGGAAGAAGGTCAGCTGATCTTCACCCAGCGAGACGGGACGCTCCGACCGGGTCACTCGACCCGGCCGGGGCGTTTCGCCGCGCTCGGCGAGGTTCGGCGAGGGTTTCGCGCCACGTGTCGGGCGGAGAACTCCATGACGGGAGGAGACTCTCACGGAGATAGGCCTCCCGTCGCGGAGAACTCCGCCCGGGCAGACAGATCACGCGGGATCGAGGGCGTCACCTGATGCGAGCCGCGCGTTACGAAGGAGATCTCACGCTTTGAAGGAGCTGTCTGCGGAAAGGCTCCTTCGAAGCGCGAGATCTCCTTCGCATCATGCGGGGCGACGCGGGTCGCACCCGCGTCGAGGACGCGGTGTCAGGCCTGGGGCAGCGCCGCGACGACGTCGATCTCGACGAGGATGTTCGCCAGCTGCGAGCCCACGGTGGTGCGCACGGGGTACGGCGCGGTGAAGAACTCCTCGTAGGCCTCGTTGAACTCGGCGAAGTCGGCGAGGTCCTGCAGGTGCACGGTCGACTTCACGATGTCGTCCGTGGTCAGCCCGTGCACGGCGAGCACCTTCTGGATGTTCCGGAGCACCTGGCGGGTCTGATCGCCGACGCTCTCGGGGACGGCGTGGTCGTTCGCCGCGTCCTGCGGGCCGAAACCCGCGGTGTACAGGAATCCGTTGGCGACCACTCCGTGGCTGTAGGGTCCGGCGGGCGTGGGCGCCCCGTCTGCGTAGAATCCGGTCTTCGGCATCTTTCTTTCCTTTCGTTGACGACTCAGGTCTGTGGTGAACGGCGCAGGCCCCGACCCGGCAGGGCATCGGTGCGCTCACCGTCGGCGAGAACGCGGATGCCGGCGACGAACACATCGTCGATACCGGCTCCGCGTCCGCGCGGGCTCTCGTAGGTGGCGGTGTCGGCGACCGTCGCCGGGTCCACGATCACGAGGTCGGCCACCGCGCCCGCTTCGACGGTGCCGCGGCGTCCGAGCCCGAACCGTCGGGCAGGCAGAGCCGACAGGTGGTGCACGGCATCCGCCCAGGTCCACGTCGCCCGCTCGCGCACGTACTCGCGGAGGAACAGCGAGAACGACCCGGCAGCACGCGGATGCGGATGGGCGCCGATGAAGATGCCGTCGGAGCCGCCCATGTGCGCGGGGTGGTGGAAGATGCGGGCGAGCTCGACGCCCGAGCGAGGGCTGCGTACGGCCATGACGGCGCTGCACTCCAGACGGGATGCGGCAAGCGCGTCGAGTGCGAAGTCGATCGGGGCGACACCCGCGCGCGCGGCAGCCTCGCGCAGCGTGAGCCCGTGCGCCCAGGCCAGGTCAGGGGCGGCGAGGTGGGCGAGCGTGATCATGTCGGCCCACTCCGGGCCGAGACTCGCACTCGTCTCCGCCCGCAGGGTGCACAGTGCACGCAGCTCGGCGCGGCGCGACGGATCCGCGATCACGGCGACCGCCTCCGCCACGGGCAGCGCCGACACCTCGGGCGGGAGCAGCGGCATGCCCAGCAGCGTGCACCCGCGGGTATAGGGGTACGCGTCGAACGTCGCATCCACCCCGGCGGCATCCAGCGCGTCGAGCTGATCGAGCACGATGTCGGCGTCGGCGTGGAAGTGCGAGATGTGCACGGGCAGCGGCGATCCCGCCTGCTCGGCGGCCAGCCGGGCGATCTCGGCGATCTCCCCCGTGCCGGCAGCGGTGTTCGCCTCGTACCCTCCGCGCATGTGCGTCACGTACACGCCTCCGGCCCGAGCGACCGGCGCGCAGAGGGCGGCGATCTCCGCAGCGTCCTGGAAGATGCCGGGCGTGTAGTCGAGCCCGGTCGACAGGCCGAGGGCACCGTCGTGCATCCCCTGCGCGACCAGCTCCTGCATGCGGCGGCGCTCCTCGTCGGATGCCGAGCCGCTCGTGCGCCCGCACACCTCGAAGCGCACGGTGCCCGCCGGCACGAGATAGCCCGCGTTCACCGGCGAAGTTCCGTCGACGGATGCCAGGTACGCATCCACGCCCCCGCCCCGGTAGGTGGGGTGCGTCCCGTTGATCGCGGCGAAGTACTCGGAGGCGTACGAACCGTCGCCCGGCGCATACGACACACCGTCCTGTCCGGCGATCACGGTCGTCACGCCCTGGCGCAGCAGCGACAGTGTGACATCCGGGTCGCTGAGCAGGCCGTCGGCGTGGGAGTGCGCGTCGATGAAGCCGGGAAGCACCAGGCGCTCGGAGACGTCGACCACCGCGTCACCGGGGCGGGCGTCGACATGCCCGACCTCGGTGACGAGCTCCCCCTCGATCGCGACGTCGGCGCGCACGAGGCCCGTCGCGTCGACGACGGAGCCGCCGCGGAGCACTACCCGGTTCACAGCTGCTCTCCTCAGAAGTAGGTGCGGACGAGGCCCGTGACCACATCCGAGTCGGCGGATTCGACGACCGGCAGCACGCGCCACTTGTCGAAGGCGGTGCAGGGGTGTGACAGCCCGAGACGCACGACCGAGCCGATCGCGAGCGCCCGCTCCGACCGCACGTACGAGTGCTGATCGTTCATCGCCGAGACCTCGCCGTGCAGCGGCTGCCAGGGGCCGGCGACACCGGCGGACGAGGAGCGCGGGATCGGCAGTCCCTCGTCGAAGGGCACATCCCTCTTGCCGGCATCGACGAGAGCAAGGCCCGGCTCGGGCGCCGACACGACGCGGGCGATGCCGTGCATCGCGTTGACGAATCGCGGGGAGCCCTCCGGTTGCGCGGCACCCTCGTCGAACGGCGAGATGCCGCGGTAGAACCCGTCGTCGTGCACGATGTAGGCGCCGGAGCGGAGCGTGAAGTGCGTGCGGTCATCTCGCGGGGCCGCACCCCAGACGTCGGCGACGACGTCGAAGTACGCGCTGCCACCGGCGGTCACGTACAGCTCGCCGTCGTCGTAGAGGGGCGCGATCGCTGCGTGCAGTTCGAGCTGCGATTCCAGGTACGCGCGGACGGCGGCGAGCGCCGCGGCGGAGCGATCGTGCGCGAGGCTCCCCTCGTATCCGGCCACCCCGGCGAGGCGCAGCACGGAGGATGCGGCGATGCGCTCAGCCACACGCACCGCCTCCTCGATCGACCGGGCCCCCGTACGACCACCCGCGCCGCCGAGCTCGACGCAGACGTCGACCGGACGCGGCGTGCCGGTGGAGAGCAGAGCCGCTTCCATCGCCTCGACCGTCGCGATCGAGTCGGCCCAGCTCACGAACCGGAAGTCCGGATCAGCCAGCTCCTGCGCCAGCCACGCCAGCGCAGGCCGATCGACGGCGGCGTTCGCGAGCATCACCGAGTCGTCGCCCAGGTCGCGGGCGGTGCGGACCTGCCCCATGGTCGCGAACGTGATCCCGAGCGCACCGGCATCCGTCTGCCGCTTCCACAGCACGGGCGCCATAGTGGTCTTGCCGTGGGGCATGAGGGCGAGACCCCGCTCCGCGCACCACTGTGCCATCGTGGCGACGTTCACCGTCATCGCGGCGTCGTCGAGCACGATCAGCGGGGTCCAGAACTCATCGAGTCGTGGTCCCGTGGCGAGGAATTCCTCCACGGTCAGACCTGCCGCGCGCAGCGGCAGGCCCTTGTCGCGAACCGTGAGGAGTTCCGCATCCCCCATCGTCATCGCGAGGCACCCGTCTCGACCGGAGCGGTCGAGCGCACTTCGTGCAGACGTCCCGCACCTTCGACGTCGGGCTGGATCGACGCGACCAGCGTGGCGATCACACCGACCACCGCGATCACCGCGGCGTAGACGACGACCGGCCAGAAGGCGCCTCCCGCAGCCGCGACCAGTGCCGTGCAGATGAGCGGGGCGAGGCCACCGCCGAAGGTGTTGGAGAACTGGTACCCGATGTTGACACCGGTGGTGCGCGCCTCCGGGTCGAACATCTCGACCAGCATCGTCGAGAGCGTCGCCTGCATCGCCACGCCGAACACGACGAAGCCGAGGATCTGTCCGAGCCAGATCAGCCACATGTTCCCGGTGTCGAACAGCATGAACGCCGGGTAGACCATGGCCGCGAAGCCGAGGCAGCCGATGATGTACACGGTGCGTCGGCCGATGCGGTCGGAGATCGCACCCCACAGCGGCGCGACGACGATCTGCAGCAGACCCACGAGCATGGTGCCGGCGAAGCCGAACCACACGGGGATGTCCTTGTCCGCCAACATGTAGGCGAGACCGTAGGTCAGCACCACATATCCGGCGATCGACTGCGGCAGCCCGATCAGGATGCCCATGATCGCGTTCTTCGGGTGCCGGAACGCCTCGACGAGCGGGTTGGGCTTCTTGCCGGTGGTGGCGAGGAGCAGCGTCTGGGTCTCGGTGAAGGCGTCGGACTCCTCGAGCTGCCGACGCAGCAGCACCGCGGCGATCGCGAGCACGATCGAGAAGACGAACGGGATGCGCCAGCCCCACTGCAGGAACCACGATTCGGGAGCGAGGCCGAGCCCTGCCATCAGGCCGCCCGACACCACGTTGGCGATGCCCGCACCGCTGATGAGGAAGGCGCCGTAGAGTCCCCGCTTGCCGGTCGGTGCGGCTTCGACGACCATGGTGGCCGCGCCGCCCATCTCGCCGCCGACGAAGAACCCCTGGAAGAGCCGGCACAGCACGAGCAGCAGTGGTGCGGCGATGCCGATCACCTGGTCGGAGGGGATGAGGCCGATGCCGGTCGTCGCGAGGCCCATGCCGATGACCGTGCTCATCAGCACGACCTTGCGGCCCTTGCGGTCACCGACGATCCCCCAGATGATCCCTCCGACCGGGCGGAGGAAGAACCCGACGGCGAACGTCGCGAACGAGTTGAGCTCGGCGATCAGCGGATCGTTCGAGGAGAAGAACACCGCGGGGAAGACGACAGCTGCCGCGAGGCCGTACAGGTAGTAGTCGTAGTACTCGATGAGCGTTCCGATCGCCCCGCCGGCGATCGTCTTGCGCTGCTTCGGGGTCAGGCCAGATGAGGCGACAGTGGCCATCCGGGGCTCCTTCTTCGGGGGGATGCGCGACCGCATCCGTTGCAGTCGGCCTCGACGGATCGTCTGGGGCGTGGATAAACTAACAGCGAAATAGACAATCTGTCTATCTCTCGTATTTTTCGTACGCCTGTATCGTTGCTCCGGATTGGAGTCACAGAATGCCGACATCGACGACAGCAGAGAACGCGGTCGCGGCCCTCGCCGACGACCTCACGCGAGAGACGTACGAGAGTGCCGAGGAGGTGCTCCGCCTCTATCGACCGGTGCTGCGCGCCCTCGCCACGGCCGCAGGGCCCACCGTCGAGGTCGTGCTCCACAACCTCGACGGCACCGACGTCGACCTCGGCCACACGATCATGGCCATCGAGAACGGGCACGTCACCGGGCGAGCAGTCGGCGGCCCCTCGACCTCGCTCGGCCTGGACGTGCTGAAGGACCGGCGGGGGAACCACGACGCCTTCGGCTACACCGGCTACACGAGCGACGGACGGGAGCTCCGCTGCTCCTCGGTCTACTTCCACAACCGCGCGGGTGACATCATCGCGTCGCTGTGTGTGAACGTCGACCTCAGCCCGCTGCTGCTCGCCCGCCAGACGCTCGACGCCCTGCTGCCATCGCCCGTTCCTGCGGATGCTCCGAAAGAGCACTTCGGCGCCGACCTCGTGTCGGTGATGGACTCGATGATCACCGAGGCCATCCGCGAGATCGGCCGCCCGCTCGAGAGCATGAGCCGTGACGACAAGATCACGGTGCTGGAGCGGCTGGATCAGCGCGGCGCCACGCAGATGCGCAAGTCCGTGGAAGCGATCGCGAAGCGGCTCGGCATCTCGCGCGTGACCGCGTACTCCTACCTCGACGAGGCCAGAACACGATGACGCACACCGGGACGACGGGAACAGGGATGACGATGGACAACTCCGGATTCGACGAGCTCTTCGGCGGCACGCGCCTGATGGCGATCCTCCGCGGCATGGGAGCGGAGCGGAGCCTCGCCGTGTCGACCACCGCGTGGGACCTCGGGATCGATGTCGTCGAACTCCCCATCCAGACCGCCGACGATGTCGAGGCGCTGCGCGTGGTCGCCGCCGCCGGACGCGAGCGCGGCAAGGTCGTCGGCGCGGGCACCGTGGTGTCGGCCGAGCATGTCGCCCAGGCGGTCTCCGCCGGCGCATCCTTCACGGTCAGCCCCGGTCTCGACCTCGACGTCGTGCGTGCTTCGCAGGAGGCGGGGCTGCTGAGCCTTCCCGGCGTCGCCACGGCGAGCGAGGTGCAGTCCGCCCTCGCCGCAGGCCTCACGTGGCTCAAGGCCTTCCCCGCCTCGGTGCTGGGTCCGCAGTGGCTCACCGCGATGAACGGCCCCTTCCCGCAGGCGCGCTTCGTGACGACGGGTGGCATGAACGCGGCCAATGCGGGTGAGTACCTCGACGCGGGGGCGCACGTCGTCGCCGTCGGCTCGGCGCTCGAAGACCCCGCCCAGCTGCCGCAGTTGGCCGCGATCCTCGGTGCGGCGCCACGCCCATGACCGATCTCGATGCGCGGCTCGCCTATGTCGATGCGCGCCTGGCATATGAGATCGACGCGGTAGCCGCGCACGATGCCGTGGCTGCGGGAGAGGTCGTGCTGGTCGACACGCGACGGCTGGAGTCCTGGCAGCACGGTCACATCGCCGGTGCCGTGCATCTGCCCAAGGCCGAGATCGCGTCGGGGATCGCGACACTCCCGCGCGGTCGCACGCTCGTCGTCTACGGGTGGGGACCGGGATGCAACGGTGCCACGGCGACCGCGCGCGTGCTGCTCGCCGCCGGCCTCGATGTGCGGGAGCTGCTCGGCGGATACGAGTACTGGGTCCGCAACGGGTTCGAGGTCGAGGGGATGGCCTCCCGACAGAAACCCGACCCCCTGGTGACAGCCGAGGCCTGACGGCGTCCCGGCCCCTCCCCCTCCCGTTCCGGTCGCAGTTTCTGTCGCCAAAAGGCCGCCGGCGCGGCAGAAAGTGCGACCGGAACGGGACTGCGGGAGCGGGGGGAGCGCCGGAGGGGACAGGGCGGGTGGGGGTGGACAGGCGCATCGCCGTCACCGCAGCCCGAACGGGCCCAGCACCACGCGGCGACGACTCCGCACCCACACCACACCCTCGGCACGCTTCTCGGCGCGGGTGGCGAAGCGGTAGCGATAGGAAACGGCCCGCACCCACCGCGGCCGCTCCCCGTCGAAGGGATCGACCCGGATCAGCGCGAGCGTCGGAGCATCCGCCTCCAACAGCCGCACCAGGAACGCGGTGAACCAGTCGTCGAACGAGTGCCCGAGCGGCAGGAACCACATCAGCCAGTCGAGCCGCAGATGATAGGGCGCGAATTGCCGCGGCATCCGCCGCACGTCACCGGGCTTGCCTCGGAACTCGTACTCGCGCCACTCCACCCCTTCCTCATCGGCTGAGCCCTCGACCACGATCTCGATGCGCTCCTTGGTGACTGTGCCGAAGGCCCCGTAGGCGTTGGCGAGCTGCCACCGGTTGAAGCTCGCGTTCATCAACTGCCGCCGCGCGAACAGGTTCCGCAGCGCCGGCACACTCACCACGACGTAGAGCAGCCCCACGGCCGAGGTGATCATGACCCAGTACAGGGGCATGCCGGAGAGGATCCAGGGCGCGTCGGTGAGTGGCGTGACGTCCGCCGACCCCACCCCCGGCAGCCCGATCGCCGAGACAGCGATGACCATCGTCGCCCAGTTCAGCCACGCGAAGTTGCCCGTCAGCACGAGCCACAACTGTGTCAGGATCACGACGGATGCCGCCACCGCGCCGACGATCTGCGGCACCGGACCATCCACCCACAGCGACAGCAGCGGCGCGAACAGGAAGAACGGCACCACGAGCTGCGCGAAGTGATTGCCCACCACCTCGCCGCGGTGGAACCAGCGCGGCAGCAGATGCGCCTGCCGGCTGAGCGGACCCGGCATCGGCTGCGTCTCGTGGTGGTACATGAGGGCCGTCAGGTCGCGCCACTCGCGTCCGCCGCGGATCTTGATCATCCCGGCGCCGAACTCCAGCCGGAACACCAGCCACCAGAACAGCACGATCACGACCGTGGGCGGCGGCTGTTCGTGCGACCCGAGGAAAGCTGCGAGGAACCCGGCCTCGAGCAGCAGCATCTCCCAGCCGAAGGAGTAGAACGTCTGCCCGATGCTGACGATCGACATGTAGCCGAGCCACAGCGCCAGGAAGCACAGCATCGGCACCCACGGCGGCCCCCACTGCGGGAGCCCGGCGACGAGCGAGGCCGCGACCGCGATGCCCACCACGCACAGGATCACCAGACGGCGGTCGGTGTAGCGGATGCGCGAGAAGAGTGTCGGATGCAGCATCCGCCGTCGCTCCGCCTTCTGGCCGACCCACTCGAGGAGGGCCGGCGCCGGGAGCAGCCCGTGTTCACCGAGGAGCGGACGGAACTGGTTCAGGCTCGACACGAACGCGACGAGGTACAGCGCCGCGATGCCCCGCTGCAGCACCTCGCGCGCGAACCCGAAGTCGACCGCCGCGAACCCGTCCACGGGCACAGGCTACGCCGCAGGCATCCGCGCGGAAGGGGGCTTGCGCACAGAACCCCCGCACGCAACGAACCCGCACGCAATGAAGGAGATCTCGCGCTATGAAGGAGCGCCTGCGCGAACAGGTCCTTCGAAGCGCGAGATCTCCTTCGTGTCGCGTGCCGGCTCAGAGCGGATGCTGCGAGCCAGAGCGGCAGCGACTCAGGTCAGCTGCTGGCGACCCACTCGAACTGGTCGCCGTACTGCTTCAGCCACTCGTCGACGGCGTCCGCTTCCTTGCCCTCGCCGTACTCGTTGACCACGAGGTCTTCGAGCGCACCGTACTGCTCGTCGTCGAGCTTGATCTGCTCGATCAGCTCAGCGGCCTCGGGGAACTCCTCGGCGAAGCCCTTGGTGCCCAGGAAGTGCAGGCCCTCGGCCTTGCCCATGGCGCCCTTGGGGTCTTTGAGGTCCTTCACCGGGAAGGCGTCGTTGGCCCAGAACGGACGCCACAGCGTGACGACGATGTCCTCCTGCTTGTCGGTCGCGGTCTTCAGCTCGGTGAGCATGGCCGCGGTCGACGAGGTGACGAGCTCGTACTCGCTGTCGAGTCCGTACTCGGGCATCATCTTCTGGGTCTGGGCGGTGAGTCCCGCGCCCGGCTCGATCCCGTAGATCTTGCCGTCGAAGTCGGCCGCCTTGCCCTTGAGGTCCTCGATCGAGGTGAGCTCGGAGTACTCCGGCACCGCGAGGGTGAGCTTGGCGTTCTCGTAGTACTTGCCGAGGTCGTCGATGTCGTCGCCGTACTTGTCCATGTACTCGGCGTGCGTGAGCTCGGGCCAGGCCGACGGGTACATGTCGACGTCGCCCTGCGCGAGACCGGTGTACAGCGGGCCGGCCTCGGTGAGCGTCTTCATCTCGACCGTGTAGCCGATCTTCTCGAGCTGGTCCTGCAGCAGGTACGCGGTGCTCAGACCGTCGGTCCACGAGGGCAGGAAGCCCAGGGTGATCGTGCCCTTGTCGTCGGCGTTGCTGTCGCCGCCGCCCGTGCCACCGGCCCCGTCGCTGCTGCAGCCCGCGAGGGTGAGCGCTGCGGCGGCGCCGAGGGCGGTGATGGCGAGGATCTTCTTCTTCATGTGATTTTCTCTCTCAGTTCCGTATGGGTGTTGTTTCGTAGGGGGTGAAAAGTCAGTGCACGAGTGCCGGGTCCGTTGCGGTCTTCGCCGCGGGAGCCTCGGAGGCGGGGGCGGATGCTGCTCCGCCACCACCGCCGTGCGGCTTGCGGCGGCGCTCGATCATGCCGAGCAGCGACGAGCGGTTCTCGCCGGGGGCGCCCAGGGCGGCGGTGACCCGGTCGAGGAAGACCGCGATCAGCACGACACCGAGACCGGCCTCGACACCCTTGGGGATGTTGATCGTCGAGATCGCCTCGACCACCATCTTCCCGAGGCCGTCCGCACCCGCCATTCCGGCGATGACCGCCATCGACAGGGCGAGCATGATGACCTGGTTGACGCCGGCCATGATGGTCGGCATCGCGAGGGGGAGCTGGATGCCGCGCAGGATCTGCCCCGGCTTGGCGCCGAACGCGTGTCCGGCCTCGACGGTCTCGGAGTCGACGCCGCGGATGCCGAGCTCGGTCAGTCGCACACCCGGAGGCAGCGCGAAGATCACGGTGGCGACGAGGCCGGGGACCACGCCGATGCCGAAGAACACGATCGCGGGGATCAGGTAGACGAACGCCGGCATGGTCTGCATGAAGTCGAGCACGGGCTTGAGCACAGCCCGCACCGTGGCGTTGCGCGCCGACCAGATGCCGAGCGGCACGGCGATCAGCACCGCGATCACGGCGGCGACGAGCACGAGCGCGAGGGTCTGCATCGCGGGCACCC
This sequence comes from Microbacterium sp. GQ128, assembly GCF_059758615.1. Taxonomy (NCBI): domain Bacteria; kingdom Bacillati; phylum Actinomycetota; class Actinomycetes; order Micrococcales; family Microbacteriaceae; genus Microbacterium; species Microbacterium sp. GQ128. The sequence goes on from NZ_JCAXDY010000002.1 coordinate 172,279, forward strand.
AGAGGTTCATCCCGACGATCAGTCCGAACGACACGATGGTCCCTACGGCGAGCTGCCAGGAGCGCACCACCCAGGCGATGAGCGCAGCGATCACGATGACGACCGCGAAGCTGGGGGCGAGCAGGATGCTCGTGAGTCCGTCGACGAGGAAGCTCATCACGAACGAGATGACGTCGAGCAGACCGTCGAGGTTGTCCTTGATCCAGTCGACGCCGGATTCGATCCAGGTCCCCACGGGGATGCGGAAGCCGTCCATCAGCGCACCTCCTCCGTCTCGACCTGGGTCCCTGAGCTTGTCGAAGGGACCGGGTCGGCGGTCCACCCGTCATCGAGCACCGCATCGATCTCGGCCTGCGGCATGGGCATCATCGGCAGGGTGATCTCCTCGGTCGCACCGGGGCCGGGGCCGAGCGCGGCGAGCAGCGTCACACGCGGGATGACGCCGGCCAGACGCCCCTCGGCATCCGTCACGGCGAGCGGCAGCGGAGACTCCACGGCGGGCACGAACAGGTTCATCAGCACCTCGTCCTCGCGCACGCTCTGCAGAACGGGCTTGATGATCGAGTCGAGGGTGGTCGCGCCGTTGCGCACGAGCTTGACCGCATCGCGATCGGTGACGACCCCCACGAGCTGGCGGTCACGGCCGACGACGTAGGTCGCCGACATGTAGGCATCGCGCATCTGTCGGAGGGCCGTGCGGGGGCCGGCGGTGTGCGGTACGACGGGGCGCGGGCGCTCCATCACGTTCGCGGCGGTGAGCACGCGGGCGCGGTCGACGTCCTGCACGAACTGCTCGACGTAGTCGTTGGCCGGGTCCATCAGGATGTCCTCGGGCGTGCCGATCTGCACGATGCGGCCGTCGCGCATCACGGCGATCCGGTCGCCGAGGAACATAGCCTCGTTCAGGTCGTGCGTGATGAACACGATCGTCTTCTGGAGCTTCTGCTGCAGCTCGAGCAGCTGCTCCTGCATCTCGCGGCGGATGAGCGGGTCGAGGGCGCTGAACGCCTCGTCCATCAGCAGGATGTCGCTGTCGGCGGCGAGCGCACGGGCGATGCCGACGCGCTGCTGCATTCCGCCGGAGAGCTCGGAGGGGAGCTTCTCGCCCTGGCCTTCGAGTCCGACGAGCGAGAGGATCTCCTCGGCCTTGGCCAGGCGCTCGGCCTTCGGTGTGCCCTTGAGCTCGAGCGGGTACGCGACGTTCGCGGCGACCGTGCGGTGCGGCAGCAGTGCGAAGTGCTGGAAGACCATCGAGATGCGGTCGCGACGGATCTCGCGGAGCCTCGAGGCGGGGATCCCGGTGATGGGGTCGCCGTTCACCGTGACGGTTCCGTCGGTGACGTCGTGCAGCCCGTTGAGCATGCGGATGATGGTGGACTTGCCCGATCCGGACAGGCCCATGATGACGAAGATCTCACCGCGGTTCACGGTGAAGCTGGCGTCGATGACCGCCGCGGTGCCTGCGTCGGCGACGGCCGTGCGGCTCTCACCGGCTTTCAGGCGGCGGACGGCGGTGCTCGGATTCTTACCGAAAACCTTGTACAGATTGCGCGCTTCGAGAGCGATTTCGGACACGTTTCCCCCGCGGCTCGCCTTCGGGTGGCTGAGCCTGCTTCGGTTACGCCCGGGTGAGCTCTCGGGGCCGTTCGACATGATCGCTGTGGCGGCACAGACGGCGGATTTCGGATCCGCCGCGATAGAGCATCGACCGTACGCCCACGCCTCTTCGCAGCACAGCTCATCGAAAGAAGGACGTGACCGCGGACTGGTCTTCGGACCGTCAGGCCCGCAGACCAACGTAACGAAATGGCCGATCAGGGGCAAATCCTGGGGGCCGTGGGGGGTGTGGGTTTCGGCGGCTGACCGGGGGATTGCACGAGTGTTCAACGATCCCTGAGTCGGCGGCGCCTTGGTCAGAGGTCGGGCGTTTCGGCGCTCCGGATGCTGCGCGTCACGGTGAACTTCGGAGTGCGTTCCCGCTGTTCCGTCCGGCCGATCAGACGGGCGAGTTCGGCACGGTATCCGAGCGAGGAGTTGTACACGGTGAAGAGCTCTCCGCCGGGTCGGAGCACCCGCGCGGCGGCCTCGAAGAGACGGGTCGCGGCACCCGTGTGCACGCTCGTGCCGAGGTGGAACGGCGGGTTCAGCAGCACGACATCGATGCTCGCGTCGGGGATCTCGGAGGCCGCGTCGTCGTGCATCACCGTGACGCCGTCGGCGACCCCGTTCGCGGCGGCAGTCGCCCGCGCGGATGCGGCCGCCGCAGCCGACCGGTCGGAGGCGATGACCTGCGCCTCCGGGTGGGCGAGGGCGTACGAGACGGCGAGCGCACCGGTGCCGCAGCCGAGGTCGAGCACCCGACTCGCCCGGTCGCCGTTCACACCTCCGGAAGAACCATCGTTCTCCGGTCCTTTCGAGCCGTTTTCGTCCCGATCGGGCTGGTTCTTGAGGAGTTGTGAACCGTCGAGACCGAGCACCTCCAGCAGCACCCGGGTGCCGATGTCGAGGCGAGAGCCGGCGAAAGCCCCACCGTGCGCGATCAGAGTCAGTCCGTCGTGCTGTGCGGACACCGGGAACGGTGGATCGGCGGGCACTGTGCGCGGGCCGGATGCCACGATCAGCCGCGACTTCCGCTCCGCACGCTGGGGCTGCACGTGCGCGAAGCTGCGCCCGAGCACCTCGTTCTGCGCCAGGGTCATGTGCTTCACGCGGCCGCCGGCGACGAGCACCACGTCGGATGCGGCCCAGCGGGCCACGGCATCCGCGATCTCCTCGAGCTCCGCGAGCGACTTCGGCATCTGCAGCAGCACGAGCCGTGCGCCGGAGAGCAGTTCGGCGTCGAGCTCGTGCGCGGTGAAGGGGGTGCGGAAACCCAGACCATCCGGCCCACCGTCGGCGTGCCGCCCCTCGACGCGCCGTTCCGCATCGTCCTCGTCTCCGTTTCGGCCTGCGGCGCCGCGGAAGCCCGCGAGCCCGAGCTCCTCGGCGTTGCGCTGCAGGGCACGGCGACCGGTCGCGAGATCCTGATGCACGCGGATGCCGTGACGCCCGGCATCCGTCAGAGCGAGCGTGATCGCCCCGAAGTCGTCGCCGATCACGGCAGTCTCTGAGCCGGGGATGTCGAGGGAGAGCGCCCGCTCGACGAGCAGCAGATCCGTGGCGTCGTACGCCTGGAGGTTGTCCGCCTCGACGTCGGGCCAGCGGCGCAGGCGGCTGTAGGGGAACTCCGGCACCAGCCCACTGTACGCGCCGGTCGCCCGCTCCCGCCGTCCGCCCGCCGTCCACCGTCCACCCGCACCCGCCGCCATCCGCCGTCCACCCGCCGTCCACCGCCCGCCGTCCGCCGTCCACCCGCCGTCCGCCGACACAACTTCGGAGATCGGGCCCGACACGCCGGGCGTGGCACCGTGAACCCGGCGAGCCGCGCGCGATCTCCGAAGTTGTGCCGGCCAGGCGTCGTAAGGATTTCGCATGCGTTGATTTCACCCGATTCACAAGTTGGTGAAACGGGCGTACGCTCCCGCGCATGACCACCGTCATCACGACCCGCAACCTCACCAAGCACTACGGCCACGTGCACGCGCTCGACGGCCTTGACCTCACCGTCGAGCACGGCCAGGTGCACGGCTTCCTCGGCCCGAACGGCGCGGGCAAGTCGACCACGATCCGCATCCTCCTCGGCCTCGCACACCGCACGTCGGGCGACGCGACCGTGTTCGGCGAGGACCCTTGGGAGCGCGCGGTCGACCTGCACCGACGTATCGCGTACGTCCCGGGCGACGTCAGCGTCTGGCCGAACCTGTCGGGCGGAGAGGCGGTGGACCTGCTCGCGCGTCTGCGCGGCGCCCGCACGAAGGATGCCGCCTACCAGCACGAGAAGAAGCGGCTCATGGAGGCGTTCCAGTTCGACCCGCGCAAGAAGGGCCGCGCGTACTCGAAGGGCAACCGCCAGAAGGTCGCACTGATCGCGGCGTTCGCCGTGCCCGCCGATCTGTACATCCTCGACGAGCCGACCAGCGGACTGGATCCCCTGATGGCGGTGATCTTCCAGCGCGAGGTCGCCCGCGCCCACGGGAACGGTGCGACCGTGCTGCTGTCGAGTCACATCATGAGCGAGGTGGAGCAGCTGTGCGACCGGGTGTCGATCATCCGCGCCGGACGCATCGTCGAGACGGGCACGCTGGCGGAGCTCCGGCACCTCACCCGCAGCGACGTCTCGTTCACGCCGTCCGGAGCCACCCTGGAACAGGTGACCCGCATCCCCGACGTGCACGACCCCGAGCAGCACGGGGACCGGATCCGCCTCGCGGTCGACAGCGACCGGACGGCCACCGTGCTGCCCGCACTCGCCGCACTCGGCATCAGTGACCTGCGGGTGGCACCGCCTTCCTTGGAGGAGCTGTTCCTGCGCCACTACGGAGACGACCTGGCGTCGCTCGAGGCGGCAGAAGACGGTGGGCCGGACGACGCGGTCCCCACCAGCCGCCGCGAACGCCGGATGCAGAAGGAGCGTGCGTGATGACGCGCTTCGCCGTGCTGCTCCAGCAGCGACTGCGGCGCGACCGCGCGCAGCTGCCGCTGTGGATCCTCGGCACCGCGCTGATGGCATTCGCGGGATATGCCGGCGTCAGTCAGTCGTATGCGACGCTCGCCGACCGGCAGAACATCCTCGCCGCGGCGTTGGCGAACCCGGTGATCCTGATGTTCCGCGGCCTGCCGTCCGGCACCTCCGAGGGCGCGTTCCTGGCGTTCGAGATCCTCCCGTGGCTCGCCCTCCTCGCCGCCCTGATGAGCACGTTCCTCGCCGTGCGCCACACCCGCGGCGATGAGGAGGCCGGTCGTGCCGAACTCGTGTGGGCGACCCCGGCCGGGCGCCGGCTGCCGACACTCGCCACCATCGTGCACGGCCTCCTGGCTAACATCGTCCTCGCGCTGCTCACCTCGCTCGCCCTGATCGCGACCGGTCTCCCGGCCGCCGGGTCGTGGCTCGCGGGTGCGGCGGCCGGCAGCTGCGGCATCGCGTTCCTCGGCATCGGACTCGTCGCGGCACAGCTCATGCGCACCTCGCGCGGGGCGAACTCCCTGACGGTCTGGGTACTCGTCGCGACGTTCCTGGTGCGTGGCATCGGCAATGCCGCAGGGACCCCGAGCGACGACCTGTCGAGCATGACCAGCGCCTGGCCGGTGTGGCTGTCGCCGTTCGGCTGGGCCGAGCAGACGCGCCCGTACGATGCCGATCTTGTCTGGCCGATGGTCCTCGGCGTCGGGTTCGGCGTCGTGCTCGCGGGTGTCTCCCTGGCACTGCAGTCCTTGCGCGACATCGATGCGAGCTTCGTGGCGGAGCGTCGCGGCCGGGTGTCGGCGCGGCCGGCACTCGCCTCGCCGCACGCGCTCGTGTGGCGGCTCACCTCGGGCTCCATCATCGGCTGGGCGGTCGGCGGTGCGATCACCGGCATCCTGGCGACGACGCTGAGCGGCCTGGTCGATCAGATCTCGGGCGAGAACCCGGCCGTCGCTGAGATCCTGACGAAGATCGGCGGCGCGACGGGCGGACTCGACGAGGTCGTCGTGACCGTGTTCTTCACGCTGCTCGGCATCCTCGCCGCCTGCTGCGCGGTGCAGACCGTCGTGCGCGCGCGGCAGGAGGAAGCCCGCGGAACCGCCGAGGCCGTGCTCGCCACCCCGATCGGACGTGTGCGCTGGCTGGCGGATTTCGTGATCGTCGGCGTCGTCGCGGTGCTGATCGTGATCGCCGCCGCCGTGCTGGCGGCCTGGATCGGCGTCTGGGCGAACGGCGGCGACGACTCGCTCTACCGGATCGTCGCGGTGGCCGGCCTCGGCCAGGCGGTCGCGGCAGCGGTCTTCGCCGTGCTCGCCGCCCTCGCGTTCGTGCTCGTTCCCCGGGCGACGACCGCCCTGGCATGGAGCCTCGTGCTGCTGGCGGCGATGCTCGGGATGTTCGGGCCGCTGTTCGGGCTGCCGGAGTGGACGGCGAACATCTCCCCCTTCGCGGTGACGCCCGTGGTGGACGGAAGCGGTGTGGATGTGCGCGGACTCTGGTGGTTGGTGCTCGCCCTGGCCGCGGGCGGCGCGGCCACCCTGGCTCTGATGCGACGACGCGAGCTCGCCCCCGGCGCCTAGGAGCAGCGCGATGCCCGACGACAGCACCGAGAACGGACCCGACGTGGATGCCGCGAGCTCAGGCGATGCCGTCGGCGCAGCATCCGCCTCCCATCGCGGTATTGAACCCGCCGAGCAGGCAGCGGCCATGATGACCGCTGCCGGGATGCCACGGATGCCGGCACGCGTGATGATGGCGCTGGTCGCGGCGCCCGAGGGCGGATATACCGCAGCGCAGCTCGGCGAGCGTCTCGGCGTCTCGGCCGCCGCCGTCTCCGGCGCGGTGCGCTATCTGCAGCAGCTGCACTTCATCCAGCGGCGCTCCCGCCCCGGCGACCGGCGCGACCGCTACGAGTTCGTGCACGATCCGTTCTACCGCTCGATCGTCGGGAACATGCCCGTGTACGCCCGCCTCTCGGAGTACATCGACGACATCGCCGCCGAGCACGACGACGATCAGGGCGCCCATGACCGGGCCGTCGAGCTCGCCGAGTTCTTCCGCTTCCTCTCCGCCCGGATGCTGCAGATCGTCGAGGACTGGCGCGACCACCGCCCCACCTGACCCTGCCCTGCCCTGCCCTGTCCTGCCCCTGCCCTGCCCTGCCCTGTCCTCCCCCGCCCTGTCCTGCCCTGCCCACTTCTTCCCCGGGCACAACTTCGGAGATCGAAGCCGACACGCCGGCAGTTCCACCCCGAGGCCGGCGAGTCGCGCGCGATCTCCGAAGTTGTGCACGACTCGGGGGGGGTTGACAGCCGGCCGGGTTCTATGGTTACTTAGTCAAGTAACTAACCCGCCAACCCACCGGAGGAATTGTGATCGAAGAAGGCAAGCCGCTCTTCCTCCAGATCGCCGAGCAGATCGAGGACTCGATCGTCGACGGATCGCTCGCCGAAGAGGCCCAGGCGCCGTCGAGCAACGAGCTCGCCGCGTTCTACCGGATCAACCCCGCCACCGCCGCGAAGGGAGTCGCCGTGCTCACCGAAAAGGGAGTGCTCTACAAACGCCGAGGCATCGGCATGTTCGTCGCCGACGGCGCCAGGGAAGTCCTCCTCGGCGAGCGCCGCGCCCTGTTCGCCGACCGCTACATCGACCCGCTCCTCGCCGAGGCCCGCACGCTCGGACTCGGCGCCGACGACCTCGCCGCACTGCTCCGGCAGCGCGCCGCACTGACCACTGATTCAGAAGGGAAGACCCCCGCATGACCGCTGTCATCGAGGTGCAGAACCTCAGCAAGCGCTACAAGGAGAAGCGAGCGCTCGACAACGTGTCGCTCGCCATCGAGGGAGGCGCGATCTACGGCCTCCTCGGTCGCAACGGCGCCGGCAAGACGACACTCATGTCGATCCTCACGGCGCAGAACTTCGAGTCCTCCGGCACCATCAAGGTGTTCGGCGAGCACCCCTACGAGAACGCGCACGTGCTCAGCCGGATCTGCTTCGTCCGCGAGAGCCAGAAGTACCCGGACGACGCGTATCCCAAGCACGCCTTCAAGGCCGCGAGCCTGTTCTTCCCGCACTGGGATCAGGCGTTCGCCGACGAGCTCGTCGCCGAGTTCCAGCTGCCGATGAAGCAGACCATCAAGAAGCTCTCCCGCGGTCAGCTCTCCGCGGTCGGCGTGATCATCGGACTCGCGTCGCGCGCCGAGATCACGTTCTTCGACGAGCCGTACCTGGGTCTCGACGCGGTCGCCCGGCAGATCTTCTACGACCGCCTGGTCGAGGACTACGCCGAGCACCCGCGCACGATCATCCTGTCGTCGCACCTGATCGACGAGGTCTCCAACCTCATCGAGAAGGTCATCGTGATCGACAACGGTCAGATCCTCCTGCATGAAGACACGGATGCGGTCCGCGACCGCGCCGTGACGGTGGTGGGCGACGCCGCGAAGGTCGACGCCTGGGTCCAGGGTCGCGAGGTCCTGCACCGCGAGTCGCTCGGGCGTGTGGCATCCGTCACGACCCTCGGGATGGTGACGGCGGAGGAACGCGCGGCCATCACGGCATCCGGTCTGGACCTGGCGCCGGTCTCGCTGCAGCAGCTGATCGTCCGACTCACGCAGAAGGCCGAGGCCGACTCCACGAGAGGCTCCGCCACGAAAGAGGAGGTGCGCTGATGCGACGCACATTCAACGTCATCCGCCTGCAGCTCATCAACAAGGGCACCTTCATCTGGTACCCCCTGATGATCCTCGGCGCCGCCGTGGTGATCTCCGTGATCATCTACGCGATGATCCCGGGCGACGGACCCAAGTACGGCGGAGGTGGCCAGGCTCCCCTCTGGTACTTCTTCGCCATCGGGATGTCGGCGATGACCCTGACGTTCCCGTTCTCCCAGGCAATGAGCATCACCCGTCGGGAATTCTTCCTCGGAACCCTGCTGACCGCGATCCTCGGCAGCGCGCTCATGGGAATCCTGTTCCTGATCGGCGGCGGCATCGAGGTCACCACGAACGGATACGGGGTGCACGGCTATCTGTTCTACCTCCCATGGCTGTGGGATGCGGGCCCGCTGGGCGCGTTCGTGGTCTACTTCACTCTCGCGCTCTTCTTCTTCGTGATCGGCTTCACCGGCGCGACGATCTACAAGAGCTGGGGCCAGCTGGTGCTGCTGATCGTGAGCATCGGTCTCGCGCTGGTCCTCGTCGCACTCGTTTTCCTGGCGACCAGGCTCGAGCTGTGGGGGCACGTCGGGGCGGCGATCAACGACCTCGGTGCTCTCGGGCTGGCGCTCTGGATGCTCCTGCTCACGGCGGTCTTCACGGGCGTCTCGTTCCTCGCCTTCCGGCGGACCATCCCGTAGGCGCACCTCTGCACGCCGCACCCCTCGACGACGCCGGTCCCCCTCCTCGGGTGGCCGGCGTCGTCGCGTCCGCGCGCTACCGGTCCCCGCCTGCGGAAGCAACCCACTCGCCGGAGGCGCCCCGGCGGCATACGCTCGCGGAATCACCTGCCCGCCGAGAGAGAGGATGCCGTGACGCAGAGCCACCCCCGAATCCGCGCACGCCGCGCGGGCATCGCGCGCGCCCTGCACGATGCCGTCCTCCCCGCCCGCCTGCTGCTCGTCGCCAAGACGACCCTCGCTGTCGGGCTCGCGTGGATGATCGCCCCGCACATGCCGGGCGTCACCGACGAATACCCGTACTACGCCCCGCTCGGCGCTCTGCTGAGCATGTACCCGACGCTGATGGGCTCCGCGAAGTCGAGCTTCCAGACACTGCTCGGGCTGGCCACGGGGATCGGACTCGCCACGATCGTGGTGCTCACGGTGGGGCCGACGTGGTGGACCATCCCCCTCGTCGTGGGGGTCGGCGTGCTGCTGTCGGGCACGGGCTGGTTCGGCGTCGGACGCGAGTACATCCCGATGGCCGCCCTGTTCGTGCTGATCATCGGTGGGCAGAACGCCGATGACTACTCGCTCGGCTACCTGACGCAGACGGCGGTCGGGGTGGCCGTCGGACTCGTGGTCAACTTCCTGATCGCCCCCGCCCCGCTCACCGGCGTGGCGGCGGCACGTCTGGAGGCGTTCCGGGAACAGCTCGCCCGGCACCTCGACGACATCGGATCGGCGGTCGCCGAATCGTGGCCCCCGGAGCACGAGCAGTGGGCCAAAGACGCGGCCTCGCTCGCCGACACGGCGGGCGAGCTGCGGGCGGCGCTGACGGAGGCGGACGAGAGTCGGCGCGGCAATCCCCGGGCGAAGGGGCACCGACCGCGGATGCAGCAGAGCCACGAGGAGCTCGCCGCACTCGACCGGATCGCGCACCTCATCCGCGACATCTCGGACGAGATCGCCGACACGATCTGGGACCGCCCGGCCGGGCTGCCGCTCGATCCCGCCCTGCCCGGGCCGCTGTCGGATGCCTGCCATGCGGTGGCGGAGGTCATCGCACGCGGCGACGCCTCATCCGGCGAGGACCACCGTGTGCGCGCAGAGGCCGCCCGTGCGACCCGGCTCCTGCTCGAGACAGTGAACGATCGCACCGTCGACGAACGCAGTTCGATGGGCCCGGGAGTGCTCTCCGCGATGCACCTGCGTCGCATCCTGATCCTCAGCGGAACGGGCTCGTCGACCGAGGACTGAATCCGGACCGCGTCAGATGGTGTCGTCGGCGGCGATCACGTCGATCTGCCAGTAGCGGCCGTCGGGGTCGGCGTCGTCGTGCGCTTCCTCGGCGGCGGTCAGCACATCGTTGAACTTCACCATCGCGTCGTCGAACTCGGCCTCGGTCAGCCGGATCGTGCGCTGGGTGAAGGCGGCGTGCACCTCGGTGGTGCGCCCGGCGACGTACTCGGGGGTCCAGGTGGTCACCCGGCGCATCAGATCCTGGTGGTCCTCCACCAGCGCGGCGATCACGGCGCTGCCCAGTTCCTCATCGGCGACCGGGCTCTCCGGGCCGCCCACGTTCAGTGGCCCCTTGTGTCCGGTCCAGACGCGGTCGCGCCGGTCGCGGGCCTTCTCGGGCGCCTCCTCGATGAGACCGGCATCGGCGAGCGCGCGCAGATGGAAGCTCGCACTGTTGGCCGGCACGCCGAGTTCGGCGGCGATGTCGGCGGCGCGGAGGAAGTCCCGCCGCGAGAACAGGCGGATCATCTGGCGCCGCAGGGGGTGCGAGTAGGCCTTGAGCATGGCCGAGGTCATCCAGACGGGATCCTCGCTCGTGCCCTTCGCGGTGTCCTCCGTCATGTGCCGATCTTACCCGCACCCGAAATTGCGCAATAGAACTTGCGCAATTCTTCTTGCGCATCTACTCTCGACTCATGACCACCGTCACCCAGCCGCACCGCCTGTGGCGCAACACGCGATACCTCACCTGGCTCGTCAGCGACACGAGCAAAGGCCTCGCGGGCGCCCTGTTCGGATTCGCGATCCCGCTGCTCGCGCTCATCGTGACGAACGACCCCGCACAAGCCGGCATCATCGGCGCCGCGGGAATGGTCGCCCGCCTGCTCATGACCCTCGCCGGCGGAGTGCTCGCCGACCGCCACCGCCGCATCACCCTGATGCTGCTCGGATCTCTCATCGGCATCGTGCTGGCGGGGGCGTTCACGCTGCTCGCGCTCGGCGATGCGATGACCTTCGGAACCCTTCTCGTGATCGACGTGCTCCTCGCCGCACGCAGCGGATTGTTCGACGTGGCCGGCGAGAGCGCGATCAAGGAGATCGTGCCCGACGACGCCATGGGGCGCGCGCAGGCGGCGAACCAGGGGCGGGATGCCGCGCTCCAGCTCGCGGGAGGACCGCTCGGGGGTCTGCTCCTGGGCGTCGGCGGCTGGGCGGTCGGCGTCGTCATGACGCTCTGCCACGCGATCGCCGCCCTGACCGCCTGGATGCTGGGGCGCCAGGCACGTCGCGCGGGAGTGGTCGACACCGGAGCGGCCGGCGAAAACACAGACGACCCGGACGACCTGCAGCGTGTCGGGGCTGAACACGCCGCCGCCACGACGGATGACCTGGGTTTCGGCGCCCCAGCTGCCGCGCCGACGAAGCCGAACGCCTGGGCGGAGCTGCGCGAGGCGTTCGGCTGGCTGCTCTCGCGGCCCGACCTCGGTGGAGTCCTGCTCATCACCACGGTCGTGAACCTGGGATTCAACGCCGCGATCACCACCGTCATCTATGCGCTCCAGCAGGACGGCCACTCCGAGCTCCTGATCGGCACGCTGAGCGCATCGATCGGGGCTGTGATGCTCGTGGGCGCCGTGTGCGCACCCCTGCTCGTCCCCCGCATCAAGGCCGGGGTCCTGACGATCGTGGGCCTGTCGGTCGCCGCGGTCGGGGTGATCCTGCTCACCACGGTCACGTCGCCCTGGGCCATCGCCGTGGTGCTCGGCGCCTCGGTGCTCCTCGTGCCCGCCCTCAACGCCGGGATGATGGGCTACTTCATGGTCGCGACGCCGACGCACCTGCTCGGCCGCGCCAACAGTGCCGTCGGTGTGCTCGGCATGGGGGCGATGCCGCTCGCCCCACTCATCGCCGGCTTCGGTCTCGCGTGGATCGGCCGCGAGTGGACGCTGCTGCTCTGCGCCGCACTGTGCCTCGCATCCGTGGCCCTGGCCGTGAGCAACCGCGCGCTGCGCGCACTCCCCGTCGAGTCGCGGTGGGCCGCGCATGCGAAGCAGTTCGAGTCGGCCTGACCCGCATCCCGGAGCGATGCGGCGCTAGAGGGCTCCGGTCAGCGCGGCGATGCCGGCGAGTGCCGAGACCAGCGCGAGCACCAGAGCGATCGCGATGAGGATCGCGTGCACCTTGAGGAACGTCGTGGGCTTGCCGTTCTCGTCGCGCGCACGCGGATCGTCGGCCACACGCTTGTAGAACCGCGGCCAGACGAGGGCGTTGAAGGCGGCGTTGAGGAAGAGCAGGACGGAGAGGGCGATCACCCCTCAACGCTATCGAGATCCACCCCCGCGTCCGACCGCGTATCAGCCGCGGAATTCTTGGATGAAGTCATGTATCAGAAACCTCTTGCCGTGCTCCTGGTAGGTGTGATCACAATGGGCTTCATGATCGACGGTGCACCCGGCGCCGCTCTCGATCCTGCCTCGGACGACGGGCGCGCACGCTGGGAGCGCGCCGCGGGTCTGTTCGACGCATGGCGCGAGGGAGACGGCCGCGCGATGGACGAGCTCGTACGGCTCATGACCCCCGTGCTCTGGCACGTGGTGCGCGCGTACGGACTCGAACGCACGCTCGCCGAAGACGTGGTGCAGACCACCTGGTTGCAGCTCGTCCGCGGCCACGGCTCGATCAGCGACCACCGGGCCGTATCGGCCTGGCTCACGACCACCGCCCGCCGCGAGGCCTGGAAGGTCGCCAAGGCGCACGGCAAGGTCGACACGACCGTGGACGACGACCTCGATGCGCTCCTGCCCGAGCAGGCTTCGGCGGAGGAGCACGCGACGCTGGGCGACGAGAACCGCCGGCTGTGGACGGCCGTGCGCCTCCTCAACGAACGCTGCCAGAAGCTCCTGCGCGTGATCGCCTTCGAGGACCGGCCCGACTACGCCAGGATCGCCGCCGACCTCGCGATGCCGATCGGCAGCATCGGTCCGACGCGCAACCGCTGCCTGGCCAAGCTGCGCGCGCTGCTGGACGCACCGCCGACCGCCCAGGCAGGAGGGCTCGCATGAGCGCGCACGACGACGCCGAGATGTTCGCCCGACTCCGCACGCTGTGGAGCGAGGTCGACCCCGTGCCCGCGGGCTTGATCGACCGCATGGTCGCCGCCGTCGCCGCCGACGGGCTGAACCGCGAGTACGCGCTGCTCACCCTCGTCGAGGGGCAGCTCGGCGCCGTCCGGGGCGAGGCGGATGCGCTCACCCTGCAGTTCAGCGACGGCACGACCAGCATCCTGCTGCATGTGACGACCACCGCATCCGGTCGCCGCCGCGTCGACGGCTGGGTCGACACCGGCGCCGCGGAGGTCTTCCTCACCCAGGGCGAGAAGACGATCTCCACCTCGCCGGAGGAGACCGGACGCTTCGCGTTCGACGAGGTGCCACCCGGTCTCACGCGCGTGCGCCTGACGACCGCGATCGGGGACGAGACGCGCACGCTCGCGACCCCGCAGTTCGAGCTGTGACCACGGGCACCGCCCGTCGATGAAGCCGCGGGGCGACCCGCACCGAGAGGATGACGATGGAGCAGCCCAAGGGATGGACCTGGCAGGACCGCGCGGAGGGATCCATCCGCCGCGGCACGGCCCTCGACCCGAGCACGGAGCCCGTGGACGGCATCCGCGCCTTTCCCACCGCCTATCTGCCCGAGCGGCTCCTGATCACCCGAACGCTCGGCGATCAGGAGGCGTACGACCGTGAGCTGCGCACACTGCGCGACGCGGCCGACACGTTCGGGTGGCTGCTGGAGACCGAGGACGGCGCGCGCGAGATCGGTGACGGGGAGCTCGTGCCGGGCGTCGTGGGATTCCAGCGCCTGCGGCTGACCACCACGGACGAGCCCGTGCGCGGGGAGTCGCCGATCTCCCCCGACGCATGGCGGGTGCTCCAGCGCGCCCGACGCATGTCGCGCTCGACCATGCCGCGGACCAGCCTCGACCACGTGCTGTCCATCGACCCGGTCGGACTCAACCCGTTCACCCGGACCAACCCCTTCACGCGGACCAACCCGTTCACCCGCACGAACCCGGTGCGCGGCGAGGGCGCCGCGGGCAGCGACGACTACCTCGAGCCCGGACGGGGCGCGCGACAGCCGGTGACCTGGCTGGGACCGGCTCCCGTGCGGGGACCGGCGCCGAAGCGCGGGCGGCGGGCCGTCGTCGCGGTGCTCGACACGGGCTGCGGCGAACACGCCTGGCTTCCCGACGACATCGTCACCCGTCATGTCGACCTCGACGGCGTTCCGGTGGGCCTCACGGACGACGCCGATCCGGAGCGCTACCCCGACCTGTACGGGCAGCTCGACGGCGCGATCGATGCGGTCGCGGGCCACGGCACGTTCATCGCCGGGCTCGTCCGACAGACGGCTCCGGATGCCGACATCCTCTCGATCCGCGTGGCGGGCGCACTCGGTGTGGTCGACGAGAGCACCCTGCTCGACACGGTCGCGCAGGTCGTGATGCTGCTGATCCGCCACCGGGAGGACCCGACGACGGGCTTCCCGATCGACGTGCTGAACCTGTCGCTCAGCTACTACCACGAGACGCCGACCGACGGCATGTTCAGCCTCACCCTGCACCAGCTGCTGGCCAAGGCGCGCGAGCTCGGCTGCGTGGTCGTGTGCTCGGCGGGCAACGACGCCATCGATCGGCCCTCGTTCCCGGCGTCGCTGTGGCCGTGGCCGGACTCGCACAACGGCATCCCGCTCGACGACGGCACCCCGCTCGTGTCGGTCGGCGCGCTGAACCCCTCGGCGCAGTCGGTCGCCCTCTTCTCGAACGTGGGCCCGTGGGTGAAGACCTACGCGCCGGGCGCTGCCGTGGTGAGCACCTCGCCCGGCTTCGTGGGCGGCTCCCAGGCGGCCACACGTGCGGACGTCGACGGCATCCGCCGCGAGACGATCGATCCCGACGACTATCGGGGCGGGTTCGCGATCTGGAGCGGCACATCCTTCGCGGCGCCGTACGTCGCCGGACGCATCGCCGCGCAGCTCGGCACCGTGCCGGTCGCAGGCGCCACCCCGGATGCCGCGAAGAAGGCCGTCGCCGCCGTGCTGAAGTCGCTGCCGACTCCGGTCGACCCGGCCTGACCACCCCCGAGACGGACCGTCCGCACCGATACGGGCGGTCCGTCTTGGTGCGCGGCGCCCCCGGCCCGGCCCCGTCCCGTCAGGTCCCGTCCCGTCCCGTCCCGTCCCGTCCCGTCCCCTCGCGCCGGTCCACTTGTCGGACGGATGCACACCCGTCGGACGGATCCTCGGCGTGTCCCCCGACATCCGTGATTCCTCCCGACATCCGCACACCTTTCTCCCGACATCCGCACACCTTCCTCCCGACATCCGTGCGTATGCTCACCCGGCCGACCCGCCGATGGATGCCGCGCGCGCACGGCCTGCACCCGCGCTCTTCCGCGCAGCCGCGAGGCAGGGCATTCTGGACGGATGCCCCTGTCCGCCAACGAGCTGCACCGGCGCGGAGTCGAGGCGGCGAACGCGCGGCGGTTCACGCAGGCGAGGCGCACGCTCGACGCGGCATCCTCCCGCACCGAGGATCCCGATCTGCGCGCCCGCATCGACGGCACGTCGGCCTACGTGCTCGCTCAGACCGGGCAACCCGCGGCCGCCGAGCAGCTGTGCCGACACGCACTCCGCCGCCCCGGGCTGCGCTCCGAGACGATCGCCGTGCTCAGCGGCCAGCTCGGCGTCCTCCTCATGCACGCCGGGACGTTGGCGGAGGCGGAGGTCGAGCTCAGCCGCGCCATCGACACGTTCACCGCCATCGGCGACGAGACCACCGAGCTCGCGAACTGCCTGATGAACCGCTCGGTCGTGCGGATGCAGCGGCGGGAGCTCGACAGCTGCGTCGAAGATCTGCGGCGCGCGGTGGCCGTGTACGAGGCGAACGACGATCAGGAGCCGCTCGCCGAAGCGCGGCACAACCTGGGTTACGCGGCGCTGCTGGGCGGCGACCTCGTCACCGCGCTCACGTTGATGACCCGCTCCCGTCCGACGCTCGCCGCGATCAGCGACCTGGCCGCCGCGATCAGCGACCTCGACCGCGCAGAGGTGCTTCGCGACGCCGGCCTCACCACCGAGGCGGAGGCCCTGCTGGGTCGGGTCGCCGCGGAGTTCGGCGCGCAGCGGATGCGACAGGCCAGGGGTGAAGCCGAGTTCCACCTCGCCCGCTCGCTGCTGCGCCATGACCCGGCTGCCGCCGAGCGCACCGCCCGCACGTCGGCACGGCGCTTCACCGCCCTCGGGAACCAGGGATGGGCGGCCCGCGCCGAAGCGGTGCGGCTCGAAGCACGACAGCGGGCGAAGCCGGACCGCCCCCTCGACGCATCCGCCTTCGCCCGCACCGCCAGAGCCCTCGACCACGCGGGGTTCCGCACCGAGGCCACCGGGCTCCGCCTGAGCGCGCGGCGCGACGGTGCCGGGCGTCTCCCGCGACTCGACGACAGCGCTCCGACGCCGCTCCGCCTCCGCGCCCACGAGGTGCGAGCCGCGCGCGCCGCTGCACGGGGTCGGGACCGCGACGCGCTGCGGGCCGCCGCCGACGGACTCGAGCTGCTCACCGCCTGGCAGCAGTCGTTCGGCGCCCTCGACCTGCAGGCCTCGGTCGCCATGCACGGAAGCGACCTGATGTACGCCGGTCTCTCCGCCGCGGCCCGCCTGCACGACCCGGCGACGCTGTTCGAGTGGTCGGAGCGCGCCCGGCACCTGAGCCAGCAGGTCGCTCCGGTGCGCCCTCCCCGCGACGACTCGCTGGCGGTCGATCTGGCGGAACTGCGGATGCTGCGCGCCGAGCTCGCGGGCGCGGACTGGACCACGGATGCTCGTGTGCGCGCCCTGCGCGACCGGGTGCGCGAGCGGCAGTGGGCCGCGACGGGTTCGGGCGGCACCCGTGAGCGGTTGGGGCTCGCCGAGGCGACGGCGCTGCTCGATCCCGACACCGCCGTCCTGTCATACGTCTTCACCGGCTCCGCGCTGCACGCCGTCGCGGTGACGTCGTCGGGGGCCACGGTCGTCGACCTGTCCTGGTCGCGGGTGCAGTCCGCACTCGACGGTCTGCGCGCCGATCTCGACATGGCCGCGCTCACCCGCGGCGGGCTGATGGGGGCCGTGACCGCACGCGCACTCGCCACGCGCTTGGCGCTGTTGGATGCCGAGCTGCTCGCGCCGCTGCTCTCGGCGGCACCGTCGGCACGTCGTCTGGCGATCACCGTGCCCGGAGCGCTCGGCGGGGTGCCGTGGGCGATGCTGCCGGGCATGGCCGGAGTCCCGTTCACGCTCGCGACGTCGGTCTCGCGGCTGCTGGGCAGCGGGACGGGCGTCCGCGGACGCCCGTCAATGATCGGATTCGCGGCGGGGCCCCGCGTCCCCCGCGCCGGCGAAGAGGTGCGGCGGGCAGCGGATGCCTGGAGCGGCGGCGGCGTGGCGACGCGGATCCTCGACAGCGGTGAGGCGACGGTGGCGGCGGCCACCGACCTCGCGTCGAACAGCGACGTGCTGCACATCGCCGCGCACGGCAGGCACGCGGTGGACAACCCGCTGTTCTCGGGTTTCGAGCTCGCCGACGGCATCCTCTTCGGCTACGACGTCGACCTGATCCCGCGCGTCCCGGCGACCGTGATCCTCTCGGCGTGCGAGCTGGGGCGTTCCTCGGTGCGCTGGGGCGAGGAGGCGCTCGGGATGACGCGGGTGTGGCTGCACGCGGGCGCCGACTGCGTGATCGCCGCTCCGGTCGCCGTGCCCGATGAGGTGGCGGCCGAGCTGCTGAGCGCCGTGCATGTCGGTCTGTCCGACGGTGAGACCCCCGCCGTGGCACTTGCCCGGGCCACCGTCGACACCGGCCTCAGCGCGCCGTTCCAGTGCCACGGCGACGGATTCTGACCTTTTCCTCCATTCGGTGTATCAGAACGGGTGCCGCACGCTCCTGTTCTTCGGAAGGTGCCATGCGAAGGGCCTCGAAGGGTTGAGGCGCGAGGGAGGCGCAGTCGGATCTGGGGAATCATGCGCGCTGGGGAGCGTGAATACGACACGGACACCATCTGCTCGAGGGTGTCGCGGCCTGCAGCCGCGGCGCTCTCAGAGGGCCTCGACGTTCTGGGGACGTCGGGGCCCTTGGGGTGTCCGGGCTCAGGACTTGGCAGCGGCGCGCGGTCGGGGAGGACCCGTTTCGAAGGAGATCCCGCGGAATGAAGGATCGGATGCTCGAATCGGTCCTTCAGAACGTGAGAACTCCTTCATCCCGTGCGTCGGCAGGGCAGGTCAGGCGCTGGCGCCGGCGCCGGCGAGCCACCGCGACCCTCAGGCCACGAGCACGGCGTAGCCGGCGGCGCGGAGGGCGGCGAGCGCCTCGGCATCCGCTCCGGCATCCGTGATCACGGTCGCGAAGAGGTCGACGCCGCCGACCGCCGAGAACGCCTCGACCCCGAGCTTGCTGCCGTCGGTGACCACGACCGCGCGCCGGGCGCGTTCGGCCATCATGCGGTTGACGGCAGCTTCACGCTCGTCCTGAGTCGTGGCGCCCGCGGCGGCATCCATCCCGTTCACGCCGATGAACGCGATGTCGAGCCGAACCCCGCGCAGCAGCTGTTCGACGAAGGGCCCGACGAGTTCGTAGCTGCGGGAGTGGATGACCCCGCCGGTGACGACGACCTTGATGTCGGGTCGCGTGGCGAGCTGCGCAGCTATGTTCACGGCATTCGTGACCACGGTGATGCCACCGTTCCCGGACAGGTCGTCGCGGGCGGCGAGGGCCGCGGCGATCGCGGTGGTGGTCGTGCCGCCCGACAGCCCGACCACCATGCCGGGGGCGACCAGGCCCGCCGCGGTCTGAGCGATGTTGGCTTTCTCGTGCGTGCGCAGGTGGCTCTTGTAGCGGATCGGCAGCTCGTAGGCGACGGCCTGCGCCACCGCGCCGCCGTGCGTGCGGGTGAGCAGCCGCTGCTCGGCGAGCGAGTCGAGGTCGCGGCGGGTCGTGGCCGACGAGGCGCCGAACTGCTCCACCAGGTCTTCCACCGTGACCTCGCCGCTCGTGGCGAGAAGGTCGAGGATCGCGTTCAGCCGCGCCGCCCGCTTCATCGTGCTCCCTGCAGGGCGAACAACCGGAGCATGCGGGCAGCCTCGGCGGCCAGAGCGTCACGCGCGGGTGCCAGATACTTGCGCGAGTCGACGAGCCGCTCGTCCGCATCCAGCTTCTCGCGCACCGCCCGGGTGAAGAACCCGTTGAGGTGCGTGGAGACGTTGATCTTGGTCATCCCCGCGCGCACGGCGTCGGCGATCACGGCATCCGCCACCCCCGAGGATCCGTGCAGCACGAGGGGGACGGGCAGGGCTGCATGCAGGCGCGCGATCAGGTCGAGATCGAGCGACGCCGTGCGGTCGGTCATCGCGTGAGACGAGCCCACCGCCACCGCGAGCGCGTCGACACCCGTCGCCGCGACGAACGCCCGCGCCTCGTCGGGGTCGGTGCGCACACCCGGCGCATGCGCACCGTCCTTGCCGCCCACCTCGCCCAGCTCGCCCTCGACGTAGACCCCGGCCGCATGCGCCCGTGCTGCGACGGCCGCCGTGAGGGCCACGTTGTCGTCATAGGGCAGCGCCCCGCCGTCGAACATCACGGACCCGAAGCCCAGCGCGATGGCCTCGTCGACCAGCTCGGGCCGTTCGGCATGGTCGAGGTGCACGGCGACCGGCATCTCCGCGCGTCGTGCCACCGCGAGCGTGGCCAGAGCGATCGGTTCGAGCCCACCGTGATAGTCGGCGCAGTTCTGCGAGATCTGCAGGATCACGGGCAGCTCGGCGAGCGCGGCTGCGCGCACCAGCCCCTCGGCGGTCTCGAGGTGGATCACGTTGAACGCGCCGATCCCGGTGCCGGCGGCGGATGCCGCGGAGACGAGGTCGCGAGCGGAGACGAGGGTCACGAAGGGTCCTTCCGGAACGATTCGGGGGCGGGATGCGAGACGAGCAGCTGCTGTTCGAGTGCGCGCCAGCGCGGGGAGATGTCGCCGGCGAGCGGAGTGAGGACCGCGGCCGCGGACCAGGCTGTGGCGCGACGGAGGATCTGCTCGGGGTCGCGCTCGCCCGCCGCATACAGCACGGCACACGCGGCCACCCCGGCATCCCCGGCGCCGGTCGGATTGCCGGCGAGAGGTTCGTCGAGCCGGGCGTGCACGAGGTCGGACGCGGTGACGGCGAGCATGCCGTCGGCCCCCAGCGAGAGCAGCACGAGCTCGGCGCCGCGGGCGATCAGCGCACGGGCGCCCTCGACGGGGTCGGCGATGCCGGTGGCTTCGACGAGTTCGGCCGCGTTGGGCTTCAGGACGTCGGCGCCGGCATCCGCCGCACGCAGGAGCGCCGGCCCCGAGGTGTCGGCGATCACCGGGACTCCGGCATCCTTCCCCACCGCGATGAGCATGGGGAGGAGCGATTCCGGGGCGCCGGGCGGCACACTGCCGGACACGACGAGGACCGTCGCGGTCGGCAGCCGTTCGACGACCTCGGCGAGGAGGTCCGCCCACTCGCTGTCGCTCGGGTTGACGCCGCGCTCGTTGATGATCGTGGTGTCCCCGGCGGACTCGTCGACCACGGCGACGCTGCGCCGGGTCTCGGCGGCCACCGATACGAGGGCGTGCGGCACGCCACTGGCACCGAGCTCGGCGGCGAACTCCTCGCCGACGCGCCCACCCATCGTGGTGATCGCGAGCACATCCGCGCCTTCCGCGTTTGCCACGCGGGCGACGTTGAGGCCCTTGCCACCGGCGCGTGCGACTCCGGCATCCGCCCGGTGCGTGCCGCCCTCGCGGAGCCGATCCACGTGCCAGGTCAGGTCGAGCGCGGGGTTGGGGGTGACGGTGAGGATCACGTGAGCTCCCTCGCGCGCAGGGCGGCACCGAGCAGGCCGGCGTTGCCGGAGAGCTCGGCGGGGACGAGCACGGGGATGCGGTGGAAGCTGAGCCGGGCCGCGAGGCGCGCGCGCAGTTCATCGAAGAGGGCTCCACCCGCGCGGGACAGACCACCGCCGATGACCACGGCCTGAGGCGCGACGACCGCGGTGAGCTGCGCGAGCGACATGGTGAGGGCGTCGAGCGCCGAGTTCCAGATCTCTGCCGCCACCTCGTCGCCGGCCGCCGCGCGGGCGATCACATCCCTGGCCCCGTCGGGTGCGACGCCGGTCGCCTCGCGGTAGCGCCGCGCGATGGCCCCCGCGGATGCCACGGCCTCCAGGCAGCCGCGCGCGCCACAGGGGCAGATCGGCCCGTCGGCGATGGGCGAGTGCCCGATCTCGCCCGCGTAGCCGCCTGCGGTGTACGGCACTCCGCCCACCAGCAGGGCGCCGGCGATGCCCGTCCCGATCACGAGCACGACGGCATCGGCGTAGTCGCGGGCGCCCCCGAGCCGACGCTCCGCCCAGCTCGCCGCGCGGACATCGTGATCGAAAGCCACGGGAAGGCCCAGCCGCGCGGAGGCGAGATCACGCAGCGGTGAGTCATGCCAGCCGAGGTTGCTCGCGAACACGCCGAGGCCGGCATCCGCATCCACGATGCCCGGCACCACGAGCCCGACCGCCTGCGGCACCACGTCGGGATGCGCGTCACGCAGTTCGGCCGCCAGCACCTCGAGCCGCTCGAGCAGATCGTGCGTGCGGTCGCCGTCGGCGATCGGCGTGGGCGTACGACGGAGTCCGAGCGCGGTCCCCTCGGCGTCGAACAGCGCCGACTTGATGTCGGTTCCGCCCACGTCGAACGCCAGCACCGGCGCGCCCCGTCCGAGCGTGCGCACGTCGGAGAGCTTCTCTCCCGCCGCGTCGCGCTCGACGTCGGGAACGGCCGATGCCGCGTCAGGGTCGATCATCATCGGCTCCGGCAGTGCGTGGGGTCATGCATCCAGGATGACGGATCGCGTGAGGTTGCGCGGCTGATCCGGGTCGAGCCCGCGCTCCACCGCGCGATCCAGCGCCGTGCGGTGCAGGCGCACGAGGTCGGCGAGCGGGTCGATCGCGCGCTGCTCGAAGCGGGCGCCGGTGGCGGCCACCTCGCCGGCGAGTCCCTCGGGAGCCTCACCGAACTGCCACGTCACCCGGCCGGGCGCGGCGATGGCGATCGGACCGTGGCGGTAGTCCATCGACGGGTAGGCCTCGGTCCAGGACTGCGACGACTCACGCAGCTTCAGAGCGGCCTCGTGGGCGAGACCGATCGTCCAGCCGCGTCCGAGGAACGTGTACTGCTCGGCGTCGCGCAGTTCGTCATCGCCGGGCTCTGCCAGCACGGCCTCGGCATCGGCGATGGCGGCGGTCAGGTCCTCGCCGAGCGACGCGCGGAACAGGGCGAGTGCCGTCGTGGCGAAACGCGTCTGCACCACGGACTTCTCGTCTGCGAACGGCAGCAGCACCGCGTCGTCGACGAGCGACACGAGCGGCGACGTCGGGTCGCCGATGACGCCGATGGTGCGGACGCGGCCCTTGACGCGGTCGACGAGCTCGAGCACCTCGCTGGTCGTGCCGGATCGCGTCAGCGCGACGACGGCGTCGTATCCGCGGTCGATGAACGCCTCCGAGGCCGCGAACGCATCGGTCTCGCCGTGCCCCGCGGACTCGCGGAGGGCGGCGTAGGACTGCGCCATGAACCACGACGTGCCGCAGCCGACGACCGCGACGCGCGGGCCCGTGGCCGGCAGCATGCCCTGCTCTGCCTTCAGATCGGCGACCCGTGCCCACATCTGCGGCTGGGATTGGAGTTCCTCGCGCATGTACGCGCCGGGAAGTGATTCAGTCATCGAGGTGCCCTTCGTGCGATATGTTGCATACTTGTGATCGTTTGAAGCCGGAATCAATCATAGTATGGCGTCAAAGAAGAGCAACCCCCGGTTACTCTTGATTTGTTTGTTCCCCTGACAAATAATCGAGAAGTTCTAAACCCTCGTCGTCGATTCCGATCGTCGCCGAGAACCCCGAGCCCCGGCTTGAACGATCGCGGATGCCACCCGGCGAAACGATCACCACGCACCGTCGCGTGAGTTGTGCTTGCGACTGTGCACCACACCCCCTCCCGAAGCGGCCCGCCGCCGAGGGGCGGACACTCACAGTGAGGAATGCAATACACATGAAGAAGTCACTGCGGTTCGGCGCCGCCGCCATTGCGGCCGTCGCCACGCTCTCGCTCGCTTCGTGCGGGTTCGGCGGATCGTCCGGAGACGGCGGAGGCGAAGAGGGGTCGACGACCCTCGACCTCCTCGTCCCCAGCTACTCGGACGGCACCAAGGCGAACTGGGAGACGGTGATCAAGGGGTTCGAGAAGGCCAACCCCGACATCGACGTCAAGCTCGAGGTGCAGTCCTGGGACAACCTGGAGAAGGTCGTCTCCACCAAGATCCAGGCGGGCGAGGCTCCCGACATCTACAACGGCGGTCCGTTCGCGGGCTTCGTCGGCGACGAGCTGCTCTACCCGACCGAAGAGGTCGTCTCCGAGGAGACCTTCTCCGACTTCCAGGAGTCGTTCCTCAAGAACGCCGAGGTCGACGGCACCGCGTACGCGCTGCCCATGATCGCGTCGGCCCGCGCCCTGTTCGTCAACAACGCGCTGCTCGAGCAGGCCGGCGTCGAGGCACCGACCGACTGGGACTCGCTGCTGGATGCCGCGACCAAGGTGTCGGCACTCGGCGGCGGCGTGGCCGGCTACGGCATGCCGCTCGGATCCGAAGAGGCGCAGGCCGAGGCAGCCGTGTGGCTGTGGGGCGGCGGCGGATCGTTCGGCGACGAGTCCGAGATCACCATCGACACCCCGGAGAACCTCGTCGGCGCCGAGCAGATCAAGAAGATGATCGACGCGGGTGCGACCCAGGCCGACCCCGGTTCGACGCAGCGTTCGCCGCTGATGGACATCTTCATCCAGGGCAAGATCGGAATGCAGGTCGGCCTCCCGCCGACGGTCGGCCAGATCGCCGATGGCAACCCCGACCTGGACTACTCCATCGTCCCGATCCCGACGAAGGACGGCTCGCCCTTCACGCTCGGTGTCATGGACCAGCTGATGGCGTTCGAGAACGACGGCGACAAGCAGGACGCGATCACCAAGTTCTTCGACTACTACTACTCGGCCGACGTGTACGTGCCGTGGGTGCAGGCCGAGGGCTTCCTGCCCGTCACCAAGTCCGGGTCCGAGGCCCTGGCCGGCGAAGAGGCACTCAAGCCGTTCCTCGACGTGCTGCCCGACGCACAGTTCTACCCGTCGACGAACCCGAAGTGGTCCGCCGCCGACGGTGCGTTCAAGTCGCTGTTCGGTCAGCTCCAGACGAAGCCGGCACAGGACGTGCTGACCGAGATCCAGGCGCAGGTCGACGCGGGCTGAGCCCGCTGACGGAGAGGTTCGGGTACCCGAATGAGCCAGAAGACAGAGTCCTCGAACCTCGCGGGGGCGGCCACCACCGGCCGCCCCCGCCCCCGGAAGAACCCGGCTGCCCTCCGCGGCAGGCCGGGCGGAAAGGACCTCCTCCAGGCGCTGCCCTGGATCGCCCCCGCACTCCTGCTCATCATCGGCGTGGTGTTCTTCCCCGCCGGGGTGATGTTCTTCAACTCGACGCGAGACATCTCCCTGTCGGGCCTCGACAAGGGATCGGTCGGCTTCGACAACTTCGTCACGGTCTTCACGTTCGCCGAGTTCTGGCCGATTTTCTTCCGCACGATCGTGTGGGTCGTGTCGGTCGTGCTGTTCACGGTCGTCATCTCGCTCGGCCTCGCGCAGATCCTCAACAAGGCGTTCCCCGGACGCCAGCTCGTGCGCATGGCCGTCATCGTGCCGTGGGCGGCATCCGTCGTCATGACGACGATGGTCTTCTACTACAGCCTCGAGCCGTACTTCGGGGTCTTCAACAAGTTCCTCTACGACATCGGCCTCTCGGACGACGCGGTCGGGTACGGCTGGACCAAGAACCCGACGACCGCCTTCATCTGGTCGATCGTGATCGCGATCTTCGTGTCGCTGCCGTTCACCACGTACACGATCCTCGCCGGACTCCAGTCGGTTCCCGCCGACGCGATCGAGGCGGCGAAGATGGACGGCGCTGGCCCGGCCCGCACCTACTGGTCGATCATCCTGCCGCAGCTGCGCAGCGCGCTGGCCGTCGCGGTGCTCATCAACATCATCAACGTGTTCAACTCGCTGCCGATCCTGAAGGTGATGACGGGGTCGATCCCCGGCTACGGCGCCGACACGATCATGACCCTCATCTTCAAGTACATCGAGCTGCAGAAGAAGGTGGATGTCGCGAGCGCCCTCTCGGTGGTCGCGTTCCTCATCGTCATCGTGATCGTCGCGGCCTACGTGAAGATCGTCAAGCCCATGAAGGAGGTCTGATCATGACCGTGACCGAGACCGCCCTCGTGACCACCGCCGGCGACGCCGCGGCACCCCGCATCCCTGGCCGCAAGCGCCGCTACACCGAGGACCAGGTGACGCTTCCCCGCGTCATCCTCCGCACGGTCGCTGGATTCCTGGTGCTCGCGATCTTCGTGCTGCCCTACCTGATCATGTTCTTCGGCTCCGTGAAGACCAAGCCGCAGATCCGCTCGGTCGACCCGACGTACCTGCCCACGGAGTGGCACTGGGAGAACTACATCACGATGTGGTCGACCCCCGAGACACCCCTGCCCTACAACCTGATCTCGACGATCGTGATCGCCGTGTTCGCGACGCTGCTCGTGCTGCTGGTGTCGCTGCCGGCGGCGTACTACACGGCCCGGTTCAAGTTCCCCGGCCGCATGGTGTTCCTGTTCCTCGTGATCATCACGCAGATGCTGCAGCCCGCCGTGCTCACCTCGGGCCTGTTCCGACAGTTCACGGTGCTCGGCCTCGGCGACACCTGGATGGCGATGATCTTCATCAACGCCGCCTTCAACCTGTCGTTCGCGGTGTGGATCATGCACTCGTTCTTCGCGGGCATCCCGAAAGAGATCGATGAGGCCGCGCAGATCGACGGCGCCGGGCGATTCACCGTGCTGTTCAAGATCAACCTGCCGCTGGTGTGGCCGGGCATCGTCACCGCGATCGTGTTCACGTTCGTCGCCTGCTGGAACGAGTTCGCGGCATCCCTCGTGATCCTGTCCACCGACAAGAACCAGCCGCTGTCGGTCGCACTGACCAAGTTCGTCGGGCAGTACGAGACCAGCTGGCAGTACGTGTTCGGTGTCTCGATCGTCGCGATCCTGCCGGTGGTCATCCTGTTCATGCTCATCGAGAAGCGCCTGGTCGGCGGTCTGACCGCGGGCAGCGTCAAGTAGCCGGCCCGGGTCTCGTCCGCGGGGCCCGGGTCTCGTCCGCGGCCAGGGTCTCGTCCGCAGGGCCCGGGTCTCGTCCGCAGCCCGCCCGCCGGGGTCTCGTCCGCGGCCCGATCGCTTGTCGGACGGATGCACGGATGCAGGGCCGAAGCACGGCGTGTCGTCCTGCATCCGTGCATGCTCCCGACATCTGAACCGCCGCACGGGCACGGGAGCGGGAGCGGGAGCGGGAGCGGGCGGCATGGTAGACATCTGGGAAAGCGACGAAGGAGTCCCATGCGCCATCCACGTGCGGCGATCAGCCTCGCCTCCGCATCCGCCGTCCTCGCGGTGATGCTGGCCGGCTGCACCGTGGCCGAGCCCCAGGCCGCACCGACGCCGACACCGACGGTCGAGACCGTCGTGCAGGTGAGCACGAGCGGACCGGCGATCACGGGGACGGGACCGACCGACCCCTATCCGGGAGTCGACTTCCCGCTCCCCGACCATGCGCGGTCGGTGACGATCGACTTCGAGTGCGAGGGCGGCACGAACTTCCACATCGAGGTGGGCGACCCGATGGCGACCGGAGAGGCTGCGCTCGGCGGCACGTGCGACGGCATCACGTCGCTGACCTGGCCGGTCACCGAGTCCACAGCCCAGAAGCTGTTCGTGTGGACTCCCGACGATGTCGAGTGGACCGCGACCCCGCACTACTCCACCGCCGAGTTCATCCGCGACCAGGCGATCACCACCGAATGCGAGGCCTTCTCCTCGGTCTACAGCGCGTTCTCGAACGCCGATATCGGCTTCACCGAGTACCAGGCGTTCGACGAGGCGGAGTGGAAGCGTCGGGTCGATGCGGCTGCCGCCGAGCTCGCGACGCTCGCCGACACCTCGGAAACCACCATGGCGGAGTCGTTCGATGCCCTGCTCGCCTGGGTGCGCGGCGACGGCTACACCCCCGGAGCAGTGCTGCACGACACGAGCCTGATCGACCCGATCAGCGACATCTGCAGCACGAACCACAGCCCGCTGATCCTGGTGGGCGAGTTCGGCGGCTGAGCATCCGTCAGCCACCGCCCGCCCGCGCATCCGCCGCACGTTCCGAAGGAGATCTCGCGTTATGAAGGACCGGATGCCCGATTCCGTCCTTCATAACGTGAGAACTCCTTCAAGCCGTGCGCTGGCAGGGCGGATGCCGGAGGTGGGTGCTGCTCTGGCAGGTCAGGCGCGCTGACAGATCAGATGCGAGGGACGGATGCTGCGCGCAGCTGCGCCGGACTCCAGCGCACTCCGAGCGCCGAGGTCAGTGCAGCCTGCGCGGCGCCGGCCGCGAGCGACACCCGGGGGTCGGCGTAGCGGACGGGGACCTGAACGGTGCCTCGCGCGGGATAGGCCGTCTCACGGCGCACGAGATCCAGGAAGCGGTCTCCGAGGACCACTGCGGGACCGCCGATCACCACCTCGGTCGGATCGAGCAGAGCGCTGATGAGCTTGACCGCCCTGGCGAGAGCCCGCGCACCGTCGTCGAGGTCGTCCTGGTCGGCCTGGGCGACGAGGGCACGGATCTCGGTGGCGTCCATGGCATCGGAGAACCCGTCGCCGAGCATCGCCCCCAGGGCAGCCGCCGACTCGAGGCAGCCGTGTTGGCCGCAGCGGCAGAGGCGGGCCGCGTCGCCGAACACCACCTGCACGTGGCCGATCTCCCCGGCGCGGTCCCGGGGGCCGGGCGCGAGCTCGCCGTCCAGCGTCACGGCCGCGCCCACACCGCCGCCGAGGTGGATGAAGAGCCGGTATCCGGAGGGCGACTCCTCCATCCCCGATTCGGCGATCGCCTCGGCGTCGACGTCGTTGATGAGCAGCACGGGCGCACCGAGGATCCGCTCGAACCGCTCGGCGAGGGGCACTCCCTCCCACTTCAGCTGCACGCTCTCCAGCACGGACCGGCCGTCCGTCGTCCCCGGCAGCTGCACACCCGCGGCGAGCAGTCTCCCGCCGAACTCGCCGGCGACGGCCGTCAGCGCCTCGTCGAGCGAGCGGTCTCGCTCCTCGACGCTGTAGCTCACCCGCCGCGTCTCGATCTCCGTGCCGTCGAGCGCCACGAGGGCGATGTGCGCGTGGAGCGGCTGGATCACCAGCACCAGGATCAGGTGGTGGCTCGCATCGACGCTGAGGGTGGTCGCCCGTTTGCCGCCGGTGCTCGCGGCCTGCTCCCCCTCGACGATCAGCCGATCCTCGATGAGTTCGGCGACCAGGGAGGACGCGGTGGCGGCGGTCAGTCCGGTCGACCTCGCGATGCCCGCCCGCGTCTGGGTGCCCGGATTCCGGAAGACGAGCTGCAGCGCGCGGCGCAGGTTCGCACGCCGCACCGACGCCTGGGTGTCGAGGCTGTCATCCGCGTTGAGCATGTGTTCCCGATTCCGAGCTCGCCGGTCGCGAGCTGTTGACAGATCGTGGGCCGATCCGTAGTCTCTCCCTAAGTTTATTCATTGAACTTAGTTGGTCTTCCGACCTCCCGAGCTCCGGACGGGCGAGTGCTGCACACACCGTCGCCCGTCCGGCACCTCCCTCAGCGGCTCTCGGCCGCTTCGGTGTGGTGGCGGATGACCTCGGCCACCACGAAGTTGAACCACTTCTCGGCGAACTCCGGATCGAGATGAGCCTCCTCGGCCAAGGCCCGGAGCCGCGCGACCTGCTGCTCCTCACGATTCGGGTCGGACGCCGGCATCTCATGCTCGGCCTTCAGGTGCCCGACCTGCTGCGTCGCGCGGAAGCGCTCGGCCAGCATGAAGATCAGTGCGGCGTCGATGTTGTCGATGGTGGCGCGAAGGCGGAGCAGTTCGGCCTTCGGGTCCTCGGCGGCGGTCATGCCCCTACTCTAGAGCCGCGGAAGACCCGGATTTCGACCTGTCGCACCGCTATCGTGAGCACATGAACAACGAAGAGTCGCCTGCCTCCGCGCCCCTCGACGGTGCCGCACCGAGTAGCGCCGTCGACGACGACGCGGTGACGAGCGACACCACGGATTCTGCGCCCGCCCGACGCAGATCCGCGCCGACGTCCGAGGCCGCGTCGACCGAACCCTCCGTCGCGCCCCGTCCGGTCGTGATCGAGCCAACGACGCCGAG
The DNA here is from genome assembly GCF_059758615.1 of Microbacterium sp. GQ128. Classification (NCBI taxonomy): domain Bacteria; kingdom Bacillati; phylum Actinomycetota; class Actinomycetes; order Micrococcales; family Microbacteriaceae; genus Microbacterium; species Microbacterium sp. GQ128. Next base: position 201,893 of record NZ_JCAXDY010000002.1, read on the forward strand.
CCGCTCCTTCTGGACGCGCATCGACCGCCCCTTCGTGTTCGGCTTCCTGGTGACCCTCGGCGGCCTCGGTGCGATCGTGATCGGCCTCGCCCTCACGAGCCTGTCGACAGTGCTCATCTACATCGCCCTCGCGCTGTTCGGCGCGCTGGGCCTCGACCCCGCCGTCCGGTTCCTGGAGAGGCGCGGCGTCTCGCGGGTGCTGTCGGTCGTGGTCGTGATCCTGAGCCTCATCGTCGTGGTGGCACTCGTGCTGTGGATGATCCTCCCCGTCGTGATCGAACAGATCTCGAGCTTCGTCCGCTCGGTGCCCGGCATGATCCGGGAGTTCACCGGCAGCGACCTCTATGCGACCCTCGAAGCGCAGTTCGGCGATCAGTTCCAAGACCTCGTCGCCGAGGTGCAGGCCTTCCTCTCGGACTTCGGCAACCTGGCGACGATCGGCGGCGGCGCACTGGCCGTCGGAGCCTCGATCGCCACCGGCATCTCCGGCGCCATCATCGTCCTGGTCCTGACGCTGTACTTCCTCGCGTCGCTCCCCGCCATGAAGCAGGGGCTACTGCGTCTCGTCCCGGCCCGCGACCGCGCTCGCGCCGGAGACATCACCGACCAGATCACCGACTCGGTCGGCGGATATGTGATGGGAATGGTCATCCTCGCGTTCTGCAATGCGACGCTGGCGTTCCTGCTCTACTTCTTCCTCGGCCTGCCGTTCCCGCCGCTGATGGCGGCGATCGCGTTCTGCGTCACCCTGATCCCGCTGGTGGGTTCGGTGCTGTTCTGGATCCTCGGCACCTGCCTCGCCCTGTTCAGCAACCCGATCGCTGCGCTCGTCTTCGCCGCGATCTACCTCGTCTACATGCAGATCGAGGCCTACGTGATCACCCCGCGCGTTATGAACCGCGCCGTCTCCGTCCCCGGCTCCCTCGTCGTGATCGGCGCGCTCGCGGGTGGGACGCTGCTCGGGCTCCTCGGCGCGCTCGTGGCCGTGCCGGTCACGGCATCCATCCTCATCATCATCAAGCAGGTCCTGGTACCGAAGCAGGACGCCCGGATCTGACCGTCACCCCCGCCCTGCCCCGCCCTGCGCTGCCCCCGACCTGCCCCTCGCTGCGACCGCCCGAGCACAACTTCGGAGATTCGGACCGACACGCCGCTGCGGGCGGCGAACATCCGGCGCGTCCGGCGCGATCTCCGAAGTTGTGCCGAGTCGGGCAGGACGGCAGGCCGGCAGGACGGCAGGACGACGGGACGACAGGCCGACAGGACGACGAAGCGCCCGACCCCGTAAGGGGCCGGGCGCTTCTGTCGAGGGACGACTCAGAGGTCGTTGTCCGCCAGCCACTGCTTGGCGATGTCGGATGCCGACTTCTGGTCGACCGTGCTCTGCACGTTCAGGGCGACGAGCTCTTCGGCGGTCAGCTTGGCGCTGATGGCGTTGATCACGTCGGCGGCCCCATCGGGCAGGTCGTCGGACACGATCGGCACGACGTTCGAGGCCAGGATGATGTTCTCCGGGTCTTCGAGCGCCACGATGTCCTCGGTCTGGAACGCCGGGTCTGCCGAGTAGATGTCGGCCACCTGGATCTCGCCCGCCAGCAGCGACTCGAGCGTGGTCGGGCCGGTCGCAGAGAAGGCGAGGTCGACGCCGTAGACCTCCTTGGCCGCGGCCGGGCCGTAGGGGCGCTGCTCGAACTCCGGTGCGGCGCCGATGGTGACCGGCGTGGTGACCTTGGAGAGGTCGGAGATCGAGGTGAGACCGTTCTCGTCCGCGAAGCTCTTCAGCACCGTGTACGTGTCCTGGTCGGATGCCTCGGCGTAGTCGAGCGCGGTGAGCCCGTCGGGCAGCGCCTCCTTGAGTGCCTCGTAGACGTCGTCGGGGCTGGTCGCGGTCGCGTCCTTGTCGAGGTACTCGAGCAGGTTGCCCGTGTACTCCGGGAAGACGTCGATCGCGCCGGACTCGACATCGGGCATGTACGCGTCGCGCTGTCCGATGTTGAACTCCTCCTTGACCGTGAAGTCGGCGCCCTCGAGAGCCTGCGAGTAGATCTCGGCGATGATCTCGTTCGAGTAGTACGCCTGCGAGCCGATGACGATGGTCTCGTCGCCGGAGCCTGCGTCGTCGGTCGGAGCGTCGAGCGGGTTGCTGTTGGTGCAGCCGGCGAGGACGAGCGCCGCGGCGAGCGAGACGCCACCGGCGAGGGCGAGTCGTGACTTACGTGCTGTGAACATGGGACTTCCTCTTCTCTGGGACAACGGGATGGATGCTGTGGGTCGGTGTCAGGCGGGGGCGGCAGCCGCGGCCTTGAGGGCGGTGCGCGATCGACGCTTGCGCGGTGCGGCTCGCACGCCCGCGGGGACGGCGGCGTGCTGGAGGAGCGCGAAGATCAGGTCGACGGCGAGCGCGAGGACGGCGACAAGGATCGCCCCGCCGAGCACCTGATCGAACCTGCGCAGGGGGATGCCCTGGATGATCGGCCAGCCGAGACCGCCGAGGTTCACGTAGGCGGCGATCGTCACGGTGGCGATCACCTGGAGGAGGGCGGAGCGGATGCCGCCGACGAGGAGTGGCAGACCGAGCGGCACCTCGACCTTCCAGAACACCTGCCATTCGGTCATCCCCATGGAGCGCGCCGAGTCGAGCACCCGCCGGTCGATGGCCTCGAGGCCCGTGTAGGCACCCGCGAGGAGCGACGGGATCGCGAGCAGGACGAACGTGATAATCGCGGCTTCGGGGATGCGGAGCACGCCGAGCAGCAGCACCAGGAGCACCAGGAGGCCGAACGACGGGATCGCCCGCGCCGCACCGGAGACCGCGACGGCGAACTCCCGTCCTCGTCCGGTGTGCCCGATGAGCCAGCCGATCGGAACGGCGATGACCGCGGCGATCACCACCGAGATCAGCGTGTAGTACATGTGCTGTCCGAACAGGATGGGCAGCGAGTACGGCCCCTCCCACCGGTCGGGGGAGAAGAGCCAGGCGAGGGCGTCGGTGAACACGTTCATGCGGCGGCCCCGATGCTCACGGCCCGACGAGCGGCCGACGGAGTCTTCGACGCGCGCGTCCACGGCATCAGCGCGCGGCCCAGCAGCAGGAGCAGCAGGTCGATCACGAGCGCGATCACCACGACGGCGACCACACCGGCGAACACCTCAGCGAGGATGCGGCGCTGCAGGCCGTTCTCGAACAGGTAACCGAGGTTGGTGACGCCCACGAGGATGCCGACCGTGGCGAGCGAGATCGTGCTGACCGCGGCCACCCGGAGTCCGGCGAGGACCACGGGCCCGGCGAGCGGGAAGTCGACCGTCCAGAACCGTCGGAAACCGCCGTAGCCCATCGCGGTGGCGGATTGGCGGATCGCGGGGTCGACGGAGTCGAGGCCGTCGGAGACCGCCCGCACCAGGATCGCGATCGCGTAGATGGTGAGGCCGATGATGAGGTTGATGGGGTCGCGAGCCGGGTAGCCCGCCACAGACGGCAGGAGGATCAGCAGCGCGAGCGACGGGATCGTGTAGAGCAGCCCGGTGAGGACGATGACCGGCCCCTTCACCAGCTGGTAACGCCAGGCCAGCCACCCGAGCGGCACGGACAGCACGAAGCCGAGCACGATCGCGATCGCGCTCTGCTGCAGGTGGATCACGGTCAGCTCGAGGATGAGGCCGAGATTGTCGACGACCCAGTTCACGGAGCGCCCTTCGTCGCGCTCTCCTCACTCAGGAGCGCATCGGTGACGGCATCCGGCACGTCGATGATCGAACCCTGGGTGCGTCCTTCGGAGTCGACCACCACGGTTCCGCGCGGTGTCTGCTTGAGGTGCAGCGCCCGCTTGCCGCGGTCGGCGCCGATGAACGCAGCCACGAAGTCGTCGGCCGGGTTCTCGATGATCTCGCTCGGGCTGCCCACCTGCACGATGCGCGCGCCCTTGTCGAGGATGACGACCTGGTCGCCGAGCAGGAAGGCCTCGTCGATGTCGTGCGTGACGAACACGACCGTCTTGTCGAGCTCGTGCTGGAGGCGGATGGTCTCCTGCTGCAGGTCGGCACGGACGATGGGGTCGACCGCGCCGAACGGCTCGTCCATGAGCAGGATGTTCGGGTCAGCGGCGAGCCCGCGGGCCACGCCGACGCGCTGCTGCTGACCGCCGGAGAGCTGGCTCGGGTAGCGGTCGGCGAGCGCCTGGTCGAGCCCGACCGTGTCGAGCAGCTCGCGCGCCCGCTGGTGCGCCGCGGCCTTCTTCACCCCGGTGAGCCGCAGCACGGTGGCCACGTTGTCGATCACCGTGAAGTGCGGCATGAGCCCGGAATTCTGCATGACGTAGCCGATGCGCCGACGCAGGGCGACCGGGTCGCCGTGGAGCACGCTCTCGCCGTCGATCTCGACATCGCCGGAGGTCGGCTCGACCATGCGGTTGATCATCCGCAACAGGGTGGTCTTGCCGCAGCCGGAGGAACCGACGAACACGGTGGTCTTGCGCGACGGCAGCACCAGGCTGAAGTCGTCGACGGCGAGCGCGCCGCCGGGGAACCGCTTCGTGACGTTGCGGAACTCGATCATGGGCTGGTCTCCAGTCGGTCGATCGATGCGAGGGCAGGCAGGACTACGGACCGACCTCGACGCGGGGGTCGAAGGCCACGTAGCCCGAGAAGTCCTTGCCGACGCGGTCGAAGGCCGAGGGGTACGGGTTCGGGTACGACCAGGCGTAGTCGGTGTGGAGCTCGCCCTCGGTCTGCACGGAGAAGTACTGCGCGGCACCCTTCCACGGACAGGTGTAGGGCGTGGGGCTCTCGACGAGCGCGCCGGGCGCGACGGATGCGGGCGGGAAGTACCAGTTGCCCTCGATGCGGACGAGTTCGCTCTCGTCGGCCTCGGCGATGACGGTTCCTGCGAGTACAGCCTTCATGGTCCTGCCTCCTCGGATGTGGGTTCGAGCGTATAAGAAGGTGGCGACATCGACCCGGCGGGTTGCGCGCGGGCCGTCAATGTGGGAAACAATCCGGATGCTGTTCGGCGCCCTCCCTCGATCGGATTGCCGCCGTGGGGATCAGGCCGAATCGCGTCCGTAGCCCTCCAGGAGGCGCAGCCAGATCTCGCTGACGGTCGGGTACGACGGCACCGCGTGCCAGAGGCGGGCGATGGGCACTTCGCCCACGATCGCCACCGTCGCGGCGTGCACGAGCTCCGCCACCTCGGGTCCGACGAACGTCGCACCCACCACGACGTCGCGCTCGGTGTCGATCACGAGGCGCGCCTGTCCCTCGAAGCCGTCTTCGTACAGGCTCGCGCCGGCGACCCAGCCCAGGTCGTAGTCGACGGCCTTCACTGCCTTCCCGGCGTCGCGCGCGGCGGCCTCGGTGAGTCCGACCGAGGCGACCTCGGGGATCGAGAACGTGACCTGCGGGACAGCGGCCTGATCGGCCGTGGCGGCGTGCCGGCCCCACGGCGCGTCATCGACGCCGTCACCCTTCGCGCGGGCGACGATCACATCGCCGACGGCGCGCGCCTGATACTTGCCCTGGTGGGTGAGCAGCACGCGTCCGTTCACGTCCCCGACCGCGTAGAGCCAGTCGGAGCCGGGCACACGGAGCGTGTCGTCCGTCGCGATCCAGCGACCCGGTTCGAGGCCGACGACCTCGAGCCCGATGTCTCCGCTACGGGGCGAGCGCCCGGTCGCGGCGAGCACCTCGGTCGCTGTGATCTCCTCGCCGCCGTCGAGGGTGATCGTCACGCCGGCACCGTCGCGGCGGACCGACGTGGTGCCGGTCCCCGTGCGCACATCCACGCCGAGCTCCTTCAGCCCCGCGGCCACCCGCTCGCCCGCGAAGGGCTCCATCCCGCCGAGCAGTCCGCTGCGCGCGATCACGGTCACGGTCGAGCCGAGTGCCGCGTACGCGGTCGCCATCTCGACGGCCACCACGCCTCCGCCGATCACCGCCAGGCTCTCCGGCAGCTCCTCGGCGCTGGTCGCTTCGCGGCTCGTCCACGGGGAGGCCTCGCGCAGTCCGTCGATGGGCGGGACGACGGCATCCGATCCGGTGCTGATCGCGACCGCGTGCCGGGCCCGGAGCACGCGCTCGGCGCCATCGGCATCCGTCACCGTCACCTCGCGCTCGCCCGTGAGTCGGCCGTGGCCGCGGGCCAGGTCGATGCCGGCCGAGTCGAGCCACTTCACCTGCCCGTCGTCGGACCAATTGCTGGTGAACGAGTCGCGGCGGTCGAACACGGCCCGCACGTCGAGCTTGCCGGTCACCGCCTGCGAGGCGCCGGCCACGTGCTGCGCCGCGCGGAGGGCCTGCGCCGAACGGAGCAGCGCCTTCGAGGGCATGCACGCCCAGTAGGAGCATTCGCCTCCGACGAGCTCGCTCTCCACGATGATCGCGGTGAGGCCGCCCTGCACGGCACGGTCGGCCACGTTCTCGCCGACCGGCCCTCCGCCCAGAACGATCAGGTCGTATTCGTCGATCTTCTCCGCAGCGGTCATGCGTCGCACCCTCTCGTCGGCCGGTTCGGTCGTCCGGTTCCGTCGCCCAGTCTCGCTCAAGAGCAACGTCGAGTCACGGGTGAGTTGTTCCCGTCGGCGTGGCGCGTGGGCCGGAGGCCCCGGCCTGCGGGGGCCGGCCGGGACCGGGGCCGGGCCGGCCCCGGGGCCGGGTTCACTTGCCGGACCGATTCACGGATGTCGGACGGATACCCGGCGTGTCGTCCGACATCCGTGCATCGGTCCGACAGATGGACCGGGGCGGGAGTGGACCGGGGCGGGAGCGGATGGACCGGGGCGGGAGTGGATGCCACGGCGGGAGTGGATGGCGGCGTGTCAGGCGGCGACGGGTCGCCTCACCGGACGGCTGTCGGCGAATGCCCGCGGATACGCACGCCGCATGGCGACGACGACGAGGGTGGCGGCGGTCACCTTGATCAGGTCGCCCGGGAGGAAGGCCAGGCTCGACAGCGCGGTGAGGTCGAGCGGGACTCCGGTCACGAACGCCTGCACCGGGATGCCGAACGCGTACACGACGAGGACCCCGCCGACGAGGGCAGCCGCCGCCGCACGCCACCAGGTGAAGCGTCCGGTGCGCATGATGAGGCCGATCACGACGACGCCGGCGATCCAGCCGATCATGTAGCCCACGGTCGGTCCGACGAAGACGCCGAGACCACCGCGACCACCGGCCAGCACCGGGAGCCCGACGGCGGCGAGCGCCAGCACGAGGGCGATCGACCACGGAGCGATCCTCGGTCCGAGCACGAGGCCGGCCAGCATGACGCCGAGCGTCTGCCCCGTGATCGGCACCCCGCCCGGCAGCGGGACGACGACCGTCCCGAGCACGATGATGAGGGCGGCGAACACGGCCACCCGTCCGAGGGTGGCACTGGCGTCTGGGGTCGAAGCGGTCATCGCTCATCCTTCCTGAACGGTGTTCACCTGAACACCGTTCATCAGAGTAGGGATGCCGCGACTCCGACGCAAATCCCGGCGGCAGCGGCCGCGCCGGCGATCACCCCACCGGCGTCTTCTCTGCGCTCGACTCGTCGTCGACCGCATCCGACCCAGCCGCCCGGCTGCGGATCCGCGGCGCGAGGAGCGCCGCCGCACCCGCGACCGCCGCGGCCAGCACGAACACCCCGAGGAATGGATCCCCGGCCGCAAGCGCCGTGAACAGGGTCCCGGTGACGGCGAGGGCGAGGGCACTCCCGAACGAGTCGGCGACCGTCATCGCCCCGCTGTTGAATCCCTGACTCTCCGGCGTCGACATCGCGAGCGTGAGCGCGCTGGTGCGCGGGCTCATCAGCCCCATCCCGAGCCCGGCGATGACCCAGGCGACCGCGACCATGAGGGCGTTCCACGCGAACCCCGCCGTCACCACCGTCAGCACGATGCCGACCAGCACGAGGATCGTCCCCACCTGCACGGCCGTCACGCTCGACAGTCGAGCACCCATCCGCCCCTGGACCGTGGCGGCCACGGACCAGGCGAGTGCCCCACCGGTCAGCGAGAGGCCCGCGAGTGTCGGTGAGAGCTCGTAGCGATCGGTCAGCAGGTACGGCAGGTAGACCTGCGCCCCGAAGAACGCGGCAGCCGCGACCCCGCGGACGAGGATGACCGACGGCAGACCGCGGCGTGCCCGAAGCGTGCCGCGCGGGACCAGAGGCCGCACCGCGATCAGGGCGACGACCACCGCTGCGGCCGCCAGCACCGGACCCACGCCGGGAATGTCGCCGACCAGGTTCAACGCGAGCACGGCCACCGCCGCCAGCACCGACCAGCCCAGTCGCCCGAAGGCCCACGGCGTCGTCGCATCCCCCTCGTTCGAGAGCCCGCGCAGGGCGGGGACCACCATCAGCAGCGCCACGAGCACGAGGATCACCACACCGAGGAAGACCCAGTGCCAGCTCCAGAGCTCGGTCACCGCCCCCGCGACCGTCGGGCCGACGAGGGACGGGATGACCCAGGCCGCCGCGAACCCGGCGAAGATCGCCGGGTGGAGTTCCTGCGGGTAGACGCGGGCGACCACGACATAGAGCGCCACCATGAGCCCCCCGCTGCCGAGGCCCTGCGCGAACCTGCCGGCGACGAGGATCTCCATGCTCGGCGCGAGCCCCGCGACGAGCAGGCCGACGACGAACATCGCCACAGCGGTGTACAGCGGGGCCACCGGGCCGTGTCGATCGGCCCAGTTCCCGGCGATCACCATGCCGATCACGCCGGTCGCGAGGGGCCCGGCGAACGCGAGCGCGTACAGCCGCTCGCCACCGAGGTCGGCGCTCACCGTCGGCATCACGGTGGTCACGGCCAGCGATTCGAACGCGCCGAGGAAAACCAGGGCGCACGCGCCGATGGTGATCCAGACGTACTGGCTGTTCAGGATGCGCGGGGCGGCCGCGGCGGGCGCGGGCGTATGCCCGGTCTCTGTGGTCATGAAGACGACGCTAGAACCTCAAGTTAAGTTGAGGTCAAGCGCGGGTTTCGCGATGCGACGGCGGGCGGTCAGCGCACCGGGAGGAAGTGCGTCGGCGTGGGGACCTGCGCCTCATGACGGACGCCGAGGGGCGCGCCCGTGCGCTCGTCGAGGTCGAGCAGCGTGATCGTGTCGGAGCGCTGCCCGGCGACGAGCAGCTTGCCCTCGTGCACCAGGTGGTGGCGCGGCCAGTTCACGCCCGAATCGGCGAGCGCGACCGACTCGAGAGCCTCGCCCCCGCCGCGCACGCGCAGCGCCGCGATGGTGTTGCTGCCGCGCAGGGCCGTGTAGAGGAAGTTCCCGTCGCGGGTGCGGGCGAGCTCCGCCGGGAAGTCCGTTCCCACCTCGGCGATCGGGCTCGACAGGGTCACCGACACGACACTCCACGTGCCGTTCGCCGCCCGGGCGAGCGTGAACACCTCGCACGAATACTCCGTCACGACGTGCAGGTGTCCGCTGGGGTGCAGGACCATGTGCCGCGGCCCGGTGCCGAGGGGCAGCACGACCTCGTGGTCGAGAGTCAGACCGGTGCCGCTCTGCCGCCAGAACCGGACGAGGTCGAATCCGAGGTCGGTCGTGGCGATGCGGCCGTCGGGGAGGAACACCGCGGCGTGGGCATGCGAGACGCGGTCGCCACCCACCTCGTACGGGTCGATCGCCGCGACGCCGTCGCCGGGCGGGGTCGCGGCCGGAGCATCCGGGTCGACATCGTCGCCGAACAGGGCCGCGCGGAGCGCTGCCGCAGCATCCGGCTTCGCGGGCAGGATGCGACCCTCCGGATCGAGGTCGAACCGCACCACACGACCGTCGCCGTAGCAGCTGGCGACCAGCGCCGAGCCGTTCGGGGAGACGGCCACGTGACAGACGCTCTCGCCGACCGCCGCGGGCGCACCGAGCGGGGCGAGCACGCCTTCACCGGTGCGGACGAACGCCTGCACCTCCGCGTCGCCCTCGAGCGCCGCGTAGACGACGTCGAGGGTCGGATGCTGCGCCAGCCACGACGGCGACGGTGTCTGCGTGACCGCGCCGCGGTAGGCGAGCGTCGAGGCCTCGCGGCCCTCATCCCCCGCGAGCAGGCCGATGCCCTCGGCTGATCCATCCATGTCGGCGCCGTAGCCACCGAGCCAGAATCGCGTCATGGAGCGTCGGGTCAGTCGAGCAGGCCGTGGCGGACGACGACCTGATCGCGCTCGGGGCCGACCCCGATCACCGAGATGCGGGTGTTGCTCATCTTCTCGAGCGCCAGCACGTAGTCCTGCGCGTTCTTCGGCAGGTCCTCGAAGGTGCGTGCGACCGAGATGTCCTCGCTCCAGCCGGGGAAGTACTCCAGGATCGGCTTCGCGTGGTGGAAGTCGGTCTGGTTGACCGGCACCTCGTCGAACCGTTCGCCGTCGACGTCGTAGGCCACGCACACCGGGATCTGCTCGAGGCCGGTGAGGATGTCGAGCTTGGTGAGCACGAGGTCGGTGATGCCGTTGATGCGGGTGGCGTAGCGCGTGATGGGCGCGTCGTACCAGCCGACCCGGCGCGGACGGCCGGTGGTGGTGCCGAACTCGAAGCCCTGCTTGCGCAGCCACTCGCCCTGCTCGTCGAACAGCTCGGTCGGGAACGGGCCCGAGCCGACGCGGGTCGTGTACGCCTTGACGATGCCGACGATGCGGTCGAGCGCACCGGGTCCGACGCCCGCGCCGGTCGCCGCGCCTCCGGCCGTGGCCGACGACGACGTCACGAACGGGTAGGTGCCGTGGTCGATGTCGAGCATGGTGGCCTGGCCGCCCTCGAACACGACGACCTCGCCGCGCTCGAGCGCCTGGGCGATCAGGTAGCCGGTGTCGGCGACCATCGGCCGCAGCCGCTCGGCGTACGAGAGCAGGTCTTCGACGACCTCGTCGGCGGTGATCGCTCGACGGTTGAAGATCTTCACCAGCAGGTGGTTCTTCTGGTCGAGTGCACCCTCGACCTTCTGACGCAGGATGTTCTCGTCGAACAGGTCCTGCACACGGATGCCGACGCGGTTGATCTTGTCGGCGTATGCCGGACCGATGCCGCGACCGGTCGTGCCGATCATCCGCTTGCCGAGGAAGCGCTCGGTGACCTTGTCGAGCGTGCGGTGGTACTGCGTGATGATGTGCGCGTTGGCGCTGACCTTGAGGCGCGACACGTCGATGCCGCGAGCGGAGAGCGCCTCGAGCTCGAAGAACAGGACCTCGAGATCGACCACCACGCCGTTGCCGATCACGGGCGTCACGCCGGGCGAGAGGATGCCGGAGGGCAACAGGTGCAGGGCATACTTCTCGTCGCCGACGACGACGGTGTGCCCGGCGTTGTTGCCGCCGTTGAACTTCACCACCCAGTCGGTGCGCTCACCGAGAAGATCGGTGGCCTTGCCCTTTCCTTCGTCGCCCCACTGCACGCCGACGATAACGATTCCTGGCATGGGTATCCCCCTGGCTTTCGCCGGGTTCGCACCGGCCGATGAGCTGGCCCTCTTCGGGCGGTCCCATCCTATCGAAGGGTTCCGGTGCGCCCTTTCGGCGGGTTCCGGTCGCAGCCTGCGCGTTCCGGTCGCACTTCGTGCCGCCCGGAGTCGGAACGGGCGGCACGAAGTGCGACCGGAGGGCGGGGGAGGGCGGGGGAGGGCGGGGGAGGGCGGCGGGAAAGTGACGGCGGTTGGCACTTCGGGTGGTCGACCGATGTCGGAGGCCACTGCGAGGATCGGAGGATGTCACGAGCCACGTCCGGCGACCCCGGGATCCGCACCGACGCCGGAGCGCCGAAGAAGCAGGGGCCGCTCGTGCTCATCGCCGCGCTGGTCACCGTGGTGCTCTGGGCCTCCGCGTTCATCGGCATCCGGGGTGCGGGGCCGCACTACGACCCGGGCGCCCTCGCGCTGCTGCGGATGGCGGTCGGGACGGTGGTGCTGACGATCATCGCTCTGCGCCACGGCATCCGCCTCCCCGCGCGTCGCCACTGGCTGCTCATCGCGGTGTGGGGCGTGGGCTGGTTCTGCGTCTACAACCTCGCCCTGAACAGCGCGGAGCTCACCCTCGACGCCGGCACCGCGGCCATGGTCGTGAACCTCGCACCTCTCATGGTCGTGGTCTTCAGCGGACTGTTCCTGCGCGAGGGCTTCCCGAAGCCGCTCGTGATCGGGGCTCCCATCGCCTTCCTCGGAGTCGTGCTCATCGGCATGAACTCCTCCACGAGCGCGGGCCCCGACATCACGGGTCTGCTCCTCGCCCTCCTCGCCGCGGTCATGTACGCCGGGTGCACGCTCGTTCAGAAGCGGCTGCTCACCTCGGGTGTCGACCCGACCACTCTCACCTGGCTCGGCGCGGGCGTCGGCACCATCGCGCTGCTGCCGTGGATCGGCCCCCTCATCGGCGCGCTGCAGACCGCACCGCTGGATGCGACGCTGTGGGTCGTCTATCTCGGCATCTTCCCGACGGCGATCGCCTTCACGACCTGGGCCTACGTGCTGCAACGCAGCACCGCGGGGCAGACCTCCGCCACCACCTATGTGGTCCCGGCCATCGCGATCCTGATGTCCTGGGCGATCCTCGGCGAGGTGCCGACGCCGCTGATGTTCCTCGGCGGCGCGCTGTGCCTGCTCGGCGTGCTCATCACCCGACTGCGGTGGGGTCGGCGGGCCTGATCGCGGCGTCGCAGAGCTGCACGGATGTCGCAGGGATCCCGGCGAGCTCTGCGACGTCGATGCATTTTTGCGACCGCTCAGCGGCCGGTGATCACCCCGCGCGCGATGCCGAGCTCGGCGAGCCGCGAGGCCGCCAGACTGCGCTTGAGCTCGAGCGACTCCCCGATCTCGGCGGCGAGGCGGGGACGCGTGCGGATCAGTGCGTCGATCGTGGTGAGCGGCAGCACGACCACTGTCAGGATCTCGCCGGCGACGGTCACGGCCTGCGTGCGCTCGCGGGTGAGGGCGGTCTGCCCGATGAGATCGCCCTTCTCCGCGGCGGCGAATTCCACCCGACCCGCGTCGACCTCGAGGGCGAGCACCGCCCGGCCCGACAACACCACGCGCACCTCGTCGGGCACGACTCCGCTCGGCAGCACGATCTCGCCGACGCCGTAGCGCTCCAGTCGGGCCTCCGAGAGGATCGCCTCGATGTCGTCGTCCCGCAGATGCAGCGTCGGTGCGATCTCGTGCATCGCCTCGACCAGACGCTGGGGCTCGGCGAGCGGATCGGTCGAGTCGCCGTCGAGCGCGAAACTGCGACGTCGCGCGGCGTACCAGAGCCAGGACAGGTACATCGACAGCGCGCGAGAAGCATCGGCCGGACCCGCGACGGGGATCGACACCGCGTAGGCGCCGGCGCCCGAGTAGTCGACCGTCGCCCGCTGCCGCTGCAACCGCATGGGCAGAGAGTCCGCCACCTCGACCAGCAGCGCCATCACCTCGTGCGGCGGATCGTCGGTCGAGAACTTCACGGCCGCTTCGGCCGAGTACGGCCCCTCCGGCTCGCTCAGGTTCGTGAACGATGCCCCGGAGAGGGACGAGTTCGGCACGATCTGGATGCCCGAGCCCGTGTCGATGTGCACCGCGCGCCAGTTCACCTCGACGACCCGGCCCCGCACGCCGGCGGCATCCAACCAGTCGCCGATCTTGAACGGCTGCTCGAACAGCAGCAGCAGGCCGGAGATGACACCGCCCACCGCGTTCTGCAGGGCGAGACCGATCACGATCGAGCCGACACCGAGCGCGGTGAACAGTCCGCCCACGTCCGCGTCCCACACCCACGAGAACAGCAGCGCGAGCCCGACGCCCACCAGGACGAGCCGACCGATCTCCACGAAGATCGACGGGATGCGCTCCCGCCACGAACCCGGCTTCGCGTTGGCGAACAGGGCCACGTTGAACGCCGAGAGCACGAGCAGGATCACGAGGAACCCGAACACCGTCGCGACCACGCGCGTCCACACCTGATCGGCCGGGGACTGGATGGCGAACACCAGCAGCGCGAACAGTGCGCCCACCGGGATGACCCAGTTGCGCAGCATCCGCAGCGGCTTCGCGACCGGGTTGCCGCGGCGGGTGAGAGCGCCGATCAGCTCGGTGAGGACGACCAGCAGCACGGGGACTCCGACCGCGAGCGCGAGCACCCACCAGCCCCAGCCGCCCGTGAACACGTCGCCCATGATCAGACCACCTTCCACACGGTCTCGGTCCTGCCCTGCGTCTCCACCGTCCCCGCCTCGACGTAGGTGACCAGCTCCTGGGTGCGGTCGCGCACGGTCTGGCTCACGTAGATGCCCGGCTCCCCGCTGACCGAGCGCACCCGGTAGGCGAGGTTCACGGCATCGCCCCAGAGGTCGTAGGCGAGGCTCGTCCGCGCGACGAGGCCGCTCGTGACGGTTCCGGTGTCGACGCCGGCGCGCAGCGAGATCTGCGTGCCGTTCTGCGCGTTGAAACGCTCGAGGACCCCGAGCAGACTCCGCGCGAACTCGACAGTGCGGCGGATGTTGTCGACGCGCGGCACGATGAGTCCCGACGACGCCAGGTAGCCGCCGCGCAGCGTGCGCACCTTCTCGACGCCGGCCTTCTCCGCCGCCTCGTCGAACCCGCGCATCAGCGTATTAAGGAGTCCGATCTCCTCCTCCGCGCTCATCTCGCGCGCGAGATCGTCGAATCCGACCAACTCGGCGAACACCACCGACACGTTCTCGTGCGCCTCGGTGATGGCCTCCTCGCCCTGTTTGTACTTCGTGGCGACGCTCGCCGGCATGAGCGTGTGCAGCAGCTTCTCGTTCTCCTTCTGCTGCTCCTCGATCAGCTCCTCCTTGATGCGCAGACTCGACGCCATGTCGTTGAAGGCGCTGCCGAGGTCGCCGAACTCGTCGCGCGATCCCTGCGGCACCTGCACGTCGAGGTCCCCCTCGGCGACGCGGTGCACGGCGCCGACGAGACGGTGGATCGGACGTGTGAACACCTGCGCGAGCAGGAGCGACAGCAGCGAGACGCCGAGCATGATGCCGAGCAGGGACAGCAGCACATTGCGGGTGAAGACGTTGACCGGCTCGAACGCCTCCGCGGTGTCGATCCGCGCGATGACGACCCAGTCAAGCCCCTCGATCTCGAGCGGGGCGTAGGCGGTGACGCTCTCCCCGCCGATGAAGTCCCGGCCGACGACCGTGCCGCTGCGGCCGGCCTGCGCCTCCTGCACTGCCCTGGTGTTCACCGACTGCAGCAGGACGGTGCCCTTGATGGCGGCGACGCGGTCGACGATGGTCGGCGCCATGCCTCCGGCGATGAGGCGCTCCACATAGTCGTCCGGGTCCTCCACGAGGCGGCGGGCGGTGCTGCGCATGAGGTCGTCACGTCCGACCAGGTAGACCTCACCGGTGTCTCCGAGGCCCTGCGCCTTCCAGTTCTCGTTGCCGGTCATCACGTCGTTGATCGTGTCGATCGAGATCTGGAACGCCATGGCCCCCGTGATGCCGCTGTCGTTCCCGACCGGTGACACGACCCACATGCCGGGAACGTTGAGGGAGGGGATCCAGCGATCGAAGTCGGTGAGGACGACCGTGTTGACCGAGTTCGTGGCGATCGCCTCGGAGTATGCCCGGGACAGCGCGGAGTCCCGATACGGCCCGGTGAGGAGATTCGTGCCCAGCTCGACGCCCTTGTATGCGGAGTAGGTCACGTCGCCGTCGAGGTTCAGCAGCAGGGCATCCTCATATCCCGCCTCCTGGACGAGGCGCGTGAAGTAATCGCCGTAGCGCCCCGTCGCCGCCGAATAGGTGCTTCCGTCGCCGCTGTCGTTGAGTGCGAGCTGGGCGTCGTAGTCGGCGTCGAAGTCCTTGTTGCCGGTGACGTACTGAGACTGCACGTACTTGCCGGCATCGGACTCCGGGATGAAGGCCGTGTCGCCATACTCCTCGCCCGAGCGCTCCTCGAGCTTCGGGATGAAGACGTCGCCGTAGTAGGCCTCGAGCTGCGCCTGGGTGGCCTCGTCGAGCTCCACGTCGGCGAGGTCGGCGAATCCCGCATTGACGGCCGAGGACATGTTCTGTGCGCTGAGGTTGCGGGAGTTCAGAGACGCGTCGCGGCGCACGCTCTCGATCGCGGTCGTGATCTCGGCGGCCCGCATCGAGCGGATGGTGATGAGCTGATCCACCGCCGAGTCGTGCAGCGACTGCCGCCCGTTGACGAAGCCGATGGCCCCCACGATGACGGACGACACGAGACTCACCGCCAGCAGCATGATGAGTAATTTGGACTGGATGCTGAGCCCTGCTCGCTGGAAGCGGCGTTTCTTCTTCACCGCGCCCGCGTCGACCGAGTCCCTACCGCTGTCGCTCATCTGCCCCTCCGCCATGCGCGCACCTGCGTGAACGGTCCGACGATATCGATATATAAGTCCCGCGGTCTATGGATTTCTGCCGCTACAGTTGCGACCGGAGGCGAACATGACGACGACCTGGTGGCCTTATGTGCGAATCGCCGCAGCCGTTCTGGCTGTCGCGGCGATCGTGGCGCAGCTCATCCGCTCCCTCGAGATCGCCGGCGCGGCGACGACCGAATGGGGCACGCACCTGCCCACCGTCGTCGCGAACTTCTTCAGCTTCTTCACCATCGAGTCGAACGTGCTGGCGGCGATCGCGCTGGCATGTGGAGGGTTCTGGGCGCTGGCGCACCGGAGCACGACGACCGCCGAACCGCGCTGGCTGGCGGTACTGCTGATGTGCGCGAGCACCTACATGATCGTCACCGGCGTGGTCTACAACCTGCTGCTGCGCGGCATCGAGCTGCCGCAGGGGTCGACGGTCGGCTGGTCGAACGAGGTTCTCCACGTGGTGATCCCGATCATCATGCTGGCCGACGTGCTCTTCGCGCCGCGACGCCGGGCTCTCGGCTGGAGCACCGTCGGCATCGCCGCGATCTTCCCGATCGTCTGGGTGATCTACACGCTCATCCGCGCGAACCTCGTCATCGCGCCGGCGACGGGGAACGCCTGGTGGTACCCGTATCCGTTCCTCGACCCTCGGGTGAGCGGCGGCTTCGTCGGTGTTTCTCTCTATGTGCTCCTCATAGCCGCGATCATCATCGCGGCCGCCGCCCTCGTGGTCTGGGTCGGCCGACGCCGGGCCGTCGTGTCCGACTCGACGGCCGATGCCACCGTGCCGCCTGCCGACCTCGCGCTCTGACGCCGACCCACCCCCTTTGTGGTCGGCTCACCCCTCTGTGTGCGCACGGAAGGGGGCGGGCCGACCACAAAGGGGTGGGTCGGCGTGACAAGCGGACGGCGGCTCAGGCTGTCGCGAGCGCCTCGCGGTCGTCATCGCGCGGCTGCCCCGCGATGAGGCGCGTCTGTTCGACAGCATCCGGATCCACGTCGAGGTAGCGCTCGAGCGAATCGTCGAGCTCCTCGAGCCACGGCGTGTGGTGCACGACCGCGAGCGTGCCCGTCATGACCGACTCGTACACGCGGTCGCGGTAGCCCATGATGTCGTCCTGCTTGTCGTGCTTCCACGCGAGGAAGATCTCGACGACGCGGTCGATGTCGAACTCCGGGTAGTCGGTGAGCTCCAACAGGTCGCGGATGTAGTCGGCCTGGAAGCGGATCTCCGCTGCGGCCGAGTCGATCTGCCCGAATCGCGTGCGCCACTCGGCGATGGATGCGGCGCGCGCACCCTCGTCCGGCAGCGCGATGCGGCCGAGGATCAGGTCGCGCACGTACCAGGCCTGCACGTCGAACATGTTGAACGTGAACCACTGGTCCTGCGCGCCGAGGTAGGTGAGGCGCGGATTGCCCTGCCAGACCACACCGCGGTACAGCCCGTCGGGGTAGACGTTGTTCGGCGACGACAGAGCCAGGTCGTCGGGCAGGAACGGGTACTTGTGCAGGTAGCCGGTGCACATGATCACCGCGTCGACGTGCTTCGAGGTGCCGTCGGCGAAGAACACGGTGCTGCCCTCGAAGCGCTCGACGACCGGGCGCTCCTCGATGCCCTCCGGCCAGGCATAGCCCATCGGCGCCGAGCGGAAGCTCGCCGTCACCGAACGCGCGCCCATCTTGAACGCCTGGCTGCCGATGTCCTCCGCCGAGTAGCTCGCGCCGATCACGAGCACGTCCCTGTCGGCGAACGCCTCGGCGCCGCGAAAGTCGTGCGCGTGGCTGATGTAGCCCGGAAAGGTCTCGATACCCGCGAAATCCGGCATGTTCGGGAAGGAGAAGTGTCCGCTCGCGACGATGACGCGGTCGAACTCCTCGACGGTCGACTCACCGGTGGGCAGGTGCTCGCTGGTGAGCGTGAAGACCTCGCGCTCATCGTCGAACTCGATCCAGCGCACCACGGTCTGGAAGCGGATCAGGTCGCGCACGTCGCTCTTCTCCAGGCGGCCGGCGATGTAGTCCCACAGCACCGGACGCGGCGGGTAGGAGGAGATGGGTCGTCCGAAGTGCTCGTCGAAGCTGTAGTCCGCGAACTCCAGCGCCTCCTTCGGGCCGTTCGACCACAGGTTGCGGTACATGCTGGAGTGCACCGGCTCCCCGAACTCGTCGAGGCCGGTGCGCCAGGTGAAGTTCCACTGCCCGCCCCAGTCGGCCTGCTTCTCGAAGCAGACCAGTTCGGGGATGTCCGCCCCCGCACGTGCCGCGGACTCGAAGGCCCGCAGCTGCGCCATACCCGAGGGGCCGGCGCCGATGATCGCTACTCGTTCTCTGCTCGTCACGTATCGTCCTCATACTCTTCAGTCATGTATCGGTCAGCGGCCGCATCCGAGCGAGGAACAGTTCTGTCCCGGTGGGAGCGAAAGGCTCGACCTGCCCGGAAAGCGGCTGCCCTTCGACGGTATCAGTGTCGGTAGGAGGTGCCGGCGGGCGGGTGCCGGGTAGGGTGCACGCCTCGGGGCGGATATCTCGAGGTGGGGCGGAGAGTTCGGGATCACGGCTCCGCCCGACGGGGAGAAACCCGCCCCACAGGCGCAGCTATTACGCTGGTCGGCGGGGGGACGCGCCGCGCTCCTCAGGAGGAGAGAGCATGCATGACGTGAACGCCGCATCCCCGTATCCGGCCGCACCTCCGCCCCCGCCCGCTCCGGCGCGCACTCCCTCCCCCGCTGCCGCCCCGACCGCGACGGCGACGCCCGCGAACGGCGCTCCGACGGATGCCGAGATGGCCAGGGCCACCGAGGTCCTGCGCATCATCTCGACCTCCTATTCGGCGAAGATGGTCGGCCAGGAGCGGCTGCGCACCAGCCTGCTCGTCTCGCTCATCGCCGGCGGCCACATCCTGCTCGAGAGCGTGCCGGGCCTGGCCAAGACCACCGCGGCCAGCACGCTCGCCGACACCGTGAAGGCGCAGTTCAAGCGCATCCAGTGCACGCCCGACCTGCTGCCCAGCGACATCACCGGCAACCAGATCTACGACGCCGCGACCGGCTCGTTCCGCACGGTGCTCGGCCCGGTGCACGCGAACTTCGTGCTGCTGGACGAGATCAACCGCTCCAGCGCCAAGACGCAGAGCGCGATGCTCGAGGCGATGCAGGAGCACCAGACCACCATCGGCGGCGAGATCCACCACCTGCCGAAGCCGTTCCTCGTGATCGCGACGCAGAACCCGATCGAGCAGGAGGGCACATACGAGCTGCCCGAGGCGCAGATGGACCGCTTCCTGCTCAAGGAGATCGTCGAGTACCCGAGCCCCGCCGAGGAGCTCGAGGTGCTCAGCCGCATCGACTCGGGTGTGCTCGACCCGGATCGGCATGTGACCAGCGCCGTGAGCCTCGACGACGTGCACCTGCTGCAGGATGTCGCGAGCCGCATCTACGTCGACCCCGCGATCCGCAACTACATCGTGTCGATCGCCTACGTCACCCGGAACCCCGCGCCGTACATCGGCGAGGAGCGCGCCCGCTTCATCAAGTACGGCGCGAGCCCGCGTGCGAGCATCGCGTTCCTGCAGGCGTCCCGCGCGCTGGCCCTGCTGAAGGGTCGCTCCCACGTGCTGCCCGAAGACATCCGCGAGCTGCGCCACCTGGTGCTCCGGCACCGCGTGCTGCTGACCTTCGAAGCGGATGCCGAGGGCGTGCGCAGCGAGGAGATCATCGACCAGATCTTCGCGTCGGTCCCCACGCCCTGACCCCTCCGATGGCCAGCCTGATCACGCAGGTGAAGAGCAAGCTCTTCATCCACTCGACGCGCAAGTCGCTGCACGCGCTCGACGGCGCCTACGCGTCGCTCCTGCACGGGCGGAGCCTCGACTTCGAAGACCTGCGCAAGTACGAGTACGGCGATCAGGTGCGCGACATCGACTGGCGGGCGACCGCGCGCCTGGGCACTCCCCTGGTCAAGCGCTCCCGCGCCACCCGCATGCACACCGTCCTGTTCGTGGTCGACACGGGTCGCTCGATGTCGGCCCTCGCCGCCGATGAGCGATCGAAGAAGGAGCTGGCGATCCTCGCGACGGGTGTGCTCGGCGTGCTCACGCTGCGCCACGGCGACGACTTCAGCACCGTCTACGGTGATTCGGCGAAAGTGCGGCGTCTCGCGCCCGGCCGCAGCGAGGGTGCGCTCGAGCACGCCCTGCGCACGATCGACCGGGCGATCGACGACAGCTCGGCGCCCAGTGACCGCGACGCCCTGCTCTCGTTCGTGACCCGCACGATCTCCCGCCGCATGATCGTGGTCGTCATCACCGACGAGGCCCCCGTGACGAGCGAGACCGAGCGGATGCTGCGCCGCCTGCGCGTGCAGCACGACGTGCTCTGGCTCACGCTGCGCGACGCAGACCCCGTGCTGGATCACTCGACCGGACGCATCCGCAGCGATGCCGACAGCCGCTGGCAGGTGCCGGATTTCGTGCAGGGCGACCGCGCCATCGTGCAGGAGCTGACCGCGCAGCACGATGCCGACGCCGCGCGCCGTGATGAGCTCCTCACCCGCCTCGAGATCAGCCACTCCTCCCTCGACGGGCAGGACGACGCCGTCGCGCAGCTGCTGCAGCTGCTGAACCGGAGGTCGAATGCCCGGCTCTGAAGAGCTCTACCCGCCGGCGCAGTACGGCTGGGGCTGGATGCTGCTCGCGATCGGCATCCTCGTCCTCCTGGTCCTCGGCGCGTGGCTGCTGATCGTGCTCACCCGTCCCCGCCGCACTTTGCCCGCGGATGACGCCACCGGGCATCCGCCGCTGATCATCGACGTGCTGTCGCAGCTGCGCACCGAGTACATGGGCCGCATCCAGCAGATCGAGAACGACTATCGCGAGCGTCGACTCAGCGCCCGGCAGGCGAACCTCGAGCTGAGCCGCGTCGTCCGCACGTTCGTGAACGAATACAGCGGTCTGGAGGCTCCGGTGCTCGCGCTCGACGATCTCGTGGCGCGCGGCGTGCACCCCGCCCTCATCGACGCCATGGGCCGGCACTACTACCCCAGCATCTTCCGCCCGGGCCCGGCCATCGATCCGATCGCGGGCGCCGAGGCCGCACGAACGGTGGTGCGGGCGTGGCACTAGCGAACGTGTGGATGCTGGTCGCCGCGGTCGCCGTCGTCGTGGTCGCCGTCGCGATCGGCCTGGTCCTCGGCCTGCGGCGGGGCGGGCGCGGTGGCGGCGGGGATACGGCGCGCGTCGCTCGCGCGGAACGACTGCGGTCGCTGCCGACGTTCCGCAGGGCACTGGCTCGGCGAGCCCTCGCCCTGTCCGGCATCCTCGCCCTGGGCGCGGTCACGGCGATCGTCGCGGGTGTCGTGGCCGCTCGGCCGATGTCCGCGCAGACCATCCAGCCGGTGAACACGAGCCGTGACATCATGCTGTGCCTCGACGTCTCCGGCTCGATGTCCGAGGTCGACGTCGAGGTGCTGACGGTCTTCGAAGAGCTGCTCGACGACTTCGAGGGGGAGCGGATCGGGCTGACGATCTTCAACAGCTCGCCCGTGCAGATCTTCCCCTTGACCGACGACTACGACTTCATCCGCGAGCACCTTGACAGCATGACGCGGAGCTTCGACTATGTCGACGAGATCCCCGAGCACTGGGTCGGCACCCTCAACGGCGACGGTGCCTCCCTGATCGGAGACGGTCTCGCCGCCTGCACGATGGGGTTCGATCGCCCGGGCGATGACCGTTCGCGGTCGGTGATCTTCGCGACCGACAACGAGGTCAACGGCGCCTCCATCGTCACGCTCGAGGAGGCCGCGGCGTATGCGGCCTCGAAGGAAGTACGGGTGTTCGCACTGAATCCGGTGCAGGGGAAGGATGCCGACGTCAGCGCCGAGCTCTCCGCCGCGGCCGAGTCCACCGGCGGGGCCGCGTTCGGCCTGCGCGACACGACGACGGTCTCCGACATCGTCGAGCAGGTGCAGGAGCAGGAGGCGACCGAACTGCGCGGCGAGGCGCAGGTGGTCTGGACAGACGCCCCGAACCTCTGGATCGCGGTCCTCGCGGTCTGCCTCCTCGGCTTCGTCGTGGTGCTGTGGAGGGTGCGGCTGTGATCTTCCAACCCGTGCTGAACCCGCTGCTGATCCTGCTGCTGTGCGCGCCCGTCGCCGCACTCGCGATCTGGGTCCTGGTGCGACCGCCCCGGTCCGCCGGAGGGGCGCCCGCCGACACGCGCACGATCGCCGGACACCGTGCGCTGTGGGCGATGCGCCTGGTACTGGTGCTCGCCTGCGCCGCGCTGCTGCTGCGCCCCGGCCTCCCCGGAGGCGCCACCCAGACGCTCGCGACCGACACCGACATCGTGCTCGTCGTCGACACGACCGCGAGCATCGTGGCCGAGGACTGGGGCGACGGCGAACCGCGGCTCGACGGCATCCGCGACGACGTGCGAGCGCTCGTCGAGGAGTACCCGGGAGCGCGCTTCGCCCTCATCACCTCGGATGCGGCGGCCGAGCTGCGGATGCCGCTCACCACCGACACCACGGCACTCATGGGATCGCTGGAAGTGTTGCGGCCCGAGGTGACGAGTCAGTCGCGCGGCAGCTCGATCGGCATCGCGGCGCCCCTGCTGACCGAGACCCTCGCGTCGGCCGCCGAGTCGTCCCCCGACCGCTCGCGGATGGTGTTCTACTTCGGCGACGGCGAGCAGACGGTCGACAGCGAGCCCGAGTCGTTCAGTTCGAGCGAGAAGTACACCGACGCAGGGGCCGTGTTCGGCTACGGCACCGCGGAGGGCGGGCCGATGCGCGTCACCTCGGGCGGGCTCTCCGAGGGCGGTGCCGAGTACATCCAGTACGAGGGCTCCGACGCGCTCTCGGTGATCGACGAGACGAACCTGGGGGCCATCGCCGATCAGCTCGGCGTGGAGTACGAGCATCGAACAGCGGAGGCTGACCCCGCACTGCCGGAGGCCCCGGCCACCACGACCAACTACGCCGAGTCGGGCGAGGTCGGCAACGTGACCGAGCTCTACTGGGTCGCGGCGCTGGTCATCCTCCTCATCCTCGGCATCGAGCTCGCCCGTGCGACGACTCTGATCGCGAAACTCCGGCACCTGCGTCCGACCCGGCAGCGGCACCCCGGCGGCTCCGGGCGGTAGCGCCGGCCGCCGCCGCGACCGGTGCGGCTTCACGGAAACCGGTATGCAGGGGCAGGATCCGTGGCGCTCCCGCCCACCGTTCCGTATCGTCTTACCTGCCAGCGGCTGACCTGCCGTGGCATGGGTTCGTCGCTGCGAACCGACCGGATCAGGGGCTCGTGGGGAAGCCGTCTCGGTCAGGGACGCACGGCGATGTCATGTCGACCCGAGGGTCGACATCGAACACTGGGGAACACAAATGGGGAAGAACCTTGCGCGCAAGCGCGTCCGGAAAACGGTTATCGGCGCCGTCGTCGGTGTCGTGGTCGTGAGCGGGCTGGTCTCGTTCGGTGGCGGAGCGGCGTCGGCGGAGGCCTCGCCGCCACCATTGCTGCAACGCGACGACACGGTCGTCTCGTCGGATCCGATTCCGACCGTCCAGATCGACAACGGCTACGTGTGGGCGCAGACGACGATCGGCTCCACCGTGTACGCGGTCGGCAAGTTCGACAACGCCCGGGAGCCGAAAGCCGCACCCGGAACCGCCCTCACCGCACGCTCGAACGTGCTCGCCTACGACATCCAGACCGGTGCTCTGCTGCCCTTCGCACCCAAGGTCAACGGGGTCATCAAAGCCGTCGCCCCCTCACCCGACGGCAGCCGCATCTACATCGGCGGCTCGTTCAACTCCGTCAACGGCAAAGACCGTTGGAACATCGCCGCCCTCGACGCCGCGACGGGCGAACTGGTGCCGGGGTTCGCCCCGTCGATCGGTGGAACGGGCGTATACGCCCTGGCGACCTCGGGCACCAGCGTCTACGCCGGCGGTCTGTTCACGCAGGCCAACGGCACCGCGCGGAAGAACCTCACCGCGTTCAATGCGTCCGATGGCGTTCTGCTGCCCTGGGCGCCGACGACTGATCTGCAGGTCGACGCGATGGTGATGGATCCCGCTGGGGCTGACACGATCATCGGCGGACGCTTCTCGCAGGTGAGCGGCGACACCACGATGAGGGGACTCGGTGCCGTGGATAAGACCACCGGCGCCGTGGACACCGCCTGGCTGGCATCCGACTCGATCAAGAACGGATCGAACAGCGGCACCGCCTCAGGCAAGGCCGGAATCTTCGCGCTCACGGCCGATGCCACCGGCGTGTACGGCACCGGCTGGGTATACGGGGGTACCGATGTCGGAAACCTCGAAGGCACGTTCGCGGCCGAGGCCGGCACCGGCAAGGTCCGCTGGATCGCCGACTGCCTCGGCGACCACTACGGCGTCTACTCCACAGGCAAGGTCGTCTACACGACCAGCCACACCCACGCCTGCGGCACCGTCGGCCTGCACCCGGAGCAGCAGCAGCTCACGCACCGTTACGCCGAAGCATTCACTGCCGACGCCAGGGGCACTCTGGGGCACCAGCCCAACGTCAAGTACAAGGACTGGGCAGGGACCCCGGCGCCGTCCGCATACAACTGGTCTCCGGACTGGGCCGTCGGCGTGACCTCCGGACTGGGTCAGGCGGGTCTGTCGATCACGGGTGCCGGGAACATGATCTCCATCGGTGGCGAGTTCCGCTCGGTCAACAACGGCCGGTTCGAAGGCATCGTCCGCTTCTCCACGCAACCTCCGGGCGGGGCGAAGGACAAGCCGCGCTCTCCGGAGACACCTGGACGGGAACCGTGGCGCCGAACGCCGCAGGCACCCATGGCGTCACCGTCACCATCCCCGCCAACTGGGATCGAGACGACCTGACACTCACGTACGAGCTCCACCGCGCGGGCAGCTCGACGCCGGTGGCCACGACGACCGCCGACGCGACGTGGTGGAACCGATCGACGATCACCCTCGTGGACCCGACAGCGACGAGCGACACACCGGCGGAGTACACGGTGGTGGCGAAGGACGGCGATGGCAACACCGTCTCGAGCGGCGTCATCGCCGCGAATGCGCCGGGCTAGTCGGGAGTCCGGGACGAGCCCGTAGACGCACTCGCGTCCCATATGCTATTATTTTACATGTCGAGAGCTATCGTGCTCCGACATGGGGGTTCGTCGATGCGAACCGACTGAGTCCGGACTCGTGGGGAAGCCGTCTCGGTCAGGAGCGCGCGGCGATGTCATGTCGGCCTGAAGGTCGGCATCAGATCACTGGGGAATCAAAATCATGGGGAACAACTCTGCGCTGAAGCGCGCCCGAAAGACGGCCATCGGCGCCGTCGTCGGTGTCCTGGTCGTCAGCGGCCTGGTCTCTTTCGGCAGCGGAGCGGCGGTGGCGGCGGACGAGCCGGCGTCACCGCCGCCTCTGCTGCAACGGGACGAGAACGTCGTGACGTCGGATCCGATTCCGACCGTCCAGATCGACAACGGCTACGTGTGGGCGCAGACGACTATCGGCTCCACGGTCTACGCCGTCGGCAAGTTCGACAACGCCCGGGAACCGAAAGCCGCACCCGGCACCGCCCTCACCGCACGCTCGAACGTGCTCGCCTACGACATCGAGACCGGTGCTCTGCTGCCCTTCGCACCCAAGGTCAACGGAGTGATCAAAGCCGTCGCCGCCTCGCCCGACGGCAAGCGGATCTACATCGGCGGCTCGTTCAACTCGGTCAACGGCAAGGACCGGTGGAACATCGCGGCCCTCGACGCCGCAACCGGCGAACTGGCTCCCGGCTTCATCCCGTCGATCGGCGGATCGGGCGTCTACGCCCTCACGACATCGGGATCGTCGGTCTACGCCGGCGGTCTGTTCACGCAGGGCAACGGCACCGCGCGGAAGAATCTCGCCGCATTCGATGCCTCCAACGGCGCGCTGTTGAAATGGGCACCCCAGACCGACCTGCAGGTCGACGCGCTGGTGATGGACCCCGCCGGGGCCGACACGATCATCGGCGGACGCTTCACGCAGATCAGCGGGAACACCGCGCTGCGAGGCATCGGCGCCGTCGACAAGACCACCGGCACCGTCGACACCGCCTGGCAGATACCCGCCACGGTGAAGAACGGGCAGACCTCGACATCGGCGGGGCAGGCCGGGATCTTCGGCCTCGCCACCGACGCCACGGGTGTTTACGGCACCTCATGGGCCTTCGGCACGGGCGAAACCGTCAATCTCGAAGGCACGTTCGCTGCTGAAGCCGGCACCGGCAAGATCCGCTGGATCGCGGACTGCCTCGGTGACCACTACGGCGTCTATTCCACCGGCGAGGTCGTCTACACGACCAGCCACACCCACGCGTGCGAGACCACGGGCCTGCACCCGGAGCAGACGCCGCGTACGCACCGGTATTCCGAGGCATTCACGGCAGATGCGCGGGGAACGCTGGGCCACCAGCCTGCTGCTCCCAAGTACAAGGACTGGGCGGGCACACCCGCTCCCTCCGCGTATGCCTGGACCCCGGACTGGGCCGTGGGTCAGACCACGGGCATGGGCCAGGCCGGCCTGTCGATCACCGGCACCGGGAACATGATCTCCATCGGCGGCGAGTTCCGCTCCGTCAACAACGGCCAGTTCGAAGGGCTCGTCCGCTTCTCCACGACCCCTCCCGGGGGAGCGAAGGACAAGCCACGCCTCTCCGGCGATGCCTGGGTCGGCTCCGCAACACGGACCACCGACGATCCGAAGCGCGTCATGGTCAAGATTCCCGCGAACTGGGACCGTGACGATCTCACGCTGACATATGGGCTCTACCGTTCGGGCACCTCGACGCCCGTAGCGACCAGGACGGCCGATGCGACTTGGTGGAACCGACCGGACCTCACGCTGACCGACACGACGGCTCCGAGCGGTCCGCTCCCGCAGTACACAGTCGTCGCGAAGGACGCCGCCGGCAACACCGCCACGAGCGGCGCCGCCTGGACCGCACCGCCGACCGGCACCGTCGCGCTGGTCTCGAAGGTCAGCGGTAAGGCCGTCGGAGTCTCCGGCACCGCCGCCCCCGCGGTCCAGCAGACCATCACGGGAGCCGCATCCCAGCAGTGGACCACCATTCCGAAGCCGAACGGAAGATTCCAGCTGAAGAACGTCGAAACCGGCGCCTGCCTCGCGGTTTCCCTGAGCAAGGTCCTGTCGGGAAACGCGCAGGTGCTGCAGTGGAGCTGTGCCGACACCGCCAACTTCCTGTGGAGCCTCAAAGACGCCGGCAACGGCTACGGTCAGCTCGCCGCCTCCCACTCCGGCAAGTGCCTCCGGCTCGGCGGCGGCACCGCGGAAGGTGCGAACTTCGTCCAGAGCGACTGCGGTGCGACCACCGGCGCGGACTACCTCAGGTTCCTCCTGCGCCCCGCCGGGACCGTCGCGCTGGTCTCGAAGGTCAGCGGCAAGGCCGTCGGAGTCTCCGGCACCGCCGCCCCCACGGTCCAGCAGACCATCACGGGAGCCGCATCCCAGCAGTGGACCATCGTCCCGAAACCGTACGGCAAGGTCCAGCTGAAGAACGTCGACACCGGGGCGTGCCTCGCGGTTTCCCTGAGCAAGGTCCTGTCGGGAAACGCGCAGGTTCTGCAGTGGAGCTGTGCCGACACCGCCAACTTCCTGTGGAGCCTCAAAGACGCCGGTGACGGCTACAGTCAGCTCGCCGCCTCCCACTCCGGCAAGTGCCTCACACTGCTCGGCGGTAGCACGGCAGAGGGTGCGAACTACGTCCAGAGCGACTGCGCTGCGACCGCCACCGCGGATCAGCGCGCATTCGAACTGCGGCGCGCACGCTAGACACGATCGCCGATTGACGGCGGGATGGAGCGGACATCCTCCGCTCCATCCCGCCGACTCCCGACGACTGACGGCCACGAATCGCCGTGCTCGCTGGTCGGCGGTCCGGTCGCCGGGCGGGCAAGCGGCAGAGCTTCGACGGATAGGATGTTCAGCGCTTCCCGTGCCGATTCGAGGACCGCTCGTCTGTCGCCGCACAGGGGCCGGCGGCGAGGAGGTGAAGCGTGACGTACGCTTCGACACGCCCCGCCGCCGAAGCGACCGGGTCTTCCCTTCCGAACGAGTCGGCCGCCGCCGTGCTGCGCTCGAACCGTCGCCGCCGCAGCATCCGACGCTGGGTCGCGATCGGGACCATCCCGCTCACCCTCGCCGCCCTGCTCTTCGTGGGAAAGCTGCTGAGCATGTACGCGTTCGCACACCAGGCGATCACCGCCTACGTGGTCGACGACTTCGCCGGATCCGAAGCATCAGCACGCGGACAGGACTTCCTCAACTGGTTCGAGCCGTACAAGGCGCCGTTCAACATCGGGACCGCCCTCGGCGCGGCCGAACAGCTGCCCGAAGCCCGGACCGAGCTCGAAGAGGCACTCGACCTCGCGACCGGACTCGAGGTCTGCGGAGTGCGCATCAACCTCGCACTCGTCGTCGAGCGCATGGGCGACGCCGCGCGTGCCGACGGCGACGGTGCCGCCGCAGCCGAGTTCTACGGCGAGGCGCTGACCATCACGGTGGAGACTCCGGACGAGTGCCACAGCGAAGAGGCACAGCAGCAGTCCTCCGACCCGCAGCGCGACATGTCGGGCACCCTCGACGGCACCGAGGATCGCCTCAAGCAGAAGCAGCAGGAGCAGCAGCAGGAGCCGCAGGAACCCGAGCAGCAGCCCGGCGAAGACGAACAGCCCTCCGAGGGCAAGCTGGACGAGCTCGAGGGCAAGCTCGAACAGGGCACGCAGGAGCGGGATCAGCAGCAGGGCGACGATCCCGGCGGCACGGGAACGGACAAGCCGTGGTGATGGATCCGGAGCAGCAGCGAGCGCGCTACCTGGCAGGCACCGAGGGGGCTCCCCCCGTCCCTCCGCCCGGCGGATATCGCGGTGCGCGACGTGAAGCGTTCGCACCCGCTCCGGCGCCCACCGTCGCCCCGATGCCGTCCGCAGACGAACCCCAGCCCTCCGCGAGCGCCCTCGGCTGGATCGCCCTCGCCGTCGCCGTCCTCTTCGCACTGACCCTGCTCGGCACGCTGATCGCCGGCGGCACCGACCTCCTCTACGGCGTCACGATGCTCACGGCGCAGCTCGTGGTCGTCGCCGTGGTCGTCGCCGCACTGTTCTCGCCGCAGGCGCGCAAGCTGGGGGCGATCGCCCTGATCGTGACCGTCCTGTTCAACGTCGCCACGGTCGGCGGCATGAGCGCCCTGCAGACCTCGGCTGCCGGCAGCTACCAGGGCGCCAAGACCGCCGATCAGAAGCACGCCGAGGGGTACCCCGGGATCAAGGGCACCGATCCGCGGGAGACCCTGTCGCAGCAGTCCCTCGAGGAGGTGCGGGCGCAGTCCGAGGAGCTCTTCGCCGACATCCGCACTCGGCTCACGCAGGAGTTCGGATACACGTGGGTCGCCGTGGGTGATGAGGACCTGCGCCCCGAGCGCAACGGCTACGGCGGCGAGTCGATGCTCGTGGAGTACACCTCGGCGGCGTGGGCGACCGAGCAGCCCGTGCAGGGATACGCACGCAAGCAGCAGGTGATGGCCGCGATCGACGAGGTGGTCGTGCAGCACGGGTTGTGGAACCTCTACTCCTTCAACGACCCCACGGGGTCGGGCATCGACCCGTCGATGATCGCCAAGCTCTACGGCAGCGACGATCCCCGCACGCAGCACACGTGGGAGTACTACACCGAGAACTACCCCGATCCGATGCGGTTCTACGCCAACATCTACGACCTGTCGAACGACCAGGACGGCGGCTTCCTCGCCGCGCGCGAAGCGCAGAGCGCCCGTACCGGGGAACCACTCGAAGGTCTGCAGCTCGTCGTGATCGCCAGCGGCGTGCTCGGCGAGGCCGACCGCGACGAGTTCGAGACGAAGCTGCAGGAGTACCCGGGCTTCGAGTGATCGCGCGCGGCATCCGCACCGCCACGAGCGCCCCACCCGCGCAGGATGAGCCTCGCACCCACACCCCCTGCACCGCGTGTCACACTCAGGCATCACCTCGAAGGAGGATGCATGGACGCGCTCGTCTCCGCGAACCTGATCTGGACGATCCTGGCCCTCGCGGCCCTCGCCATCAATGTGGTCGCACTCATCTACATCCCGCGCGGCCGCAAGCCCACCGCGGCGATGGCATGGCTGCTGCTGGTGTTCCTGGTGCCGTTCGTCGGCATGGGTCTCTACCTGCTGATCGGCAACTTCCGGCTGCCGAGGAAGCGCCGGGAAGAGCAACAGCGCGTCACCGAGATGATCGCCGCCGAAGCCGTCGACAACCCGGACGCGGGGGCCCCGCGCTGGCTCCAACGCGTCGCTCAGCAGAATCATGCGCTCACGGGGCTGCCGGTGGTCGGCGATTCGTCGGCTGAACTGATCGACGACTATCAGGGGTCGATCGATGCCATGGCCGCCGCGATCGACACGGCCGAGCGATACGTGCACGTCGAGTTCTACATCGCCGCACGAGACGCCACCACCCACGGGTTCTTCACGGCGATGGAGAGAGCAGTCGCGCGCGGGGTCACCGTGCGATTGCTGGCCGACTACATCGCGTCACGCAAGATCCCGAAGTCCGAGGAGACCTTTGCCGAGCTCGACCGGATCGGTGTGATCTGGTCGTGGATGCTGCCGGTGCGGCCGTTCAAGGGGCAGTACCAGCGCCCCGATCTGCGCAACCACCGCAAACTCGTCGTCGTCGACGGGAGGGTCGGCTTCGTCGGCTCCCAGAACCTCATCTCGCGCGACTACAACGCCGAGAAGAACATCAAGCGCGGGCTGATGTGGCAGGAACTGATCGCGCGGGTCGAAGGCCCGGTCGTCGCGCAGGTCGACGCCGTCTTCCTCTCCGACTGGGTGATCGAGACCGGCGAGGATCTGTCGGCCGTCGAGCGGGTTCCGGCATCCGCCGTTCCGACGCCCACGGGCGCGGACCTGCACTGCCAGATGGTGCCGAGCGGTCCGGCGTACGGCACCGAGAACAATCTGCGGATGTTCCTCTCCCTCATCCACGGCGCCACCGAGAAGGTCATCCTCACCAGCCCGTACTTCGTACCCGACGAGGCCATGATCTACGCGATCACCACAGCGTGCCAGCGTGGACTCGACGTGCAGCTCTTCGTCTCGGAACTCGGCGACCAGGGGATGGTCTATCACGCTCAGCGCTCCTACTACGAGACGCTGCTGCGCGCGGGAGTGCGCATCTTCCTCTACCCGGCGCCGTACATCCTGCACGCCAAGCACTTCTCGATCGACGACGACGTCGCGGTGATCGGCTCGAGCAACATGGACATCCGTTCGTTCAGCCTGAACTCGGAGATGTCGCTGCTGGTGCGCGGAGAGTCCTTCGTGGCTCAGATGCGCGCGGTCGAGCAGAAGTACCGCGCCGCGGGGCGTGAATTGACCCTCGAGGAGTGGTTGCGCGAGCCCGCGAAGTCGACGTTCCTCGACGGGGTCTTCCGCCTGACGTCGGCGCTCAACTGAGGCGAACCGCTCAGGACCCGAGCGTCAGCAGCATCCGGGCGAGCACATACCGCGCGTGCCCTCGAGGTGTGCGCGGGTCGTAGCCGAGGCCATCGACGAGCGCCGTCAAACGCTCCTGCACGCTCGAGTGATGCCGACCGAGGCGCACGGCGGCGGCCCGCACGCTCTGCTCCTCGGCGACGGCGTCGAGCAGCTCGCGGCCGCGGTCGTCGAGGGCGGCGAGCGCAGCGGCATCCGGATGGAGCGGTGCCTGCTCGGCGGCCTCCGCGACGAGCAGAAGGGCGCCGAGGTCGGCGGCGTCGACGACCGGTTCGGCCGGGCTGGTCAGCCGGACAGCCACGAGTGCGGAGGACCACGACCGGGGAAGCTGCTCCCCCGGTCCCGCGGTTCCGAGGCCGAGTCGCAGCCCTTCGCCGTCGGGCCATGCGCTCACCGCCTCCGTCTGCGCATCCAGGATGGTGGCCCGGGTCAGGCCGTGCCGGGTGGCGACCACGGCCGACGGATGCTGCGGCAGGGGCGCGGGATCGGGCGGCGAGGCGACCAACCGCAGCACACTCGCGCCGAGCCGGAGCCGCGGCAGAGCAGCAGCCCGCTCGTCGGCTCCCGCATATGAACTGATCGCGAGCTCGACCGCGCTCTCCGGGCCGACCGAGCGACGAGCCCGGATGATGCCGAGGGCGAGGCTGAGACGTTCCAGGATCATCGCGTCGTTGGTGTGCGCAGCGCCGTCACGCTCGATCCACGCGATCGCTCCCGGTCCGCTCTCCCGCACGGGCCAGGCATGCGAGGGCTCGACCGGATCGATGCGCACCCCATCGGCACGCACGCGTACGATCTGTCGGCCGTCGCGCTGGCCGACCGTTGCGCCGCTGAGCACCGCGGCACCGCGCAGCATGCTCTCCACGCCGACCGATCGGGCGACGAGGGCGTCGAAATAGGTGACGACCTTGAGCGTCTCGCTGGCATCCGGGTCGAGGGCGGTGAGCCGCCCCAGCAGATCTTGCATGTCGGGCTCCATCGCGCGGGGATTCCACCCTACGGCGTCCTCCCCTCCGGGTTCCCGTCGCACTTTCCGTCGTTCTGAGACCCAGAAACCGACAGAAAGTGCGAGGGGAGGAAACCGGGCAGGGCAGTTGGGGCTCAGGAGAGCAGTCGGCTCACCCAGTTGTCGCGCGCAGCGAGCATGGCCTGTGCGACGGCAGCGTGCGGAGCGAACATGTCGAAGCCGTGGAAGCCGCCGGCCCAGACGTGCAGCTCGGCCTGGACTCCAGCCTCCCAGAGCTTGGTGGCGTAGGCGACGTCCTCATCACGGAACACTTCGGCGCTGCCGCAGTCGATGAACGCCGGCGGCAGACCACTGAGGTCGGTGGCGCGGGCCGGGGCGGCATAGATCGAGACGTCGTCGGTGCCCTTGCGGTCGCCCAGGAGCGCCGTCCACCCGGTGACGTTCGATCCGCGGTCCCAGACGCCGATGCCGTCGATCTGTCGGGTCGAGACCGACTCGTCGCGATCGTCGAGCATCGGGTAGATGAGCAGTTGCCCGATCAGTTCCGGGCCCCTCCGGTCGCGGGCCAGCAGCGCGGTGCCGGCAGCCAGACCGCCGCCCGCGCTGCCGCCGCCGATCATCAGTCGCGACAGGTCGATGCCGAGCTCCCCCGCATTCTCGGCCGTCCACAGCAGCGCGGAATAGCAGTCCTCCACCGGGTAGGGATCGGGGAACTCGGGAGCCAGCCGGTATTCGACCGTGACGATCACACCGTTGAAGCGCTCAGCCCAATCGAGGAAGCCGACGACCCCGAGCCAGCGATTGCCGATGATCATGCCGCCGCCGTGGGTGTGGAAGAACCCGGGGCCGGTGCCCGTCCGTCCTTCCTTCTCGATCACGGAGACGACGATCTCGTCACCCCCGTGCCCGGGGATCGTCACGTCGCGATAGGTGAACCCGCGCTCGGCGAGCGCGGCGAAGATCTCGTCCTCGCCACTGACCGGGGACTGGCGCAGGAGCGGGATCATCTCCGGCGTGAGAGTGGACGGCAGCTGGTCGCCGACGAGGGCGAGTGCGGCTTCGAGTTCGGGGTCGAAGGGCGGGCGTGCCAGGGTCGTGTCAGTCATCAGAACTCCTTTGTCCTCGGCCGCCGAAGAAGCGGCGTCCGGCCAGCCTCGTGCACGTCGCCCCCGAGGATAACCCGCCAGTCGAGGCGTATCCGGCGCTTCCCGTCCGCCGGGTGGCGGGGTCGCGATCGACGAAGCGCCTCGTCCGAAGGCCTCCGGAGCGCTGACTACACTGGCTGCAGAGGGAAGGAACGCGCATGATCCGAGAACTCGATGAACAGCAGTCCTACGATCTGTTGAGCACGACCACGATAGGACGCATCGGCTTCGTCCACGACGGACGTGTGCAGATCCATCCCGTGAACTTCGCCGTCTCCGGACACGATCTGTTTCTGCGAACGTCGCCCGATGGCCCGCTGGCCGATCTGACACGCGAGACGGTCGACGTCTCGTTCGAGGTCGATTACCACGATCCGCTCGGGAGCACGGCGTGGAGCGTGCTCGTGCACGGCAGCCTCTCCCGCGCGCCGGAAGGCGATGCCGCCGCCGTCGCCGCGCGCGTCCACCCCTGGGCTGGTGAGGATCGGAGTCTTCCTCTGGTCCTGCGCATCGAGAGCATCTCCGGTCGCAGCGTGCGACGGGATTCGACGCACGGAAAGATCTGAGTCGCGGCGGCGGGGACTGCCGTCGCGCGCACTCTCACGCCAAAGCCAGCCCTGCGGCGAGCGCGAAGCCCAGCACGGTGGCGAGCCCCGTCGATTCCTCCGCCTTGGACTGGGCCTCGGGGATCATCGAGTCGACGAGCATCACCAGCAGCGCTCCCGCCGCGAACCCGCTCGATGCGGATCGGAAGGCGTCGCCGGTCACACTCGCCAGCGCGAATCCCGCCACCGTCGCCGCCGCACAGATCACGGCCGCTCCTGCCCAGAGCAGCAGCACCCGGGATCTGGCCATGCCGCCCTCGAGCAGGTCGGCGGCCGACCCGATCGACTCGGGCAGGTTGGATACGAGGATGGCCACCACGAGCGCGATGCTCACCGGCTCGCCTGATGCCAGGCCGATGCCGAGCACGAGCTGCTCGGGGATGCCGTCGAGCAGGGCGCCGACGGCAAGCTGGCCGCCACCCGCCTGCGACTTGGTCTTCGCCGCGCGGGCATCGAGGATGCGGTCGGCGATGTAGTAGCTGATGGCGCCTGCCGCGACGCCGATCACCAGCGGGACGGGGCCGGCGAGGTCGAGTCCCTCTTCCCAGAGCTCGAACGCGATCGAGGCCATGAGGGCGCCGGCACCGAACCCGAGGACGATGCCGAGCCACCGCGGCGGCCACTTCCGGAGCAGGGCGAGCACCGCTCCGACGAACAGCGGCGCCGCCGCGACCACGCCCCACAGCACTGCTTCGCCCATGCTGCACCTCCGTTGGGGCCTACTCTCCCACTTCGTCCGGCGTCTCCCGGCTCGACGCTCCAGGGGAGAACGCGGTGAATAGGATGACAGCAGCGGGGGGCGACGGAGCGGGGCGGTATGAGCGACAGACCGACAGAGATCCTGCGCGTCCCCGCGTTCGCCCTCTTCTGGTCGTCGTCCACTCTCGGCGCGTTCACCGGGGCGGTGACCGCGATCGCGTTCCAGGTCCTGATCGTGACGACACTGGACGCCACGCCGTTCGAGATCGGCCTGCTCAATGCGGCCAACGTCGTGCCGTACCTGCTCTTCGGCCTGGTGGTCGGCGCTCTGATGGACCGATGGCGACGCAAGCCCGCTATGGTCTTCGCGAGCATCGGTCGCGCGCTGATGCTGGCGCTCGTGCCGGTGCTGTGGCTCACGGGGACTCTGACCGTCTGGTCGTTCGGCGCCCTGTTCCTGCTCTACGGGGCGCTGACCCTCATCGCGGACTCGGCCGCGCAGCCGATGCTCCCCCGACTGGTGCCACGACACCAGCTCGTCGCGGCGAATGCGCGCCTCGGACAGGCGGGCACCGTCGCCCAGACCACCGGCCCGGCGATCGGCGGTGCCCTCGTCGGCTGGTTCGGGGCTCCGTTCGCCATCCTCATCGATGCGGTCGCGTATCTCGTGAGCGCGGTCCTGCTGAGTCGGATCCGCGTCGAGGAGGTGAAGGCGCGACGCCGGACGGACGGTCGCCACCTCGGGCACGACATCATGGAGGGCCTGCGCTGGACCTACTCCCATCGCACCCTCGCGCCGATGGCGGCGTCGGTGAATGTGTGGTTCCTCGGCAACAGCATCGCGCTGACCGCATTCGCCCCCTATGCGTTGAGGGAACTCGAACTGAATCCGCTGGTGTTCGGCATCGTCCTGGCGATGGGCGGCGTCGGCGGATTCATCGGAGCCCTCCTCGCCCCTGTGGCGGGGAGACGTTTCGGCGTCGGCGGCGCCGTGCTCACCGGACGCATCCTGTCGGCGGTCGCCTGGACCGCCATCGTCGTGCTCCCCCTCTCGGACATCGCCTCTCTCGCCATCGTCGCCATTCCCCTCGGAATCGGGCAACTCCTGTTCGGGTTGGGCATGGGCCTGGAGGATCCCAACGAGATGGGCTACCGGCAGGCCGCGGCCCCCGACCACATGCAGGGGCGGCTGAACGCGTCGATCCGCACGGTCAACCGCGTCGCCTTCCTCGTCGGCGCGCTGGTCGCCGGCGGCGTCGCCACCGCGTTCGGCTACCGCGCGACGATCGCGGTAGCCGTGGTGGTCTTCGCGGTCGCCGCGCTGATCGTCCTGTTCTCCCCGCTGCGCACGGCACGCCACGAAGATGTCGCCCAGTCGGAGTAGTCGGCATTCGGTGTGACCAACGCCACCGCGCACTCTGCACGCGAGCCGCTGATATGAAGCACAGGAATCGTCCGAAGGACATGGCGCCCGTCCGCGGGCGCATGCCATCGTGATGACATGAAGGCACACATGGATAAGTCGGGACGGATCGTCATTCCCGCCGCTCTGCGCGAATGCGTCGGACTGGTCCCCGGCCCTGTTGAGCTGGTCCTCGACGGCAACGGCATCCGTATCGAGATGAACGCCCTGGACAACTCCTTCGAGAGGGGCGGCCATCTCGTCATCACGGGCGGACCGACCCTCACCCCGGACGAGGTCCGAGAGCTCCGACTTGCTGACCAACGCTGATCTCCGCATCAGCACCACGGCCGCCTCGCATGCCGCGTCGCGGGTCGAAACCCTACGCGTCTGAAGCGGGGGTTCTCCGCCGTCACGCGGCACGGGGCGACACGCCGGTCGCGGATAGACTGGAAAGCATGTCCAAGGTCCTCCAGTCCCTGCCCGTCGGCGAGCGCGTCGGCATCGCCTTCTCCGGAGGACTCGACACCTCCGTCGCCGTCGCGTGGATGCGCGAGAAGGGCGCGGTGCCCTTCACCTACACCGGCGACCTCGGACAGTACGACGAAGACGACATCGCGTCGATCCCGGGCCGCGCGCTGGAGTACGGCGCCGAAGCCTCGCGCCTGATCGACTGCAAGACCGCGCTGGTCGAAGAGGGCCTGGTCGCCCTCTCCTGCGGCGCCTTCCACATCCGCTCCGGCGGCAAGACGTACTTCAACACCACCCCCCTCGGCCGCGCGGTCACCGGCACGCTCCTGGTGCGCGCCATGAAGGAGGACGGCGTCGACATCTGGGGCGACGGCTCCACCTACAAGGGCAACGACAT
Organism: Microbacterium sp. GQ128; assembly: GCF_059758615.1. Lineage (NCBI taxonomy): Bacteria > Bacillati > Actinomycetota > Actinomycetes > Micrococcales > Microbacteriaceae > Microbacterium > Microbacterium sp. GQ128. The sequence continues at coordinate 239,439 of NZ_JCAXDY010000002.1, forward strand.
CGAGCGGTTCTACCGCTACGGCCTGCTCGCCAACCCACGTCTGCGCATCTACAAGCCGTGGCTCGACGCCGACTTCGTCACCGAGCTCGGCGGCCGCAAGGAGATGAGCGACTGGCTCGTCGCCCGTGACTTCCCCTACCGCGACTCCGCTGAGAAGGCCTACTCGACCGACGCGAACATCTGGGGCGCGACGCACGAGGCGAAGACCCTCGAGCACCTCGACGTCTCGCTCGAGACCGTCGACCCGATCATGGGCGTGAAGTTCTGGGACCCGTCGGTCGCGATCGAGACCGAAGACGTCTCCGTCACGTTCGAGGGCGGCCGCCCCGTGGCGATCAACGGCGTGGAGTACAGCGACCCGGTGGCCCTCGTCATGGAGGCGAACACGATCGGCGGACGCCACGGCCTCGGCATGAGCGACCAGATCGAGAACCGCATCATCGAGGCGAAGTCGCGCGGCATCTACGAGGCTCCGGCCATGTCGCTGCTGTTCATCGCCTACGAGCGCCTGGTCAACGGCATCCTGAACGAAGACACCCTCGCGACCTACCACGAGCAGGGTCGCCGCCTCGGACGCCTGATGTACGAGGGCCGCTGGCTCGAGCCCCAGTCGCTCATGCTGCGCGAGTCGATCCAGCGCTGGGTCGGCTTGACGATCTCGGGCACCGTGACGATCCGTCTGCGCCGCGGCGACGACTGGACCATCCTCGACACGGTCTCGCCGAACCTGTCGTACGGCCCCGAGAAGCTCTCGATGGAGCGTGTCGGCGACGCCGCCTTCGGTCCGGTCGACCGCATCGGTCAGCTGACCATGCGCAACCTCGACATCGCCGACTCCCGTGCCCGCCTCGAGCAGTACGCGGGGCTCGGCCTCGTGGGCGGCGCGACCGGGGAGCTGGTCGGTCGCGTGACAGCGGGCGAGTCCGCCGAGATCACCGAGTCGGTCCACGGCTCCATCTCCGAGGCCGACGAGAGCCTGGCGGACGCGGTCGACACCGTGTCCGAGGGCGCGGCCTTCGATTCCGGCACCGACTGACGTCGCTCATCCGTCGCACGCGCCGCGTGCGACGGCGGATGGCCGCGCGTGGCCTGAGGGTTGCCGACGCGGCCACACTCCCCGCTGTGATCGACTCGGTCAGCGCCGCTCGTCGGCGCGGTCGAGCTCCTCGGCGCGGTCGAGCTCCTCGGTGCGGTCGAGCTCCTCGGTACGGTCGATGATGCTCGGCAGCACCGAGTCGAAGAGCGTCACGATGGCCGCGCGGGTGGCGCCGGCGTCGCGCTGGCGAACGGCCTCGCGGATGGCGTTGGTGGACTCTTCGACCGCCGCCCAGTCGAACGTGCCGCGCGCGTGCTGCGAGAAGCGGCGGATCTGCGGCCCGAGGAACTCGATGACGTTCACGCGCGTGGAGTTGCCCTCGATGCGCGCGAAGCCGATCGTGATGGCGCGCAGCGCTCCCCCGAACTCGAGGACATCCTGATCCAGGATCGCGGCGGACATGTCTTCGGTGAGGTCGACGAGATACGTGACGTCGTCGGCCTGGATCAGCGGCATCGCGTGGCGTACCGAGCCGATCCAGATGTCGCCGAAGAGGGCGATCGCGTCTCGGATCTGGTCGAGGTCGAGAGGCGCCACCCGCGTGTAGCGGTTGCGCTGCATCTCGACGAGTCCCCCTTCGGCGAGCCGTGCCAGCGCGTGCCGCACGGGCGTCTTCGATGTCCCGAGATCCGCCGCGAGTTCGTAGTCGCGAATCCGTTCGCCCGGCCGCAGCTCGCCGCTGACGATCGCGTCCCGCAGCCGGTGATAGACGTCTTCACTCACCGAGCGCCGTTCCAGCGCACCATCCATGCCCAACAAATCACACCCTCCTTCGACCACCGTGGTTCCCCCACCACTCGATGCGGCCGATAACGGCGGCCCCGACGCTCTCGCGCCGAGCCTCCGCATCGCCCCCTTGTCGCGCGTAGCGCAACGGGTAACATAACACATTCACCTGAATGGGAACCGAACAGCTCCGCGGTCTCTCCAGTTCCTGCGGCCCGGCCTCATCGGATGATCCACCGAGCGCTTGCCCGGGACACTCGCGGCGAGCGCTCTGGCCGATATGATGCGAGGGCGCGACCCTGAAACGCGCACTGGGGCTCGGTGGGACTGAGTTCCACCTGTCTACCCGAAAGAGTTCTCGACGATGATGACCGATTCGCAGGAGTCCGCCGTACCTTCTCGCCCCTCACTGGGCGTTCGCATCGGACGTATCGCGTTCCTCGTGGTGGCCGGGATCATCGTGATCGCCGTCGCTGCCGCGTTCTTCGTGACCTGGACGATCCAGCGGTCGTTCCCGCAGACCTCGGGCGCCATCGAGCTCGACGGTCTGAAAGCCGAGGTCACGGTGCAGCGTGACGACCGCGGCATCCCGACGATCACCGCGGACTCGACCGACGACCTGTTCTACGCGGAGGGCTTCGTGCACGCCCAGGACCGGTTCTTCGAGATGGACTTCCGCCGGCACGTCACCGCGGGGCGGGTCGCCGAGATGTTCGGAGAGTCCCAGGCGGCGACCGATGCGTTCCTGCGCACACTCGGCTGGCGCGCCGTCGCCGAAGCCGAGGTGGAGGCGATGGACGACACCACGCTCGGCTACTACGAGGCCTACGCCGACGGGGTCAACGCCTACCTCGCCACACGATCCGGCGCGGAGCTCTCGCTCGAATATGCCGTTCTCGGCATCCAGAACCCGGACTACGCGCCCGAGCCGTGGGAGCCCGCCGATTCGGTCGCCTGGCTCAAGGCCATGGCCTGGGATCTGCGCGGCAACATCGAGGATGAGACCGAACGCTCCCTCCTGGCCGCCGAGCTGAACGCCGGTACGGATGACGGGGATGAGGCGGTCGACACCGGCGAGCTGCTGGCGAAGCTCTACCCCGAGTACCCGTTCGACGAGAACCCGGTGATCGTCCCGAAGATCTCGACGGTGCCCGCACTCGACACCGGTGCCGAGCCGGCCGCGTACACCCCGACCGAACCGGGCGACGAGATCCAGCAGGCGACCACCACGATCGAGTGGAAGGAGACCTCGAGCGTCATCGAAGCCGCGAGCGAACTCGTGGGGGACGTCGGCGAGGGGATCGGGTCGAACTCCTGGGTCGTCTCCGGCGACCTCACCGAGACGGGCATGCCGCTGCTCGCGAACGACCCGCACCTCGGCGCCTCGCTGCCGTCGGTCTGGTACCAGGTGCAGCTGAAGTGCTCGACGGTGAACGATGCCTGCCCGTTCGATGTCGGCGGATTCTCCTTCTCCGGGCTTCCCGGCATCGTGATCGGCCACAACCAGCACGTCGCGTGGGGGTTCACCAACCTCACGACCGACGTGACCGACCTCTACGTCGAGCGGGTGGTCGGCGACGAGTACTGGCGCGACGGGGCACTGGTCCCGCTCGAGCAGAGCACCGAGACGATCAAGGTCGCCGGCGGCGATGACATCGAGCTGACGATCCGCTCGACCGTGCACGGGCCCATCATCTCGGGGCTCACCGACGACTTCACCGCGATCGCCGATGACCCGGAGCCGGCACTGGCGGAAGGAACCGAGGCGCCCGCCGCCCCGCCCGCCGGGCAGGACGACGCCGAATACGCTGTCAGCCTGCGCTGGACCGCCCTCGACCCCGGCACGACCGCGACGGCGATCTTCGCCCTCTCGACCGCGCAGGACTTCGACGACTTCCGCTACGCCGCCTCCCTCTTCGACGTACCCGCGCAGAACCTCATCTACGCCGACACCGAGGGGAACATCGGCTACCAGACACCCGGGCGCCTCCCGATCCGCGGTGCCGGCGACGGATGGATGCCGCAGCCGGGATGGGACAGCAGCTACGACTGGGCGGGCTACATCCCGTTCGAGAAACTGCCCGTCTCGTACAACCCGAGCTCGGGATACATCGTCACCGCGAACAACGCGATCGTGACCGACGACTACGCCTACTTCCTCTCCCGCGACTGGGATTACGGTTACCGTGCCGCACGGATCGCCCACCTGATCGAGCGATACGCGGCCGTCGCCCCGCTGACCGCACAGGACATGCGTGACATCCAGGTGGACGACGAGATGTGGATCGGCACGCAGTTGGCGTCCGCCATGGCCGATGTGGACGTGAGCCGGGCGGACGTGCGGGAGGCCGTGGACCTCCTCCTCCCCTGGGACGCCCAGAACACGGCATCCTCGCCCGCGGCCGCCTACGCCAACGTGCTCTGGTCGAACCTGGTGCAGAACATCTTCGGCGAGCGCGAGCAGCCACTGCCCATCGACGGGCAGGCACGCCTGTTCACGGTCGTCGCCGACATGCTCGACGACCCGGCCGATCCGCTCTGGAGCAACCCGAAGATCGACGTCGACGGGATGGACGCCATGCTGGCCCTGTCCGCCGAGGAGGCCTACGACGAACTCGTTTCCCTGCAGGGTGACGTCCCTGGGCGGTGGAACTGGGGCGACCTGCACGCGATCACCCTCACCAGCGACACGCTCGGCACGTCGGGGATCGCGCCCATCGAGGCCCTCTTCAACCGCGGACCGTACCCGGTGGGCGGCGGGGCGTCGGTGGTGAACGCGACCGGGTGGGAGCTCGGGGTCTCGTATGCCACCACGACGGTGCCGTCGATGCGGATGGTGATCGACTTGTCCGACTTCGACGCCTCGACCTGGAACCACCTCACGGGTGCTTCGGGTCACGCGTTCCACGAGCACTACACCGACCAGACCGCCGACTGGGCCGTCGGGGTGCAGAAGCCGTGGGCATATTCCGCGAAGGCGGTGGACGGCTCGACGGTGGACACGCTGATCCTGTCGCCGGCCGGCTGACCCGTGCGCTGCGCCGTCCTGAAGGGGCGGCGCAGGTTGCTCCGATACCGTGGGTGGGTGCCATCCAGCTACCTCGCCCCGAAGGGCACCACCGTCACGCTCCTCGAGTTCGAGCACTCCGGCGCCACACTGATCGCCGAGACGTTCGGCGAAGGCCCGCACACCTACCTCCTGCTGCACGGCATCGGCATGGGGCGGAGCGTCTACCTCGACGTCGTGCAGCGACTCGACGGCCGGGTGATCGCGTTGGACCTTCCCGGTTTCGGCGAGGCACCCGAGCCGGAGCGCACGTTCACCATGGAACGCCACGCCGACCTCGTCGCGGCATACCTGAGACACGTGGACTCGGGCCCGGTGGTCGTGATCGGCCATTCGATGGGCAGCCAGATCGCGGCGGAACTCGCAGCTCGGCATCCCTCGCTGGTGGAAGGGGTCGTGCTGGCAGGACCCACCGTGAACAAGGCGGCGCGCAACATCGCGTCTCAGGCCCGCTACCTCTTGACCGACCTGGTCGGCGAGCGGCCGCTGGTGATCTGGCGCGGCGCCCGGGAGTACCTCCGTGGGGGCCCGCACCTGATCCGCAAGATCCGTGCCACCGTCGTGCATGAGCCCGAGGACGCCTTCGTCCGCATCGAGTGCCCGGTGCTGGTACTGCGCGGCGAGGACGACCCGCTCGCCCCGATGAGCTGGTGCCAGGAGATCCTCGACGCGATCCCCGGGGCCAAGCTCGAAGTCATCCCCGATCACGGCCACGGCACGCTCATCAGCGACTCCGAGCCCGCGGCCCGCCTGATCCACGAATTCGCCGCCCGCCTCTGAGGTTCGGTCCGTGCTCGCGCGGGGTTGTCGCGGCACCGCGTGTTCACGCGAGAACAGGCAACCTCTCCGATTCAGGCTGTTTCTGCGCCGAACTGCCTGATCCCGCGCGATTGCCTGATCCCGCGCGGGTTCCGGATGCAGGAGTCGACGGAGTCAGCCGGCGGCGGGAGGAGTCTGCTTCGATTCGGCGAGCTCATCCACGACGAGACCGCGCTGTTCGATGGTGCCGTTGCGGTATGCCTGCCGCCCGACCATGTGCGCCGACAGCGGGGCGGTAGCGAACTGCATCAGCACGACGGGGGCGACGAGCACGAACCCCAGCAGGATCCCGCCGATCGACCGCTGCGACAGGGCGATCGCGATGCAGATCAGCAGCAGCCCGAGCACCTGCGGCTTGGTCGCCGCGTGCAGACGGGACGGCACGTCGCGGAAGTGCAGCAGCCCAACCGCGGCCGACAGGCACAGCAGCGCGCCGAGCAGGATGAGCACGAGCACGGCCACGTCGATGACGGGATCGGGGATCATGAAACCGAGGATGTTCATGAGGTCGTGTTGTCCCTTCTCGCGACGAACCGGGCGACGGATATCGAACCGAACACCCCGATCGCGGCGATGATGAGGAGCACGGGGATGTTGCGGGTATGCCCGTTGATGGCCATCTCCGCCCCGAGCACGCACATGACCTCGGTGAGGAGCACGTCGGAGGCGACGGCGCGGTCGAGGATCGACGGCCCGCGGACGACGCGGATCAGCGTGAGGATGGCGGCGATGCCGAAGACCACCATGATCAGCAGCAGCAGGATGTTCATCGGGCGCCTCCCGTCGATCCGGTCAGGCCGGCGCGCTGGTCGGCCTTGAGCGCACGGTACTGCGCGGGGTCGCCGAGAGCCCGCACGACCCGTCGCTCCCAGCGCAGAACTCCGGCGCGCTGCTTCTCGACGTCGTCGAGGTTCCTGACCCCGATCACGTGCAGGTAGAGGATGCGCCTGTCGCGATCGGTCTCGACCACCAGCGAGCCGGGGATGAGCGACGACACGACGGCGACGTGCGTCATGACCAGGTCGTCCGCGTAGCGCAGCGGCACCGCGATGATCGCCGTTCCCGGCTGGCGTCGGAAGTCGAACACCTGCACGGTCACCGAGATGGCTCCGCTGAGCACCGCGAACAGGAACTGCACCACGAACAGCGCGGCGTAGCCGATGTTGATGCGGCCGGAGAGCTCGACGGTCGGCAGCCGGAAGACGCGGGTCACGAAGATCGCGACGACGAGTCCGGTGAGGAAAGACAGCACGGTGAACTGCGCCCACAGCAGCATCCACAGCACGACGAGCCAGGCCAGGAAGGGCAGCTGCACCCGGATGTCACGCCAGAGGTGGCGTTTGGTCTGTCGTCTCATCCGCCCACCTCCTCTTGCAGCTGCACGAGGCTGACCGGCTGCAGCAGTGCGGCGCCGATGCGGTCGCAGAGCGCGTACAGAGGTCCGGCGAAGATCGTGAGCGAGACGGTGACCGCGACCATGCCCGCCGTGGCGACCGTCATGATCTTCGGGATGCGACGACGCTCCTGCTGCTCGTCGGCGGCCGGTGCGTTGCCGAGGTACGAGATGCGCCCCTCGGTCTCGGTGGAGTCCTCCTCCTCGCGCCAGAAGGCGAGGTTCCAGGCGCGCATGAGTGCGTACAGGGTCAGCAGCGAGGTGACGATGCCGCCGAAGATCAGCACGATCATGATCGGCGTGCCGACGGATGCTGCCGCTTCGAAGAGCGCGAACTTGCCGATGAATCCGGAGAAGGGCGGGAGCCCACCCAGGTTGATCGCGGGCACGAAGTAGAGCACGGCGATCACCGGTGCGACCTTGAGCAGCCCCTTGACCCGAAGGATCGATGTGCTGCCGGCTCGTCGTTCCACGAGTCCGACCGCGAGGAACAGGGTCGTCTGCACGACGATGTGGTGGACGATGTAGTACACGGTCGCCCCGATCGCGGCGGGGGTCGCTATCGCGAGGCCGAAGATCATGTACCCGACATGGCTCACGAGCGTGAACGACAGGATTCGTTTGAGCTCGGCCTGCGCGACCGCGCCCAGCACCCCGACGATCATGGTCGCGAGCGCGATGATCAGCAGCAGGGTGTCGATGCTGTTCGAGGCGAAGAGCTGGGTCTCGGTGCGGATGAGGGCGTAGACGCCGACCTTGGTCAGCAGGCCCGCGAACACCGCGGTGACCGGCGCGGGGGCGGTCGGATACGAGTCCGGCAGCCAGAACGACACCGGGAAGATCGCGGCCTTGATGCCGAACGCCACCACGAGCATCAGGTGCAGCACGAGCTGCGTCTCCTGCGGCAGCTCCGACATGCGTTCGGCGATCTGAGCCATGTTGACCGTGCCGAGCGCGCCGTAGATCATCGCGATCGAGGCCAGGAACAGGATCGACGACACCAGCGAGACCACGATGTAGACGGCGCCGGTTCGGATGCGGGACTCGGTGCTGCCGAGGGTGATGAGCACATACGAGGCGACGAGCAGGATCTCGAAGCCGACGTAGAGGTTGAACAGGTCGCCCGCGATGAACGCGTTGAAGATGCCCGCCGCGAGGATCAGGTACGAGGGGTTGAAGATCGAGATCGGGGTCTCGTCGGTCCCGTCTGCGGCTCCCTGGCCGATCGAGAAGAGGAGGACCGCGAGCAGCACGATGCTCGAGACGAGTACCAGGAGCGCCGCGAGCCGGTCGACGTAGAGCACGATGCCGAACGGCACCGGCCATCCGCCGACCGAGACCGCGAGCGGGTCTCCGGAGTCGACGACCACCAGGAGCACGGCGGCGATCACAGAGACCGCGGCGAGCGTGGCCACGGTGACGACGACCTGGAGGCGCGCGTTCCGGCCGAACACGAGCGTGATTGCGGCCCCGAGGAGCGGCAGAGCCACGAGGAGCGGAACGAGAGAGGTCACGGGCGGCCCTCCTCGTTCTCGTCGCGGTCGTGGGGTTCGTCGGGGGCGCTCGAATCACTCTCGGCGGGGCCCGACGAGTGTTCGTCTCCCCAGCCGGTGGGCGCATCGAACGGCGCATCGTCGTGGATGGCGGGGTGGTCGCGCATGTGCAGCACCGTGATCGGTGCGGTCTGCACGCCGACGAAGTCGGTGGTCGCCTCGTCCTCGTCGGTCTCGGACTCGTCGTCCATGAGGTCTTCGTCGGCGTCGGTGCGCTCGCGGAGCGCGATGTCGGCCTCGTCGTCCTCGACCGTGTCGGCCTGGCCGAGCTGCCAGGAGCGATAGATCAGGGCGAGGAGGAAGGCCGAGACCGCGAACGTGATCACGATGGCGGTCAGGGTGAGGGCCTGCGGGAGCGGGTCGCTCATCTCGCCCTCGGTGCCGAAGAACGGCGCATTGCCCGGAACGCCCATCACGATCAGCAGCAGCAGGTTCGTGGCGTTGCCGAGCAGGAGGAATCCGATCAGCACGCGGGTGAGGCTGCGCTCCAGCATCGCGTACACGCCGCACGCGAAGAGGATGGCCATGATGACGATCAGGGTGAGCGAGACATCCATCAGCTGCTCCCCCTTCCGCGCGAGAGGAAGCCTTCAGGGCCGGGGGTCGAGCGGAGTGCCGCCTGTCTGTCGACCTCGGCGCCGAGGCTGCGCAGCACGTCGAGGACGAGCCCGATCACGACGAGGTACACGCCCACATCGAAGATGGTCGAGGTGACGAACTCCATGTGCCCGATGCCGGGGATCTCCCACTCCCAGAACGTGCTCGTCAGCGGCGCGAGTCCGAAGAAGAGCGGGACGACGGCTGTGCCCACGGCGAGGATGAGGCCGGTTCCGAGAAGTCGGCCGGCATCCGTCGGGGCGGCGGCACCGAGCTCCCAGCGGCCTCCGGCGATGTAGCGCATGACCAGGGCCATGCCCGCGACGAGCCCGCCCGCGAAGCCGCCGCCCGGGAGGTTGTGTCCGGAGAACAGCAGGAAGATCGACACCACGATGATCGTGTGGAAGAGGATGCGGACGATGACCTCGAGCAGGATCGACCTGTTCTCGGGCTTCATCTTCTGGCCGCCGACGAGCCACGCCCGCGGGCTGCTCTCGTTCTCGGAGTTCTGGAACCGGATGCCCTCGGTCGTCTCGACGAGCGGGCGGCTGCGTGCGGCCTTGCGCGTCGCCTTCGGCAGGTTCTTGGTGGCGGCGAGCAGGTCGGCCCGGTGCGTGACGAACACCAGCGAGGCCACACCGGTCGCGGCGAGCACGAGCACCGACAGCTCGCCCATCGTGTCCCAGCCGCGAAGGTCGACCAGTGCCACGTTCACGACGTTCTTGCCGTGACCGATCTCGTAGGCGATCTGCGGGAAGACCTCCGAGATCGGATCCGCGATGCGGGACTGCGTGGCGACCACCGCGACGAAGGCCATCGTCACGCCGACGCCGATCGCGAGGAGGGCGCGGGGAACGCGTCCCACCGAGGCGTTGTGCTCGCCCATCCGTGCGGGCAGGCGGCGGAGCACCAGGGCGAAGGTGACCATGGTGACCGTCTCGACGAGGATCTGCGTGAGCGCCAGGTCGGGTGCGCCGCTCGTCGCGAACAGGACGACCATCCCGAGCCCCGTGACTGAGACGAGCACGACGCCCGTGTAGCGCTTCTGGGCCCGCACCGCGAAGACCCCGGCGATCGCCATGATCGGGGCGACCACGATCTGCGCCGGCGTGTGCCAGGCGGAGAGGTTGTACCGGTCGATGTCGCTGGCGATGAGCGCCGTGACCTCGGCGGCGACGAAGACCACGAAGATGGTGCCGACGTACACCGGCAGCGAGCCGCGCTGCGTGAGGGTCGTGCTGAGAACTGAGAGACGGTCGATGCCGCGCATGACCAGGTAGTACGCGTCGGCGGCGGTGAAGGGCAGGACGCGTGGTCGGCGATCCCAGCCCGTTCTGCGGGTGAGCAGGAACAGCCCGATGCCGAGCAGGATCGACAGGATCGAGATGCCCAGGGCCGGCTCGAGGCCGTGCCACAGCGCGAGATGCCCCGGTCCCTCGACGGCTTCGCCCGCGTGGTCGAGGCCGGGGGTCGCGGTGAGGGCGTATCCCTGCAGAGCAGTGTCGAGCGCAGGAGCCCCGATGCCCGCAGCAAGGGTGACACCCGCGAGGATGATCGGCGCCGACAGGAATCCGACCGGCGGATCGGGCCAGGCGGTGTCGGGCAGCTGGCCCTGGTCGTCGCGCTTCTTCCAGAAGGCTCCCCAGAGGAAGCGCGCGCCATATGCCGCGGTGAGCATAGAACCGAGCGCTACGCCGATCAGGGCCACCAGACCCCACGGGGAACCACCTTGGGCGTCGTCGAGCAGGGCCGTGAGCGTGGACTCCTTGGCGACGAACCCGATGGTCGGAGCGATACCGGCCATCGACGCCACAGAGATGAATGCCGCCGTCGCCATGACCGGCGCCTGCCGCCCGACGCCGGAGAGCTCGGTGATGTCACGGGTCGACAGCTGGCGGTCGATGACGCCGACGATCAGGAAGAGCGCCGACTTGAACAGGGCGTGCCCGATCACGAGCGCCAGTCCGGCGAGCGCCGCCGCCTGCGTGCCGTATCCGACCACGATCGCGAAGAAGCCGAGCTGGCTGACCGTGCCGAACGCGAGGATGCGCTTGAGGTCGGTCTCGCGGAGCGCCTGGATGCCGCCGATCAGCATCGTCAGGATGCCGAGCGTGATCACGATCGGACGCCAGGGAGCGCTGAAGGCGAAGATCGGAGCGAATCGCGCGATCAGATAGATGCCGGCCTTCACCATCGCCGCGGCGTGCAGATACGCGCTCACCGGAGTGGGCGCCGCCATCGCTCCGGGAAGCCAGAAGTGGAACGGGAACAGGGCCGACTTGCTGATCGCGCCGATCAGGAGCATGACGATCGCGGCATCCACCGCAGGACCGGTCGGTGCGATCTCGAGGATCTCCCGGATGCTGGACGTTCCGGTGTCGACCACGAGGATCACGACGCCGACGAACATCACGAGCCCGCCGAGCGTGGTCACGAGCAGGGCCTGCAGTGCCGCACGGCGGCTGGCCGCACGGCGGCGGTAGTGACCGATGAGGAGGTACGAGAGGATGCTCGTCACCTCCCAGAACATGACCAGCATGACGAGGTCGTCGGTGAGCACGAGGCCGTACATCGCCCCCGCGAAGCCGAGCAGCACCCCGGCGAACTGGCCCACGCCGGCCGAGTCCTCGTAGAAATACCACCGGCAGTAGAGGAGCACGAGGGCGCCGACGCCCGTGACGATCAGAGTGAGCACCCACCCGAGCACATCCATGTTCATGGACAGGTTCAGCCCGAGCTGCGGGATCCACTCGACCGACTCGAACGGGACCGGGCCGTCGAGCACCTGCGGCGTCATGACCAGCGCATGCACGAACGCGGCAGCCGGGACGAGGGCGGCGATGGCGAAGGCCTGAGCTCCGAGCCAGCGCACCAGAACGGGCATCAACAGCGACCCGAGCAGGAACACGGCGAGGAGCATCAGCATATACGCGGCTCCCTCGGGGGTCGTCGGCCTTGCGGCCAGGCGGGGGGTGTCATGAGTAGTTTACCCGGGCGAAGAGTCCGCCCGGCGCGCGGGTTGCACGATCGTGCGAGAGTGGTCGCATGCGGCGGGTCTGGGTGCGGGAGCTGGCCGGGTGGTCCGGCGCCCTCGGGCTCGCGCTGATCGCCGCCGCACAGGTCGCATCATACGCACGGTCGGGGCTGTTGTTCCGCGACGGGGATTCCCTGATCGTGGCCATGTTCGCGCGCTCCGTGCTTTCGGGCGAACCGATGGACTGGGCGATGTCGAGCGTGCTCTTCCTCCCCGAGTCCACGGTGTTCGCCGCGCTCGACGCGATCTTCCCGCTGGACGTGAACGCGCTGCTCGCGGTGAACGCCGTGATCAACGTGATCGCCCTGTACGGTGCCCTTCGGCTCGTGGCGGGTCGACGCAGAGAGGGCCGGGCACCCGTGGCATGGTCCCTAGTCGGACTCGCCGTGTTCTGCGTCATCGCCGTGACCGAGCTCTCGGCGTCCCGCGATGCTCTCGAGCTCGCCTCGCTGCAGCTCACGACCACCTACTACTCGGCGTCGGTGGTCGCCGTCGTGCTCTCCGTCGGGCTGGTGCGTCGAGTGCTCGATCGCGAGTCGATGAGCGTCGGTCTCCTTGCGGCTCTCGGCGTCACGGCAACGGTCTCGACCCTATCGAATCCGCTCTATGCAGCCTGGGCGACGGTGCCGATCACGGTGCTGCTCGCACTCCTGGCCATCCGATCACAGCGACGGTTCCGGTTGGCTCTGCTGCTCGCTGTGCTTCTGGCCGGCACAGCACTCGGCTTCGTCGGACGCATTCCACTTCAGGCATGGATCGCCAACACCGGTGCCGGCTACGCGCAGCCCGAGCGGTGGCCCGAGTCGATCGGCTACTACGCCGAGCTCGTCTCCGCCCGGCTGTCGACCCCACCGGGGGTGCTCGGCTGCCTGATCGTGCTCGCCCTTCTCGTGCTCGCAGTGGTCCGCACGGCACGCGCCTCGGACGAGGGTTCACGGTTGGTCGCCGCGCTCGCCTGGCTCATGCCCGCGCTCGTGGTGATCGGCGCGATCGCACTCGGCACCCACGCCGCCCGCTACCTGCAGCCGCTGGTGTTCGCTCCGGTCCTGGCCCTCGTCGCCATGCCGCGCACGGGATGGATGCCGCTCCGCCTTCGATCCGTGCTCGCGGCCGTCGTCGCGGTGCTGCTAGCGCTCGGCGGAATCCTGAGCATCCCCCGACTCGCTGCGGCCGCCGAAGGCGCCGACCCCGACCTCACCTGCGTCACCGACTGGGTGAACACCTCCGGGCGCACCGGAGCCGGCCAGTTCTGGACCGTCCGCCTGCCGAAGTTGCACCTCGACGACCCGGCGCAGCTCGTGCAGGTCGATCATGAGCTGCGCGGCTACGCCTGGCTGGTGAACCGTCGCGATTTCGACGTCGGCGAGGTGACGTTCCTCGTGGAGGATGCGCAGACCGTCCCGTGGAACCTGCCCGCACCGGCCATCCCCGACGAGGTGATCGACTGCGGCCGCTACCGCATCCTCGATCTCGGCGATACGGTGCTTCCGCTCGGACCGCAACGCAGCTGACCGCGGCTGCCGTCGCGTCCGAGGACGGCGCTCAGCGCGGCGCAGGGCCGGTGGTGCTGCCGGCGCGGAATCGGCAGGTGAGATGCTGCGTGATCCCCGGTTCCCCTCGCAGCATGCGGGCGACCTGCTCCCCCGCCGCACGGCCCTTCTCGACCGCCGGCTGCACGCTCGTCGTGAGGGTGAGGTCGCCGAGGCCGTCCAGTGCGATGCCATCGAAACCCGCGACCGAGAGGTCTTCCGGGACGCGGAGCCCCAGCTCCTCGGCCGCACGGATCACACCCACGGCCAACAGGTCGCTCTGCGCGAGCACCGCCGTCGGCCGGGTGTCGGGATCGGCGAGCAGCATGCGTCCGACCAGCACTCCCTCGTCGATGAGGCTGCCGGACGCCGAGATCGCGGGGGCGTCGGGGAACACCTCACGGGTGCCGGCCAGCCGGTGGACCGTGACGTCGACGGTCGCGTGCGCGAGGCGCTCCGGCGTGACCGCCGCACGTTCCCGGTCGCTGTCGAGCGGGAGCGTGACCAGCGCGACGTCGCGGTGGCCGAGGTCGCGCACGTGCTTCGCGATGTCAGCCGAGGCCGCCGCGTTGTCGAGCGTGATGCGCGGGATCGCCTCTCCGGCGTCGCCCTCGATCACGACGACCGGGAGTCCGCGGCCGACGACCACCTCGAGGGATGACCGGGTGCGTCCGGAGCAGCCGATCAGCACGACCGCGTCGACGGGGGCGTCGGCGATCGCCGTACCCTCCCCCGGTTCGTCGCGCATCAGCAGGATGCCGGCGCTGAGTTCGGCGAGTCCGTCGGTGAGGCCGTCCATCATGGCCGTCGTCACGGGATCCAGGAAGGCCGCGCGCAGGTGCCCTTCGAGGACGACGGCGACGATACCGCTGCGTCCGCGTCGCAGCGAGGCGGCGCGGGGGTCCGGTCCCGCGTAGCCGAGCTCGGCGGCCGCGGCCAGCACGCGCTCGCGGGTCGCGGGGGCCACCTTCGCCTTTCCGCTGAAGACGACCGAGGCGGTGGACGTCGCCACACCCGCCTCTCGTGCGACGTCGGCGATCGTGGGCCGACGCGGCGTCTCCTGACTGCTCATGCTTCGAGGATAGCTCCCTTCCGTTCCCGTCGGTCGAATCGATTCGATAGGCTGTCCGGCATGGAAGCAGCTCTGACCCGTTCGCAGTTCGTCCGCTGGCGTGCCGCGATCTTCGCCATCTTCCTGGCGAGCGGCCTCTCGATCGCGACCTGGGCGTCGCGCGTTCCGGGAATCAAACTGGCGCTCGAGCTGGACAACGCGCAGGTCGGGATGCTGCTGCTCGGCATGGGTGTCGCGTCGATCATCGGCATCTCGACGAGCCCGGCGGTGATGGCGCGCACCGGTGCCCGCCGCGGCATGCTGGCGGCGATGCTCATGTTCGCGATCGGCATCGCGCTCGTCGGCCTCGGCGCGACCGTGTTCGGCTCGGTGACCGTCGTCCTCATCGGCATGGCCCTGTTCGGATTCGGCAACGGCTGCGTCGACGTCATGATGAACGTCGAGGCCACCGCGATCGAGCAGCAGATGGGCCGCACGATCCTTCCCGTGTTCCACGCCTTCTTCAGCTTCGGAACCGTCATCGGTGCGGGGATCGGCGCCCTCGCCGCCCACCTCGCGATCGATGTCGCGACCCATGCGGTGTCCATGGGTGTGCTGATCGCCGTGATCGCCGTGGTCTGCTTCTTCCAGGTGCCGGTGCGCGAGGCCGCCCTCGACCCGGAGGACCACGTCAAGCCTCCGTTCCGCGAGCGGATGCACACCGCGCTGGAGGCCTGGCGTGAACCCCGCACCTACCTGCTGGGCACGGTGATGCTCGGGATGTCCTTCGCCGAGGGCGGCGCGAACGACTGGATCGCGCTCGGCACCGAGCAGGGTCATGGCTTCGCGGAGGGCACGGGAGCCGTTTCGCTCGCGGTGTTCTCCATCGGGATGACGACCGTGCGGCTGTTCGGCGGGCCCCTCGTCGACCGATTCGGGCGGGTCGCAGTGCTGCGCATCCTCGCCGTCGCCGCGGCGTCCGGGATCCTGCTCTTCATCCTCGCACCCACCTTCCCGCTCGTGCTGGTGGGAGCGGCACTGTGGGGGGTCGGCGCCTCGCTCGGGTTCCCGCTGGGCATGTCCGCCGCGGCGGACGACCCTGCCAAGGCCGCGGCCCGGGTGAGCGCGGCTGCCACGATCGGCTACATCTCGTTCCTCGGCGGCCCGCCCGTGCTCGGCGTCATCAGCGAGCACATCGGCCTGCTGAACACGCTGTTCATCCTGGTCGGCCTGGTCGTACTCTCCGGACTGTTCTCGGGTGCCGCCCGCCCGCTGCGGGAAGACGAGAAGACCGCCGCGGCGAGCGCCGAGCAGGGCTGAGCGCGCTCAATCCTCGCTGCCCCGCACGATCGCGGCCGCGTGCGACCTGCTGCGCGCGCCGAGCTTGGTGAGCACGTTCGACACGTGCGTCTTGACCGTCGGCACCGAGATACGCAGCCGCGCCGCGAGTTGCGCATTCGACCAGCCCTGCAGGATGCCGTCGAGGACTTCTCGTTCGCGAAGGGTCAGGTCGGCCCGCTCCGTCGCACCCGATACCGACTGCGGCACCTCAGCTCCTCCTTCTGCGACGGCGGCGAGCGCACGACGGGTCACCCGCGGATCCAGCGCCCCTTCTCCCGCGGCGACGGATCGCACCGCCTGGACGAGCGCGGGGGCATCGACCGTCTTGAGGAGGAAGCCGACCGCACCCGCGCGTATCGCCCCGAGGACGAGTTCATCCTCGTCGAAGCTGGTCAGCACGAGCACGTCGCCGAGTCCGCGTTCCACGATCTCCCGCGTGGCCGAGATGCCGTCCCGGCCGGGCATCCGCAGATCCATGAGCACCACGTCGGGTCGCAGCGCGGCCGCATTGCGCACGGCGACGTCGCCGTCCGCCGCCTCGCCGACCACGAGGATCCCGTGTGCCTCGAGCATGATGCGCAGCCCCGCCCGGATGGCGCCGTGGTCGTCGGCGAGCAGTACGGTCGGCGCGCTCACACCCGCACCTCGATGGGAAGTCGACCCTCGACCGACCACCCTTCCGCGTCGGGGCCGGCAGCGAAGAATCCGCCGAGCGCTCCCACGCGCTCCCGCAGCAGTTGCAGACCCCAGCCTTCTCCCCCGTGCGTGGCCGCCGCGCTGGCGACGCCTCCGCGGGAACGTACGCGCACCTGCAGTTCGGCGTTCCGCTCCTTGATCTCGACGTCGACGTCGGCGCCGCCCGCGTGCCGGATGCAGTTCGTCAGGGCTTCCCGCACGATGCGGACGACTGTCTGCTCTGCAGCAGCTCCGAGCTCGGGCGCATCCGGGGCGTCGAAGCGGACGACGAGCCCCGCGCGTTCGGCCTCTCGGACGATGCCCTCCAAGTCGGCCCAGCGCGGTGTGGGCACGAGGGCGCCGTCGCCGCGGCGGAGCACCGAGATCATCGACCGCAGGGCGCCGTGGGCATCCAGGCCTGCATCGCGCACGACCTGCAGTGCTTCCCGGTCCTTCGTCTGGTCGGGCGTCGTGGAGAGGGCGGCTTCCGCTCGGATCGCCATCGCCATCACGTGGCCGGCCACCACGTCGTGCAACTCGCGCGCCATGGTCTCGCGTTCGCGCTGCACCGCCTCGATCCGATCCCGTTCGGCCACAGCGGCGGCATCTTCTGCGCGCTGGCGGTGCAGTTCGGCGAGTTCCTGCGCCTGGGAGACGGCGACCGCCCACCAGTAGTCCGTGCCGAAGATCGCGCCGAATTGCACCCCGACGAGGAAGGCGACCGCGAAGGGCATGTCGGTGAAGAGCCAGGCGGCGACGAAGAGGATGACCGTCGAAGCGCTGAGGAGCACCAGCAGCACGCGACGACGACGCGGGCCGGAGAGGAAGACCGCCGTCCACAGCACGTCGAGCAGCACGACGACCGTCCCGATGCCGCCGACCGTGAGGAGGTCCGCGACGAAGAGAAGCGTCACGAGGCCGAGCACAGTCATCGGCAGGCGTCGCTTGGCGAGCGCGAGCCCACAGGCCGGAAGTGCGAAAGCGAGCGCCCACCACGGCGAGACCGGCCCCGACAGGAGGGAGAACGACCCCCATACGCCGCGGAATCCCAGCGCCGCCATCACGACGGCGAGCAGTGCCATCGCGACCGGGTCCGCCCACCAGCGGTGCCGGGAATACCAGGCTCCGGGTACGCCGTCGACCTGCTCGTGCATGACCTCATGCAACCACGGTGCGGTCGCCGTCGCATCCGTCGAAGGGATGAGCAGCCCACGACGAACGCTACTTTCGCCCGATCCGCGGTCACCCCGCCCGGGCGACGGTGGCACTATGGAACTATTCGGCGGCCTGCCGCTCCCCCTCTCCCTCGCGCTGCTGGCGCTGCTCGACGGCCTCAGCGTCGGCACACTGCTCATCCCGGTCTTCCTCCTGCTGCACCCCGGCCGCGTGCGCGCCGGACGCATCCTCCTCTACCTCGCGACGATCGCGGTGTTCTACCTCGTCGTCGGGCTTCTCTTTTTGTGGGGGCTGGTGAACCTCGTCGACGTGGCCGCGGACTTCCTGGCGTCTCCGGCGGGACTGATCGTCCGCCTCGTCGTCGGAGCCGCACTCCTCATCACCGCCTTGGTGATGCCGACGGGCGAGAAGCAGCCGAAGAGGGGCGCCGCTGCGCCCGAGGCTGCGCCCGTCGCGTCCGCGCCGCAGGTCTCGCCGTGGACGGGGATGCCCGTGCGTGACAACCCTGCTCCGGCGACGATGGCACCGCCCCCGACCCCGCCCCCTGCCGCTGCGGACCGGACCGGCGTGGCGGCAGCTCCCCGTCCCGGCCGCATCACGCGATGGCGTGAGCGCCTGCTCGATCCCCGCACCCGGGGCACGGCCGTGATGGCCGTCGCGATCGCCGCGGGGCTCGTGGAGATCGCCACGATGCTGCCGTACATCGTCGCGATGACGATGCTCGCGGATGCAGCGGTCGACACTCCTGTGCGGGTGCTGTCGCTGGCGGGATACTGCGCGCTGATGATCCTCCCTGCGATCGTGCTGCTCCTCCTCCGCATCGTGGCCGCTCCTCTCGTGCAGCGTCCGCTCGAGCGCTTCGCCGCCTGGATGGAGCGCACCGGCGCGGAGAGCACCGCCTGGATCATCGGCATCATCGGGTTCCTCATCGCCCGCTCCGCGGCCACCGAGCTCGGGCTCTTCGAGGCACTCGGGAACGTCCTCGGCAACTGATCGCCACGCGCCCCGGGGCGGCGAAGAACACCGCGGCGACGAAGTAGGCTCGACGGGTGCGTCTCGTCATCGCCCGCTGCTCGGTCGACTACACCGGTCGGCTCAATGCCCATCTCCCGCTCGCCACGCGTCTGCTCGTGCACAAGGGAGACGGGAGTCTGCTCGTGCACTCCGACGGCGGCAGCTACAAGCCGCTGAACTGGATGAGCCCGCCCTGCTCGCTGTCGAGCGAGGATCCTGGCGAGGAGGAGGCGAGCGCCGGCGTCGTCGAGGTCTGGCGCGTCACCCACAAGAAGACCGGCGATGCGCTGCGGGTGCAGATCTACGAGATCCTCCACGACACCTCCCACGAGTTGGGCATCGACCCCGGGCTGCAGAAGGACGGCGTCGAGGCCGACCTGCAGCGACTGCTCGCCGAACAGGTCGAGCGCATCTCGGAGGGTGCGACGCTCGTGCGCCGCGAATACCCGACGGCGATCGGGCCGGTCGACCTGCTCGTGCGGGACGCCGACGGCGCCGCGATCGCGGTGGAGATCAAGCGCCGCGGCGACATCGACGGCGTCGAACAGTTGACCCGGTACCTCGAGCTTCTCGGCCGCGACCCGCACCTCTCCCCCGTGCAGGGTGTGTTCGCCGCACAGGAGATCAAGCCCCAGGCCCGAGTGCTCGCCGAGGACCGCGGCATCCGGTGCCTCGTGCTCGACTACGACGACATGAAGGGCATCGAGTCGGGCATCCCCCGCCTGTTCTGAGACAGCTCCGTCAGCGCGCGGCGATGAGCCGCGGCGGCGGACCCTCCAGTCGCGCGATCGCGATCTTCACCTCGAAGATCTCGTTCTCCACGCGGTCGAGCCGCTTGTCGACGCGGTCGAACCGCGCCTCGAACTTCGCGTCCTGCGCATCGAACCGCGCCTCGAACTTCGCGTCCTGCGCCTCGAACCGCGCCTCGAACTTCGCGTCCTGCGCCTCGAACCGCGCGTCCACCTCCGCGAAGCGTGCGTCCATCCGAGTGACCATCCAGCCGAACCCGCTGACGATCGCGACCAGCGTCGCCGCTGCTGTCGCCAGCATCGTGATGACTTCCACTGACACGTACATGCCTCCATTCTCACCTGTGACTCCGCTCTTGTCACGACCTTATATGGGGACGAATAGTGCTTACATGAGGTGTGAAGAACCTTTTTCGGAGTACACCTGTGCAGGAGGATTGTGGGACCCGCCGGGCCCATAGGCTGGAAGCATGCCCCACTCCCCCTATTCCTGCGTGCTGTGGGACGTCGACGGCACGATCATCGATGCCTCCGTCGGCATCCTCCGACGCCTGAACGTCGCCCTCACCCACTTCGGCCGGCCGGCACCGACGCGCGAAGAGCTCGTCCACTGGATCGGGCCGCCCATGTTCCAGTCATTCCAGGACCAGGCGGGCATGACCCCCGAGGAGTCCCGCGAGGCGGTCACGTTCTACCGCACGCTGGGCAAGGCCGACGGTTACACCACCGACGTGGCCACATACCCCGGCGTCACGGACCTCATCCACGAGCTGGCGGCGGCGGGCATCCCGCAGGCGACGGCCAGCTCGAAGCCGGAGATCCAGGTCGACGCCCTCGTCGACCATTTCGGCCTCCGCCCGTCGTTCCTGACGACCGTCGGTGCGACACCTGATGAGGCGACGCTCGCTTCGAAGACCGACATCGTCGCCGAAGCGCTGCGTCGGCTCCGCGAGCTCGGCGCCGACACGTCACGGCCGGTGCTCATCGGCGACCGCCATCACGATGTCGAGGGCGGCAAGGCCAACGGCGTCCCCGTGATCTTCGTCGAGTGGGGCTTCAGCAACTCGCACGAGGGCGATGAGGCGGAGTTCCGCGTCACGACCGTGGCCGAGCTGCGCGCTCTCCTCCTCGGCTGACACCGGCTACGGCACCCGCGAGCACCTGACGCTCACCGTGCCTGCGCGCCGGAGCGGACCCGCCGGAAGCACAGAACTCCCCGCCGGATGACGCCGTCATGGCGCTCCGGTCGGGGAGTTCGTGTTCCCGCCCGTCTCAGACGGGGCGGATGTTCTCTGCCTGCAGGCCCTTGGGGCCCTGTGCCACATCGAACTCGACTCGCTGGTTCTCTTCGAGAGACCGGTAGCCGGATGACTGGATGGCGGAGTAGTGCGCGAAGACGTCAGCGCCTCCGTCGTCGGGGGAGATGAAGCCGAAGCCCTTCTCCGAGTTGAACCACTTGACCGTGCCCTGGGTGCTCATGTACTGCCTGTTCTGCTGATGAAGAAGCCGACGCAGGGATGCCCCGACATCGCTAACGCTAGTGGAGGAGCCCCCGAGCGGAATAGCCGCTGCAAGAAGGTAATCCAAATGTTGCACGAGCGGCACACGGCCGTCATCCGGGGGATTCAGCGGCGCACGAGCGGAAGGCGCCGAGGAAATGGTGTGGCCCTCACCGCGGGGGGAGCGATGAGGGCCGAAGACGACCGGAGGGTGCGTCAGAAACAGCCTAGCTCCTTTTCGGAGTGCTTGTCCCCCTTTTGGGGGACAAATCCGAAAATCACGGCGCGGGACGCGATAGCGACCCCCTCGAGCAGCCCATTGGGGACTGAGCTACTCGAGGAGGCCCAATCGCGTGCACGGATCGTCTTGCCCCTGGGGTGGGCGGTTCGTCTCCTGGGGAGAGACGAAGACGATCGATCCCCGTGTGCACGCACCTTCACCCTAGGGGAGGACGCGCGGTCCCGTCACGGGCCTCGCCCGGGCGAGTCCCGACCGGGCGCCGGCGCCGATCCGCGCAGGGAAACGATGCGAAGGTAGCCTGATGCGGTGACGCTGCTCAACAAGGACATGACGCTCTGCATCTCGCTGTCGGCGCGTCCGAGCAACAACGGGACGCGATTCCACAACCACCTCTACGAGGCGCTCGGGCTCAACTGGATCTACAAGGCCTTCGCCCCGACCGACCTCGCCCAGGCCATCGCCGGCGTGCGCGGACTCGGCATCCGCGGCTGCGCGATCTCCATGCCGTACAAGGAAGAGGTGATCGCGCTGGTCGACCGGATGGACCCCTCGGCGAGCGCGATCGATTCGGTCAACACGATCGTGAACGATGCGGGCGTGCTCACGGCGTACAACACCGACTACTCCGCGATCGCGCAGCTGATCGCGCGCAACGAGCTCGACCCCGCGGCCTCCGTGCTGCTGCGCGGCTCCGGCGGGATGGCCAAGGCGACCGCAGCCGCCTTCCGCGACGCCGGCTTCACCGATGTCACCATCGTCGCCAGGAACGAGTCGAACGGACGCGCGCTTGCCGGTCTGTACGGGTTCCGCTGGAGCGCGGACGTGTTCGATTCGACGGCGGACATCCTCGTCAACGTCACCCCGATCGGGATGGCCGGGGGCTCGGAGGAGCAGTCGCTGTCGTTCTCTGAGGCGGCGATCGCCGCGGCATCCGTCGTCTTCGACGTCGTCGCACTACCCGCCGAGACACCGCTGATCGCCGCGGGTCGCGCCGCCGGCAAGATCGTGATCACCGGCGCCGAAGTCGCGACCCTGCAGGCGCTCGAGCAGTTCGTGCTCTACACCGGCATCCGCCCGAGTGCGGAGCAGGTGCAGGCGGCCGAGGAGTTCATGCGCGCCGGAACGGCGTGATCGGGAGCCCGATACATCGGTACCCTTGGCGCATGAGCGCGCCTCGCACCGCACGAAGGACCACCATCCGGCGAACACCTGTCGCCCTCGCGACGGCGGCGATCGTCGCGCTGGTGCTGGCAGCCTGCACCGGCGGGGGAGAAGAGCCCACCCCCGACGGCAGCCAGGGCTTTCCCGACGACGGCTGCACGCACATCACCGTGGCGACCTCGTCGGAGAAGGTCAACATGCTCGATGAGCTGGCCACCGCGTTCAAAGACTCCCCGGAGCACGAGAAGCTCGACACCTGCGCCACCGTGCGGCCCACCAACGTCTCGTCCGGCAATGCCGCCCGCTACCTGACATCCGGCGAGGACTGGCCGAGCGACGACCGCGCCCTGTGGCCGACCCTGTGGTCGCCCGCCTCCACGGTCTGGACCGACCGCGTCGCGGCAGCCGCCTCGCAGAACCTCGTCGGCACGCCCGCATCCTTCACGCGCACACCCGTCGTGTTCGGGATGCCCGAGCCGATGGCCAAGGCGCTCGGCTGGCCGGACAAGCCGATCAGCATCACCGACCTGGAGGGCCTGTGCCAGGACCCCGACGGCTGGGGGAGCGTGGGGAAGGACATCTGGGGCGCTTTCAAGATCTCAAAGACGAACCCGAACACCTCGACCACAGGGCTGTCGACCATCCTGATGCAGTCGTACGAGGCGTCGGGCAAGGCGGAGGGGCTGACGTCGGCGGATGTGGATGCCGCGGCCGACTTCTCCCGCGTGTTCGAGGAGTGCGTGATCCACTACGGCGACACCACCGGCAACGTGCTGTCGACCCTGTACGACGAGACGCAGAACGGCGCCAACGGCTCGGCCTACGTCTCGGCGGTCGCGCTCGAGGAGACCTCGCTGCTCAACTACAACAAGGGCAACCCCGACTCGCACACCGTGCAGCCGGGAGAGACCCTGGTCCCGCCGAAGACCAAGCTGGTCGCGGTGTACCCCGCGGGCGGCTCGATGTGGTCGGACAACCCCGTCACCGTGCTCGGCGCCGACTGGGTGACGCCCGAGCAGCGCACAGCAGGTGAGGCCTTCGCCGCCTTCCTCCAGACCGAGGCCGCGCAGAAGATCCTCCCCGAGTACGGCTTCCGTCCGCTCGACGAATCCGTCCCGCTGGGCGACCTGTTCACGGCGAACTTCGGCGTCGATCCCGCACAACCCACCGTCACGCTGCCGAAGCCCGAAGTCGACGTGATCTCCACCGCGATCGACCAGTGGACGCAGGTGCGCAAACCCTCGTCGGTGCTCGAGCTCATCGACATCTCCGGCTCGATGGACGAGCCGATCGGCGACGGCCGCTCCCGGCTCGACGGGGCGATCCAGGGCGCCCAGACGACGCTCGACCACTTCCGCTCCACCGACGAGGTCGGCGTCTGGGCATTCACCACCGGTGTCTCCTCCGACGAGGGCGAGCACATCCAGGTGCTCCGCGGTGTGACCCCGCTGGGCGCCGACGGCGAGAAGCTCGACTCCTCCCTCGACGACCTCCGCTACGCCGAGCGCAACGGCACGCCGCTGTACGACGCGGTGCTCACCGCGTACGAGGCCATGAGCGAGCGGGCCGAGCCGGGACGGATCAACGCGATCGTGGTGCTCTCGGACGGTGAGGACACCGACTCCACGACATCGCTCGACTCGCTGATCGCCAAGATCGGCAAGAGCACGAAGGAGGGCGGCACCGACGCCCCGGTGCGCATCTTCCCGATCGCATACAGCTCAGCGGCCGACACCTCGGTGCTGCAGCGGATCGCCGATGCCACGGGCGGCCAGATGTTCGACGCTTCGGACGCCGAGCGCATCGACCTCGTCTTCGCCTCCGTGATCAACAACTTCTGAGGTGGGAATGATCAGCTCCACGGCATCCGACCCGAGCGGGGTCACCGACGCGATCGCCGCGCTGCAATCCGGTGATGTCTACGTCGCACCCGGCGTGCAGGGGCAGTCGGCGATGACCGATGCTCTGCTGGCCACCGTGCCGGGAGACCGGACGATCGCCGTCGTGGTGCTTCCGGAGGATGCCGACCTGGGCACGGTCTACCCCCTGGAACTGCTCGATCGGCTCAGCGAGCGGGTTCCGCAGACCACCGTCGTCCTCGCCGTGGGCGACGACGTGCAGGCGAGCTCTACCGTGATCGACAGCAACGACGTGCTGCGGATCGCCAACGAGAACGAGGCCGCGGCGGGCGGCGACACCCAGACCGCGCTCGTCGAGACCGTGCAGCAGATCGTCGAAGAGGCTCCGTCTTCTCCGGGTGTGGAAGCCGGGGGAGGGACCGACTGGCTGCTGCCTGTGGTGATCGGCGGGGCGGTCCTGCTCGCGGCCGGCGGCACGGCGATCGGACTGCTCGCCCGTCGCCGTCGCGCGCCGAAGACCGCGGCGGATCCGGTTCCTCCCGGCATCCGACTGCGGGTGGACCGGCTGCGCGAGCTGCGGGTCGACTACGCGAACCTGCCGAACAACCCGGTGGCGGCGGAGACGGCCGCAGGCATCGATGCGCTCGCCTCCCACGTCGAGCAGCTCTTCGTGCGACTCGACGCCAAGGCGGAGTCCGACCAGGTCGCGCTGGCCGAGGCGGAGTACTCGGACAAGCTCGCCCGCCTGGTCGCCGCACTCGAGCGCGACTATCTGCTCGATCTGCTCACGCGGCCGGACCTGTGGGATGCCCCGGAGGAGCGGATCGCCGAGGTGCGCGAGGCGCTGGCGGCCGTGACCACCCAGATCGTCGACAACATCAAGCAGGTCAACGCCCGCAAGGGGCTGCTCTTCCAGGTGTCGCTCGACTCGCTCATCGGACGCTCCGAGCTGCGCGACTGGGAGCGTCAGTTCAAGAAGAACTCGGGGGAGTGAGCTCCGAGCGTCACTCAGACCGACTCAACCGGCCCCGGCCTCGGCGAGGTACGCCAACCGGTGCAGCGTCTCGGCGTTGCGCCACCGCAGCATCGGTGTCGTGATCAGAGCCGGGACGAAGGTGGCAGGCCCCTTCACCGGCTCCTCGTCGATGCGCACCTGACAGCCCGAGGGAATCGTGCGCGCGCGGATCGTGACCCGCGCCTCGCCGACCGGCCAACCGCGAGCGCGCAGGACGGCCCGGTGCGGCGGGTTCCATTCCTCGACCCAGGTCGTGTCGTCCAGGAGGGCGGGCCAGACGCCGAAGGAGTGATGCAGGCGGGCACCGGGATCGGGCCAGGTGTCGTCCACATCCCGCATCCGGGAGGCGCCCACCACCCATCCCGGATAGAGCCAGCCGTTGGCGAGCACTCGGAACACATCATCCGGTGTGCACGCCATGTCGCGGGTGTTCGTCGCCATCATGCCTCCATTCGTGCACCATCCTGTGCCGGAGGATGTCGTGGGGCGAGGTGCTTGACAACCGCCCCGGCGCGGGCGCTAGCACACTCGGTCGCGGTCGACAGCCCCCTGGAATGCCCGGGTGCCGCCTGTCATGGTCGACCCATGCTCCCCAGATCAGCCAAGCCCGCGTCGAACCCGCCGACCTCGATCATTCGGGACGACTCCCTCTCGCTCCTCACCCGCGGCTACGACTTCGGCGAGCGCATCTGGCGTCGCGCGCGACCCGGCGCCCGTTCCGCGCCGATGCGCCTGCTCGGCGACGAAGCCGCCCTCGTGCGCGGAGTCGAAGGCGTGGAGCTGTTCTACGACGAGACCCGCATCGCCCGCCACGGCGCCATGCCGGCGATCGTGCAGGAGACGCTGTTCGGCCACGGCTCGGTGCACAGCCTCGATGGAGCCGCGCATCGGCACCGCAAGGCGACGTTCGTGGAGGTCGCCTACGAGGACGCGCAGGTCGAGCGCCTCACTCCGTGGCTCGAGCGGGAATGGCAATCGGAGCGCGAGGCCTGGCTCGACGGCGGCACGCGCAGCGCGTACGACGCAGCGGTCGGTGCGCTCGGTCGCGCCATCATGGGCTGGGCGGGCCTTCCCGGAACGCCGGCCGCCAAGACACGGTGGGCGGCACGGCTCGCGCAGATCGTCGACGGCTTCGGCGTCCCCCACTCTCCCGAGTTCGTCGCCGCGGCCGTCAACCGGCTGTGGTCCGATCGGCACTCGATGCATCTCATCGAGGCCGTCCGCGCCGGGTCGCTGCCCGCCAAGGACGGCACGGCGCTCGCGCTGTGGGCGTCGCACCGTGGCCCTGACGGCACGCTCCTGCCGGCGCGACTCGCCGGCGTCGAGCTGCAGAACAGCATCCGACCCATGATCGCGGCTGCGCGGTTCGTCGCCTTCGCGGCGAAGGAGCTGCATGACCGGCCGGAGTGGCGGGAGCGAATCGCCGCCGAGACCGAGGAGCGCGGCGTGCTCGTCGGGGGAGAGCTGGCGACCCTGTTCGCCCAGGAGGTCCGTCGGACGGGACTCTTCGTGCCGATGCTGCCCGGTCGGGCGCTCGTGGACATCGAGATCGGTGATGTGAAGGTTCCCGCTGGCGGGCGCGTGGTGCTCGACATCCTCGGCACGAACACAGACCAGCAGTCCTGGGCGCATCCGAACCGCTTCGCCCCGGAGCGGTTCACCGGGGTCGGCGACTACGAGGACGTGCGGACGTTCATCCCGCAGGGCGGGGCGGATGTCGCGACCGGGCATCGCTGCCCGGGGGAGAAGCTCGTGATCGCCGGGCTCGCCGGTGCGATCGCGGTGCTGAGCGATCCGCGGCTGCGCGTGCTCGACTCCGGGCTCGACGTGAATCGACGACGACTGCCGACCAAGCCGGCATCCGGCGGCAGGGTTCGCGCGGCGTCCGGCTCCGGACGGAGCTGCCCGTTCCACTGATCGGCCCTTCCCACTGAGCGACGACTCCGCTGATCGGCGACGCCGCACGATCGCGCGCGCCTGTCAACCGGGTGGGCGGGTCGCCCGGCGACGACGACCCTGGACAGGACGACAGCATCCGACGATACGGAGGACGATCATGAAGGCACTCACCTGGCAGGGCAAGCGGAGCGTGACGGTCGAGGAGGTCGCTGATCCGGTCATCCAAGAACCCACGGACGCCATCATCCGTGTCACATCCTCGGCGATCTGCGGATCGGACCTGCACCTGTACGAGCTTCTCGGGCCCTTCCTCGACCGCGGAGACATCCTCGGTCACGAACCCATGGGAGTCGTCGTCGAGGTCGGCGCGGGCGTCACGACCCTCTCGGTCGGCGACCGCGTGGTGATCCCCTTCAACATCGCCTGCGGCGAGTGCTTCCTCTGCCGCCGCGGACTGCAGTCGCAGTGCGAGACCACGCAGGTGCGGGAGTACGGCAGCGGCGCGGCACTGTTCGGTTACACCAAGCTCTATGGGCAGGTTCCGGGCGGGCAAGCCGAGTATCTGCGGGTGCCCCTCGCGGATTACAACCACATCCCGGTCGGGCCCGACCTGCCCGACGAGCGCTACCTGTTCCTCAGCGACATCCTTCCCACGGCCTGGCAGGGCGTCGAGTACGCGCAGGTGCCGGAGGGCGGCACGCTCGCCGTGATGGGCCTCGGACCGGTCGGACAGTTCGTGTCGCGCGTCGGGCGGCATCGCGGGTACCGGGTGCTCGCGGTCGATCCGGTGCCGGAGCGTCGGGCGATGGCGGAGCGGCACGGCATCGAGACGTTCGACCTGACGGACTCCGTCGTCGAAGAGCTGCGGGATCTGACCGAGGGGCGCGGTGCCGACTCGGTGGTGGATGCCGTGGGACTCGAGGCGCACGGCAACTCGGGAGTCGAGTTCATGCAGAAGGCGGTCGGACTACTGCCCGATCCCGCCGCACGCCAGGTTCTCGACAAGGCCGGGGTCGACCGGCTCGCCGCCGTCTACGCCTCGATCGATATCGTGCGCCGCGGCGGAACGGTGTCGCTGAGCGGTGTGTATGCCGGGGACGCCGACATCATGCCGATGAAGACCCTCTTCGACAAGCAGATCACGCTGCGGATGGGGCAGTGCAATGTGAAGAACTGGGTCGACGACCTGCTGCCGCTCGTGGAGGACGCTTCCGATCCGCTCGGCGTCATGGACCTGACCACCCATCACGCGCCCCTCGACGACGCACCCGACCTCTACCGCACGTTCCAGCAGAAGGAGGACAACTGCATCAAGGTCGTCCTGCATCCGTCGACCGTGTGAGGGCGGAGGGGGCTCAGGCGCGACTGCCCGGGTCCCCGTCGTCGCGGTTCGCCGCGTCGACGTCGGCGCGGCGGGTGCCGATGCCCGGTTCGTCGTTGTGAGTGGATTCGTCGGGGATGGACGCGCTCGATCCGGGTTCCACTCCGACGGTCTCGGCGGCGCCGGAGTCGGCACCGGCTCCGCCGGCCGGAACCTGCCCCGCGGTATCGGTGCCTTCACCCGTGCGCTCAGCGAGATGCTCGGCGATCCGCGCATCCGCATCGGCGTCGGCCGCGGATCGGACGTTCTCCGGGCGCTCGCCCTGGTCCTCGATACCGCTCATCGCACACTTCTCCGCGCACTCGCGAGGGTCTCTGGAATCGACATGCTGCGTCCTTTCGTCGGAGAGACAAGGGTGGGTCGGATGCCGGAGCGCCGCAGGACCGTTGACACCGCCGCCAGGGCGGGGTAACCGGGTTCGAGCGTGAGCAACCCAGGTTGACATGCGGCCGGTAAGCAACGTAGGTTGACGGCATGGAATCCCTCGACGTCGCGCAGATCGCCGCGGATACGACAGACCCCCGAGCGGGACTGCGGGCCGTCGCATCGCTCCGCACCCTCGCCGACACGCTCGAACTGCGCCAGGTCGAGGCCGCCTTGCGCGCTGGCATGAGTTGGCAGGCGGTCGCCGATGCCCTGGGCGTCACCAGACAGGCCGTGCACAAAAAGCATTCGAAGCGGATCGACCCCACGATCGCCGTTCCCCGGAGGAACTCGTGAGCCGGTTCACGCAGGCGGCCGCCACGATGCACACCCTCTCGCTGGCAGCCATGGAGGAGGCGTCCCGGCTCGGCGTCCGTGACGCGGACATCGATCACCTCCTCCTCGCATTGACGATCGATCCCGACACCGGCGGCCAGACCCTCCGCGGAATGGGCGTCAGCCTGGAGACGGCGCGCGTGGCCGTCGCAGCGCAGCACGCGGCTCAGCTCGGTCTCGTGGGCATCGCCGCCGCTCCGGACAGCCCCGGTCGCATCGTCTTCCACGAGACCAGCGGGTATGAATGGACGGATCGCGCGATCACGGTGCTGAAAGACGCATCGAGCGGAGAGCGCCGCGGCGACTCGGCGGCCGTGCTCCGCGCTCTGGTCGACGAGCCGAGCGGACTCATCGACCAGATCCTGCGACGGCTCGACGCGGATCCCGACACTCTGCGCACCCGGCTGGACGAGGTGCAGAGGCTTCGCCTCGTCGGCCCCTCCCCGTCGGCCGACCAGAACCTCTCCGGTTCCCGCTCGATCTTCGTACCTGCGCCGATCGAGGAAGTGTGGGCACTGTTGTCCACTCCCGCCCGCATCCCCGAGTGGGACCAGGGCATCGCCGCGGTCGATGCGGACGACGGGACGAGCGGGCCGTGGGAGGCCGAGACCGCGACGACCATGCCCGACGGCAAGCCGATGCATGTCAAGGATGACTTTCGGCGCCAGCGCGTGCACCTCGCCCAGCGCGAGGAGCTGACGAGCATCCAGTGGCTCTTCACCCACCCCGATGCAGCGCGCTCGAACCCGCGGTCGGTGGCGTTCGCACTCGAACATGCCGCAGGAGGAATGCAACTCCGCGTGACTCTGACATGGCTGACCCCTCCGCGACGCGGCGGCCGTCGTATCGTCCGCGCGCTGATGAAGCCGCTCTTTCGCTTCGTGCTCTTCATCCAGCTCACGCAGCTCGAAAGCGGCATCACCCGCGTCTTCCGCTGACACCCGGATGACCGGACGCCCGGACGCCGGCGGCGCATCATCCGCATCCGGGACGACGCGCCGCCGGCTGGATTCCCGTCAGCCCTTCGCGCCCTTGCGGGGCTTCAGGAACTCGTCGGGTGCGCTCTTCTCCCGCTTCGCCGCACGCTTCTCCTTGAGCGTGAGCTGCGGTGCCTTCTTGCTGTCGCGACCCTGGATGGACTTTCCGGACATGGTTACTCGCTTCCCCTTCGGTGGCTGGCGTAACCTCCGACCATAGCCAGCGCCCCGCGGAAGTCAAATTTCCCCCTGATCGGGAAATTTTTGCTAGGATTGCGGAGTCAGAAAGTGCGTTGACACAACGCTGCGACCGGGACGACCCGCTCGTGGTCATCAGTCGGGGACGGCCCCACCTCGAAGGAGTCCGGCGATGTCACGCACGGAACTGAAACAGCTGATCGGACCGACGGACATCGTCCGCGTCGCTCTCGGATGGGGAGCTTTCGTCGCGATCCTCTTCCTCCACCCGGTCCTGGTCGCACCGGTGCCGGGACCTGTCCTCGTGATCGCTCTCCTCGCGATCGTCGCCGTGATCCTCGTCTGCGCGTTCGGCGTGGTGAAGCAGGCGGAAGCCCTCGCCCATCGACTCGGCGACCCCTATGGATCCCTCGTCCTGACCCTCTCGATCGTGCTGATCGAGGTCATCCTGATCTCCGCCGTCATGCTCGGACCGGGTGAGCATGCCACCATCGCCCGAGACTCGGTGATGGCCGTCGCGATGATCATCATGAACCTCGTCATCGGCCTGGCGCTCCTCCTCGGCGGGCTCCGCCACCGCGGCATGGCCCACAACCGCACCGGCACCTCGGCGTACCTGTCGATGCTGGTGGTGCTCGTCGCCCTGGCGTTCGGGCTCCCCGCTCTGATCGGCACGGACGGGTCGTACACGACCGCGCAGGAGATCCCCATCGTGGTGCTGACCCTCGCGCTGTACGCGTTCTTCCTCTACCGGCAGATGGGCGCGCAGGCGAGCGACTTCACCGAGGTCGACCCTCGACTGCGGCGGAGCGCCGAGCGCCGGGAGAAGGCCGAAGCCACGAGCGGGATCCGGCAGGTGCTCGCGGAGCATCGCACGGAGGTCATCGTGCGGCTCGCGCTGCTGGTCGTCACCGTCGTCCCGATCGTGCTCCTGTCGCACGACATGGCGGCGCTGCTCGATGACGGGCTCGGCCGACTCGGCGCTCCCGTCGCACTCGCGGGCGTGCTCATCGCCGGCATCGTGTTCCTGCCGGAGTCGATCACGGCGGTGCGCGCCGCGCTCGGCGGTGAAGCCCAGCGCGTCAACAACCTGTGCCACGGGGCGCTCGTCTCGACGGTGGGCCTCACCATCCCCGCGGTGCTCATCATCGGCATGCTCACGGGTCAGACGGTCGTCCTCGCGGAGTCGCCGGCGAACCTGCTCATGCTCGGCGTCACGTTGCTGCTCTCGGTCACGACGTTCGCGGCGAAGCGGGTGACTGCGATGCACGGCGCCGCGCACCTCGTGACGTTCGCCGTCTACGTGATCGTCCTGTTCAGCTGAGACGTGCGGCGGGGCATGCTCAGGCGATGTCCCGCCGCAGCGGCACCGCCAGGGCGACCAGAGCGCCCACGGCCGTGTATCCGAGCAGGATGAACGCGCCGAGCATCGGCGACACGAGCGGGGCGGCGGCGAGCGGAGTCTGTTCGGAGATCGCATCTGTCAGGAACGTGAAGCGCGTGAGCGACGCCGTCGCGCCGCCGGGCAGGTACGGGTAGAGAGCGTTGATTCCGGGGACGATCATGATCACGTTCTCGAGGAAGTAGAAGTACCCGAGCACGACGCCGATGGCGACGATCTGGTTGCGTGCGAGCGCACCGATCGCCACACCCAGCAGCACGTACACCGCCGCGGCGACCGTTAGCTTGCCGAGAGATAGGAGCAGGTCATCGACGCCGATCGCGAGAGGGACACCGCGCACAGCCGCGGCCGCCACGAGGACGAGCCCTGTCGTGAGCGAGGACAGCACCCCGTAGACGAGGCCGACCAGCGCGAACACCACGAGCTTCGCGCCGAGCACGCGCCCGCGGCGCGGAACGGCCAAGAAGGTCGTCCCGATGGTGCGATGCCGATACTCGCCGGTCACCGCCACCGTGCCGATCAGCGCCGGAATGAACAGGGTGATGGTGGAGAGGCCGAGGATCAGGCCCGCACCCTCGGCGGTGTCGATGCCCGGCATGGGCGGGTTGGCGTTCTCCGGCCCGATGATCGCGAGCACCCCGGAGAGGAAGGCGGCGACCACCACGGCCGTGACCGCGGTCCACAGCAGCAACCGGGTCGAGGCGACGCGGATCAGCTCTCCGCGCAGCACGCTCACGCCGCCACCTCCTGGGTGATCTGCAGGAAGGCCCCCTCGAGTGACTCGCGCCCGGAGATGGTCTCGGCGAGCGTCCCGGACCAGCGGACGCGGCCACGGTCGAGCACCACGACGTCGTCGACCGTGTGCTCGAGCTCGTTCAGCACGTGCGACGACAGCAGAACCGTCCCCCCGGCGTCGGCGAAGTCGCGGAGGACGGAGCGGAGCCAGGCGATCCCCGCGGGGTCGAGTCCGTTGAGCGGCTCATCGAGCACGAGAATCTCGGGCTCTCCGAGGAGGGCGGTCGCGAGCCCGAGACGCTGGCGCATTCCGGTCGAGAATGTCCCGATGCGTCGGTCGGCGTACTCGAGAGCGCCGACTTCGGCGAGAGCCTGCTCGACACGCGTCTTCGGCAGCCGACTGAGAGCGGCGTACGTGCGCAGATGCGCGCGGGCGGTCATCCTCGGGTTCGCGCGGGCGATGTCGATCAGCGCACCCACCGTGCGCGCGGGCGCGCGCAGCGCTCGGTAAGGGACGCCGTCGATGAACGCGGACCCTGCATCGGGGCGGGCCAGTCCGAGCAGCACCCGCAGTGTCGTCGACTTGCCCGCGCCGTTCGCACCGAGAAGACCCGTGATGCGACCCTTCTCGGCGGCGAAGACCGCGTCGCACACCGCCTCGACCGTGCCGTAGCGCTTGGTCAGACCCGTGACCTCGATGGCTGCCATGTTTGATCCCTCCCGTAAACTGACTACAGAACGAGAACATTATCATAGTGATAATAATGGAGGCGTCCCGTGACCCCAGAGACTTCGATCGCCGACGTCATCCTGCACCCCGTGCGCATCCGCATCGTCCAGCAGCTCGGCGGACGCGACCTGACCACCGCCGAGCTCCGCGACGCGATTCCCGACGTGTCGCAGCCGACGCTCTACCGACATGTCGCCGCCCTCATCGACGCCGGCGTCCTCGCCGTGGCGAAAGAGCGGAAAGTTCGGGGCACAACCGAGCGCACGCTCACCCTCGGCGACCGCATGGCGCACGTGCCGGAGGCCGAGCTGCGGGCGATGAGCGACCTGCAGCTCCGTTCCGTGTTCCTCACCTTTCTCGGCGATCTCGCCGGCCGATTCGACCGCTTCGCCGACCAGGAGGCTCCGGGCGCGCGTGGCTTCCTCGGCTTCGGCTCCGTCCCGCTCTATGTGGACGAGGTCGCGCTGGAGCAACTGCAAGCCGGACTGGCTACGCTGATCGCGCCGTACACGACAGAGCAGGGCGAGGGGCGGCGCCGGGTCGGCCTCAGCATGATCGTCATTCCGGAGGACTGACCCTCGGCCGAGAGGTCGACGGTCCGGCCCCCTCGCTCACGGGCGTGGTGATCGTCACGGTCCGACCGTCGTCGAGTCTCGATCCTCGCCGAACGCACCCGGGGAAGGTGGCCCACCACTCCCGGATGCGCAGCCTCAACAGTTGCCTCACGCAACTGAGGTGATATTGTCGAAGGATGGTGATCGATAGAGAGATCGAGAGCATCCGCGACTCGCTCGTTCGGGTGGTGGCCGAATGGAGTCGCAACGACCTGCAGGCCTCGGTCGCCGCGGAGCTCGATGCCCCTCTGGATGCCACCGAGGTCCGCGCGCTGTACACGGTCGGTGCGGGCGGCGGCTCCCTCGGCTTCAGCGACCTCGCCGAACGAGCGTCTCTGTCACGCCCGACCGCTTCGAAACTCGTCTCCCGCATGTCCGCACGGGGGCTCTTCGATCGAATCCGCTCCGGGCGCACGGTCGTGGTCCAGCTGACGGATGACGGCATCGAATCATATGCGCGCCTCGTGACCGCTGGACAGCAGATGGTGAGCGAGGTCCTCACGGGCTGGGCCCCGCATGAGATCGCGGACTTCCAGACCAGGCTCAGTCGTTTCGTCGTCGCGCTGCCCGGAGCGTCTCGAGCGACGGTCTCCCCCGTTCCACCCGACACCGTCCCATCAACCCAGGAGGAAACATGACACGCACGTACATCGTCACCGGCGCCGCCTCCGGCATCGGTGCAGCCACCACCGAGCTGCTGCGCGCCCAGGGCCACACCGTGATCGGTGTGGACCTCGCCGGCGTCGAGGTCTCCGGCGACCTGTCGACCCCCGATGGCCGCAGGGCCGCGGCGGATGCGGCCATCGCGGCCGCCGGCGGCATGATCGACGCGGTCATCGCGTGTGCCGGCATCGCCGCGCCGATCTCGAAGACGATGGCCATCAACTACTTCGGCGTGACGGAGTTCCTGGAAGCACTCCAGCCGACGTTGAGCCTCGCCGACCAGCCCCGCGCCGCCGTGGTCTCGTCCATGGCCTCCCTGCAGCCGGTGTCGGCCGAGCTCGTCGATGCGGCGCTGAGCGGTGACGAGACGCTGGCGCTGTCGATCGGCGACCAGCTCGCGACCACGCCGGAGGCCGGATTCCTGAACTACTCGTCGAGCAAGCGTGCACTGTCGCGCTGGGTCCGCCGCGAGTCCGTGACACCGGCCTGGGCCGGCGCCGGGATTCCGCTGAACGCCGTCGCCCCCGGCACCGTCACCACGCCGATGACGGCAGGGCTGCTCGGGAACCCGGAGGGCCTGGCGCAGGTCGACTCCGCGGTGCCGATGCCTCTCAACTACCACCAGCCGGCGTCTTCCATCGCCGAACTGCTGGTGTGGCTGACGAGCCCGGCCAACACCCACATGGCCGGCCAGACCATCTACTGCGACGGCGGCGCCGACGCGGTGCTGCGCGGAGATGACATCTGGTCCTGGAACGACGCCCCGCGCGGCTGACGCGGGACACTCCTCCACAGCGGTCGGGACCGCGGAAGCCGAGCGGCGACATCGGTTATTTTGAATGACTCAAAATAACGTGATACGGTCATGGGGAACCGGACGGCCGGATCCGAACCTCCCCGCCATCGCCGATGGCACTCGAAGCAGGGGGCTCCTGGCCGGCAGACAGCGCGCCGTTCATCCGGGGCTCATCGCCCCACGGCGGTGTTCGGCGCGCCCGCCGCGCCGAGCACATGCGCGCGCATCCGTCTGCCCCGGTGGGAGATGAGAGGAACCGCTGATGGAGGAGACCCGAACCGGCTGGAAGCCGAATCCGGTGTTCAGTTCGATGCCGCACTCGATGGGCCGCGGCTCGCGCGAGGACATCGTCTGGGAGGCGCTCGACCGCGTGAGCGGCAAGCCGGCACCCACGATGGGCGCCATGCAGGCAGCCATGAGCAATGAGGCGCAGATCCGCATCGTCCACGACACGATCCGCACCTACCTCGACGCGCACGGTCTGCGCGACCTCGCCGACCTCGGCGCTCGTGCCGGAGGTTCCGCATGAGGGCGCGGACGGCCCCGGCCGACGTGACCCTGTACATCCGCCCCTCGGACCTGTGCCGCACGCCCCCGACCGCCCTGGATGAAGGCCGCTTCGTGGGGCAGCTGTGCTCGACGGGCCTCGGCAGCGTATCGTTCGTCGTCGGTCGGCGTGACCCCGACGCTCCCGAGTGGATCGCCCTCGGATACTCCACCGGCGGACACGAGCGGGTGTGGCGGCGAGGACGACAGTCAGCCGACGGCGTGATCACGTACCTCCTCGTCGAAGACGACTCCTCGAGCGGATACGTCAGCGTCGCCTGAGTCGTCGCACAGGCGGTGGCGGCACTATCGGTGTCACGACCCCGGCCCGAGGGCGACCATCCACAGGACCACGTCTTCCGCGCCGTCGTTCACGCCCTCGTGGAGATGGTCGGCACCCTCGAGGAACGCCTCTCCTGCGCGGTAGAAGCGCGTACCGGCCGCGTGGACGGCGGCATGGTGGGTGAGGGAACCGGACTCGACGATCACGAGCATTGGGCAGTCGTGACGATGCTCGCCGGTCGTGCCGCCGGGAGGGATCCTGACCCTGCTCAGCGCGAGAGATGATCCCTCCACGACGCGCATCGCGAACGATGCGGTCGCCGTGGCGACGGCGACTGGGGTCACGTCGATCGTGGCGTCCGGCGTGCTGTGGTCGGTCGTCCTGCCGTCGGTCATGAAACCCCCCGGTTATCGCACGTCGGTCAGACGTGCATCGCGCCTCGACCGCGGAGTGGGGGTGATCGGGCTGTCTGCCTCCACGGTACTTCGGCGGTCGATGCTTCGGGGCTCACACCGCCGCGACGCGGGTGTTGCGACTCGTCAGCGGCACCCCATCCGTACCCACAGGAACCGGCGCCGTCACACGCTCGCCTCCGTCATCGACGAGAGTCGAGTGCTTCTCCCCGTCGGCGAAGGCGTGGCGCTCACCCCAGCTCCGAAGGGCCAGGATCACCGGGAAGAGTTCTTCGCCGGCCGGGGTGAGCTCGTAGTGCTTGCGCTTGGCCGGGGGAGCATCGACCTGCTCGATGAGACCGTATGCGGCGAGGCGGCGGAGCCTGTCGGCGAGCATGTTCCGTGCGATGCCCGTGCGTTTCTGGAAGTCGGTGAAGGTGCGGGCGCCGTCCATGGCGTCCCGGATGATCAGCATGCTCCAGCGGTCTCCGACCAGGTCGACGGTGCGTGCGACGGGACAGTTCGGATCTGTCCACTGCGGACGGTCGGGAGCATCGCTCATGAGATCTCCAAGAGTTGCAATCTGCAACTATTATGCCCTACCGTCACTTTGGTAGCAATATGCAACCAAAGGAGCGACGTGACTCTCAGGATGAAGACACTGCTGGCCGCCATCTGCGCCGTCGCGGTCGCGACCGTCTACGCCGCGCAGCCCGTGCTCGCGCAGATGGGGCGAGACCTTCAGGTGCCGACCGATGCGCTCGGCTGGCTGGTGTCGGCGGGACAGCTGGGCTACCTCGTCGGGCTCGTCCTGCTCGTCCCCCTCGGCGACCGCTTCGACAGGCGGCGCCTGATCGCCCTGCATCTGGGCTTGGTGGGCGTCGGGATGCTCGCGGTCGCATTCGCTCCGACCGCGGGGGTGGCGTTCGCCGGTCTCGCGCTCACGGGGATCTTCGCCGTCGTCGTGCAGACGACCGTGGCCTACGCCGCCGCGGTGTCGGAACCCGGCGAGCGCGGGCGGAACCTGGGCTTCGTGACGTCGGGCGTCGTCGTCGGCATCCTCGGGTCGCGACTCATCGCCGGCGTCCTGGCCGACATCTGGGGGTGGCGCAGCATCTACGTCGTCCTCGCGGCGCTGTCGATCGCGCTGGGGGCCACCGCACTTCGACTGCTCCCCACCGACGTGCGCCCACCCTCCCGCCGCTATGCGGACCTCGTCGCAGGCATCGGCCGGCTGCTCACCGAGCCCGTCTTCCTCAGCCGCGGCATGATCGCCTTCTTCCTCTTCGCCTCCTTCGGCACGCTCTGGAGCGGAATGGCGCTACCCCTGTCGGGCACGCCGTGGCAGCTCACCGAGACCCAGATCGGACTCTTCGGTCTGGCCGGTCTCACCGGCGCGCTGGGAGCGACCCGCGCGGGTCGCTGGGCCGATGCCGGCAAGGCGAATCGCGTCACGGGTGCGGCCCTGGTCGCCCTGGTCGTCTCCTGGGTGCTGATCGCACAGCTCCCCTGGTCACTGACTCTGCTGATCGTCGGCATCGTCGTGCTCGACTTCGCCGTGCAGGCCGTGCACGTCAGCAACCAGCACATCCTGACCACGCAGCATCCGGATCGCGTCTCCACCACCATCGGCGGCTACATGGTCTTCTACTCGCTGGGGTCGGCCGTCGGCGCGGCGACGACCACCCTGGTGTTCAGCACGTGGGGGTGGACGGGGTCCGCGATCCTCGGAGCGGGTTTCGCCGCAGCCGGCCTCGTCGCGTGGGCTCTCGGCATCCCCGCCGTGCGCCATGCGCAACGACGAGAACTCGCTCCGGTTCGCGCGTCACGCTGATCGGGCGTGGTGAGGGATGCGGACCCTCGAACGCCGGCTCTCGGGCGGAGGGTGAGCGCCCGCCGGCCGCCGTGGGGAACGGCGGCCAACGAGCGGAACACAGCACTCGTCGATGCGCGATCTCGGGGAAGATCGCCGTCACGGCGGGGACCGTCGGAGTGCTGCGCTGCCGCCCTCGGAAGGCGACGTTCTCACGGTATCGACGACGCCTCCGCCGCGGTGAAATATCAGTGCGCGGTCAGTCCGGTACGGGTCAGTCCCGCACGAGGCCGTCGAGGACGTAGGTGTAGAGGTCGCCGACGATCTCCGCTCCCTCGTGCGCGGCTTCGTCGTCGACCGCTTCGACGAGCTCAGCGATCGCGTTGCTCACCATCCCGGCGTTGTGCTCGCTGCCGAGGTGCAGGAACCCGAGCGCGAGGGCGGGGCGCTTGGCGGCGTGCATCGCCTCGAGATACTGATTCCGAGAGTACGAGGCCAGCAGCTGAAAGAGCCTCCACGTGAGTCGTGATGCGGCGCGGTGCTCGACCAGCGGCGCGCGCCAGGCGGCGATCGCCTGCTCGGCGGCCGCACGGAACTCCTCCCGCTCCCCGGAGGTCGCCCGCGCGATGCCCAGAGTCGCCGCCAGCATCGACAGACCGGAGCATTCCGCGACGACGGCGGCGAGCCCGCCTGCGTCGGTGTCGCGACGACTGAGGACTTGTGCGTGCGGGCCTCGACCAGGTGCTGCGCCGTCAGGATCGAGATCGCCTCGCGCACGGTGTTCGGGGCGACATCGAGTTCCTTCGAGAGCGTCGAGACTCGCAGCGGCGCCCCCGGGAGCAGCTCGCCGGTCTCCATCTTGCCGGTCAACGCCTCCACGACCGACTCCAGACGCGTCGGCACGGGCGTCGGCGCGTCCAGCTCCTTCTTATCGACGAGATCGAGGATCTCGACCGACAGGAAAGAGGACGACCCCGCGCGGGGTTCCGACGCTGCGCTAGTCACCGGGGAGCCGCCATTCGCCGTTGATCGCCGCGCGCAGACGCTCGACGGTCGTGACGCGGAAGATCTCGAAGACGGCATCACGGGCGGCAGCCCCGTCTCGCGCACGGAACGCTGCTCGAAGCGGTCCGACGAGCGCACGCTGCTGCTCTCCGAGCCAGTCGGGGAGCGGACGATCCTGCAACGAGCGGCTCAGGTGCAGAACGAGGTTGCGATCGAGGATGTCGGTTACGACGGTGTTGTCGGCCAGCTCGATCACCTCGATCCACAGCGCGAACCAGAGCCGCAGCCCGTCAGGCATCCCTCCGCGGGTGAGATCGGAGTCCAGGATCGCCTGCACACGGGCATCGAGGGAGTCGAGCTGGATGTCGGTCAGGGTCGGCACGGCCTTCGCCGCGGCATAGGCGATCAGCGCCCCGGCCGCCTCGGCCCGATCCGCCTGCGCCCGGAGATCGATGGGGGCCACCCGGGTGAAGCGGTTCGAGCTCATCTCCACCAGGCCCACGTCGGCGAGCCGGATGAGCGCCTCCCGGATCGGCGTGCGGGAGACCCCGTACTCCGCCTGGAGCTCCTGATTGCGGATCTCCTCGAGCGGCGCCCTGCGTCCTGTCACGATCTCCTGAGCCAGCCGGGCGTACACCTGGTCGCGGATCAGGGTGCGAGGACGTGCCGTGGTCGAGGGCTTCGGCTCGTCCGTCATACCGGCCAGACTAGCCAGCCGCCCCTCGTTTGTCGCGGTCCCGCGCATCGGCCGGCCCCTCGCCCCCGGATCCCGGCGCGGCCGGAACACGAGGGGGCCCGACGTCAGTGGGCGAGGTTGGTCCAGACGGTGCGCGTCTCCAGGTACGACTCCAGGTTGGCGTGCCCCATGTCCCGGCCGTAGCCCGACATCTTGAACCCGCCGAAGGGGGCCGCCGCGTCGGTCGCACCGTACATGTTGATGTAGACGGTTCCCGCCTGCAGGAGTCGTGCGAGTCGATTCGCCTTGCCGATATCGCGCGTCCAGATACCCGCCGCGAGACCATAGGGCGAGTCGTTCGCCCGGCGTGCGATCTCATCGATGTCGTCGAAGGGCTGCGCCACCACGACGGGGCCGAAGATCTCCTCGCGCACGGCGCGGAAGGTGTCGTCGACATCGGTCAGCACGGTCGGACGGATGTAGTAGCCGCCGGGGATCGCAGCTTCGGGGAAGGCGGATCCTCCCGCGGCGACCGTCGCCCCCTGCTCCTGAGCGCCGTCGATGTACCCGAGCACGCGCTCGTGCTGACGGGGGGAGATGACCGGCCCGATCTGCGCGGACGGATCGAAGCCGTGGCCGACCGTCATCGACGAGGCGATGTCGGCGAGCCGACCGACCACGTCGTCGTACGAGCGCTTCTGCACGTAGAGGCGCGAACCCGCCGCGCAGGCCTGACCGGCGTTGAAGAAGATCGCACTGGCTGCGGCGGCCGCGGCCTCTTCGACGGGACTGTCATCGAAGATGATGTTCGGGCTCTTGCCGCCGAGCTCGAGCGTCACTCTCTTCACCATCGGTGCGGCCCGCTGCGCGATGCGCGTGCCCACCGCCGTCGACCCGGTGAAGGCCACCTTGTCGACGTCGGGGTGGTCGACGAGCGCCTCACCGGCCTCCGCGCCGTACCCGGTGAGGATGTTGAGGACGCCCTTCGGCATGCCCGCTTCGAGCGCGAGCTGTCCGAGACGCA
Organism: Microbacterium sp. GQ128; assembly: GCF_059758615.1. NCBI lineage: Bacteria > Bacillati > Actinomycetota > Actinomycetes > Micrococcales > Microbacteriaceae > Microbacterium > Microbacterium sp. GQ128. Next base: position 280,927 of record NZ_JCAXDY010000002.1, read on the forward strand.
GCAGGGACAGCGGCGTGTTCTCGGCGGGCTTCATGACGATGGTGCAGCCCGCGGCGAGCGCGGGCGCGATCTTCCACACGCCCATCAGCAACGGGTAGTTCCACGGCACGATCTGGGCGACGACGCCGACCGGGACACGCTCGGTGCGCACCATCGCATCCGTGACGGACACGGGGATCGTGTTGCCCTCGATCTTCGACGGCCAGCCGCCGAAGTACTCGAAGTGGTTGATCGCGAGCGGCAGATCGACGGATGCCGCCGCGCCCTTCAGCTTGCCGCCGTCGAGCACCTCGAGCTCGACGAACTCGTCGGCGCGCTCCTCGAGCAGGCGGGCGAGACGCAGGATGATCCGTCCACGATCGAGTGCCGACATCCGCCGCCAGGGGGCGTCCGGCGCGAAGGCGCGGCGAGCGGCCTGCACCGCGCGGTCGGCGTCCACCGCATCCGCCGCCGCCGATCGGGCGATGACGGCCCCGGTGCCGGGGTCGACGATGTCGATGGTGCGGCCGGAGTGGGCTTCGACCAGCTCCCCGTCGATGAGCAGGCGAGGAGGCTGGGCGAGGAAGCGCTTCGTCGCCTCGCTGATGTCGGGATCGATGCTGATGTGCGGGGGGACGGTCGTCATCGCGGCTCCTGTTCAGGCGTGGTGCAGGGCGGCGAGCGCCTCGGCGGGGAAGGCGGTCTCGGTGTCTCCGAGGAGCAGGGCGCGGTAGGTGGCGGTGGCCGCCTCCTCGAGGTTGAGTGCACGGCGGAACGCCATGCTGACGGAGTCTCCGAGCGCGGAGCAGCCGTGGTGGCCCATGATGATGCAGTCGTGGTGGGCGGCCTGTTCCGCCGCGGAGTCGGCGAGCTCGTCCGATCCGTTCGGGTAATAGGGAGTGGTCCCGACAGAGCGCACGTAGTACGCGTGGTCGAGGGTGATCAGTCGCACGTCGTGGCCGAGCGCGTTGAGCAGCACGGCGTGCTGCGGATGCACGTGCACCACCGCGTTGACGTCGGATCGTGTGGCGTAGCTGCGCTGATGCAGCTTCCACTCACTCGACGGGCTCGGGGAGCCGCTGATCACCTCACCCGACAGGCTCATGACCGAGAAGTCCTCGGGCGTGAGCCTGTCGAGCCAGGTGCCGGAGCCGGTGACCACGAAGGTGTCCTCATCGATGCGGGCCGAGATGTTGCCTCCGGAGGCGAGGGCGAGCCCGCGGGCGACGATGTCGACGCCGACGGCCGAGAGTTCTTCGATGAGGGATTCCACACGCGTGGTCATGGTGACTCCTTTTCAGGGTGGGGGATTCAGGCGGTGACGGCGCGCGGGGCGGGGTTCGCCGAGACGACGTCATCCGCCTCCTTGGGCGCCTTCAGCAGGAACGTCAGGCCGAACCCGACGAGGTAGAGCACGGCGATGATCCAGACCGTGCCCTCGATGCCGACGGGGGCGGCGAGACCGGCGATGACCGGGCCGATGAACTGGCTGAGGCCGGCGCCGAGGTTCAGGATCGCGACCGCGGCGGCCTTGTTCTTGGGTGCGAGCAGCGGGACGATCGCCGACAGCGGCACGAACATGCCGAGCGCGAGGCCGTAAACGATGGCGATCGCGATCGTGACCCAGAAGTTGGGTCCGATCAGGGTGGGCACGTAGAACAGGGCGAGCACCGTGACGAAGCATCCGATGCCGCCGGCCCAGGCGACCACGTTCACGCGACCGATCCAGTCGGCGAGGTAGCCGGAGAGCAGGTTCGCGGCGACGTTCGCGGCGAGCATCGTGCCCCAGATGATCTGCCACTGCGCCAGGTCGAAGCCCACGTCACGGACCATGTAGGTCGTGAGGAACACGACGAACGCGTAGAAGGAGAGCGTGTTGATGATGCGGATCACGCCGCCGACGCCGACCTTCGGGTTGGTCGCGACGATGGTGAGGGAGCTGACGACACCCTTCACGCTGCTGGCGACGGTGACCTTCTTGGTCACGGGATTGCGCAACAGGACGAGCACCATCACTCCGCCGACGACCACGAAGGCGAGTGCCATCCACAGCGTCGCGAGCTCGCCGATGATCGGGATGACGGCCCCGGCGAAGTAGGAGCTGAGGACGCCGAGTCCGAGCGTGGAGAAGAACCAGTACCAGCCGACGGCGCGGCCCATCACCTGCTCGTCGGTGTCGATCGTGACCCAGACCAGGAACCCGTAGGCGAACATCGGGTATCCGAGCCCGCGGATTCCGAAGGCGAGGAGCATGATCTCGAAGTTGCCGGCCATGACGCCGAACACGAGGAAGAGCACTTCGAAGACGACCCAGATGCCGAAGCCGAGCATCATGACGCGCTTGGGGCCCCAGGCTTCGGCCAGGGCGCCGCTCAACCAGGCGGCCACCGCGACGACGATGCCGTAGACCGACCAGAGCAGGGCGATCTGACCGCCGTCGAAGCCGCGCTCGTCGAGGTACGGCGAGAGGAAGCCGGCCTCGATGCCGTCGCCGATCATGAAGATCGTCAGGGCGACGAAGCCCCAGGCGATGGGCCGCGAGATGCCCTGAGAGCTGAGGAGGCGCGCGAAGCGGCCCTCGGCGGGAGGTGATGCGGGGGTGACCATGGGTGTCTCCTCGTTGAGCGCGTAGAGATTTCGGGATGTGGTGTACATTTGTTCAGCATCGTGAACGAATGCCCAAGGACATCTTGGGCACGCGTCGCGGAATTGTCAAGCAGGGCCGGAGGAGTCGGCGTGGGAGGATGTTCAGCATGCTGATGGGTCGCGTGGCGCGCATGTACTACGAGCTGGGGCTCACGCACCAGGAGATCGCCGACGCACTCGGGCTGTCCCGCGTCCGCGTGACGCGGTTGCTCGCCGAGGCCCGCGACAGCGGCATGGTCGAGATCATCGTGCACGTGGAGGAGTCGCTGTTCGCCGCCGAGGAGCAGGCGCTGCTGAACCGGTTCGGGCTGCGACAGGCCTGGATCGCCCCGAGTGTGGACGACCCCGGGAAGGCTTCCCGCGCGATGGCGACGGTCGGCGCAGAGGCGCTGGCGAGCGTCATCGACAAGGACACCACGGTGGCGATGGGCCTCTCCACGGCGGTCGCCGCGGTGGTCGACGCCTTCCCCGCCCGCTCACTCGGGGCGCGCTTCGTGCCGCTCACCGGATCGAGCAGTGGTCTCGCGAACGGCGCCAACCCGCACGAACTCACCCTCGCGCTGGCCCGCCGCACCGACGGCTCCGCGTTCCATCTCCCCGCCCCGCTGGTCGCCGCGACACCGCAGGCCGCGGAGAGCGCGTATGCCGACCCCGGCGTTCGCGACGTGCTCACCCGAGCCGCGCAGGCGAGCACCCTGATCGTGGGCATCGGGAGCACCCAGGACACCCGCGGCCTGCTCTACGGCTCATTGAGCGACGAGGAGCGCGCCGAACTCCACGCGGCGGGCGCGATCGGCGACATCGGCGGACGCTTCTTCGATGCGAACGGAACACCGGTCCGCGGCGAACTCGACTCCCGCGTCGTCGGACTCGACCTCGACCAGCTGCGGGCCATCCCCCATCGTCTCGCCATCGCGGCGGGCGCGGCGAAGCTCGAATCCGTGCGCACCGCCCTCGCCAGCGGCATGGTGAACATGCTCGTGACCGACTCGAACACCGTCACGGCACTGCTCGACTGAGCGCGCCGAGGTGCGGACCGCGCCGCACGGTCCGCACCTCGGTCCCGGACGTCTCAGCCGACCGCGGCGAGCGCCTTCTCGTTGGCCGTGCCGGGGACGCGCTGACCGGCGGCCCAGGCACCCAGTGCGGCCGCCGCGATCCGGGAGTGCTCGACGATGACGTCATCCGATGCTCCCGCGATGTGCGGCGTCATCGTGACGTTGTCGAACGTGAACAGCTCGTGGTCGTGCGGGAGCGGCTCCTGGTAGAAGACGTCGAAGCCGGCGCCCGCGATCCGACCCTCGCGGAGCACGGTCATCAGCGCCTGCTCGTCGATGATCGCCGCGCGACCGGCGTTGATCAGGAACGCGTCGGGGCGCAGCAGCGCGAGCTCGCGCTCACCCAGCAGCCCCTCGGTCTCAGGCATCAGCGGCACGTGCACGGTGACGATGTCGGAGGTCGAGAGCACCTCGTCGAGCGGCACGACGCTGGCTTCGTCGCCGAACGCGTCGGGGGCGAGGAACGGGTCGTACACCTTGACGGTCATGCCGAAGCCGCGAGCACGGGCGACCATGCGGCGGCCGACGGCCCCACCGCCGAGCACGCCCAGAGTGCGCCCGTCGAGGCCGATCGAGCGGAAGATCTCGTACGGCTCGAAGACGTCGCGCTCGGTCCAGTTGCCGGCGCGCAGCCAGCGCTCCGACTCGCTCACCTTGCGCACGGTGGCGAGGAGCAGCGCGAAGCTGAGATCGGCGGTGACCCCGGCATTGCGGCCGGGAGTGGTGAAGACGGGAATGCCGCGCGCCGTGCACGCATCGAGGTCGACGTTCGCCGGCTTCGCGCGACAGGAGACCACGGCTTTGAGCGCCGGAGCCTTCGCGAGCGCGCTCTCGTCGACCACATCGAGCTCGGCGATCACGACATCCGCCGCCGCGAGTGCATCGTCGACACCGCGGTCGGCGAGCGATCCGCCGTCCATGGTCGGGTCGACCAGCGTGACGTCGAAGGCGTCGGCGAGGGATTCGGCGATGCGGGCATCGAACGGAGCGGTGATGAGCACCTTCGGGCGGGACGTCTCAGTCATGTGTCTTCTTTCAGGTGGTGGTCAGTGGGCCGGGGATTCGGGGCGGGATGCTGCTCGGCGCTCTCGCGGAGGCGGCGGAGCCCGCTCCAGTGCGGACGCAGGGCATCGCGGGTCGCGAGGAAGAGCGCGTACGCCTCGTCGTACAGGGCGGTTCGGGCGGGGTCCGCAGAGAACATCGTGGTCGACGGCGCCAGCCGGCTCGACGCGTCGTGCAGGTCGTCGGCGAGTCCGATCGCTGCCATCGCGAGCGTGGCGACACCGCGGGCGCCCACCTCCGGTTCATCTTGACGCACGATGTCGCGCGCCAGGACGTCGGCCAGGATCGTGCACAGCAGCTCCGAATCGGAGCCCCCTCCGCAGATGAGCAGGGGGCCTTCCAGCCCCAGGGCCTCCGTGGACTCGCGCAGGCTGAACGCCAGGCCCTCGTAGACGCTCCGCAGCAGTTGGCCCGGCGTCGTGGTGACGCTCATCCCGAGCCAGGAGGCCGAGGCGTCGGGGGCGAAGAACGGCGCGCGTTCGCCGCTCGGGGCGCCGTAGGGGAGGTAGATCACGCCCCCGCTGCCCGGCGCGACCGCGACGGCCTGCTTCTCGACGACGACCCAGTCCTCGTCGCCCAGCCCGAGCGTGGCGCGCACCCAGTCGAGGTTCGGGGTGCCGGTCATCGGGGCCATCGACTCGAGCACCTGGGTGCCGCGTCCGGTGGCGAGGACGATGCTCGATTCGCTGCGGACGTCGGCACGTGAGGCGTGGTTGATGCCGACGAGGCTCGTCGTGCCGAGGATGGCGTAGCCGCGGCCGTCGTCGAGCACGCCGAGTCCGACACCGGCAGCCGCCGTGTCGACGACCCCGACCACGACGGGCAGTCCCTCCGGGAGCCCCAGCGCCGCAGCCACTCTCGGCTCGACCGTACCGGCGATGTGCTGCGGATCGAGCACCTCCGGCAGATACTCGCGCACGCGCTCCTGCCCGAGTGCGGCGAACAGCTCTTCGGCGTACGCCCCGGCCGCGGTGTCGAGGTATGTGCGGGATGCTTCACTGGGGTCAGTCGCTCGATTGCCGGTGAGTTTGAAGCGCAGCCAGTCCTTGCAGTTCAGCTGGGTCGCGGCCCGCTCACGCAGGGTCGGATCCGCCGCCATCAGCTCGTCGATGAGGATCGGGAGCGCGCCGGAGAAGAGCGGAGAGCCCGTGGCGTCGTGCACGGCGGCGGCCCGACCGTCGTCGAGCCAGTCGTCGAGCCTCGCGTGCGCGCGTCCGTCCAGCCAGAGGGCTGCGGGGCCGGCGGGTCGACCGTCGGCATCGACCAGCCAGGCGCCGTCGCCCTGACCGGTCACGCCGATCGCCACGATCTCGGCGTCGCCGATGTCGTCGACCACCGCCGCGATGGTGGAGGCCGCGGCGTCCCAGATGTGGTTCATGTCTGCTTCGGCGCGCCCGTCCTCGGCACGCTGCACGCGGACGCTCGAGCGGGACACGCTCGCGATGCGACCGTCGAGATCGAAGGCGACGGTCTTCACCGAGGTGGTGCCGGCGTCGACGCCGAGGATGATGCGAGTGCGGCTCTGCACACTGAACTCCGAACAATAGTGCGGGCTGGTGATCTATTGTTCAGTATAGCTCGGTGTCCGGAGAGCGCAACGGTACAGAGATGCCCGGCCGCCGCGTCACCGCGCCGGCCGGGCATCCCGTGTGTGGAGAAGCCGCTCCCGTCAGATCAGCTCGGCGTGCACCGGCTTCGGGATGAACATCGAGAAGACCAGCGCTCCGACGAGCACGACGGCACCGGTGACCAATGCGGCGACGTATCCGGCACCCGCTCCCGCCGAGTCCGAGGCGAACGAGGTCTGGGCGGCGTAGATCACGACGAAGCTCAGTCCCGCTCCGAGGTTGATGGCACCGGTGTTCAACCCGGGAAGCGACCCGGGGCGCTCCTTCGGCGAGAGGACGACGCCCAGGCCGTTGAGCATGATGTTCCCGATCCCGGCGTAGGTGATGCCGACGGCGACGGAGAGCAGCAGCAGGACGAGACGCGAGGCGGTCTCGACGTTGGCGACCATGAGCCCGAGCACCACGATCGTGCCCCCGAGGCCGATGCGCAGCATCGTCCGGTACCCGACCGTGGCGGCGAGCCTTCCGCTGAGCGGCCCCATCAGCAGGCCGGCGAGGGCGTACGGCATGAGGATCCACAGCGACACCTCTTCGGCGCTCATCATGAGGTTCATCGAGGAGTCCTGCGCGAGGGCCGGCACGACGCCGTTCATGATCGCGAAGATCCCGGAGAGAGTGAGGAGCGACGTGGCGCTCAAAGCCCATGTGGCGCGCTGCTTCAGCTGGGGGATCGAGACGAGCGGATGATCGAGCCTGCCCTCGAGCTTCCAGAAGGAGAGGAACGACACGACGGCGACCACGGCGAGGACGATCACGAGGATCAGGTCCGCAGCGGCGAGCTTCCCGAGCTCGTTCAGCGCGACGAGCATCGAACCGACCGAGACGACCAGCAGCAGCGATCCCCACCAGTCCATCCGCGGGCGGTCCTCGGCCATCGTCTCGGGGGCGAGGAAGCGCACGACGAGTGCCGCGGCGACGGCCACGCCCGCCATGGTCCAGAAGATCGAGGCGAAGCCGTGGTTCGTCGCCAGATATCCGCCGAGCAGCGCGTCGCCGCCCGCGATGCCCCCGTTGACCGCGGTGACGACACCGAGCAGGGTGCCGTACACCTTCGGGTCCTTGACGGCTGCACGCAGCATGATCAGGCAGAGCGGGACGACGGGTCCCGAGACGCCCTGGATCAGGCGGCCGATGAACAGCATCGGGACGTTGGTGGCCAGCGCCGCGACGACGCAGCCCACGGCCATGACCACGAGCATGCCGACGAGGACGCGACGGCGTCCGATCAGGTCGCCGAGTCGGGGAAGGAACAGGGTGAAGAGGGCGGCGGCGGTGAAGAACACCGTCTGCGTCGCCGCGATCTCGGATGCCGTCGCATCGAGTTCGCGCTCCATCGTCACCAGCGCGGGGCTCAGCATGCTGGCGTTGAGCTGGAAGGCGAGGCAGGCCGCGAGGAGCGCGATCATCAGCGACACCACGCTCGTCCGGGTGCGAACCGCTTCTGTGTGATTGGTCATTACTCACTTCTTCGTGTCGAATCGTTGGCTGTTCGCGTGCGTAATCCTTTACGCACGCTCTATCTTTGAGTCGTGGTGCCACAGCGGCGCCGGGGGAGATCGAGGTCGTGATGAAGAAGGCGTCCGTCACGCTGCACGAGGTCGCCGCCGCCGCCGGTGTCTCCATCGCGACGGTCTCGCGGGCCCTCAACGGCAAGGACCGCGTGTCCGGACGCACGGCCGAGCATGTCGCACAGGTGGCCGAGCAGCTGGGCTACCGGGTCAACCTCATCGGTCGTGGGCTGCGCGCCGGCACCGGCGCCACCATCGGCGTGGTCGTCCCGGTCATCAGCAATCCCTTCTACGGTGAGCTCATACACCGCCTCGAGGACCACCTGCAGCGCCGCGGTCTCGACCTCGTCATCGCGGACTCGCACGGCGATGCCGACCGCGAGCGCGACCGTCTGCGCATGCTGGTCGAGCGGCGCGTCGAAGGCATCTTCGTCGTGCCCGCCGATGCCGAACTCTCGTTCGAGGCCGTCGCCGACACCGCACGGAGGGTCCCGCTCGTGCAGCTGGACCGGCATGTGCTCGATCTTTCGATCGACTTCGTCGGGGTCGACAACGATGCCGGCATCGACCTCGCCGTGGAGCACGTCACGTCCCGCGGCGCGCGACGGGTCGTGCTCGTCTCGGGCAACGACGTCACCTCGGTGGGTCGAGAGCGGCGAGCCGCCTTCGAGGAGACGGTGCGCACGCGTGCCCTGCCCGCGGAGGAGAACATCTTCGGCGAGTACCTGCTGTCGTTCGGCGAGAGCGCTGCGGAAGCACTGCTGGCACGGGGCCCGCTTCCCGACGCGATCATCGCGGGAGACGACCTCGTCGCGGCCGGCACGATCGCCGCACTGAAGCGTGCGGGCAGGAGCGTGCCCGCCGACGTGCAGGTCACCGGGTTCGACGGCACGATGCTCGCCGACGTCTGCGAGCCACGGCTGACCACTGTGGTCCAGCCTTTCGACGAACTCGCGCGCGAGGCGACGGAGGCACTCGTGCGACGGATGGAAGACCCCGACGCCCCGTTCGTCCTCCGTCGGCTCGCGCCGAGTCTGCGGGTCGCCGAATCGACGACTCCCGCCCCGCCTCGCTGAGCGTCAGGCCAGCGCGCCGACGGCATCCGTCACCAGGTCCCAGAACTTCGGCACGTCGAGCGTGATCGCGACGTCGGTGTTCGGCTCCTTGCCCAGCATGTCGTGCAGGTCGACGCAGGTCGCGCCCGCCGTGAACTCGCCGGTCGTCTCGATGTCGACGTGGCAGCGCTGGATCGTGGCGACGGCCCGATCGATCGCGATGGCGACGGTGATGGGATCGTGCAGCGGGCCCTCCGGCATCCCCTCGGCCTTCTCGTACGTGCCGCAGAAGAAGCGCAGCAGCTCGACGCCGAATGCCGAGGTCTCGTTGCCGAGCGCACCGATGCGCTGGATCACGTCTTCGGTGATCAGTGCCTGGTGGGAGATGTTGAGCCCGACCATCGTGAGCGGCACGCCGGATGCGAAGACCACCGCCGCCGCCTCGGGATCGGCCCAGGCGTTGAACTCCGGGTACGCGCCGACGTTGCCCCGGCCGGTCGAGCCACCCATCCAGATGATCTCCTTGATCTGGGGGACGACATCCGGATGCTGCTGCAGAAGCAGCGCGATGTTGGTGAGCGGGCCGGTCGGGATCACGGTGATCGGCTCCGGCGAGGCGGCGAGGGTGTCGGCGAGGAACTGCACGGCGTGGCGCGGGTCGAGCGGCACCGTCGGCTCGGGGAGGACCGGTCCACCCAGCGCGTTCTCGCCGTGGATCCACGCGCCCGGGGTCAGCTCTCGCACGAGGGGCTTGTCGGCACCGGCGGCGACCGGCACGTCCGTCACGCCGGCGACGGTGAGCGCGATCCGCGCGTTCCGGGTGGTGTGCTCGAGGTAGCCGTTGCCGCCTACGGTCGTCACACCCCGCAGGTCGATGGCGTCGTTTCCGGCCGCGAGCCAGATGGCGAAGACGTCGTCGTGGCCGGGATCGCAGTCGAGAAGGACGGGAATGGTCATGGTGCTCCTTTGCAGATGCGCGTGCGTAAACGTTTACACTTTCTAGCATGAACGTCAAGTCGGCCGCGATGTCCGCGTTCCGATGCCTCCGCTCGATCCGAAAGCTGCTGCCATGACCTCTCCCGTGCTTCCCTCCCTCGTCGTCGTCGGCAGCGCGAACGTCGATGTGACCGCGTTCGTCGATCGCCTTCCCACGGCCGGCGAGACGGTGGCCGGCGGGCGGCTCTCCCGGGATCTGGGCGGGAAGGGCGCGAACCAGGCGGTCGCCGCGGCGAAGCTCGGCGGACGAGTGCGGATGATCGGTGCCGTCGGCGATGACGCCGACGGGTCTTGGACCCGCGAGGAGATGAAGCGGGCCGGCGTCGACGTCACCGACCTGCGCACCGTGGATGACGCCACCGGAACCGCGCTCATCGTCGTCGACGCGGATGCCGAGAACCAGATCGCCGTCTGCCCCGGTGCCAACGATCACGTCTCGCTGGACGGTGTGACCTTCGGCGCAGACGAGGCGGTGCTCATGCAACTGGAGATCTCGCTCGCGGTGGTCGAGGATGTCGTCGCCTCGGCGGAGGGCTTCACCGCGCTCAACGCCGCGCCCGCCCAGCCGTTGCCCGAGGCCCTGCTGCGCCGGGTCGACCTGTTCATCGTGAACGAGACCGAGCGGGATCTCATGCCCGAGCTGGCCGAGGCCGAACTCGTCGCGGTCACTTACGGCGCGGCCGGCGCTGCGCTGTACCGCCGCGGCGAGGAGATCGCCCGGGCCGACGGCGTCCCCGCCGAGGCCGTCAACACCGTCGGGGCGGGCGACGCCTTCTGCGCGGCGCTCGTACTCGCGCTGCGCGCCGGGCACGCACCGGCCGATGCTCTGGCCGCCGCGTGCGCGGTGGGATCCGCGGCCGTGTCGCACCTGTCGTCCCAGCCGCCGTTCGAGCACCTGAGCCAGTACCTTCCGGGGGCCTGAGCGGCGGCCGGAAGACGGAGAGGCCAGATTTCCTCAACCCGACTGGGTCCTTTTCACGCTCACATCGGATGCGCTGCCGATATGCGCATTCTGCGCGAGTCTTCCCCTATTCCCGGCAGCCTTGAGCCTCACGGCAACCGCGTCGCCCCTGTCACGTTGCGCCCGTGCGACAGAGACGCATCAGAGCCGCGAGCGAATGCTCGCGAGCTCGCCGCGGTGCGAAAGATCGAGCTTGCGAAGCACTCTGTACATGTGGCTTTCCACCGTGCGGACGCTCAACACGAGAATCTCTGCGATCTCCGGGTTGCTGAGGCCGTCCGCCGCGTACCGAGCGACTTGCTTCTCCCTTTCGGAAAGCGTCTTGCTAGCGGCTGCAGATGTGTGGAGCGAACGGTAGTACTTCCCGGCGTCGCTCCCCAGTAGAGCGTCCGATTCCTCGCGTGCCAGTCGCGCTTCTTCAGGCCGTTCCGCGCCGCCGTATAGGTCGGTGGCGGCGCGATACGCAGCGATCGCCAGCGCGATGCGTCCGCTAGCTTGCAGGGTTCGAGCCGCGGTGAGCATCTGATCGGGGTCCTCTTCTGAGAGCGCGTCGATGTAGGCCATGGCAGCGTGGACGAAGCTCCCTTCGACGCGCGCGATCCGCGACCGCGCGTGCGCGTAACGCTGCTTGTCGAGGTCGAGTTCGAGGCTGGAAATGTACCCGAGAGCGGCTGAGAATCGAGCACCACGGTCCCACAGCGCTTCCGATGATGCCCAGATCTCGCTCGCAGCGGCCCGCGGCTGGCCGGCAGCTACGAGTAGGTGGGCTCGGGACCAGCAGGTGTCCTGACCCGGCAACGGGCCATCAGGGGTGGCAAGCCCACTGATCTCTTCGACGTATCTTTCGGCCTGGGGCACGTCGCCACGACGGAGTGCGGCGACGGAGGCGACGTTGAGGACGGAGATCTGGTAGCCGCGCGGAAGGGTGTAGGAGTCGCCGGTCGCGAGCAGCGTGTCCAGGATTCGGTCGACGGCGTCGAAATCGCCGACGAATATGTGTGCGAGAACAGCCGCCGACCCGTAAACGCGAAGGGCGTCGAGATCCAGGCGCGCATGAGCGACGTTCATGCCGTTCGTAGCGACTTCGATGGCCTCGCTCACACGACCCTGACCGGTGAGCGCGTACGCATGAAGCGCCCAGGAGATGTGGCGTCGGCGATCCGGATCGAGCGCCGAGATTTCGCCAGCCAGTGCTCTCGCATCCGCGAAACGGCCCTGGATTACTGCAACGTAGAGGCGTGCTTCGATGACGGCTGCGCGAGCGCTGGTCGCGGTTGGGCGCGTGGCGACGAGGGCGTTGGTCACGGGATCCGTGATGCTGGACACGCTTGCCTGGATCCAGACCGCCGCGGCAGTGAACTCCCCTGCCTTGTCGGGTGGCGTGTCTGCGGTCACCGTCAAGAGCTGTAGCGCCCGGTCCGTGTCCCTCTGCGCGAACGCTACCCATTTCGCGCGCATGACCTGGAGGTCGGTGTGCGACTGCTCATCACCTGTGGTCATATCGGTGTTGTCGAAGACGTATTGGACGACGTCGTGGGCGGCGGTGGACTGCAGCAGAAAGCGAATGTGCTCCACTGCTTCGGCGGGTTCCGGACGGGCGCGCCATCGCGCTTCGGTGAGCAAGCGGTGCGAGCGAATGCGTTCGTGCAGCATCCGACTGAACACAGCGTTGTTGGGCGCCGCGCCCAATGCGCGGCTGCCGGAGCTCGCTGCAGCCACGGCGAGGGGACTGTCTGCGCCGATGCGCTCGACGATCAGTTCGGTGAGGCGCAGATGCCGGGCGGTACGCGGCTCGTGACGAATGTAGTCGACGATGAGCGGCGGAGTGAGCGCGAGGAACTGACGGTCTTCATCGTTGGTGAACTGCACGAGCCCAATCTCTTCGAGCATTTCCACGATGCCCCAGTCCATGAGCCCACGAGCCGTTTCAACATCGGCTACACCGATGAGAGCGAGAAGGTGCACGGCATCACGCTCCTGGGGACTGAGCGATTCCAGATGGCCCTCGAGGACGCTGCGTAGTGCCGGACTCCACAGTTCCTTGACGGCGACCCATCGCCCATCCTCACCCCGGACGATGCGCTCCTCCTTCACAGCGATATCGGTGATGTGGAGGGCGAGACCGACGATTCCACCGGATTTCGAGTAAATGCGGGCAGCCGTCTTGATATCACTGAGGCCCCCGAGTCGCTCGTGAAGGATTCGCTGCATCGGCTCGAAAGCCAGTGCTGCCAGCTCGATCAAGTAGGTCGGCTCAAGGGAGGAGCTTCCCGCGCCGGCGGGCGATTGCCGGACTGTCGCGCCCCGGAGCCGACTGATGACGACCGGGAATCCACTGCTGCTGCGTATCGAATCGATGACGCCCCAGGAAGTGTCGTCGAGGTCATCCCAATCGTCGACCAATACGACGGCGGGCCTGTCGCCGGCAGTAGCAATGATGCTTTCAGCCATGTCGCCTATGGCTGAGGGGCCTCGAGCACTCATCGTGGCAGCAAACCCCGCGATGGATAGGGCCGCGAACGGGTGGGAGCGGAGTGCGGCGGTTCCCCGGAGGTGAATCACGACTCGTCCGAGTTCTTCGAGGCGGATGTGCAGAACGCGCAGGAAGCTGGTCCTTCCGCTACCGCGCGAGCCAATGACGTCAACGCTCATTCCGTCGAGCAGCAACGAGACGGCAAGGTCGATGTCGTTTTCTCGGCCGATGAACATCTGCCCCTTCTTCCATACGGGCATGATTCTCCAACGAACGTACTCCGGGGGTCCCGGCCGGGCAATGACCTCGTGACAAGCGCTAGCCGGACCGAGGAGACTACTGACGCGTGACTAGAAAGGCGCTTCGAGAGACGCTGGTTCCTCGTGCGGCTCACGCTTCTTCCGACGCGTGGCAATCACCCACCAGCCGGCCGCGCTCGCGAGGAGCGCCCATACCCACCATGGCCCTGCTTCCGCGCCCGTGGTGGCTAAGTGGCCGATACGGTCGGGGATCGTTTCTTGACTCACGTCTTGGTCGCTCCGCGCACCGGCATCAGCGTCGCTTGCCTCGATGCTGATCGTGAAGGTCAGTGTTTGGGCGCCCAGGGGGATGCGTGTGACGTCGACGCTGTAGTCGTAACCGATGCTGATGGGCAGGCGTTCGCCTGGAGCGAGTACAACGGCATCGACAAGGATCGGTGGCGTAGTGGCGACGTCCGCGACGCTGGCCGTGCTGGTTCCCCACCGCAGGTTCATGTCGGCGAGGAGCGATTCGTCCATCGGCGCTTGAATGTTCGTCAGAGCCACGGAGACCGTTGTCGGGTGTGGGCGGGCGTTCTGAATAAGGACTGTGCGGTCCGCGCTGTCACCGGGGACGAGCGTGGCGTCGGAGAACCAATGGGTGGGCAGGTCGTGCATGCCGAGGTCGTCGATGACGATGATGTCCGGGGCATGGGTCGCTTCAGTGGACGCTGTCGCAGGAGCCGTGAGGGTGAGGGTGGAGACGAGTGCGGAGGCGAGCAGGATGCTGGCGGTCATCGTTCGGCTCCGTCTCGGAAGGTCTCGTAGGTGAATTCGACGCGGTGCGTGGGTTCGGTCGCGGCAGTGAATGCGGTGGTCACGTCGATGTTCCAGGGCTGGGTCGCGACGATGTCGCCGAGGGCGTGTGTGCCGGTGATGGTGGCGGTTGACGTGTAGACGCCGACGTCGGGGAGCTGTGCGAGTTCGGCCTGGAGGCACCAGTGTTCGGTGACAGGGGTAGTGCCGTCGGAGTATGTCGCCGGCACCGGGGTTGACGTGCTGGGCGGCAGGATGGGAGCTTCGGTGTCGACGGTGCACTGGGCCTCAGCAGTGACCGGAAACACCGTCACATCTGCCCAGTGCAGGATGTCGGTCTCCTGCGTTGTCGGGAGCGTGATCGAGTATCGGAGACCCCGGTTTCCTTGCGAGAGAGATTCGACCTCGATGGGAAGGGCGACGCGCCCCTCTTCGAGTAGAGCCTGTGTCTCCGCGGCGCCGAAGTTGACGGCGACGGTGGGGGCGGCAGCTGTTGCGTCCTCTCCGTTCACAGTGAACAGCACAGCGGCATCGGGGAGTGCCGCTTGGGCAGTGAGTTCCGTGCGCCATAGCGCAGACGTTGCACCCGTGACAGCGACAGCGACGAGCGCTGCACCGAGGGCGCCGGCCGTCGTGGCGATAGCGGTGCGGCGGCGATTCTTTAGCGTGACGTGAGTGGTGCGTGTGCGTGTCATCTTTGGCCTCCTTCGCGGATCTGGTCGGCCGAGATGTTGACCTGTCCGATGTCAGTGAGCGCCACCTGTGCCTCTGTGCGGTCGGGGCGGGTGTCGTCGTAGTGGAGGTCGATGTCGAGGAGGAACTTGCGGTCGCCCTCGGCGGCGGTGGGCAGCGTGACAGAGGTACCCAACTCTGCTCGCAGAACGTGCACGATGGGCGAGGCGGTACCGGGATTCTCTGTCAATGTGTACGTGGCCGTGACGCCTTCGGTGATCGCCGGCGCCGCGTCCCATCGGACATTGAGTCGGTAGGTGAGGTTGTCGCCCGTTGCGACGAGGCTGAAGTACTGGCCCATGCGGATCTGATCGCCAGCGGAGGCGAGGAAGGTGTCCGGGTCGATGATGACCGGCGCCCCCGGCACGGAGGTGTCCAACCACAGGGGTCCACTGACCCCCATGACGGTGTCAGGGCTCAATGTCAGGGCGCCGGAGGTGAACGGGGCGGCTTCGGCGGCATCACTGCCGATCCAAGCGGCGGCCGTGCCCGCTGACAGCCCGATGGCAAGGGCGACGCCTGCAGCGGTGAGCGCGAGTGTACGTGTTCTCATTGCGAGACCTCCTCGAGGGGACGCGGGCGTAGACGGGTGGGAGCGAAGGCCGCGTAGCCGCCCGCAATGATGAGCGCTACCGCCGCGGCGATGACGAGCATCGGTGCAGCGGGACCGACGATGTTGTTCACCCAGCCGATGTAGGGGATGACGTAGAGCACGCACCCCTGGACCTGTTCGGCGAAGATCTCTTCGTCGTCTGCGCTGTTCGCGTCTCCGCGAGTGATGAATGTGGGATCCGTGCTGGTGCCCTGCACGGCGATGATGCGATGCGTGATGAGCATCGGATCGCCGGAGTTCGGCTGGAATGTCACCACGTCGCCTGGGGAGAGGTCGGCGGGCGCGGTCGGGATGACGGCGACGACGTCACCTGGGTTGATCGCTGGCTGCATGGAGCCTGTCAGCACGGTGAGGGTGGTGCCTCCGAGAAGTCGGGGCACGGCGACTACGAGGGCCGCGACCACGAGCAGCGCGATCAGCGTCCAGCTGGCGAACGCGAGGATCTTCGCTTTCATGATGCTCCGATTCGGTGGGGGAGAGCGCCCGCCCCGGGGAGGGGGCGGGCGCCGTGTGCGCGTCTCGGGAAGGAGAACGCTGCACGGGTGTGCGGGGCCCTGGGGAGAGGGCACCTACACGATGCACGGGCCCTGAGGGGGTGAGGCTCCGTGCGATGCCCGAGCGCTGGGGAGCGTCGGGCACCTTGCGGGGGTCAGGCGCGCTTCTGCGCGACCGTGACGTTCAGGTCACCGAGGAGCGCCTCGGTGGCGGTGCGGACCTGGTCGGGCGTGTTGACGTCGAACGTCGCGGTGACGACGGCGGTGAGCTCCGGTGCGGAACCGTCCAGGAGGTTGTCGACGACGATGGCGCCCGGCGAGACAACGACGCTGTCAGCAGACAGGACGCTAACCGTGTCGCCGGTTCCAACCACGTTGTCGTCTGCATCGAGGATCGAGTACGTGACGGTGACGCCTTCCAGGTCGGCGAGGAGTTCGCCGCTCGGGGAGGTGAAGCCGACGGTGAGGTCCGCGAGGAGGTTGTCGCCGAGGGCGGCGACATCGACCGGGAACGAGCCTTCGATGACGTCTCCGGGGATGATGCGGAAGTCGGCCAGGGCCGGGATAGCAAGCGGGGTCGCATGCTCGGCGGAAACGTCGTTCCAGACGCCGTCAGCGACGGCGACCTCGAGGTTACCGGCGGTGACGGAGCCTGCGGCGATGTCGGACTGAGCGGTCCACAGCGCGAACGTGGAGCCGCCGACAAGGAGCGCAGCTCCAGCGCCGATGGCGATGATGCCCTTGGTGCGACGGTTGCGGTTGGTGGTGGGGTTGGTCGAAGTCATCTTCGTTCCTTTCATCGGGGTGGGATTGCGGGTGCTGCCCGGCTTCTCAATCACGGGTGATCGAGGCGGTTCCGGCGCAGCGGGTCTCGGTGCCGGGCAGTAGTGCGGTCTTCGCACACGCCAGGTCCGGGGTCTTGGGGTCGGTCGCGGTGAGGTTCAGGGGCAGGTTGCCGGTATTGCGCACCGTGTAACCGAACTCGACCTCGTCGCCCGAGGTCACCGACGTCGGGTCCAGCGCTCCGGTGAGCAGGTGGCGGCTGTCGGAGATGACATCCATGCCCGGTGATGCTTCGACCGTGTCGAACGTGCAGCTGACCCACGAGTTCGCGGGAACACTAATGCGGAAGGAGTGCGCGTCTACATTCGTCACCGGGAGCGTTGAGGCAGAGTCCCCATTCACGATGCAGGTCGCCAATGGCCCGTTCATCGTGGTGGTGGTCCAGTCCCGCATCACCCAGCCCGCCCGTGCTGTCTGGGTCACGGTGACGGGAATGGAGACGCTGGCACTGGCGTAGCCGCCGAGGGTGACATCGGCTCGCCCGTCGACATCGAGGGCCAGGTTGCTCCCTGGGCGAAGCGCCGCCGTCGTGGCGAGCGAGTGCGCCCATCCAGCTGCGGGCGTAGTCGTTCCCATGCTGGTCGTGGTGGTTCCGTTGATCGTGAGGACGCTCGCGCATCCGTACCAGGCGATCTTCACGGCCCCATCGCCGACGGGGTTCAGATCCGCAGCGCTGAGGCCGAAGTCAGTGATGCTGCTCGCACCGACGCGGGAAGCGTCGACATAACTGGTGCCACCGGCACCACCACCACCACCTTGGCTGCCACTGGACGTTCCCCGCCCGCCGCCGCCACCGACGTAGCCGGCACCACCGCCACCGCCGCCACCTCCGTTACCGGACGGTTCAGTCGCCTTTCCGCCGAGGCCAGACGCCACTATGTTGAGCAGACCACCGCTTCCGGGGTGACTGACGCCCGCAAACCCGGGAGCGTCTCCGGCACCGCCCTTGCCGGTATTAGTGGCAGCGTTCCAGGATGATCCTCCCGCGCCACCGCCGCCGGCGGCGACGACGAGCGGAGTGGCTCCGAGGGTGATGGCGGAGCTCGCACCACCGCCAGCCCCAGCGTTCTGACGAGTGAGCCAGCCATCGTCCTTGCCGGTGCCGCCCCCACCGGCGCGAAATCCGATTTCACCGCCGCCGCCCGCATCTCCGGTGTCGGAAACGGTCAACGTCGAGTAGCCCTGCTGTGCCGGATAGAGACGTAGTTGCTCGCCGGCATTTACGCGAAGTGTTCCGGAGCGCACGGCCCCGACACCGCCCTCAGCACGCTGAGGAGTGCCAGTCTTGCGGCTCGCACCACCGGCGGCACCGTCCATGACATATGCGATCTCCGTGACGCAATCGGGAACCGTAAATGAGATGTACTGTGTCCCGCTGGTGACGTTGGAGAGCTGAACCGTGCGGGTCTGCACGTCGAAGCGCTCAGGGGTGGGGCGATCAGCTCCGGCCGCCGGCGTCGCAACCAGCGCGGCCGCCGCCGCAGCGAAGGCTACGACGGGTGTGATACGGCGGACTGCGGACATGGTTGTTCTCCCCACGACTTGGCTTTACGGGTGGGGATCTATGGGCCGCATGATCGGCGCCAGTCCCCGGAATGCACACTCGCTACATCGAGAGCGGTGCTGCGGGACCATCTGAGGTTCATCCACTGCACTTGGTGCATAGAAATAGTCGCTCGAGTGCGGACACTTAAAAGCCCGCTGGAGGAATATCCAGCATGCTGAGCTTCGAATTGAGTGTTGGCCTACGATCTAGTCGGTAGCCCGCTGGAACCCCGCTACGCCTATACCGGATCTCTCTCCGCACCGAGTCGTCCAGCCCGCGAGGCGGAACGACGAAGGCGTGCAGCACGTTCGCCGAGGAGAAGGAGTAGGTGACCAACGCTCTGGGGAAGACGCGGCCACCTACTCGATTGGCTGGGATAGCCAGCCTGAGTGGCAGACGGGGAGGCCGCCGCCACACGGGAGGGTCGGCTCCCACCGACCCTCTGAACTCCACAAGAGCAGGATCCTCTAGGCCTGGTCGCAGCTTCGTGCGGACTTCAGTAACGTCTCGAGACCGTGGGCGTACACGAGGCCCTTCGTGCAGTGGTCGTGAGACCGCGCTAAGTATGTTTGTGAATCAGGACTCAGCAGCCGAATCAGGACTCAGCAGCCGACGAGAGCCGATTCGACAACAAGCCACCTCCCGTCGGGCAAGGCGAGCAGATCATCAGATGAAGCCAGGCAGTGAAGTCGGCCATGCACGCACTGCACGGCTTGTGGGAGCGCTCGAGCGCGACATGCCCTGCCGGACCCGTCACATCTCGCCGCACGACGGCTGTCCGGGTCGACGTACGGCCGAGTCGAGGACAGCCGCGGTGCCGTTCTGCATGAAGAACGGTGCGACTAGGCGGTGATGAGGGACGACGAGCGCCAGAGTCTAGATCGAGCGATCAGGCTGGGCGACTGCATCCTGGCAAAGAAAAAGCCGGTCAGAGGATATTTCTGACCGGCTCCCCATATTTACGAACAGATTGGCCTGTAAGAACGAACAGGGCCTACTGTGCGCGAGGGGGGACTTGAACCCCCACGTCCTTACGGACACTGGCACCTGAAGCCAGCGCGTCTACCATTCCGCCACTCGCGCGAGTGTCTCGTTCCGAAGAACTCAACTTCCCAAAGATATCACGCGATTTCACCCCCTGATGCACACCTCAGACCCCGATCGGCGGCGTTCCCCCAGGTCACCTGGCTACGATGTGTCTACCGGTCGGCATGCCAGAGGAGCCCAGTGGGACTACTTGACAGCTTTGAGAAGGGTCTCGAGCGCGCAGTTAACAGCGCGTTCGCGAAGACCTTCCGCAGCGGCATTCAGCCGGTGGAGATCGCTTCGGCGCTCCGCCGCGAGGCCGATACGAAGGCGGCGGTCGTGAGCCGCGATCGCATCATCGCACCCAACAGTTTCGTCGTGCGTCTCAGCCCGGACGACGCGGAGCGGATGCGCGGGCTCGGCGGTGCCCTCACCGATGAGCTGCTCGCGCTGCTGACCAAGCACGCCAAGGCTCAGGGGTACAGCTTCTCCGGCGCGCTGTCGATCAACCTCGAAGCCGATGAGAAGGTCGCGACGGGAACCGTGCGCGTGAACTCCGGCACGGTCGAGGGCCGCGTGAGCTGGCAGGCCGTGGTCGACGTCGACGGCCGTCGCCACGCGATCAATCGCGCCCGCACGGTCATCGGCCGAGGGACGGACGCCGACATCACGATCGCGGACGCCGGTTCCAGCCGCAAGCACGCCGAGATCCTGTGGGACGGCGAGCGCGCCATGATGCGCGACCTCGGTTCCACGAACGGCACGAAGGTGAACGGCCAGAAGCTCCGCGAAGCCGCCCTCCCCACCGACACCACCATCACCATCGGCCGCACCGACCTGGTGTTCCGGATCGTCCCCGTGGCCAGCCCGTCGCGTCCTGCCCCGCGCGGCGACGACGCCACCCGAGCGTTCGGAGCCCTCGGTTGAGTGAACTGATCCTCCTCCTGCTCCGCATCGGGTTCCTCGTCCTGATGTGGTTCTTCGTGTTCGGCGTCGTGTACTCGCTCCGCGCCGACCTCTTCGGCGTCCGCGTGCGCAAGCTCCCCGCCGAGGCGACCGCCGGCGCATCCGCTCCCGCGGCAGCACCGGCAGCGGCGCCGGCGGCGAGGCCGGCCTCCGCACGCCCCTCGACCGGACCGGCCACCGTCGCCACGGCCAAGCGCCTGGTCATCACCTCCGGCCCGAAGGCCGGCCTCGAGCTGCCGCTCAGCGCCGACTCGCTCACGATCGGCCGCTCCAGCGAATCGGCGCTCGTGATTCGTGACGACTACACGTCCAGCCACCACGCCCGCCTGATGCTGCGCGGAGACAGCTGGGCGATCCAGGACCTCGACTCCACCAACGGCACCTTCGTCGCGGGCCAGCGCGTGTCGGGCTCACCGGTCGCCCTCTCGCTCGGAACCCCCATCAAGGTGGGCGCCACGACCTTCGAGCTGCGAGCCTGACCCCGGCATGGTCTTCGAAGGCTCGAGCGTCGCGATCTCCCACACCGGGAAGATCCGCTCCAACAACCAGGACTCCGGGTATTCCGGAGCGAACCTGTTCGCCGTCGCCGACGGCATGGGCGGCCACGCCGGTGGAGACGTCGCCTCGAGCATCGCGATCCAGCGGCTGCAGCCCCTCGACCAGGGCTACTCCTCGGTCGAAGACGCGCAGGCCTCGCTGCAGGCCGCCGCGACGACCGCCGCGGGCGATCTCATCCGCGCCGCCAAGGAGCGCCCCGAACTCGCCGGCCTCGGCACCACGGTCAGCGCGATCATCATGGTCGACGAGTACGCGGTCATCGGCCACATCGGCGACTCGCGCATCTACCTGTACCGCGACGACGCACTGACTCAGATCACCGCCGACCACACCTTCGTGCAGCGCCTGGTCGACTCCGGTCGCATCACCCCGGAGGAGGCGCGCTACCACCCGCGCCGATCCGTCCTCATGCGCGTCCTCAGCGACATGGACGCCGACCCCGAGCTCGACATGTTCGTCATGCACACGCAGCCCGGCGACCGCTGGCTGCTGTGCTCGGACGGCCTCTCCGGGGTGGTCGACGAGACTCGCATCCTCAAGGCGATGCAGCTCGGTGTCGCCCCCGGTCGCACAGCGGACTACCTCCTCAAGCAGGCGCTCGACGGAGGCGCTCCCGACAACGTCACGATCGTGCTCGTCGACGTCGGCGGGCAGCATCCGATCCACTCCGGCACCCCCACGATCGTGGGCTCGGCGTCGAACCCCGACGGCGTCTACGTGCCGCCGGTGCGCCCGCCGCGCGGGAACTGGCTGCACCCGGTGCGGCAGGCCGCGAACGAGCCCAGCCACTTCGAGCCCGCCCCCGAGTACCTCGAAGAGCTCATCGAAGAGGATCGTCGTCGCGCGAAGCGCCGCCGCGTGGGTTGGATCGCCGCCGCGCTCCTCGTCGTCGCGATGCTCGTGGTCGCCGCCTTCGCCGCCTACAGCTGGACCCAGACGCGCTACTTCATCGGCGCCGACGACGACAGCGTCGTGATCTTCCAGGGCGTGCAGCAGAACATCGGCCCGATCACGCTGTCGACCCCGATCGAGGACACCGACATCCTCCTCGCGAACCTCCCGGAGTATCAGCGGGCGTCCGTCGAGCGCACGATCAACGCGCGCTCGCTCTCCGACGCGATGGCGATCGTCGATCGCCTGCGGGCGGGCGCCGACGCGAACGTGATCGAGCAGACCCCGCTGCCGACACCGCTGCCCACCCCGGCGCCCTCCCAGACCCCCGCGGGGGGTGAGGGATGAGCACCGACGTGCAGGCCGACACCACGGTCATCAAGGCTCTCAAGCGTCTCCGGATGCCGCAGACGCAGCGCAACCGCGAGTTCTGGCTGCTGCTGTTCGCGTGTGTGATCAGCGGCGCCGCGCTCACCCTCGTGCAGCTGGGTGCGCTCGGCGTGATCGACCCGATGATCCTCGCGATCGGTGGAGGCCTCGCGGCGCTCGCCTTCGCCCTGCACATCGTGCTGCGTTTCGTCGCCGCCGATGCGGATCCGTTCGTCGTCCCGATCGCGACGCTGCTCAGCGGCCTCGGCATCGCGATGATCTACCGCATCGACATCGCCTTCAAGAACACCGGCTGGGACGCGTACTCGACCAAGCAGCTGGCCTGGACCGCGATCTCCCTCGCGGGCGCCATCGCGGTCGTGATCCTGCTGCGCAACTACCGCATCCTGTTCCGGTACACCTACATCTTCGGCCTCGCCGGAATCCTGCTCCTGCTGCTGCCGTTCGTTCCCGGGCTGCGCATCCCCGACGCGAACGCAGCCGTCTGGGTGTCGCTCGGCGGCGCCTTCGCCTTCCAGCCGGGCGAGCTCGCCAAGATCTGCCTGGCGATCTTCTTCGCCGGATACCTCGTGCGCACCCGCGAGAGCCTCACCTCGGTCGGAAAACGAGTCCTCGGCATCACCTGGCCCCGCATGCGGGAGCTGGGGCCGGTGCTCGTGGTCTGGCTCATCTCGCTCGGGATCATCGTCTTCCAGCGCGACCTCGGCACCGGAACCCTGATCTTCGGCATGTTCGTCGCGATGCTCTACGTCGCGACGGGAAAGACCAGCTGGGTCCTCATCGGCCTGGCCCTCGTGGTCGCCGGCGTCGCGCTCGCGACGCAGATCCTCAGCTACGTGCAGGGCCGCTTCATCAACTGGCTGTTCCTGTTCGATCCGAACCAAGTCGACCCCGACGGCGCAGGCTATCAGCCCATGCAGGGCCTGTTCGGGCTCGCCCGCGGCGGACTCATCGGTACCGGCTGGGGCCAGGGTCGACCGGAGGTCACCCCGCTCGCCCACAGCGACTACATCATCACCAGCCTCGGTGAAGAGCTGGGCCTGATCGGGCTGTTCGCGATCCTCTGCCTCTACATGGTGTTCGTCAGTCGCGGCATGCGCATCGGCCTCGCCGGTCAGGACGACTTCGGACGGCTGCTCGCCACCGGCCTCTCGTTCACCATCGCGCTGCAGGTGTTCATCATGGTCGGCGGCGTCACCCGTCTGATCCCGCTGACGGGCCTGACCACACCGTTCCTCGCCGCCGGCGGATCCTCGCTCGTGGCCAACTGGCTCATCGTGGCGCTGCTGCTGCGCATCTCCGACGGCGTCCGCCGCCAACCGAGGGTCGTGATCGGATGACCCGAGAGCTCCGCCGTCTCAGCATCATCATGCTGTTCATGTTCATCGCGCTGTTCGCAGCGACCAGCTGGATCCAGGTCGTCGAGGCCGACACTCTCGCCCAGAACAGCAACAACCAGCGCACCCGCCTGGACAGCTACGAGATCCAGCGCGGCGCGATCATCGTCGACGGCGCCACCATCGCCAACTCGGTGCCCAGCGACGACAGGTACCAGTTCCAGCGCGTCTACACGGATGCCGCGATGTGGGAGCCGGTGACCGGCTACTTCAACGCCGCTCTCGACTCGCGAACCGGCATCGAACGCGCCATGAACGCGGAACTCTCCGGTACCGGCGCGAACGCGCTGCTCGCCGAGGTCGAGCGCATCATCTCGGGCCAGCCGCAGCGCGGTTACAGCGTCGAGCTGTCGCTGAACACGGCGGCCCAGCGCGCCGCCTACGAGGCCCTCGGCGGACTCCAAGGCGCCGTGGTCGCGATGGAGCCGAAGACTGGACGCATCCTCGCGATGGTCTCCACCCCCGGTTTCGACACGAATCAGATGGCGACGCACGACGCGGATGCGGCGAATGCCACCTACGATCAGCTCGCCGCAGACCCCGGAAAGCCGCTTTCCAATCGGGCGATCGCCGGCGACCTCAACCCGCCGGGCTCGACCTTCAAGGTGGTCGTCGCGGCGGCCGCCTACGCCAGCGGGAACTGGACTCCGCAGTCCACCCTGCCGAACCCGGTGTCGTACACCCTCCCCGGGTCCTCCAATCGCGTGTCGAACGCCTGGGGCGGCAAGTGCGGTCCCGGAGCCACGGTCACGATCGCCGAGGCCATCCGGCTCAGCTGCAACATCCCGATGGCGGAGCTCGCCGTCGAGCTCGGCGACGACACGATCCGCGAGATGGCCGACAAGCTCGGTTTCAACCGATCCTTCGAGACGCCTCTGGAATCGACCCCCTCGAGCTACCCCCGCGCCCTCGACGACGCGCAGACCGCACTCACCGGATTCGGTCAGGGCAAGGTCACCGCGACCCCCCTGCAGATGGCCATGGTGTCGGCCGGTCTCGCGAACGACGGCGTCGTGATGAACCCCCGGATGGTGGATGCCGTGATCGGGAACGATCTGTCGGTCATCGAGGCCTTCCAGGACAGCGAGTTCGGCCGTGCGATGGAGGCCGATGTCGCCGACGACGTGACCGCGTCGATGGTGGCCAGCGTCGCTACGGGCGCAGCCCAGGGTGCAAGAATAGACGGGATCGACGTGGCCGGTAAGACGGGCACCGCAGAGAACGGAAACAGGCCGCACACGTTGTGGTTCACCGGCTTCGCGCCGGCGGACGACCCCGCGGTCGCAGTAGCGGTCGTCGTCGAAGACGGCGGCGGACAGGGACAATCAGGCAGCGGCGACACCATCGCCGCTCCGATTGCGAAGAAGGTCATAGAGGCGGTGCTGGGCAGATGAGGCCGACGCAGGGTGTGTCGTTCGGTGGTCGTTACGAGCTGCAGTCGCGTATCGCGATCGGTGGCATGGGCGAGGTGTGGGAAGCGACGGATCACGTCATCGGGCGTACCGTCGCGATCAAGATCCTCAAGGACGAGTACATGGGGGACCCCGGGTTCCTCGAGCGTTTCCGTGCTGAGGCACGTCACGCCGCTCTCGTGAACCATGAGGGCATCGCCAGCGTGTTCGACTACGGCGAGGAGAACGGCAGCGCCTACCTCGTCATGGAGCTCGTGCCCGGCGAAGCTCTGTCGACCGTGCTCGAGCGCGACGGTGCGCTCAGCGCCGACAAGACGCTCGACATCGTGGCCCAGACGGCATCCGCCCTGCAGGCCGCGCATGCGGCCGGTCTCGTGCACCGCGATATCAAGCCGGGCAACCTGCTGATCACGCCCGACGGCCGCGTCAAGATCACCGACTTCGGCATCGCCCGCATCGCCGACCAGGTGCCGCTGACGGCGACCGGACAGGTCATGGGCACCGTGCAATACCTGTCGCCCGAGCAGGCATCGGGTCACCCGGCCTCTCCCGCGACCGACACCTACTCGCTCGGCATCGTCGCGTACGAGTGCCTGGCGGGCAAGCGTCCGTTCACCGGTGAGTCGCAGGTGGCGATCGCGATGGCGCAGATCAACGAGCAGCCGCCGCCGCTGCCGCCGACTGTGCCGATCCCGGTGCAGAACCTCGTCATGGCGATGATCGCCAAGAAGCCCAGCGACCGCCCGTCTTCATCGGCAACCGTGGCGCGTGCAGCACAGGCCCTGCGTCGCGGAGACCTGAACTCCGCAGCCATCGCCGTTCCCGCGATCGCGACCGGTGGCATCGCCGGCGACGACGACGCGACCCGCATGCTCACGGCATCGGGCGACGACGGCACGACCCGCATCCTTCCCACCACCGCTCAGCTCTCCACCGAGGAGACCACGGAGGAGCCGAAGAAGAAGAAGAAGAGCCCGTGGACCTGGCCGCTGATCGCACTGATCGCGCTGCTGGTGATCGTGCTCGGCGGTGCTGTGTGGGCGATGCTGATGAACCAGGGTGACCCTGACGCCAAGCCGTCGGGTTCGCCGTCTCCGTCGCAGTCGCAGTCGGAGACGCCCGCACCGCCGTCGACGCCTCCGCCCCCCGAGGTGGTCCGCGTCGACGTCACCGCGTTGAACCTGGTCGGCATGGACTGCGGCACGGCCACGGCCACGCTCAAGGACGCCAAATTCACGGGCGAGATCACCTGCCCCGAGGGCGACCCGGCACCCAGCGACGACAAGGTCGGCACGGTGTACCGCGTCGTCCCCTCCGGCAACGTCGAGACGACCCAGCCGATGACCCTCACGATCTACGCCGCGCGCGCAGCCCTGCCGACCCCGACCGACACCCCGACCATCACGGGTGACCCGGTCGCCGGCAGCACGGTGACAATCTCCTGGGGCACCGGATTCACATGCCCGAGCGGCACGACGCTCTCCGGATACGTCGTCTCCCTGCAGAACGGCACGTTCGTGTCGGGCGGGCCGAACTTCCAGCCGACACAGCGGAACACGCAGGTGCAGGTGGCGGATGCCGCGGGCCAGCAGCTCATCGTCACCTACCAGGGCATGTGCTCGGGTGGCGACCAGCGCACCTCGTCGGCATCGCCCCCGCTCTCGGTTCCGATCGTCGCGGCGACCGACCCCGGCGAGGGTGACGGCGGCGGCGGCACCGAAGGGTAGCCTTTAATTCAGCTCAGCCGCAGTCGTTTTCCAGGGGGTAGTACGTGTCCACAGAGCCACGAGTCATCGCGGGTCGATACCGCGTCGACGAGCTCATCGGGCATGGCGGAATGGCCAAGGTCTATCGTGGCTACGACCTGACCCTCGGCCGTGAGGTCGCGATCAAGATCCTCGACCCCGAGCTGGCTCGTGACACCGCCTTCCGCAACCGCTTCCGGTTGGAGGCGCAGGCGGCGTCCCGCATGTCGCATCCGTCGATCGTCCGCGTCTTCGATGCCGGTGACCCCTCGTCGAACGACCCGTCGTCCGACGAGCCCCCGTACATCGTGATGGAGCTGGTCAAGGGCACGCTGCTGAAGAAGATCATCGCCGACGGACCGGTGCCGGTCGAAGACGCGGTGCGCTACGTCGACGGCATCCTCGAGGCGCTCGACTACTCGCACCGCGCGGGTGTCGTGCACCGCGACATCAAGCCCGGCAACGTCATGGTGACCGACAAGGGCCAGGTCAAGGTGATGGACTTCGGCATCGCCCGCGCCGTCTCCGACTCCTCGTCGACCGTGGCGGAGACCACGCAGATCATCGGCACCGCTGCCTACTTCTCGCCGGAGCAGGCCAAGGGCGAGCCCGTCGATGCCCGCGCCGACCTGTACTCGACCGGCGTCGTGCTCTACGAACTGCTCACCGGCCGCCAGCCGTTCCGTGGCGAGTCGCCGGTGGCCGTCGCCTACCAGCACGTCAGTGAGACCCCGATCCCGCCGACCGAGGTGAACGAGGACGCACCGGGCGCACTCGACCCGATCGTCCTGCGGGCTCTCGCGAAGGATCCGTATCAGCGCTACCCGGATGCCGCGCACTTCCGCGCCGCACTGGATGCCGCCGTGACCGGGGCGGCGCCGACCCGCAAGCAGTTGGGTGCGCTGACGAGCGAGCTCTACGGTCCGAGTCCGCGGCAGGCGCAGGAGACGGCGCGGTCGCTGCGCCAGCTCAGCTCCGACACCACCATGACCCGCACCCAGTCCGGCCCTCCGGTCGCCTGGATATGGGCCGGTGTCGCTCTGCTCGCGGTGCTGCTCGCGTCCGTCCTGTTCTGGGTCGTGACCATCAGCATGCGTCCGCCCGAGGTGCCGAGCACCTCGCGCATCATCCCGAACCTCGTGAACGTGTCGTCCGAGCGCGCGCAGGACGACCTCGCCAAGCTCGATCTGACGGCGAAGATCGTGATCGAGTCGAGTTCCGAGATCACCGAGGGCAACGTCATCCGCACCGACCCCGAGGCGGGAGTCTCGGTGGAGGAGGGCTCGACGGTCACCGTGCACGTCTCCTCCGGCTTGGAGACCGTGGTGGTGCCGAAGATCGAAGGCATGGCGCTCGAGGATGCCACCAAGGCGTTGAAGACCGCCGGCCTCGAACTCGGCACGGTGATCCAGAAGAACGACAAGGGTCTCGCCGCGGGAACCGTGATCTCCGCCAGCGAGGCGGCGGACACCGAAGTGGCTCCGGATACGGTCGTCAACCTCGTCGTCGCCAGCGGAAAGGTCACGCTGACCGACCTCGTCGGCTGGACCGTCGAGGCGGCGACGACGAACCTCACCGACCTCGGTCTGACGCCGGTGCCCGTGGAAGAGGCGGACTGCGCTCCCACAGAGCCCCCGACCGTGCACTCGATGTCCGTCGCGCCGGGCGATGTGCCGATCGGGTCTCCGGTCGAGCTCCGATACTGCGCAGCGCCGTGAGCCTCTCGCAGGCTGCCTCGTGCGCTGCGGCGTCAGCGAGTGAGCGGATGCAGGCTTTCTGATCGAGCCACGGCATAGGTGTCGCCGCAGAGCTGCAACCAATTCGCCAGAAGCCGGTACCCGCCTTCCGTGAGCACGCTCTCCGGGTGGAACTGCACACCGTGCAGCGGCAGCTCTCGGTGCGAGAGCGCCATGACCGTTCCGCTCTCCGTCCAGGCCGTGACGACGATCTCGGGCGGGAGGTCGGACGCCGCGAGCGCCAGGGAGTGATACCGGCCGGCGTCGAACGGCGACGGGATCCCCGCGAACAGCGCAGATCCGTCGTGCGTGACCGCGGAGACCATCCCGTGCATCAGCTCGGGTGCCTCACTGACCGCGGTGCCGAGCGCTTCACCGATGGTCTGATGCCCGAGGCAGACACCGAGCGTCGGCGTCCGCAGTCGAGCAGCGATACGCACCGCTTCGACGGAGATTCCGGCGTCTGCGGGGCGACCGGGTCCGGGGGAGAGCAGCAGAGCCTCGAACCCGGACAGCATCCGCTCGAACTCGGCGGCGCTGAGCGCGTCGGATTCGACCATCGTGGTCTCGGCGCCGAGCTCGTGGAGGTAGCCGACGAGGGTGTGCACGAAGCTGTCGTGGTTGTCCACCACGAGCACTCGGGTCATTCGACGTCGACCTCGCCGGGGGCGATGATCGGGCTCAGCCACGGGAACACGTACCAGAACAGTCCGTACAGCACGGCGGCGACGAGGACGATCAGGATGAGGACGCGCAGCCACCACGGGCCGGGCAGCAGGCGCCAGAGTGCGGCGTACATCAGTGTTCTCCCTCGTGGGTGTCCATGGTCACACCGATGGGGCGGCCGGAGGAGGCGGCGGGTCGGTCAGCGCGGTCGGGAGTCCCTCGGCGCGGGGCTGGAAGCTCTCGAACACCCCGTAGGCGACGATGCGCTCCGCGAGGGAGTAGAGCGGAGAGCAGGCGGTGAGCGTGATGTACTGCTCGCCGGTCTGCTGCTCGGGCATCTGCGGCACGTCGGTGAGGACGTCGGTCTGCGTCGGCTTGACGTATTCGAGCGTGCGGAAGCGGTATGTGTACCAGCCGTCGGGCGTCTCGACGACGATCGCATCGTTCAGCTGCAGCTTGTCGAGCTGGTTGAAGGGCTTGCCCCAGGTGGTGCGGTGTCCGGCCATCGAGAAGTTGCCGACCTCGCCGGGCATCTTGGAGTCGGTGTAGACGCCGATCCCCTTCTGGTCGAGGGTCCGTGCGCGGCTCGTTCCGCCGTAGATCCCGAAGTTGTAGTCCGCGCCGAAGCGGGGGATGTGCATCTGTCCGAACCACTCGGCGTCGGCCGGGGCTGCGGGGACCGGGGGGACGTAAACGGTGGTGCCGTCTTCCGTCTCGACGACGGGGGGAAGCTCGGGGGCCTCACCCTGCGCGAGCTGCTGCGAGATCGCCGCACCTTCGTCGTTCTTCTGGGCACTGATGATGATGTCGCCGATCCACATCTGCCACGCGACGAAGAGCAGAACGAGCACTCCCGCGGTCAGGAGCAGTTCGCCGAGCACGCTCGCGAAGGTCGCGCGTGAGCGTGGTCGCTCCCGCCGCGGGCGTCGCCCCCCAGGCACGACGGATGCAGTCATGGCGCGATCATATCCCGGGACGCTGAACGGATGCCCGCCATCCCCGCTCGTCCGCTGCGATCGCCGCCTCGTCGGATGGCAGGTCTCATGGGTACAATGACGGCATGGCACGAGACCGTAACACCGAAGAACCCGCTGTCGAGCGCGCCGAAGGCGATGCCGCTCCCAACGCCGTGTGGTTCAAGCCGGTGATGATCGGCTTCATGCTCCTCGGCCTCGCGTGGATCCTGGTCTTCTACATCTCGGGCATGCAGTTCCCGATCCCGGGTCTCGACAACTGGAACCTCGCGATCGGCCTCGGCATCGCTCTGATCGGCTTCTTGATGACCACGCGCTGGCGCTGACGCCACTCCTTCTTCGAAAGGCCCCTCGCCCAGCGAGGGGCCTTTCTCGTTCCTGCCAGCCGAGTTTCTCCGCCAGGCTGTGCGCCCGCGATGCCGTCCGACCGAAGGTCGCAGGCAGATTCCCGGAGCGAGCATCGGGAGGGCCCCGCGAAGCGGGAGGGACCCGCTCTGCGAGCGAAGGGAATCCGCCTGCGGCCGTCCCACGCAGAAAGTTATCCACAAGGCTCTCCACAGCCTGGGGAGAATTACACCGGTGTTATTCACAGGGGTTAACAACCCTGTTAACAACTCGGGATCAGGACAAAAGGATCAGCGGCGGGATGAAGGCGACGATGACGATCAACAGGACGACGAGTGCGGAGAGCAGGACGATCTGCCAGGTGCGCTGGTCTCGTCGCCTCGTCCTGGTGTAGATGAGGGCGACCAGGGCGCCGACGATGGCTCCACCCAGATGCGCCTGCCAGGAGATGCCGCCGGCGAGGAAGCCGAAGGCGAAGTTGATGCCGAGGATCACGAGGATCCCGGTCACGTTCGCGCCGATGTGGCGGCCGATGATCAGCAGTGAGGCCAGCATTCCGAAGATCGCACCGGATGCGCCGACCGTCGGGTCCAGGGGGGCGAGGAGAGCGACCGCCACCGATCCGCCGAGGCCGCTGATCAGATAGAGGGCCAGAAAGCGGGCGCGACCGAGCATGGGCTCGAGGCTCTGCCCCAGCATCCACAGGGCGAGCATGTTCAGCGCGAGATGGATGAAGCCGCCGTGCACGAACAGCACGGAGAGGAGGCGCCAGGGCTCGAAGCCCGCGCCGAAGAGGTTCGGATAGAGATAGGGCGCGTAGAAGGCGAGTGCCTGCGTGATCGGCCCGTTCATCCCCGGGATCAACTGCACCAGGCCGATGAACGACGTGACGGCGAGCAGCACGTACGTGACGATCGGCTTGCCGCTGCGGGCGATCGCCATGGTCCCGCCGCTGCGAGCACCCCACCGGCGCTGGGCCTTCTTCTGCGCGGGGGTGCGGTTCTTGCGCTCGGCGTTCATGCACTCCGGGCAGATGACGCCGACGGGCGCCTGGGTCTGGCACTCGGGGCAGATGGTGCGCATGCACCGCTGGCAGAGCACGAAGCTCTGCCGATCCGGATGCCGGTAGCAGAAGTTGTCGCGATTGCTCGTGAACTCAGGCGTGGTCATCCGGATCGGCCGCAGCTGTCGTCAGGCCGCGACGATGTCGATCGACTGCAGCACGACGGGCTCGACCGGACGGTCGCCGCCGCCGGTCGGAACCGCACCGATCTTGTCGACGACAGCGCGGGAGGCGTCATCGGCGACCTCGCCGAAGATGGTGTGCTTGCCCTGGAGCCACGGGGTCGGGTCGGTGGTGATGAAGAACTGCGAGCCGTTGGTGCCCTCGGGCTTGCCGGTGATGGCGTTGCGGCGCAGGCCGGCGTTCGCCATCGCGAGGATGTACGGCTTGTTGAAGTCGAGCTCCATGTTGATCTCGTCGTCGAAGTTGTAGCCGGGGCCGCCGACGCCCTGTCCGAGCGGGTCGCCGCCCTGGATCATGAAGTTCGGGATGATGCGGTGGAAGATGACGTCCTTGTAGAGGGGACCCTCGCCCGGCTTGCCGGTGGCGGGATCGGTCCACTCCTGGGTGCCGTCGGCGAGGCCGACGAAGTTCTTGACCGTCTTCGGTGCGTGATCGCCGAAGAGGTTGATGACGATGTCACCGTGGTTGGTGTGCAGGGTTGCGACGTGGGAAGCGTGAGCCATGCCCTCATTCTCGCAGAGCTTTCGGTGAGTTCGCCCGGCGTACCCCGGATCGGGCAGCGGCGCAAGGGGCGGGCGATTCCCGCCCGGTATCCAGCCTCTCGTGGCAAGATGGGGAACCCGTACTCCAATGGACAGGAGAGCATCGTGAGCCTCAGCCGCAAGCGGAAGAAGGAACTGCGTCGTCTTCAGAACGACGCGAACCAGCTCTGGGAGAACCAGCAGGTGCTCGTCGGTCACGCCGCCGATGTCGCCCGCGAGGCCGGACGTCAGCTCGGAAACATCAATCGCGAGCAGGTCGTCCCCGTCATCCAGGACACGTACAACCGCCGTGTCGCCCCGGTCGTCGACCGTGGCGTGAAGATCGGCAAGCACGTCGTCGACGACAAGGTCGTCCCGATCGTGGGTGGAGTCGTCGGTTCGGCTCTCACCGCCTGGGATGTCGCGAACGCCAAGCGTCACGGCGTGGCAGCACCCGCTCGTCGCGGCGACTTCGGCAAGAAGCAGAAGTCCGGCCCCGGCCTCGGTTCGATCATCGCGATCATCCTCGGTGCTGCTGCTGCCGTGGGCGTGCTCTACGCCGCATGGCAGGCGCTGCGTGCCGACGATGAGCTCTGGGTCGCGGACGACCCGCTCGCCGCGCCCGACGCGTGACCCCGTCTGATCCCGCCTCCGTCGCCTCTGGTGACGGAGGCGATCGGCATGCGCGGGTGCGAGACGCGGCCGCCGCGCGCGGGCTCGACATCGAGATCCGTGAACGCCCCGCGGCCGGCAGCCTGTTCGAGGCGGCCGAACTGCTCGGCATCCCGCCGTCCGGCATCGTGAAGACGCTCGTCGTGAAGCGTTCGGACGACACCTTCCTGTTCGCCCTTGTTCCCGGCGGACGCTCGATCTCCTGGCCGAAGCTGCGCGCCCTGGTCGGCGTGAACAAGCTGCGCCTGCCCGAGCCCGAACTCGCACTCCAGGCGACCGGCTACGAGCGGGGCACCATCGTCCCCATCGGCAGCACGACGGACTGGCCGATCTACGCCGACGAGTCGATCGTCGGTCAGCGCATCGCGATGGGCGCGGGTGCCCACGGTTACAGCCTCTTCGTCGACGCGGACGACCTCATCGCCGCCTATGGAGCGACGGTCGCCGACATCTCGGTTCCCGAGGAGCGCTGAGCTCAGAGAAGGCCGGCCATCCGCATCGCGATGTCGACGAGCTTGACGCGCTGCAGCTCGGCCACGGCCTTCAGAGGGAACCACTCGGCCATGTCGGTCGAACCCCCGGTCTCGAAGCGCAGCTTGCCGCCCGTCACCTCTGCCCGATAGACGATGCGCAGCGTGTGCAGCGGATCCGCGGCCTTCTGCACGCGGCGTCCCGCAGGGATGACCCGGGAGTGGATGCCGAGGAGCTCGCCCACCTTCACGGTGTAGCCGGTCTCCTCACGGAGCTCGCGGCGCACCGCATCCTCGGGCGATTCGCCGGGCTCGAGTCCCCCGCCGGGCATCGTCCACGCCACGCGGCGGCCCTCGGTCCAGCGCGCAAGCAGCAGACGCCCGTCGTCATCGGTGACGACCGCGTACGCCGCGACACGCAGGTCCATGGCTCACACACTATCCGGCGGCGCAGACCGCCGATGACCGTGTGTCAGGCGACCCTGCTGCCGCTCACATAGGTCGCCATCACCTGCGTCTCGGCGAGGCCTTCGGCCGAGACCGTGAGGGGATCGCGGTCGACCACGATGAAGTCGGCCAGGAGGCCGGGGGCGAGGGCGCCGACCTCATGATCGCTGAACAGTTGCCACGCCGCGTTCACCGTGTGCGCGAGGAGGGCCTGCTCGCGCGTGACCGCCGTTCCGCCGGGCATCCGGTATCCGTTGCGCGTGGTGCGGGTCTCGGCCACGGCCATGTTCCGGAAGGGCTCGTTGGGGGTGACCCATCCGTCGTTGTGGAAGGTCGCCCGATGACCGGCGGCGAAGGCTGCACCGGCGTCGGCCCAGGCACCGCCGTGCTCCGGACCGAAGAGGTCGTCGACCAGCACCTCTCCCCAGTACGTGATGTGGTCGACGAAGAGACTGACGGTCACGCCGAGGGCGGCCGCTCGCTCGAACTGCACCGGCGACATGGCGCCGCAGTGCTCCAACCGGAAACGGTGGTCGACGAGGTCGTGCTGCCGGATGATCTGCTCGTACACGTCGAGCGTCGCGTCGATCGCGCGGTCCCCGTGCACGTGACAGGCAAGTTGCCACCCCGCAGCGGCATAGGGCTCGGCGATCGTCCGCAGCTGCTCGGCAGTGTAGTTCGCCTGCCCGATGTGATGCGGTTCGATGCCTAGGGCGCGGGTCGCCGGAGTGTCGAGGTAGGGGAAGGAGGTGGCGATGTTGCCCACCCACGGAGAACCGTCGGACCAGGTCTTCACCCCTGCCTGGCGGAACACGGGATCGTCGTCACTGCGCGGGGCCGCGACTCCGCCGGGGCGGGACATCTCGTACCACCGCAGCCGTACCGGCATCGCACCCTGTGCACGGAGAGCGTCGATGAGCGGGTTGAGCTCGGGGTTCCACGACAGGTCCGACACGGTGGTGATGCCACGGGATGCGAGGTCGTGGAGATGCGCGGGGAGGATCCGGGGGAGGTGCTGCTGCGCCTTCGCGAGCATCGGCGCCACGACCTGCTCGACCGCGGCGGCCTCGAGGGCGACCCCCGTGAGCTCCCCCGCGGCGTCACGACCGAACGATGCGCCGACAGGATCGGGGGTGTTCCGATCGAGGCCCGCGGCGAGCGCGGCCGCAGTGTTGAAGTACACCGAGTGACCGGAGTTGTGGATGACGACGAGGGGCACGCTGCCGGCGAGCTCGTCGAGGAAGCGGATGTCGGGGTCGGGGAGTCCGCGCTGCAGCAGCGCATCCCACCCGTTCGCGAAGACCGCTTCGCCACCGGCATCCGCGACCGCCGCTCGGAGCGCCGCGATGACGCCTTCCGCCTGGGGGATCACGACGGGACGCAGGTCGACCACGAGGTCGGAGAGCAGGATCGCGGAGAAGCCCGGATGCCCGTGCGGCTCGATCAGACCGGGCATGACCCATCCGTCGAGGGCTATGGTCTCGGCGTCCGGGAAACGGTGGCGAAGCTCAACCGCCGCCCCGACGGCGACGATCGTGCCGTCGTCGACGGCCATCGCCTCCGCTTCGGCATCTGCGCTCGGCGAGAGCGGACGGATGCGGCCGGTGAAGACTGTCGTCATGGCGCCAGTCTGGCAGCCGGGACGGCTTCAGGGATCGATCACGAATCGAGAAGCACACGGAGGATCGGACTCCGTAGGGTGATTCGCACAACGGCAGCACTTCGAGAGGACCGATCATGGCCGAGAAAGAGAAGAATTTCAGCGCCGAGGAACGCGAGGCCATGCAGGCCGCCGCGAAGGAGGCCCGCACCCGACGCTCGCGCGCGAAGAAGTCACCCGAGGAGCTGCGCGCCGCGGGGGAGGCCGACATCAAGGAGGCGATCGAGAAGCTGACCACCGAAGACCAGGCTCTGTCGAACAAGCTGCACGGTCTCGTCTCCGAGGTCGCCCCGGAACTCGTACCCCGCACGTACTACGGGATGCCGGCGTGGGGTCGCGATGGCAAGGTGCTCTGCTTCTTCCAGCCGGCGAGCAAGTTCAAGGTGCGGTACGGCACGTTCGGTTTCGAGCCCATCTCGAACCTCGACGACGGCAACGTCTGGCCGACCGCCTATGCGGTCACGGATCTCACCAAGGCCGACCTCGAGTTCCTCGCCGAGCGCATCCGCCTCGCGATCAGCTGACTCTCCTCGCGAGCAACGGTGCGCGTCGTGCACCCGGGTCAGGGATCCTGGTGTGCTGCGGGCACCCGCGCAGTAGCGTAGAAACCGTGAGCACCCTGCCCTTCCCCGCCTCCGTGTACGCCGCACGCCTCGACCGTGCCGCATCCCTCGCCGCCGAATCGGGGCTGGATGCGATCATCGTCGGGCCGGGCCCCGACCTGCAGTATCTGCTGGGCGTGGAAGGCGACACGATCGAGCGGCTGACCGCCCTGGTGATCGGCCCCGACATCGCTCCGACGGTCGTCGTGCCACGGATGGAGCTCGCGAAGGTGCGCACCACGGCCGTCGGCGAGCTGGGGCTGACGGTCGCCGATTGGGTCGACGGCGAAGATCCGTACGGGCTCGTGACCGCGGCCGCGGGTGAGGTCTCCCGCGCCGGTGTCTCGGATGCGCTGCCCGCACTGCACGTCGTCCCCATCGGCGAGCGTCTCGGCGTGCGTCTCGAGCTGGCGACACCCGTGCTTCGCGAGGGACGCATGATCAAGGACGCCGAGGAGATCGCCGAGCTGCGCCGAGCCGGAGACGCGATCGACGCGGTGCACCGCCGCGTGCACGAGTGGCTTCGGGCCGGGCGCACCGAGCGCGCCGTTGCGACCGACGTCGCCGAGGCCATCGTGGCGGAGGGCCACCGTACCGTCGAGTTCGTGATCGTCGGGTCGGGCCCGAACGGCGCCGACCCGCACCACGAGGTCTCGGACCGGGTGATCGAGGAGGGCGACGTCGTCGTGGTCGACATCGGCGGCGCGGTGCCGAGCGGCTACAACTCCGACAGCACGAGGACCTATGTCGTCGGCAACCCCGACCCGGAAGCGGCCGAACGCATCGAGGTTCTCGTGCGGGCGCAGCAGGCGGCTGTCGACGCGGTGCGCCCTGGCGCCACGGCCGCCGAGGTGGATGCCGCAGCTCGCAGTGTGCTCGCCGAGGCGGGACTCGGCGAGGCATTCCTGCACCGCACCGGTCACGGCATCGGCGTCTCGGTGCACGAGGAGCCCTACATCGCGCCTAGCAACGACCTCGTGCTGCGCGAGGGGATGGCGTTCAGCATCGAGCCGGGCATCTACTTCGCCGGCGAGTGGGGCGCGCGCATCGAAGACATCGTGATCGTCACGGCCGACGGCGGCGAGCGGCTGAACGTCGCGCCGCACGAGCTCGTGTCGGTAGGTGCGCGGGCGGCCGACTCCTGATGGACGACGTGCCGATGCAGCCGCAGAGTCCCCAGAAGATCGCCGCGAGTCACGGAGGTCTCATCCACGAGGTGCGGGTCAGCTGGTGGCAGACCGACGACTGGCAGTGGGTGGTGGTCGTCAACTCCCCAGAGCTCGGCGCTGTAGAGCGGCAGGCGAACGACGCCTTCGAGGCGCTGTGCCTGGTGCGCGAAGAGCTCGACCCGCGCGGGTGGCGGTTGGGGGTCGCCGGTGCACAGGCCGACGTCTCGCCCAGCGGCATGGCGCGCGATCAGGGTGGTGGTCTGAGCGCATACCGGCTCGGACCCGCAGGTCCACTGGACCGCGTCTTCACATTCACCCCCGTGGATCCGGCGACCGTGACATCCGTCGCAGAACAGCGCACGGAGGCTGACCGCTTCTTTGCGAAGTTCCGCGGCGGCGGGCGCTGAGCCCTCTTCCACCGCGGTAGCATCAGCCCATGCGCCGCCCCCGCAAGGTCTCCTCCGCCACCGCGTCGCCGGCGACACGTGCGCGATACGCCAAGCGGCGGAAGAATCGGCTCGCGCGCGTCGACAACGACCTCACCGACGCACAGTGGCACGACCTCATGGATGCGTGGGGCGGCTGCGCGTATTGCAGCGGTGAGGGTGTCGCGCTGCAGCGCGACTGCATCCAGCCGATCTCGCACGGCGGCCGCTACACGCTCGAGAACGTCGTCCCGGCCTGCGCCTCCTGCAACGCCAGCAAGCACAACGACGAGGTGACCGGTTGGCTGCGCCGCAAGAAGCTCGACGAGCGAACCTTCCTCGTCCGGCACGCGACGATCCTGCGCGACCTGCGTCCGGTCGAGTGAGGCTGCGACGCCCGACGTCGCCTTACACCTCGATCGAGGAGACCTACGACGAGACGTGCCCGGCATCTGTCCGGGTCCAACCCGAAAGTGAGCACCCCTGATGGCAAGAAACGACCGGAACAACCAGCAGGGAAAGCTCGGCGAGCTTCGCGTGGCAGAGGTCTTCGTCAAGGCCGGATGCGCGGTCAACTTCCTGCCGTTCATGGATTTCGGTCTCGACCTCCATGTCCAACTTCCCGTCAGGGTCCCCGAAGCGGATGATGAGTCCTGGTCGATGTCGGGCTCGACCGCGCATGTGCAGGTCAAGACGACGAGGACGACGAGCTTGCCTGCAATCACGCGAGAGACGGCGGCTGCGTGGCAGCTCGGTGCACAAGCGGGAACACCGACGTTCGTGATAGCCGTCGTCTCCCACGAGCCCACAGCCGTTCGCTACCGCTTCTTCGATCCTCTCGTCGTGAAGCAGTACGTCGACAAGAGCAAGGGCGACAGCTTCAAGCTGCCCATCAGCCGCGGGGTCGTCGTTCACCCCGAAGACCTCTACGATCACGTTTCGGATTGGGTGATCAAGGCCCGGTACTACCTGTCGGCTGCGATCGGTTTCTTCTGGTCCGACGTGAAGGCGGACGTGTGGGAATCCGCTCTGATGATGGTCTCGCAATTGACGCTCATCCATGAACGAGCGTTCCGCTCTCCGTCGACTTCGGCGGAGCTTCAACCTTGGGCCGACACGGCACGAACCCTCATGTCCGCCTACCTCGAGGGTGCCGGGTACTCTCCGGAGACGCTCGACGAGATAAGCGGTGACCGATCCCATTCGCTTCTCCACGAGATCGAACAGCGTACGTTCGATGTGGTCAACGGTGCCGGATCCGAGAAGCACGGATGGAACGAAGACGTGGAGCCCCTGGCCGCGGTGTCGCCGCTGCCCGACGAGAGAGGTTCCCTGACCTACCTCGCGGAGATCTGCCGTGCCTATGGTCGGGTCTCGAACCCCGACGGCGATGCGCCCTGATGGCCAGAAAACGTGGACCAATGAAAGAAGCCCCCGGCAGGTGCCAGGGGCTTCTCGATCCTGTGGAGCCTAGGAGATTCGAACTCCTGACATCCTGCTTGCAAAGCAGGCGCTCTACCAACTGAGCTAAGGCCCCGTGAGGGAATTTCTTGAGTTAAAGGGTGGGGCTACCAGGACTTGAACCTGGGACCTCTTCATTATCAGTGAAGCGCTCTAACCGCCTGAGCTATAGCCCCGTCAACCTCCAAGACTTTACCGGAGAAACACGGAAAAACCGAATCGAGGGGGAGGACCCGGGAGAGTCCTCCCCCTCGACGACGTTCAGCGGCCCGGGCGGATGGTCGCCGTGCCCGCGGAGAGC
The DNA here is from genome assembly GCF_059758615.1 of Microbacterium sp. GQ128. Taxonomy (NCBI): domain Bacteria; kingdom Bacillati; phylum Actinomycetota; class Actinomycetes; order Micrococcales; family Microbacteriaceae; genus Microbacterium; species Microbacterium sp. GQ128. The sequence goes on from NZ_JCAXDY010000002.1 coordinate 320,656, forward strand.
GACACGTCGATCGTCCTCCGCGCACTCGGGGCCTCGTCGACCTTGGCGTTCAAGGTGCCGGCGCTGACGTTCTGAGCGATCGCGTATTCGACGTCGGGCACCGTCAGATCGAGCGTGCCGGCGCTCACGTCGACCGTGGTCTGCGTCGGCGCCGTACCGGTCAGCTCGACCGTGAGGTCGCCGGCGGAGACGCCGAGGTCGGCGCGGGTGACCCCGTCGAGGAGGATGTCGGCGCGACCGGCGTTCATCTCCGCGTCGAGCTCGACGGCCGATCCTTCGACATCGAGGGCACCGGCGTTGACCCGGACGTCGAGCACTCCGTAGTCGCCCACGACATCCAAGCTGCCGGCGTCCAGATCGAGGTCGGCGTCGAGCGCGTCACCGCGCAGGCTCTCCGGCAGGGTGAGCACGGCGATCTCCTCATCGCCGAACCAGTTGCCGAACCACCAGCCGAACACGCCGTCAGGGCTCCGGACGATCAGTTCATCACCGTCGCGGTCGAACGTCCACGCGGTGCCGCGGCCGTTGGTGATGGAGAGCTGTGCCTCCTCGACATCGCCGAACTCGACGCGCATGCTGCTGGCGTCGGCGTCGACGTCGATCCCCTCGATGCCATCCACGCCCACGGTCTGCACCGAGTCGGGCCGGCTCGACGACATGATGTTCCCGGCGGCGGCCGCGGCGGCGGTTCCCCCGGAGCCGAGCAGGGCGATGCCGCCGACCACGGCCGTGATGACCATGACCGCGGTGGTACCCGAGGAGCGACCGCCCGAAGCCCCGGGCGGGGGTGCCGTCGGAGCCGCATGCGGGGCGGGTGTCGGGGGTGCCGGCGTCTGCGGTGCGGAAGCGGGCGGGGGCGAAGCGGGCGGCGGGGTGAGCGGGGTGTGCTCGCCCGCGGCGCCGTTGTTGTCGGTGGTCATCGTGCCACTCCTGTCTGGCCGGTCGGCGGCGTCGGGCCACCGGTGTTCTCGATGTGGGCGAGGGCGGCGAGCACGCGGCGGTTGCCCGACTCGTCCTGCTCGAAGCCCAGCTTCTGGAATATGGACGTGATGTGCTTCTCGACACTGGCCTCCGAGAGGAACAGCAAACCGGCGATCGCCTGGTTCGACTTGCCCTCCGCGATCAGGGCGAGCACGGTGCGCTCCCGTTCCGTGAGACGCATCATCCTGTCGTCACGGTTGCGCCGCGTGAGCAGCTGCGCCACCACTTCGGGGTCGAGCACCGTCGCACCCTCCGAGATGCGCTGCACCGAGACGAGGAACTCCGAGACGTCGGCGACCCGATCCTTGAGCAGGTATCCGAGCGGACCGCCCTGCGCCGCGATCAGATCGGAGGCGTAGCGCTCCTCCACATACTGCGAGAGCACGAGAATGGCGAGCGACGGATGCGTGGACCGCAGTCCGAGCGCGGCGCGGATCCCCTCGTCCGTGAATGTGGGAGGGAGCCGGACATCCAGGATGCACAGGTCGGGCGCCGTGGTGGCGACCGCCTGGTCGAGACCCTCGATGTCGGGGAGAGCGGCGACCACCTCGTGGCCGGCGTCCTCGAGCAGACGGACGAGACCTTCTCGCAGCAGGACCGAGTCCTCGCAGATCAGGATGCGCACGGGACGTTCACCTCCAGGCTGGTCGGTCCGCCCTGCGGACTGTCGAGGCGGAACGTTCCACCCGCGGCGAGGATCCGGTTGGCGATGCCGTCGAGGCCACCACCGGGCTGCACCTGCGCGCCGCCGATGCCGTTGTCCTCCACCCGCGCCCAGAGGGTGTTCCCCTCGCGGAGCCGCACGATGACGCGGGCCTCGCTGGCCCTCGAGTGCTTTGCGGCGTTGGTCAGGGACTCGGCGATCGAGAAGTACACGGCCGCCTCGGCCTCGCGGCTGCATCGTCCGTCCATGCGCACATCGAGGTGCACGGGGATGTGCGACCGGCCGGCGAGTGCCGACAGCGCCGCGTCGAGGCCGCGGTCGTCGAGCACGGAGGCGTGGATGCCGCGGGCGAGCTGCCGCAGCTCGGTGATGGCCGCCTTGGTGGAGGTGTGCGCCTCGTTGATGAGTTCCTTCGCGGTCTCCGGGTCGCTGTCGATCTTCTGCTGCGCGAGCCCGAGCGTCATACCGACCGAGACGAGCCGCGGCTGCACGCCGTCATGCAGGTCGCGCTCGATGCGCGTGCGCTCCACGTCGGCGGCACGCACCGCGCCCTCTCGCTGTGCGGTCGAGGTGCGGACGCGTTCGGTGAGCTCCGTCTCCTTGCTGCGGACCACGATCGCCAGAGAGAGCGTGCGGTGCAGCAGGGCCAGCCCGATCATCCCGACCACCGAGGCCGCGATGCCGAGGATGCCGACCAGCGGCGCCCAGGCGACAGGGATGCCTCCGCCGCCGAAGGGTCCCATCACCGTGTCCGCTGCCGTGAGCGGGGCGAAGGAGATGATGATCGACCAGACGAGGCTCCAGGCGAGCCGCAGCACGATGAAGCCGAGCACGGCCGAGATCGCGAAGTTCGCGACCGCGCGCCACATGCGGGGGTCGATCGCCTGGCGTCCGAGGGAGCGCAGCCAGCCGCCGAATCCGGGGCGATCACGCCGCTGCGGTCGCAAAGGACTGATGGGCGCGCGGTAGAGAGCGCCGACACGGGCGACCTCGAACCAGCCGAGTCCGTACAGGGCGTACACGAGGCCGACGAGGAGCACGAGGCCGATGCCGGCGACGAAGAGGAGTCCGAGTCCGGTGCCGAGAAGCCCGCCGAGCATGCCGAAGATGGCGCCGCCGAGCGCGCCGACGCCTGCGAGATGCAGGATCGTGAGGAAGATGCGCAACGGCGGCTTCACCGCCGTTGCGGGAGCCGGGGTCGCAGTCTGAGTGGTCATGGTTCCAAGGTACGGCGGGGCCGACACGCACGACACCGAGTCAACCGGACACTGCGCTTCGGGTTTTCCGTAAACGAACGCGGGTGCTTTCCGCCCCTATCGAACGCACGGTCTGGTTCACTGGCTGCATGACAGCCCACGAAGGAGAACCTCACGGCGCAGGTCTCGGCCAGCGACTGAACTGGTTGCGCGCAGGAGTGCTCGGCGCGAATGACGGAATCGTCTCGGTCGCCTCGCTCGTCGTGGGCGTGGCCGGCGCGACGACCGACAACGCCGCACTCCTCACCGCGGGGATCGCCGGACTCGTCGGCGGGGCGATCTCGATGGCGCTCGGGGAGTACGTGTCGGTCAGCAGCCAGCGCGACAGCGAACGCGCTCTGATCGCGAAGGAGAGGGAAGAGCTGCGCACGATGCCGACCGCGGAACTCGCCGAACTCACGGGTCTCTATCGCGACCGCGGCCTCTCCGAGGAGACGGCGCGTCGGGTCGCCGAGGAGCTCACCGCACACGACGCGCTCTCCGCCCACCTGGAGGTCGAGCTGGGCATCGACCAGAACGACTTGGTCAATCCGTGGCACGCGGCGATCTCCTCGGCGGTCGCCTTCACCCTCGGCGCGCTGCTCCCGCTGCTCGCCATCCTGCTGCCAGCGCCGGAATGGCGTGTTCCCGTCACCTTCGTCGCCGTCTTGATCGCCCTCGCGATCACCGGCGCGGTGTCTGCCAGGATCGGCGGATCACCCCCGCTGCGGGCATCGATCCGGCTGGTCATCGGCGGGGCGCTCGCTCTCGCCGCGACCTGGCTGATCGGCACGCTCCTCGGAACGACCGGCGTCGTCTGATCCCGAGGGTCCCGAAGGACGACGAAGGGCGGATGCCGTAGCATCCGCCCTTCGTGAATCCGGTTCGAAGACCGAGGATCAGTTCGACATGAAACCGACGAGCAGTCCGCCGGTCACCTTCACCGCGAGGTTGTAGATTCCGGCGACGACGGCGCCGAGCACCGTGAAGACGATCAGGTTCAGGATCGCCACGACCGCGGCGAACGCCATGACCTGCGGCAGGCCCACGACCTCCGACAGCACGAACTCGTTGCCGGTGATGCCGAGCAGGAAGCCCTCGGCGGTCTTCATGATCCCGGTCGCCTGGAGCACCAGGAAGATCAGGAAGAACGCCACCATCGTGACGACGGCGAGAGCGACCGCTCCGAGGAACGAGAGCTTCACGGCCGACCAGAAGTCGACGTAGACCAGACGCAGGCGGACCTGCTTGCCACTGGTCTTGCGTGTCGACTTCTTCGCCAGCTTGTCGGCCACTGTACTCATGCGTCTGTATCCTCGGGGGTCTCTGTCGTCTCAGGTGCCTGGGTCTCGGCATCCTCCGCATCCGCCTCGTCTTCAGCGAGGCCACGCTCGCCATTACGGGCGATGGCGAGGATGCGGTCGGCCTCCGTCGTCCGGGCGAACACCACTCCCATGGTGTCTCGACCCTTCGCAGGGACCTCGGCCACGGCAGAGCGTACCACCTTGCCGCTGGAGAGAACCACCAAGACCTCGTCGTCCTCGGCGACGATCAGACCACCCGCGAGAGTGCCCCGATCATCGTTCAACTTGGCGACCTTGATGCCTGTTCCACCGCGTCCCTGGACCCGGTATTCCTCGACCGCGGTGCGCTTCGCGTAACCGCCGTCGGTGACGATGAACACGAACTTCCCGGGGGCGGCGACCGACGCCGACAGCAGGCAGTCCTCGTCGATCTTGAACTTCATGCCCCGCACACCGGCTGTGGCTCGCCCCATCGGACGCAGCGCCTCGTCGGTCGCCTCGAAGCGCACCGACATGCCGCGACGGCTGATGAGGAGGATGTCGTCCTCGGCGTTCACGAGGAGCGCACTGACCAGCTCGTCCTCGTCGTTCAGACGGATCGCGATGACGCCGCCCTGGCGGTTGGTGTCGTACGCCTCGAGGCGGGTCTTCTTGACCAGGCCCTCTCGCGTGGCCAGCACCAGGTAGTCGGCGACCTCGTAGTCGCGGATGTCGAGCACCTGGGCGATGCTCTCGTCCGGCTGCAGGGCCAGCAGGTTCGCGACGTGCATACCCTTGGCGTCGCGCCCGGCCTCCGGCACCTCATAGGTCTTGGCGCGATAGACGCGACCCTTGTCGGTGAAGAAGAGCAGCCAGTGGTGCGTCGTCGTCACGAAGAAGTGCTCGACGATGTCGTTCGCACGAAGCTGCGCGCCCTTGACGCCCTTGCCGCCGCGGTGCTGGGAGCGGTAGTTGTCGCTGCGCGTGCGCTTGATGTAGCCCTCGCGCGTGACGGTGACGACCATCTCCTCTTCGGCGATGAGGTCCTCCATCGAGACGTCGCCGTCGAAGCCGTGCAGGATGTGCGTGCGGCGCTCGTCGCCGAAGCGGTCGACGATCCCCGTCAGCTCTTCACGGATGATGGTGCGCTGGCGACCCTCGTCGGCGAGGATCGACTTGTAGTCGGTGATCTGAGCCTCGAGCTCGTTCGCCTGGTCGATGATCTTCTGACGCTCGAGCGCCGCCAGTCGGCGCAGCTGCATCTGCAGGATCGCCTCGGCCTGGATCTCGTCGATGTCGAGGAGCTTCTGGAGTCCCTCGTTCGCATCCGCCGTGGTCTGCGACCGGCGGATGAGCGCGATGACCTCGTCGAGCGCGTCGAGCGCCTTCAGGTATCCGCGCAGGATGTGCATGCGCTTCTCGGCCTCGCGCAGTCGGAACTCCGTGCGCCGGACGATCACCTCGATCTGGTGGGTGATCCAGTGCGTGATGAAACCGTCGATCGCGAGCGTACGCGGCACGCCGTCGACGATCGCGAGCATGTTCGCGCCGAAGTTCTCCTGCAGCTGCGTGTGCTTGTAGAGGTTGTTGAGCACGACCTTCGCGACCGCGTCGCGCTTGAGCACGACGACCAGACGCTGACCGGTGCGGTCGGACGACTCGTCGCGGATGTCGGCGATGCCGGTGATCTTGCCGTCGCGGGCGAGGTCGCCGATCTTCACCGCGACGTTGTCGGGGTTGACCTGGTAGGGCAACTCGGTGATGACGAGGCAGGTGCGGCCCTGGATCTCTTCGACGTTGACGACCGCGCGCATCGTGATCGAGCCGCGGCCGGTGCGGTACGCCTCGTGGATGCCCTTGGTGCCGAGGATCTGCGCACCGGTCGGGAAGTCCGGACCGGGCACGCGCTGGATCAGACCGTCGAGCAGCTCCTCACGGGAGATCCCGGGGTTGTCGAGCGCCCAGAGCGCGGCGGCCGAGACCTCGCGCAGGTTGTGCGGCGGGATATTCGTGGCCATACCGACCGCGATGCCGACCGATCCGTTGACGAGCAGGTTCGGGAAGCGGGCCGGGAGGACCGTCGGCTCCTGGGTCTGACCGTCGTAGTTGTCGGTGAAGTCGACCGTGTCCTCTTCGATGTCGCGCACCATCTCGAGCGCGAGCGGGGCCATCTTGGTCTCGGTGTATCGCGGAGCCGCCGCCCCCATGTTGCCGGGGGAGCCGAAGTTGCCCTGGCCGAGAGCCAGCGGGTACCGCAGCGACCACGGCTGCACCAGTCGCACGAGGGCGTCGTAGATCGCCGAGTCGCCGTGCGGGTGGTACTGACCCATGACCTCGCCCACCACACGGGCGCACTTCGAGAACGACTTGTCGGGGCGGAACCCTCCGTCGTACATGCCGTAGATCACACGACGGTGCACGGGCTTGAGGCCGTCGCGCACGTCGGGGAGGGCACGCCCGACGATGACCGCCATGGCGTAGTCGAGGTAGCTGCGCTGCATCTCGAACTGGAGGTCGACCTGGTCGATCTTGCCGTGGTCGTGTTCCGGCTCGGTGCGTTCTTCGTCAGTCATCAATCAATCTCTCTGTCACACATCTGGTCTGAGCCCGTGGGGCGTCAGATGTCGAGGAAGCGGACGTCCTTGGCGTTGCGCTGGATGAAGCTGCGTCGGGACTCGACGTCTTCACCCATCAGCACGCTGAAGATCTCGTCGGCGGCGGCGGCGTCCTCGATGGTGATCTGCTGCAGGGTGCGCGTGGTGTGATCCATCGTCGTCTCCCACAGCTCCTTCGGGTTCATCTCACCGAGACCCTTGTAGCGCTGGATGCCGGCATCCTTCGGGATGCGCTTGCCGTTGTCGAGACCGTGCTTGAGCAGAGCGTCGCGCTCGGCGTCGCTGAACACGTACTCGTGCGCGGAGTTCGACCACTTCAGGCGATACAGCGGCGGCATCGCGAGGTACACGAAACCGGCCTCGATGAGTCCACGCATGTAGCGGAACAGCAGCGTGAGCAGCAGCGTGGTGATGTGCTGGCCGTCGACGTCGGCATCCGCCATCAGCACGATCTTGTGGTAGCGCGCCTTCTCGATGTCGAACTCTTCGCCGATACCCGTGCCGAAGGCCTGGATCATCGCCTGGACTTCCTTGTTGCCCAGAGCCTTGTCGAGGCGTGCGCGCTCGACGTTGAGGATCTTGCCTCGGAGAGCCAGGATCGCCTGCGTGTGCGGGTCGCGACCCTGCACCGCGGAACCACCGGCCGAGTCACCCTCGACGAGGAAGATCTCGCTGATCGAAGGATCCTTGCTCGTGCAGTCCTTGAGTTTGTCGGGCATGGCTGCCGACTCGAACACGCTCTTGCGACGCGCGGTCTCACGAGCCTTGCGGGCGGCGAGGCGAGCGGTCGCCGCGTCGAGAGCCTTGCGGATGATGTTCTTCGCCTGGACCGGGTTGCGCTCGAACCAGTCTCCGAGCTGGTCGCCCACGACCTTCTGCACGAAAGCCTTGGCCTCGGTGTTGCCGAGCTTGGTCTTGGTCTGACCCTCGAACTGCGGCTCGCCCAGCTTGATCGAGATGACTGCCGTCAGCCCCTCGCGCACGTCGTCGCCGGAGAGGTTGTCGTCCTTCTCCTTGAGGATGTTGTTCGCCCTGGCGTATCTGTTCACCAAAGTTGTCAGGGCGGCACGGAATCCCTCTTCGTGCGTTCCACCCTCGTGGGTGTTGATCGTGTTCGCGTAGGTGAAGACGTTCTCGGTGTACGAGGTGGTCCACTGCATCGCGATCTCGAGAGAGATCTTGCGCTGCGTGTCCTCGGACTCGAACGCGATGATCTCGTCGTTCACGACCTCGGCGTGACGCACCTTGTTGAGGTACTCGACGTAGTCGACGAGGCCGCGCTCGTAGAAGAACACATCGCCGGGCTGCTTCGTGACGGTCGAGCCGTCTTCCTCCACCTCGTAGGCGGAGGACTCGCGCTCGTCCCGCAGCTCGATACGCAGTCCCTTGTTGAGGAACGCCATCTGCTGGAAGCGCGTGCGCAGCGTGTCGTAGTCGAAGTCGATCGATTCGGTGAAGATCGACGCATCGGGCCAGAACGTGATGCTGGTTCCGGTCTCGTCGGTCGCCTCGCCCTTCTCGAGCTTCTGCTGCGGGATGCCGCCCTCGGCGAAGGAGTGCCGCCAGACGAATCCCTTCTGCTTGACCTCCACGTCGAACCGGGTCGACAGCGCGTTCACCACAGAGGAGCCGACGCCGTGCAGACCACCGGAGACGGCGTAGGCGCCGCCGCCGAACTTTCCACCGGCGTGCAGGATCGTCAGCACGACCTCGACCGTCGACTTGTTCGGGTCGGAGGAGTGCGGATCGACCGGGATGCCGCGACCGTTGTCGACCACGCGAACGCCGCCGTCGGCGAGCATCGTCACGAGGATCGTGTCGGCATAACCGGCGAGTGCTTCATCGACCGAGTTGTCGACGATCTCGTAGACCAGGTGGTGCAGACCGCGCGGACCGGTGGAACCGATGTACATACCGGGGCGCTTGCGCACGGCCTCGAGGCCCTCGAGGATCTGGATCGAGTCGGCGCCGTACTCGCCGGGCTGCTTGATCTTGGGGGAGATCGTGTTGCTCGTGGTCTCGGACCCGTCGACGGGGTCGGGGGTGCCCCCGGTGTTGGATTCCGTCTCGTCAGCAGGGGATTCAGGCGTCATCAGAGGGCATTCTCCACATCGATATCACGAACTCCCATTCTAGCGGGGTTTCGTCGGGAAATGCCGCTCAACGGCCGTGTGTGGCCCTCTGAGCGTTGTGGACCCCATTCGTGGTGTCCTACCCGTAGGTGTCGCGCGGGCCCCGCCCTGGAACGACTCTGGGACCCCATTTCCAGGAGGGGACGTCCGGTCCGATGAAGCGGAGGTTCTCGACACCCGCATCCGGATAGCGACGACCGATCTCCGTGAGAATGGTCGCGCGCATGAACTGGAGGTTCTTCGCCCACGCCGTCGAGTCGCACTTCACCGTGAGCAATCCACGCTCCAGAGACACCGGCTCGGAGTGCTTCGCAGTGTCGGCGCCGGCCAGATCGGCCCACTGCCGGACCAGGTCCTCGCGGGCCAGCGTGATCTGCCAGCCGGAATCCCGACTCAGCTTGTCGAGCACCGCGCCGAGAGCACCCGGGTCGCGTCCGGGGGTGAACGGAGCGTTGTCGTCGTCGGAGACGATGCGGCGCTTGCGCTTCCAGCTCTTCGAGCTCGGCTGCAGCCCGCGCAGGCGCAGGTATGTGCCCACGGTCTCCGGCACGTCGGCCGGCGGAGTCGATGCGGCGTCAGTCATCCGCTGCCTCCCGTTCGTCGCTGATCGTCCCGGCGCTGATCCGCACGACGTGAGCATGCAGCACCTCGGGGATATCCTCCTCCACGGCGGCCGTGACCACGACCTGCTCATATCCGGCAGTGAGGGCGGCGAGCCGCTGCCGCCGGTCGGCATCGAGTTCGGCGAACACGTCGTCGAGGATCAGGACCGGATCGCCGGCGGGAGATTCGCTGCGCAGCAGCTCGGCCGACGCCAGCCGGAGCGCGAGTGCCACCGACCACGATTCACCGTGCGAGGCGTACCCCTTCACGGGGAGATCGCGCACGCGCAGCACCAGGTCGTCGCGGTGCGGGCCCGTGAGTGTGAGACCGCGATCGATCTCCTTCGACCGCTTCGCCGCCAGCGATGCGCGGAACATCTCGGCGATGCGCTGTGTGTCGCCGAGTTTGCCGAGAGAGGACGCCTCGTCGGCACCCGTCATGTCGTCGTCCTCCTCCGGATCCCCGCCGCTGACCGAAAGCGCCCACTCCAACTGCGGACGATGGTCGGCGCCGGCGATGGCCTCGTACGCGTCGGCCACGGGTTGCTGAAGATCCGCTGCCAGCCGCTGCCGCGCCGTGATGATCTCGGAACCGAGGGCGACGAGCTTGTCGTCCCAGACATCGAGCGTGCTCAACCCCTCCCCACGGATGCCGCGCGCTCGCGCCGACTTCAGCAGAGCGTTGCGCTGCTTGAGCACACGGTCGTAGTCCGCGAGCACCGCCGAGATTCGAGGAATGCGCTGGATGAGGAGCTGATCCACGAATCGACGACGAGCCGACGGATCGCCCCGCACGATCTGCAGATCCTCCGGGGCGAAGAGCACGACATGCGCGTAGCGCGGAAGCTCGTTCGGCTTCGACGGCGATCCGTTGATGCGGGCCTTGTTCGACCCCTGCCGGTTCACCTGGACCTCGGCGAGCACGCGACGCTCGCCATGAGAAAGCCGTGCTCGGATGACCGCGAACTCCTGACCGTCGCGCACCATCGGCGCATCCGACGACACCCGGTGCGAGCCGAGAGTGGCGAGGAAGACCACGGCCTCGGCCAGATTCGTCTTGCCCTGCCCGTTCCGACCGACCAGCACATTGGGACCGCGGTGAAGCGCCAGTTCGGCGGTCGCGTAATTGCGGAAATCGACCAGACTCAGGTGCTCCACAATCACGGAGTCAGCCTACCTTCGGGGTCTGACACTTGTTCTTCTCTGGTTTTGGTGCTTGTGGGTCGCAGGCGACGACGCACCCTTCGCTCGCAGAGAGGGTTCCCTCCCACTTCGTGGGCCCCTCCCGATGCTCGCTCCGGGAGCATCGCCCCCTGCGACGGTTCCGTGGATCGTCTTACGGCTCGAGCTCCGGGACCGTTACGGAAGAGGGGGGACGGCGTCTCGCTGCGCTCGACGACTGCGTGCCTTGCCGATCAGCGGAGGAGGAGGTTCGGCTGAAGAAGGTACTTGAACGAATCGAGACCGGCCTGATCGACCGAAGTCTGGCTCGTGATGAGCACCGGGCTGAGCTTGTTCGCGTTGTCACTCGATGTGAAGGTCACGCGGACGAACTCGCTCTTCACCGCACCGAGCGCCTCGATCAAGTACTGCGGGTTCAGGCCGAGCGTGACCTCTTCGCCGCCCGAGAGGATCGCATCGACCGACTCGGAGGCCCTGGCGTGCTCGCTGCCTGACGCATCCATCGTCACGCTGTCGTTCGAGAACGTGAAACGCAGCGGTGCCGCGCGGTCGAGCACGAGCGACACACGCCGCACGGCCTCGACCAGATCAGCGGTGTTGACGACCGCGTAGTGATCGGTCTGCTCGGGGAAGAGTCGGCGGACCGGCGGGAAGTTGCCCTTGATCAGCAACGACGTGACGGTCTTGTTGCCGGCGGTGAAGGCGATGATCTCGCGGTCCCCCGCCCCGGAGAAGGCGATCTGGATGGTGCCGGCGTGGCCGAAGGTCTTGCCGACCTCGAGCAGCGTTCGCGCCGGAACCAGTGCGGTCGCCTCGACGGATTCGCCGTCCCACGGCACGTCGCGGAGCGATACGCGGTAGCGGTCGGTGGCGACCAGGCTGAGGCTGTGACCGGAGACCTCGAGCTGCACACCCGTGAGCACGGGGGTGACGTCGTCGCGAGATGCGGCGAAACCGACCTGCGAGATCGCCGTTCCGAAGTCATCGGCGGGAACGACGCCGGACGATCCGCTCACCTCGGGGATCGACGGGTATTCCTCGACCGGCATGGCAGCCAGGGTGAAGCGAGCGGAGCCGCAGGTGACGGCGATGCCGCCGTCTTCCTCGACCGCGATCTCGATCGGAGCGTTCGGGAGGCGGCTGGCGATGTCGGAGAGAAGCCGACCGTGCACGAGGATCGTGCCCGGTGTGTCGACGGTGGCTTCGATCGTGGTGCGGGCAGAAGCCTCGTAGTCGAATGCCGAGAGCGTGAGTCCGGATCCGTCTGCCTCGATCAGCACTCCCGCCAAGATCGGCTGCGGATTGCGCTGCGGCAGAAGCTTGACGACGAACGAGACAGCCTCGCTGAAGACATCGCGGTTGACCTGAAACCTCACTGGTGCTCCCTTGTCGTCGAACTGTGACGCGTTGTCGTCGGCCCTGCCGGTGCAGGGCTTCCCATGCTAGCCCCCAGTCCGGCTTGTTCCCTACGCCGGAGTTCTTGTCATTCGTTCGACGGTTCTCCCCACCGTCTGGTGATGGGATCGCGCCTTGAAAGACTTAACTCCTTAACGGTGTTAACAGCTGTGGATACTGTGGATAACTCGGTGGATAGCAAGAGCGAGTAAGGAACTACAAGCTTGTCAGTTGTGGAATCCCTGAGGAATCCGGGTGCTAGGGCCCACTGGGGGTGCGGTGGCTCCTCCACAGTTATCCACAGGTTTGCCCGATTGACCCACATCCGTCCCGATCTGGATGGCAGTCATCCACAAGTTATCCACATGTGCATAGAAGCATTTATCGGACGGCTCGCCGCCCTGTCAAGACGCGGAAAGGGGGACTCCGCACCCCTTCGGATGCCGAGTCCCCCTCGTGCGTGCTCGCGGCTTCAGCGACGACCGAGCTGCGTGGTGATCTCGGTGACCTGGTTGTAGATCGAGCGGCGTTCCTTCATGAGCTCGCTGATCTTCTTGTAGGCGTACATGACGGTGGTGTGGTCACGGTTGCCGAACAACTGACCGATCTTCGGCAGGGACAGGCTGGTCCGCTCTCGACAGAGGTACATGGCGATCTGACGAGCGGTGGCGATCTGCTGCGACCGACTGGAACCGTAGAGGTCGTCCACCGTGAGCTTGAAGTACTGTGCGGTGGCCGTGATGATGTCGGTCGGCGAGATGATGTTGTCCTCGGCCGTGTCGATGATGTCGCGGAGCACGGTCTGAGCAAGCGAGATGTCAAGCGCCGACCGGTTCAGGCTGGCGAAGGCCGACACCCGGATGAGGGCGCCCTCGAGCTCGCGGATGTTCGACGAGACGACGGTCGCGATGTACTCCAGGACCTCGTCCGGGATGTGCAGTGCCTCGCTCTGCGCCTTCTTCCGGAGGATTGCGATGCGTGTCTCGAGGTCCGGCGCCTGGACGTCGGTGATCAGACCCCACTCGAAGCGGCTCCGCATCCGATCCTCGAATCCGGTCAGGTGCTTCGGGGCTACGTCGCTGGTGATCACGACCTGCTTGTTGTGATCGTGCAGCGTGTTGAACGTGTGGAAGAAGGCTTCTTGCGTCTCCGCACGGCCCTGGAGGAACTGGATGTCGTCGATCAGGAGGATGTCGACGTCGCGGTACCTGGCCTGGAACGCGGCGCCACGGTTGTTCGCGATCGAGTTGATGAAGTCGTTGGTGAACTCCTCACTCGATACGTAACGAACCTTGACCCCGGCGTAGAGGGACTGCGCATAGTCTCCGATTGCGTGGAGGAGGTGCGTCTTCCCGAGTCCGGAGTCGCCGTAGATGAAGAGCGGGTTGTAGGCCTTCGCCGGGGCTTCGGCCACAGCGACGGCCGCGGCGTGTGCGAAGCGGTTGGACTGGCCGATCACGAAGTTGTCGAACGTGTACTTCGGGTTGAGTCGCGATTCGTGGCGCAGCTGTGTCGGCTGCTCCATCGGGGACTCCACGCGGACCTGCTCGTGCCGTCCGAAGTCGCCGACCGCGATCGGAGCCGCCTGCTGCTCGGCGAGCTCGTGGTTGACCACGACCCGATAGGAGGTGACCTCATCGCCGATGTGGGAGAGGGCTTCCATGATCGGCAGCCGGAGACGCTTGTTGATCTGAGCGGCCGTCAGATCGTTCGGCACCTCGAGGTACAGCGTCGCGGACATGACGCCGGCCGGGACGGCCAGACTCAGGAATCCCTGCAGCTGGGGAGTGACGCGATCATCATCGACCAGAAGCTCCTGCACCGTGGTCCAGATCGGGACGTCGGGCTGGGCAGGTGATGACATGACGCTCCGGACGAGGAATCGAGGCGGGGTCGACGTACCGTGCCCCTGTGGATAACTTAGGATGCCACGGTAGTCATCGCGGCTGTGAACGGCAACCTGCCCTTGAAAATACGCGCGCGTGTTGTACTCGCCGGGCGCGCCCCGGTTGTGGATAATGGCTGTGCGGTTCGTGCCGGTGTCCCACCACGGAAGCGCGCAGATTTGCTCTGTGCGCCGGTAAGACGTACCCTAAGTCGGTTGACTTATGCCTTTTTCGGCAGTTCCCCATGTCTCCGGTCGAAGTGAATCCGGTGGCAGCATTCCCGGAGTGATTCCATGAGCAAGCGCACTTTCCAGCCCAACAACCGTCGTCGCGCCAAGAAGCACGGCTTCCGTGCCCGCATGCGCACGCGTGCCGGCCGCGGCATCCTCGCTGCCCGCCGTGCGAAGGGCCGCACCGAGCTCTCTGCGTAGTCCACTGTGCTCGCCCGCCCGTATCGGCTGACCCGCGGGAGCGACTACCGTCTGGTCGTTCGACGCGGATCCCGTTGTGGCGGGGCGCGCGTCATCACCTCGATGCTGACGACGGGCGAGAGCAGAGCCGCAAGGTTCGGATTCATCATCAGCAAGCAGGTGGGCACCGCTGTGGTCCGCAACACCGTGCGTCGGCGACTCAAAGCCGTGTGCGCGGAGGCGCTGCAGCGCGTTCCCGAGGGCACGGATGTCGTCATCCGTGCCCTTCCTGCGTCGGCGACCGCGTCGTTCGCGGAACTCCGCGCCGATGTCGATCGGTGTCTGAGCAGACTCGCACCCGTGCAGCCCGCGGTGTCGGCATGACCGCGCTGCCCGCCTCTTCCGTCGGGAACGCACACCTGCACACACGAGACCTCGTTCGCAGCATCCCCGTGATCCCCCGCAATCTGGTGCTGGGGTTCCTCACGGCGTACCGCAAGGTCATCTCCCCGATGTACGGAGATGTCTGTGCGTACTACCCCAGCTGTTCCGCCTACGCTGTAGGTGCGGTGCAGCAGCACGGCGCGGTGAAGGGGGCGGTGCTCTCGGCATGGCGCATCCTCCGCTGCAATCCCTGGACCAGCGGTGGCGTCGACGACGTCCGTCCGCATGAACACTTCCGCTACGACCTGACTGCACACGGTTTCGTCGTCCCTTCCCGAAAGGACTGATCGGTGGGTCTTGACCTTCTGCTAGCCAGCTCCACTCCCAGCGATGCCCCTGCTGCGGGTGGCTTCGATCTGATCGGCACCATCCTCTGGCCGCTGAAGTGGGTCGTCGAACTCATCCTCGTCGCCTGGCACTGGCTTCTGACGGCCGTCGGCCTTCCTGCTGCATCCGGTCTCACCTGGGTGTTGTCGATCGTGGGACTCGTCATCGTCGTGCGCGCTGCGCTGATCCCGCTCTTCGTGAAGCAGATCAAGAGCCAGCGAAAGATGATGGAAATCGCTCCTGAACTGAGAAAAGTTCAGGAGAAGTACCGAGGTAAGAAGGATCAGCTCTCTCGCGAGGCCATGAGCCGCGAGACGATGGCCCTGTACAAGAAGCACGGCACCACGCCGATGTCGAGCTGCCTCCCGCTGCTCGTGCAGATGCCGATCTTCTTCTCGCTCTACAGCGTGCTGAGCGATGTGAGCAAGCATGCGAAGGACGGTATCGGCGGCGTCGGGCTGCTCAGCCCGGAACTCACGAAGGAGTTCTACGACGCGAAGCTCTTCGGTGTCGCATCACTGCACGAGACTCTGGGTGACGCGGTCGACGCTCAGAACACCACGGCGATCATCATCCTGGTCACCCTCGTGGTGCTCATGATCGGCTCGCAGTTCTTCACGCAGCTGCAGATCATCTCGAAGAACCTGTCGCCCGAGGCCAAGACCGGCCAGGCGTACCAGATGCAGAAGATCATGCTCTACGTGCTGCCGCTGGGCTTCATCTTCTCGGGTATCTTCTTCCCCCTCGGCGTCGTCGTGTACTGGTTCATCTCGAACCTCTGGACCATGGGACAGCAGTTCCTCGTCATCCGTGAGATGCCCACTCCTGGTTCGGAAGCCGCGAAGGCTCGGGAAGAGCGGCTGGCTCGAAAGGGCAAGGCGATCGATTCCTCTGGCAAGGTCGTTCCGATGGCCGCTTATGAGGCGGAGCAACAGCGCCTCCTCGAAGAGGCCGAGAAGGCGAAGGCCGAAGCACCGAAGCGTCAGCAGCCGGTGGGCAAGAAGCGTGCGAAGAAGAAGGGGAGCGGTTCATGAGCGAGACCATGACCGAGAACACCGAGCCGACCGTTGCTCAGCTCGAGAACGAAGGCGACGTCGCGGCGGACTACCTCGAGGAACTCCTCGACATCGCCGACATCGACGGAGATCTGAATCTCGACGTTCGTCAGGGGCGTGCCTACGTCTCGATCGAAGCGGAGGGCGATGGCCTTTCCCTGCTCTCCGCACCCGACACCGTGCAGGCGCTGCAGGAGTTGACGCGTTTGGCGGTTCAGAGCAAGACCGGTTCGTTCTCGCGACTCATTCTCGACATCGCCGGCTCGCGGGACACTCGCCGCCGTCAGCTCGAGACTCTCGTCGACGCGGCTGCCGCCAAGCTCGACGAGGGTTCCTCGCAGGCATCTCTGCCCTCGATGTCCAGCTATGAGCGCAAGCTCGTGCACGACATCGCCGCGGAGCGCGGTCTCGTCTCCGAGTCGTACGGCGAGGGCGCCGACCGTCACACGGTTCTCCGCCGTCGTTGATGTTTCACGTGAAACATCGGTGCCTCCCGGACGATCATGAGTGAGCTCGAGCAGGAGCCGGCGATCTCTGCGGAACTGTTCGGAGACCGCATCGACGTCGCACGCGCCTTCACGGAGGCGCTCGCGCGCGAAGGTGAGGAGCGGGGACTCATCGGTCCTCTGGAGCTTCCTCGTCTGTGGACTCGGCACATCCTGAACAGTGTGATCGCCGCGCCGCTCTTCCACGGAGCTGTCGCCGACATCGGGTCTGGCGCCGGTCTGCCCGGGATCGTGTTGGCTATCGCCCGCCCCGATGTGCAGTGGACACTCGTCGAACCGATGGAACGTCGGGTCACCTGGCTGAACGAACAGGTGTCGGCGCTGGGTCTCACCAACATCACTGTGTTGCGTGCGCGGGCTGAAGACGCTCCTGCCGGGGGATTCGATGTCGTCACCGCCCGCGCGGTGAGTGCGCTGCGGACTCTGATCCCGATCACGGCGCCGCTGGTGCGCGACGGGGGAGAGCTCACGCTGCTCAAGGGCATGAACGCAGCGAACGAGATCGAGGCCGCCCAGAAGCAGATCAAGAAGTTCCGTCTCTCTGACGTGCGGGTCGAGGTGCTGGGGGATGGAGTGCTCCCTGAGACGACGCGCGTGGTGCGGGCTCGCGTTCGCTGAACTTCGCAGGAATTGCAAACGGGGTGTTTCAGGTGAAACACCCCGTTTGTCGTATGCGGAGGTTTCCGGCGTCGACGTTTCACGTGAAACATCGGTGATGCGGAGTCTGGCGGCCGGATTCCGGTACCTGTTCATGACCTGGTGATCGGGCTATGACACCGAAGGCGATGCAGATGGGGTCACAGACATTCGCCGGATAGAAGACCAGGTGGCTCCCGTGGTGACTGCACGTCGAACACTTGATGTATCGAAGCAATGCCGTCGAACCGTTCGGATCGGGACGGATGTGGAAGTGGACTACCCGCCGTCCCCTCCGAGCGCTCCCGAAGCGCTGTGAGTCATTCTCGCCGCCAGCTTCGTGTGGTGCGTAATCGCGATGTTTCACGTGAAACGGAGGGATGCTGGCCGGTGGGGTACTGAAGGCGCCCCGTGTCGCGGATGCGGATGCGGATTATCGCTGAGGATGCCAGACGCCCCGTGGGCCTGCGTAGACGGTGGCACCGGCGACAAGCACCCAGCGTATGCGAGTAATTCTCGGTGGGGGCGTTCCGCTTGGGGGCTCGGTACTGAGTTGTCCCGGGGACATCTTCGAGCACGCGACTGCCGCTGGACGGCAGGGCGAGCGGGCCGAACAACGCTTCAGCGCGGGGTTCGCGGACGCGTTGGCTTGGGGATCAGCTCGACTGCGTGCAGGCCGAAGCGAGTCGGGTGAGGGGGTACACGGTCAACTCCTGTGGGCGTTTGCTGATGCGTCGTTCTCATCTGGGGATCGAGGCATCGGGTTGAGGTGGCGAAACCCGCTCTCACCGACCGACATCTGTGGGTAGGGGTGGGGCTGAGCACGATCTGTCTGTCACGATCGTGGATGCGATGCCGCGGAGGAGGTACTGACGTTGAAAGCCTTGAGTTGCTCCGAGTGTGTGTGGGGTGTGTGGTCACGGGACGAGATGTGCTCCGGGGTTCGTGGCGCGACGTAGGATCGCGTGACGATCGGGGATTCGATGCCGATCGACGACCGGGGCAACCGACACGTCTGCCTACCTGGGACCGTCGGCCGCGGCGACCGACATCATGAAGACGGGCTCACACCGCGGCCGGCGCTTTGTTTCACGTGAAACAGGGGCCTTCCTCGGCGGCCGCGCGCGGGAGCGGCACACAGAGTAGCTCGGAGGGAGTGCGGCGTGCGGGAGCACTCCGTGCGGAGTGCGCCGTGGGAGTGCGCCGTGGGAGTGTGCCGTGGGGGCGTGGGCGTGCCGAAGGGAGTGTGCCACGGCGACGCGCCACGGGGATGCCGCGGGGAGTGCGCTACCGACGTGCGACGGCCTGTTTGCCAGGGGGTTGTGTCGTGGGGTGCGCCACGGGGATGCCGCGGGGAGTGCGCCATGGGCGGTGTGTCACCGGCTGTGTGTCAGGGGGTTGTGTCGTGGGAGTCCGCCACACGGACGGTGCGTCGTGGAGGTGTGTCGTGGGGAGTGTGCGCCGCGGCAAGTGTGCCGTGCGGCAGTGCTTCGTGGGGGAGGGTGGGGCATGTTTCGTGGGGGACTCTGTCGGGGCGACGGTGAGCGGCCACGCTGCGGACGTCAGAAGGTGACGCCGGCGTCGCAGGAGCAACGACATCCTCCTATCGCTTCGGTGCGCTCGGTGTGGAGAGGAGCCCGGAGAGCCGGCACACGGCTGGGGCTGCTCTGACACCGGTCACCTCTCGGCATGTCGTCCCGGTCCGACGACCAGCAAACGCACACCACGTTTCACGTGAAACATGGCGCCCCGGCCGTCGGTGTGCCGGTGGGCCGACGGCCGCACCGATATGCCGCGGTCCCTTTACTCGACGGGTGCGCAGCGTATTACTGGGGCGTTGCGAGATCCGCACGGTGCCCACGTAAGCCGGTGTCGCCCGCAGCGATTAGAGTGGAACGCGGCCCCGAAAGGAGTGGATGTTTCACGTGAAACAATCCGAGAAGACATCGTCGAACGAATCGTTCGGGATGGATACGCCGCTCGCGCGGGAGATCGCCGACCTTTCCGCTCGGAGGCGTGCGCTGGAAGCCACGTCGGTGGAGTTCAGCGGCCAGACGCGCGTCCTGACGGTGTCGAACCAGAAGGGCGGCGTGGGAAAGACCACGACGGCCGTGAACATCGCCTCCGCCCTTGCCGGCTTGGGCGCGAAGGTCCTCGTCATCGATCTCGACCCGCAGGGCAATGCCTCGACGGCGTTGGGTGTTCCCCACAGCGCCGACATTCCCAGCGTCTACGACGTCCTCATCGAGGAATTCCCCCTCGCGGACATCGTGCAGCCGAGTCCGGAAGACCCCAATCTCTTCTGCGCGCCCAGCACGATCCACCTCGCAGGCGCGGAGATCGAGCTCGTCGCACAGGTGGCCCGTGAACACCGCCTGCGCCGCGCGCTCGTGGACTACCTCGCCGACAACCCGATGGACTTCGTGATCATCGACTGCCCGCCGTCGCTGGGGCTGCTCACGATCAACGCGTTCACGGCGGCATCCGAGGTGTTCATCCCGATTCAGTGCGAGTACTACGCACTGGAAGGGCTGAGCCAGCTGCTCGGCAGCATTCAGATGATCCAGAAGCATCTGAATCCCGACCTGCATCTCTCCACGATCCTGCTGACGATGTTCGACGGCCGCACCCGCCTCGCCCAGCAGGTGGCGGAAGAGGTGCGCACGCACTTCCCCGATCAAGTGCTGGAGACGGTGATTCCGCGCTCGGTCCGAGTGTCGGAGGCGCCGAGCTTCGGGCAGACCGTGATCGCCTATGACGGACAGTCCGCCGGCGCCATCGCCTACCGCGAGGCCGCTGTCGAGATCGCGTCGCGGACTGCGACGCAGAGCAAGGAGAAATGATGGCCAAGCGCACTGGACTGGGTCGGGGTATCGGAGCCCTGATCCCCACGGCTGATCAGGCGGAGCGTCCCGTCGACGTCTTCTTCCCCGGTGCGAGCCTGCGGCCGAGCGCCGCCGAGGCGACCGTCGGACCCGACGCCGAGGTGCCGGCACTGGAAGAGGTTCCCGGGATCCATCTGATCCAGGTCGACCCCAACGCGATCGTTCCGAACCCTCGCCAGCCGCGGACACACTTCAACCCGGAAGACCTCGCGGAGCTGGTGCACAGCGTGCGCGAGTTCGGCGTGCTGCAGCCCGTGGTCGTTCGCAAGAACACCGAGGGCGAATACGAGCTGATTATGGGGGAGCGGCGCACCCGGGCCGCTCGTGAGGCAGGTCTCGAGACGATTCCCGCCATCGTCCGCGAGACGGCCGATGAGGATCTCCTCCGCGACGCCCTGCTCGAGAACCTGCACCGGTCCGAGCTCAACCCGTTGGAAGAGGCTTCCGCCTACCAGCAGCTTCTCGAGGACTTCGGCATCACGCAGGAAGAACTGGCCACGCGTATCGGCCGCTCGCGTCCCCAGATCAGCAACACGATCCGCTTGCTGAAGCTGCCTGTCCCCGTGCAGCAGCGAGTCGCCGCCGGCGTGCTCACGGCCGGCCACGCCCGCGCGATCCTCAGCCTCGAGAATCCCGAATCGATGCAGCGTCTGGCCGACAAGGTCGTGAACGAAGACCTGTCCGTGCGCGCCACGGAAGAGGCCGCCAAGTCGCAGCCCTCGGCCGGAAAGACGACGAAGGCGACTCCCGGCGCACGTCGGGCGTACCTCGACGAGGTCGCCGGAAAGCTCGGCGATCGTTTGAACACCCGCGTCAAGATCGCACTCGGCGCTCGAAAAGGCCAGGTCACGATTGATTTCGCATCGATCCAGGATCTCAATCGCATTCTCGAGGAGCTCGGCGAGAGCGGTTACGGCTCCGCCAGGTAACACCCACCGTCGTCCACCCTTCATCTAGACTCGCGTCATCTTGACGTCGAGGGGGAGTCAGTCATGTCCAGACCTGCAAATCCGGCTGCCATCAAACGCCGCGTGATCGCGGTGAGCATCGCGGCCGCGTTGGGTGGTTTCCTCTTCGGATTCGACACCGCCGTGATCAACGGAGCCGTCGACGCTCTCGCCGGTGACGTCTCCGGGTTCGACCTCGGCACCGCACTGAAGGGCTTCGCCGTCTCCTCAGCCCTCATCGGCTGTGCCGTGGGCGCCTGGTTCGCGGGACCGGTGTCCAACAAGTACGGGCGCATCCCGGTGATGGTGGTCGCCGCGGCGATGTTCTTCATCTCTGCGATCGGTTCCGGCCTCGCGTTCGGCGTCATCGATCTGATCGTCTGGCGCGTGATCGGCGGCCTGGGAGTCGGCGCGGCATCGGTCATCGCCCCCGCCTACATCGCTGAAGTCTCTCCTGCCGCCGTGCGCGGGCGCCTTGGATCCCTGCAGCAGCTGGCGATCGTGACCGGTATCTTCGCGGCGCTGCTCTCCGACGCGCTGCTCGCGAACATCGCGGGCGCCGCCGATCAGCCGCTCTGGGGGCTCACAGCCTGGCGATGGATGTTCATGGTCGCGGCGATCCCCGCCCTCATCTACGGGCTCGTGTCGCTGCGGCTACCGGAATCGCCGCGCTATCTGGTGCGAAAAGGTGAGCTGGAACGGGCAGCCGAGGTTCTGGAGACCGTCACGGGGACGGTCGACACCGACGCGAAGATCAAGGAGATCACCGGGACGATCAACACGGAGCGGTCCGAGTCCCTGCGGGACCTCCGTGGAAACCGTCTGGGTCTGAAGCCGATCGTCTGGATCGGCATCCTGCTCTCGGTGTTCCAGCAGTTCGTCGGCATCAACGTGATCTTCTACTACTCGACGACCCTGTGGCAGTCGGTCGGATTCGACGAGTCGAGCGCACTGCTCACGTCCGTCATCACCTCGGTCACGAACATCGTCGTCACGATCGTGGCGATACTCCTGGTCGACAGGATCGGACGACGGATCATGCTCCTCGTGGGATCTGTCGGCATGACGGTGACGCTGGGGCTCATGGCGGTCGCGTTCTCGTTCGGAACCCTCGATGCCCAGGGGACGGCGACGCTTCCCGACCCGTGGGCGACCATCGCCCTGATCTGCGCGAACGGTTTCGTGGTGTTCTTCGGTGCGAGCTGGGGCCCCCTGGTGTGGGTGCTCCTGGGCGAGATCTTCCCGAACTCCATTCGCGCCGGGGCTCTCGCGGTCGCTGCGGCAGCGCAGTGGGTCGCGAACTTCTTCATCTCGACCACGTTCCCGGCCTTCGCCGAGATCGGACTCACGTTCGCGTACGGCTTCTACGCGTTCTTCGCCCTCCTGTCGTTCTTCTTCGTGTTCTTCAAGGTCCCCGAGACCAAGGGCAAGGAGCTCGAGGACATGACCGAGAACATGAAGGTCGTGCGCCGCGGGGGTGCGCAGCGGACGTAGGCTGGATGCATGAGCGAGTCCGTACAGCGCCGAGCCAGCCTGGAAGTGCTGCGCGCGGAGGCGGCGGACGAACTCGCGGTGCTCATCCAGGAGCGACTCCTCGGTGGGGAAGACCCCTGGGAGTTCATGGAGGAGCTTCCGAGCGTCGACGAGTTGGTCGTCTACCTTCTGCGCGCTGACAACATCAACGCGAACGACGGAGTGCGCCCGAACGCCGCTCGGCACTACCGTGTGTTGCGCCAGATCGCGCTGGAGTATCCCGAACTGACCTCGGCCGTCTGGGGGCTCCTCGACGAGAAGCAGCGCCACCGACGCTGGGACCCCAGCGTCGCAGACGCGTCCTGACCGCCTGAGAACACGAAAAGGCCGCCACCCCCGGGGGGATGGCGGCCTTTCGACGTCAGAGGATCAGCCGATGAATGCGGCGAGGTCCTTCTCGAGCGCGAACTTCGGCTTCGCACCGATGATGGTCGTCTTGACCTCACCGCCCTGGAAGACCTTCATCGCCGGGATCGACGTGATCTGATACTTCATCGCCAGCTCGGGGTTCTCGTCGACGTTGAGCTTGACGATGGTGATCTTGTCGGGGTTGTCGGCCTGGATCTCGTCCAGAACCGGCGCGACCATGCGACACGGACCACACCACTCAGCCCAGAAGTCCACCAGCACCGGACCGTCGGCCTGCAGAACGTCCTGCTCCCAGGTCGCCTGGCTCGTAGCCTTTGCACTCATCAGAGTTCTCCTTGATTGGGGTTCGCCTGCTACAACAGCGGACGAGGGAAAAGTGTTCCCGCCGCCTCAGGCGACGATGATCTCGGCGGCCTCCGCAGCCGGAACCTCCACGGAGGCATCCTCAAAATCCGCGAGGAAGTGCTCTGCATCCAGCGCCGCGATCGTTCCGGTGCCGGCAGCCGTGATGGCCTGGCGGTAGGTCGGGTCGATCACGTCGCCGGCGGCGAACACACCGGGAACCGAGGTCTTCGACGAGCGGCCGTCGACCCAGATGGTGCCCTCGGGAGTCAGCTCGAGCTTGTCGTGCACCAGGTGCGTGCGAGGGTCGTTGCCGATCGCGATGAAGAGTCCGTCGATGGGCAGGTCGCTCAGCGTGCCGTCGACCGTGTTGCGCAGCTGCACACCGGAGACGGAGTCGCCACCGAGGACCTCAGCGACCTCGCTGTTCCACACGAACTCGATCTTCTCGTTCGCGAACGCGCGCTCCTGCATGATCTTGGAGGCCCGCAGCGTGTCCTTGCGGTGGATCACGTAGACCTTCTCGGCGAAACGGGTGAGGAACGTGGCCTCTTCCATAGCGGAGTCACCGCCGCCGACGACCGCGATCGTCTTCTCGCGGAAGAAGAACCCGTCGCAGGTCGCGCACCAGGAGACGCCGTAGCCGGAAAGGCGCTCCTCGCCGGCGATCTGCAGCTTGCGGTAGGCCGAGCCGGTCGCGTAGATCAGCGACTGGGCCTCGTGGACCGCACCGGAACCGAGCGTGACCTTCTTGACGGGGCCGGCCAGGTCGAGCTCGGTGACGTCGTCGTACAGGACCTCGGTGCCGAACTTCTCGGCCTGCTCCTGGAACTTCGCCATCAACTCGGGGCCCTGGATGCCCTCGGGGAAGCCCGGGTAGTTCTCGACTTCGGTGGTGTTCATGAGCTCGCCGCCGACCTCGACCGAACTCGCGATGAGCAGCGGCTTGAGGTTCGCCCTGGCCGCGTAGATGGCAGCCGTGAATCCGGCGGGGCCGGAGCCGATGATGATGACCTGACGCATGTGCTCTCCGTCTTAGAAACTGCGGTCGAATGACCTTCGACTGCTTCAACCCATGGTAACCGCGCGGCATTCCCTCGCCAGTGTGCGCCACCGGGCTGGGAGACGCCTCCGCGCGCGGATCAGCGACCGGGAAGGAAACGACGGACGAGGGAGCCTGCCGACTTCAGTTCGGGGGCCCGCATGAGGGCGAGGATCACGACGTAGACGACCACGACCGTGAGGCCGATGATCGCGGTGCCGATGGCTCCGAGAACGGGACTCGCGACCATCCACCCATCGGCGCCGCCCGCGAGCACGAGTACCCCCCATCCCGCGAGGCCAGCAGGCACTGCGGCGACCGTGAAGCGGGCGATGGCGGCCATCCATGAACCGATCTGCAGTCCGCCGATCTTGCGGTGCAACAGCCAGGTGGCCACCAGGGTCTGCAGGATGCTCGCGATCGACTGACCGAGCGCGACGGCGGCGGCAAGGGACGTGAGGGGGATCGCGCCGCCCTCATAGAGCGCCCATGCCGCCAGTGCCGTGAGCACGATCAGCACGCACTGGAAGATCGTGAACCAGAACGGAGTACGAGTGTCGTCGTAGGCGTAGAACGTGCGCTGGACGATGAAGAGGATCGTCAGCGGGATCAGGCTGACGAGATAGCAGAGCAGGACGACAGCTGCCGACTGGGCGGCGCTCTCCGCGGTGACGCCCTCGGCATCCTTCGTGAACACCCGTGAGGCGGGGACCGCCGCAGCAGCGACGGCGGCCGTGGCGGCGACGATGAAGAAGAGGAGCGTGCGGATGCTCCGGGCGATGTCCTCACGGACCTCCCCGTCGCGACCGGCCGCGGCATGCTCGCTGATCTGGGTGAAGTAAGGCGTACCGATCGACAGCACGATCACCGAGTAAGGGAGCATGAAGATCAACCAGGCATTCGCCGTGACGGTCGCCGACGCTCCCGCTCCCGCCGCCTCACTGACGATGAATCCCTGCAGGAAACCTGCGGCGAGACTAGCGAACGCCATGAGGAACGTCCACCCCGCCAGGCGCCCCACAGCCCCGAGCCCTACGCCCCGCCACCGGAAGTCCGGCTTGAGGGCGAGCCCGGTCCGACGCCAGAACACGAGCAGCACCACGGCCTGGAGGGCGATGCCGAGCGTCGCGGTTCCGCCGAGAGTGTTGATCATCGCCGGTGTCCAGTACGCCGCATCGGTCGAGACGGGCGCGAACACCGCCCCCAGGATCAGGAAGCCGATGATCGAGACGACGTTGTTCACGACAGGGGCCCAGGTGAACGGACCGAAGATGCGGCGGGCGTTCAGTGCTTCTCCGAGAAGTGCATAGAGGCCGTAGAGCAGGATCTGGGGGAGGCACCAATACGCGAGGGCCGTGGCGAGAGCGATGATGTCGGGCTTCGCGTTGCCGGCCACCAGGTGGACCAACCAGGGTGCGGCCACCGTCGCGATACCGGTGACGACGACCAGGACCACGGTTCCCAGTGTGAAGAGCTTCGAGATGAAGGCGTTGCCGCCGTCGGCATCCGCCGTCGCCTTCACGATCTGCGGCACGATGACCGCCGTCAGGATGCCGACGGAGATCAAGGAGAAGACGCTGTTGGGCAGCTGATTGGCGTACGTGAACGCATCGGCGGGACCGGACTTGTACGAGCCGATCACTCCGACGAGGACGATGCTGCGCAGGAGGCCGGTGAGGCGCGAGACGAGTGTGCCGGCGCCGATGACGGCGCTCGCGCGGCCGAGGCTACTCACGCGGGTCTTCTGTCGTGGTGGCATCCGGGCGGGCTTCCACGGCTTCCTCTTCCTCCAGGGCTTCGATCTGCGCTTCGACGGCCGACTCCTCGGCTGCCTCGCGGCGCTTGCGACGCACCGTGCGGATCACGCCCAGCGCGATCAGCAGCACGATGATGCCGCCGAGGACGACCAGGCCGATCGTCTCCCACTCCGCACGCACCGCGACCCTGACGGTCTGATCCCCTTGGATCTGCACGCCCGTGGGGCTGTAGAGACTGAGTCGGAGGTTGACTTCACCACTGCCCACCCGCGCCGACACCGGCACCTTGATGCGGGTCGTGGACTGAGCCTGCACGACCGTCTCGTCGGGGGACCTGACCTCGAGACGCGGATCGGTCGGCGAGACGAAGAGCTGCACCGTCACCGGCCACGGCAGGTCGTTGCGAACGGCGATCGGCAGATCGGCGTTCGCCGTGAGCAGCTGGATGGTGCTGGACTGCGGGATGTCGACCGCGTTGAGAGTGGCGCTCGTCTGAGCCTGATGATCGGCAAGACGCTCGGCGAAAGTGGCGGCCGACGTTCCGACGGAGAGCGTGCGCAGGATCCGGATGCGTTCGGGGCTGAGCAGCACCTGCGGGTCGGCGAGGATCGACGAGAAGGCGGTGAGCCGGGACTCATCCGCGAGAAGCGTCGTGACGGCGGCGGTTCGCGCGGCATCCGGCTCCCCGGCGACGGTCGCCGAGACGGGAGCGGTCGCCCGCAGCGTCGCGAGCTCGAACCCGGCCGAATCGGCGGCGGTGATCGCGTCGCGCAGAGCGTCGGAGGCGCGGTTCTCGTCCCGGTCGAGCCCGATGAGCAGAGGAGCGGCGGAAGCGCTGCCCTGTGCCAGTTGGAGGAGTGCCGCGGCTTCGGCGAGAAGGCGCTGACGCTCGGCGGGATTCCGCTCCGCCGCCACCCGCGAGAACACGTCGGATGTCGCAGCATCCGTGACCAGGAGGTCGTTGCCGCCGGCCGTCGCATGGGCCGTGCTCTGACCGCCGACCGTCGCCGACGAGACGATCGTCGTGGTTTCGTCGCCCATGTAGCCGGCGAAGGCGGTCAGGTCGGCCGAGGTGAGTGGGCTCTGCGGCCACAGGATGCGCGGCAGCGCGCCTTCGATCGCGGTGAGCTCCTCGTCGCTGGGGAGTGCCGGGGACTCCGTGACACTCGGGGTCGGACCGGGCGTCGCATCGGTCGCATCGGTCGGTGTGGCCGTGACCGGCACGCGCGGGAAGTTCGCGGGATCGAGCAACGGGGTGAGAGCCCGGGGCTGGAGCAGCTCGGGCAGACCCGCTTGCGCCTGCGCCGTCGCATCCGCATCACCGAACTGCAGCGCGAAACGCGCATTGGGGAGGTTGTCGAGTCGTGTGAGCCAGTCGCGGGCGGTCTCCGGGGCGGCGGTGCCGAGCGCCCGGATCGCCGCGGGGATGGACGGGTCGATCGCCAGCACGGCGGTCGTCCCGGCGACGCCGTCGAGCTGGGCGGTCAGTGCTCCGTCGGGACCGGTGAGCTCCGAGAGCTCAGCACTCGACAGCAGGGCGCCGCCTTCCGGTGTCGCCGTGAGGGGAACGAGCACTCCGACCTGCGAGGTCTGGGCAGCCGCGACGACCAGCACGCTCGTCGCGGTCGCGTCGACCGTCTCGGTGTCTTCGGCTGCGGGGTCACCGGTCGATGCGCTGAGCTCCGCGCGCAGCGGGTAGACACCGGGCGCGAGGTCGCCCATGGTGGCCTCGGACACGAAGACGGTTGTCGTCGCCGACGCATCGCCATCGATCGGGTCGGTGTCATCCGCGCCGATGGAGACGAAGTCACCTGCGGCGTTGCCGTCGTCGAGCCACGCGGACACGGCCGCCGCATCGGTGAGCGGCGTGGGATTGAGTTCTACCTCGACCTGACCTGCGCTGAGCGCCGAGTCGGCACCGTTCTGCACCGTGACGATCGCCGACGTGGAGGATCCCGGTGCGACGAGGCCGCGAAGACCGGCCGACACATGCAGCTCGACGCTCGGCTCGTCGCCGGTCTGCGCCTGATCGGCGGCGACGGCCACGCTCGGCGCGACCAACGCGCAGCCGCTGAGTGCGATCGCGAGAACAGCCGTCCTGCCTGCGAGCCGTCGCAGGCGCGCACGGAGGCCGATGTCGGGGGTGATCGCGGTCATGAAGGTCTTCCTCGAACGCCCGGGACGGGGCTGCTCGTGAGTACTGACCTAGTGATTCTAGGAGGCTCCACGAAAGAGAACCCTGAAGACGCGTAGAGTGACGGCCGTGTCCGACACCCCCGCACCCGTCCCCGACCCGCTCCGCACGGCCGCGCTCGCCGCGGATCTCGACGCCGCGGACCTCCGCTCCGAGCCACTGCGGCGCCTGTGGGGCGAGGAGGCGGACGACGCACTCGCCCGCGGGATGCGGGAGCCGATCCTGCGAGCCATCGACGGGGACTCCGGCACGCTCGCGACGCTCGGTCGCCTGCTAGTGCTGGGGATGCCGCAACCGCGCACGCACGTGGCCGAGGCCCTGCCGCGGCTGGGCGTGGACGGGCTCACGGCGCTGGGTCTCGCCGAGGCCGACGCCGAAACCGTGACACCGACGGCCCTGCTGCGACCGCAGTCGTTCGTGGATGCCGACGGGATCGGCGAATGGTGGATCGCGAGCGACCTCGACGAGGTCGCGCTCGACGGACCTTTGCCCCCAGACCACGTGCTCGGTGTCGGCGGAGCGTCGCGCACGCTCGCCGAGACCGTCGTCCCGATCGAAGTGGACCGCGCGCTCGACCTCGGCACCGGATGCGGCATCCAGGCGCTCCTCGTCGCGCGACGGGCGGGCACCGTGGTCGCCACAGACATCTCGACGAGGGCGCTCGCGTTCGCCGAGCTCAATGCGCGCATCAACGGGGTGACGAACATCGAGTTCCGTCACGGCAGCATGTTCGAGCCGGTGGCGGGGGAGGCGTTCGACCTGATCGTCTCGAATCCTCCGTTCGTGATCACCCCGCGCGTCGAGGGGGTTCCGGCATACGAATACCGCGACGGCGGACTCGTGGGGGATGCGCTGGTCGAGCAATTCGTGCGCAGCGCCCCCGCCCATCTGACGCGCAACGGCATCGCGCAGCTGCTCGGCAACTGGGAGTCGAAGGCCGCGGTCACCGGGCTCGCTCGCCTCGAGGCCTGGGTGCCCGCCGACCTCGACCTGTGGGTGATCGAGCGGGAGGAACTCACGCCCCTGGGCTATGCGGAGCTGTGGATCCGCGATGGCGGCACCACGCCTCGCGACCCCGCCTTCACGCCGCTGCTGACCGCGTGGCTCGACGACTTCGCCGCCCGCGGAGTGAGCTCGATCGGCTTCGGCTACGTGCTGATGCGTCGGGGAACGTCCGGCGAACCGCTGCGGCGCACCGAGCGCATCGCCCAGCACATCTCGAACGTCGGGGCCGCCCTGGCCACCGGTCTCGCGGCGCAGGACGTGCTCGCCGACGGGCTGCCGACGACGCTGGCGGTGGCTGCCGACGTGACCGAGGCGCGGCACCTGATGCCGGGCGACGACGATCCGAGCGTGATCGAGCTGCGTCAGGGCGGCGGCTTCGGGCGCACGCTCTCGGTCGATCCTGCGCTCGCCGGCTTCGTGGGCGCGTGCGACGGCGAACTCACCGTGGTGCAGATCGCGGCCGCGCTGGCGGACCTGTTCGAGGTACCGCTCGCCGACCTGTGGGCGGACCTCGAGCCCCGCATCCGCTCCCTCATCCTCGACGGCATCCTGCTGCCGGGGGAATAGTCCGCTGATTCATGCGTTGGAATAGATCATGAAGGCTTTCGGATTCCTCTCTTTCGGTCACTACGCCGACGTTCCCGGATCGGCGACCCGCACTGCGGGTGAAATGTTGAAGCAGACGATCGAGATCGCCGAAGGCGCCGACGAGATCGGTGTGAACGGCGCCTCGGTGCGCGTGCATCACTGGGCACGTCAGGCGGCGTCGCCGATGCCGTTGCTGTCGGCCATGGCCGCGCGCACGAAGCGCATCGAAGTCGGCACGGGCGTGATCGACATGCGCTACGAGAACCCGTTCCAGTTCGCCGAAGAGGCAGCCGCCCTCGACCTGATCGCCGACGGCAGGATCGCACTCGGCGTGAGCCGTGGTTCACCCGAGACGGCGCTGCGCGGTTACGAGACGTTCGGCTACGTCGACGAGGAGGACCCGGAGCGCGGCAGCGTGCTCGCGCGGGAGAAGTTCGACCTGTTCCTGCGGGCGATCGACGGCGAGGGCATCGCTCCCGGCGACCCGCGCATGGTGGGTGCCGGTCGGTACCTCGCGATCGAGCCCCAGTCGCCGACCCTCCGCGACCACATCTGGTGGGGCTCGGGTTCGCGCGCCACGGCCGAGGAGACGGGGCGCAAGGGGCTCAACATGATGAGCTCGACCCTCGTGACCGAGGCGACCGGACAGCCGTTCCACGAGTTGCAGCGCGAGCAGATCGAACTGTTCCGCTCCGCCTACAAAGAGGCAGGGCACACGGGCCGTCCGCGGGTTTCGGTCAGCCGCAGCGTCTTCCCGCTGGTCTCGGACATGGATCGGGCGTACTTCGGCCTGCGCAGCGAGGAGAACGCCGACCAGATCGGTGTGATCGACGGTTTCCGCTCCACCTTCGGCAAGACGTACGCCGCCGAACCGGACGTGCTCATCGCGCAGCTGAAGCAGGACGAGGCCGTGATGGCCGCCGACACCCTTCTTCTGACGATCCCGAACCAGCTCGGCCCGGAGTACAACCTGCACGTGCTGGAGGCGTTCGCGACGCACGTCGCCCCGGCGCTCGGCTGGAAGCCCAACACGGAGGGACCGGTCGAGGGCGACGCTGTCTGAGTGAAGCTCGCGCCGCTCGATCGGCGATCCGTATCGAGGAATTCACTTTCGGACCGCGGCGGTATACCAGTACTCTGACCGCATGCGTGCCTCTCGCAGAGCGACCATCGCCGGAACCATCGTCCTCATCGCCGTGCTCGTCGGCGCCCTTCCCGCCTCGGCCGCGACCGTCGCATCCTGGGCGACCTGGCAGCCGCTCGTCGGTGTGGGCGGAGCCTTCACGACGTCGGTCCAGGTGGCGGCGAAGCCCGCGATCACTGCGACGGTCACCAGCGATTCGCGCGGCGGACAGGTGGGAGTGATCAGCGGTGCCTCGACCTGGCTGTCGGAGGGCACCGCGATCGGGGCGAAGTACGGCTCGAGCAGGGACCAGCCGTACCTGAACCTGCGCCCCCGGGCCGACAACGCCACGAGCCCCTCGACGACGACCTACTCCTTCGCGACGCCGACCCCGACGTCGGGATGGGCCTTCGCGGTGGGAGACATCGACGCGGACTCGGTGCGCATCCACGCCGTCGCCCCCGATGGACACGTGCTCGATGCGACGGAGATCGGACTGCGGGACCGGTTCAACTACTGCGCCCCCGGGATCGTGGGGAAGCCCTCGTGCACGGGTGCTGCCGATGACGTGCCGAGCTGGGATGCCACCACCCTCACCCTCACCGGCAACGCGGCGGCCGTCGACACCAACGGGTCGGCGGCATGGTTCGAGCCGAGCACCCCGATCAGCTCCCTCAGCCTGATCTTCACCCGCCGCTCGGGACTGCCGGTCTATCAGACCTGGTTCGCCTCGATCGCCCAGGACATCACCGGCACCGTCACGGACACGGGGGCGCCGACACCCGGCGTCACTCTCACACTGACCGATGCGAACGGCACGGTTGTAGGAACCACGACTACCGCTGCGGACGGCACGTACTCCTTCCCCGGGTTCGTCGCCGCTGACGGCTACACCGTGCGCGTGACTCCGCCGGCGGGCAAGATCTCGACCGGGCCGACCACGGTCGCCGCGAACCTGAGCGGCGGGGACGCCGTCGCCGACTTCGGACTGCGCGACATCGTGCCCGTCGCGGTCTCTGGAACTGTGACCGACACCACCGGCGCCCCGATCCCCGGGGCGACCGTGACGATCGACGGGCAGACCACCACGACGGATGCCGACGGGAGCTACCTGTTCGACCAGGTGGCCGTCGGGACGCATCCGGTCTCGCTCACGACCCCGCCCGGCTACACCATCGCCACTCAGCCGTCTCCCGTGACGGTTCCGGGCGGCAGCGAGGTCCCGATCACGGACGTCGACTTCGTGGTCGCCGAGAACGCCGACCTGCGCGGCACGGTGCGATCCAACGGGGCCGGTGTGGCCGGCGTGACCGTGACCGCGGTCGCTCCGGGAGGGGCGACCCTCACGCGCGTGACCGATGCGGCGGGGGCGTACTCGTTCCCCCGCCTCGCTGCCGGTGACTACGCGATCACGATGACGACGCCCGCAGGGTTCGTCGCGACGACTCCCGTCACGCGGAACGAACAGGTGGCCGCGGTCGACGTGGAGAACGTGGACTTCGAGTTGGCGCGCCTCGGCGCGATCGACGGAACCGTGCGCGACGACGACGGTGCCCCCGTCGCGGGAGTGGTGGTGACGCTCACCGGACCCGGCGCCCCGCAGCAGCTCACGTCCGACGCGGACGGCGCGTTCGGGCTGGGTGCCCTGCCGCCCGGGACCTACACCCTCACGGTGGTTCCCCCGACGGGCACGAGCGTCGTCGGCCCGGCCACGCGCACGGTCGTGATCACCGCCGCCGGTGACGTCATCGCCGAGCAGGACTTCACGCTCGCCGCGGATGTCGTCGTGGTGCCGCCGGACCCCACGGACCCGCCGGACCCGAGCACTCCGCCGGCCGGTGGAGGGAGCGATGCGTTGCCCGCCACCGGGTTGGGGCCCGAGACGCTGGCATGGGCCGCAGGTGGTGCTGCCGTCCTCGTGCTCGGCGCGACACTCCTGATCATCGGACGTCGCCGCTCCGCGCGGAAGTAGACGCCGGCGCTCCGCGCGGAAGCAGCCCCGACGGAGATCCGCCCCTGCGTCGCACGTTTCCTGGGAATCGTGCGACCGCAGGCGAAGAATGCGACCGCGGTCAGCTGCCCTTCGCCGGGCCGAAGAGCTCTTCGCCGTGCTCGTGGAGGAGCTTGTACGCGTCGGCGAACGTCTCCGCCTCCTTCTCCCCGGGCTTGCCGTAGCGCGCCAGAAGCAGCCCGAGCAGCCCGCGAGCCGGCGGCGTCAGCGGCTTGAGGTGCTCCTTGAGATCGGGTTGCGGCACCGCCTCCTCCGGGTTCGGCGGCGTATAGGAGGGCTTCGTCGTCGGCCAGTCGGCCGGATGCCGGGGTTGATCCAGATTCACCACGTTGAACAGCGTGTTGGCCGAGGCGTCCCGGTCGTTCAGCGGCTTCAGGCCGTGCAGACGCGAGAGCGTCGCCGTGACCGAGCCGTGGTGCATCTCGTCGTGGATGATGGTGCCGCGCTTCGTGTACGCCGACACCGCGATGGCTGGGACGCGGCATCCGAGTCGATCGAAGGTGAACCCCATCTCGCCCGCTCCGGTGTCTTTCGTCGGCTTCGTCGCCGCGGGCGGCGGCACGTGGTCGTAGCATCCGCCGTGTTCGTCGAAGGTGATCAGCAGCAGGGTGTTGACGGCGTTCGACCCGGTCGGAGACGCGCTCGTGCGCACCGCCTCGTAGATCTCGTGGATCAGCAGATCGCCGGCGCGCACGTCGGAGATCGCACTGTCGAAGACCTCCTCGCCCTCGACGAAGCTCTCGCGGGGTGAACCGAACGGCGGGTGGAAGTCGTTGTGGTCGTAGACCATCCGCGGCTCGATGAACGCATAGGCGGGGAGCTTCCCGTCCTTCACATCGGCGTAGAAGTCCTCCATCGTGCCGAAGTGGTCCGTACGCCAGTACTTCTCCAGCACCGGTGCATGCAGCATCCCGGTGAAGGAGACCAGCTGGAGCTTGTCGATGTAGATCTTCCAGTCGAGCTTCTTCTCCTCGAGCCGGTTGAACACGGTCGGGGCCGCGGGCGCATCGATCCACTTGTCGTAACCGCCGCCGGCCTGGTTCGTCACGAAGCCGTGCGAGGTCGAGGCGTGGAAGAACGAGCGATTGCAGAACGTCTGCGACGGGACGGCGGCGTACCAGTGGTCGAACACCGCGAACTCGGCAGCGAGCGTCGACAGCACCGGCAGCATCGCGGGGGAGAAGGAGCCCATGATGTGCTTCGCCTCGTCGACGGTCGGCTCCTTGCCCTTGCGCAGGCGGCGGAAGTTGATGATGTAGTCCTGGAGGAACCCCGACATCGACGCCTTCTCGCCCTTGGTCGGTGCGTTGTACGGCGCCTCCATCTGGTCGACGAAGAGCTCGGCGTTCGACTTCGGCTCCACCGTTCCGAAGATCTGGGTGTTGACGTGCGGATACTCCTCACCCGGATCGGGATCGGGGTGGCTCATGATGCGGTCAGTCTCGCCCTCGTAGACGTGCGCCTCGACCACGGTGCCGTCGGATGCCGTGTTGCTGTGGGTCCCGAATGCCAGCCCCTCGAACGTCTCGCCCGCAGGCAGGTTCTCCTTCGAGTACAGATACCCGAGGAGGTTGTCGAACGAGCGGTTCTCGCCCATCACGACCACGATGTGATCGAACCCGGGTTCGCTGCGCGGGGTCAGTGCGGCGAAGGGGTCGGGCTCGTCGGCGAACCCGTCGCGCGCACCGGCCGCGACCGACGCTCCGATCGCCGCACCCCCCGCACCTCCGACGACCGCGCCCGCGAGGGCCGCACCGCCGAGCTTGAAGAAGCCTCGGCGGGAGGTGTCGGGTGCGGGGGAGGAGTGCACGTCATCGGCAGCCATGCCGCGATCCTAGGCCGTGCCGCCCCTCGCGCCCAGGCTCCCGAGCTCCCGACACAGCTTCGGAGATCGCGGCCGACACGCCGCACCGACGCCGGCCGCCTGCGGAGTGTCGCGGTGGAACTCCGAAGTTGTGTCGGGACGGCACGGGACGGGACGGGACGGGACGGGACGGGACGGGACGGGACGGGACGGGACGGGACGGGCGCCGCCGGACGAATCCGACGGCGCCCGTGGGAGCGGAGGCTGCGGACTACTCCGCGTCGATGACCTCCACCGTGGCGTGCTGCCGACGGCGGCGCAGCGCGAACAGGCCGAGGCCCGCCGCGAGGAGCACGACGGCCGCGACGATGTACGGCATGCTGTCGGCGCCGGTCGTGGCGAGGTCACCGTCCGTCGCGCCGCCCGAGCCGTCGCCCGGGGTGACCGCCCCGCCGCCGGACACCGCGGTGACGGTGAGCGAGGCCGTGACCTCGGTGCCGTCCGGCAGGATCGCGGCCAGCGTGTGCGCCCCGGCCGGGGTATTCGCCGGGATCGTCACCGTGCGCTGGAAAGACCCGTCGGCGTCGGCGGTGGCCGTGCCCAGCTGCACCGGGTCGGAGCGCAGTTCGAGCCGCAGCTCAGCGCCCTCCGCGAAGCCGCTGCCCGACACGTTCACGGTGCCGCCGGCCTTGACCGATGCCGCGCCCAGCTCGATTTCAGCCGGAACCTCGGGCTCCGGCGTGACGGGAGGCGTGACGCCCTTCTCGGTGACCCACTTCTCGCCGGCATCCGACTTCGTCACCGTGAACGTGTCGTACACGGCTCCGACGGGGAGATCGGTGGTGGCATCCGGCTGCTTCTCCGCCAGGTACGAGCGGTAGACGAGCTGGTTCTTCGACACGTCGATCACCTGGTAGGTGGTGACGCCCTGGCCGCGCAGCACCTGGGTGGCGCCGTTGTTGGTCCAGACGTTCTTCTCCGGCGTCTCGAGCTCGTAGTGCTTCGCGCCCGAGTTCGACACGACGTACACCGGGCCCGTGGTGATGCCGGGCGTCTCGGTCGCGTCGGTGTTCACGTAGCCGCGGGCGTAGGTGTGATCGTGGCCCATGAGCACCAGGTCGATGTCGTTGCGCTGGAACACGGGGACCCAGTCGGCGCGGAGCTTAGGCTCGTCGCGACCCTCGGATGCCGAGAAGACCGGCTGGTGGAAGGTGACGACGTTCCACTTCGACGGGCTGTTCTGCAGCAGCAGGTCGAGCCAGGCGCCCTGGAAGCGGATCCACAGCTCCTCGCCCTTCGCGATCGGGCAGTCGGCACCCGTGCACGACGGCAGCGCCGGCGGCGTGAGGAAGGTCGCGTCGCGCGTCGCGTTGAGCGTGATGAAGCGCACGCCCTGGTAGTCGGTGTAGTACGCGGTCTCGGCGGCGAATGCGCTCCAGTGCTCGAACAGCGAGCGGTACTGGGCCGCGACCTCGGTGTCGCCCTTGGCGAGATCGGCCAGTTCGCCGATCGAGCTCATCGAAGGGTTGTTGTGCGGGTACTCGAATGCGGCCTTCCAGGCGGTGAGCAGCTTGTCGCCGGAGTACTCGTGGTTGCCAGGGGCGGCCATCACGTTGGTACGCACGGCCGAGTCCTTCATGCCCTTGAACCAGTTGACCCACTCGTTCTCGTTGCTGGACGTGTTGATCAGGTCACCCGCGTGGACCGAGCCGATCGAGCGGGGAGCGTTCGCCTCGGCCTGCTTCACGACGCTCGGCCACGTGGTGTCGAGGCCGATCTGCGCGTCGCCGTAGTAGATGAACTGGAAGTCGGTGGCTTTCGGGTCGGCCGTGCGGAACTCGTACCAGTCGCTCCAGCTGCCGGGAAGGCCCACGCGGTAGCGGTACTCGGTCGCGGCGGTGAGACCGGTGACGGTGGCCGAGAAGTGCTTGTTCGGGTTGCCGTTGACCACGCCGGCGTCGTAGGCGTCGACGGTGCGGACGTCGCCGCCCGCGGTCGGGGCGATCTCGACCTGTCCGACCGTGTGCGAGGCGTCGCCGGCGAGCCACGAGAACGCCTGCGAGACGGCGGGCTGCTCGGTGGGGGTCAGGATGACCCGGGTCGGCGGGGCGATCACGGGCGTGCCGGGGTCGGATGCCTCGACCAGGGTCAGCGACGACATGTCGAAGTAGATGTCCGAGCTGGTCTCGCGGTCCTGGAACAGCGACACGGCGATCGTGTTCGTGCCGTCGTGCAGCAGCTCGCCCTCGGCGCTGAACGTGCTCGTGAGCGGGTCGCCGTTGGAGTCGCCGGCGTACTCGACGTTCTTCGTGTCGGTGATGCGGCCGTCGACGTAGCGGGCGACCTCTTCGCCGTTGATCCACACGATCACGGCGTCGTCGTAGGTGATCGTGCTCTGCAGCGCTGCGACCTTCTCGGCCACGCCCGCTTCCAGCTCGAACGTCGTGCGGAAGAAGTACGTCGGCACGGTCGGCACCTTCGCACCGTCGAGGTAGTGGTTCAGGAGCGTCTTCGGCGTCTGCGGGCCGACGGCGCCGAGCTTGCCGTTCTTCGCGCCGAACGAGCCGGGGGCGGTCTTCCAGGAGCCGTCGTCGAACGTCGGTTGCGTCCAGTCGCGGATCGCGGCCGGTGCGGGCGACGGGTCCGATCCGTCGTCGAGATAGTGCCAGGCGGTGTCGCCGGTGACCAGCGAGCCGGTCGGCACCTCGGGCTCCGGGGCGGCGAGGGCCGCGGGGGCGACGGCGGCGCCGCCGAGCAGGGCGAGGAGCGCGACGGACGTCAGTCCGTGACGCCGCCACCGCACCGCAGGGGTGGGGGAGGTCATGTCAGTCCTTCGTGGGGGTGGGGTTCCGTGCTCAGCCGCACGGGGCTCCTCCACCCCATCGGTGTCGGATGGCCAGGGTCTGACTTCGGGGCGACGGGGAAGTGAACAGCGCGTCGGTGGGGACGCCGTCCGGGATGGGCGCACAACTTCGG
This sequence comes from Microbacterium sp. GQ128, assembly GCF_059758615.1. Lineage (NCBI taxonomy): Bacteria > Bacillati > Actinomycetota > Actinomycetes > Micrococcales > Microbacteriaceae > Microbacterium > Microbacterium sp. GQ128. The sequence goes on from NZ_JCAXDY010000002.1 coordinate 358,585, forward strand.
AGATCGCAGCCGACATGCCGACGGAGGAGCGGCAGCAGCCGGCGTGTCGCGGCCGATCTCCGAAGTTGTGCGCAGCAGCAGGCCCCGAATCCCCATCGGCCCACCCGGGTACGCTGGAACCCATGCTCAACATGGCCGACGGCCTTGCCCGTCTTGGCGCGCTCGCCGAGAACCCGGTCGTCCGCACCCTCGCGACGGCGTTCGCGGATGCCGGCTTCGCTCTGGCCGTGGTCGGTGGTCCGGTGCGGGATGCGCTGCTGGGACGGGCGACGCACGACCTCGACTTCACGACGAACGCCTCTCCTGACGAGATCCTCGCCATCGTCACGCCGATCTCGACCGCGCAGTGGGACATCGGCCGCGCGTTCGGCACGATCGGGGCGCGGGTGCAGGGCGAGCAGGTCGAGATCACGACCTACCGCGCCGACAGCTACGACGGCGTGACCCGCAAGCCCACGGTCGAGTTCGGCGACACGATCGACGGCGACCTCGTGCGCCGCGACTTCACCGTCAACTCCATGGCGCTGCAGGTGCCGTCCGTCAAGCTCGTCGACCCGACCGGTGGGGTGGAAGACCTCGTCGCCGGCACCCTGCGCACTCCCGCCGACCCCCGGATCTCGTTCGGCGACGACCCGCTGCGGATGCTGCGGGCAGCCCGCTTCAGCGCTCAACTCGGATTCCGCGTCGAGGAGGCTACGGCCGAGGCGATCGCCGAACTGCGCGAGACCCTCAAGATCGTGAGCCCGGAGCGCATCCAGTCCGAACTCGTGCGTCTCATGCAGACCGACGACCCGGTGCGCGGCATCCGCGTGCTGGTCGACACGGGCCTGATCGACGAGTTCCTTCCCGAGGTCACCGAACTGCGTCTCGAAGTCGACGAGCACCACCACCACAAAGACGTCTACGAGCACTCGCTCACCGTGCTCAGCCAGGCGATCGAGCTCGAGCACTCCCGGCACCCGGGTGCCGCCCCCGATGTGCCGCTGCGCCTCGCCGCGCTGCTGCACGACATCGGCAAGCCGCGCACGCGCAAGCTCGAGCCCGGGGGAGTGGTGACCTTCCACCACCACGACGTCGTCGGATCGCGCATGGCTCGCAAGCGCCTGCAGTCCCTGCGGTTCGACACCGCCACGACGGATGCCGTTGCCACCCTGATCGAACTGCACCTGCGCTTCTTCGGCTATGCCGAGGGAGCGTGGACGGATGCCGCCGTGCGGCGCTACGTGCGCGACGCCGGTGACCTGCTGGAGCGCCTGCACATCCTCACCCGCGCCGATGTGACAACGCGCAACAAGCGCAAGGCCGGTCGCCTCGCGAGCGCGTACGACGACATCGAGTCGCGCATCGCGGCGCTGCGCGAGCAGGAGGAGCTCGACTCCATCCGTCCGGAGATCGACGGCAACCGCATCCAGGAGGTGCTCGGCATCGCGCCCGGCCGTGAGGTGGGCGAGGCGTACAAGTTCCTGCTCGATCTGCGCCTGGACGAGGGTGTTGTCGGCCCCGACGTCGCCGAGCAGCGGCTTCGGGAGTGGTGGACCGCGCGCGGCTGACGCCTCAACGCAGTTCGGGGACGATGATCTCGACTTCGTCGGACACGAGCTCGAAATCCTTCGGGTTGAAAGTGAGGAATGCCGCGCCGAGCGCGTAGGCGTGACCGGCCAGCATGATGTCCGTGCTTCGGGCGTGGGCGGGACGTCTTGTGGCTACGTTCGCCGCGAGTCTGGCATACGAATCGGCGGCGGCGGTGTCGAAGGGCAGCCAGTCGCTGTGGAACATGGTCGTGACCCGAGCGAGGTCCATCTGGCGCTCGCGGCGGACGTCGGGTTCGGTCGCACGCTCGATACCGAATCGAAGTTCTGCGAAAGAGAGCGCGCTCAAGGCGACTTCGTCCGCCGGAAGGCGTACGTACCGGATGCGGATGAGCACATTCGTGTCAAGAAGAATCACGGTTCTCCCACGGGTCACGGATGGACTCGTCGAACAGCGGGTTCTTCCGATCGGCCTCGAGTTCCGCCGCCCATTCCTCCCGCATCTTGTCCTGTTCCGGAGTCGAGGGATTCGCGTCGATCCATGCCATGATCTCGCTCGACGGAACGGACCACCGCCGTGGACGCGGCCCCCGCTGCTCGAGTTGCGCCTCGAGCCCGCTCGCGTCGCCCTTCGCCAACCGGGTCAGCACATCGCGCACCTCGGCCTCCATCGAGCGGGAGTTTCGCCGGGCGCGTTCCTTGAGCGCGACGACGACGTCATCGCTGAGATTGCGGATGGTCACGGTTGCCATGTCTGCCTCCTGACAGCACAATGCTAGCACTCGTCCCGCGTTGCGTCACCCCTCGTGTCGACGCTCCAATTCGGTGAACACGACCCCGCTTTCGTACGCGATGGTCTCGACCGGGTCGAAGCGTTCGGGACGGTACTGGCGGTCACCGAACAGCGGGATTCCCGATCCGAACAGCAGGGGCTGACGCTTCAGCACGAGCCGATCGATCTCGTCGGCGAGCGATGCGGCGAGAGCCCCGCCTCCGCAGAGCCAGATGTCGGCGCCGTCCTCCTGCTTCAGTCGGCGCACGACGTCGACCGGGTTCTCTGGGGTGACCTCGAGGTTCTCGGCCTCGGCGGTCTTCGTGCGACTGAACACGATCTGGCGCAGGTGCGAGTACGGGCTGGGCAGCCCGCCCACCTGGTAGGTGTTCCAGCCCATCAGCACCGTGTCGAACACGTCGCGCTTCTGGGGGATGCCGAGCGCTTCGGCCGCGACGGTGGGGAGTGTGTCGGCGAAGCGGCGATTGATGCCGTCCATGTGGTCGCCCTCGATGAGGAAGGCGTCGAACTCGCCGTTCGGGCCGGCGATGTAGCCGTCGAGGGTGACGGCGGCGTAATACACGAGTTCTCGCATGATTCTCCAATAACTACAGATGTAGCAGTTACAGTACAACAGGTGTAGTGATTGCGCTAGTCTCTTCTCATGGTCAAGAACGATTCACGCCGGAGGACGATCGCGGACGCCGGGCTCACGGTCCTCGCGCGAGAGGGTTCCCGGGGGCTCACCCACCGCGCGGTCGATATCGCCGCGCAGGTTCCGACGGGCACGACCTCGAATTACTTCCGCAGTCGGGATGCGCTGATCGAGGGCCTCGTCGAGCGGATCGGGGAGCGCCTCGCACCCACCCCCGACGATATGGAGCGGCGTGCGACGGCCACGCCCGGCCCTGCTCTGTTCGCCGACTACATCCGCGACATCGTGCGGAGGCTGACCGAGGACCGGGACGTGACGCTGGCCCTGTTCGAACTGCGACTCGAAGGAGGGCGGCGGCCCGAGGTCGCCGCGGTCCTCGGCGCCTGGCAACGGGCCGGCTTCGACGGCGACGTCGCCTTCAACACCGCGGCCGGCCTCCCCGGCGGACGCCGCGAGATCGCCCTGTTCCACTACGCCATTGATGGCTTGCTGCTCGACCGGCTCACCACGCCGATCGATCCGGACACCTCCACCGACGAGGTGATCGACGACCTCGTCGCCGGGCTCATCCGCTGACGGGGCAGGTGTTCCCTCGGGCACGCGCGGCTCGTACACTGAGGCAACGCATGCTCTCGACGATCGGAGACCGCTGTGTCTGCGCCGTGGCAGGTACCCGGCGAGTCGCTTCCGGCGACATCGCGACTGCTCATCGAGCGTGCGCATGAGGAGCTCCTCGCCGGCAACCTCGACGACCGGCGTCTGCAGGAGGTGCGGCCCCTGGTCCGCGAGTCGTGGGAGCGGTCGTGGCGGCGCAGGGTCGGGCCCGAGGCGCCTCCTCCGCTCGAACTGGTCAGCGACGAGCTCGACGAGTACCGCCTCGCCCACCCGCTCGCGTCGGCCATGGACATGATCCGTGCACTGCTGCTGCCCGGCGACACGGAGGACACGGGGGTGATCATCGCGGTGGGGGACCAGGCCGGGCGTCTGCTCTGGATCGAGGGCGATCATCGACTCCGCACGCTCACCGACGACATGGGTTTCGTCGCCGGAGCGAACTGGTCGGAGGATGCCGTCGGCACGAGTGCACCGGGAACCGCTCTCGAACTCGGACAGTCGGTGCAGATCCGCGGCGCCGAGCATTACAACAGGCTCGTGCATCCGTGGTCATGCACGGCCGCGCCGGTGCGCGACCCGGAGACGAAGCGCGTGCTGGGGGTGATCGACATCACCGGCGGTTCGGATGTCGTCTCGCCGCAGGCTCGGCTGCTGGTCGACGCGACCGCCCGTGCCGTGGAGTCGGAGCTGATGGTGGCGCGCCTACGGGAACGGGGCGAGGCGCCCCGGAGCAAGCCCACGACCTCGAAGCCGCGCACGCCGGTGACCGCTCGCGCGACGCTGCATGTGCTCGGCCGCGACCGTGCTCGGCTGGAGACGGAGTCGGAGCACGGCGAATCGGTGATCGAGCTCAGTGCGAGGCACGCCGCCATTCTGCTGATGCTCGCCGTGCATCGTCAGGGCCTCTCCGCAGAGCGGCTGTCCGAGCTCGTCTACGGCCCCTCCGTCTCACCCGATACGCTGCGGCCGGAGATGGTGCGTCTGCGCAAGGTGCTCGAGCGCACGGCCCCGGACCTGGTGCCGGAGTCGCGCCCGTATCGACTGCCCGTCGCGCTCGACACGGATGCGCACGATGTGCTCTCCCTGCTCGACCGCGGAGCTCACCGTGTGGCGCTCACCGCCTATCGGGGACCGGTGCTGCCCGAGTCGACGTCGCCCGGAGTCGAGGACTTCCGCGAATCGGTGCGGGCGGCGCTGCACGAGGCGATGCTGTCCGAGGCCAGCCTCGACGTGCTGCTCTCCTACGCGGAGATCCCCGAGGGCCAGGCTGACGCCGAAGCTCTGCGCCTCGCCCTGGAGATGCTCCCGGCGCGATCGCCGAAGCGCGCGGGAGTGGTCGCCCGCATCGAGCGCCTCGCCGCCGACTGAGCGCTCGCCTCGGACGGAAGCCACTCGTGTCGGTGGCGAGGAGTACCGTGCTCGCATGTCCGAGATCCGGCCGTTCCGACTCCATGTCCCCGACGAAGTGCTCGACGACTTGCGAGCGCGACTCCGAAAGACCAGGATCCTCGAGGACTCTCCGAGGCGGATGCCATCGGGGATGAACGCCCGGTGGCTGCGCGAGCTGGTCGAGACCTGGGCCGACTGGGACTGGAGAGCACGCGAGGAGTGGCTGGCCGGGTTCCCGCAGTTCCTGGTCGACATCGACGGCACCGACATCCATTTCGCTCACGTGAGATCGGAGCGCGCCGATGCGCCGGTGCTGCTGATCATGCACGGCTGGCCGCACACGTTCGCGCTGCAGCTGGACATCACGACGATGCTGCCCGACTTCGACGTCGTCGTGGCGAGTCTGCCGGGATTCGCCTTCTCCGAGCCGTACGCCGACGGACCGATGAGCGAGCGGCGGATCGCCGAGACCATGCATCGGCTCATGACCGATGTGCTCGGCTACGAGGGCTACATCACCTACGGCGAAGACGTCACGGCCAACGTCAGCGACCTCATCGCCGGCGCGTATCCGGGACACGTCGCCGGTATCGTCGCGACGCACGCCCACTTCGGCACGCCCGCCGAGCGGGAGGCGTCGGATGACCCGGAGGTCCGGGCGTTCTTCGCGCGGCTCGAGGCCGAACACGGCCCGAACGGATCGTACGGGCATGTGCAGTGGGCACGCCCCGACACGCTCGCCACCGCTCTCAACGACTCTCCGGCCGGGCTCCTCGCCTGGATCGCCGAGAAGCTGGCCGAGTGGTCGGACACCCCGAGCGACGATCCTGCATCCGTCGAGGCGGTCATCTCGCGCGATCGCATCCTCACCGAGGCGATGATCTACTGGGTCACGCAGAGCATCGCGACCTCTTTCCGCCCCTACTACGAGGGGGCCGACACCCCGGATGCGATCCCGCCGGTCGACGTTCCTGCCGCCGTGTACGTGCAGCGTCACGAGCACGACTACCCCGAGCCGCTCGCCCGGAGCTTCTACAGGGACCTGCGCGTCTTCGAGCGGCTCGATCACGGCGGGCACTTCACCGTGGCAGAAGCACCGGAGCCCATGGCCGAGCGCTTTCGGGCCTTCGCCGCCGCCCTCCGTGAGTGACGCAATATATTGCAACGTTGCGCATCCGGGTGCAACCTCGCACGACCTACCTTCGGAGCACAGCCGCGAACCGAAGCGCGGCTCCGTCGAAGGAGACCCCCATGAGCATCGTCGAAGAAGACGTGTCCCTCGCCTACGCCGCTCCCGGTCAGCCGGGCGCCGTCGCGAACTACCGCCCGCAGTACGGCCACTACATCGGCGGCGAGTTCGTCGCGCCCGTCAAGGGCCAGTACTTCGAGAACGTCAGCCCGGTGAACGGCAAACCCTTCACCGAGGTCGGCCGTGGCACCGCGGAAGACATCGACCGCGCGGTCGACGTCGCCTGGAAAGCCTTTGCGAGCTGGGGCAAGACCAGCCCGGCGGAGCGATCGGTGATCCTCAACCGCATCGCCGACCGCATCGAGCAGCACCTCGAGGAGATCGCGGTCGCCGAGACCTGGGAGAACGGCAAGCCCGTGCGCGAGACGCTCGCCGCCGACATCCCGCTCGCCGTCGACCACTTCCGCTACTTCGCCGGGGTGCTCCGCGCGCAGGAGGGCGGCATCAGCCAGCTGGATGAGAACACCGTCGCGTACCACTTCCACGAACCGCTCGGCGTGGTCGGACAGATCATCCCGTGGAACTTCCCGATCCTGATGGCGGTGTGGAAGCTGGCGCCGGCGCTCGCCGCGGGCAACTGCGTGGTGATCAAGCCGGCCGAGCAGACCCCGGCATCACTCCTCTTCCTGTTCGACATCATCGGCGACCTGCTGCCCGCCGGTGTCGTGAACATCGTCAACGGGTTCGGCATCGAGGCGGGCGCTCCGCTCGCGCAGCACAAGCGCATCCGCAAGGTCGCCTTCACGGGAGAGACCACGACCGGGCGGCTCATCATGCAGTACGCCTCGCAGAACCTCATCCCCGTGACTCTCGAGCTCGGAGGCAAGAGCCCGAACGTGTTCTTCGAAGACGTCGCGCGCTCGACGAGCGACCCGTTCTACGACAAGGCGCTCGAGGGCTTCACGATGTTCGCGCTGAACCAGGGCGAGGTCTGCACCTGCCCGTCGCGCGCACTGATCCAGCGGTCGATCTACGACGGCTTCCTCGCCGACGGGCTGGAGCGGGTCGGCAAGGTCGTTCAGGGCAACCCGCTCGACCCGGCGACCATGATCGGGGCGCAGGCCTCGAACGATCAGCTGGAGAAGATCCTCAGCTACATCGACATCGGCAAGCAGGGCGGGGCGCGGCTGTTGACCGGCGGTGAGCGCGTGGACCTCGGCGGCGACCTCAGCGAAGGTTTCTACGTCACCCCGACCGTGTTCGAGGGCACGAACGACATGCGCATCTTCCAGGAGGAGATCTTCGGGCCCGTGCTGTCGGTCACCTCGTTCGACGGCTTCGACGATGCGATCTCCATCGCCAACGACACCCTCTACGGGCTCGGGGCCGGAGTCTGGAGCCGCAGCGGCGACACCGCCTACCGTGCAGGACGGGCGATCGAGGCCGGACGCGTCTGGACGAACACGTACCACCAGTACCCGGCACACGCCGCGTTCGGAGGGTACAAGCAGTCGGGCGTGGGCCGCGAGAACCACAAGATGATGCTCGACCACTACCAGCAGACGAAGAACCTCCTCGTCTCGTACGCCGAAGGCCCGATGGGCTTCTTCTGAGCTCGGGCCTCTCCGGGCGGGCGCCACGGCGTCCGCCCGGATCATCCGCACGAAAGGTCGGGATCATGGTCAGCATCGGCACCTACCAGCGCGTCGACGTGACGGATGCCGCGGCATCCCTCGTCCGTGATCTCACCGTGCAGCACGGTCCGCTCATGTTCCACCAGTCGGGTGGATGCTGCGACGGGTCCGCACCCATGTGCTTCCCGGTCGGCATGTACCTCACCGGTCCGGGCGACGTGCTGCTCGGGCGACTCGACGTCGGGCTGGAAACACCCGTCGAGGTCTACATGTCCGAGTCGCAGTTCGAGTACTGGAAGTACACGCACCTCACGATCGACGTGGTGCCGGGGCGGGGCGCCGGCTTCTCGGTCGAGGGACCGACCGGGATGCGGTTCCTGATCCGCTCCCGGATGCTGAACGATGCGGAGCTGGCGTACTTCGGGTTGGCGTCCTCGGAGAGCTGAGCGACGTATGGCCTGAAGCTTGAGGCCACGTGTTCCGGAATGCAAGCTGGCTGAGCCGACGAGCGACGCTCAGGCTGCGTAGAATGTAGATGCAGGCCCGCCCCACTCTCGTGGATAAGCGGGTCTTGCTGCTTGTCAGGCCAGTTCGATCGGATCCCCGAGCGGATTCAAGTCCCTGAGGTAGTGGTCGTACCAGGTCCACGCAAACTCGTTGCCCGCATGAGGGTTCAGATGGGTGAATCCCGACCAGGCCACGATGTCCGCGATCTGAGTCCATTGAGATCGCCGCGAGCTGTGGAACATCGGATCCTCGATGATCCGACGTGTGGAAAGGCTCAGCGCCCGGTGCGCGCTGTAGTAGATGGGATCGGAGCCATCCCCATCCATTCCGACTATCCCGTATTCGCGGGACCTGTGTAGTTGGGAATCCCAGAGAGCGACGAGCGACGAGTAGACCGCTTCACGGTCGCGGTTGATCTGCTTGTTCCGGAGAGAGGACTTTCTGAAGCACACTCCGATCTCGATGTGCGGGCACTCCCGTACTGCTTCGAGACAGCGCACCGCCACTTCGCGTCCGAGAGGCTTCCAGAGAGTTTCCCCTCCCCTGACGAAACGAGAGGGCGGCGCCGTCGAGACGTGGCCGCGTCCGTTGACGAGCGCAGTCATGTGCAATTCCTGTGCGGTCGGAATTCCGTAGTCTGCGACAAGTCGCTTCCGAAACGTGAGCCAGTGAGTGAGCACCGCATCCCAGTCCGCGACCGCGAGCTCGATCCAGCCGTAGACGATCCATCCCTCCTCGAGGTTTCCGGAGTCGTCTGCGTAGAACATGTGAGAGATCGGCCCGGCCACTCCGACACCGTATTCCCGGCACGCCCGGCGATGAATCGTCGAGCGAGAGGCAGTGGACGAAACATCGGAATACGATTCCTGATGCAGGTAGCCGCGGACCCGCGGCTCCACCCTGCCTTCGTCTGAGCCGGGGGACGATCAGCGCGGCAGTCGTGGAACCGCGTCGACCAGCGCCCGGGTGTAAGAGTCCTGGGGGTCGTGGAGCACATCCGTCGTCGCGCCCTGCTCGACGACGCGGCCGTCCTGCAGCACGACCGTGCGGTCGCATGCTGCGGCGATCGCGGTCAGGTCGTGCGACACCATCACGAGCGACAGACCGTTCTCGCGGCGCAGTCGGTCGAGCAGCTCGAGCACCTGCACCCGGGTCGTGACATCGAGAGCGCTGACCGGCTCATCGGCCAGGAGCACTCGGGGGCGCGACACCACGGCCCGCGCGATCGCGATGCGCTGACGCTGTCCGCCGGAGAACTCATGCGGGTACCGGCGCGCGGTGTCGGCGGGGAGGCCGACCGAATCGAGGGCTTCCGCGATGCGGCGCTGGGCGTCGGCACCGGATGCCAGTCCCAGCGAGCGGAGCGGCTCGCCGATGATCCGGTCGATGCGCTGCCGGGGGTCGAGCGACGAATACGGATCCTGGAAGACCGGCTGCACGCTCGCGCGGAACCGCCGCATCTGGGCGCGGTCGCGCAGCGACAGGGGCGCGCCGTCGAACAGCACCTGGCCATCACGCGGTGCGGCGAGCCCGAGCATCAGCCGCAGGATCGTCGACTTGCCCGCACCCGACTCGCCCACGAGGCCGAGCGAGTCGCCGTCGGAGAGGCTCAGCGACACGTCGTCCAGCACCCGGTGAGAGCCGTAGGCGAAGCCGGCGCCCCGCAGCTCGAGGATCGTCATCGCGTGCCCTCCCCGGCGTCGAGGTAGGCATCGAGAGCGCGGGCGCTGTCGACCAGCATCCGTGTGTACGGCTCGGCCGGCTCCCTCAGCACCTGCGCCACCGGCCCTGTCTCGACGACACCTCCGTCGCGCAGCACCACGATGCGATCGACCATGCGCGAGACCACGGCCAGGTCGTGGCTGATGAACAGCAGCGCCATGCCCCGTTCGGCGATCAGTCGCTCCAGCAGCGCGAGCACACCGTCCTGCACCGTCACGTCGAGCGCCGTCGTCGGCTCGTCGGCGATGAGCAGCTGCGGTTCGGCGGCGAGGGCGATCGCGATCGCCACCCGCTGACGCTGACCACCCGACAGCTCGTGCGGGTAGGCGCGGGCGATGCGGGGATCGGTGAGGGCGACCTCCTCGAGCGCCGCCGCGACAGCCGCGCGCAGTTCGGCACCCCGCAGGCCGCGATGCCGGCGCAGCGGCGCGGCGACCTGCCGGCCCACCCGCATCAGCGGGTCGAGCGCGGTCAGCGGCTCCTGGAACACGCTCTGCGCGACGGGTCCGCGCAACGGCCGAAGGTCGGCATCCCGAGCGCCGACGACCTGATGCCCGCTGAGCAGCACCGAGCCCGACGCGACGAGGGCGTCCGGCAGCAGCCCGGTGACCGCGAGCGAGGTGAGCGACTTGCCGGAGCCGGACTCGCCGATCAGCCCCAGGCGCTCGCCGGGCGCGAGCGAGAACGACACGTCTCGCACGAGCACACCGGAGGCCGAGCGCACCGTGAGGCCGGCGACATCGAGAAGACTCATCGGCTCCTCCTGCGGGTCGGGTCGGCGAGGTCGCGCAGACCGTCGGCGAGGAAGTTCACGCCGAGCACGAGCGCGATGATCGCGACACCGGGTGCGATCGCGCCGACGGGAGCCGTGAGCACGGTGCCCTGCGCCTCCTGCAGCATCCGTCCCCACGACGCGTTGGGCGGCGGTGCGCCGAGGCCCAGGTACGAGAGGCTCGCCTCGGCGAGCACGGCAGCGCCGAACTGCAGCGCGAGGCTCACGGCGAGCGTCGGCGCGATGTTCGGCAGCACATGCTGGAACACGATGCCGAGCACGCCGGTGCCGCTGGTGCGGGCGGCCGTGACGAACTGCTCCTGCAGCACGCGACGCGCGAGGATGCGGGTGAGCCGCGCGACCACCGCCGACATCGCCAGCCCGATCGCGAGCACCGCCGACCACAGCGAGGCCCCCTGGACCGCGACGACCAGCATCGCGAGCAACAGCACCGGGAACGCGATCACGACGTCGAGTCCGGCTGAGAGCGTGTCGTCGACCCACGGCCGGGCGAACGCGGCGAGGAGACCGACGATCGTGCCGAGGACGGCGGCGATCGCGACTGAGCAGCTTCCGACGATGAGAGCGATCCGCGCGCCCCACATCAGCTGCGAGAGCAGGTCGCGGCCGAGTCGATCGGTGCCGAGCAGGTGCAGCGCGCTCGGGCCCTCCAGGCGGCTGCCGCTCGTGTCGGCGAGCGGATACGGGAGCCAGAACAGGGAGACCAGGGCGATCAGCACGATGACGCCGGTGAGCACGATCCCGATGAGCAGCGTCGCCTTCGGGCGCCTCCGCGCGGGCACGGATCCGGTGATCAGCTGTTCAGCGACGCGGCTCATCGGTTCCCCGAGACGCTCGTGCGCAGGCGCGGATCGATCAGTCGCTGCACGATGTCGGCGGCGAATCCGACGAGCAGCACGAAGAGGGTGCTGACGACGAGAACGCCCTGGATGACCTGGAAGTCGTGCTGCTCGATCGCCGACAGCAGCAGGCTGCCGAGACCGGGGAGCGTGAACACGCTCTCGACGACGACCGCGCCGAGCAGGGTCGTCGACAACTCGATGCCGAGGACCGCGACGACCGGCACCGCGCCGTTGCGCACACCATGACGCAGCAGCGCCTCACCCATGCCGGAGCCTCCGGCGCGAGCGGTGCGCAGATAGTCGCTGCCGAGCACGTCGAGCGTGGCGGAGCGCACGTAGCGGCTGAGGGAGGCGCTCATGACGATCACGATCGTGGTGATCGGCAGGGCGAGTGATCGCAGCGCGTCGGCGGGGTCCTCCCAGTCGTCACGGGGGAAGCCCCCGGAGGGCAGTGCGCCGAGCCCGAGCGCGAACACCCAGACGAGCACGACGCCGACCCAGAACACCGGGACGGCGACGCCGAGCTGCGCGAAGCCGGAGAGGGCGATGCCGTACCAGCGGTCGGACTTCACGGCGGCGGTGATGCCGATCACGAGGGAGACCAGGAGGGCGATCGTGAACGCGATGAGCGTGAGCGGAAGCGTCACGGCGAGGCGGTCGACGATGTCGGGTCCGACCGGGCGTGAGCTCAGGAACGACTCGCCGAGGTGGAAGCGGAGCAGCTGCCCCGCCCAGGTCGTGAACTGCTGCAGCAGCGGCTGGTCGGAGCCGACCTGCGCGCGGGCGGCGGCGATCTGCTCGGGGGTCGCATTCACCGAGAGCAGGGCGTTCGCCGGGTCGCCGGGCAGCAGCCGCAGCAGCACGAAGATCGCGATCATCGCGACGACGAGCGACACCACGAGGAAGGCGAGACGGCGGATCAGGTAAGCGAGCATGACTGTTCAGGATGACGAGGGGGATGCCGACGCGCGGCATCCCCCTCGCGCGTCAGGACTTGACGATGTCGTAGGCGAAGAACTGGGAGTTCAGGCCGTTGACCGGGTATCCGCTGAGGTCACTCGAGGCGACCACGATCTGCGGGTAGAGGTACAACCATACGCTCGCCGCGTCCTCGGCGATCTTCTCGTTGACCTGCTTCAGCAGGGCCGTCTGCTCGTCGGTCGTGGTGGCCTGTTCGGCGTCGGCGACCCACTTCTGCACGTCGGCGTCGGAGTAGCCCCAGTAGAAGTCGGGGTTGCCGTACCAGACCACGTCACGGTCGTTCACGTGCTCCTGGAGGGTGGCCTCGAAGTCCTGCTCCTTGAAGACCTTCGTGTACCACTCGTCGGCGCTGATCGTGTTGATCTCGACCGTGATGCCGACCTCGGCGAGCTGCGACTGCAGGAACTCCGCGACGGCGGGGTGCGGGTCGTAGCTCGGGGTGTCGAGCGTGAACGTGAATCCGTCGGCGTAGCCGGCCTGCGCGAGCAGGTCCTTCGACAGCTCGACGTCGTACGGGTTCACCTTCGTGAGGTCCTCGTACCAGGGGTCGGTCGGAGGCACCATCGAGCCGATCAGCGTGCCGTAATCGCCCCAGATGGACTCGAGGAGCTTCTGGGTGTCGATCGCCGAGTAGATCGCCTTGCGCACGAGCGCGTCGTCGAAGGGGGCGACGCGGTCGTTGAACGCGAGCAGCTCCTTCGTGGTCGAGGTGCCCTCGCTCACGACGTAGTCGTCGGAGTCGAACTGCGAGAGGGAGTCAGGGCTCTGCACGCTCGTGATCACGTCGATCTCACCCGTGAGGAGGGCGTTGTTCTCCGCCGTCGCGTCGGTGAAGTACGTGTAGACGACCTCGCCGTTCTGGGCGGGCTCGCCCCAGTAGTCGTCCCAGCGCTCGAGGGTGAGGGTCGAGCCCTTCTTCCACTCGTCGAGCGTGTACGGGCCGGTGCCGTCTTCGGCGCTGGTGATGTCGCCGGCCTCGTCGTTCACGATCCACACGTAGCTGAGGTTGTAGAGGAACGAGATCGAGCGCTGCGACAGCGTGAACACGACCGTGGTGTCGTCCGGCGTGGCGATGTCGGAGATCACTCCGAAGCTCGACTTGCGCGCCGAGACCGAGTCCTCGGCGGTGACGGCCTCGACGCTCGACTTCACGTCGGCGGAGGTGAGCGGGTCGCCCGAGTGGAAGGTCACGTCGTCGCGCAGCGTGATCGTGTAGGTCAGGCCGTCGTCGGACACCTCGGCGTCTTCGGCGAGGAGGGGCTCGACCTCGCCGTCATCCGTGAGCCGGTACAGGCCCTCGTAGACGTTGCCGGTGAGGGCTTCGGTCACGCCCTGGCCGCCGCCCTGGGTGTTGCTCAGGTTGGTGGGCTCGTACAGCGAACCGATGAAGATGGTGGCGTCTTCGCTCGGGGCGTCGTCGGTCGTGCCCGACGCGCAGCCGGCCACGAGGGCGAGCGTGGCGACGGCGCCGAGCGCGCCGAGGATGCGAGTTCTTCTCATGGGTACTCCAGGGTGAGAGTGCGCGGCTCAGGCCGCGTAGATGTCGAAGCCGTCGCGGAAGACGACGTTCTTCTCGCCTGCTCGGATAGGCAGGGGGAAGCGGTTGGATGCCGGCGGCAGCGGGCAGTTGTACTGGGCGCTGAATCCGCAGGGCGGCACGAACGCGCGGTTGAAGTCGAGGGTGACGGAGCCCTCGTCGTCGCGCAGCTGGACGAACAGGAAGCGACCGGACCCGTAGCTCTCCGAGCCGTTCGTCTCGTCGCCGAAGACGAGCAGCAGCGTGCCGCCGTCGTCGAACGCGGCGAGGTCGTACTCGCGGCCGTCGAGCTCGAGGCGGATGTCGCCGGGAACGACGAGGTCGCGGGTGCCGCCGTTGTCGCGGATGTGCTCGAACGAGACCCGGCGCTCACCGGACACGGGGGTGAAGTGGCCCTCGAGCACCCACACCGGGTCGTACTCGTACGTGTCGATGCGATCGAAGGCACGGATGGCGGGGGCATCGGCATCCCAGACCCGCAGGCCGTGCTCCGCCTGGCCGGTCTCGATGTCCGTGCGCTGGATCGGCGTCACGGTCTCGGTGGGGGAGGCGGCGCGCTGCGCGGCATCCAGGTCGGGGGCATCGCCGGTCCAGCGCGTCTCGACCAGGGCGAGGTTGCCGGTGGCAGACGTGACGGAGGCGCGGCGCTCGGCCTGCCACTGGGTGTGCTCTTCGCGTTCAGACATCACTTTCGATTCTCCTGCATGGAGAACGCGGCGGGGCCGGGTGCGTCACTCGAGGTAACGCGGTCAGCCTGCCGTCGTGATCTCGGCATCCACCGCCGCGCGCAGCCACGGTTCGTCATTGCGGTCGGATTATCACGTAGCGTTATAGCTCGTGACTCTGTGTCCTGGAGTCTGCTGGGCAACGGAAGAGCACCATGCATATCCGGAATGTCTGATGGGTACTTCACATGCTGACGATGGAGAGGAGTGAAGCCGTGACAGCAGAACGTAAGCGCGTTCGCGCGCAGTCGCTTGGTCGTGCGTTGGCCGGCTGGATCTTCGTTTTCCTCGCCGCGTGCATGGCGTTTGGTGCAGCCGCTACCGCAGTCGATGAGGGGTGGCGGATCTTCTTGTTCATCGATGGCGTCGTACTGGTTTTGGGACTTGTCGTTCTCATGTCGATGTAGATGCTTCGCCGACGTCGCGCGGTAGCGCAGGCGTGACGCGCTCTGGGCCGGTCTCGTCACTCGGGGTAACGAGCGCCGCCGCTCAGTCGCACAGGGGAAAGCGATGTACGGCGATCTGCCGTACACTCGATCACATGAGCACCTCGACTTCTCCGCTGAAGAGCGCCCGTCTGGAGTTCCGAGTCACGGCGGATCAGAAGGAGGCGATCGAGCAGGCAGCTGCGATCGAAGGCCGCACCGTGACCGACTTCTCGTCGTCAGTCCTCGTGGAGCGGGCGCAGGAGGTCATCGAGCGTGAACGCCGATTGCTCGTCGATGCCGTGCGGTTCGACGCCTTCATCGAGGTCATGGACCGTCCACCCCGCACTGTCGAGGGCCTGCGGGAGCTGCTGAGACGCGAATCCGTCTTCGTTGACTGAGTTCCTGACGCCGCGGCCCCTTGCGGCCGGCGACAAGCTGTCCGACTTCCGTTGCGGTGAGGAGAGTCTCGACATCTGGCTGCGAGGTCGGGCCCGCTCGAATGAGAAGAACGGTGCCTCGCGCACCATGGTCTCGGTCACGCGGGAGGGGAGAGTCGCAGGGTATTACTGCCTGGCCTCCAGTGCCATCGATCGCGGCGATGGGCCGCCACCACTGGCGGTCGGCATGCCCGGGTCTGTTCCCGTCGTGCTGCTCGGCCGCTTGGCCGTGGACCGGGAGTACTCGGGTCGCGGCTTGGGATTCTCGCTTCTGCAGCACGCGACGATGCGGGCGCTCGAAGCCGCAGACGCCATCGGCGTGCGCGCGATCCTCGTGCACGCGATCAACGACGAGATCGTCCCGTTCTACGAGCGGTTCGGCTTCACGACCTTCCCTGATGCGCGTCGCACCCTCTTCCTCCTGGTGAACGACGCCCGCGCGACCCTCGCGCTGTGACGGGGCTGTCGAGTCCCCCGGAGTGACGCACTCGGATGCTTACGCGAACGGGAGTCTCGTACTCTGACACGAACCGTGAGGAGAGAAATGGACGACCAGCGCCGCAACCGGAGCCTGCCGGGCGACCACGTCATGTGGATCCACGTCTTCGTGTCGGTGGTGGCTGCGCTGTTCATCTTCATGAGGATTCTCGAGATCGCTGGGTGCACGGCTCGCTGCGACTATCCCGCAATAGGCTCGTCCACTCACGCGTTCTGGTGGACGGATCTCTCGCTCTTCATCGTCGCCGCAGGCTCCTACGGTTACTTCAGGTCTCGAATCCGAAGGTCCTGGATCATCCCGACGAGTGGCGTCGCCCTCACGCTGATCGCGTTCGTCGTCGCCAACATCGCGCTGAGCGCCGCATTGGGCCAGTTGTAGGGCGAGAGGCAGCGAGGGCAGGCGTCCCGGGTGGTCGGGCTCCTCTCGTCGTCGGCTCTCAGCCTGCCGCCGTGATCTCGGCATCGACCGCCGCGCGCAGCCACGCGGCGTAACGGTCGGCCGTCCACCCGGATTGCGCGACGAGCTGCTGGTAGCTCTCGGGCGAGAGCAGGAACGACAGGGCGTCGGCTGTCGTCGCCTCGTCGATGCCGGGGGCGGCGATGCCGCGCCGCCGCAGTTCCGAGACGAGCGCGCGGTAGTCGGCGCCGCGACGCTCGAGAATGCGGTGCAGGGCGGCGTCGACGACGGGGTCGGACAGCGCGGCGCCCAGCAGCACCGTCCACAGCCCGTGACCTCGCGCGTTCGCGGTGGTGATCTGGGTCAGCACCCCGTCGAGGAAGACCTCGTCGGGCAGTTCGAGGAGTCCTGCGGCGACCTCGGTGTCAGTGAGCGAGTCCGCGCCCTCCGAGCCCGAGAACGTGACCTCGAACGCGGCGATGAGTAACTCCGCCTTCGCGGCCGTCGTCTTCACGGTCTCGGCGGACACTCCCGCCTCGCGTCCGATCGCGGCGATCGTGGTGGCCTGGTATCCCTGCGTCGCGAACAGGCGTGCGGATGCGGCGACGATGCGTGCGCGGGTCTCCTGCGCCTGGCGGGCGCGCAGTTCTGATCGATAGGCACGGGGAGCGGCCTCAACCATTGACTTTCCTAACGGGGTGATGAATACTACGACGGTACATTCGATCTTAGGGAAAGAACCCGTCATGTCCAGTTACCTCATCACCTGCACACCCGCGCACGGCCACGTCGTGCCGCTGCTGCAGATCGCCCGCCACCTCCTCTCCCGCGGCCACGACGTGAGCTTCCTCACGAGCAGCCGCTATGCCGAACGCGTGCAGGCCGCCGGTGCGCGTTTCCTCCCGCTGCCCGTCGACGCCGATGTCGACCTCGACGATGCCGACGGCGCCTTCCCCGAGCGCCGTGGGCTCACCGGCCCGGCCGCCCTGCGCTTCGACATGACCAACCTCTTCGTCCGCCCCGGTGCGGCGCAGCTCGCCGCGGTCCGGGCCGAGATCGACGCCCGTTCCGTGGACGCCGTCCTCACCGAGCCGCTCTTCGTCGGTGGCGCGCTCCTGCAGCTGCTGCCCGCAGACGAGAGGCCGCCCGTCGTCGTGCTCGGCATCTTCCCGCTCGGGGCGCGCAGCGCGGACACGGCGCCGTTCGGGCTCGGGGTCACCCCGATGCCCGGTCCACTCGGTCGACTGCGCAACGCCGCCCTGCGCACGGTCGCCGAGCGTGCGATATTCGGTGGCGTGCAGAAAGAGGCCGACGCGATGGCGCGGCGCGAGGTCGGCCGCGACCTCGGCGGCTTCGTGCTCGACTGGGCCGGCCGCGCCGACGCCTACGTGCAGTTCACCGTGCCCGAGTTCGAGTATCCGCGCGCCGACCTTCCCGCCACCGTGCACTTCGCAGGCCCGCTGCCTCCGTCGCCGTCCGACTCCGTCCTGCCGGAGTGGTGGTCCGACCTCGACGGCTCACGGCCGATCGTGCACGTCACGCAGGGGACCATCGCCAACTCCGACTTCGGTCAGCTCGTGCAACCGACGGTCGCCGCGCTCGCCGCATCCGATGCTCTGGTCGTGGTGTCGACGGGCGGCCGCCCGGTCGATGCGCTCGCCGGCAGGCTGCCCGACAACGTTCGCGTCGCCGAGTACCTCCCGTACGACCGGCTGCTGCCCCTCGTCGATGTGCTGGTCACGAACGGCGGTTACGGCGGCGTGCAGCAGGCGCTCGCGCACGGGGTCCCGCTCGTTGTTGCCGGGCAGACCGAGGACAAGGTCGAGGTCTGCGCGCGAGTGGGGTGGTCGGGTGCCGGGGTGAATCTGCGCACCAGCACCGCGACGCCGGCGCAGGTCGCGCGCGCCGTGGACCGCGTCCGGTCCGACCCCTCGTATCGGGCCAACGCCGAGCGGATCGGCGCGGCCATGCGCGACACCGATGCGTGGCGATCGCTGGACGGATGCCTCGACGAACTCACCGGTCGCTGGGCCGGCGTGCACGGGGGATCCCGGGGCTGACCCCGCCGGCAGAAAGCGCATTCCGATGCATGGATGCAACGCGTTGCAACCCCATCCGGTATACCATTCCCTTATACGCCCAGCAGTGTCAGTCCCCAGCTGAACGCGGGCGGGGCGGCTCAGCCGCCATGCGGAGGGAGAGTCGATCTTCTTTCGATCCCGAGGGGGGATGGGGTGGGAGTTCGGTCCCCAGCCGACACCCACCCCCACACTCGGACTCCGCCTCAGTTCCTGCGGCTCAGTTCATGCGGCTCAGGAACCAGAACGCGACGAACGCGATCACGACGATCAGCGGCACCCACGTTCCCCCGCGCTTCAGTCGTCGCCCCTGCGGTGCGACTCCCGGCGGCGGCGTGAGCAGGCCCGCCGGCGGAGCGAACGGCAGCGCGTGGCTCGTCACCGCGCCGGATGCCGGTGCCTCCGGGTTCTCGGCGAGCAGGCGCTCGTCGCGCCACCGCGCCCACTGATCGAACTTCGTCAGCAGCGCGCCGACCGTGCCGAACAGCCACGCCCAGGTCGCAGGATCGAGCGTCGAGAGCTTGCGCTGCGTGTACAGGAACAGCCAGTCGTCGACGATCTCGACATCGAGTTGTGCCGCGTTGTCGATGAACCGCGCCATGATGTCGGGCGTGAACAGGTAGAGCGCATCGCGTTCGTAGCCGGCAGGGCAGTAGAGCGTGAAGTGCTGATCGAAGTCGCCCTCGAGCGACAGCCGCTGCTCCTTGTGGAACGAGGCGGGGAGGTTCGAGCCGAAGCCGTTGTTGCCCTTGGCGTCGAGCACGATGTTCGGCAGCGGCACGTCGAGCTTCACGGCCACGTATCCCCACCGGTAGGTGGTCGAGTTCTTCCCCGACTGCACGGTGTACTGGTAGTTGCCGAACTCCACGAAGCGCGGCGTCGTGCCCCGGATCAGATCGGTCGACTGCCGCGAACGGCCGAGACTGAAGATCATGCCGGGCAGGGGAGGGTCGGCCACCTTCGGCTCGTACGACATGCCGTTCGCCTGGGCGAAGCGGTGCAGCCGATACCGCGTGGTCTGCGCGTTGCGCACGCCCATCCAGATCATCACGCCGACCGCCGCCAGCAGCAGGACGATCAGCACCAGCGGGATCGCCATGGCCGAGGGGCTACCGCCGAGGGATGCGATGCTCACGATCACCGTGACCATGATCGGGATCAACACCACGGCGGCGATCGCGACGGCGACGATGCCGATGACGGTGGATGCCGACATGCGCGACGACGGCCGCGAACGCAGCTCCGCGGCGAAGGCCCGCACGGCGGCCGCGTCGACCGGATCGATGAGCGGCCGCGCGTCGAACCTCGTCTGGGGTGAAGTCACCGGTTCACCGTGTCTGCATCCCATGTGAGGTCGGCGCCCTCCGGGATCGCGAAGGCCTCGAGCCGCTCGTCCGCGCAGATCGCGTCGACCAGCGCGGGGGAGCCGGCCACGATCGTCGAGTCGAAGTCGACCTCGCTCACCAGCACCCAGGCATGATCCTCCGGCCACAGGGGGCTCGGGCTCTGGGGCGGCCGCGGGAACCCGCGCTCCTCGGCGGCGCGGTCGCGCCACGGCACCTTCCGGTCCCAGTCCGGGTCGGCGAACGCGCGCGGCGGCGCCGAGAACAGCACGTGATCGCGCATCGGGAGGCGGAGGCGCGGGCCCTCGGAGATCTCGCGCGACAGGATGCCCTCCTGCCAGGTGGGCTTGCGGAAGACGTTGTTGAACGGATCGTGCGTGCTGCGATCGAGCATCGCCTGGTGGTTCGGGTCGTCCGTGAAGGTCAGGGAACCGCCGGACGGGGTGATGCCGTAGAAGCCGAACAGATCGCCGCGGCCCTCCCAGAGCGCGGCGAAGCCGGCATCCGGGGTCTGGGTGTGAGCGACGAGGTGAGTCGCGATCGCGGCCAGGTGCTCTGGGGCGAGCTCGCCCTCCAGCGGGGCGGAGAATTCCCGTCCGTCCGGAGCGATCCGCGTCCGCCAGTCCTCATCGGTCGGTGTCCGCACGATCCGGTGCCACTGCGCCAGCGGGTGCAGGATCGTGTCGAAGGCGGCGGCCGTCTGCGCCCAGGTGGCGGGCTCGTCGACGAACTGTCCGAGAAGCGCACGCTGCTCCGCCTCGGGCAGCCGATCCCACTCCTCCGACGTCGGCACCGCGCGGTCGGGCAGCGACCGGACGATCGCAGGGTGCAGGATGCGCACGTAGGCGGGGAAGCCCCGGGGGACCACCGAGTGCATCGTGTCGAGGCTCGTGTCGAGTCGTTCGCGTACCCAGGCCCCCGCCGAGGGATCAGACATCCACTCCATGCGACCACGCTACCGGGGCGGTCGCCAACTGAGCCGGTCGCGCGGCCGTAGGGTGAGAGCCGTGTCCCCGACAGCCGAGCCGTCCCCGGGTGCTTTCGCCCCGGAATACCCGATCCGTACCGAACGCCTGATCCTGCGCCCGATCGCTCCCGGCGACGCCGCCGCGATGCACGCATACAAGTCCGACCCGGATTCCGTGCGCTACGTGCCCTACGGCACCCTGGAGCTGGCGGACATCGAGCGCCGTATCGCCACGACCTGGTCGAACACCCGCTTCGACAACGAGGGCGACGCCGTGAGTCTCGCCGTCGAAGAGCGCGCAACCGGCACGCTCGTGGGCGACGTCGTGCTGTTCTGGCGCAGCGAGAAGGACCGTGCGGGCGAGGTGGGCTACATCTTCGACCCCCGCGTCGGCGGGCGCGGCTATGCCACCGAGGCAGTGCAGGCTCTCCTCGCGCTCGGCTTCGAGGGGCTCGGGCTGCACCGGATCGCCGCGCGGATCGACGAGCGCAACACCGCATCGGCACGCGTCGTCGAACGACTCGGCTTCCGGCGCGAGGCGCGGTTCGTCGAGAGCGAGTGGTTCAAGGGGGAGTGGGCGACTCTGCTGGTCTACGCGCTGCTCGAAGACGAATGGCGCGGGCGCGGGGTCACTGCTTGAGCATCGCGACCGCGAGCTTGTGCTCGTCGTCGATCAGGTGCGAATGGTCGTCGTCGCCGAGATCGATGCGTACCCACTCGATGGCGCCCGTGAACCCGTTGCCGGTCGCGCCGTAGTCGGGTGAGACCGGCGATGCCAGGTCGCAGCCGACGTCGACAGTCTCGTCGAACGTGAACTGGAACGGGATCGTCTTCTTCACGCGGCCCTCGCCGATCTTCTGCTCTCCGGCGTAGAGGGTGACGGTGCCGCCCTTTGCGAGCCCGCCGCCGTCGTAGGCGAAGTGCGCGCGGAGCTCTTGCTCCCCGGCCGGAACCGCGCTGGAGGAACGGATGATGTCCACGTCGATGCCGAGCAGGTTGTAGGCGAACACGAACGAGCCGGCCTTCGTGTAGAGCGACCAGCCGCCGTACGCGCCGCCCTGGGCGATGAGCACGCCCTCGGCGCCGTCATCCGGCACCGACACCTGCGCCGTGACCGTCCACGATTTGTTCTTGATGTTGATCGTCGAGTTCTCGCTCAGACGCTTCATGCCGGGGTAGAACTTTTGCGAATCGCTGGTAATGAGCTGCGGGCGACCGGCGATGTCGGGGTTCATCCGTTCGGCGGAGCGGATGTCGAGCGGGAGCACGTTGAAGCGGGCCGCCTGGATGAGGAAGAGGCGTTGCAGGTGCGCGAGGCGCTCGGGCTCAGCGGCGGCGAGGTCGTTCGACTGGGTCCAGTCCTCGTCGACGTTGTAGAGCTCCCACACGTCGTCGTCGAGACCGTGTGAGGACCCCGTCCAGGGATCCTTGTGCTTCGCGACTGCGGTCCACCCCTTGTGGTAGATCGCGCGGTTGCCGAGCATCTCGAAGTACTGCGTCTCATGCTGCTCCGCGGCGTCGGCATCCGAGAAGGTGTAGTTCATCGGCGTCCCCTCGTAGGGCCGCTGGGTGACGCCGTTGACGGTGGTCGGCTCCGGGATCCCCGCAGCCTCGAGCACGGTCGGCGCGACGTCGATCACGTGACTGAACTGGTTGCGGATGCCGCCCTTCTCGACGCCGCCGTTGGGCCAGCTGACGATCGTGCCGTTGCGGGTGCCGCCCCAATGGCTGGCGACCTGCTTGGTCCACTGGTAGGGGGTGTCCATGGCGTGCGCCCAGCCGACCGCGTAATGGTTGTACGAGCTCGGAGTGCCGATGTCACCGATGTGGTCGGCGACGTACTGCTCGGTCTCGATCTCGTTCATGTGGTTGATCGTGAAGCCCTCGTTCGTGGTGCCGTGCATCGATCCCTCGGCGCTCGCGCCGTTGTCGCCGATGATCACGTAGACGAGGGTGTCGTCGAGGATGCCGAGCTCTTCGTAGGCGTCGAGCAGGCGGCCGACGTGGTGGTCGGCATAGGCGAGGAACCCGGCGTACACCTCCATCTGCCGGGCGAGGGCGGGCTTGATGACGTCGCTCATCTCGTCCCAGGCGGGGATGCCTGGGCTGCGCTCGGTGAGCACGGCATCGGCGGGGATGACGCCGAGTTCGAGCTGGCGGGCGAAGGTCTCCTTGCGCACCTCGTCCCAGCCCTGATCGAACTTCCCTTTGTACTTGTCCGCCCATTCGGTGGGGACGTGATGCGGTGCGTGCGTGGCCCCGGGAGCGAAGTAAGTGAAGAACGGGACATCGGGAGCGAGCGACTTCTGCTCACGCACCCACGCGATCGCCTTGTCGGTCATGTCGCCCATGAAGTGATAGCCGTCCTCCGGCGTCCCCCACGGCTCCACGGGAGACGTGTTCTCGTAGATCGCGGGGTACCACTGGTTCGTCTCGCCGCCGATGAAGCCGTAGAAGTACTCGAACCCGTTGCCGGGCGTCGGCCATCCGTCGAACGGGCCGATGGCGCTGGCCTGCCAGACCGGGACCTCGTGGCACTTGCCGAACTGCGAGGTGTTGTAGCCGTTGAGCTTGAGGGTCTCGGCGAGCGGCGCGCAGCTGTTCGGTCGCAGCGAGCTGTAACCGGGCGCGGAGGTCGCGATCTCGGTGATGCCGCCCATCCCGACGGTGTGATGGTTGCGACCACTGAGCAGCGCCGCCCTGGTCGGCGAGCATAGCGCCGTGGTGTGGAAGCGGGTGTACTTCAGCCCTGCGGCGGCGACGCGCTCGAAGTTCGGCGTGTGCACGGGCCCGCCGAACGGACTGGATGCCCCGAAACCGGTGTCGTCGATGAGCACGACCAAGACGTTCGGCGCTCCCGCCGGCGGGCGCACCGGTGTGATGGGCGGGAACGCGGTGTCGGGATCGGTCGCGTCGTAGGTGACCGTGCCGGTGTAGGCGAGGTCGGGGATCGGAAGGCTGGAACGCTGCACGTCGGACATGACACTCCTACGACTCTCGGCGACGGGGCATGCGTCGCCTCTTGCTGCAAAGCCTAAGGACGACGGGGCGGAGCCCAGCGGCCAGTTCACCCGAGGCGGGTGAGGGTGTCCGACGGCATCCCGCATAATCGAGGATGTGACTGCGACAGCAACCCTCCCCTCCCTCGACGGCCGCCGATTCCGGATGGTGTCGTCCACGACCTCCGCGGTCGACCCCGAATCTCCGAGCATCTTCGAGTACTTCGAGCGCGACGGCGCGATCTGGGGTGGATACGAGGGCGACACGGTCACCTTCGGCAAGTTCGTCGGCACCCGCACCGGTGACTCGATCTGGGTGTCGTTCGTGCATGTGCTCAAGGCCGACGGCACGGTCGTGACCGGCGACGGCGAGAGCGAGCTCGAACTCACCGACGACGGCGGCATCCGCCTGGTCGAGCACTACGAGATGCACGGTCTCCCGCAGCTGAGCGTGTGCGAGGAGATCGCGGCCGCCTGACCCCTGCACCCCGTGCGCTGAGCGTCAGTCCACTGCGCTGAGGGGTCAAGACACGCCGTATCGCGGCGTGGGGAGGCGGCGTTTGCTGACCCCTGAGCGGGGAGCGAGCGGGGAGCGGGAGCGGGGCTCAGCGCGGGGGCAGGGCGTCCCGGCCAGCGGTGGCCGGCGTCCAGCGCGTCATCCCGAGCGGGATCTCGGTGCTGCGCTCGGGCAGATCGGCGGGCAGCAGGTACGGCCGCCGGATGACCTCGTCGAGCACGACGACGCTGACTACGGTGCGCACCTCCGGCAGCTGCGCGATCACGCCGGTGGAGAACTCGTGCACGCCGCTCACGTCGACCGCGCGGATGAGCAGCATCGCGTCGTGCTCGCCGGTGGTGATGGCGCACCACTCGACGTCGGGCATCTCGAGCACGCGTTCGCGGAACGAGGCCCAGGCCTGCGGCATCACCGTGACGAACACGAGCGCGCCGATCGAGAGCCCGGCCTTGGCCTGATCGACCCGGGCGCTGAAGCCCGTGATGATCCCGTCGTGCACCAGCGACTCGACCCGCGTGTACGCGCTCGCGCGGGAGATGCCGACCTTGTCGGCGAGGGCGGCGATCGAGACGCGACCGTTATCACGCAGCACGTCGAGGATTCTGTATGCCGTCTCGTCCAATGGGGCGGCACTTCGTCCAGAATGCTTCGACTGATCCGCATCCTTGCTGGACATATTGCTCCTCACGACCGACGTTCTGGACAGAGCGTGTCGAGACCACCCACACTCGCTGGACACATCGTCGCATATGATGCGAATCTGATCCCCGGTCGTCCACATCGGTGGCGACTCACCCGAATGTACTCCTCGCCCCTGGAGGTCCTCATGTCGTCACGCCGTATCACGCCGGTCATCGCGCTCGGAGCGGTCGCGATCTTCGCGCTCGCCGGATGCTCGGGAGGGAACTCGGCCGGAAACGGCGGCGACTCCTCCGCCTCCGACTCGCTCGTCATCGACACCGCGTTCTCGATCGAGACGACCGACCCGGGTCACACCTACGACCCGACCGGCAACATGATCGCGAAGGCGCTGTACGAGACCCTCGTCGACTTCGAGGGCTCGGACGTCTCCACCCCCGTTCCCGGCCTCGCCTCGTGGGAGCAGAACGACGAGGCCACCGAGTTCACGTTCACGCTCGAGGGCGACCGCGTCTTCTCCGACGGTTCGCCCATCGAGGCGAAGGACGTCGTGTTCTCGCTGCAGCGCATCCAGGGGATGACCGATGCCAAGCCGAACTTCCTCCTCGGCGGGCTCACCATCACCGAGGTCGACGACAAGACCATCCAGTTCACCTCCGAGACCCCGCTGCTGCAGCTGCCCGCGATCCTCGCGAACCCGGCGCTGGGCATCGTGAACTCCGACGTCGTCATCGAGAACGGCGGCGCGACGGACGGCACCGACAGCGCGCAGAAGTTCCTGGACGGCGAGTCCGCCGGTTCCGGACCGTTCGTGCTCGACACCCTCGACCTCAGCTCGCAGGTCGTGCTCACGAGCAACGACGAATACAACGGCGATGAGGAGTCGGCGTACTCCCGTGTGGTCGTGCGCAACGTGTCGGAGAGTGCAACGCAGCTCGCGAACCTCAAGGGCGGCGACTCGATGGTCGCGATGGACCTCAACGGCGACCAGGTCGCGGGTCTCGGCGACGACATCACGGTCGACTCGGTCCCGTCGGGTCAGACGATCTTCCTGCTGCTGAACCAGTCCGAGGCCGTCGCCGGTGAGCTGGCGAACGTCAAGCTCTCCGAGGCGATCCGCTACGCACTCGACTACGACGCGCTGCTCGAACTCGCCGGTGCCGGATCCGTGCAGGCGACCGGTGTCATTCCTCCCGGATTCGAGGGCGCACTCGAGGAGGGCGTGACGCAGGACCTCGACAAGGCGAAGGCCGCGCTCGCCGAGTCGGGGTACGACGGTCAGACGCTGACCCTGCAGTTCCCGAACGACTACCCGGTCGGTGGCGTGGAGTTCACGCCTCTCGCCGAGCGCATCCAGGCGCAGCTCGAGGATGCCGGCATCACGGTCGAGCTCGCCCCGGCCCCGTTCGCGACCGAGCTGGACGCCTACGTCAACGGCACCGAGGGCTTCGGCCTGTGGTTCTGGGGTCCGGACTACGCCGACTCGGCGAACTTCCTCCCCTTCGCGCCCGGACTGAAGGTGGGGCTGCGGGCCGGCTGGGCTGCTGAGGCCAACCCGGAGATCGCCGGCATCGCGGCGGGTGCCGCCAGCGCGACCGACCCCGAGCAGCGCACGGCTGCGTTCACCGAGTTCGCCGAGGCGATGCAGGAGCAGGGTCCGTTCGTGCCGCTCATCGTCCCCGGTCGCAACATCTCGTCCGCGGACAGCGTCACCGGCGCCGTGTACAACTCCGTCTGGGAGATGGACATCGCCGAGATCACCCCGGCTGGCTGAACGGACCTTCCATGACGACAGTGGCCGTGCAGAGGCAGGCGCAGCGGCGCCGTTCGCCTCTCGTCGGATACCTGCTGCGGCGGGCCGGGACCTCCCTGCTCCTGTTGGTGGGCGTGACGATCGTCACGTTCGCGCTCACCAACCTGGTGCCGGGAGACCCGGTCTCGGCCGCGCTCGGTGAGGGCGCGTCGCAGAACCCGGCGACGCGGGAGGCGTTCATCAAGGCGAACGGTCTCGACCAGCCACTGTTCGTGCAGTACTTCATCTACATGGGGAACCTGCTGCGCGGGGACCTCGGAACGTCGCTGGTGACCGGTCAGCCGGTCACCAGCGACCTCGCCACCGCCGTGCCGGCGACGATCGAGATCGCCATCGGCGCGATCGTCGTCAGTCTCGCGGTCAGCATCGTGCTCGGCACGCTCGCCGCGTACCGCCGCGGACTCGTCACCGACCAGGTCATCCGCGTCGTGACGCTCGTCGGCCTCAGCGTGCCGACCTTCTGGCTGGCGCTGGTCAGCTTCTACGTCTTCTTCCTGGAGCTTCGCATCGCCCCGGGGTCCGGTCGCATCTCGCCGTCGATCACCCCGCCGCCGCGCGTGACCGGCCTCTACACGGTCGACTACCTTCTCAATGGCGACGCGGTCGGCTTCTTCGACGCCCT
This sequence comes from Microbacterium sp. GQ128, assembly GCF_059758615.1. Taxonomy (NCBI): domain Bacteria; kingdom Bacillati; phylum Actinomycetota; class Actinomycetes; order Micrococcales; family Microbacteriaceae; genus Microbacterium; species Microbacterium sp. GQ128. Next base: position 386,213 of record NZ_JCAXDY010000002.1, read on the forward strand.
CGCCCACCTGGCACTGCCGGTGATGGTGCTCTCGCTCGTCACGATCGGCCTGCTGACGCGGTTCATCCGCACATCCGTGCTCGAGGTGCTCGGCAGCGACTACGTGCGGGCCGCCCGCGCCAAGGGCCTGCCCGCGATGCGCGTCATCCTCGATTACGTGCTGCGCGGCGCGTCGCTGCCGATCCTCACCGTGGTGGGCGTCGCTTTCGGGGCACTGCTCTCCGGAACGGTGCTCGTCGAGTCGGTGTTCGCCTGGCCAGGGCTCGGAACCTACGCCTACAACTCCGCCGCCAACCTCGACCTGCCCGGCATCATGGGCGTCGGTCTCGTGGTCGGCATGATCTACCTCCTCATCAACTTCATCGTCGACATCCTCTACGGCGTGCTCGACCCGAGAGTGAGGATCGCATGAGCCGCATCGCCGCAGCCACGCCGGCCGGCCGCTTCCGCTTCCGCTGGCCCCGCGCCTGGCGCACCCCGCTCGGCATCATCGGCACCGTCATCGCGGGCGCCTGGGTGATCGTGGCCTTCACCGCACAGTGGTGGGTGCCGTACCCGCCGAACGCCCAGGTGCTGCCCCGCCTGCAGGCGCCGGGCATCGACACGCTGCTCGGCACCGACGGCAACGGCCGTGACATCTTCTCCCGCCTGATGACCGGTGCGACCGTGAGCCTCCCGCTCGCGCTCATGCTCGTGGTCGCCGCCATGATCATCGGCACGGTCATCGGCGCCGTCGCCGGGTACTTCGGCGGCTGGGTCGACGAGACCCTGATGCGCATCACCGACTTGTTCATGGCCTTCCCGACCGTGATCCTCGCGATGGTGGTCGCGGCCTCGCTCGGCCCGTCGCTGTTCAACGCGGTGATCGCGGCGATCGTGGTGTCGTGGCCGCAATACTCGCGCGTCACCCGCAGCATCGTGCTGGGTCTGCGCGGTCAGAACTACGTGATCGCCGGACGACTGCTCGGTCATTCGCCGGCGCGCACGCTGTTCGTCGACATCCTCCCGAACATCGCCGGCCCGGTCCTGGTGCTCGCGACGCTCGACATCGGTGCGGCGATCCTGCTGCTCTCCGGCCTGTCGTTCCTCGGTCTCGGTGCACAGCCGCCGACCGCCGAGTGGGGCTCGATGATCTCGGGGGCGATGCAGAACTTCGACGCCTGGTGGCTCGGGGTCTTCCCAGGTCTCGCGATCCTGACCGTGGTGCTGGCGTTCAACTTCCTCGGCGACGCGATGCGCGACGTGCTCGACCCGACGGCCGAGATCACGCACGAGAAGGCCGCGGAACACAAGGCCTCGGCGACGGGGGTGGCGGCATGACCTCCGTGCAGGGATCCTCCGTGCTCAGCATCCGCGATCTGACCATCGACATCGGTCGCCCGCTCGTGAAGGGCGTCTCGCTCGAACTCGAGGCCGGTCGCATCCACGGCCTCGCCGGCGAATCCGGATCGGGCAAGACGCTGACCTCGCTCGCCGTGCTGGGACTGCTGCCCCGCCAGGCGAAGACCGGCGGATCGATCCTGCTCGGCGGCGAGGAGCTCGTCGGCCTGAAGCGCCGCTCCCTCAACCGGGTGCGCGGCAAGCGCATCGCGATGGTGTTCCAGGATCCCTCGGCGTCGCTGCACCCGCAGCTGCCGGTCGGCCGCCAGCTCACCGACCACATGCGCGTGCACCTCGGGCTCAAGGGCGCGGCTGCTCGCGAGCGGGCGATCGAACTACTCGAGACCGTGCAGGTGCCCAACCCCGCCGAGGCGCTGAAGCGCTACCCGCACCAGTTCTCGGGTGGGCAGCGGCAGCGCATCGCGATCGCGTGCGCCCTCGCGTGCGACCCCGAGGTTCTGCTGGCCGATGAGCCGACCACGGCCCTCGACGTCACGGTGCAGGCCGGCATCCTGAAACTGCTGCGCGACCTCGCGGTGGAGCGGAACCTCGCCGTGCTGCTCGTCACGCACGACCTGGGTGTGATGAGCGCGATCGCCGACCGGGTGGCCGTCATGAAGGACGGACGCGTGGTCGAGCTCGCCGATCGCGAGACGCTGTTCCTCGACCCGCAGCACGACTACACGCGGATGCTGCTCGCGGCCCTGCCGGGTTCGCGCATCGATGAGGCACCGGAAGGGCAGGCCGCAGATGAGTGAGGTCCGAGTCCTCGACGCGCAGGACGTGGTCGTGCGCTACCCCGGTAACCCGCCCGTGATCGCCGTGAACGGCGTGTCCATCAGCGTCGCCGCCGGTGAGACGGTCGCGCTCGTCGGGGAGTCGGGCAGTGGCAAGTCCAGCCTCGCCCGCGCCGTCGTCGGCATCGAGAAGACGGCCGGCGGAACGGTGCTCTTCCGTGATGAGCCCGTGGCACCGCTCGGCATCCGTCGTCGGCCCACCACGATGACCGGCATCCAGATGGTGTTCCAGGATCCGGCGACCTCCCTGAACCCCCGCCGCCGGGTGGGCGATCAGATCGCCGATGGCATCGCGACCGCCCGTGCGCGCGGCGCCGAGGGCTCGACCGTCGACGAGTGGCTCGAGCGCGTGGGGCTGCCGACGACGGTCAGCACCCGCTTCCCGCACCAGTTCTCGGGTGGGCAGAAGCAGCGCATCGCGATCGCGAGGGCCCTGGCCGCCCGGCCATCGCTCCTCGTCGCCGATGAGCCGATCTCGGCACTCGACGCGTCCACTCAGACCAGCGTCGCGGGGCTCATGCGCGACCTGGTGGCGGAGTCGGGAGCGGGGATGCTCTTCATCTCGCACGACCTCGCCGTGGTCCGCCGCATCGCCGACCGCACGTTCGTGATGTTCGGCGGCCGAGTGCTCGAGTCGGGCCCGACGGATCAGCTCTGGGCTGCGCCGCAGCATCCGTACACGCAGGCCCTGCTGGCCGCGATCCCGGAGCCCGACGGCGCCGGCCGCATCCCCGCCGCGCCCTCGGTCGACGACCGCACCGTGTGGGCCGAGATCCCGCCGGTCATGTACTGAGCGGGAGGAGGGCGACCGTGGAGCCGGAGTACGAGATCGAGTTCCGCTGGAAGGAGCAGGTCTTCTACTGGGAGGGATCTCGCGGTCTGCTGTTCGACGGCGGATGGGGCGTGCAGCCTCTCGTCACGTACTTCCCTGACGCTGCGAGGTGGGCCGAGATCGTCCCGGAGTGGGCGCGCGACAGGCGCGAGATCGTGCTGCAGCGGCTCCTGGACCATGGCCCGTCGCACCGGGTCGAAGTGACCGACGTGTACTCGTACCCGATCGGCGTCACCCGGTAGCCGCTGCGCGCGACCGCCGGCCCCGAACGCACTGCGGGCCGAGGCAGCAGCCCCGGCCCGCAGCATCCGCTCTGGATCAGACCGGTGCGACGATGTCCTGCTTCACGTCCCACTCGGTGATCTCCATCGAGATCTCGACGGACTGGCCCTCGACCGAGGCGGTGCTGGTCATCGCGAGGTTGACGTAGTCCGCGGTGACCTCGAAGACGACGTCGACCGCGGTGCCCTGCTGCTCGATCGTGCCGGAGACGAGGTAGACCTCTTCACCCAGGCGCTCGCCGGTACCGGTCACCGTGAATTCGCCGGTCATGGCCTCGGCTGCCGTCGTCGGGTCCAGCGACGAGATGTCGGAGGCGGCGGCGCTCAGCGCGGCGATGACCGGGTCGCTCGACTTCGGATCGGCGGGCTGCCACTCGCTCGTCGCCGACTTCACCCAGACGTCGTCGCCGATGGCGATCAGCGAACCGGCCGGAGAGGTCGACTCGAGGGCCTTCTCGGATGGGTTGAACTTGGCCGTCGACTCGATGCCCATGACGTCGGTCTTCGCTGCGTAGCCCGCCGTGCCCGACATGGCGTCGGAGATGCAGGTGCTCAGTGCCTTGCCGTCGACGGTGGCGCCGTCCTTGAGCTCAGGGCAGTCCGTCGCCGGAGCCTCTGCTTCCTGCGAAGCGCCGCTGCTGGGCTTCGATTCGGCCGGCTTGTCGGACCCGCCCGCCGAGCATCCGGTGAGCAGCACGGCGGCGGCGAGAATCACGCCGACCCCCCATTTGTTGACGCGCATGGCGTCCCCCCTCTGGTCGAGTGCCGGCGACTGTCACAGGCACGCCCTCCAGCATGCCAAGGGTGAGCTCCGACCCGTGCGGGCGACACGGAGGAATGTCCGCTAGACTGTCGAGGTTGTCTGCCTTCCGGCGTCCATTCGGGATTCCTGGGGCGGGCACGTGCACACACCCTCCTGCTCCCGGGAAAGTCCCGAGAGCCGTTCTAGTCCGAAGGAGGTGGGTAAGTGACGCACCAGTACGAACTCATGGTCATTCTGACTCCCGAGATCGACGAGCGCCAGGTCGCACCTACGCTCGACAAGTTCCTGAAGGTCATCACCAACGATGGTGGCTCGATTGACAAGGTCGACATCTGGGGTAAGCGCCGTCTGGCCTACGAGATCCAGAAGAAGAACGAAGGCATCTACGCCGTCGTCAACTTCACCGCTACCAGCGAGGCCACGCAGGAGCTCGACCGTCAGCTGAAGCTGAACGAGCAGATCATGCGCACCAAGGTCCTCCGCTCGGAAGAGGCTCAGGCGATGGTCGCTTCGGAGGCCAAGCGCTCCGAAGAGAAGGCTGCTCGCAAGGCCGCCAAGGCTGCGAAGGCCTGACGTCCATGGCCGGCGAAACCGTCATCACCGTTGTGGGAAACCTCACGGCCGACCCCGAGCTGCGCTACACGCAGAACGGGCTGCCGGTGGCGAACTTCACCATCGCTTCGACGCCTCGGAACTTCGACCGTGCCGCGAATGAGTGGAAGGACGGCGATGCGCTGTTCCTCCGTGCATCCGTCTGGCGCGAGTTCGCCGAGCACGTGGCGGGTTCGCTGACGAAGGGCATGCGCGTCATCGCGCAGGGCCGTCTGCGTCAGCGCTCCTACCAGGACCGCGAGGGCAACCAGCGCACCGCTATCGAGCTGGAGGTCGACGAGATCGGCCCCTCGCTCCGGTACGCGACCGCGCAGGTCACCCGTGCGGCCTCGACCGGCGGTGCCGGCGGTGCCGGTGGCGGCGGACAGTCTCGCCCGGCGCAGCAGCAGGTGTCGGAAGAGCCGTGGTCGACCCCCGGTTCCTCGACGAGCGCAGATGCCTGGAGCACTCCGGGCAGCTTCGGCGACGACACCCCGTTCTGAACAACTTCTGGCCCTGAGCTCGGCCCCACTTGGGTCCCTGAGCTTGTCGAAGGGCCGCTCATCACTAAGGAAAAACAATGGCTGGAAAGTCGAGCGGCGACCGCCGCAAGCCGCGGAAGGGTGGCAAGCCCACCGCTCCCGCGAAGTCCATCCGGGTCGGTGTCATCGATTACAAGGATGTCGCCACCCTTCGCAAGTTCGTCTCGGAGCGCGGCAAGATCCGTGCCCGTCGTATCACCGGTGTCTCGGTGCAGGAGCAGCGTCTGATCGCCACGGCGATCAAGAACGCGCGCGAAATGGCGCTCCTGCCCTACGCTGGCGCCGGCCGGTAAGGGGTATCGAGATGGCAAAGCTGATTCTCACGAACGAGGTCGTCGGGCTGGGTAGCGCCGGCGACGTTGTCGAGGTCAAGAACGGGTACGCCCGTAACTTCCTCATCCCGCAGGGCTTCGCTACGGCGTGGACCCGCGGTGGCGAAAAGCAGGTCGCTTCGATCCAGGCCGCGCGTCAGGCACGCGCGATCCACGATCGTGACGACGCTGTCGCACTGAAGAACGCTCTCGAGGGCACCAAGGTGCGCCTCACGGTCAAGGCCGGCAAGGAGGGTCGTCTCTTCGGCTCCGTCAAGACCGACCACGTCGCGGATGCTGTCGCAGCCGCCGGCCTGGGTTCGATCGACAAGCGCAAGGTGCATATCCCGTCGCCCATCAAGGTGACCGGTGACCACGAGGCGACCGTGCGTCTGCACGAAGACGTCACCGCAGTCATCACGCTGCAGGTCGTCGCCGCCAAGTAAGGCACTTCCCGGAACGCCCCCTGTCCTTCGGGACAGGGGGCGTTCTGTGTGTTCGGGGTTCGTCCTCGCGGCCGGCCGTGGGCCCGTGTCGTGCCGGGTGCGAGGGTACGGATGTCGGGAGGATGCACGGATGTCGGAGGAAACGCGGCAGTTCGCCCGACAGGTGTGCGAACTCCCGACATCCGGCACCGAGTTCGCGGAGTAACGTGATACTCGCCAGTGGGGGGCTCGCTAGATCGCTCCGCCGCGTCCCGTCGGCCAGCCCGTCGCCGTTCAGACCAGGAGAATGAGCAACCATGAACTCGAGCCCGATCGAAGCTGTCGAGAATGCTGTTCGAGGGGCTCTGCGCGCCGCCTTCGGCGAGATGGATCAGCCGCTCGATCCCCAGGTGCGACCCTCGGGCTTCGCGGACTTCCAATCCAACGCCGCGCTGGGTCTCGCGCACACCCTCGGCCGGTCTCCCCGCGACATCGCGGCAGAGATTGTCGCCGGATTCCCGCCGTGCGCCGAGATCGAAAGGGTCGAGATCTCCGGTCCGGGCTACCTCAACGTGTGGATCGCCGATGAGTGGCTGAGCCGTCGCATCGTCGAGACGCCCACAGCGGACGAGGCCGCGGGGGAGACCGTGGTGATCGACTACTCCTCCCCGAACGTGGCCAAGCAGATGCACGTGGGGCACCTGCGCACCACGATCGTCGGCGACGCCCTGGCGCGCATCCACGAAGCGCTCGGGAACACCGTCATCCGCCAGAATCACATCGGCGACTGGGGCACCCCGTTCGGCATGCTCCTCGAGCACGTCGTCGATGTCGGAGCGGAGGTCGCGGGAAGTTACACCGTGGCTCAGATGGCCGACCTCTACCAGGCGGCTCGGCAGCGTTTCGATCAGGAGGACGGGTTCGCCGACCGCGCGAGAGGGCGAGTCGTCAAGCTCCAGTCGGAAGATCCCGAGACCATCGCGGTGTGGCAGCATCTGGTCGACTCTTCGATCGACTACTTCACGGAGACGTACGGTGTTCTCGGCGTCACGATGCAACCGCAGGACATCGCCGGCGAGAGTTCCTACCGTCACGAGCTCGATGGGATCGCCGACGAGTTGACCGCCAAGGGCCTGACCAGAGTGAGTGAAGGTGCGCTCTGTGTCTTCCCGGACGGGTTCACCTCACGAACTGGCGCTCCGCTCCCGCTGATCATTCGCAAGAGTGACGGCGGTTACACCTACGCGGCGACCGACCTCGCGGCGATCCGTCGCAGGGTCTCGGCGTTCGGCGCTTCGCGTCTGTTGTACGTCGTGGGAGAGCCGCAGCATGTCCACTTCATGATGCTCTTCGCGGCAGCGCGCGCCGCCGGTTGGCTCCCGGAGACCACGCGCGCGGAACACGTTCAGATCGGAAACGTGCTCGGCGGTGACGGGAAGATCCTTCGCTCCCGGAGCGGCGAGACTCCCTCGCTCGCATCGGCTCTCGTGGCGGCTGTCGAGTCGGCGGAAGCGCAGTTGCGCGAAGGCGATGGACCTGTGGATGAGGACCACGTTCGAGACGACGCGCGGATCATCGGCGTCGGAGCCCTCAAGTTCGCAGACCTGATCACCCACCACGACGCCGAATACGTCTTCGACATCGAGCGGATGCTGAAACCGCAGGGTCAGACGGGCCCCTACGTGCAGTACGCCGTCATGCGCATCAAGAGGATCCTCGCCCGAGCGGGAGAGGCGGCTCCGCGGGATGCGGTCGTGCGGATCGCGGCTCCGCAGGAACGGGTGCTCGCCCTCCGGCTCTCGGACTTCGAACGCGTGACATCGGATGCCGCCCGCCTCTCCCAGCCGCATCTGATCGCAGAGCATCTCGTGTCTCTCGCGCAGTCGTTCAACGAGTTCTACGACCGGTGCCCTGTGCTCAAGGCGGAGCCGCCCGAGCTGCGCGACTCTCGTCTTTCGCTCTGTGGGCTGGCGGCTGCGCAGCTGGTGAAGGGTCTGGGGTTGCTCGGCATCGACATCCCGACGGCCATGTAGTCGGCCATCCTGCATCCGCTGCCGTGCGTCCGGCCCCGGGCGCGGAAGGTACGGATGTCGGGAGGATGCACGGATGTCGGAGGAAACGCGGCAGTTTCTCCCGACAGGTGTGCGAACGTCCGACACCTGGCACGGATCGGCGACGTTCGGCAGGCGGAGGGACAGGGTGCAGGGGGCGCTCCACGACCGGTATCGGCCGAGGGCACCACGGTCCCCGCCGCGTGCAATACCTAGACGAAGGTCGTAGTCGGGCGGCGGAAGTCTATTCGAAGGTTGTCGGCCTTTCGGCGTAATGAGTGGGCACCCGGCGCCGTCTCCCACTGTGAGGGTTGTCCGGTCGAAAGGGGGTCGGGCTGCAGGAGGGGTGTGGCAGATGGTGACTGATCGACGTCGCGTGGAGCGGCTGTTCGAGGAGTTGGAGGCCGAGAGCGGCGCCGACGTCGGGTCCTTCGTCGACCGGGTATCGGCGCTTACCGGCATGGACATCGAGATCGATGTCCTCGATGACGAGGAGTGGACGACCATCGCCCCGTTCGTCCTCGCCGAGGGCGATCGCGTCCGGATACCCGTCCGCGGCTCCGATCCGCGATGGTTTCGGCTGCACGTGGTGACCCATGAGCTCGCTCACGTGCTCTGCGGGCACACGCGATGCGAACCTCTGCCGATGGCATTCGAGCAGTTGCGGATACCGGCCCGTTCATGCGCTCTCGCTGTATCAGGCGACGGGTCAGGAGGTGCCCCTTCCACTATCTCGGAGGCAGAGGCCGACCACGAGGCCGAGGCCGAAGAGCTCGCGTTACGCCTGAGTGCGTTCGTCCGCGCCCCGAGCCTGGCGCACGCCTAGGCGCCCTCTGACCAGAAATCGTGGGGCACCCGTCGGGAGCATCCGTCGCGGACGGGCGCGGGTGGGCGTGTCCTCCCGACATCCGTCTGAACTCCCGACAAGTGGACCGAGGGGCGGCCGCGGAGGGCGCGACGGATGCCCCGTGGTGGGGTCCACGGGGCATCCGCCCTTGTGGCGCCGGCGTCGAGCGACGAGCTGGGGACCCGTCGGAGTGGGGATGGACGCGGCGGCGCACCGGCGGTGCGGGGTCTCCTCCCCCGAGGACGACCGCACCACCGGCGTCTTCGCTACGCCATCAGCCGACGGCGTCGCAGGAGTCCCGCACCTGCGAGGAGGAGCAAGGCCGCGGCGAGTGCGATCAGCCCTCCCGTCGGGGCGCCGCCGGTCATGGCCAGCGCTTCCGCCTGCCCGATGGTCACCGCGCCGGAGGCGGCGGTGGCGGCACCGGACGACGTGCCCGGGTTCGTGCCGGGGTCCGTTCCGGGATCGGTGCCCGGGTCAGTACCCGGGTCCGTTCCGGGGTCGGTTCCCGGGTCCGTTCCGGGGTCGGTTCCCGGGTCAGTGCCGGGGTCGGTTCCCGGGTCAGTGCCCGGGTCGGTACCGGGGTCGGTGCCGGGGTCCGTTCCCGGGCCGGGATCGGTCACCGTCGCCTCGCCGACCACCGAGATGGCGTTCCCGCCGATCGTGATCGGCAGCGTCACCGGCAGCCCCAGCTGGGTGCCGCCGAGGATGCCGTCGGTTCCGGTGGTGGTGTTGCCTCCAATGGCGGGGGTGGTGGGCGCCGTGGCCCCGCCGGTGCCGGTGACGGTGGCGTCGTCGAGAGCGGAGATCGCGTTGCCGGTCACGGCCACGGGGGCGGTGATGGGCGCGGTGATCTGGGTGCCGCCGAGGATACCGTCGTCTCCGGTGGTGGTGTTGCCTCCTGTGGCGGGGGTGGTGGGTGCGGTGGTTCCACCGGTGCCGGTGCCGGTGACGGTGGCGTCGTCGAGGGCGGAGATCGCGTTGCCGGTCACGGCCACGGGGGCGGTGATGGGCGCGGTGATCTGGGTGCCGCCGAGGATGCCGTCGTCTCCGGTGGTGGTGTTGCCTCCTGTGGCGGGGGTGGTGGGTGCCGTGGTCCCGCCGGTGCCGGCCGTGCCGGATCCGGACGACGCGCTGTCGCCGAGCAGGGAGATCGCGTTGCCCGACACCTTCACGGGTGCCGTGACGGGTGCAATCGCCTGCGTGCCGCCGAGGGTCGCGTCCTCACCCGAGGTTCCCGCCGTCGTGGCGGGAGCGGAAGAGCCGCCGGTGCCGGCCGTGCCGGATCCGGTCGACGCGCTGTCGCCGAGCAGCGAGATCGCATTGCCCGACACCGTCACCGGTGCCGTGACGGGCGCGATCACCTGGGTGCCGCTGCCGATCCCGTCGTCACCGGACGTGGCGCCCGATGTGGTCGGCGCAGAGGATGCCGGTGCTGCGGCTGCCTCTCCGCTCGACGGGGCGCTCTCGGTGTCGCCGAGCACGGACACGGCGTTGCCTGTGACCGTGATCGGGGCGTTGACCGCGAGCAGTGCCTGCGTGCCCGAGAGCACGCCGTCCACTCCGTTCGTGGTCACGAGAGGCGCCCCGGCCGGGGTCTCGGCCTGGGGAGCCGAGTTCTGGGGAGTTGCGGCCGGGGCGCTGGTCGATGAGCTGTCGTCGAGCACGCTCACCGCGTTGCCCGACACCGTGACGGGGAGGTTCACGGTCACGACGGCTTGGGTGCCGGATGCCGTGCCCGAGGATCCGCTGGTCGTCGGAGCGGGAGCCGGAGCCGGAGCGGGAGCCGGAGCCGGAGCGGGCGCGGGAGCTGGGGCCGGCGCGGGAGCCGGTGCGGGGGCGGGCGCCGCGACGACGTCGCCGAGCACGGAGATCGCGTTGCCGACCGCCGAGATCGGTGCCGTGATCGCTGTCTCCGCCTGTGTGCCGGAGAGCAGTCCGTCTTCTCCGGATGTCTCGGCCGCGTTCGCGGCCGTCGCACCGAGGAGCGTGATGCCCCCGGCGAGGAGCGTGCCCCACAGGGCTCGCTTGAGGTAAGTGCGCATGATCGTTTCTCCTGACTGGATGGATCGTCTGATGGGTGCGCGCGATCAGAGTGCGCGCGCAGCACGGCATCTGTCGTTCCCGGGGGAACGACGTGACGGACCGTCAGTCAGGAGAGACGTCGGTGTCGGCGACCGGCGACGAAGGAAGCACGTCGTCGGATGCGCCGGATGTCCGCTCGCCAGCACGGAGCGGAGCAGGCGCCACGTCGCCGAGGCGCGCGTGGGCAGGGCTGGAGCCTCCACCGGGACCGGCGGAGGAAGAAGCGGGTGCAGGGGCGCCCGGCGGGTTCCCGGAAGAGGAGCCGGCGGGCGCAGTCGCGGTGTCATGCGCGGCGGGAGCAGACTGCGAGCCCGCCAGGGATACGGCGGGCGACGACGAGAGGGCCGCTGCGTGCGCGGAAGAACCGTCCGAGGCGCCGAGCGCCGGCGCAGCGGCCGTCGCGGTGACGGCGATGCCGGGGACCGACGTCGTGGGGGTGTCGATGACGCCGTCGGTGCCGGTGGCCGGATCGGGTGTCGTCGGATCGAGCGCCTCGAGCACGGGCGGCACGGTTCCGTTCGTCACCTCTCCGAGAAGCGCGGTCGTGTCATCGACCACTCCGACGACGTCGTCCACGGCGGAGATCACGCCGAGATCGGAGACCAGGTCGCCGACCACGGGGACGCCCGCGACGGTGTCGAGGATCGGATCGGTGATCTGCGAGACCGGCGAATCTGTCAGGACCTCGGTGACCGGTGCGACGACCGCCTCCGCCGTCTCAGTGACGGCGTGCACGACCGGGGCGGTGGCAGGACCCACGACCGGGGTCTCGGCGACGGTCTGCGTCACGGTTTCGACGACCGCCGGAACGGCCTTCTGCACGGGGGCGACGACCTTCGTGACCACGGGTGCGACGACCTTCGACACGACGGGCGCCACCGGAGCGGTGACGGTCGACACGGTTTCATTCACGAGCGAGGTCAGCCCGTCGAGCGGCCCGTCCTGCTGCTCATCCGCGTGCGCGGAACCGCCGCCGAGGAGGACGGTGAGCGTCGCCCAGGCGAGCGCTCCGACGGCACCCCAGAGGGCCACGGCAGGAACGCCGCGTCGGGTGGCCGAAACGTCCACGTCCACCTCCCCCTCCGAAGGCAACGTACGTCGATGCAGATGCGTCGATTGCGGGTGACGATACTCGCGAGGGGAGGTTCTGTCTAGGGGGTTTTGCGCGCGTTTCCGGGGATGTCGGGTTGTGACGCGCCCGGTGAAAACTCGGCTTGACTTTCCCCAGGTTCTACACATCCCCCTCCCGAGAGGGGCAACCTTCAATGTGCGATTTAAACTGATTCCCATCCACAGGCTGGGGAAACAACAAAGACCAGTTCAAACGGCATAAAAAAGTTTGAACTCTCACCCATCCACGGGGTTATCCACACCCGTTGTGCACAGACACTCCGGCTTTGTCCGCACGCTTTCCACATGGTTATCCACAGGCCGTGTTGCATGTGGAAACCGTCGCTCGTAGCGTGGGCGAGCGACCGAATGTCGGAGGCACCTGTTTCGCTGTGCGGAGCGGTTCGTCGGCCGAGAGCCACGCGGCCCCGCCGCCGAAGCGCCTCATCAGAACATCGCATCGGAAACGTCGCATCGAAGGGAAGACTGTGTCGATCGCCGACATCTCAGAGGAGCGCCTGGGAGGGCAGCGTCCGCCGGAGCGCACCCCTCCGCATGACCTCCTCGCGGAGCAGAGCGCGCTGGGTGGAATGCTCCTCTCGAAGGATGCCGTCGCCGATGTGATCGAGACGCTCAAGGGCGCCGACTTCTACATCCCGAAGCACGAGCTGATCTTCGAGGCGATCCTCTCGCTCTACTCGCACGGCGAGCCCACCGACGTCGTGGCCGTCACCGACGAGCTGATCAAGACCGGCGAGCTGGGTCGCGCCGGCGGCGCCGACTACCTGCACACCCTGACCTCGATCGTCCCGACCGCGGCGAACGCCGGCTACTACGCGGGCATCGTCTCGGAGCGCGCGATCCTCCGCCGCCTGGTCGACGCCGGCACGCGCATCGTGCAGCTCGGCTACGCGGGTGAGGGCGACGCGACCGACATCGTCAACAACGCTCAGGCCGAGATCTACTCGATCACCGGATCCGAGACCGCCGAGGACTACGTCCCGCTGCAGATCGCCGTCGACGCGGCTCTCGAAGAGATCGAGGCCGCCAGTGGCCGCGACGGCTCGATGACGGGTGTCCCCACCGGCTTCCGGGAGCTCGACGAACTCACCAACGGCCTCCACGGCGGGCAGATGATCGTCGTCGCCGCGCGTCCTGCCATGGGTAAGTCCACGCTCGCGCTCGACTTCGCGCGCTCGGCATCCATCGGCCACAACATCCCCTCGGTCTTCTTCTCGCTCGAGATGGGCAAGAGCGAGATCGCGATGCGTCTGCTCAGCGCCGAGGGCCAGATCCCGCTGCAGAACATGCGCAAGGGAAACCTCGACCCGCGCGACTGGACCACTGTCGCCGCGACCCGAGGCCGCATCAACGACGCGCCCCTCTACATCGACGACAGCCCCAACATGACGCTCGTCGAGATCCGCGCGAAGTGCCGTCGCCTCAAGCAGCGCGAGGGCCTGCGCATGGTCATCATCGACTACCTGCAGCTGATGACCTCGGGCAAGCGCGTCGAGTCGCGTCAGCAGGAGGTCTCGGAGTTCTCGCGAAGCCTCAAGCTCATCGCCAAGGAGCTGCAGGTTCCCGTGATCGCCCTGTCGCAACTGAACCGTGGTCCCGAGCAGCGCACCGACAAGAAGCCTGCGATCAGCGACCTCCGTGAGTCCGGCTCGATCGAGCAGGACGCCGACATGGTGATCCTGCTGCACCGCGACTCGGTCTACGACAAGGACGTGCGGCCCGGCGAGGCCGACCTGATCGTCGCCAAGCACCGTAACGGTCCGACCGCCACGATCACCGTCGCGTTCCAGGGCCACTACTCGCGCTTCATGGACATGGCCCCGGGCGGCGACTTCAACTGACCGTAGGAAGTTCGCAGCGCACCACGGACATCTCCGGTCGTTCCCTACGGGCACCCCACTCCGGGAAGGCTCCACGGGGTGCCTCGCCGTCGACACGGCGGAGGCCCCCCGGGGATCGAATCGCAGTGCCGTCGTAGGTGACTCTTGTGGCACCCTCGGAACAACGTTATCTTGAGGGGACGACCTGAACCGGAGAACGACCGTGCGCACCATTCCTCGACCGATCGAGCCTGCTTCGCTCGCCGTCATTCCTGGTTCGGGTCCGCGCACGTCGTTGACCTCGCGTCCCGGCACCGGCGCCGTGAGTCCGACGTGTCTGCGCATTGAGGTTCCGAGCTCGGGCTACGGGCGCCTGACCGCCGACATCGCGTTCACGACACGGACGTTACAGCCGGGCGATCTGCTCGAGTACTACGTGTTCGCCGAGTTCGTGCCAGGGCACATCCCTGACCACGGCGCGATGCCGTGGTGGGCCGGAGGATACGCGGCCACGGGAACCTCGATCGACCTCCTGTTCTCCGACGGGCGCCGTCTGGTGGACGCGGGAGCGCGCGACCATCACGGCTTCGGTGTCGATGCGGAGGACCAGGGACGATCCCGGAGCATCTCCGTCGATCAGTGGACGCGGAAGGAGGTCGACCTGTCGGCCTTCGCGGGCGCGAGCGTAGTATCCGCGCAGATCCACGTGAGTGCCCACGCCTCCGGATACGACGCCGCCGCATGGGTGGACGGGCCATTCCTCGCGACCGCGCCCCCTCCGAGCGAGGACGGGCCGGTAGGACTGGTCGATACCCGCCGAGGGACTCATTCGTCGGCGCGCTTCTCGCGAGGCAACACCGTCCCCGCCACGGCCCTCCCGAATGCGGGCGTGCTGATCATCCCGATGACGTCGAAGGACGACCTCGCGTGGCCCTATTCGTACCACCTGCACAACGACACCGACTGCTCGACGCCCTTTCGAGGAATTGCGCTGTCCCACACAGCCACGCCCTGGATCGGGGACTGGGGACGCCTCCACGTGCTTCCGGTGCCGGCGGACCTCGACGAGGTCGGAAGCCGCTTCCGCCACGCCGACGAGGTCGCTCGGCCTCACCAATACGCCATCCGTCTGGAAAACGGCATCGTCATGCGGATCGCTCCGGTCGCGACCGGAGCGATCGCCGTCGTCCACTTCGGCGAAGCGGGCGGAGCCCTCGTCCTCGACCAGGGACCGGCGGGCGGAGCGGTGCGCGTGATCGAGCGCGGCGGGCGCCCGGTGATCCTCGTCCGCAACGCACACGGGGCGGACATGATTGCCGGTGCTCCGGTCACCCACCACGCCATCGCGTTGGACCGTGCGTTCACAGTCGACGACCCACCGGCTCCGGACGCCTGGGCTCACAACCTGACCCTCCGGGTGGACGCGCCCTCCGTGACGCTGCGCCTGTCGACGTCGACGCTGGGTGCCGAGCAGGCGCTGCGACGCCTGGACGAGGCGGTGGCCCTGGACCTGACCGTCGAGCAGGCCGTGGCGGACGCGGCACAGGAATGGAACCGCCTGCTCGGTCGGATCCGAGTCGACGGCGCGAGCCGCGACCAACTCGTCACGGTGTACTCCTCGCTCCATCGCCTGTTCCTGTATCCGACCGCGCTGGGCGAGCACTCGGAGTCCGGTGCCGTGTCTCCCGACGTGTTCGCCTTCCGCCCCGAGACCGCGCCGACGGGCGATGTCGTCGCCGGTGACGTGGTCGTCAACACCGGCTTCTGGGACACGTATCGCACGGCCTGGCCCGCGTACGCCCTCTTCGCGCCGGAGCGCGCCGGGCACCTGCTCGACGGGATCCTCCGGCACTATCAGGAATCGGGTTGGATCCCGCGGTGGACCTCCCCCGGCTTCATCGACTGCATGGTGGGGACGAGCAGCGACATCGTGTTCGCGGATGCCGTCGCCAAGGGCGTCGAGCTGACAGACATCGAAGCGGCATACGACTCCGGCATCAAGAATGCGCTCGTGCCCTCCGTGGAACGCTCTGCCGGTCGGAAGGGTGCGGAGCGCGCCGTCTTCCGCGGCTACGTCGACGACACGGTCGAGGAGGGCCTGTCGTGGACGCTCGAGAACGCCATCAGTGATTTCGCGCTGGCGGAGCTGTCGCGGACGATCGGCGAACGGTTCGGCGACGAGCATCCGAGAGCGGCGGAGTTCCGGGCGAACGGTCTGTACTTCCGTGACCGCTGCCGCGCCTACGCGACGATGTTCGACCCGGTGAGTGGCTTCTTTCGGGGTCGGACGCCGCAGGGGGAGTTCTCCCTGCCCGTCTCGGCGTTCGACCCGCGCGTATGGGGCGGTGACTACGTCGAGACGAACGCGTTCGGCATGAATTTCACGGCGCCGCACGACGGCGCGGGACTCGCACGTCTGCTGGGCGGGCGCGACGGGCTTCGCCGTCGCCTCGACCTCTTCTTCGACACCAATGAGCGGGCCGACGAGGCCGTATGGGGCACCTATGCTCGCACGGTGCACGAGATGACCGAGGCTCGCGACGTCCGCATGGGTATGTTCGCTCCTTCGAATCAACCCGCGCACCACATCCCCTATATGTATGCGCACACCGATGACAAGGCGCGGATGCAGCAGATCGTCAGGGAGTCGGTGTCACGCCTGTTTCTCGGGTCGGAGTTCGGTCAGGGATACCCGGGAGACGAGGACAACGGCGAGATGAGCTGTTGGTATCTCTTCGGTGCACTCGGCCTTTACCCCCTTGCTCCCGGATCGCGCGAGTACGTGATCACGACTCCGCTGTTCCCCGACGCGGAATTCGACGTCGCGGACGGGCGGACCGTACACATCCAGACGCGCTCCGACCGCGCGGAAGACGTCTTCATCCAGCGTGTACGCGTCGACGGTGAGGACTGGCACGACGTGACAATCGACCACGACCGTCTGCGCTCCGGATGTCGCATCGAGATCGAGCTCGGCAGCATCCCCTCCGACTGGTTCGGCGGGAGCTACCCCGCGTCCGTCACGCAGGACGACGAGCACGTGCATCCCTTCGTCGACATCATCGACCCGTCAGCGACGGTGACCGGAGACGCCGACGACGTCCGTGCGTTGCATGACGACGACGCGAGCACGGAGACCGTGGTCACCGCGCAGGGTTCCGTGCGCATCGTCACAGAGCAGGTGAGTGCGGTGCGGCTGTACACCCTGACGTGCGGGGCCCAGCCGGAAAAGGGGCCGTCGCGCTGGGAGGTGTTCGCCGAGGACGCCACGGGCGCCCGGCACCTCCTCTGTGCGGAGAGCGGTATTGCTTGGCGATGGCCGCACGAGACGCGCGTCTTCGTCGTGCCGGAACCGCTGAGCACGCACATACACCTCCTCCGGATCGGCGATCGCGAACCTCGTTCGCTCGCCGAGCTCCAGCTCCTCGCCGCCCGCTGATCCGACCCGAGCACGCTGCACTCCCATGAAAGGTATCCCCATGACGCGCACCGTCGTCGATCTGGCCTCGCTCACCTGGACCCTCGAGGGCTGGCGCCCCGGGGAGTGGGAGCTGGCCTCCGCTGTAGAGACAGCGGTGTCGCGCAGTTGCGACATCGGCCCGGCCCCCGCCCGATTCCCGGGTTCCGTGCGCGGTGCGCTGTTGGAGCACGGGCTGATCCCCGATCCGGCGATCGGGCTCCAGTCCCGGACGAGCGAGTTCATCGAACACCGGCACTGGGTCCTGCGCGCGACGCTGCCGGCGGATCTGCCGCCCGGCGAGCTCGAGCTCGAGTTCGACAGCCTGGACGGACCCGTCGTGGTGTTCATCGATGGCGTGCGCCGTGGCGAGACGGACAACTCGTTCCTGCCGCTGCGGATCGATCTCGGAGAGGCCTCGTCGCATTCCGGGGCCTCGATCGCGCTCGTGTTCCTCACCCCACCTCCTTATCTGGGGCAGATCGGGCGCACCTCCGAGCTGCGGGACTGGCGTCCGCGCTTCAACTACGGATGGGATTGGACGCCGCGCGTCGTTCAGATCGGTCCGGCGCGTGCCGGGCGGCTCACCGTACGCCAGGGTGTGCCCGCCCCGACGGACCTGATCGTGAGGACGGCGTTCATCGCCGAGACCACGGCGGAGACCACCGCCGGAACCGGAACCGGAACCGTCAGCGGCTCAGGAACAGCGAACGCCGGTGCCGAGCTGCGGATCGGGCTGCTGTCGTCCGAGGGAGATGCTGTCGCAGAGACGAGCGTCACGGCGGACGCGGACGGATCGTTCCAGTTCAGGCTGACGGCGGACGGCGTGACCGGATGGTGGCGGACCGGGTGCTGCTACGTCGTGCGAGTGGTGGAGGCCGAACAAGGTCAGGCGATCGAACGCCGGATCGGGTTCCGCGACGTCCGCTGGCAGAGCAACCCCGAAGCCCCGGAGGACGCCGAGCCGTGGCTGCTGCACGTCGACGGCGCACCCGTCTTCATCCGCGGCGTCAACTGGGTCCCGCTGCGGGGCGACTACGCCGACGTCGCGCTCGAGGAGTATCGGCAGCGTCTGGAGCAGTACCGCGACCTCGGCGTGAACCTGCTGCGGGTCTGGGGCGGCGCCGCCCGCGAGCGCGACGAGTTCTATGAGATGTGCGACGACCTCGGGCTGCTCGTGTGGCAGGAGCTGCCGCAGAGCTCCTCTGGGCTCGACAACCACCCGCCCACGGATGCTGCGTACGCCGCAGAGCTCGCGGAGATCGCGGAGCACTACGTTCGGACGCTGCACCATCACCCCTCCGTGATCGTGTGGAGCGGGGGGAACGAGCTCGCCGGCGCCCCCGGTGAACCGACTCCCGGCACCCCGCTCACGTTCGACCATCCGGCGCTGCACGCGGCGAAGGCGGCCATCCGCACGATCGACCCCGACCGCAAGATCGTGCCCACCTCACCGACCGGACCCCGGTACGTCGCCGACGAGAGCGAGTTCGGGCAGGGGCTGCACCACGATGTGCACGGGCCGTGGGTGGTCTCACCCGAACCGGCGGAATGGGAGCGGTACTGGCGTGCCGACGATGCGCTGCTGCGCTCGGAGGTCGGCGTCGCGGGGGCGAGCGGGATGGATCTGCTCGAGAAGTACGGCATCGACGGCACGAACGCCGAGCAGCGGGCAGAGCTCTGGCGGCACACCTCCAACTGGTGGTTCGATCGCGAGGACGTGCCGGAGACGGACCTGACCGCCTGGGTGGAGAAGAGCCAGCGCGAGCAGGCGACCGCCCTGTCCGTCGCAGCGTCCTCGGCGATGGACCGCTTCCCCGCGTGCGGCGGCTTCATCGTCTGGATGGGCCACGACTCCTTCCCCTGCGCGATCAGCCTGGCGGTCGTCGACTACGAGGGAAGGCCGAAGCCTGCAGCCCGCGCGCTCGGCCAGGTGTATGGCCGCACCCTTGCGGCCGAGCGCCGGGGCTGAGCCAGCATAGCCACTGAGGCGGGGTGATCGGTGCGGGCCGCGACCGATCACCCCGTCTCCGCGATCCTCGTCGCGGCGGTCAGCTGTCGGAGCGCTCCATGATGAAGGATCGCGACATCGTGAACGTGGCGACCCCATCCCGGTCGACCTCGAGCTCACGCGACTCCGCACCGACGAGTGCGTATCGCGCACCGGGAACGAGCCCGGCGACGCGAACGCTGCGAGGCAGGTCGTCGGCCAGGCGCAGGAGGACGCGCTCGGGCGAGTGCGACAGCTCGATCGTTCCCCAGCGCGCATGGAACGGTTCCTCCCGCATCGGGGTGATGGACACCGACGTCAGGTCCAGGTCCAGCCCGCACAGGCCTTCGCGGAGCAGGTTGTCCGTCAGATCCGGATACTCGTGGTACCCGTCTGGGCGCACCAGTCGCCCGTCCTCGGCGTAGCGCTCCGGCATCCAGACCCGATCGAGCAGATCGCCCCGCACCGGCTCGAACAGCGCTCGGAATGCTGCGGCGTCGCCCATCGCGCGTCGTGCGAGGAGGTCCGCCCACCACAGTCTCCCCATCGCGATGTCGGAGTCGCCGACGTTGCCGCCGTAACAGTCCGCGGCAGTGTACGGCCGAAGGCTCACATACGTGCCCCTGCCGCCGGGGTGGGTGAGGGGATGGTTGTCGAACAGGTCGACGATGCGGCCGGCCTGTTCGGGCGTGGCGGCGCCTGTGGCGATCGCGAGGTAGTTCTCGGTGTCGACATGGTCGTCGAGCATCGTGCCGTCGGAAGCGATGCTGGTGACGAAGTGGTCGTCGGAGGCCGCCCACAGTGCGCCGAACCCGGCCTTCACGCCGCCGGCTGCGGCCTCGAGTCGATCGCCGATGTCATCGCTGGCTACTCGGGCGGCACCGGCGGCCCGGCGGAAGGTCCGCAGTGCCATCGCGTTCGTGTCCAGCGTGATACCGCCGCGCCGGAAAGTGTCCGCCCAGAGGGCCCCGGTCACGGAGAGCAGGCCCGTCTCAGGGTTGCGCTGCCGGAGAAGCCATGCCGCTGCCCGTCGGAGCCCGCGTGCCCAGACGTCCTGGAGCCACTCGGCGTCGCCCGTCGCGCACGCGATCTCGATCGCCGCCTCGAGGAGGAACATGTTCGGTCCGGGTTGCGGTGAGCCGGAGATGGCGAGGTAGAGGGGCTCCTCACCGTCGAAGTGGTGCGGGACGAGGCCGTCCGGCCGGATGCCGTCGACGGAACGTTCGACGATCATGCGCGCTTGCTGCTGCAGGAACGGGATGCCGGAGAAGGCGAGCGCGGTCGATGCGCTCCACGCGTCCGGATCGAAGAACGTGTGCAGCGTCCCGTAGGCACGCTCCGGGGCGAAACTCGTCGGATACGTGCTTCCCCGGTGCTCGATGCTGCCCAGACACGGCACCTCGGACGCCCACAGCGCGAGCCGATGCGCGCGAAGGTCCCGCGGATCGGAATAGTCCACGGCATTCTCGAAGAGTCGCGGTGCAGGGTCCGACGCGTCGAGGATCCGGATGACGACGTCTCGGGTTTCTCCCGATTCCATCGCGACCGGTTGAACGTGGTCGGCCGGGTCCCAGGCTCCGTCGCTGACGCGTCGGGAATGGTCGCCGATGGTTCCGGTGACGACGACCGAGAGCACGAAGGTCTCCTGGTTCCATCGGCAGACCACGGCGGAGGAGGACGCGTCGTCGAGGTGCACGACGCGACTGTCGCTTGTCGACATCGCGTATGCCGTGAGCAGGGTGGCCTGCGGCGCGATCCACCGGTGCGCGTCACCGAAGCGCTGCACCACGCCCTCGTCGTACAGCGCGACGCCGAAGGGGTGACCGAGATCGATGTCGACGACGACGACGCCTGAGATCTCGGTCAGCGCCGTGAGCGTCACCGTGACGGAGAGGTCGCGTCCAGCGGCCGCGTCGGCGACCTCGACAGTGTGATCGACGTGCAGGAGGTCGTCCGCGACGGCGGTGCGGAGGGTAACGCCGGTCTCGTCTCCGCAAGTCACGGTGCGCAACCCAGCCGTCCGACGGCGGCCGCTCATGTGAAGACCTGCCGTTGCGTTCCCAGGCCGTCGATGGAGAGCTCGACGATGTCTCCTCGCTGCAGGTAGGGGAAGCGGCCGGACAGGGCGACGCCCTCCGGAGTTCCCGTGAGCACCAGGTCACCCGGTTCCAGCGCCATGTACTGGCTGAGATGCCACACGATGTGGTCGACGTCGAAGATGAGGTCGGCGGTCGTCGAATCCTGTCGGGGCTCGCCGTTGACGAAGCTCCGCAACCGCAGCGCGGAGGGATCGACGTCGTCGGTCGTGACGAGCCACGGTCCGGTCGGGCTGAACGCGGGGGAGCACTTGCCCTTCGACCACTGGCCGCCCGACTCCTCCAACTGGTGCGCCCGTTCGGAGACGTCGTTGACGATGACGAATCCGGCGATGTGGGCGCGAGCGTCCGCGGCGTTCGGGAGAGCGTAGGCGTGCCGACCGATGACGACACCCAGCTCGACCTCCCAGTCGGTCTTCGTGCTGTGCGGCGGGATGGGCACGTCGTCGTTCGGGCCGGAGATCGTGTTCGGCGTCTTCAGGAAGACGACCGGAGCGGTCGGTGGTTCCGCTCCGGACTCGGCCGCATGCGCGGCGTAGTTCAGCCCGACGCAGATGATCGCGCTCGGCCGCGCGATGGGGGAGCCGGTACGGAGCGTCTCTGCGCCGTCCAGGAGCGGGAGGGAGCCGGCCGCCAGGGCGATGCGCACACGCTCCAGTCCGCCTGATTCCAGGAAGGCTCCGTCGATGTCTGCGGTCAGTCCACGCAGGTCGAACGTCGAGCCCTGCGCGAGGGCGACGGGGATTTCTGCGCCGGGAGTGCCGAGTCGTGCAAGTTTCACGAGTGCCTTTCGTCGAGTGTCGATGGCGGCTGTCAGCCGAGGAAGAGTGGTCGGGCGTCGCCCCGGACGCCGGTGTCGTCGATCGCGAGGACGGCGCCGTCGAGCGGATGCGTCCGGCGCTCCGCGGTCGCGGTGGTGACGAAGAGCACGTCGCCGTCGCGGCCGCCGAACGCGCAGGAGGTCGGTCGGAAGACCGGCAATGCGACTCGGCGCATCACGTGGCCGTCGGGGTCGAGCCGGATGACGGCGCCGCCGTCCCACATCGCCACCCAGAGGCAGCCCTCCTCGTCGAGGCAGAGCCCGTCGGGTAGTCCGTCCTCCGGTGGGAACTCCGCGATGGTGTTCGCGCGCTGCGGCAGCCCTTCGTCGTCGATGTCGAATGCGACGATCTGGGAGCGCAGACTGTCGGCGAGGTACAGAATTTCGCCGTTCGAGCTCCACGCCATTCCGTTCGGGAGGGCGAGCCCGTCCCAGATCGTCGTGACCGTGCCGTCGCGGTCGAGGAGATGCAAGCTGCCAGCTCCGTCGGTGCCGTCCACGTGCGTGCTTCCCGCGATGAGGCGTCCGTGCGGGTCGCAGCACGCATCGTTCATGCGGTGCCGATCGTCGAGTACCTGGATCTCCCGCGGGACCTCGCCGCTGCGCCCGACCCAGGCGATGCCGTGCAGGGTCGTCGCGAGCCACCCGCCGTCCGAGCGCGGTGCGATGGCGCTCACGTATCGTCCGAGCTCAACAGTCGACGTCTCCCCCGAGGGGAACGAGGAGACGTGGATCCGCCCGACGGGCATGTCGATCCAGGCCACGGACGACTCTTCCGTCAGCCAGATCGGACTCTCTCCGACTGCGGCTCCGGCGTGCGTCAGGGCTGCGGGCGGGGCGGTATGTGCGGGCATGGGCTCAAACCTATTCATACATATGAACTCGGGTTTAGTATAATGAACAGCGAGATCGTATCAAGGATCGCCCACGCATTGGCTCATCGAGGAGAATCATGCCTGCATCCCCGCCCGTCGAATCACTTCCCCGGCCTCTGGCGCACGCGCCCTGGGACACGGAGGACCGGTCCGTCCGCGTCACCCGCGTCTCCGTCGTGACCACGGCTCCGTCCGGTGCGCCGCTCATTCTCGTCAAGGTGGAGACCGATCAGCCGGGGCTCATCGGATGGGGGTGCGCGAGCAGCCCGCAGCGCCCGCTCGCCATCATCAACGTGATCGAGAACTACCTCGGCCCGATGCTGATCGGTCGCAACGCCCTCGACATCGAGGACTTCCACCATCTGATGGAGCTGAGCCCGTACTGGCGTGGCGGGGCGATCGAGAACAACGCGCTCGCGGGCCTCGACATCGCCCTGTGGGACATCAAGGGCAAGGTCGCCGGGCTGCCGGTGCACCAACTCATCGGGGGCAGGACACGTACCCGCATCCCCGTCTACGGCCACGCCCACGGGGGCTCGCACGCCGAGGTGATCGACAGCATCCGCGATTTCGTCGAGCGCGGATACACGCACGTGCGTGCCCAGGTCGCGATCGCGGATGCGGATACCTACGGTGCACACGGCGGTGAAGACGAGGGCGCGCTCGCCGCGATCCGCGCCAGGTCGGTGCCGTGGCTGTCGCGGGCGTACCTGCGCGCGGTTCCGCCGCTGTTCGATGCGATCCGCTCCGAGCTCGGATTCGACGTGGAACTGCTGCACGACGTCCATGAGCGGCTCGCGGTCGTCGACGCCATCCAGCTGGCCAAGGACCTCGAACCGCATCGCCTGTTCTTCCTGGAAGACGCGATCGCCCCCGAGGACCTCTCCTGGTACCGCGAGATGCGGCAGGCGACCTCGACCCCGCAGGCGGTGGGGGAGACCTTCGCGGATGCCGCCACATTCCTTCCCCTGGTGACCGATCGACTCATCGACTTCGCGCGCGTGCGGATGGGCGCCATCGGAGGGCTGACCCCGATGGTCAAGTTCGCGCATCTCTGCGAGTTCCACGGCGTGCGCCTGGCGATCCACGGCCCGGGAGACATCTCGCCGATCGGGCACGCCGCCTCCATCCACGTCGACGCGTCCTCGCGAGCCTTCGGCATTCAGGAATCCGTCGAGTACTCGGATGCGGTGCGCGAGGTGTTTCCCGGGGCTCCCGTGCTCGATCGCGGTGCCTTCCACATCCCTACGGTGCCGGGAATCGGTGTCGAGGTCGATGAGGCGGAGGCGGCGCGCTATCCGATCCCCGACACCCTGACCTACGAGACCTGGTCGTTGCTGCGGCATGGCGACGGCTCGCCCGCGCGGCCGTGAGGGTGTCATGCGAATTCTGATGACCGGTGGAGCCGGACTCGTCGGGCGCGCCGTGGTCGCACATCTGGCGTCGCTCGACCACGAGATCATCTCCCTCGTCCGCAGGCCCTCGGCGGAGCCGCTGCCAGCGCAGGTGTCCGAGCGGATCGCGGACGCCACGGATGCGGCGGCGGTCGACGAGCTCATGGCCGAGCAGATCGATGCCGTGGTGCACTTGGCGGCGATCCCCTCGCCCGGGGACCGGACCGCCGTCGACCTGGTCGCGGCGAACACGATGGCGACCCTCGCGGTCCTGGAGGCGGCGGCACACCATGACGTCAAAACGGTGGTCCTGGCATCCAGCATCTCCGTGCTCGGGATGGCGTGGTCGCCGGAGATGATGCACCCGGTCTTCGTGCCGGTGACGGAGGAGCACCCGCTTCGACCCGCCGAGGGGTACGGCCTGAGCAAGGAGATGGATGAAGCCGCAGCTCGCATGGCGGCACGTCGATGGGGTCTCTCGGTGGTCTCGCTCCGCCTTCCGTTCACGGGCACAGCCGAGATGATCCGCGAGCGCGCTGCTCTGGCGGAGTCTGACGACACTTCCCGTCTCGCCCTCGCGAAGGAGCTCTGGGCGTACCTCGACGTGCGAGACGCGGCGCGTGCCGTCGAGCTCGCCGTCGCCGCGAGTCGCGCAGGTAGGCTGACGGGGGCACATGTGCTGAACGTGGTCGCCGACGACGTTCTCCTCGACGACGACATCGCCGATCTCCTGGAGCGCTGGCATCCGCGGACGCCCGTGGTGGGGCAGCTGAACAGGGGCGCATACACGACCGGTGCTGCCGCGGAGAAGATCGGTTTCCAGGCCGTACATCTGCTCGGGCACTCGTCATGACGCGCTGGCGATGCGGGTCGGCCCTGAGGGAGGGACTCGAGTGAACGAGAACAAGACGGCCGTCGTGAAGTCCGCGGACCGCGCTCTCAGCGTCTTGGAGTATCTGGCGAGAGAGCCGTCGCCGCGTTCGCTCGCCGATATCGCCGCGGAGCTCGGGATTCCGCGCAGCAGCGTGTTCGGGCTGCTGCACAACCTGGCCAATCGGGGCTGGCTGACCGCGTACGACGGAGCGGTCACCACGTACCGCATCGGTCCGCAGGCGCTCACGGTCGGCTCGGCGTACATCGCGGGTGACGACATCGTGCGTCGATCGGAGGCGGTGATCGACGAACTCTCGGCGGCGCTGGGTGAGACCGTGCACCTCGGTGTGCTCGACGGCAGCGAGATCGTCTATCTGGCCAAGCGCGACGCGCGACACAGCCTACGTCTGGTCAGCAGTGTTGGCTTTCGGCTGCCGGCCTATGCGACGGCGCTGGGGAAGATGCTGCTGAGCGACCTGAGCGATGGGCAACGCGATCGAATCCTGTCGCTGCCGCGGCGTCGGATCACCTCGAGGACACTGGTGGACGCGGATGCGCTGCTGGTCGATCTGGAGGAGACGCGCGCGCGCGGTTACGCGATCGATGATGAGGAGAGCACCGAAGGCGTCCGCTGCTTCGCTGTGGCGATCGGGATTCACGCGCCCCACACGCATGCGATCAGCTGTTCGGTACCTGTGGCGCGTCTGGACGACGCATTCCAAGACCGGGTCGTCGAGCAGTTGCGGCGCGCTGCCGCCGCGTACGCGCAGATCGAGAGCACGTTCGGCATCGAGGGCTGACTCCGGAGGCCAGCGTGGTCCGGTGCCTGCCCACTTGCGGCCGAGACAACGTTGTATTACTGTTCACAGACAAGAACTCACGTTCACACACATGATTGGGGTTGCAATGAAGCGATCAAAGCTCATCGCCGGGATCGGGGCACTCGGCCTCGTGGCGACGCTCGCGGCGTGTTCCGGCCAGACCGAGTCCGGCGGCGACGCCGAGGCGCTCACGGTGTGGACCTTCAAGCAGTCACAGGTCGCCGCTCTCGAAGCGGCGGGCGAGGCCTGGACCGAGGAGAGTGGCCGCCCCGTCGAAGTCAGTGTCTACACGCCCGACGACGCCTATCTGACGAAGGTCCAGGCGGCAGCGAAGTCCAAGACGCTGCCCGACATCATCTCCGTGCACAGTCAGGGGGAGGAGTGGAAGCTCGCACAGGCCGGCATCATCCAGGACCTGACCGACGACTTCGACGCCGACTGGCAGAGCGACTTCCTCCCCGGCGTGGTCGAAGCGACGCAGCTCACCGACGAGGCCATCAAGAACTCCGGCACCGACCCCGCCACGACGCTGCAGGACCTCACGGCAGGCAACCTCTACGCGGTGCCGTACCTCGCCGGCACCCCGGGCGTGGTGTTCTCGAACAAGAAGCTGCTCGCCGAGGCCGGCGTCGATCCGGAGACCCCTCCGTCCACGTGGGAAGAGTGGATCGCGGCGATCGAGAAGACCAAGGCGCACGACAGCGAGAGCGGCTCCGTCGTGACCGGGCTCCAGGTGCCTCAGACCGGGTACTTCTGGCTTTACCGCCCGCTCGCGTACGCCTACCTCGGCGCGGACGACTTCACGTCACGGCAGGGGGAGGCCCAGGACCCGGCGTGGACCTCGCCCGAGAGCGTGGAGACGCTCGACCTCTACGACCAGCTGACGCCGCTCTGGGCGCCCGGCGTGCTCGGCCTCGGCATCGACCAGGCGGACCAGGCGTTCGCCTCCGGTACTGCGGCATGGGACGTGGGCGGCACCTTCACCCTCTCGTCGCTGAGCACCTTCGGCCTCGACACCGATGACGTCTCCGTCTTCGCGGTCCCGCCGTCGGAGAAGGGCGAGCTCGACACGATCAGCTACCAGGCGAGCCCCCTCATCTCTGGCGCGATCACCTCGACGACGACCAAGAAGGACGACGCACTGAGCTTCCTGAAGTTCCTGACCAGCGAGGAAGGTGCCACGATCTTCGCTCAGGAGGCCAACGACCTCCCCGCGACGGCCATCCCGGTCGAGTCGCTCACCTCCCCGCTGCTCCAGCAGCTCGTCGGACTGGTGACCCCCGTCGACGGAGTGGAACCGTTCAACCCGAACGACTTCTCTGCGGACCCGGGCTCCGACGTCGCCAACGCGACCGCGGTCGAGCTGGCGAAGCTTCCGGCGAAGTCGGCAACGACCGAGCAGGTGGCCGCATCCCTGGCCGAGATCTACGCGAACGCCTGGAAGGTGCTCGAGTAGATGAGCTCGGTGACAGCGACCGAGGCGCTGATCGTCGTCGATCCCAAGCGCAGGCGCCGGGCGAACGCCCGGCGCCTGCGCCGGGGCTGGTGGGTGGGGCTGGTCTTCGTGGCTCCCGCCACCCTCCTCTTCGCGGTCTTCGGCGTCTACACGATCATCTACGGCTTCCTTCTGAGCTTCGCCCGGTGGAACGGCTTCTCCCCTGATTGGACCTGGACCGGGGTCGACAACTATGTCGACCTGCTCGGCGGCAACCCGGCGGTATCGCCGCGGATCGCGAATGCGACGATCCACACCGTGATCGGAATGATCGTCCTTCCTGTGGTCGTCGTCGTCATCGGGCTCGCCCTCGCGCTGCTGCTGAACTCGGTGAAGCGGTTCCGCGGCTTCCTGAGAACCGTCTACTTCCTCCCGTTCGTCACTGCCGGGATCGCGGTGTACTACGCGTGGCGGTTCATGTACCAGCCCGACGGCGCCGTCAACGCGGTGCTCCGTCTGATCGGCCTCGACGCGATCGCTCCGACCGACGGCTTCCTGGGCGGTACCGCGACAGCACTCGGCGCCGTGATCGCGGTGCAGGTGTGGTCGAGCGTTCCGATCGCGATGTTGCTCTTCCTCACGGGACTCCAGACGGTCGACGACTCCGTCGTCGAGGCGGCTCGCATCGACGGCGCCTCGGGCGGTCGCATCGTCTGGTCGATCATCGTGCCCCTGCTCAACCCCATCACCGCCCTCGTCGTGGTCATCATGCTCCGGGAGTCTTTGCAGAACTTCCAGCTGTACCTCCTGATGACCAACGGAGGACCCGTCGACTCGTCCAACACCCTGGGCCTGCAGACCTACACATTCGCCTTCGGCGCGGCATCCGACCTCGGATACGCCAGCGCACTGGGGTGGATCCTCGCCATCGTCGCCATCGTGTTGGCGATCGTGAACATGCGCATCCTCAGGAGCCGCCAATGACTACCCCGCGACTCACCCGCACGCCGCTCGAGAGGATCGGCGGGGGTGGCATCCGTGCCGTCGTGATCGTCCTTCTCGTCACCTACGGGCTCATCTCGGTGTTCCCGTTCCTTGTGATGCTCGGTGGCGCCCTGAAGACGAATCAGCAGGTCATCACCGACCCGCTGCCCTTCACGACCGTTCCGACGTTGCAGACGCTCATCGACACCTTCGCCGTGCTCGACGTGCCCCGACTCTTCCTCAACAGTCTGGTCATCGCCGGGGGATCCTGCCTCCTGATCCTCGTCGTCTTCCCGCTGGCGGGATACGCATTCGCCGTGCTGGAGTTCCCTTTCAAGAAGACCCTGTTCGCGATCTTCGTCGGCGCCCTGTTCGTGCCGGCAGTGACCGTGCTGCTGCCGATCGTCATCCTCAACCAGGAGCTCGGCCTGGCCGGATCGCCGCTCGCGGTCATCCTTCCCGTCGTCAACGGGGCGGCGCCCATCGCGATCGTGCTGATGCGCTCGTACTACTCCAGCGTGCCGCGAGAACTGCACGAAGCGGCGGTGCTGGATGGATGCAGGGAGTTCACGATCTACTGGCGGATCTACTTCCCCCTCTCGCGATCCGCGCTCATCACCGTCACGATCCTCAACTTCGTGGCCGCCTGGAACGAATACGTGCTCCCGCTGCTGACGAACGACGACCCGTCGAAGTATCCGCTTCCGGTCGGCTTGCAGAGCCTGCTGGCGACGAACATCGTGCAGTGGAACCAGGTGATGGCTGGCGCCCTCATCACGGTGGTGCCGATCATCATCCTGTTCGTGCTGCTGCAGCGCTTCTTCATCAACGGACTCCAAGGATCGGTGAAGGGATGAACATGACGGGAACGGATCTGGACGGCCTGGTCGCCGTGATCACGGGTGCTGCGAGCGGCATCGGCGAAGCGACCGCGCGGGCGTTCCGCGAGCGGGGTGCCACGGTGGCGGTCGTGGATCGTGCGCTCGGGACGCAACCGGGCCCGCACAGCTACGCGTGCGATGTCACGGATGCGAGCGCAGTCGCGGCGACGGTCGACGCGATCGTCGCCGATCTCGGAGGCATCGATGTGCTGGTGAACAATGCCGGCATCGGCGCGACCGGTGACGTCGAGAGCTCGAGTGACGAGGAGTTCGCGCACGTCTTCGACGTCAACGTGGTGGGCATGGTGCGGATGGCAAGGACGGCGATGCCGCACCTGCGCAGATCCGCGCATCCGGCGATCGTCAACGTCAGCTCGATCGTGGCGATCGCCGGGGTCGTGCAGCGCGCCGCCTACGCCGCGAGCAAGGGAGCGGTCTCCGCGCTGACTCTCGCGATGGCGGCCGACCACGTCCAGGAGGGGATCCGCGTCAACGCGGTCCTCCCCGGCACCGCGGACACCCCGTGGGTCGAACGCCTCCTGACTGACACCGTCGACGCCGAGAGGGCAGCGGAGCAGCTGCGTCGTCGGCAGCCGCTGGGCCGGCTGGTCTCGCCAGCCGAGGTGGCGAACGCGATCGCGTATCTGGCTTCGCCCGCTGCCGCGTCCACGACGGGAACGCTGTTGACGGTCGATGGGGGTATGGGCGGGCTTCGCCTGGTCCCCGCGTCCTGATGACACGCGGCGGCTGAACGGAGTCGGTCAGTCCCGCGCAATCGCTCGAGCAGTCTGAACAAAGGAGTTCTGATGTTTCCTCGTATCCGGCAGATCCTGGGTGCCGCCCTGGCCGTCCTGGTGATCGCCGCCGTCCTCGTCCCCGCGAGCGCGGCGCAGGCGACCACCAAGATCCCCGATCAGTTCATCGCGAAGATGTACACCGAGGTGCTCGGCAGGGCGCCCGACCCTGCTGGGTGGGCGCACCACCGCAGCTCCTTCGTCGGCACGGGATGTGATGCCACGTCGCTCGCGGGGAAGGTCCGCGAGTTCTTCAGCACCGCCGAGTTCGCCTCGCGCGGGTATGACGATGCGGAGCGCGTGCTCGTGGCATACCGAGCGGTGCTCAACCGTGAGGCCGACAGCACCGGCTTCACGGACCGGGTGACTCGGATGGGTAGCGGCACGTCGTTCACGACCGTGGTCGACGAGTTGCTCGGTTCTCCGGAGTTCGCGAGTCTGGCGACCAGGATCTGCGATCCCGCTGCGACCGGCTACGGCTTCGACGACTCGGGGCTGCCGCTGAACCTGCCGAACGCCGGAACGGGATTCCGCGGCACGCAGGCGCAGCTGCAAGCAGTGCTCGACGCGACGCCGGCCGGCGGAACAGTGACCTTGGCCCGGCATGGCGTGGTGCGTCTGGCGACGTCTCTCTTCATTCCCGCTGGTGTGAAGCTCACCACCGCCGGTGCTCCCTCGGCGCAGTCGTACGCGTCGATGGCGCGGCTCACCCGCGAACCGGGATGGAGCGGTCCATCGGTGCAGCTCGTCGGCGGTGCCACCCTCGATCGCGTCTGGGTGTCCGGTGCCCGCGGTCGGGAGAGCGGCTGGGATCGCGAACGCGCGTCGATCCTCATGCTCGGCGGCACCGGAACGTCCGTCGTCTCGTCACGGTTGTCCGAGCCGTCGGGGGCATCGAGTCTGCGCTCCGCCGGTGCGGGCGACGGCCTGCCCTGCACCGACAACCTCATCCGGGGCAACCTGATCACCTCGTACACCGCCGAATTCACCACCGTCCGTCAGGCGGACGGTCTCTCGGTGGGTTGCGAAGACACCCTCGTCGAAGCCAACTCGGTCATCGATGCGACGGATGTGGCGATCGTGCTGTTCCCCGTCTCGGCGACGGTGCCGCAGGCGAGCCGCGTCACCGGGAACACGGTGATCCATGCCGGAATCCGGGCGCAGGGCTCGATCGCGGTGGACTCGCTCTTCGGTGCGACGGGCGAC
This sequence comes from Microbacterium sp. GQ128, assembly GCF_059758615.1. Taxonomy (NCBI): domain Bacteria; kingdom Bacillati; phylum Actinomycetota; class Actinomycetes; order Micrococcales; family Microbacteriaceae; genus Microbacterium; species Microbacterium sp. GQ128. The sequence goes on from NZ_JCAXDY010000002.1 coordinate 417,695, forward strand.
GCGCCGGGCACGAGCAGTCGCAGCTTCGTGGGCGGCTCCATCGACGCGAACACGCTGTGGATGGGCGACGGTGTGACCGCGCAGATCGCCATCTCGGTCGGTGGGCGCCCGTGGTACGGCGCCAACGGCCTCACTTTCACCGGAGGCAGCGTGACGGGCAACACCTCGGCAGGCCTGCCGGTGCGCGCAGCGACCGCGATCGCCGTCTCGGGCGCCCTGGGCACGACGGTCAGCGGAAACACGCTGACCGCCACGCTCATCCCCTCAGCCTCCCCGTGCCCGAGTCACGTGATCGGTGCCAGCACGTCGGCTGGCTACGCGTCCGGAACGCTGCCCGGTGCGACGAACGCCCTGTACTACGGCTGCATCCTCTTTCCCTGACCCTTCCCGCACCACCCCTTCAGATCGGAGCTTTCCATGCATCAAAGATTCCGTATACCGCTGGCCACATTGCTCGTCGCCGCCGTCGTCGGCGGCACGGTGGTCGGCATGCCGATGGCGTCCGCATCCGCGGATTCCCCGCCGGCGCCGCAGGCACTCCTGGTGAAAGCGCCTGACGGTGCGCCGGTGGTCGCGCGGTACGACGCCGCAGACTTCGGCGTCGACCCCACCGGTTCGCACGACTCCACAGCAGCGCTGCAGGCCGCAGTCGACGCGGCAGCGTCGACCGGTGGCGGTGTGGTGTGGCTCGGTGCCGGTCGTTACCTGCTCACCGGCGGCATCCAGGTTCCCAAGTCGGTCAGCCTTCTCGGTGCCTGGCGCGACCCTGACGATGCGAGGAAGCTTCAGAAGCGCGACGACCTGACGGTGCTCATCGCGCAGCCGGATCCGGCATCGTCGACGCCGCTGGTCACGGTGGGAGGGAGCGCGGGGGTCGAAGGAGTCACCGTCTTCTACCCGCAGCAGCGCGCGGACGACCCGATCGCGTACGCCCCCACAGTGAAGCTGGCCGACCGTGGCGAGGACTTCACCACGCTGCGGCATGTCACCCTGGTCAACCCCTACGAGGCCGTGCGGGTCGGTCCGGAGGGCAATGAGCTGCACTGGATGAACGAGGTGTACGCGTCGCCGCTGAAGAAGGGCATCACGATTGACTTCGCGACGGACGTGGGCCGCATCGAAAGCGTGCATCTGTCGCCTGAGTACTGGGAACGATGGGACGGGACGTCGGCGGAGTCGATCGCCGCTTTCACGCGCGAGAACCTGACGGGCCTGGAGATCGGGCGTTCCGACGGGCAGTACCTCACCGACCTGGACGTCACCGACGCCGCGATCGGCATCCGCATGCGCAAGGATGTGGCGGTCTCGGGAGACCCCGTGACCTCCGCGAACGGGCAGTTCACCTACGTGACGTTGGAGCGGGTGAACCGTGGGCTGCTGCTCGAGGAACTCAACACGCAGGGTGTGCAGCTGACGAAGGCGACCATTAAGGCGAACGTCGGGGAGAACCCGGTCGCCATCGAGATCGCCCCCAGCCTGAACGACACCGTGCTGCAGTGTCACGAATGCAAGATCTCCGCGCCCGACGGGACCGGCGTGCTCCTGTCCGAAGGGACGGACGGAGCGGTGAGCTTGCACGGCGGGTCCATCGCCGCGGGGGCGTCACGTGCGGCGGTCGTCGACGGCGGTGCGTTGAGCGTCACCGCGACGACCGTGGGCCGCACCGTGGACGGGGGCGCTCCGATCCTCGTCACCGCCGGGGCGGGTGCCGTCACGGTCGCGGGCCTGAACGAACGCGATGTGCAGGTCGTCGATCGTGATCGTTCGCAGATCTCCGTCGTCGCCAAGGCTCCGAAGCAGGAGGCTGCCCCGGAACGTCCGGAGCATGAGGCCCCCGCCGCGCCCAAGCGAAAGACGGTCGTCGACGTGACCGCTGCTCCGTATCGCGCTGCGGCGGACGGTTCTGCCGACGCCACGGCGGCGGTGCAGCGTGCGCTCGACGACGTCGCCGCGGACAAGGGCGGCATCGTCTTCCTGCCGCCGGGGACCTACCGCATGGATGGAACGCTCGATGTCCCGCGAGGCGTCGAGCTCCGCGGCGCGCAGGTCACGTCCTTCCACAGCAACGGGGCTGCCACTCGGCTGCTGACGACGCACGGTGCCGGGGATGCGAAGGGCACGCCGTTCATCACACTCCAACGCGGTGCCGGCGTCACCGGCCTGCTGATCTGGTACCCGGAGCAGAAGGCGGATGCGGTCACCGAGTACCCGTTCGCCATCAAGCTGGCCGGTCGGGACGCCTGGGTCCGCTATGTGAACTTCGGCAACGCCTACCAGGGCGTCGACGCGGAGACGGCGAACACCACCGGGCACCAGATCGACTGGCTCATCGGTGCGCCGCTCAAGACCGGCCTCGCGGTCGGAGGCGGCTCGTCGCACGGGACCGTCCGTCACGCCCACTACAACCCGCACCTGTGGTTCCGGACGATCGGCTCCGGTCTTCCCGGTGCACCCGCCGACTACGACAGCATGATCCAGCTGTTCTTCCAGATCATGCGCTTCCAGGACCGCAACCTTACCGGGTTCCGCTTCGGTGACGCCAAGAACGAGGTCGTCGACATGAGCTTCGGCTACCGCGGGCACTACGGCGTGCATCTGGCAACGCAGAACGGTCGCGGCTTCTCCGGTCTGCTCTGGGGACTGTGGGTCGATGGGCTCATCGTGTCGTACCAGGTCGACGGCACCTCCGGGAAGGGCCTCGACTGCGTCAACTGCTCGGGCAACGCCGTGCCGGACGGCTGGGACCCCACGACGGACAGCATCATCCCGCCGCCTCCGGAGTCCCTGTCCGAGGCCTACGTCAGGGTTTCCTCGGCAGCGGGTGACAAGACGCGGGTGCGTTTCTCCAACTGGGTCGCCGGTGCGTTCAACTTCACTCCGAACTACGGGGTGATCGTGCAGGCGGGACGGGTGGACTTCTCCCAGGCGTACTTCCTCGCGAACGCGAAGGAGGATCGCGGCACCCTGCTGCTGCAGGGAGGGGAGACCACGGCGGTGAACGTCGTCTTCGGTCGCATCGGCAAGATTAACGCCAACCGCGACGGCATGGAACGGCAGGCGCCGCTCACCGAGGTCGTCGCCGGTGCGGAGGCGCGCGGCCGCATCAGCGTGGTGCTGGGAAGGGATGGCTTCACGGCCGTCCTGCCGTCCGGCAAGAAGGCGGTCACGGTCGACGGTGCGGTCTGGAGGCCGTCTCCGGCCGCGGCGCCCGTGCCCTTCGAGCCGACGGACACGGTCCCGACCGCGTACATCGAGCTCCTCTACACCGAGGTGCTCGGTCGTCCGGCGGATCCCGGCGGAATCGCCTTCCACGAAGCGTTCTTCCAGAACGACGGATGCAGTGTCGCGACACTTCGTCAGCGGTCGTACGGGTTCTTCGAATCCGGAGAGTTCACAGCCCGGGGGCTGACCGACGCGGAGAAGGCCGGGGTCCTGTACCGCAGCATCCTGCAGCGGGAGCCGAGCGATCAGGAGCGCGCCGCCGTGGCGGACCGCCTCGCCTCCGGCCTGGCGATCACCGTGATCTCCGACGAGCTCTATGCGACCGCGGAGTTCCTCGGGCTGGCCCGTTCCCTCTGCGAGGTGGACTGACCGGATACGCGGCGGCCGGGCGGGGGGTGCATTCCCTCCCGCCCGGCCGCTCATTCGTCGTCGTGGTCGTCGTGGCCGCGTGGCCGCTGGGGCGGTCGCTCAGTCGAGCTCCGAGCCGCGCAACACGAGGCTGGTCGGCAGCACCTCGAAGCGTGCGGACGACGTCGTGTCGGGCGCGAGGCGCTGGAGCACCACCTCTGCGGCCAGGCGTCCCATTGCTTGAGGATCCTGGCTCACGACGCTTACGGCCGGTCGCACGAGGGTCGCGGCTTCGAAGTCGTCGAAGCCGATCAGCGGGAGCCGCACGTCCTCGTGGGCGAATGCGCGGAGGGCACCGATCGTGGCGCGGTTGTTCGCGGCGAAGATCGCGCTGGCCCGCCCGGTCTGCAGGAGCGCGATCGCTGCGGCGTACGCCTGCTCTTCGCTGTGCGCGTTCGTGTTGGCGAGGGCCGGGTCGGGCTGCTCGCCACGCGCCCGCAGGGCATCGACATAGCCGAGGTAGCGCTCTTGCATGGTGTAGATCGAGAGGGAATCGCCGAGGAAGGCGACGTCGCCGTGTTTCGAACGCAACAGTTCGACGGCGTCCCTGGCTCCGCCGCGGTTGTCGGCGACGATGGTGTCCGCGCCGTCCAGGGCTGCGGGACGGTCGATGAACACGACGGGCGGATGGGGCTCGCGCACGGTCGACCAGCTTCGGCCGGGTGAGCGCGGGGGCACGACGATGATCGCGTCGACCTGGCGTTCGAACAAGCTGTCGACGAGGCGGTCGTGCGTCGCGCCGTCCTCCTCGGAGCTTGCCGTGATGAGCAGGTACCCCGCGTCGGTGAGGACGGATTCGGCGCCGCGAGCGATCGACGAGTAGTACGGGTTCGCGAGGTCGCTGATCAGCAGGCCGACGGTCTTGCTCGTCCAGCCGGGGCGGATGCTGGCCGCGGCCAGGTTGCGTCGATAGCCGAGCTTGGTGATGGCCGCGGCTATCCGCGCGGCCATCGCGTCGTTGATGTTGTCGGCCCCGTTCACGTAGCGCGACACTGTCTTCAACGCCACTCCGGCCTCGGTCGCCACATCGATCATCGTCGGGTTCCTGGCCACGGCATCCCCTCTAGTCAGGGACAACGATAGCCGACGTGTCAGCGGGGGGTTCGCGCCGCCTCGGTCGTCGGCGACGTCAGCGTGCGCACCGGGGGCAGCGGCGGACGGAACTCGATGATCTCGATCTCGCCGTCGACCGTGGTCGGCCCTCCCGCGTGTTCGAGAAGCAGAGTGTTCCCTGCCTGGACGTGGACGTTCAGCGTGCCGCGCGTGAGGGTGGCGGCGCCGGAGAGGACGATCACCACGGCGAAGCCTGGCTCGAGGTGTTCGCCAGTTCGGTGCGCGCGGCGGGAGAGACGGAAGTATTCGTCAGCACTCGTCGGGAGGCTGGGTGTCCGGGCGATCAGCGAGCCGAGCCGGTCCTCGGTCATGCGCTCGCGCTCGACTGCCGTCAGGGCCGTGTTGAATCCGAGTCCGAGGTGGCCGTCCCTGGAGCCGTCGATGGCGAAACCGTGCCATTCCAGGAGGATCGACAAATCCTCCGGCTCCTGGACTTCGGCGAGGAACACGTCCTGTCCGATGGCATGCAGCACGCCGGGGGGTACGAAAACGGTGTCGCCGGCTTCCACCGTGCGCTTGTGCAGCAGGTCCAGCAGGTCGCCGGTGCGCTGATGTGCGACGAGGTCGGAGAGTTCGGACCAGCTCACGTCTTCGCGCAGGCCGAGGTGTACCTCTCCGCCCTGCAGGATGTGCCAAGCCTCGGCCTTGCCGTGGGGACGCAGGAGGTGCTCCTGCGCGAAGGCCGTGGCGGGGTGGGCGTGCACGGGGAGTCGTTGGCCGGCGTCCAGCAGCTTGACGAGGAGTTTCGAGTCCGGTCCCCATGCGCAGACGTGTGCCGCGCCGAGCCACCGTTCGGGATCATCGGCGACGGCCTGACGCAGGGTGCCGCCGTCGCCGAGCGAGGTGAGGCCGAGGGAGGGGTCTCCGAAGACCGTCGTCACCGACGCCAGCCAGTCTTCCGGCGCGTACTGCTGGTCGTCCGGGATGGTGCGGAAGCTCGCGATGCGGCTTCCTCCGCGGTAGAAGCGGTTCGGGGGACGGTTCGCCGGCAGGATGTGGATGCTCATTCGGATTCCTCGACTAGACAACGTTGTCTAGCCCACAGTACTGTGTCGATGGAGCACCGACAACTGTCCGGCTCCCGCATCGACCGATGACCGCACCGAAGGAGTCCCGTCGTGGCGCAGTACCGCCTGAATCGCTTGTTCAACCCCGTCTCCCGACGGGCGCTCGACGTCGCCGTCGACCACGGCTTCTTCGGGGAGCCGAGCTTCCTCACCGGCATCGAAGACATGGACCGCGTCATCGACGTCCTGGTCGATGCCGGCCCCGACGCGATCCAGCTCACGCTCGGGCAGGCGCGCCTGCTGCAGTCACGCCCTGGCAAACAGAAGCCGGCACTCGTGGTGCGCACCGATGTCGCCAACGTCTACGGCAATCCCCTGGACTCGCATCTGTTCAGCCGCCACGTCCCCGACGCGATCGAGCAGGCCGTGCGCCTGGATGCCGTAGCCGTGTGCGCCAACCTGCTGCAAATCCCGAATCATCCGGAGGTCCGCGAGCAGTGCATCCGGTCCATCCTCGAACTGCGACGGCGCGCGACGGACGCCGGCATGCCGCTCATGATCGAGCCTCTCGTGATGCAGGACAACAGCGTGGCCGGCGGCTACATGGTCGACGGTGACACCGACAAGATCCGCACGCTCGTCCGACAGGCACGCGAGCTGGGCGCCGACCTCATCAAGGCCGACCCGACGGACGACTCCTCGCAATACCACCGCGTCATCGAGGTCGCCGGCGATGTGCCGGTGCTCGTCCGCGGAGGGGGGCGCGTCGACGATGAGACGCTCCTGCAGCGCACCGCCGACGTTCTCGCCCAGGGCGCGAGCGGCATCGTCTACGGCCGCAACGTCGTCCAGCATCGGAACCCGGCCGGCATCACGCGCGCGCTGATGCGGGTGCTCCACGAGGGGGCGTCGCCGTCGGAGGCCGCCCTCGAGATCGACCGGGTGGTCGCGCGTTGACCGGGCGTGCCGTCAACGTCGCCATCGTCGGCGGCGGTCTCATGGGGCGTGAGATCGCGGCGGCCATCCAGAGGTGGCCCGCGCTGGTGGATCACCCCGTGCGCCCGCGACTGACCGCTGTGTGTGACGTGAACCCCGCCGCGTTCGCCTGGTTCGAGCAGATCGACTCGGTCACCACGACCGTCACTGACTATCGCGACCTTCTCGCGGACGACTCGATCGACGTGCTCTACATCGCCGTGCGGCACGATCTCCACGAACAGCTCTACGTGGACACCATCCGCGCAGGGAAGAGCCTGCTCGCCGAGAAGCCGTTCGGCATCGACCGTTCGGCGGCGGATGCGATCCTCGCTGCCCTGGGAGAGCACCCGGAGTCGTTCGTGCGGTGTTCGAGCGAGATGCCGTTCTTCCCCGGAGCGCAGGCTGCGATCGCGCACGTCGCGTCCGGTGCGCTCGGTCGCCTGGTCGAGGTGCGCAGTGCGTTCCTGCACTCCAGCGATCTCGACCAGCACAAGCCGATCAACTGGAAGCGACAGGCGAAGTTCTGCGGCGAGGCCGGAGTCATGAACGACCTCGGTCTGCACGCATGGCATGTGCCGTTGCGACTGGGGTGGACACCGGCCAGACTCACTTCCGTATTGCAGGACCTCGTTCCCTTCCGCCCTGGGGCCGACGGGCGCCCCGAACGATGCGACACCTGGGAGAACGCGACCGTCAACAGCTGGTTTGACCAGGACGGCATCGAGGTCCCCTTGCGGGTGGAGACCAAACGGATCGCGCCGGGTCAGAAGAACACCTGGGAGTTCGAGGCGGTCGGGCTCGACGGGGGCGTCCGGTACTCAACAGCCCGACCCAAGACCGTGGAGGTGTTCGGCGTGATCTCTCCCGCCGGCATCGGTGCCGAGCAGAGCTGGCAGCAGATCCAAGTGGGCAGCCAGTCAGTGTGGCCCACGGTGACGGGCGGGATCTTCGAGAGCGGCTTCAGCGACGCGATCCTGCAGATGTGGGCGGCGTTCCTCGCCGAGCGGGAAGGCGTGCTCGGCGATCGCTTCGCGTGCGCCACGCCGGAGGAGGCTGCGACCACGCACAGGATCTACGAGGCGGCCCTGGCCGCTCACGCGGCTGGACGGACGGAGCTCGTCCAACCGGTGGGAGTGCGGACGGCATGATCGCATCCCGCCGGATCTCGGTCGCGGGCCACGTCTGTGTGGATCTCGCGCCGACGCTGCGCCGCGATCCGCCGCGCGAGCCGGGAGGACTCTTCGAGGTCGGAGCACTGTCGATCACCGTCGGCGGCTGTGTGGGGAACACCGCGCTGGCGCTCGCCGGGTTCGATATCGACGTCGAGGTTCAGGGCGTGGTGGGCGCCGATGCGCTCGGGATGATCGTGCGTGACGAACTCGCCGCCGCCGGCATCCATTCCTCGCGTCTGTCCACGGCGCCAGGCGGAACCTCGTACAGCATTGTCATCGAGCCGCCCGCGCAGGATCGCACCTTCTGGCACCACACCGGTGCGAACGACCACTTCGACGGCACCGACGTGAACGTGAACGGGATCGACCTGTTGCACGTCGGGTACCCCATGCTGTTGCCTTCGCTCGTCGCCGACGACGGTGAGCCCCTTCGGCGCTTGCTGCAACGGGCGAAGGATGCCGGGGTGACCACATCGCTCGACCTCGCCGTGCTCGATCCCGACGGGCCGACGGGTCGGGTCGACTGGGGGCGCGTGCTCGCGCGTACTGCACCGCTCCTGGACATCCTGACCCCGAGCTTCGATGACCTCGTATCGATGACCGGCAGGGCGGAGTCGTGGTCGTCATCGCGCGAACAGGCGTTCGCGGAGGAACTGTTGGCGGCGGGCGTCGGAATCGTGGCGATCTCGGCAGGCGCCCGAGGTATGTCGGTGCGGACCGCCGACACGGAACGGCTGCGCCAGGCGGGCCGCGTTCTCACCGGCCTGAGCGGATCCTGGTCGGATCAGGACTTCCGCCACGATGTCACCGAGGTTCGTGTTCCGGTGACCACCAATGGTGCGGGCGATGCGTCAACGGCCGGCTTCCTCGCGGCCGTGCTGCACCAGCGGGGTCCCCGGGATGCGGCAGAGTGGGCGGGGTCGGCATCGTGTGCCGTGCTGCACGGTCGCAGACCACACATCAGCGACCTCACCGCAGGGCGCATCTGAGCGAGTCCATTGCCGCTTCGGGCGAACGGGCGCTACCCGTTCTTCGTGGAGTACCAAGGAGAAGAGATGCCGCAGGTATGGCCCGAAGAATGGGCGGTCGCGCATGAGGACCTGCTCGCGAGCGCCGAGATGTACGCGTCGCGACAGGGGCGCGTCGTGCGGGTGCGCACCTTCGGCGGGTGGGACGTGGAGCTCCTCCCTGATCGGTGTCTGGACATCGGACTCGCGCTGCACGACGGCACCCCGATTTCCTGGGTGTCACCTGTGCGTGACCGCCGCCCTCTGGATCGCCCGCGCGAGTTCGACTGGCTGGCACGATTCCACGGAGGGCTCGTGACGACGTGCGGGCTGCGCGGATTCGGGTCGCCCACCGCCGACCGCGGCCAGCACGGCGATGCCAGTCATCTGCCGGCGGGCGAGGTCGCGATCTCTCGCACGGTGACGGCGGATCTCGCGGAGATCGCGGTGTCGGCGGTCGTCGAGGATGCGCGGGTGTTCGGGCCGTCGCTGCGGCTGACCCGTACTGTGATCGTGCGGTCGACCAGGGCCGGTGCGTCCGCGTTGGAGCTCCTGGACGTCGTGGAGAACCGGGGTCCGGGGGTGGCCGAGGTGGGTGTGCTCTATCACGTCAACCTCGGGGCGCCGCTGGTGGTTCCCGGCGCCCGGATCCTCGTGGACGGCGACGCGCTGGACCACCGGGCGACCTCGCCGATCGAGGTGGGGGTCTTCCCCGCACCGGAGGATGCGTTCGAGGAGTACGTCGTCGAACGGTCGGGCTTTGTGAAGGGCGCGGGATCGGTCTCGGTTCACGGCCAAGTGGGCGAGCTGCGATTGACGTGGAGCGCCGACACGCTACCGCACCTCGTCCAGTGGATGTACCCGACGCGGGGGCGGTGGGCGCTGGGCATCGAGCCCGCCACGTCGTCGCTCCTGGATGCTGATGCTGCGCTGGTGACTCTCGCACCTGGGGAGAAGCGGCGTCAGGAGATGCGGATCTCGATGTCGTCTCGGCACGAGTCGGCGGGGTCGCTCCGCGTCTCATGACGGACGCGCCCGCGGATTAGGCGGCTCCCGCGAGAAGGTCAACTCCCAGGAGCAGGAGCAGACATAGGAATCCGCCAACTATCGCGGATCGTTGTCGGTCGAACGACTGCCAACTATCCTGGATTCGGCCCAATCCACCGCCCTCTCGCGGCCGAACCTACACTGACCGTCTCCCCCGACGCACGCGGGCGAACTCTCGAACCCGCGAGCCCGGGTTTGACCGTTGCGGTGCTGCGCGGCGATCATGAGGTTCACGCGCCGACGGAGGCGCACGGGTGAGGAGCGGAATATGCAGCGTGGGTCGAACCTCCCTGCTGTGGGCGTGTACAACCAGGCGCTCGTCTTCGACCTCATCCGCCGGTCCGAGGAAGGACTCAGCCGCAGCGAGCTCGCCGAACGCACGGGGTTGTCCACGCAGACGCTCAGCAATGTCACTCGCCGACTTGCCAACGAGGGGCTGATCGAAGAGACCGGAAAGGTCATCTCGGGCCCGGGAAAGCCACGGACGCTCCTCGCTCTGCGGTCGGACTCGCGCTACGCGGTCGGGGTGCATCTCGACCCGGCCGTCGACACCGTCGTGGTCGTCGATGCCGCCGGCGCTGTCGTCGCGCGGACCGAGCAGACCCCCGGAGGCGCGGATGCGTCGCCGGACGAACTCGTGGGCCGTCTCGGGGACAGCGTCCGATCGCTCATCGTCGAGGCGCGCCTTCCGGCCGAGCGCGTGCTCGGGATCGGTGTGGCGGCTCCGGGGCCGTTCGACCGCGACGCGGGTCGCCTGCTGAATCCGCCGCTCCTCCCCGCCTGGCACAACGTGTCGGTGCGCACCGAGCTGGAAAGGGTCAGCGGGTTGCCGACGCTGCTCGAGAAAGACGTCGTGGCGACGGTCGTCGGGGAGCAGTGGTTCGACGCGGGGCAGGAGCTCGCCGACGCGATGTTCCTCTACTACGGTGCCGGCCTCGGCCTCGGGCTCTCCGTCTCGGGGGCACCGGTGCACGGCAGGACGGGCAACGCCGGCAATATCGCACACATCGTCGTCGACCCGGAGGGGCCGCTCTGCACCTGCGGATCGCGCGGCTGCATCGGAGTGATCATGGAGCCGCGAGTGCTCCTGGCCCAGGCGGGGCGGACGACTTCGCCGAGCAGCACGGCAGATGCGCGGATGCAGCTCGAGCTGCTGTCGTCCTTGGCCGCCTCCGGAGACGAGGGAGTGCTTGCCGCCCTGGAGCGCGCGGGGAGGCACCTCGCGACGGCGATCGTCGAGGTGAACAACCTCCTCGATCTCGGCATCGTCGTCCTCGGAGGCCCCGCGTGGTCGAGGCTCGGCGAACGGCTTCTCCCGGCGCTGGATCACTGGGTGCACACCTCGGCCGTCAGCACGTCCACGGAACCCGTGCACCTGCGCCCCTCGCAGATGGGAGCGGATTCAGCCGCGGTCGGAGCCGCGTGCCTCGTGCTCGACGATGCCCTCACGGCACGGCCGTCACGGCTCATGATCAGCCGCTGACCGCGGGCGGCCGCTGCCGCCGGACGGAATGCGTTCCGTGACGGAACTGTTACGTGCTGCTCTCGACCCATTTATCCCATTTGATAGGATTATCCGTCTGAGGGCCTCAACAGCGAGGTCCGCATGCAAAGGAGCAAATCAGATGCGAACGAAGCCCCTCGCCGCCATCGGCGCGATCGCGGTCGGCGCAGTCGTCCTCTCGGGATGCGGTGCATCCGGGGACGCGGAGACGTCCGACAGCGGAGACCGCACCATCACCGTCGCGTATCAGATGACATCCGCGTTCCACCAGCTGGACGATCTCTTCCAGAAGGTCAAACCCGAGTTCGAGGCCGCGAACCCCGGTGTGACGGTGAAGCTCCAGCCGATCGAGTCCGAGGACGAGTACTTCACGAAGCTCGCCCTGATGAACGGCTCGCCCGACACGGCGCCCGACGTGATCTACGAGGACACCTTCCAGCTGCGCTCCGACGCCGCTGCCGGCTACCTGCTCCCGATCGACGACTACCTCGCCGACTGGGACGACTGGGACCAGTTCTACGACGCGGCCAAGGAGGCCGGGCTCGGCGGAGACGGCAGCACCTACGGCGTCTCGATGGGCACCGACACCCGCGCGATCTACTACAACAAGGAGATCTTCGCCGCGGCCGGACTCCCCGCCGACTGGCAGCCCACTTCGTGGCAGGAGATCCTCGATGCCGCCGAAGCGGTGAAGGCGTACGACGCAGACCTGATCCCGCTGAACATCTACGGCAGCAAGAGCGCCGGTGAGCAGACGTCGATGCAGGGTCTCGAGATGCTGCTCTACGGCACCGAGTCCACCCTCTACGACGCCGATTCCGACAAGTGGGCGGTCGACTCCGAGGGTCTCACGGATGCGTTCGGCTTCTACGACACGCTCTACAAGAACGATCTGGCGACTCCGCTCGATCTCGCCCTCGACTCGAACATCGGCAGCCGCGTCCCCACGGAGCTGCTCCCCGAGGGCAAGCTCGCCATGGCGATCGACGGGTCGTGGCTCCCCGGCGGCTGGATCAGCGGCGAAAGCGCCTGGGAGGGCTGGGAGGACACGATCGGTCTCGCCAAGATGCCGACGCAGGACGGCGGCGACCCCGGCTTCACCTCGATGTCCGGGGGCTGGACCCTCGCGGTCGGCGCTCAGACGAAGCACCCGCAGACGTCCTTCGACTTCATCGCGATGGCGCTGAACCAGGAGAACTCGCTCAAGTACGACACCGAGAACAGCCAGATCGCCGTCCGCGAGGACGTGGCGACCGACGATGCGTACCTCTCGTACAACCCGACCTTCGCGTTCTTCTCCGACCTCGTGCAGTACACGCACTTCCGTCCGACCACGCCGGACTATTCGCAGATCACCAGCGCGCTTCAGCAGGCCACCGAATCGGTGATCACCGGAGAAGCGAGCCCGGAGGACGCGGCCAAGACCTACGACGATGCGCTCACCCAGATCGTCGGCGCGGACAAGGTCGAGTAGGAACCCTGCAGTGACCTCCGCTTCCACAACGCACAGCCCGGCCCCGGTGCAGACCGGGGCCGGGAGGCGCGCCCCTCTCCGCGAACTGATGCGCTCGGTTCCGCTGCTGCCCGCCGTGGTGCTGCTGGTCGTGTTCCTGCTCGGGCCGATCATCTACGCCATCTGGGGATCGCTGACCAACCGCGCGCTCACGGGCTATCGGGCGGCGCAGCCCGAGTTCATCGGGCTCGACAACTACGTCTCGCTGTTCACCGACCCGAACTTCTGGACCGCGCTGGTCCTCACGGTCGTCTTCGTGCTGTTCTCCGCGATCATCGGTCAGAACGTGCTGGGTCTCGGCGTCGCCGCGCTCATGCGCATCGGTTCGAAGTCGGTCAACAGCGTGGTCGGCGCACTCGTCGTCGTCGCCTGGGTGATGCCGGAGATCGTCGCCGCCTTCGCCCTCTACGCCTACTTCTCGAAGGACGGCACGCTCAATGCGCTGCTGGAGGCCATCGGCATCCCTGCGGTGAGCTGGCTCATCGAGTACCCGATGTTCGCCGTCATCCTCGCCAACGTCTGGCGGGGTACAGCGTTCTCGATGCTCGTCTACGGAGCCGCCCTCAACGAGGTGCCGCCCGAAGTGATGGAGGCCGCACAGATCGATGGTGCGAACGCCGCCCAGCGCTTCTTCCTCATCACCATCCCGATGATCCGTCGCTCGATCTCGACGAACCTGATGCTCACCACCCTGCAGACGCTCGGGACCTTCGGTCTCATCTGGGTGATGACCAAGGGAGGGCCGGGTGTCTCGAGTTCGACCCTTCCGGTCCTCGCCTATCAGGAGGCCTTCCAGTACTCCCAGATCGGCTATGGCACGGCGATCGCTGCGGTGACCCTCGTGCTCGGCGCAATCTTCGCGATCTTCTACATCCGCATCCTCAAGCCGGAGGTCGACTGATGACCGCCACCGAAGCAATCGTCCGCCCCGCCGTGAGGCGCGGCCAGCGGATCTCCGTCGCGACTCCTGCGAAGCGCCGCTCCGCATGGCTCGCCAACACCGTCCTGATCGTGATCGGGCTCGTGTTCCTCGTGCCGATCGCGTGGATCGTGTTCTCCTCGGTGTCCCCGAAGGCCACCGTGTCGATCTCGGTGCCGGAGAGTGTGACGTTCGACAACTTCGCCTCGGTATTCGACTGGTCGATGACGCTGCTGCCGCTATGGAACTCGGCGCTGATCTCGTTCGGCACCGCCTTGATCACCGTCGTCGTCGGCGTGCTCGCCGCATACCCGCTCTCGCGGCACAACTCGCGGTTCCAGCGCGGATTCATGTACTCGGTCCTGTTCGGCTCCTGCCTGCCGATCACGGCCATGATGGTGCCGGTCTACGCGCTGTTCGTGCAGTTGAAGATGCTCGATTCGCAGGTCAGCGTGATCCTGTTCATGGCCGCGACGTCATTGCCCATGGCGATCTGGATGCTGAAGAACTTCATGGACTCGGTGCCGGTCTCCCTCGAAGAGGCGGCATGGGTCGACGGCGCCTCCGCCATGCGGGCACTGTGGACCATCGTCCTGCCGCTCATGCGCCCCGGCATCAGCGTCGTCTTCATCTTCGTGTTCACGCAGGCGTGGGGTAACTTCTTCGTCCCGTTCGTCCTGCTGTTCAGCTCGGAGAAGATGCCGGCGGCCGTCGCGATCTTCACCTTCTTCGGCACCAACGGGGCCGTCGCCTACGGGCAGCTTGCCGCGTTCGCCATGTTGTACTCCGTGCCGATCCTCGTCCTGTACCTGCTCGTGCAGCGTCTCTCCGGCAGCAGCTTCGCGCTGGCCGGCGGCGTCAAGGGCTGATCCCCGGCCTCCTCGCACAATCCCCACGATCCAGAAAGCACCACACATGCACGACCGCACCGCGCTCATCGAGATGCGCATCGACCGATTCATCCGCGAGCGCCTCCGTCCGGCGCGTCACCGCCTGAGCCACCCGCTCGAGGTGCGCGCGTGGGAGGTGCCGGGGGAGCCGGTGCCCTTCACGGATGCCGTTCAGGCGGACTACACGCCGACCGCGGTCGGCACCCCGTGGGGGCGCCCGTGGGGCACGACGTGGTTCCGTGTGAGCGGGGAGGTCCCGAGCGAATGGCGTACGGCATCCGGCGATCTCCCCGACGGCACCAGGGCAGAACTCGTCGTGGACCTCGGCTTCACGGCCGGACAGAGCGGCTTCCAGGCCGAGGCCCTCGTCTGGGGACTCGACGGGAGTCCGATCAAGGGCATCTCGCCGTTCAACAACGCGGTCGCCGCGGCGGTGCAGTCGGACGGCCGTATCGACGTGCTGCTCGAGGCGGCGTCGAATCCCGACGTGGGCAGCATCTTCACGTTCGACCCGACCGCGCTCGGCGACCCCGAGACCGCCGGTTCCGATCCGATCTACGTGCTCCGCGTCGTCGACGTGGCCCTGCGCGATCTGACCGTCGAGTCGCTGCTCGACGACACCGTGATCCTGCGTGGGCTCCTGGGCGAGCTGGATGCTGCGTCGCCGCGGCGGGCGGAGATCGTGCAGGCACTGGATCGGATGATCGACCTCGTGGACCCGCATGATGTCGCTGGCACGGCGGCCGAGGGCCGTGAGGCGCTCCGAGCGGTCCTGGCGAGTCCTGCCCATGCCAGCGCACACGTGCTGCATGCCGTCGGGCACGCGCACATCGATTCGGCCTGGCTGTGGCCTGTGCGCGAGACGGCGCGCAAGGTGTCGCGCACCTTCTCGAATGTGCTCTCGCTGATGGACGAGAACCCCGACGTCGTGTTCGCGAGTTCGTCGGCGCAGCAGTTCGCCTGGATCAAGGAGCGCTACCCGGAGATCTGGGAGCGTCTGGTCGAGCGCGTGCGCGAAGGCCGCTTCGTCCCGGTCGGCGGCATGTGGGTCGAGTCCGACACGAACATGGTCGGCTCCGAAGCCCTCGCCCGTCAGTTCGTCGAGGGCAAGGGCTTCTTCCTCCGCGAGTTCGGGATCGACACCCCCGAGGTCTGGCTGCCCGACTCCTTCGGCTACAGCGGTGCCCTTCCGCAGATCATCAAGGCCTCGGGATCGAAGTGGTTCCTCACGCAGAAGATCTCCTGGAACGAGACGAACCGGATGCCGCATCACACCTTCCTCTGGGAGGGGCTCGACGGCACGCGCGTGTTCACGCACTTCCCTCCGGTCGACAAGTACAACTCGGACGCCTCGCAGGCCGATCTCGCGCATGCGCAGCGGAACTTCCAGGACAAGGGCCGAGCCCGTGTCTCGCTGCTGCCGTACGGTTACGGCGACGGCGGTGGCGGACCGACCCGGGAGATGGCGGCGCAGGTCGAGCGCGCGGGGTCGCTGGAGGGATCTCCGGTCGCCCGGCATTCCACGCCACGGGCGTTCTTCGAGCAGGCCGAGTCCGAGTATCCGTCGCCCGAGGTGTGGAGCGGAGAGCTGTATCTCGAGTTCCACCGCGGCACGTACACGAGTCAGCTGAACACCAAACAGGGCAACCGTCGCAGCGAGCACCTGCTCCGCGAAGCCGAGCTGTGGGCGGCGACGGCGACCGTCCGAACCGGACGCGCCTATCCGGCTGAGCAGCTGAAGCGCCTCTGGCAGCTCGTCCTCCTCCAGCAGTTCCACGACATCCTGCCCGGAACGTCGATCGCCTGGGTGCATCAGGATGCCGAGCGCAACTACGCGGCGATCGCCGTGGAGCTCGAGCAGATCATCGCCGACTCGCTGCGTGCGCTGGTCGGCGAGGGCACGCGCAGCCTCGTGGCCAACGCGGCCCCGCACGGGCACGCCTCGGTCGGCGCGCTGTCGATCGGCGAGGCGGATGCGGCCGCACCGGTCGCGCCGGTCGCGGTGGACGGCGGGTTCGTGCTCGACAACGGGCTCGTGCGCGCGACGATCGACGACCGCGGGGTGCTGGCCTCGATCATCGACCTGGCGAGCGGGCGCGAGGTCGTGCCGGCCGGCCAGAGTGCCGGCGTCTTCCAGCTGCACAGGGACACCCCGACGCAGTGGGACGCCTGGGACATCGACGAGCACTATCGCCGCAACGTCACCGACCTCCTCGATGTGGACGGCATCGAGATCGTCGACGGCGCCGTGGTGATCTCGCGCTCATTCGGTGCGTCGACGCTGGTGCACAGCATCCGTCTCGACGAAGGGTCGCGAACCCTCAAGCTGGCCGTCGACGTCGACTGGCACGAGCGGCAGAAGCTGCTCAAACTCAGCGTCCCCGTCGACGTGCACACCGACCACGCCGCCTCCGAGATCCAGTTCGGGCACATCGTGCGTCCGACCCACACCAACACCTCGTGGGATGCTGCGCGCTTCGAGACCGTGGCGCATCGGTGGGTCAGAGTGGGCGAGAGCGACTTCGGTGTCGCGGTCACCAACGACTCCACCTACGGCCACGACATCACCCGGCACCCGCGTGAGACGGGCGGCACGTACTCGACCGTGCGGCTCTCGCTCGTCAGGGCGGCTCTGTTCCCCGACCCGCAGCAGGACCAGGGCCGGCATCATCTGGAGGTGGGCATCGTCGTCGGCGGCGAGCTCGTCGACGCGATCGCCGAGGGGTACCGCACGAACCTCGCAGAGCGCCGCATCGAGGGCGCCGACGATGTGCAGCCCCTCATCTCGATCGATCACCCGGGTGTGGTGGTCGAGGCCGTCAAGCTCGCCGAAGACGGCAGCGGCGACGTCATCGTCCGGCTGTACGAGGCTCTCGGGCGTCGCGCAGACGCCACGGTCACGGTGGGCTTCCCGAGCGGCGACGCCAGCGAAGTGGACCTGCTCGAGCGTGAGAGCGAGCAGGCGGCGCTGGCTGGTCAGGATGCCGGCGGCATCCGTCTGGCGCTGCGTCCGTTTCAGCTCGCGACGTTGCGGCTGCCGCGAGCCTGAGCTGTGGAAGGGCCTCCGCCCGTGCGGAGGCCACTCGCCGGTTCAGCGGCGACCGGCGTCGCCCGGCTTCAGTGCCCGCCGACCAACTGGTTGCCGGAGCGCGCGACCAGGGGATCGAGCACCGTGGCGGCGTCGAGCTCGGCGACGCCGTCGACGTGGAACACGGCGCGCTCGCCGGGCAGCAGCGTCACCAGGCCACGATCGACCCGGGCGTCAGGGGAGAGCCGGTCGACGAGCAGCGTGAGGTCGCGCACCAGTGCCCCCGCGGTGACGGTCACCAGGTGCCCGCGCCCGGTACTTTCGACCTCGGCGGTGAGGCCGGGTTCGGCGAGGGCGCTGTCACGGGGCTCGGCGAACCACCAGAGTCCGCGAATGCCGGATGCCTCGGCGACGATCAGCTCCGCGGCGACGTCGCCGGGCGAGGCGACGGCATCCGGAACCGGCACACGTGCCGACCCTCGCGGTTCGATCGAGACTGCCACCTCGGCGGAGGCGTGCACCGTGCCGTCGAAGCCGATCCGTCGCAGCGACAGGCTGCCCGACCAGGCGTCGTCGGTGTCGTTGTGCAGCACGGCCTCGAGGCCCTCGCCCGCGGGCTGCACGGTCACCACTCGGGGGTCGAAGGCGTTCTTGATGGCGAACAGCAGCGGCTTCTCGCGTCCGTCGCCGTCGATCGCCGCCCACGAGGTCACGGGCCAGCAGTCGTTCAGCTGCCACACGATCGCGCCCGCGTTGTGCGGGGCGAGCGAGCGGAACCAGTCGAGAGCGAAACCCACCGCATTCGCCTGATTGAGCTGCATCGCCCAGTGCCAGGTCTCGATGTCGTCGGGGATCGGGTAGTGCGCGACCAGTCCCGCGCCCAGCTTCGCGTTCCCGTCCGCCGCCTTCTGATGCACGATCATGCCGGGGGAGTCGGGGGTGATCGGGTCGTCCGAGATGGATCGCGTCAGCGTCGACCAGGTGGGCGGGCCCTGCCACCCGAACTCGGCGACGAAACGCGGGCGGTGGTCGCGGTAGGTCGGCCAGTCTCGGCGGTTCCACTGCTCCCACAGGTGCATGGTGCCGTGCGCCTCGGCGTTGGGGTGCGGTCCGGTCTGCTGACTCCCGTCCCACCCGGCGCCCGGGCTGAAGGGGCTTCCGGGAGCATACGGCACGTGCGGAGCGAGCTCGTCGATGATCGCGGGGAACTGCTCGTAGTAGTAGTGCGCGCCCCAGCTCTTGCCGTCGAGCAGGGTCTTCCAGCCCCAGTCCTCGTATCCCCAGGTGTTCTCGTTGTTGCCCGTGAGCAGAGCGAGTGAGGCGCGGTGGGCGAGGCGCGCGACGTTCTCGCGCGCTTCCGCCTCGATCTCACCACGCAGCGGATCCTCCTCCGCGTAGGCGGCGCACGCGAACAGGAAGTCCTGCCAGACCAGCAGGCCGAGTTCGTCGGCGAGATCGTAGAAGTCCTCGGACTCGTAGATCCCCCCGCCCCAGACGCGGATGAGGTTGAGGTTCGCGGTCTTCGCCTGCTCGAGTCTGGTGCGATACCGCGCGCGGTCGACGCGGCCCGGGAACGCGTCGTCCGGGATCCAGTTGACGCCCTTCACGTAGATCGGGCGGTCGTTCACGAACAGGGTGAACGGCGTGCCGGAGGCATCCGCCGTCGTGTCCCAGCGCAGGTCGCGGAAACCGACTCGTCTCGTCGTGGAGTCGAGAGTCGTGCCCTCGGAAAGGAGGGCGACCTCGACGTCGTAGAGCGGCTGGGCGCCATGGCCGGCGGGCCACCAGCGCTCGATGTCGCTCACCCGGACCTCGATCTCCGCCGACGTCTCCGAGGCGGCGATCGGAACCGTGCGGACCGTCCCGGCGACCTCGACCGTCAGGTCCAGCGGGAGTGCCGAGGCGCGTTCGATCTCGACGGCGACGCGCACCGTGCCATCCGTGCCGTCCGGCGTCGCATGGACGCGGACGTTTTGCAGACGGGCGTCCGACCAGGACTCCAGGCGCACCTCGCGCCAGATACCGCTCGAGTAGGTGGCGATGCCCCAGTCCCAGCCGAAGCTGCACGCCGACTTGCGCAGGGCGTTGAACGGCGAGGGGTAGGGGCGGGGGCGCGCACCCAGCGCCACGCTCTGCGCGTCGGCGTATCGGACGGGACTGCGGAACGCGACGGTGACCGTGTTGTCGCCCGTGCGGAGCAGCGCGGTCACATCCAGGCGATAGGAGCGATGCTGGTTGGCGACCTCGGCGACCACGTTCCCGTTCACCGTGACCGTGGCGACGGTGTCGAGACCGTCGAAGACGAGCTCGTGACGGTCGGCCGCCTGCTCCTCCGACTCGAGGACGAAGCTGCCCTCGTAGGTCCAGTCCACCAGGCCGATCCACGCCAGGGCGGACTCGTTGTCATCGAGGTACGGGTCGGGGATGAGGCCCGCCCGCAGCAGGTCGAGGTGCACCACACCCGGGACGACGGCGGGGATCCAGGCATCGGGCACCTGCGCGGGACCGGCGCTCGGGCGGACCCGCCAGCCGTCGGCGAGCGGACGGCGGATGAGAGGGAGGGGGGACGCGACGCTCACGGGACGGCTCCTGCTTCGAGGCCTCTGCGGTTCCCACTCTGGAAGGAGCATGAAGGCGACGGGGGTGGGGGATGACGACGGCTCCAGCTTCGCAGCTTCGTCGAGCGCGAGGGGGATTTGCGGCACGCGTCGGGTGAAGTCGTCGATCGCGCCGATGGTGTTGTGAGACCCGGGCTTTCGCCGCGAACGGCAACGTGCCCTCCTCGCCCGGCGTCGCCGGAGGAGGAGGGCACGAGGGAGCGGACGCGTCAGTCCGCAGGTGCAGTCGTGAAGGATGCGGAGAAGTCCGCGACGTCCTCCGGCAGGAACGGAGCCGTTCCGACCTCGACGAGCGGGTCGTCCTTCGTGTGGTTGCTCCACGGCGCCGGGAGCACGCGGAGCAGGACCTTCTCGATCTTGACGATGGCGCCCGCCTCGGGGTTGACCGTCAGCCGGAACCGGGCGTCGTCGGTCTCGTAGACGAGCACCTTGTCGGCCGCGGCCCCCTCTTCGACGGTGATCCCGTCGGCCAGCGCGAGCGCCTCGAGGAACGTCGCTCGGTACTCGGGGGATGCCGTCAGGATGGGCACCGAGTGCCCGAGCATGTTCAGCATGTGCTCGGCGACCGGTACGGCGAGCCGCTCCTCGATGCTGTCGTACAAGCCGTTCGTCTCGGGGTCACCGTCCTGGGGCATCTTCGCCGCCTCGGCCTTTTCCGCCGCGAGCTGCGACGCCATGCCGCTCTCCCAGGCGGCGAGGAACGCAGCCGGATCGGTGGGGAAATCGGCGGGTGAGACGGGAAGCGTCGCATCGCCCTCGCCCGGCTCGACTTCGGTCGACGTCGCAGGAGCAGCGCCGATCGGATACGCCGCGCCGTAGTACTCCGTCCACGCTTCCTCGATCTCCGCCTCGTCGCCGAACAGCTCCGCGGCATGGAGATCGGTGCGGCCGGTGAGCGAGTATGTGCCGTCGGTCGCGCTGAGATAGGTCGCGCTCGACTCGGTCACGACGGCAGCGGTCGCATCCGTCCTGAGGTTCCCGAACGGCAGGAACTTCTCGTTCGGACCGCCGATCATCCCCAGGTGGCGGGTCGTGATCGTCACTTCCATCGGCGCGGCGACGGCGGCGCGGATGGAAGCCGCGGTCTCGTTGAGGTAGGTCGACGCCGAGGCGGCCTGCGGCTGACTCACCACTCCCGGAGGGGCGAGTGCGGTGGCGGCGATCGCGACGGCGGCGACGGCGGTGCCCGCCAGTGACGCCGCGACGATCCGCCCGACGGGGCGTCGGCGTCGCGACCGGGCGATCTCCTGGTGGAGGGCGCGGCGAGGCGCCTGCGAAGACGCGGGATAGGTGGGCTTCATCTCGCGCACCGTGTCAAGGATGTCCATGGATGATCTCTTTCTCAGCAAGTCGGATGTGGGCGGTCGCGGGCCGGGGCTCGTGCGGAGCCTTCGGCGGTGGCGACGGCGGCGGTGCCGCGAGCTTGGTGCGGATGCGGCTCAGCCTCGATCGGACCGTGCCAACGGGGATTCGCAGCGCGGCGGCGATCTGCTCGTAGGTGAGGTCTCCCCACGCGTGCAGGAAGAGCACTTCCCGATCGCGCGCGGAGAGGGCCGCGATCCGGGGATAGAGGCGTTCGATCTCCCCGGCCGCGTCGAGCTGTGCAGACGACCGGTCGTGGTCGTCTGCGGCGACCGGCTCGCTCTGGGCCACGGACGCCTGAAGGGCACGCCAGTGCTGGGCCTGGGCGCGGCGGTGCTGACCGAGGACATTCGTCGCGATGCCCATCAGCCACGGCAGCGCCGATGGCCTGGACATGTCGAAGCGTTTTCGCCTCCGGAACGCGATCAGGAACGTCTCGCTCACGACGTCGTCTCTCGCCGCCGGTCCGACGCGGCGTGCGACGTAGCCGGAGACCGCGTCGATATGTCGTTCGAAGATCTCGGAGAATCGCTCCGCGGCGTCGAACGATTCGCGGATGATGTCGTTGTCGTTGCTCACACTGGTTATTCGTCTCCCGCCGACATCCGGTTC
This sequence comes from Microbacterium sp. GQ128, assembly GCF_059758615.1. Lineage (NCBI taxonomy): Bacteria > Bacillati > Actinomycetota > Actinomycetes > Micrococcales > Microbacteriaceae > Microbacterium > Microbacterium sp. GQ128. The sequence continues at coordinate 440,095 of NZ_JCAXDY010000002.1, forward strand.
CATCCTGCCTCGGGATTGAGCGATGCGGCGCGACGACGACCACATCCGGGCAGTGGGTCGAGCATCCGAGCGGCCGCGGGCTAGCGTGGGGCTGACCCACGCCCGACGCCGCAGGAGGATCGATGAGCGAACGACGGATCCGCGAAGGCTATGCCGCACGGGCGACCGAGTACACCGAGCTCTTCGGCGACATCGCCCAGATGGATGCGGTGGACCGGGAGCGGATCGGGCGGTGGGCGGACGGCGTCGATGGGCGCATCCTCGATGCCGGTTGCGGCCCCGGGCACTGGACGGCGTTCCTCGCCGAACGAGGCAACGAGGTGGAGGGGATCGACCTCGTCCCCGACTTCGTCGGCACGGCCAGCGCCCGGTTTCCCCACGTCTCGTATCGCGTCGCATCGCTCGCCGAGTCCGGCATCGAACCTGGCTCTCTGGGTGGGATCCTCGCGTGGTACTCCCTGATCCATGCCTCTCCGGAGGAGCTTCCCGCCCTGCTCGCTGCGGCTCGGCTCGCGCTCCGCGATGGCGGTGGTCTGCTCGTCGGATTCTTCGACGGCCCCGACGGGGAGCCGTTCGCGCACGCCGTCACGACCGCACATTTCTGGTCGGTCGAGGGGATGTCCGGGCACCTGGAACGGGCCGGTTTCGCGGTCATCGACAGTGAGACCCGCGTGCAGGAGGGCAGGCGTCCGCACGCGTTGATCGGCGCGGTCGCGGTCTGAACCGCCTTCCCCCGCGCCGAGGAGCCGCGGCGGCTGTTCGGCGCCGATCCGCTTGCGCCGACGACCCTCCTCCCGGCTATGCTCGTGATTGCTATAGCAAAACGCGGTTCGCCCCAGCCGCCGCAGCGCCGAGAGGACACGTCATGACCGAATCCGCACGCAGCGTCGTGGTGACCGGCAGCGGAAAGGGCATCGGCCGCGCCATCGCCGAGCGACTCACCGCCGACGGATGGATCGTCGTGGGGTTGGAACGGTCTCCCGGGTCGGACACGCTCGAGGAGGGGATCGTGGCCGAGGTCGTGCTCGGCGACGCCTCCGACCGCGCCGTCCACCAGCGGGCCGCAGCGGCGGCGCTCGCGCGGGCGCCGCTGGCCGGGTGGGTGAACAACGCCGGCATCACGAAGCACACCCCGCTGCACGAGCTCGATGAGAGCGTGGTGCGCGAGATCCTCGACATCAACGGCTTCGGCTACATCTGGGGCTGCTCGACCGCGGTGTCGGCGTTCATCGATCAGGGCCTCCCGGGGGCGATCGTCAACGTCGGCTCGATTCACGGTCGCGCCAGTCACCCCGACCACGCGGCCTACGAGTTCACCAAGGGCGGCATCGACGCGCTGACCCGCAGCGTGGCGGTGAGCTACGGCCGCCTCGGCATCCGTGCCAATACGGTGGCCCCCGGCGGTGTCCGCACGCCCCACCTCGAAGCCAAGATCGCCGCAGCGCCCGACCCGGACGCCGAAGAGCGCGGGCTCGCCGAGGGCCCGCCGATGGGACGCATCGCCCGTGCCGAAGAGGTGGCCGCGGTGACCGCCTTCCTGCTCTCCGACGAAGCCCCCTACCTCAGCGGCGAGTCGATCGCGGTGGACGGCGCGTGGACGGCATCCTTCGGCGACGTCGCCGTCGACCCGGCGCTGGCCGCGCGGTTCGCACGAGGATGAGCGCCTGCGCGGTGGTGACGCGGGCTCAGCGGAGCATCGCGGTATCGTCCCGCTGGAAGCGGCTCCGATACTCGCTGGGAGTGAGGCCGTACAGCGCGCGGAAGCGGCGGCTCGCATAGTTCGCGTCGTCCCATCCGACAGCCTGGCCGACCTCGGAGACGCTTTTGTCGGTGAGAGCGAGCTGCGTCGCGGCCGCTTCGCCCCGTGCGCGTGTGAGCCACGCCATGGGGGAGATGCCGACATGCGTCTTGAACACCCGATGCACCACCGCCGGCGAGAAGTTGGCGACCCTGCTCAGGTCGGCGATGGTCCAGCGCGCGCTGAGATCGTCCTGCATGAGATTCATCATCGTGATGACCGAGCGCGCGATCGTGCTATCCGTCGCGGGCTGCGGCGAGAGCGCGAGAGTGCTGAAGGAGTCGAGCACGCAGGTCGCCAAGCCGATCAAGGTCGGAGCGTGGACGGTGCGCGAGTGCTGGGTGATCTGTTCGAGCCAACCCAGCACCCGCGCGCACGAATCCTCGTCGAACTCGCCGAGATTGGGCTCGCCGCCGAGAAGCGCACGCGCCAGATCGGGGTACTCGACGATCCACGAGAGCTCGCGGAGCAACAGCTCCGGGGCCAGGTAGAGGTTGAAGGTCCACAGCTCGTCGGTGTCACGATAGGCGTGCCAGGACCCCGGCCGGATGATGATGACCGAGCCGCGTTCGATGGGCACACGCCCCTCGCGCGTCACGTGCACCCCGGTTCCGCGCGACACCACCGCGATCTCGAGGTAGTCGTGCGTGTGCTCGGGGATGCCCCCCAGGGCGGGCACGTCGTTCGAGGCGATGGGGAGCGCGCCGGCGCGGAAGACCTCGTAGCGCTGGATGGAGGGGTAACGGACGACCACCCGCTCACACTGACACAGCGAACTGCATCGCGGAAGACACCTGCGAGGATCGTGCTAGTGACGAACAGCATCGTGCTGGCACCAACCCACGGGCGCCGGTCAGGATTGTGGATATCGCCCGCTTGACGACGACGCAAGAAGCTCAGGGAGCAGTACACGCATGTTCAATGCCGAACAGAAGACCGCACCAGCGGCGGGGAACGCCTTCGCTCCCGCTCGTCGACGGCGGTGGCGTGGGGCGCACGTGCCGCTCTGGTTCATCGTTCCGGCCCTCCTCCTCTACGCCTTCGTCACCCTCGTGCCCTCGGCGCGCGGCACCGTCTTCGCGTTCTCGGACTGGGACGGGATCAGCGCCGACTTCGACCTCATCGGCTTCGGCAACTTCGTCGAGGTGTTCACCGATCCCCTCGCGACAGCGGCCCTGGTCAACACGTTCGTGTTCGCCGCGGTCACGATGGTGCTGCAGAACGGGCTCGGCCTGCTGCTCGCTCTGGCGCTCAACACGGTCGTCAAGAGCGGTGGGCTGCTGCGCACGATCTTCTTCGCCCCGGTCGTGCTGACCCCGCTCGTGTGCGGATACATCTGGAGCTACCTCCTCGCGCCGACGGGCGGCGTCAACGCCCTTCTCGGAGCCCTCGGACTCGACTCGCTGCAGCAGAACTGGCTGGGGGATCCGCAGTTCGCGCTCGGCGCCGTCTGCGTCGCGTACCTGTGGCAGTTCACGGGCTTCTCGATGGTCATCTACCTCGCCGGTCTCAAGGCGCTGCCCTCCGAGGTCATCGAGGCCGCCGTGATCGACGGTGCGGGGCCCGTGCGCCGATTCTTCTCCGTCGTGCTCCCGCTCATCAACGGAGCGGTCGTCATCAACCTGCTCCTGACGCTCATCAACGGGCTGGCCCAGTTCGACCAGGTGTACGCGATGACGGGCGGGGGACCGGCTCGAGCCACGGAGACCATCTCGACGGTCGTGTACAAAGTCGGGTTCCAAGGAGGCGACGTGCCCTACGCCACCGCGCTCGCCACCGTGATGGCGATCGTCGTCGCGGTGCTCGCCACAGTCCAATACCGCCTCACATCGAAGCAGGTCGACCGATGATCAACCGCTACACGGGACGCACCCTCACGCTCGAGATCGCGCTGTGGGCGCTCGCGGCCATCTTCCTGCTGCCGCTCTTCGCGCTCGTCAACCTCTCGCTCAAGGCGCCGCACAACCCGACCGGGGCCTTCGTCATCTCGGGCCAGTACAGCGTCGAGAACTTCGGGCGCGCGTGGGAGGACGGCCACCTGGGGGCCGCTCTCATGAACAGCGCCGTCGTAGCCGTGGTCAGCATCGTGCTGGTGCTCGTGGCGGCCTCGCTCGCCGCCTATCCGCTGGCGCGCCTCGGTTCGCGCTGGTCGCGGGGGATGTTCTACCTCTTCATGATCGGCCTCGTGGTGCCCGCACAGCTCGGAGTGCTTCCCCTGTTCCTGAGCATCCGCGACCTCGGCCTCAACGGCAGCCTGCTCTCGGTGATCCTCGCCGGAGCCGGCAGCTCGATCCCGTTCGCCGTGTTCATCATCACCATGTTCCTTCGCGAGAGTCCGCGCGACTTCGAAGAGGCCGCGTCACTCGACGGATGCGGTCCGATCCGCACCTTCTGGCACATCGTGGTCCCCCTGCTGCGACCCGCGATCGGCACCGTCGCCATCCTCAACGTGATCTCGATCTGGAACAGCTTCTTCATCCCACTGCTGTTCCTCTCCGGAACCGGGAACGAGACGCTGCCCGTACGCATCAGCGGATTCGTGCGCACCTATCACGCCGACTGGCCGGCGGTCTTCGCCGCGCTCCTGATCTCAGCCGCCCCGATCCTGATCGCGTACTTCTTCCTGCAGAAGTACATCATCCAGGGATTCGCCGGCGGTCTGAAGGGCTGAACCCTCAGCCACCACCTGCCCCACCTGCCCCACTCGAGAGGAAAACCCGCATGTTACAACGCAGTGCACCCGCGGCTGTCGGCATCGTCGCCGTTCTGGCCCTCACCGCCTGCTCGACGTCAGACGAACCCGCGAACACGGGGTCGGCCGGCGATCAGAAGACGCTCACCATCGCCACCGACAACGTCGCTCCGCTGGAAGCGGTCGTCGAAGAGTTCGAAGCCGCCCACCCCGACATCACCGTCGAGATCCAGGACGGTGGCAGCGACTACCCCACCTTCCTTCGCACGGGTCTCGCCGCCGGCACCGCCGCCGACGTCATCCGCACCTTCCCCGGCGCCGGCAACGTCGTGAGCGTGGTTCCGCTGGACGAGGCCAGCCAGCTCGTCGACCTCGGCGGCTCCGACTGGGCGGGCGAGCTGTCGCCGACGCAGAACAACCTCTTCAGCAACGACGACAAGCTGCTGTCGGTGCCGATCGGCGCGCTCGGCCTCGGGCCCGTGTACAACGACCAGACGATGGAGGAGCTCGGCCTCGAGATTCCCGAGACCTACTCCGAGGTGCTCGACCTGTGCGCCGCCGCGAAGGACAACGGCAAGGTCGCGTACACGATGTTCCTCAAGGGTGGCAGCTCGATCCCGAGCTACGCCATGCTGGCGCCGCTGCTCTACGGCCCGAACCCCGACTTCACCGTCGAGCAGATCGCGGGCGACCAGTCCTTCGCCGACTCGGAGTGGGTCGACGCCTTCGCCATGCAGCAGGAGATGCTCGCCGCCGGATGCTTCAACGAGGGGCCGACCGGCACCGAGTGGAACGTCTCGTTCGAGCAGGTCGCCACCGGTCAGGCGCTCGCCACGTTCGCGTTCTCCGACACGACGTCGCTGGAAGACGTGGCACCGGAGGGCGCCACCTTCTCGATCGCCCCGTTCCCGGTCGACGACTCGGGTGACAACTACCTGGCCGCCGCCGACTCCTCGGGCTTCGGCATCAACGCCAAGTCCGACAATCAGGATGCCGCGAAGGTGTTCATCGACTTCCTCGCGACGGCGGATGCGCAGAACGCCTACGCGACCGCGTCGAAGGGGGCGCCCTCGCTCCCGAACGACTCCTTCACGCCGGACAGCCCGAACCAGGCGACGGTGCTCGAGTACGTGGTTTCGGGCAAGACGGCGACCTGGCCCGACCAGGGCTGGCCGGGAACGGCGACCCAGCTCGAGCTGAACGAGGTGAGTCAGACGGTCATCCTCGGCTCCGATTCGCCCGAGGCGGCGGCCGAACGACTCGACGCGGCCTTCGCCAAGGACCTCGCCGACAACTGAGCCCGTGTAGTGGCGGGCCGTGCCTGGCCCGCCACCACACGCTGACCCTCTTCACGGAGAACGAGCTGATGCCGAACACCTTTTCCCGCCTGCGCGTCAACGGACTCGAATCTCCGCTCGGGGTCGACTCGCCGTCGGTGCGTCTGAGCTGGAGCGCCGACCATCCGCTGCGACCCGACGACCTCATCGTCGTCGAACTCGACAGCGAGTCGGCCATCACGAAACCGCTCGTGCTGAGCGTCGATGCACGGTCGATCGTCCTGCCCCGACCGGCAGCCCGGCTCGCGCAGTGGCGGGTCGGAGTGCTGCGAGAGGGGCGAACCCTGTGGAGCGAGCTGCACGGCTTCACGACCGCCCCGGATCTCGAATCGACCGGGGCGCAGTGGGTCGCTCATCCCGAGGTGGCGCGTGCCCGCGCCGAGGGCGACGACCGCACGGTGTGGTTCGCCTTCGACATCGAGTCCCAGGCCTCCGACACCCGAGCGCTCCTTCACCTCGCAGCCCCCGGGGTGGTCGAGGTGCGTGTCGACGGGCGTCTGCTCGGCGACGGTCTGCTCGGCCCCGGGTACAGCGACCTGCGCACGGAGGCATCGGCGGCGACGCACGACCTCGGACCGCTCAGCCCCGGTGCGCACACGGTGACGATCGAGATGGCATCGGGGCCGTACTGGATCTCGGACGACCCCGCGCGCTATCGGAAGTTCGCAGCGCAGCATCAGGCTCCCCGGCTGCTCGCCGCGATCGAGCAGTTCGGAGCGCACCCGAGCATCACGACGACCGCGCCGGGTCGCACGCGCACCGGCCGCGGAGCGACACTCGCCGCGCACTGGTACGGCGGCGAGGACTACGACGCAGCCGCCCCCGAACCGTGGGAGCGCGGTCCAGGCACCCTCGCGGTCGCGGCCGACGGCACCTCCCCGAAGATCTGGTGGCCGGAGCATCCGCCCCTCGCCGTGGTCGAGACGCGGGAGCCGAGCGCCGCCTGGGAGGGGTCCCGCGGACGGGTCGTCGACTTCGGTGTCAACGTCGCCGGCGTGCCCGAGGTCCGGTGGCGGCCCGCCGCGGAGGACCGCGTCGTCGAACTGCGCCCCGCCGAGCTGATCAGCGACGACGGCGTCGACCAGGACAGCACGGGGACGCCGATCTTCGACAGCGTGCGCATACCCGCGGGAACAGCCGGTTCGTGGTCACCGCGGTTCGGCTATCACGGCTTCCGATACGTCGAGGTCCGAGGACCGAGCGCGGGGATCGACGTCTCGGCTCACGTCATCCGTGCCGCCAACGCGCGCGTCGGAGGGTTCACGAGCGGCGATCCGTTCCTCCAGCGCCTGCACGAGGTCATCGACCGGGCCGTGCAGGGGAACATGCACAGCGTCTTCACCGACTGCCCGCACCGCGAGAAGCTCGGCTGGCTGGAGCAGCTGCACTTCTGCTTCGATGCGATCGCCCGCGGCTACGACGTCGAAGCGCACCTGCGCGACATGCTGCATCATGCGCGAACGGCCCAGCTGCCCTCCGGCGCCATTCCGAACACGGTCCCCGAGTTCGTCGACTTCAGCGGGCACGCCTACCTCGACGACGACGATGCGTTCCGTTTCGACGTCAACTGGGGCGGCGTCATCGTGCACCTCCCCCTCGCGCACTACCGGGAGTACGGCGACCGGCGCGTGCTCGAAGACAACATCGCTGCCATGAAGGCGTACGTCGCCTATCTCGACAGCCGTCAGGTGGGCGGGCTGATCGACTTCGGCCTCGGCGACTGGATCGCGATCGACGCGTCGGCGCCCCGCGAACTCGTGGCCTCGCACGGGTACCTGCGCGTGCTCGAATCCGCCGCGGTCATCGCGGAGATCGTCGGCGATGAGGGGTGGGCGTCGGAGCTCCGGCGACAGGCGGGCTTCGTCCGGCACGCACTCCGGCGGTACGAGGCTCCCGACCCCGATGCCGGTCAGACCGAGCTCGTGATCCTCACCGACATCGCCGAGAAGCGCGGTGAACACGCGGCAGCCGACGCCATCTTCGCGGTGCTGCTCGAGCGCATCGCGGCTGACGGCGACGCCTTCACGGTCGGCGAGGTCACCTTCGCCCTGGTCGTGGAGCTGCTGCACCGTCGCGGACACGCCGAGCTCGTCCATCGCACGATCTCGCGCACCGACGTGCCCGGCTACGGCATGCAGCTCGCGCGCGGGGTGACCGCCCTCGCGGAGACCTGGTCGGCCGAGAGGCTGGCCGTCGGCGAGGGTTCCAACAACCACTTCATGCTCGGGATGATCGACCACTGGCTGCAGAGCGATGTCGCGGGTCTGCGTCAGGGGCCGACCTCCATCGCGTGGCGGTCGGCGGTGATCGCCCCGACGTTCCTCTCCGGAGTGCCCCGCGCCGCATCGGTCTATCACTCGGTGCGCGGCACCTACCGGGTGGCATGGCAGCGAGAGGGGCACAGCGTGCGCGTGGAGATCGAGGTTCCGATCGACGGACAGGCGAGGGTGATGATCCCCGGCGTCGCGCCGCATGACGTCGGTCCCGGCGTGCACGTGTACCTCACAGATGACACCGACATGGTCATGGCCGCGGCGGAGGTGGGGGCTCATGGTTGACGTGCGCCCCGGCACGCCGGCTTTCGTGTCGGCACTGGAGGAGGATCGCGCGCTCCGCGCTTCGGTGCACAGGCTGCTGCGCGACGACTACGAGGTGGCCGAAGTGATGCGGAGCACCCTCGAGGGCGACTGGCCGGGAGACCTCGCCGGGCGCCTGCTGCTCTCGCTCTCCCGGTATGCACGGGCCGGAATGCCGACCCTCGAGCGTGCGACGCAGCTGAACGAGGCGATGCTCGACGCGCTCACCCCGCGCGGGTATCTCGGCCCCGAGGTCGGAGAGACCAGCGATGAGCAGCAGATCGCCTGTCACGGGTGGGTCGCCGCGGGGCTGCTCCAGTTCTTCCACGTCACCGGAGACGACCGCTCCCGTCAGGCCGCGCTCCGGGTGATCGATGCCCTCATCGCCCCTGCTCTCCGGCGTCGCGACTACCCGTGGGCACGCGTCGTCCCCACGTACGGCGGCGCGCCATCGGGCACCGCCACCGAGGTGATCGACAGGTGGGCCGTCTCGAGCGACGTGTGGTGCGTGCTGCTGTCCTTGAACGCCCTCGTGCCGGCGGCTCTGCTCAGCGGGCGCTCCGACCTCGCCGAACTCATCGTCGAACTGACGCAGACCGTGAGCACCCTGGATGTCGTCACGCCCCAGGCCCAGCTGCACGCGGTGCTCGCCGCAGCCCGCAATCTCGCCGACTGGTCGGTCGCTACCGGCGACGCACAGGCCGCAGGCACCGCGGCCGCGCTCTACGACACGTATGCGCGCGAGGGACGCACGCTCAATCACGCCACCTTCAACTGGTTCGGCCGCCCCGACAGCTGGACGGAGCCGTGCGCGATCGTCGACTCGATCGGCGTCGCGGGATCCCTGCACGAGCTGACAGGCGATGGCCGGTACCGCGTGGACGCCGCCCGCATCGCGCACAACGGGCTGTCCTTCGCCGAGCGCCTCGACGGCAGCTTCGGCCTCGACACGGTCGCCACCCCGAGTGATCCGATCCTCGCGGCGATCGAACCCGATGCGCACTGGTGCTGCACGATCCGCGGGGCGATCGGGCTGCTCGAGGCTCGGGAGACCGCAGCCCGCCTGAGTGGCGAGGCGCTGGTGGTCACCGACCTCTACCCCGGAACACACCTGGTGCACACGGACGCCGGGGTGTGGCGCATCCGTCTGGAGACGCGCTATCCCGCAGACACGACGGTCGGCTTCACGGTCGTCGAAGCCCCGCAGGCGACCGCGGATCTCGAGATCCGGATCGCGATGGAAGATGTGCTCCGCACGGTGTCGCTCCCGCCGCGAGCCGGGGCGACAGCGGTCGTCGCACTCGACTTCTCGCCGCGTCGCGAGCACCTCGCGGGGGCGGACGTCGAACGGGTGGGGCCGGTCCTGCGCGTGCGGGACACCCTCGATCCGGATGGGCCGGCGCGGCCGCTCACCGACGTCGCGGGCACCTTCCCCGGAGTGGACGGCCCCCGCCTGATCCTCTCTCTCGACGTCGACGGGCGGCGTCGATAACAGCCGAACACCGGACCGGCACCGATGCCGGACGCTCAAAGGAGAGCACATGAGATATCGCAATCTGATCGGGGCGCTCGCCGCGGTCGCGCTCGTGGCCACGGGCGCAGTGTCGCCCGCTGTCGCCGCGGATGCCACCACCGCCGATGCGGCCACCGGCGCCACGACTACCGGCGCCGACACCGGCACCACCGCGGCCGCGACCACGGCCGCTACGCCGAATGTCGGCATCTGGTACGCCACCTGGTACTCGAAGGTCCCGGCGCTGCCGATCACCTCCGCGACCGGACACGGCGCCTCCAGTGCGAGCCAGTTCCTCGCCGACGTGAACGGCGACGGGAAGGACGACGCCGTCACGTTCGATGCCTCGGGCGTGTGGAGGGTGGGTCTCTCGACGGGCACCGGCTTCGCGGCGGCGACCGCATGGGTGGCCGGCCACGGAGCTGGGTCGAGCGAGCGGTTCATGGCCGACGTCAGCGGTGACGGCCGTGCGGACGCGATCGCGTACTTCTCCGCCGACGGCAACAGTGACGGGCAGCCGGGTGACTGGTACGCCGCCCTCTCCTCCGGGTCGTCGTTCCAGCAGTACACGCTGTGGAGAGCGAACACCGGGGCCGGCGCCAATGCTCGATTCGTCGCCGACGTCACCGGAGACGGCCGCGCGGACCTCGCCACCTTCACCAACGGTTCCGGAGCGGTGAACAGCGGCACATGGCACGTCGGCGCATCATCCGGCACCGGCTTCGCGGCCCCCACGACCTGGCGCACCGGGTTCGGAGGCAACACCACCCGCCAGTTCCTCGCCGACGCCACCGGAGACGGCAAGGCGGATGCGGTGTACTTCGCGGCGTGGGACGGGTCCTGGTACACGACCCCGTCGACCGGCACCTCGTTCGGCACCGCAGCCGCCTGGACCAACACCCACGGCATCGGGTCGAACGACCAGTTCGTCACCGACGGCAACGGCGACGGCTACGCCGAGCCCTACGTCTACTTCCACGCCGACGTCACGGGCGACGGTGTGGGCGGCGACCTCATGGGCCGCGAATACGATCGCGCGCTCAAAGCCGTCTCGCCCGACAACATCGCGCTCCACACGGGGTTCGGGGTGGGGGCCAATCGCTTGCTGCAGGGCAACATCTCCGGGGATCGCTACGGCTGGAAGGCGACTGTCGCCTTCACCGCCGGAGTCGGCGGCGGAACCTGGAACGCCCAGCGGTATCGCACGGCGGACAGGGTGTCCACGAACACCTGGGCTGGGTTCCCCGGCAAGCCGGCGATCCGGTACGTCCCGTACACGCTCGGCAGCTACCAGACGTACGACAGCGGGAATCCGGCCGTGATCGACGAGCATCTGAACACCATCTCGGGTGCCGAGATCGACTGGCTACTGCTCGACGAGACGAACGGTCTGAACAACGTCAGCGGTGCCATCCTCAACCGGGCGTCAGATGTCGCGGCACGCATCGCGGTGCACAACGCGCAGCCCGCGAAGCGCGACATCCGCTACGCCTTCGCTATCGGCCGGGTGCAGTGGACGGGGACCCCCGTGACGATCGAGCAGGAAGCGGCGCAGACCTGGGCCGAGTTCGCCGGCGATCCCACGATCGGTGGGCCCGCGCACTATCACCAGGTCGACGGGAAGCCGCTGCTCGTGGTGTACGCGCCGGTCTCGGCGCAGAACGCGTGGCGCTCGTACACGGGCGACAAGAGCGCTTCCAACCGCTTCACGGTTCGGTTTGCCTCGAACGCGTTGCCGGGCGAGTACGGCTGGCAGCTCGGCCCCGACGGCTCGCCGTCGAACGACGAGGTCATGCTCACCATGCCTGGCTGGAACAACAACATCGCCGGCTACACCCCCGTCTCACGTCAGAACGGCCTCTACTACGTCGAGAAGACCTGGCGTCGGGTCCTCGACCGGCCGACTCCGCCCGAGAGCGTCGTGATCAACTCGTTCAACGAGTTCGCCGAGGAGACCTCGGTGCAGGTCTCCGACACGAGTGGGCTCGTCGCGCCCGCCGAGAAGTGGACCAACACCGACGGCGCGATCGACAACTCGATGTACTGGAACATGACGAAGGACTTCGTGCGCCAGCTGAAGCATCCGGATGCCGTGCATCATGCGAAGTCCGACTTCGCCAGCACTCAGGGCGCGGGAGGGTGGTCGTACGAGCAGTGGACCTACCCGAGCGGCTCCCGGGTGATCGCGCCGATGACGTGGGATGCCGCCAACACCCGCTGGAAGGGGACGGCCACCTGGACCATGGTCCGGTCCGACGCACAGCATCCGGATGTCGGAGCCGATGCCGCGCGCGTCTATGTCGCCCCGACCGCCGGCAGCACGGTCGTGACGGGCGTCGTCTCCAAGCCGCAGGCGGGTGGCGATGGGGTGGTCGTCCGCATCCTCAAGAACGGCACCCAGATCTGGCCGACCGGCACGACGGGCACCACTTTGACGACTGCCGCGGCGCGCACGTTCCGGGTGCCGATGACAGTCGCGGCCGGCGACCGTCTGGAGTTCGTCACGCAGGCGCGCTCCACCGCCGCGTACGACACGACCGCGTGGGATGCGACGGTGACCTACCAGTAGCCCACGAAGCGGGCCCCCTTCTCAGACGAGGAGGGGGCCCGCTTCTTGGTGCGCTTCCGCTACTTGCGGGGCGGGTTCAACGGCAGCCATTCCTCGAGAGTCGTCTCGAAGATGTGGGCGCCTTCGACGGGGATGAGGGTGCGCTCCTCGATCACCGCGCCGTAGTACGGCGCCGTGTCGTCGCGGACGACCGTGCGCGAGTCACCGCGGAACGTCAGCGCACGGCGGGCGAACTCGTCCATGCCCATGGCCTCGGGGCCGGCGATCTCGATGTCGCCGGTCGGTTCGCCCGCCGCGGCGCGCGCCACAGCCGTCGCCACGTCTTCGGCTGCGATGGGCTGGATCAGCGCGCCGGGCAGGGTCACGGTGTCGCCCTCCGTCGAGATGTCGGCGATGCTGCCGACGAACTCGAAGAACTGCGTGGCATGTACCAGCGAGTAGGGGACGCCCGATTCGCGGATGAGCTGCTCCTGCGCGACCTTCGCCGCGAAGTAGTCGATGTTCTGCGGGCGGTTCGTACCCACGATGGTGAGGGCGACGTGGTGGGTCACGCCGGCCTCGGCCTCGGCCGCCAGCAGGTTGCGTGTCGAGGTGGTGAAGAACTTCAGGACGTCCTGGGCCTCGAACGACGGCGAGTTGGAGACGTCCACCACCGCGTTCGCGCCGACCAAGACCTCGGCGAGCCCCTCGCCGGTGAGCGAGTTGACTCCGGTGTTGGGAGAGGCGGCGATCGCCTCGTGGCCGTGCTCGGTCAGCTTCGCGACGACTTTCGAGCCGATGAGGCCGGTGCCTCCGATGACGACGATCTTTGCCATTTCATGCCTTCCTTTCCGGGGGCGCCGAACGGGTGCCCACCAGTTATGACCGAGCGGGAGCTCGTGATGTGACGGATTCGGTCCGCGTGCCTGCTCGTCAGACCGTCGCTGCGATGCGCCAGTCGTGGTAGCGCGTCGGAGCGAGCGTCGCCGTCGCCTCGGGGAGGAGGTCGCGGTTCTGCAGGCGCGCTCCGAAGTAGGTGCCGAGAGGATCTGCGACCACCTCGCGCTCGTCCTGACGTGCCCGGAGGTCTTGAGCAGCGATCTGCTCGAGACTGAAGACCTCCGGACCGCCGAACTCCACCATGCCGAACAGGGGCTCGCCCACGGCCGTCCGAGCCACGGCTTCGGCGACGTCGTCGGCGGCCATCGGCTGCACGAGCACATCCGCGACGCGGACCATGCCGCTGCGCGCCGCCTGATCCGTGATGTTGCGGATGAACTCGAAGAACTGGGTGGCATGCACGAGCGAGTACGGGCGCCCAGACTCCACGATCAGCCGCTCCTGCTGCTCCTTCGCCACGAAGTAGCCGCCCTCGGCACGGGCGAGACGGTCGGTGCCGACGACCGACAACGCGAGGTGATGACGCACTCCGGCAGCCTCGCCGTACGTGAGCAGGTTCATGGTCGAGGTGTAGAAGAAGTCGCGAGCGGCCTCCTCGTCGGTGTAGGAGGAGTTCGACACGTCGACGACCACGTCCGCGCCGGTCAGAGCCTCTTCCAGCCCTTCGCCCGTGTACGAGTTGCCGCCCGTGGCGCGAGCGGCGGCGACGACGTCGTGTCCGCTCGCTCGCAGGCTGCGGACGAGCCTCGTGCCGATCAACCCTGTTCCGCCGATGACCGTGATTCTCATGTCTCTCCCTCATTGCCGACTGTCGGTTCCGGATCGTCTCCGCACCAACATGACCGCGCAGCAGACCGGGTTGTGACACGGCCCGGCGCGCGCAGGGCCGGCTTCCGGAAACTTCGTCACATTCTTCGGTCTCACCTGGTCTTGTCTTGCATGAGCCACAGGATCGGCGACGATCCGCACCGGCTCGACCCCACACGAAAGGATCCGTCATGACCGACCATGTACTCGAGCCCGAAGCCCGGGCATTCGCCGATGCGGCAGGAAAGCCGCCGTTCCTCGCCGACCTCGGCGTCGATGGCGCGCGGAGATTGCTGGACGATGTCCAAGCGGGCCCCATCGCGAAAGCCGACGTCACCGACGAGTGGATCACCGTCCGCGCAGAGGTCGGCGACGTCCAGGTGCGCATCGTCAAGCCCGCCGGGGCGACCGGAGAGCTCCCCGTTGTCCTCTACGTCCACGGCGGCGGCTGGGTGCTGGGCAACTCCGGCACGCACGACCGCCTGGTGCGGGAACTCGCGAACGGCGTGGAGGCGGCGATCGTCTTCGTCGAGTACGAGCGCTCGCCGGAGGCGCACCATCCGGTCGCCATCGAGCAGGTCTATGCGACCGCGCGGTGGATCATGAACGAGGGCGCGAGCAAGGGCCTCGACGCCTCCCGTCTCGCCATCGCGGGAGACTCCGTGGGCGGGAACATGGCCGCCGTCGTCGCGATCCTCGCAAAGCGGCGCGGTGATGTCGTCTTCCTCCACCAGTCGCTGTATTACCCCGTGACCGACGCCGGGCAGAACACCGAGAGTTACCGCGAGTACGCCGAGGGATACCACCTCCGCGCCGATGCGATGGCGTGGTTCTGGGACTGCTACCTCCCCGACCTCGAAGCCCGCAAGGACGTGACTGCATCCCCGCTGCGCGCCGCGATCAGCGAGCTCGAAGGGCTGCCCGAGACCCTCCTCATCGTCGACGAGAACGATGTGCTCCGCGACGAGGGAGAGGCGTACGGACGAAAGCTCATCGAGGCCGGCGTGCGGACGACGCTCGTGCGCTACGACGGCACGATCCACGACTTCATGATGCTCAACCCGCTGCGCAGCTCCGCCGCCACCACGGCCGCCATCGAGCAGGCCATCCACGTGCTCCGCAAAGCCCTGACCGTCGCCTGACCCCGCACCACCCACCCACGAAAGAGAGAAGACACCATGTCCACCGAAAAGCCCACCATCGTCCTCGTCCACGGCGCCTTCGCCGAGTCCGCATCCTGGAACGGCGTCATCAGCCGGCTGCAGAGCCACGGCGTGACGGTCGTCGCCGCCGCGAACCCGCTGCGCAGCCTCGCCGTCGACGCCACGTATGTCCGCGACGTCATCGCCTCCGTCGGAGGTCCTGTCATCCTTGTCGGGCACTCGTACGGCGGCATCGTGATCACCGAGGCGGCGGCCGAGAACCCCGCCGTCGTCGGTCTCGTCTATGTCTCCGCGTTCGTGCCGGAGACCGGGCAGAGTGCGTTCGACCTGTCGACGAGCGCGCCGGGAAGCACCCTCGGCGAGACCCTCGTCGCATACCCCGTGGCGACCGGCGGCAACGAGTTCGCGATCCGCAAAGAAGCCTTCCACCACCAGTTCGCGGCAGACGTGGCGGAGGATGTCGCCGCCCTCATGGCCGCGACCCAGCGTCCCGTGACGGAGGCGGCGCTCTCGGACGCGGTCACCGCCGCGAACCCGGCCTGGAAGAGCATCCCGTCCTGGCACGTGTTCGGCGATCAGGACCTGAACATCCCCCTCGCGGTTTTCCGCGCCGGCGCCGAACGCGCGTCCTCGCAGGGTACGCGTGAGATCTCGGGGGCATCGCACGCCGCTCTCGTGTCGAACCCGGAAATCGTCGCCGAAGTGATCGCCTCCGCCGGCAAGGCCTACGTCGCGAGCCTCGCATCGAGCGCGGCCTGACATGACCGCGGCGCCCTGCACTGCCACCGCGGTGCGGGGCGCCGCACCATCGTCGAGAGAAGGAATGACCATGACCTCTGCTCCCTCCCCGTTTCCCGCCGCCCGCCGTGTCGATGCGGGAGACCTCTCCGTCTCCTACTTCGACCTCGGCGATCCGCAGGCGGATCCCGTCGTGCTCCTGCACGGCTATCCGTACGACGTGCACAGCTATGTCGAGGTCGCGCCGATGCTCGTCGAAGCCGGATATCGGACGATCGTCCCGTATCTGCGCGGCCACGGCGGCACCCGCTTCCGCGACCTGGACACGCCTCGCACCGGGCAGCAGGCGGCGCTCGGAGCCGACCTGCTGGCGTTCATCGACACGCTCGATCTGGATGAGCCCGTCCTCGCCGGCTACGACTGGGGAGGGCGTGCCGCGTGCGTCGTCGCCGCGCTATGGCCCGAGCGGATCTCCGGCCTGGTCTCCGTGAACGGGTACCTCATCCAGAACATCGCCGCTTCGCAGACGCCGATCCGTCCTGATCTCGAAGCCGGGTTCTGGTACTTCTGGTACTTCGCCACCGATCGCGGACGCCGGGGGCTCGACGCCAACCGGCGCGAGATCGCCGACGTGATCTGGCGGCGCAACTCGCCGGAGTGGGCGTTCAGCGACGACGAGATGGATCGAGCCGCCGCCGCATTCGACAACCCCGACTACGTCGATGTCGTCATCCACTCCTACCGTCATCGGCTCGGACTCGCGCCGGGGGTGCCGAAGTACGAAGAGCTCGAGCGCACGTTGGCATCGGCACCGCCCATCAGCGTCCCGACGATCACACTGGACGGCATGGCAGACGGCAACTTCCCGGCGACCGACGGCACGCCGCAGGCGCACCTTTTCACCGGGCCGCGCGAGCACCGCCGGATCCCGCACGCGGGGCATCATCTCCCGGCCGAGGCGCCTCACGCTTTCGCTCAAGCCGTGGCAGATGTCGCCGAGCCGCCGGGAGACGGCGCCGGAACCCCGTGAGGCGATGGTGCGCCGCTGTCAGGACGAGGGCGGCGCACCATTCTGCGTACGGATCCCGCAGGACGCTCAATGCACCTGATCGGTGGGGCGCACCAGGATCTCGTTCACCGCCACATGATCTGGCTGTCCGAGCGCGTACACGACGGCCGCCGCGACGTCCTCGGGCTGGAGCGTGCGCATCGACTCGCCGATACGATCCGCTGCCTCGCGCATCACCGAGTCCGTGATGTGGTGCGTGAGCTCCGTGGCGACGAAGCCCGGTTCCACGACGATCGTCCGCACTCCGTAGGGTGTCGCCTCCTGCCGGAAGGACTCGGAGAACGCGGTGATGCCGAACTTCGTCGCCGAGTAGGCGGCGTTCCCGGCAGTCGCGATGCGCCCCGATGTCGAGGACACCTGCACGTAAGAGCCGTGCGACTCGATGAGGTGGGGGAGTACCGCGTGGGCGACGCGCATCGAACCCAACAGGTTGGTCTCCACCATCCGAACCCACTCGTCCGTGTCCGCGTTCAGGATCATGCCCGCGAGCATGAGACCGGCGTTGTTCACGAGGGCGTCGAGTCGGCCGAAACGGGAGACGACGGCGGAGACGACCTGGTCCACGGACTCCGGGCCGGTCACGTCCAGCTCCATCGCCACCATCTCTCCCGGCGCTTCTTCCACCAGCGTCCGCAGGCGCTCGGCCCGTCGCCCGGCCGCGACCACGATCGCCCCTTCGCGGGAGAGGGAGAGGGCAGTGGCCCGACCGATCCCCGACGACGCTCCGGTAACGAGCACGACTTTGCTTCTGAGACTGCTTTCCATCTGCTTCTCCTGATCTGTATCGGACGCCAATGTGACCGTGAGCCCGCCGCTGCTGTGACATGGCGGACGGTCATCCGGCGCAGGGACTGTCACAGCCGGGGCGCCCACCCGGTCTCTGCTGTCGACAGCGCGGTCCCGTGCCCCACGATCCGAAAGGCGAACATGTCGACCATCAGCACCCAGGCGTCCTCCCTCACCGAGGCCGGGCGGCGGCGCGAATCATGACCGATGAGAGGCCCGATGTCTCGGCCCTGAACAGCGCGGTCGGTACGGAGCTGTTCGTGCTGCAATCGGCGGCGAGCTCGACGATCAGCGAAGCGGGAACGCGCAGTTCCATCTACCTGTCGACGCTGTCGAGTGGGCTGGTCGCGATCGGCTTCGCGGCGAACTCTCCGGCCCTGATCGGAGTGCTCGCATTCACCGTCCTCCCGGCGATCTTCGCGCTGGGGTGGTTCACGGTCGTGAGACTCGTCGACACGAGCGTCGAGAACATCACCGCGCGTCGACGAATGGAGCGGATCCGCGAGTATTTCGTCAGCCTGCATCCCCGGGGTCCCGAATTGATCGCCCTCGACACCCCGCAGTCCGGCGAGCTCGGGGTCCGCTACGCGCGCTCCTCGTTCCTGTTCACGATGGCGAGCATGGTCGGCGCGGTGAACGCCGTCCTCGGCGGTGCCCTCGTGACCCTCGTGCTCATCGGGGTTTTCGGGGTCGTCGAGCTTCCCGCGCAGGCCGTGGGCATCGTCGTCGGGGTGCTCCTGCTGACCGCGACCCTGATCTACGAACGCCGACGGATCCGGGCTGCCACGTGAAACATCTTCGACCGTTGTCACACTTCGAGGTGCTGTCCGGTCACTGTTGAGGAGAACCCCCTGCGCGCACGGCGCGGGACCCAGGAACGGAGCGAGCGAGATGCGGATCGTCGTGTTGGGTGGGACCGGCCAGGTGGGCCGGATGGTCGTCGAGAAGCTCGAACGTCGCGCGCAAGCGGTCGTGGTGGCTTCGCCGTCGAGCGGTGTGGATGCGCGCACGGGGCAGGGCCTCGATGCCGCACTCGACTTGGCCGATGCCGTGATCGACGTCACGAATACCCCGGACGTGTCGGGTGCCCCCGCGCGCGCGTTCTTCGAGACGACGACGCAGCGTCTGTTGGAGGCGGAGGAGCGCGCGGGAGTGAAGCACCACGTCGTACTGTCGATCGTCGGAGCGGATCACACCGGGGAAGACGGGTACTTTGCCGCCAAAGGTGTGCAGGAGAATCTCGTGCGCTCGGGCCCGATCGCCCACTCCATCCTGCGTTCCACCCAGTTCTACGACTTCGCGCGCAAGATCGCAGAGTGGAACACGACGCAGGACACCGTGCATCTGCCTCCGAAGATCGTGCAGCCGGTGGCGGCGTCCGATGTGGCGGAAATGCTCGTCGACCTGGCGATGGGCGATCCCCTCTCCGGCGCGATCGATTTCGGCGGCCCCGAGCAGATGCCCCTTCCCGACTTCGTGCGCCGCGTGCTCCGCGTCGACCATGACCCGCGCTATGTCGTCGAGGACGCGGAGACCACTACCCTGGGCTTCAACATCTCCGGAGACCTTCTGCTCCCGCGGTCTCCGCTGCGTCTCGCTCCCACCGCCCTCGATGCATGGGTCCATGACGAGGGCCGGCGCTTGGTCGCAGGAATCCGATGACGACGGGGAGGCGAAGGGCGTGACGATGGCCGAGAGCGGATTCGGAGAGATCACAGACCTCGACGAGGCGGTGCGGGTATTCGACATGCACCGCCGGCGACTCTTCGGCATCGCATACCGGATGCTGAGTACGGTCGCCGATGCCGAGGACATCGTGCAGGAGACGTGGATCCGGTGGCAGAACACCGATCGCAGCAAGATCCAGGAGCCCGTGGCGTTCCTGACGACGATCACCACCCGGCTCTCGATCAACGTGCTGCAGTCGTCGCATTCACGGCGCGAGACGTACATCGGGCCGTGGCTTCCCGAGCCGGTCAACACCGATGACGATCCGGCGCTCGGTGCGGAACGAGCCGAGGCGCTGCAATTCGCGATCCTCCTGACGCTGGAGAAGCTGACTCCCACCGAGCGGGCGGCCTATATCCTGCGCGAGGCCTTCGACTATCCCTATCCGCGCATCGCCGAGGTGATCTCCAGCAGCGTCGTGAGCGCGAGGCAGCTCGTGAGCCGGGCGCGGGCGCACCTGTCGTCGGCGCGCAACGCCGACGTCGATCCGGTCGCGCAACGGCGCCTGCTTGAGGCCTTCCTCGCGGCCGCCCAGAAGGGCGATGCCCGCGAGCTCGAGACTCTCTTCGCGGCCGACGTCGTCAGCTACACCGACGGCAACGGCGCCAAGCTCGCGGCGCGCATCCCCGTGCTGGGTCGCGGGCGCGTCGCCAAGTTCGTCGCGGCGTTCGCGCATCACTTCTGGACCGGGAAGACGATCGATTGGGTGCAGGTGAACGGTCAGCCGGCGGCCACCCTCGTCGAGGAGGGGACGGTCACGACCATGGTCACGGTGACCACTTCGAGCGAGGGCATCCTGCAACTTCTCTGGGTGATGAGTCCGCAGAAGCTCGGGCACGTCAACGCGGTCACCGCATGACTCGCAAGCATTACCCGGCGTGGCTGCGCCGGCGCCGTCATGGTGCTGCCGATGTCGACACCATCGAGTCGCTCGCGGGCGCGCTCAGCGCGCGGGACGAGGACGCGATCCGCGTGCTGCTCCACCCCGAGGTCACGGTGGTCATCGACAGCGGCGGTCATGTGCACACCGCTCCGATGCCGGTGACAGGGTCGGAAGCGGCTGCCGCGGAGCTGCGTGCCCTGATGACGCCGGGGACTTTCGTCGCCACCGCGTCGATCAACGGTGTGCCGGGGCTCACGCTGGTTCGCGAGGGTCGGGTCGTCGCCGCACTCACGGCCGAGATGAGGTCGCGTGTGCTGTCCAACTTCTGGATCGTGTGCAACCCCGACAAGCTGCGCCACTGGAATCGATAGCCGAGCTTCGGCGCGTCAGAGGATCGGCACCGCGCGGTCCGCGCCGAGGCGCTTCATCACCATCGTCGAGGTGAGCCGCTGCACCCCGGGGAGCGCGCCGAGGGTGTTGTCGTAGAGCTCCTGGTACGCGCCCATGTCGCGGGTGAGGATGCGCAGCATGTAGTCGGGGTCACCGAAAAGGCGCTGCGCCTCGACCACCGCCGGGATCGCCACCACGGCCTCCTCGAACGCGACGATGGTGTCCTTGTCGGTGCGCCCGATCGTCACGAACACGATGGCCTCGAATGTGAGGCCGACCGCCTTCGGAGCCACCACCGCACGGTAGCGCTCGATCGCCCCGGACTGCTCCAGTTCCTTGAGTCGTCGATGGCAGGCGGAGAGGCTCAGGCCGACGTGCGAAGCGAGGTTCGTGGCGCTCATCCGGCCGTCGTCCTGCAGCAGCGAGAGAATCTCCCGGTCAAGTGCATCCATGGCGATAAGTCTTGCAGGAAACAGCCGACTGGACGCGAAGAATCGAAGCACCTTTCGCGGGATCCTTCGTAGTCTCTTCCTCGGATTGAGGAGGACCGATGGATATCGCACTGGTCATGCAGTTCTGGCTGGTCGCGGTCATGCTCGCGTTGACCCCCGGCGCCGACTGGGCGTACGCGATCTCGGCCGGCCTGCGGGCCCGCTCGATCGCACCCTCGATCCTCGGGATGCTCGCCGGCTACACGGTCGTCATCGTCGCCGTCGCGCTGGGCCTCGGCGCGCTCGTCACCGCGTATCCGGTCACGCTCACGACCCTGACCGTGGTCGGTGCGCTCTATCTGATCTTCCTCGGCGCCACGACGCTCGCCAGCCGTCCTGCACCCATCGCCGAGAGCGGTGAGCCGATCGCGACCGGAGGATGGTCCCAGTTCCTGCGCGGGTCGGGGGTGAGCGGCATCAACCCCAAGGGATTGCTGCTCCTGCTCGCCCTGCTGCCGCAGTTCACGAGTCCCGACGGCTGGTCGTCGACGACGCAGATGCTCGCGCTCGGCGGACTGCATCTGCTCAACATCGCCGTCGTCTACACGACGGTCGGACTCCTCGCCCGCCGCCTGCTGCGTACCCGCCCGCGCGCGAGTTCGCTGGTCACCCGCCTCGCCGGGATCGCGATGACCGTGATCGGCATCGGGATCCTCGTCGAGCAGGTGTTCGAGTGGCTGTGACGGTCGCATATCCCCGGCCGTCAGCCCCGCCCGCGCCGGTCACGCGGAGGTAGCGTCGAACGCGGAACCATCCACGTGCGAAGGGAACCGGTGACACGCATGGCACGCACGACCACGGCGCTCCGTCTGCTGCTTCCGGCGTTCCTGCTCGGCGCGATCATCGCCATCTCGTTTCTCGAAGCGCCGCTGAAGTTCCTGGCGCCCGGTGTCACCATCCCGATCGGTCTGGGCATCGGGCGGCTCGTGTTCACCGCGTTGAACGTGCTCGCCGGCGTGGTGCTGATTCTGCTCACGGTGGTGAGCGTGCGCGCGCGGGCGGGCCGCGCGACGCTGAGCATCGTCGGCGCGATCTGGCTCGTCTACCTCGTAGAGATCGCGGTCATCCGCCCCGTGCTGAACCAGCGCAGCGATCTGGTGATCGCCGGACTCGCGACAGCGGGGACCAACTGGGCGCACTACGCGTACATCGCGGCCGATGTGAGTCTGGTCGGCCTGCTGATCGCCCTGATCGTCGTGACCGTGCGGAAGGTCCTGCCGGCCGACGCGGGCTGAACTCCCGCGTCAGGGGCGGACGCGCACCGTTCGGCCTTCGAACGACACCAGGTCACCGTCGCGGAGCTGGCGTCCACGGCGTCGGTCCACCTCGCCGTTGACGGTCACGTACCCGTCGATGATGACCTCTTTGGCGTCGCCGCCCGAGTCGAGGAGGCCGGCGAACTTGAGGAACTGTCCGAGGCGGATCACTTCGCCGCCGATGGAGATGTCGTCGATCGGTCCGGAGTTCGTCATCCCTGAATGCTATCCGCCGCTGCGTCCGCCGCCACGCATGACGATGCCGCCGCCCCCGGGGGTGGGGCGGCGGCATCGGGAGTGTCGGACGTCGAAGGACGACCCGGGGTGAGGCCTCGGCTCAGTCGATGTCGGTTCCGACGACGGCGAAGTCTGCGCCGAAGTCGATGTCGATCGAGCGGTTGTCCGACGTGAGGACCGACGCGTCGTACGGGCTCACGTCGTCGCCGTCCACGTCGAGGTCGGTGATCATGCCGTCGGCCTCCGCGAGCGCGGCCTCGACCAGCGAGCGGATCGTCGCGTCGTCGAGGGTGAGCGCGGGGCCGGTGTCGTCGCCGTCGGCGGGATCGGTCTCGATGACGGACGCCGCGAGACTCTTGTCCACGCGAACCTCGGTCTCGGTGCCATCGGCCGTCGTGAGCTGCACCTCCCAGGTGCCGTCGCGCTTCGCGTCGATCGATGTGACGTCGCCCTCGGCGGCGCCGCGTGCAGCATCCGCGATCTCGATCAGCTCGTCTGCCGATGCCGTGCCGATGCCGGTGACCGGACCGCGGTCGTTCGACGAGCCGCTGTCGTCGTCGTGTCGATCGTCGTGATCGCCCTGGGGAGCGCCCTCGTCGTGACGGGGGTCGTCGGACATCGAGGACCGGTCGTCGTCATCGCCGAACTCGTCGCCCATCGCCGCGCCGACCGCGATGCCGCCGCCCGCGAGGATCACGGCCGCGGCGATGCCGCCGCCGATGAGGAGAGCGCGCTTGCGTCCGGGCTTCGCTTCGGATGCCGCGGGGGTGGTGACCGGGCCGGCTGCGGGGAACGTCGGGTGCTGTCCGGCGCCGGTTGTTGGGGCTGCCGCGTGCGGAGCCGGGGCGACCGGGACGGTCTGTGCATCCGGGGTGCTCGCGGGGGTCTGGTCGGGAGTCTGGTCCGGGGTGGGTGTCTTGTCGTCCATGTCCCGATGGTCTCGCGCGGGCGCTGAAGCCTCCCTGAAGCCTCCTGAAGGATCATTCAGCAACCGGTGTATCGGCGCGATTCCCGGCACAACTTCGGAGATGAGCCGCGCCACGCCGCGCGGACGACCGAGCCTTCGGCGTGTCGCTGCGGATCTCCGAAGTTGTGCTGCGGGCGCGGGCGCGGGCGCGGCTGCGGGGGCGAAGGGGCGGGGGTAGAGGCTGCGGGTAGAGGGGCGGGAAGGGGCGGGAGGATGCCGTCAGCCGAGTGGAAGCGTGAGGACGAAGCGCGCGCCGCCCCAGCGGGAGTCGTCGACCGCGAGAGTCCCGCGAGCGGAGGAGGCGATGCCCCGGGCGATCGCGAGACCGAGCCCGCTGCCGCCCGCATCGCGGCTGCGTGCTTCATCGAGGCGGACGAAGCGCTCGAAGATGCGCTCACGCTCCTCGGCGGGCACGCCGGCGCCGTCGTCCTCGACCGTCACGAACACATGCCCACCGGAGGGGATCACGCCGATCGCGACCTGGCCGCGGCTGTGGCGCGCGGCGTTGTCGGCGAGGTTGCGCACCAGCTGGCCGAGCAGGCGGGGATCGCCGTGCACCCTCGCCGCCTGGATGCCGGAGCCATCGACCTCGTGCCCGGCCGCGCGCAGCCGGCGCACCTCGCCGAGCGCGATGTCGTCGAGGTCGATCGGCTCGTCGTGTGTGCTCGCACCTTCGTCGAGGCGGGCGAGAAGGAGCAGAGACTCGACGATGCCCTGCAGCCGGAGCCCCTCCTCCGAGACGACCTCTGCGAGTTCGCCGATGCTGGTCACGTCGGGGTGCGCCTGTGCGAGCTCTGCGTGCTGACGGATGGTCGCGAGCGGCGAGCGCAACTCGTGCGAGGCGTCCGAGACGAAACGCCGCTGCGCGGTGGCGGCCGCATCGAGTCGGTCGAGCATGCCGTTCATGGTCGTCGCGAGCGCCGCGATCTCATCGGCCGTCTCGGGCACCGGCACTCGCTGGTGCAGGCGCTCGGCGGTGATGCCGTCGACCTTCTCACGGATGCGTTCGACCGGACGGAGCGCGCGTCCGACCACGAGCCAGGTGGTCACCGCGACGAGCAGCAGGAGCAGGGGCACCGCGATGGCGAGCAGGGTCGCGACCGTCGTCAGGGTCTCGGCGTCGTCGTCCATCGACACAGCCAGCACCAGCGTCCGGTCGTCATCGAGGTCGTCCGAGACGACGAGCATCTGCTCGCCGTCGACGGTCGTGGTCTGCGGATCGTCGGACACCGGCAGGGCCGTGGAACCGAGTGCTTCCCTGGCGTCCTCGCTGGCCGCCCGCACCGATCCGTCGGCGCCGATGAGCTGCACGAACTCGTCCTCGAGGGTGTCGATCCCCCCGCGGCCCGGTCCGTCGCTGCGCTCGGTGAGCTCGTCGAGGCGCTGCTCCGCCGCGCGCTCCGTGCTGCCGTGGATGCTCGCGCTGAGCACGCCGTAGAACGAGAAGGCGCCGATGAGCAGCGCCACCACGACGACGAGCGTCGCCCCGAGCGTGGTCCTGCCGCGCACCGAGCGCCAGCTAAGACTAGCCACCGTCGGCCGCCAGTCGGTAGCCCGCACCGCGGATGGTCTCGATCGCGTCACGGCCGAACGGCTTGTCGAGCTTGCGGCGCAGATGCCCGACGTAGACCTCGACGATGTTGGGGTCGCCGTCGAAGTCGTCATCCCAGACGCCCTCGATGAGTGCGCGCTTCGACAGCACCTGGCCGCGATGGCGCATCAGGTACTCCAGCACCGAGAACTCCCGCGCGGTGAGGGTCACGGGGGTGTCGCCGCGCCAGACGCGGTGGGCGGCGGGGTCGAGCCGCAGATCGCCGGCCTCCAGGATCGCCGGCCGAGCCACGGCCCCGCGGCGCACGAGGGCCCGGAGGCGCGCGACCAGGATCGCGAACGAGAACGGCTTGGTCACGTAGTCGTCGGCCCCGGTCTCGAGCGCCTCGACCTGGTCCCACTCGCCGTCCTTGGCGGTCAGCATCAGCACGGGAGTCCAGTTCTCCTCGGCACGCAGCGCCTCGCACACCTTCCAGCCGCTCATGCCCGGCATCATCAGGTCGAGCACGATCGCGTCATACCGGGTCTCGCGTGCACGCCAGAGTCCGTCGACGCCGTTGTGCGCGACGTCGACCGCGAAGCCTTCGGCCTCGAGGCCCCGGCGCACGCCCTCGGCGAGGCGCACCTCGTCGTCCACCACCAGGATCCGCATTCCTCCAGTGTGCCGGTCCGCCGCTGAATCGGGGCTGAAGCCGATTCGAAAGTGGTCAGGGGAGAAGCCGCAGGTGCTGCTGGATCTCGCGGATCACCTCGCCCAGCGTCCCGGTGGCGAGCAGGCCGGGGCCGAGCGGGCCGGCGGAGTCCTCGCCGAGAGGCGGAAGCGTGCGCAGGGCGGTGGATCCTTCGGGGGAGAGGGCCGCGAGTTGCCAGCGCACTTCGGCGGCGCGCGCCTCGCGTACCGAGCGATGCGCCAGCTCCACGGCCTTCGCCGCGTAAGCCGCAGCCCCGAGCGCATGGGCGCCCATGTGCGCGACGCCCGCGGCTTGCGCAGCGGCCCGAGCGGCAGCCACCCCCGCCGGTGAGGTCGCGCTGTGAGCGGCCCTGCCCGCGACGAATCGCCGACGGATCTCTCCGGCAGCGGTGAGCTCTCCCCGCGCGAAGGCTCGCGCCCTCGCGATGGCATCGCGTGCACGGCCGTCGTCCGGCGCCTCCGCTTCGAACAGGGGCAGCACCCGCTCGGCGCAGTCGGCCGCCCACACCGCGACGATCCGCCGGTCGGCCTCGGTCATGCCCTGCACGGTGGTCATGTTCACCCCGCCCGCCGTTCGGCACGCTGCCGGGCGGCCTCGTGCGCTTCACGGAGCAGGGCGAGCACGGCATCCGACGTCCGCTCCGCCGGGTCGACCACACACACCCACCCGGACGCGCCGTACAGCGGATGCCGATGGAACACGTCCGTCTCCGTCGGCTCGCCATCCGCCGGGACGAGCGTCTGCACCTGCTCCCGCCGGACATGGATGTTCACCCGGAAGCGCCCCGGAGTGTCCAGCGCGGACGCGATGTCGTCGGGATAGTTCTTCGTGATGATCGTTCCGTACGGCTGGGTGCGCTCCGGCATCCGCCCATCGGGCGCGTAGTAGAAGTAGGCATCTCCCCACGACAGCGCCGGGAACTGGCTGCCTTCTTCGGGGGTGACGACGAGGACGCCGCCGAAGCCTCGGACTGTTTCGATGATCTCCTGCATCTTCATCCCTCAATGATGAGCTTCATGTGCTTATGTGGACTCGGATGCCGAAAGGATCGGAAAAATCATGGCAAACCCTCCAGAGCAGGTCATGACCACGGTCGCGCTCGGCCGACGCGTGGGGTACTCGACGCAGCAGGTGCGCGACCTCGAGCGGCTCGGGGTCATCCCGCCCGCCGCTCGCGGATCGAACGGGTATCGGCGCTACGGGGCGCGGCACGAGGTCGCCGTGCGTGCGTATCGGGCGATGGTTGCCGCCATCGGGCCGGTGCCCGCCCGGCGGATGATGCCCACCCTGATCGACGGTTCGGTGGAGCGGGCAGCCGAGCGGATCGACGATCTCCACGCGGATCTCGCCCGCGAGCGCTCGCGGGTGCGTGAGGCGTTGCGTGGGCTCGACGTCGCGGTGGCCGAGGCTGACGATGACTTCGACGACGCGGATGCGATGAGTATCGGCGAACTCGCGCAGGCTCTCGGCATCCGCCCGTCTGCGCTGCGGCACTGGGAGAGCGAAGGCCTGGTGCATCCGAGGCGGGGTACGGCGTCGTCGCGGTCGTACGGTTCGGCGGCGATCACGGAGGCGCGGGTCGCTGCCGCCCTTCGCTCAGGAGGCTACGGGATCCCCGCCGTCTCACGGATCCTCGACCAGGTGCGCGCGCACGGCCGCACCGAGGAGGTGCAACGCATCCTCACGGCGCGGTTGGCCGACCTCGCGGGTCGAAGCGTCGCGCTACTCGGGGCCGCGGGACACCTTCACGACCTGCTGGCCGACCGTGTGCCGGAGGGTGGTCAGGCCGTCACGCCAGACCGCCGGTCAGCGCAGTGACCTCCTCGATGAGCGGGTTGGTGTCGGTCGGGTCGGTGATGATCGCGGCGACGGCATCGAGCGCCAGGACGGGATAGCGCGCGACGGCGCCGATCTTCTCCTCGCTCGCGAGCACGACGGTCTCGGTGCAGCGCGAGGCCAGCGCTCGCTTGGTGGCGGCATCGTCGAGTTCGCCGGTGGTGAGGCCGCGTTCGGGATCGATGCCGGTGGCGCCGAGGAAGAACGTGTCGGCTGCGAGGTGCTGGATGGCCTCCATCGCCAGGCCGCCGCCGGCCACGAGTGAGTGTCGGGAGAGTTCGCCACCGATCATGATCACCCGCGAGTCCGAGTGCTCCGCCGCTGCGAGGGCGACGGCCGGGCTTGCCGTGATCACCGTGAGGCCCGTGCCGGAGGGCAGCATCCGGGCCATGGCGAGCGTGGTCGTGCCGGCGTCGAGGACGATCGTCGAGTCGGGTCGGATGGTCGCCACGGCCGCGCGTGCGACGCGTTCCTTGCTGGCGGTCGCCAAGTCGGCGCGTTCGCGAACCGGGGGCTCCGGGGCGGGGATCGGAAGTGCGCCGCCGTAGACGCGCAGGAGCTTTCCCTCGTCGGCGAGTTCCCGCAGGTCGCGTCGGATCGCGTCCTCCGACACCCCGAGCTCATCGGCGACGGTCTTGGCCACCACTCGTCCGTCACGGTCGAGGAGGGCGAGCAGGTGGTCCTTGCGTTGCGCGGCCAGCATATGTTTTCTCCCGAAGTTACACGTTCTTGCATGATTCAGACTACAGTCATCTCCATGACAAAACCACTCCTGATCCTGATCGCCGGCCCCTACCGCTCGGGGACGAACGGCGACCCTGACCTCATCGCTCAGAACCTCGCCCGACTCGAAGAGGCCTCCGGCCCGATCTTCCGCCTCGGCCATGTGCCGATGATCGGGGAGTGGGTCGCGCTTCCGATCCTGCGCACGCTCGATGCCACCGAAACCGGCGACGGCGACGTCATGTACGAGACGGCGCACCGGCTGCTGCAGCACTGCGACGCGGTGCTGCGCCTTCCCGGTGAGTCGGCGGGCGCAGACAAGGACGTCGAGATCGCGCAGCAGCGCGGGCTGCCCGTCTATCGGTCGCTCGAGGAGATCCCGGCAGCGTGACTCCGTAGGCTGGAGGTATGACCAAGAACATCTGGACCATCCTCGGCGTCGTCCTCGCCGTCGTGATCGCGTGGTGGATCGTGAGCGCACTGTTCTCGGTGCTCGCGTTCATCTTCAAGCTCGCGATCGTCGCGGTCGTCGCCGTGGTGGTGTTCCTCGTTCTGCGCGGGATCTTCAGCCGCAGCGACGACTGACTCACCGGCTCACGTCCTGGCGAACGCCCCGACGCGGTACTTCGCGGCGCGGTGCGTGTCCTGCACACGGTCGCCCTTGCCCTGCAGCTTGTTGCGCAACGTGCCCGGCGCGTATTCGTTCGGGTAGACGCCGCGCTCGCGCAGCACCGGGATCACGTGCTCGATCACGTCCTGCCAGGTGCCGGGCGTGACCGCGTAGGCGAGGTTGAAGCCGTCGATATCGGTCTCCTCGACCCACGACTGCAACTCGTCGGCGATCTCGACGCCGGAACCGACGATCGTGGGGCCGAGGCCGCCGATGGCGTTGTGGCGTCCGAAGTCGCCGACGGTCCATTCGCGGCCGAGGTCGGCCTCTTCCTTCAGGTGCTGCAGCACCGACTGGATCGCGTTCGACTCGACGTTCCCGACCGGCTCGTCCTCGGCGTACTGCGAGAGGTCGACGCCCATCCAGCCCGACATGAAGGTGAGCGCGCCCTCGGGGCTCGCGTAGGAGAGGTACTCGGCGTGCTTCGCGGTCGCCTCCTCGCTCGTCGCAGCGGTGATCACCGTGAGCAGCGTGTAGATGCGGGCGTCGTAGCGGTCGCGACCGGCCGCTTCGAGGGCGTCGCGGATGCGCTTGACGGTGCCGGCGAGCACCTCCTTCGACGGCGCCGCGACGAAGATGGCCTCCGCGTTCTCCGCCGCGAACTTCACCCCGCGCGGGCTCGCGCCGGCCTGGTAGATGACCGGCGTGCGCTGCGGTGACGGCTCGGAGATGTGGATGCCGGGAACGCTGAAGTGCTTCCCCTCATGCCCGATCGGGTGCACCTTCGACGGGTCGGTGAAGATGCCCCGCTCGCGGTCCTCGACCACGGCGTCGTCTTCCCACGAGCCCTCCCAGAGCTTGTAGAGCACCTCGACGTACTCGTCCGCGTGGTCGTAGCGGTCGTCGTGCGCGAGCTGATCCTCCTGGCCCATGTTGCGGGCGGCACTGGGCAGGTATCCGGTCACGACGTTCCAGCCGATCCGGCCCTGCGTGAGGTGGTCGAGCGTGCTCAGTCGGCGCGCGAAGGGGTAGGGGTGCTCGAACGCGGTGCCCGCCGTGATGCCGAAGCCCAGGTTCTCGGTGACCGCGGCCATCGCGCTCACCAGCAGGATCGGATCGTTCACCGGCACCTGGGCGCCGTTGCGGATCGCGGCTTCGTTCGTGCCGCCGTAGACGTCGTAGGTGCCGAGCACGTCGGCGATGAAGACGCCGTCGAAGGTCGCGCTCTCCAGCAGCTTCGCAAGGTCGGTCCAGTACGAGATCGTGTTGTACTGCCGGGATCGGTCGTCGGGGTGCCGCCACAGGCCGGACGACTGGTGGGCGACGCAGTTCATGTCGAAGGCGTTGAAGCGGATCTGACGGGTCATGCCCCCATGAAAGGCGAAGGGTGCCGGGTGGGTCCAGGGCCGTCGACACGCGCGGACACATTCCGGGGTTGGTGCCGGGGAGGCTGGTCAGCGCTCGTAGACGTCCCGCCGATGGCCCAGCGTGACGACCGCGACGACGAGCACGTCATCGTCGATCGTGTAGATGATGCGGTAGTTCCCGACGCGGACGCGGAGTCCGTTGCGTCCCTGCAGAGCCTTCGCTCCCGGCGGACGGGGGTTCTCGCCGAGCAGGGCGATGGCACCGCGGATCCGGTCGCGATCCTGATGGTCGACCTTCCTCAATGCTCGAACCGCAGCGGGGCGCAGTTCGATCCGATAGCTCACGTCCAGCCCAGGTCGGCCTTCACCTGATCCCAGGGGATGTCCGGGCCTTCTTCTGCCATCGCCTCGTCGAACGCGGCCACGTCTTCGGCGTCTTCGAGTGCCTCGATCATCCGCTCGTACTGCTCCGGGCTGACCACGACTGCGGCACGCTGACCGCGTCGCTCGATGAACACGGCCTCCTCCTGGGAGCGGGCGATGACCGTCGAGAGGTTGTTGCGCGCGTCTGCGACGCTGATCGTGGACATGGGCCAATTGTACATCTCAAGGTGTGAGACGTACATGACGTGCTCACGACCCATCCCCGCGGGCTCTACCCTTGACTGGTGACCGACGAGACCGTGACCGCCCAGCGTCTGGTGCGCCGCTTCGCCCGCGACACCAACCTGCTCGTGTCGGGTCGGGACTTCTCGGTCGTCGGGACGGATGCCGTGGCCGATGCGCTGCGCCAGCTGCTGCCGGCGCTCGATGCGCACCTCGGCGACGGCGGCGTGACGTTCGTGACGGGCGAGACGCCCGGCATCCTGCTCGACGGCCACCCGCTGCCGGTTCGCGAGACGGCCGAGGACCGCGTCGATGCGGCCGGACGCCACATGCCCGTCGCGACCGATCTCGCCCGGCGGCTGCGCGAAGCCGGGACCGTGCGTGGAGTGCGGATCGGGATCGCGATGGTGCTCGAACCCAAGACCGCCCAGCTCGCCCTGCTGCTGCGGGATGCCGGCGCTACCGTCGCCGTCTACGCCCATCCCGATGAGATCGATGTCGAGGTCGCTGCGGTGCTGCGCGCCCGCGGCATCCCCGTCGACGGTGACCCGACGCTCGCCGGTGCCGCCGAACGCGCGGCGGCCGTGTCGTTCCTGCGCCGCGGATTCGACCTGCTGCTCGACGACGGCTCGCATCTGATCCGCCTCGCGCATGAGGAAGGTCTCGCCACCGAACTGAAGGGTGCGGCGGAGGAGACCACGAGCGGGCTCACCCCGCTGCGGCTCATGCAGCGGGAAGGCGTGCTCGACATCCCGGTCATCGCGGTGAACGACGCCCTCACCAAGACCTCCTTCGACAACCGCTACGGCACCGGCCAGTCGTGCGTGTTCGCGATCGCCGATGCGCTGGATGCCGCGGGCATCGACATCCGCGACCAGCCCGCGGTCGTGGTCGGCTACGGCCCCGTCGGCGAGGGGGTCGCCGCGCACCTGCGGGCTCTCGGCGTGCAGGTCGCGGTCACCGAGACCGACCCCGTCCGCGCGCTCCGCGCCGCCCACGACGGATACCGCATCGGTCGGCTGCACGACCTCGCACCGGGCGCACTCGTCGTCTCGGCCACGGGCGTTCCGCACTCGGTCGACGCCGAAGTCCTGCGCACGGCGGCGGTCGTCGCGGTCGCGGGCGGCGTCCCGCACGAGATTGACCTCGACCCCGCGACGCTGCAACCGTACGCGGACGAGAACGGCGAAGCGTCTCCGTTCGTCGAGCGCGCCGGCGACGGTGCCCTCGTGATCGCCCGCGGCGGCTGCGTGAACCTGTCGGCCGGCGAGGGCAACCCGATCGAGATCATGGACCTGTCGTTCGCGGCGCAGCTCTTCGCCGTCGAGCATCTGCTCACCCACGACCTGCCCGCCGGCGTGCATCCGCTCCCGCCTGAGGCCGACACCACGATCGGCACGGCCGCGCTCGCCGCCCGCGGAGAGCGCATCGACGAGCGCAGCCCGGCCCAGGTCGAGGCATTGCGCGAGTGGCGCTCGCCGCGATTCCGGGGAGCATCCGCATGACCGCCGTCACCGTCTACTCCGCCGGGCTCGTGGTGCCGATCACGGCCCCTCCGATCGTCGACGGCGCGGTCGCCGTGCGCGACGGCCGCATCATGCACGTCGGCGAGCGCGAGTGGGTGCTGCGGTCGCTCGTGGAGCGCGGGATCGATGCCGACGAGGTGCACTGGTCCGGCGTGCTGACCCCGGGCCTCGTGAACGCGCACACCCACCTGCAGTACACCGGCATGGCCTCGGTCGGCCGCGGACAGTACGACGGCTTCGACGACTGGGTGCGGGCGTTCGATCCGGTCTACGAAGGCGGTCGTGACTGGGCGGCGGATGCGGCGGACGGGGCCGCACAGGCGCTGCGTTTCGGCACCACGGCCGTGGCGGATGTCGTGACCGACAGGGCGGCCGCGACCGCATTGCACGACGCACGGCTGCACGGCATCACCTACTGGGAGGTGATGAGCTGGACCAACGCCGACTGGGCACGCACCGGACGCGCCCAGGTCGAGCAGGCCCTCGACGCGCTGCCCACCCCACCGGGAACCGGCCTGTCCCCGCACGCCCCCTACTCACTCGACATCGAGCCGCTGCTGGAGATCCCCGACATCGTGCGCGAGCGCGGTGGGCGCATCCACATCCACCTGGGAGAGGCCGCGTTCGAGAGCGAGTTCGCGCACGAGCATCCGCAGGCCTGGCACACCGCCGGTCTCGCCAGCTTCCAGGAACTGCGCAAGGCCGGATTCGGCACCAGCGCCACCGAGTTCGTCGACCAGCTCGGCGTGCTCGGGCCTGACTGCCACATCGCACACGGCGTCTACATGAGCGCGAGGGACCGCGCCATCCTGCGCGAGCGTCGCACGACCGTGGCGCTGTGCCCACGGTCGAACGCCGTCATCGGACTCGAGGAGCCGCCGATCGCCGCGTACCTGCGCGAGGGCAGCCCGATCGCCGTCGGCACGGACTCGCTGTCGTCCAGCCCGTCGCTCGATGTCCTGGCCGACGTGGCCGAGCTCGCGCGCATCGCCCGCTCGCAGGGTTACACCGACCGCGACCTGCACGCGCGCCTGCTGGGTGCCGCCACCCTCGGCGGCGCGCATGCCATGGGGATCGACGTCGGCCCCGAACGCACCGGATACCTCGCCGTCGGCGCCCTCGCCGACCTCGCCTTCTTCGACATCCCGGCCGGCCCGGATGCCGTCGCCGAACTCGTCGAGCACGGAGCCGGCCGCACCGCCGCCACCGTCGTGTCCGGCGAGGTGCGCTACGCGATCGAGTCCTTCGAGCGCGCACCCGTCGCACCGTGAACGTTCCGGTCGCACTTCCTGCCGTCCACGGCGCTGGGAGCCGACAGGAACTGCGACCGGAATGACGCCACCACCCGAACCTGGAGGTTCCGCATGACACAGCGACCCGCCACCGCCGAGCGGCTCGACCTCGCCCCGCACCCCGAGGGCGGCTGGTTCCGCCGCACGTGGACGAGCCCGTTGCCCGTCGAGACGCCGAACGGTCCGCGACCGGCGGCCACCTGCATCCACTACCTCCTGCTGCCGTCGGAGAAGAGCGAATGGCACGTGGTGACCAGTGACGAGCTGTGGCTCTGGCACGGACCCGGCCGACTGGAGCTCAGCCTCGGCGGCGACGGCGCGGATCCGGGCGACGCGACCACGGTCGTGCTCGGTCCCGATGACGCGGCGCAGGTGCTGGTTCCCGCGGGAGTCTGGCAGGCCGCCCGCCCGCTCGACGCCGACGAGGTCCTGGTCTCCTGCTTCGTGTCCCCAGGTTTCGATTTCGCCGATTGGCGTCTCGCCGAATCGCCTACTCTGTAGAGGCAGACCGTCTCTGCGCCCGCAGACCCGACTGCCTCACCGCCTTCTTCCTGCTCCTCACCCTTCTCGCCCTGGAGTCATCGTGCCCTTCGCTCCCGCTCTCCGCCGCGCCGCCGCCGTTGCCGCAGCCGCCGCCACCATCGCCATCACCCTCGCCGCCTGCAGCACGCCCGCTGCCGAGCCCGGCTCCGGCAGCGGAGACGACTCGGGCCTGCAGACCGTGACCGAGGGCAAGCTCACCATCGCCACCGGCGAGCCCAACTACGAGCCCTGGTTCGTCGACGACGACCCCTCCAACGGCGAGGGCTTCGAGGGCGCGGTCGCGAACGCCGTCGCCGAGCAGCTCGGCTACAAGGCCGACGACATCGTCTGGGTGCGCACGACCTTCGACGGCGCCATCGCGCCCGGTCCGAAGGACTGGGACATCAACCTGCAGCAGTTCTCCATCACCGACGACCGCAAGAAGGCCGTCGACTTCTCGTCGCCGTACTACACGACCACGCAGGCCGTGGTCGCGGTCGGCGACTCGCCCGCGGCATCCGCGACGACCATCGACGAGCTCAAGGCCACCAAGGTCGGCGTCGCCAGCGGCACCACCAGCTACACGGTCGCCAAGGACCAGCTGGGCGAAGCGAACCTCAGCGTCTTCAACTCCGTCGACGACGTCGTGCTCGCCCTCAAGGGCGGCCAGATCGACGCCATGATCACCGACCTCCCCGGCGCGTTCTACGTGGTCGGTGCGCAGCTCGACGACGGCGTGGTGACCGGACAGTTCGCCGGGGCCGATGGCGGCGACGAGTTCGGCATCGTGCTGCCCAAGGGCTCGGCACTCACGCCGGCCGTGACCGACGCGGTCGACGCCCTGCGTGAAGACGGAACGCTCGACGAGCTGCAGCAGAAGTGGCTCAGCGACGCGGTCGACGTCCCCGTCTTCAAATGACCTCACAGCCCGTCGACACGGCGTGGCAGCCGAGCGAGCTCGAGCTGTCGCGCCGCGTCCTGCGGCGCCGGGCGACCACCCGGTCCGTCCTGATCGCACTCATCAGCAGCATCGTCGTCGCGGCGGTCCTGGTCGTCGTGGTGGTCAACACCCCCGGCTGGGCGGTCGTCAGTCAGACCTTCTTCGATCCCCAGGTCGCGCTCGACAGCATCGGCCCGATCTTCCAGGGGCTGCTCGTCAACCTCCTGGTGCTGGTGATCGCGGCGGTCTGCGTGGCGATCTTCGGCACCACCCTGGCCACCATGCGCTCGCTGCGCGGCCCGGTGTTCTTCCCGCTGCGTGCGCTCGCCGCGGCCTACACCGACTTCTTCCGCGGCATCCCGCTGCTGATCGTGCTGTACCTGATCGGTTTCGGCATCCCGGCGCTGATGATCTTCCCGCGCATGCCCGCGATGTTCTGGGGCACGATCGCCCTCGTCCTCACCTACTCCGCGTACGTCGCCGAGGTGCTGCGCGCCGGCATGGAGGCCGTGCATCCGTCGCAGCGCATCGCCGCGCGCTCGCTCGGGCTGACCCACGGCCAGACGCTCCGGATCGTCGTGATCCCGCAGGGTGTGCGCAAGGTCGTGCCCGCGCTCATGAACGACTTCGTGTCGATGCAGAAGGACGTCGGCCTGATCTCGGTGCTCGGAGTGGTCGATGCCGTCCGCGCCGCGCAGCTGATGGTCGCCGACACTTACAACTACACGCCGTACATCGTCGCCGGGCTCATGTTCATCATCCTCAGCTGGCCGATGATCCGCCTGACCGACGTCGTCACCGCGCGGATGAACAAGCGCGAGCAGGCCGGAGGAGTCGTATGAGCGTTCCGGTGATCGAGGCCAGGGGAGTGCGCAAGCGCTTCGGCGATCACGACGTGCTGCGTGGCATCGACCTCGCGGTCGGCACCCACGAGGTGGTCGTCCTGATCGGCGCCTCCGGTTCGGGCAAGTCGACGCTGCTCAAGACGATGAACCTCATCGAGGGCGTCGACGACGGGCAGATCTTCCTGTCGGGGGAGGACATCACCGACCCGCGGGTGGATGCCGACGCCGTGCGCGCCCGGATCGGTGTCGTGTTCCAGCACTTCAACCTGTTCCCGCACCTCACCGTGCTCGACAACGTCACGCTCGCCGCCGTCCGCGTGCACGGCATGCGCAAGACCGAGGCGCGGGCCAAGGCGCGCGAACTGCTCGAGACGCTCGGGCTCGGCGCCAAGGCCGACGAGTACCCCGACCGGCTCTCCGGCGGTCAGCAGCAGCGCGTCGCGATCGTGCGCGCGATCCTCACGCAGCCCGAGGTGCTGCTGCTCGACGAGATCACGAGTGCCCTCGACCCGCAACTGGTCGGCGAGGTGCTCGACCTCGTGCGCCAGCTCAAGCAGCAGGGCGCGACCATCGTGATGGCGACGCACGAGATGTCGTTCGCCCGCGAGGTGGCCGACCGGATCGTGTTCCTCGAGCACGGCGTCGTCGTCGAACAGGGGCCGCCGTCGCAGGTGTTCGATGCGCCGCAGCAGGCGGCCACCGCGGAGTTCCTCGCGCGCGTCCGGCACTGAGCATCGGCGGCGGTTCCGGCGACGGCGTTCTCAGGCGAGCTCGTCGTCTTCCGGGCGCCGCGGATTCGGATCGGGCGGAAGGATCACGACCGGATGCGCGGCGCTCCGCTGCGCCCGCCACCAGATGACGAACCCGACCGCGGTGAAGACGCCGTAGAAGACGTACATGAAGCCGGTCGCGTAGTAGCCGGAGCTGAAGAGCAGCGGCACGCCGACCACGTCGACCGCGATCCAGATCAGCCAGAACTCGGTCCAGCCCTTGGCCATGCCGTAGGTGGCGAGCAGCGAGCCGACGAAGGTCCAGGCGTCGGCCCACACCGGCTCCCACGAGCCCAGCGCGCGGAACAGCGGGGTCAGCGCGACGGTGCCGACGACCATCACGACCACCAGGCCGATGCGTGCCCCCGTCGGCGCCCATCTCGGCACGACCTGTCCGCCCTCGGCGTTTCGCCAGCGCACCCACCCGTAGATCGCGACGGCGATGAACATGATCTGCCGCCCTGCCTGACCCAGCAGGTGCGGCAGCGAGGGGTCGGGGCTGAGCGCGGACCCGAGGAAGACGGTCAGCAGCAGCAGGTTGCCGATGATGCCGACCGGCCACGCCCAGATCTTCCGACGCATGCCGCCGAGCGCGCTCGCCAGGCCGAACACGTTGCCCACGACCTCACGGACGAGGAGCGTCTGCCCGCCAGGAAGTGTCCAGTTCGAGTTGAAGGCGTCGACGAACCACTGCAGCAGATCCATGGTCAGGATGCTGCGCCGGGTTCGGCACGGTCGTCGAGCACGAGCTGGAGCATGCTCAGGTCGAGCCAGCGTCCGAACTTGGCCCCGACCTGCGGCATCCGTCCGACCTCGACGAAGCCGAGGCGCTGGTGCAGCGCGATGGAGGCGGCGTTCCCGCTCTCGATGCCCGCGATCATGACGTGCAGTCCCGCGGCGCGGGCGCGGTCGACGAGAGCGGCCATCAGCGCGGTGCCGATGCCCCGGCCGTGCTGGCCGCCGAGGACGTACACGGAGTGCTCGACCGTGTGCCGGTAGCCGCTGTGCGGACGCCACTGCGCATACGACGCGTACCCCAGCACCCGGGAGTCGTCGACCGCGACGATCACCGGGTAGCCGCGGGAGGTGCGGTCGGCGAACCAGGCGACGCGGTCGGCGAGGTCGACGGCGTCCTCGTTCCAGATCGCGGTGGTGTGCAGCACCGCATGGTTGTGGATCGCGGTGATCGTCTCGAGGTCTGCGGTCTCCGCATCACGGATTCGGACGGCTGTCATCGGCGGTTGGTCTCTCTTCTGCTGCGTCAGACGTGCACGTCGGCGGGGGATTCC
This sequence comes from Microbacterium sp. GQ128, assembly GCF_059758615.1. NCBI lineage: Bacteria > Bacillati > Actinomycetota > Actinomycetes > Micrococcales > Microbacteriaceae > Microbacterium > Microbacterium sp. GQ128. The sequence goes on from NZ_JCAXDY010000002.1 coordinate 478,543, forward strand.
TCGCCCTCGTGGAAGTTCGGCTTCTTGCCGAACAGCTTCGCGATCCCCAGGATGATCCCGACGATGAGCAGCCCCAGGATGAGACCGGCGATCGCCGAGATGATCGTGTCGACGATCCAGACGACGACCGGACCGAGGTTGTGGAGCGCGTGCTCCACGCCGTGCAGCACGTCGACCGGGAAGTGCCAGCCGACCTCCCCCAGGTTCACGAGCACGAGGTGTCCACCGACCCAGAGCATGGCGACCGTGCCGAGGATGCTGATGAAGCGGAACACGGCCGGCATGGAACGCACGATCCGGGTGCCGGTGTGCCGTACGCGACGCACCGGGTTCTTCGCCATCTTCAGTCCGATGTCGTCGATCTTCACCAGCAGCGCCACGGCGCCGTAGACGACACCCGTCATCAGGAGTGCGATAACGGCGAGGATGGCGAGCGTCGCCCAGATGTCGAGGCCCTTCTCCAGGCTCGCCAGCGAGATGAGCATGATCTCGGTCGAGAGGATCAGGTCGGTGCGCACCGCGCCCAGGACGAGCTTCTTCTCGTCGCGGGCGCCCTCGTCAGCATGGCCGTGCTGCACGCCGAACCACTCCAGCACCTTCTCGGCGCCCTCGAAGCACAGGTACGCGCCGCCCAGGATCAGCAGATACGGCAGCACCCACGGGGCGAACGCGGTGAGTAGCAGCGCCGCGGGGATGATGATGAGGAACTTGTTCGCGAGCGAGCCGAGCGCGATCTTGCCGACGACCGGCAGCTCGCGCGCGGGCGTGATGCCCTGCACGTACTGCGGGGTGACCGCGGCATCGTCGATCACGACACCCGCCGCCTTGGCCGAGGCCTTCATCGCGGCGCTCAGGATGTCGTCGACGACGGCGAGCAGTCCAACGGACATGTGGTTCCCCTCGGGTGGTGTGCAGTGCGGAGGCAACTCTATCGAGTCCGCAGAAACTCACAGCGCGCTCCCAGCCCTGAGGGACCAAAACAGCGCCGTCCGCGGTTCTTCTCTGTGACGCCGCAGCCAGCGACGTCGGACAAGGAGTCAGATCATGTCGAACGACTACGGCAAGACCCCCGAGGCCGTCAGCGGCCTCACGAACCTGCAGTACGAGGTGACCCAGCAGGACGCGACCGAACCGCCGTTCCGCAACGCGTACTGGAACAACCACGACGACGGCATCTACGTCGACGTCGTCTCGGGCGAGCCGCTGTTCTCGTCGACCGACAAGTTCGACAGCGGAACCGGATGGCCCAGCTTCACCAAGCCCATCGAGGCGGATGCCGTCACGACGCGCACCGATCGCTCGCTGTTCATGAAGCGCACCGAAGCGCGCTCCGCGAACGCCGACAGCCACCTCGGCCACGTCTTCGACGACGGACCCCGCGACGAAGGCGGGCTCCGCTACTGCATGAACTCCGCGGCCCTGCGCTTCGTCCCGGCTGACAGGCTGGAGGAGGAGGGGTACGGTCGCTACAGTCCCCTCTTCGCGAAGACGCCCGAAACCCCCACCACCGACATCTCTGAGGAGCAGTCATGACCGACACCGGAACCATCACCCGCACGCCCGGGACCGAGACGGCCGTCCTCGCCGGCGGCTGTTTCTGGGGCATGGAAGACCTGATCCGCCGCCAGCCCGGCGTGATCAGCACCCGCGTCGGGTACACCGGCGGCTCGAACGACCACGCGACCTACCGCAACCACCCCGGCCACGCCGAGGCCGTGGAGATCGTGTTCGACCCGACGAAGACGACCTACCGCGACATCCTCGCGTTCTTCTTCCAGATCCACGACCCGTCCACGAAGGACCGTCAGGGCAACGACATCGGCTCGAGCTACCGCTCGGCGATCTTCCCCCTCTCCTCGGAGCAGGAGACGGTCGCGCGCGACACGATCGCCGACGTCGACGCCTCGGGCCTGTGGCCGGGCAAGGCCGTCACCACGATCGAACCCGAGGGTCCGTTCTGGGAGGCCGAGGAAGAGCACCAGGACTACCTGATCAAGTACCCCAACGGCTACACCTGCCACTTCCCGCGTGCGGGATGGGTGCTGCCCAAGCGCGCGGAGAGCTCCGCCGTCTAGGCCGGGGTCCCGAGCCTGGCGGGCATCCGTTCCGGCCTGGGCGCTGACCTCGTGTGAGGTGTATGGCCTGCCGACGGGTGTCCGTCGCTCACACGGAATGAAGGAGAACTCACGGAATGAAGGAGTGGATGCTGCATCCGCTCCTTCATTCCGTGCGAACTCCTTCGCAACGGGCGGACGGGCAGACGGACGGGCGGGCGGATGGACGGGCGGGCGGCTACGCCTCGCCAAGGAAAGCCAGCGCGGCCTCTTTGAAGTCCCGCGAGCCCGGAGCGTTGAAGTGGTTCCGGTTCGGGATCTCGAAGAAGCGACCGTCGGGGGCGGCGGACGCCAGTGCCCGTGAGCCCTCGATGATGGCATCCTTCGACCCCGTGGCGAACAGGATCGGCCGGGTCGGGGCATCCGAAGGGTCGGGGTCGATCATGCCCGACGACCGCATGCCCTCCGCGAGCGCGACCAGCGCCTGCAAGTCGTTGCCGGGCACCCGCTCCGTCAGCGAGATGTAGTTCTGCGTCGTGGGGTCTTCGACAGGGGTGCCCTCGGCAATGTACGCGCGCACCTGGTCCAGGTCGAGACGGGCCAGGGGGATGCCGTCCGGCACTCCGCCGAGCACTGCCCGCCCGATGCGGTGCGGCAGCTCGCGCACCACCTCCCAGCCCACCCGGGCGCCCAGCGAGTAGCCGACGTAGAACGCGTCGTCCACGAGATACGTGTCCATCACGGTCTCGACATCCGTCACCAGAGTCCGGATGCGGTAGCCCTCCGGGTCGTGCGGCTTCTCGCTGCGCCCATGGCCGCGCTGATCGAGCGCGAGCACCCGGTAGCCGGCGCGGGTGAGCTCGCGCACCCAGCCCGTGAGTACCCAGTTGTCGCGGGCGCTCGACGCGAAGCCGTGCACGATCACGACGACCGGGGCGTCGAATTCGCCCCAGGTGTAGGTCGCCAGCCGTGTGCCGTCTGCGGCGTACACGTGCTGAGGGCCGGGCATGCTGGTCAGGTCGGAGAGGGGGGTGGCCACCCCTCCATCTTGGCCCTGTTCCTGCGCGGTGGCCCCGGTGCAATCCCGAGACCCCGCCTCAACGCCGAGACCCCCTCCTGCCGACGTGGGCAGGAGGGGGTCTCGGCGCGAAGACGGGGTCTCAGCGGATGACGCGGATCAGACCCGATCCCGCAGGGCTGCGCCGAGCTCGGCATCCACGTTGGTCCAGTACTGGAAGAACCGCTCGCGGATGTCGTCGATCGTGATCGAGCGGCCCTGGCCGGTGAGGGTCTCCAGGAAGCGGGCCCGCTGTTCGCCGTCGAACACCTCGCGGTAGAGCGTTCCCGCCTGCCCGAAGTCGTCGTCCTCGGCGTGCAGGGTGGCGGCGGAGCGCACGAGCTCTCCGTCGGCCTCCCAGTTCGCCTCGTGCGCCACGGTCGGATCTGCTTCCGGGCCCCCGGCCGCGCCGAACGAGTTCGGGTGGTAGGTGCGGTGCGCGGCGTCGTTGAACTGGTACCGCATCGAACCCTCGTGCTGGTAGTTGCGCGCCTCGGCGGCGTGCGGCTGGTTCACCGGCAGCTGGTTGTAGTTCGGGCCGATGCGGTGGCGCTGCGCATCCGGGTAGGCGAAGATACGACCCATCAGCATCTTGTCCGGCGACAGCCCGGTACCCGGCACCTGGTTGCCCGGCGTGAAGCCCGCCTGCTCGATCTGAGCGAAGAAGTTCTCCGGGTTCCGGTTCAGGGTCAGCGTGCCGACCTTGATGCGCGGGTAGTCCTTGAGCGAGATGGTCTTCGTGAGGTCGAACGGGTTGAAGCGATAGTCCTTCGCCTCGCCGTACGGCATGATCTGCACGTAGAGGTCCCACGAGGGGTGGTCGCCGCGGGCGATCGCATCGAACAGGTCGCGACGGTAGTGGTCGGCGTCGGATCCGGCGAGCTGCTGCGCCTCTTCGGCACCCATCGCCTCGACTCCCTGGTGCGACACGAAGTGGTACCGCATCCAGAACAGCTCACCGGCGGCGTTCACCCACGAGAAGGTGTGCGAGCCGTAGCCGTTCATGTGCCGCCAGCTGCGCGGGAGGCCGCGGTCGCCCATGAGGTAGGTCACCTGGTGTGCGGTCTCGGGCGAGAGCGTCCAGAAGTCCCATTGCATGTCGGGGTCGCGCAGGCCCGAGTCGCCGAGGCGCTTCTGCGAGTGGATGAAGTCGGGGAACTTCATCGCATCGCGCAGGAAGAACGTCGGGGTGTTGTTGCCGACGATGTCGAGGTTGCCCTCTTCCGAGTAGAGCCGCAGCGAGAAGCCGCGCACGTCGCGCCAGGTGTCGGGGGAGCCCTGCTCGCCGGCGACCGACGAGAAGCGGATCAGCGCCTCGCTCTTCGCGCCCGGCTGGAACACGGCCGCCCGCGTGAACTGCGACACGTCTTCGGTGACGACGAACTCTCCGAACGCGCCGCCGCCCTTCGCGTGCGGGTTGCGCTCCGGCACACGCTCACGGTTGAACGCCGCGATCTTCTCGACCAGGTAGTGGTCGTGCAGGACCGTGGGGCCATCCGGGCCGACCGTCAGCGAGTGCTCGTCGCTCACGATCGGGGTGCCGGCCTGGGTCGTGGTGGCCGGACGGCCGGGAACAGGGTTCGTCATTGTTCTCTCCTTCTGCGCGCAGGCGCGACGAATACCCCCATCCGCGGATGGGCGATCGGCGAGCGGCTATTGCGCGGCGTTCTGGCAGCTGGGGCAGAGGCCCCAGAAGGTGACCTCGGCGGTCTGGACGGTGAATCCGCCCGTCGAGGACGGGGTGAGACACGGCGCTTCGCCGACCACGCAGTCCACATCGCCGACCGCACCGCAGGAGGTGCAGACGACGTGGTGGTGGTTGTCGTCGATGCGCCGCTCGTAGAGCGCCGCGGAGCCTGCCGGTTCGATCCGGCGGATGAGGCCCGCCGTCGTCAGGTCCGCGAGGATGTTGTGCACCGACTGGATCGACGTGGTCGGCAGCACTTCGGACACTGCGCGGTAGACCCGCTCCGCATCCGTATGGGCCATGGAGTCCAGAGCCTCGAGAACGGCGACGCGGCCCGCGGTCGCACGCAGCCCGGCAACGCGAAGCGCCGAGTCGAGTTCCGTCTCCATGGTTCGAGCATACCCGTTCATTTGAATAACTCAAAAGAACGCATATCAGGATGCTGCCCGCGCCGGTGATCGCGGCTCAGGCGCGTCCGGCCCAGTCGAGCACGCGGGTGCCGATCAGCGTGAGCCAGCGGGAGGGGTGGCCCTCCCCGACGTCGACGGGGAACCAGGTGCGACCGGCGAGCGGAGTGCTCTGCACCCACGTGCCGTCCGCCCGTCGCGCGGCCCGCACCAGCTCGACGGCATCCGCGATCCGGTCGTCGGGGTCGGTGCCCTCGACGAGCGACACCTCGCGGAAGTGGTCCAGGGCCGTCAGCGCGCTGTACCGATGACGACTCGGATACACGAAGCGCCCCACGAACGGACCGACCTGCTCGCCGGTCGACTCGCGGTACAGCAGCCGCCGCCGCAGCAGGTACTCCTCGCCCGAGTGCCGCGCCTCGCGCAGTGACGTGTCGCCGGTGAGCCGCTCATAGGCGAGCATCCCGCGCACGGCGTTGAGCGTGGAGTGGAACGACGACCGCACCGAGTCGCCCTCCTCCGCCTCGCAGTTCCACCCGCCGTCCTCCAGGCGGTGGGCCGGGAACCAGCGGGCGAGGGCTGCGACGTCAGCTCCCAGCCACGCGCCGTTCGCCAGCGTGTACGCGTTGATGCACACGTCGACCTCGCCGCCCCAGTAGGGCAGGTCCTCGTACTCCCACCGGCTGTTCCGCGCCAGACGCTCCGCGGTGTCGCCGAGCACATCGGCATCCACTCCCCACTCGCGCAGAGCGTTCAGCGACCAGGTCGTGGCCGTCCACGGCTGCCCCGGCTCCTCTGCCTCCGGGCTGCCGAAGTAGCCCGCCGGGAAGTAGGCGCCTCCTGCCCACTGGCCGTCGTCATCCTGTCGCGCGAGGAGCGCGGCGCCGAATCCCTCGGTCGCCACTCGGGCGCGCGTCGCCTGCCACACCTCTTCGGGCTCGTGGAGCAGGTCGCGCTCCACCTGCCAGCGCAGTGCGGGGTCACCGTCGAGCAGCCAGTCCATCGTCTCCGTCACGATCGCCATGCGGGCACGCTACTCTCCGGTGAGGCGCACCGACACCCGTCCGATCAGGATTCGGCCGGTGCCGAAGGAAGCTCCGGGCCGTAGTTCCACGACAGGATCGCGGGCTGCTCGCGCGCGAAGCCGAGCACCGAGACCGATCCGGCATCCAAGCTGATCTGGGCGCCGAACCGCGGAGCGAGTCGCAGGTACACCGCCGTCAGGATGCGCAGGAAGTGGCCGTGCGCCACCAGCGCGACATCGCCCTGCGCCATCGCCGGCAGCACTCGGGTGAGCACCCGCGACGCACGCGCGGCGACCTCTTCCACGGTCTCCCCGGGGGTGCTCCCGGGGATCACACCGTGGGAGAACGTGCTCCAGCCGTAGCCGAGCTCCGCGCGGATGTCCTTCGTCGTGCGGCCCTCGTATCCGCCGTAGTCCCACTCCACGAGGAGGGGGTCGATCTCGGCGTGCAGACCCGCGAGCTCCGCGGTGCGCTGCGCCCGCACGAGAGGAGAGGTCAGGATGAGCGAGAAGTCGTAGTCCGCCACCAGGGCGCCGGCGCGGCGGGCCAGATCCTCCCCGCGCGCCGTGAGGGGGATGTCGGTGAGCCCGGTGTGCCTCCCGGCCCTGGACCATTCGGTCTCGCCGTGGCGCAGGAGGACCAGCTTTCCGGACGGTGCTTCGGAGACGGGGTGTTCGACGATCGATTCGCGTGCAGGCACAACGACACCGTAACCCGCGCCGGCCCCCTCCGCGGCCTCAGCCCCGGTCAGGTGCGCAGCGCCCGGCCCCACGGCTCGGCGGGATCGTGGATCGCCACGGCCAGCGTCGTGTCGGACTGCCCGTAGTACGCGAACCACTTGTCCTGAAACTTCACGAGCCCCTCCACGAAGGTCACGTTCGAGACGAGCCCGTGCATGTCCTCGAACGTCTGCGGGCGCAGCCAGGGCTCCTGCAGGCGCGCGATGACCTTGGTCGGCTCATCCGGATCGATCGCGATCTGCCCGCAGCGGTAGTCGACGTCGACCGTGCCGTCCTCGTGCACGACCCGGGTGGCGCCGTTGGTGAGGAAGAGGAGCAGGCCGTTGTCGGTCACGACGGGCGAGGTGCCGATCTCGACCAGCGCCTCGTCCCAGGTGCCCGGCGTGGGCGAGTACATCGGCTCGGTGTCGGCCGTTCCGGGGGTCCAGTGGATGAGGTCGTCGCTGGTCGCCCAGTAGATCGCGCCCTCGCCGAAGTACATCCACCACTTGCCGTGCATCCGCTGCGGCACGATCACTCCCGCCTTGGACCAGTTGAACCCGCGCGGGTCCATGGTCTTGAAGGTGTCGAAGTCGTCGAACAGCGGACCGTGCTTGGTCCAGGTCCGCAGGTCGGTCGAGGTCGCCAGGCACAGTTGCGCGCTCCGTCGATCCCAGCCCGTGTATGTGAGGTAGTAGGTGCCGTCGATCAGTGCGATGCGCGGGTCCTCGCAGCCGTACGTCTCGTAGTCCTCCGAGGGGGAGAGGATCGGCGCATCCTCGCGCGTGAAGTTCACGCCGTCGCTCGAGCGGGCGATGCCGATGTGGGAGATGATGTCGTCGGCGTGCGCCCGATAGAGCAGCACCACCTCGTCGCCGTCGACGAGCGCCGCCGGGTTGTAGAGGTTGGCCGACTCCCAGCTGGCGCCGCGCGGACGCAGGATCGGGTTGCCCTCGAACGGGACGAACGGACCGAGGGGGAAGGATGCTCCGGTGAACATGGATGCCCTTTCTGGCTGAGTTGCGGGGTCAGCCCTTGACGGCTGCACCGAGGTCGGTGGCGCGGAAGAACCGCTGGAAGACGATGAACAGGATCACGACGGGGAATGCGAGCGCCGCGGCACCCGCGAGGATCGCGCCGTTCGGGTTCGCCGTGGACTGCGCGACGTTGGAGATGTAGTTCGCGAGGGAGACGGCCAGCGGCTGCAGGCTCGCATCCTTCGTGATGAGGAAGGGCCAGAGGAACTCGTTCCACGGCCCGATGAAGGTGACGAGCACGACGGTCACGAGCACCGGCTTGATCAGCGGGATCGCGACCGACGTCAGCAGGCGGATCTCGCCGGCGCCGTCGATGCGCGCGGCCTCGAAGATCTCCACGGGCAGTGCCTTGAAGAACTGCACGAAGATGAACACCGCCGTCGTGTTGATCAGGAACGGCAGGATCATGCCCAGATACGAGTCGCCGAGGCCGTAACTGCGGGTGATCTGCACGTAGAGCGGGATCATCAGCAGCTGGAACGGCACCATCTGCACGAGCAGCATCAGCACCCAGATCACACCCCGCCCGCGGAAGTCGAGGCGCGCGATCGCATAGCCGGCGAGCAGGCCGAACACGACCGTGCCCAGCAGCACGCCGGCCGTGAAGATCAGCGAGTTCAGCAGCGAGCCGACCAGATCGATGCGCGAGTCGATCGCGACGAAGTTGTCGACGGTCCATCCGCCGGTCGGGAACAGCTCGCTCGGGGAGTTCGTCGGACTCTCCTGGAACGCCCCCACGATCATGAAGTAGAACGGGAAGGCGAAGCCGATGGCCGCGATCGTGAGCAGGATGATGCTCAGGATGCGGGGCAGTGAACGCTTCTTTCGCATCATCGCTCCCTGGTCGCGCGGTTGGCCGCCAGCGACAGCATGCCGACGAGGACCACGAGGATCATGCCGATGGCTGCTGCGGTGTCGGGGTTCTGCTGCTGGATGCCCAGCTGGTAGATGAGCAGCACCGGTGTGGTCGATGCGCCGTCAGGGCCGCCGCCGTTGGTGAGCAGGTAGGGCTCGGTGAACAGGTTGGCCCCGGTGATGATCGACAGGATCAGCACCAGCGTGGTGGCGCTGCGCACGCCGGGGATCGTCACGTGACGGAACCGCGAGAGCACCCCGGCGCCGTCGGTCTCGGCCGATTCGTACAGCTCCCTGGGCACGTTCTGCAGCGCGGCCAGGTACAGCAGGATGTAGAACCCGAGCTGCTTCCAGGTCACGTAGAGCGCGATCATCGGCATCGCGAGCCCGCTGTTCACGAGCCACGACGGATCGGGGGCGAGGGGGCCGAGGATCGTGTTGATCAGGCCGTTGCCCGAGAACAGCAGCATCCACACGCCCACGAGTGAGACGCTCGCGGTCAGGTACGGCACGTAGAACGCGACCCGGTAGGCCGCGACCCACCGGATGCCGGTGTTCAGGGCCGCCGCGAGCACGAGCGCGAGCACGGCCGTGAGCGGCACATTGATGACCAGGAAGATCAGGGTGTTGCGGAAGGATCCGAGCACCCGCGGATCGGTGAGCACCGTGACGAAGTTGTCGAAGCCGACGAACGGCCGCTCCACCTCGGTGCCCGGTGCCGTGAAGAAGTAGTCGTGGAAGGCGATGTAGACCGCGAACGCGAGCGGGTACGCGAAGATCGCGAGCACGAACACGAAGTACGGCAGCGCGAACAGGCCGCCGATGGGTTGCGCACCCAGCCATCGGGTGCGCAACCGCTTTCGGTCGGTCATGACGTCACTCGGCGACGAGGTCATCGATCTTCGACGCGGCGTTGCCGAGGAAGTCGTCGATCGACTCCTTGTCGAAGATCACGGCGGACGAGTACTCGTCGCGGAAGGCCTGCCACGCCTCGACCGAGTTCGGGATGCTGGGCACGTCGGCCGTCTTCTCGGCCTGTTCGGCGAACGCGACGTAGTCGGGGTTCGCGTCGAAGTAGTCGCCGTAGGTGTCGGTGAGATCCGTGCGCATCGGCATCTGCCCGGTGGCCTCGAGAAGCTGTCCGTCGCTCTCCTCGCTGGTGGAGAACTTCAGGAACTCCCACGCCGTGCCCTGGTTCTCGCACGCCGTGAACATCGACACGCTCTTGGAGTCGGCGAAGGTGGTCGGGTTCTCCCGGCCGTCGCTGGTCGGCACCGGCATGAAGCCGACGTCGACCGTCTCGGCGTACGACGGGATCGCCCACGGGCCGGCGAGCTGCATCGCGGTGGTGCCGGCCGACATCGCGTCGTCGGTGGAGGCCTCGTTCGGCGAGAGCTTCTCGTCATAGAACGTCTTCCAGAACTCGGACACGGTGCGTCCGGCATCCGAGTCGAACGTCGCCTTGCCGTCTTCGACCAGCATCGTGCCGTCGGTCTCGGCGAGATACAGCGGGTAGAAGTCGAACCACGGCTGATAGAACTCGCTGGTCGGCGCGGGCCAGATGGCGCTCTGCACCCCGGAGTCGACGATCGCGCGCGATCCCTCCAGGAAGGCGTCGTACGTGTTCATCTGCGGGTTCTCCGGGTCGATGCCCGCCGCCTCGAACAGTGCCTTGTTGTACATGACCATGACCGGGTTCGACTTCCAGGGCAGCTGGTAGAAGCTGTCGTCGGTCGCATATGCGTCGACGTCGCCGCCGCGCTCGGTGATGTAGTCGCTGCCGCCCTCGATGCTGCTGAGGTCGACGAGGCCACCCTGCTTGACCCAGCCCGAGACCGCAGCCGGTGCCACGTTGTACACGAGGCAGGGCGCGGTGCCGGCGGTGATCGCGGCGGTGATGGCCTCTTCCGACGACGAGCCGGCGGGGATCTCCTGGGCGTTCACCTTCTCGTCGGGGTGCTCCTTGTTCCAGGCATCCACGACGGCCTTGCCCCAGGCGACCTCCTGCTCGTTGTTCGAGAGCCAGACGTCGATGGGCCCGGTGCCGGAGGCTTCGCCTTCCCCTCCGCCACCTCCTCCGCCGGAGCATCCGGTGGCGATGAGCGCGACGGCGCCGATGAGTGCGACAGCACTGATCTTCTTGTTCATGGTGTCCTCCTCGACACGGTGGGTGATGACTGGGCGGGTTATGCGGTTGCGGGTGCGGCGGTGCTCTCGCGGAAGTGCACGACGTTGCAGTCGACGATCTCGGTGCGCGGATCCGCCCCGAGGATGTCGGCCTGCAGCAGTCGGGCAGCGGCGCGACCTCGCGCGGCCGGATCCGATGAGACGCTGGTCAGCGCGGGGGAGAGATGGGCGGACAGGTGGTCGTCGTCGAACCCGGAGATCGCGAGGTCGCGCGGGATCGCGAGACCCTGCGATCGCGCGTAGGACAGCCCGGCGATGGCCATGGTGTCGTTCGAGTAGAGGATCGCGGTCGGGCGGTCGGGCAAGGCGAGGAGCTCGGCCGTGCGGGTGCGTCCGCTCGCCGCGGTGAAGTCGCCCTCGCGGAGGAGCTCGTCGTCGCCGATCGCCTCGACGAACGCCTCGGCGCGCGCCTTCGAGTGCACGTAGTCGAGCGGCCCGGAGACGTGGGCGATGCGCTCGTGGCCGTCGGCGCGGAGCCGGGCGATGATCTCGCGCACCGGCGCGGCATCGTCGGTGCGGACGCACGAGAACCGGGTCGGCCGATCGTAGGCGCCGACCAGCACCGTGGGCAGGCCCAGGTCGTCGAGGAACGGCACGCGCCAGTCGTCGGTGCGCAGGTCGAGCAGCAGGGCGCCGTCGGCGCGGCCGTGGGTGAGGGTGCGGTAGGCCCGCTCCTCGGCGGCGCGGTCGGGCACGACCTGGAGCAGGAGCGCCGTCTCGGTCGTGGCGAGCACGGACTCGACGCCGGCGATGAAGGCGGGGAAGAAGGAATCGTTCGCGATGACCTCGGGGTCGCGGGCCAGCACCACGGCGATGGCGTTGGCGCGTCGGGTGGCGAGGGCGCGTGCGCTCTGACTCGGCACCCAGTTGAGCTTCTCGGCGGCGGCGAGCACCTTCGCCCGGGTCTCCTCGGAGATCGGGCGATTGCCGCTGAGCGCGTGGGAGACGGTGGCCTTGGTCACGCCGGCCTCGCGGGCGACATCGGCGATGGTCGTGCGGCTCACAGCCACCTCCTCGTGGACCTGGACGCACCGAGATGTTCATCGGTGAACCGGTTTGATGAGTGTAAACCGGTTTGACGGTGACTGTCAACGGATGTCGCCGCCGGACCGGTCGGTCGACAGGTCCGGGTCAGCGGCGGACGATTCGCCGATGTGGTGACGATTCGCCGAGGAATCCCTCCCGATCTCTCGGTGAATCGTCCGGGACTCCGCGGATCGTCGGGGCCGGCCGGAGTCGGGGCCGGCCGGGGCGCCGGGGCCGGGTCAGACGAAGCGGACGGTCTGCTGCAGCCGGGTGCGCACGTCGAACAGCTCGTTGCCGCCGATCGCCCGTGCCTGCGGAACGCCCTGACGCAGCACCATCGCCAGCGCGCTGCGTCGTACCACCACGACCGGGACGCCCCGGGTCGTGCCCAGCGGGGTGACCGCCTGCGAGAGGTCGTCGTCGGGCAGCACGATGATCGCGCCGCCGAACTTTACGCGGGCGGCTTTGGCGACCGTGCGCATGCGGCCGAGCGCGGCGGTTACGGGCGCGCGGGTGCCGAGACTTGGGCCCGTGATCTCGCCGCGACGGAAGCCGACCATTCCGCCGAAGTCCTCCGACATCACGCCGTACAGTCCCGAGGGGCCGAGCACCACGTGGTCGAGCTTGTCGTCGGCATCGGCTCCGGCGGCGACGTCGTGCCACACCGTGTAGCCCATGCCGAGGTCGGAGACCGTGCGCGCCGTGGCTTCTTCCGCCAGGGCATCGGCGAGGAGCCGGCGCAGATCCCGCGGCGCCGAGCGCACGAGTGCGGGGTCGTATGGATCGGGGACCTCGACACCGCGGCCGGCCCATTCGCGGATGAGGGTGAGATAGCGCTCACGGCGCCAGCCGCCCGGGTGCCCGTACGACCGGGCGCGGGGGCGGGTGTCGGTGCGGGTCGGCGGTGGCCGCCATCCGCTCCACTCCGAGCCGGCCTCGTGGGTCACACCCGTCCGGCGGTCGTAGGCCGCACGGCCCTCCGCGGTGCCGACCAGTTCCCAGGCGCGCTGCACCTGGATGAAGACCGCCGCGTCGCCGCCGGTGTCGGGATGCGTCTGGCGCAGGCGCAGACGGTAGGCGCGGCGCAGCTCGACGTCGTCGACGCCGGGGTCGACCTCGAGGATCTCGTAGGCCGAAGCCGAGAGCGGACTGTCGAACATCGCTCTCCCTCCGCGACCGCGGCATCCAGGATATCCGCCGATCCTTGTGGTTTCGCCGATCCCGCCGGCGTCAGTCGGGCACGTCGACGATGCGCTCGACGCCCGGGACGGGGACGATCGAACCGGCGGATGCCGCGGCCAGGTCGGCGGTGAGGCGAGCGAGCTCGGCCTCGGGCGCCCACAGCTCGAGCGTCACGGTCGCCGCGTATGTCGGCTCGCCCAGCGTTGCGCCGTGATGCGACGCCCAGTCGCGCAGCAGGTTGTCGAAGCGCCCGGCATCCGCATGCGGAACCTCGAGCGTCACCTGCCGGAGCGCCGCGCGACGCACGAGAGCGGCCAGGTCGAGAGCCTCCGACACCGCCGAGGAGTACGCGCGCACGAGGCCGCCCGCCCCGAGCTTCACGCCGCCGAAGTACCGGGTCACGACCGCGACGACGTCGGTCAGTTCGCGGCGTCGCAGCACCTCGAGCATGGGGACACCCGCGGTGCCGGAGGGCTCGCCGTCATCCGACGACCGCGCCTGGTCGCCGAGCAGCCCGGTGACCATCGCGGTGCAGTTGTGGTTCGCATCCCACGCGCGCTTGCGGATGCCGGCGATCACGGCCTCGGCCTGCTCGACCGACGTGACGGGCTCGATACGGGTGAGGAAGCGCGACTTGCGGATGACCGTCTCCTGCTCGACAGCCGCCGCGATGGTCGCGGGGTAGCTGCGGGCGGAGGTCACCCGCCTCACGATACCGAGGCCGACGATCGGCGGCTCAACGGTCGACGAAGGCCATCTGCTGCGGGTTGTAGCGGTCGCCTGCCACGCCGATGCGCGTGGCGAGGGCCGAGAGGTCGGCGACCTCGTCGGCGGAGAGCGCGACGGCGGTGCTACCCGCGTTCTCGGCGATGCGTGCGGTGCGCCGGGTGCCGGGGATGGGCACGATCCACGGCTGCTGCGCGAGCAGCCAGGCGAGAGCGATCTGGCCGGGGGTGGCCTCCTTCGCTACCGCGAGCTCGGCGACGTGTGCGACGAGTGCCTGGTTCGCCGCCCGGTTCTCGGCTGTGAAGCGCGGGATCGTGGCGCGGATGTCGCCGGCCGCGAAGTCCGCCGCCGTGTCGACCGTGCCGGTCAGGAACCCCTTGCCGAGCGGGCTGAACGGCACGAACCCGATGCCGAGCTCGGCGAGCACGGGGAGGATCTCGGCCTCGGGCTCGCGGGTCCACAGCGAGTACTCGCTCTGGAGGGCTGTGACCGGGTGCACGGCGTGCGCGCGGCGGATGGAGGCTGCCGAGGCCTCGGAGAGCCCGAAGTGGCGCACCTTGCCCTCGGCGATCAGCTCGCCCACGGTGCCGGCGACGTCTTCGATCGGCACCGCCGGGTCGACACGGTGCTGGTAGAACAGGTCGATCACGTCGGTGCGCAGACTCCGCAGCGACGCCTCGGCCACGCGGCGGATCTGCTCCGGGCGGCTGTTCAGCCCGACGCTCTTGCCGTCCTCGATGTCCCACCCGAACTTGGTCGCGATGACGACCTCGTCGCGGATCGGCTCGAGCGCCTCGCCGACGAGCTCCTCGTTCACGTACGGGCCGTAGACCTCGGCGGTGTCGAAGAAGTCCACACCGTGGTCGACCGCCGAGCGCAGCACCGCGATCATGTCGTCGCGGCTGCCGGGGTTCGGGCCGTAGCTCTGCGACATCCCCATGCAGCCGAGTCCGATCGCCGAGACCTGGAGTCCCTGTCCGAGAGTGCGAGTGTGCATGAGTGGTCCCTTCGTCGTGGCCGCGGAGGTGATTCGCGGCCGTGGAACCGACGCTACGCGCGGCGTCCGCGGCGAGGGAGGGCCTGACGGAACCCCGCTGGCCGGAGCCTCCCTGGCCACCCGGATCGATCGAACGATGGAGGCGCGCGCGGCCCGTCGGAGGAAGAATGTCAGCATGCCGCCCACCGAGTCGCCGTCCACCGGGTCGCCGGCCCGCGGTACCCCGCGCACGTGGGCGAGCCTGGTCGGATCCATCCGTATCGGCCAGGCCGTCATCACGGTGGTGCTGCTCGCGATCGGCGCGTGGCGTGCGGCCCTCGACGGCGTGCCGCTGCCGTGGGTCCTCGCGCTCTCGCTCGTGTTCCTCGGTTGGTACGGCGGAGGGCTGCTGCTCAGCGAGCGCATTTCCGACCGCCGTCTGGCCACCTGGTGGTTGCTCGGGCTGACGCTCATCTGGCTCGGAGCGGTCGTCTTCTCGCCGGAGTTCGTATGGCTGGCTTTCCCGCTCTGGCTGCTCGCCGGATTCGTGATGCGGCTGCGATGGGCGCTGCTGCTGAGCGTCGCGATCCTCGCGGTCGTCGTGAGCGCCCCGCTGCTCCACACCGGCACGACGAGCTACGCGAACGTGATCGGACCGCTGGTGGGCGGTGTCTTCGCGCTGGGGATCTCCCGCGGGTACCTCGAACTCGTGCGCGACGGGCGTGAGCGACGTCGGCTGATCGCCTCGCTCGTGGCGACCCAGGAGGAGATGGCCGCCCTGCAGGATGAGCTCGCCCGCACTCAGCGCGAGTCCGGGGCGAGTGAGGAGCGCACCCGGGTCTCGCGCGACATCCACGACACGGTCGCCCAGAGTGTGTCGTCGATCGGGATGCTGGCGCGCTCGGCGCTGGAGGCGGACGATCCGGCGCAGCGCACCCGTGCCCTCGAGCAGATCGGGGCGCTCGCCGCGGAGGGGATGGCCGATGCGCGACGCATCGTGAACGCGCTGATGCCGGCAGAGCTCGAATCCACGGCTCTCGGCGACGCCCTCGCCCGGATGCTGGAGCGCCTGACCGACGAGACCGGGATCGCGACGACCCTGCACGCCGACGACGACCTGCCGTCACTCGGCATCGACGCCGAGGTCGCCCTGCTGCGGACGGCGCAGTCGGCCCTCGCGAACGTCCGCTCGCACGCATCCGCGTCGCGCGTGGTGGTGACCCTGGCCGATGCCGGGGATGCGGTGCGACTCGACATCGTCGACGACGGCATCGGGTTCGACGCGACGCGATGGGATGCTCAGGGCGGGATGGCCGGGCAGGGCGGCGGCTACGGGCTGCGCTCGATGCGAGCGCGGCTGCGGGAGCTCGGCGGCGGACTCGACGTCGAGAGCGCCCCGGGCGACGGGACCGCCCTCTCGGCGCACGTCCCGTTCGGCGGTGCGGCGTCGGTGAGGCGTGGAACGGAGGGCGAGGGATGACTCCCGTGCGTGTGTTGCTCGTCGACGACCACCCCATCGTCCGCGCCGGAGTGCGCTCGCTGTTCGACCGTCGCGATGACGTCGAGGTGGTCGGCGAGGCGGCATCCGGCGAAGAGGCCGTCGCCCTCGCGCGGCACCTGCACCCCGACGTGGTGCTCTGCGACTTGCGGCTCGGCGAGGGCATGGACGGTGTGCAGACGACGGCGGCCCTGCGCGCGCAGCATCCGGCCCCCGCGGTGCTGATCCTGACGACGTTCGACCGCGACGCCGAGATCCTCGGCGCGATCGAGGCGGGAGCGGCCGGCTACCTGCTCAAAGACGTGGCGCCCGACGACATCGTGCGGGCGATCCGGCAGGCCGCGTCCGGCGGACTCGTGCTCACTCCCGAGCTCAGCGAGCGGGTCGTGCAGGTCATGCGCGCGCCGCGGGTGCGGCTCACGGACCGGGAGCTCGACGTGCTCCGGCTGCTCGACACGGGCGCATCGAACCGCGAGATCGCGAAGACCTTGTTCGTGACCGAGGCGACCGTGAAGACGCACCTCGTGCACGTGTTCGAGAAGCTCGGCGCCGACAGTCGCGCCCGTGCCATCGCGATCGCCCGCGACACCGGGCTCCTCTGAGCCGGCTTCCTCAGTCCCAGGACCGCCACGCATCTCAACCGTTCGATGGATCCCGGCCGAGGCCGCTGCGCCGAGGCTGGAATCAGACCGAAAGGAACCCGATGCGCCGCCTCTTCTCCGCTGCGTTCGCCTACATGCTGGTGGGCGTCGCCTCCGGACTCTTCTACCGGGAGTTCACCAAGATCAACGACTTCCCCGAGGGGGAGTCGACGCAGCTGGGGCTCGTGCACACGCACCTGCTCGTGCTGGGCTTCGTCGTGCTGCTGATCGTCCTGCTGCTGGAGAAGGTGTTCGCGCTCTCCGAGAGCCGCCTGTTCAGCTGGTTCTTCTGGCTGTACAACGCGGGCCTCGTGCTGACGTCGGCCATGATGGTCTGGCACGGCTGCCTCACGGTGCTCGGCCAGGAGTCGTCGAGCATGATCGCCGGCATCGCCGGGATGGGGCACATCCTGCTCAGCGCCGGCATGGTGCTGCTGTTCCTCGCCCTGCGCAAGCGCCTGTTCGCCGCCGCACCCGCCGCACCCGCCGCCGCCTCCGCCGTCGCGGCCTGAGTTGTGAACCGAGGCCGCCCGAGCTCAGTCCGTGTCGGCCTCCACCGAGTCGTCGCGGAGGTGGGCGATGTGCGCCGCATGGCGTGAGAGGTGGTTCGGCGACTTCCGCACGAACAGCCATGCCACGAACAGCAGCACGAACCAGATCGGCGTCACCAGCAGCGCGGTCAGCGTGTCGGGCTGCGTCGTCAGCGCCCACAGGATGAACACGAAGAACGCGAGCACCACATAGACCATGAACACCCCGCCCGGCATCCGGAACGTGGATGCCGCGACCTTGTCCTTGCGGGTGCGTCGGTACACGAGGTAGCTGCACAGGAAGATCGTCCACACGAACATGAAGCACAGTGCCGAGACCGTGGTCACCATGTCGAAGGCGGTGCCGATGTCCTTGCCCGCGTACAGCAGCACCACGCCGGACAGCAGCAGGATGCACGAGAGGAACAGGGCGTTCTGCGGCACGCGGCGGCGCGAGAGCCGGCCGAAGATCCGCGGGGCGTCGCCGTCCTGCGCGAGGCCGAACACCATGCGCGAGGTCGAGTAGATGCCGGAGTTGGCGCTCGACATGGCCGAGGTGAGCACGACCAGGTTCACCACCGTCGCCGCGATGCCGAGCCCGGCGAGGGCGAACATCGCGATGAACGGGCTCTCCCCGGCGACGTACTCGGTCCACGGGGTCACCGCCATCAGCACGATGAGTGCGCCCACGTAGAACAGAAGGATGCGGATCGGGATGGCGTTGATCGCCTTCGGCAGGTTGCGCTTCGGATCCTTGGTCTCGGCGGCCGCCGTGCCGACCAGCTCGACCCCGACGAACGCGAACACGGCGATCTGGAAGCCGGCGACGAAGCCCATGAAGCCGTGCGGGAACATGCCCCCGTGGTCCCACAGGTTCGAGAAGCTGGCGGTCCCCGCGTCGTGCTGGAAACCGGTGAAGATCATCACGAGCCCGGTGATGATGAGCGCCACGATCGCGACGATCTTGATCAGGGCGAACCAGAACTCCATCTCGCCGAACGCGGCGACGGTCGGCAGGTTCAGCGCGAGGAGGATCACGATCACGAGGACGCCCGGGATCCACAGCGGGATGCCGGGGATGAGCGCATCCGTGTATCCGGCGATCGCGATCACGTCGGCGACGCCGGTGACCACCCAGCAGAACCAGTAGGTCCATCCGGTGAAGAATCCCGCCCACGGCCCGAGCAGATCGCTCGCGAAGTCGCTGAACGACTTGTACTTCAGGTTCGACAGCAGCAGCTCGCCCATCGCCCGCATGACGAAGAACAGCATGAAGCCGATGATCATGTAGACGAAGATCACCGACGGTCCTGCCACCGAGATCGTCTTGCCGCTGCCCATGAACAGGCCGGTCCCGATCGCTCCGCCGATCGCGAGCAGCTGGATGTGGCGGTTGCTCAGCGCTCGCCGCAGATGCTCCTCCTCCTCAACGGCTCCGGCATCGCTCTGGCTTCCGGTTCCCCCCGAATACTGCTTCGTCACTCTCGTCCTCCGGTCTGCGTCGACGGTGTCGCTCCGACGGTACCTTTCACCATGCCGAGCGACAGAATCGAGATCTGGGATACCACTTCGCCGAATCGATTCGATAGTCTGGTTCGGCCCCGATCCATCCCCTCAGTTCTGCGAGCCGCTCCTTCATGGCCACCTCCCTCACCACGGGCCGCCCGTGGCGCGTCATCCTCGCCTTCTCCATCCCGCTGCTCCTCGGCAACGTGGTGCAGCAGCTGTACCAGTTCGCCGACGCGATCGTCGTCGGACGGCACCTCGGCGTCACCTCCCTCGCGGCGGTGGGTGCGACCGGCAGCCTGCTGTTCCTGCTGCTCGGATTCGCCTGGGGTCTGACGAGTGGATTCGCGATCCCCATCGCCCAGGCCTTCGGGGCGCGCGATGATGCGGCCGTGCGCCGCTCGGTGGCCACGGGAGTGCTCCTCAGTGCCATCACGAGCGTGATCCTGACGGTCGCCGCTCCTCTCCTGGCCGGCCCGATCCTCACCCTGCTGCAGACGCCACCGGAGCTGATGGCCGAGGCCACGATCTTCACGCAGATCAGCTTCCTCGGTGCCAGCGCGACGATGTTCTTCAACTACCTGTCCGCGATCATCCGCGCGATCGGCGACTCCAAGACACCGCTGGTGTTCCTCACCGTCTCGTGCGCGCTGAACGTCGGGCTCGTCGTGCTGATGGTCGGCCCGCTCGAGTGGGGAGTGGGCGGAGCCGCGCTCGCGACGGTCGTCGCCCAGGCCGTCTCGGTCGCCCTGTGTCTCGAGTTCGTGCGCCGCCGCCTGCCGATGCTGCACCTGCGTCGGGCCGACTGGCGGATCCGTCGCGACGACATCTCCGAGCACCTGCGCCTCGGCCTGCCCATGGGCTTCCAGGCGTCGATCATCGCGATCGGCACGCTCACGGTGCAGGTCGCGCTGAACACCCTCGGGGCTGACGCGGTCGCCGCCTACACGACCGGTTCCCGGGTCGACAGCCTCGCCGTCGCGCTGTTGTCATCGCTGGGCCTCGCGGTCTCGATGTACGCCGCGCAGAACCACGGTGGCCGTCGCCCCGATCGCATCCGTCGCGGGGTCGTCGAGGCGACCTGGATGGCCGTGGGAGCCGGTGTGGTGCTCGGCGGCCTGCTGATCGCGTTCGGCGCCCCGATGGTGCGACTGTTCATCGGTGCGGGGTCCGACGAGGTGGTCGACATGGCCCACCGGATGCTCATCATCAACGGCTGCGGCTACTGGGCGCTCGGCATGCTGTTCGTGCTGCGCGGCGCGCTGCAGGGGCTCGGGCACACGCTCGTGCCGACCGTGACCGGCGTGATCGAGCTGGTGATGCGCGTGGGCGCGGCCATCGTGCTGGGCGCGTGGATCGGGTTCGACGGCGTCGCGCTGAGCAACCCGCTCGCCTGGATCGGCGCGATCGTGCTGCTGGTCCCGGCCTATGTGCGTGCGCACCGCGAGCTCGGCCGGCTTCCGGTCGCACCGGCCGAGGCCACCGAGACCTCGGCGATCGCGATCGTCGGCCCGACCGACGGCTCGATGGTCGTGGATGCCGTCGTCACCCAGCCGGTGCGCGTCCTCCGCGCCCGTCGCCTGCGGTGGCCGAGCCGCCGCTGACCCCTCGCCGCACCCGATTCCACGCCGCGAGATCTCCGTCTGCAGGATGATGCGGATGGGACTTGAGACGGATGGCCTTTCCACGACACACTTCTAGTGTCGAGGTAGCGGAGTTTCCGCTGGACCGGGGGGTCGTCATGACGACAATGAGAGTGGCCAACGATTTGGCCGAGGTGATGGTGCCGATCGGGTACGTGGGCGCGGCGATCGCCGGTGCCTGTGCGATCGTCGCCGCGGTGGCCGTGATCCGCGGGTCCGGAGGGCTCGTGGGGGGCGCGGTCGGCGTGTGGATCGTGGGCGCACTGATGAGTGTCACCGCGTCGTTCGCACAGCAGTGGCTGCCGCTGATACTGGCGTGCGCCTCACTCGTGGGGATGCTCGTGATCGGCGGAGTCGTGCGGGCCATCATGAGCGCGGGCGGAGTCGGGCGGACCGACGCTCTTGCGGTCGACACGCTGCCGCAGGCCGTGTCCACGGCCAAGCCGGCCGCGGTGTCGAAGTCGCCGCTCACGACGAAGTCTCCTGCGACGGCGTCGATACCGGTCGTGCCCTGAGCGCTCAGCGGTAGTCGCGGTCGCGGTGCTGCCCGGTCTCATCACCGGATTCGACCCGCGCCGCCTCTCGTGCGCGCAGCTCGACGCGGCGGATCTTGCCGGAGATCGTCTTCGGCAGCTCCGGCACGAACTCGATGATCCGCACCCACAGGTGCGACGACAGGCGGTCGTGCGCGTAGGTGAAGATCGCGCGGGCGGCATCCTCCGCGCGCACGGCGGCATCCGGGGTCAGGCACACGTACGCCTTCGGCACGGCCAGCCGTGTCGGGTCGGGACTCGGGATCACGGCCGCCTCGATCACCAGGTCGTGCTCGAGCAGCACCGACTCGAGTTCGAACGGCGAGATCTTGTAGTCGGAGGCCTTGAACACGTCGTCCGAGCGACCGATGTACGTCAGGTAGCCGTCGTCGTCGCGCACCGCGATGTCGCCGGTGTGATGGAAGCCACCCACCCGTGACTCCGCGGTCTTCTCCGGGTCGTCGTAGTAGCCCGCCATGAGTCCGAGCGGCGGCTGCGACAGGTCGAGCGCGATCTCCCCCTCGCTCTCGACGACCTCTCCGGTGACCGGATCGAGCAGCACGACGGGGTAGCCGGGCAGCGGGCGTCCCATCGAGCCGACCTTGACGGGCTGACCGGGGGAGTTGCCGATGCAGGCCGTCATCTCGGTCTGCCCGAAGCCGTCGCGGATCGTGCCGCCCCAGGCATCGCGCACCCGGTCGATGACCTCGGGGTTCAGTGGCTCGCCCGCGCCGACCAGTTCGCGCGGCGGGTGGGTGAGACGGGCGAGGTCGGCCTGGATCAGCATCCGCCACACGGTCGGCGGCGCGCAGAAGGTCGAGACGTGATGCGTGTCCATCACCTGCATCAGGGTGTTCGCGTCGAACCGGTCGTAGTTGTAGACGAACACGGTCGCCTCGGCCAGGAACGGCGAGTAGAAGCTCGACCAGGCGTGCTTCGCCCAGCCGGGGGATGAGATGTTGAGGTGCACGTCGTCGGGCCGCACCCCGAGCCACCACATGGTCGACAGGTGCCCGACCGGGTACGAGACGTGCGTGTGCTGCACCAGCTTCGGCCGGTTCGTGGTGCCCGAGGTGAAGTAGAGCAGCGCGGTGTCGGTCGCGGGGGTCGGACCGTCGGGCTCGAAGGCGGTCGGAGCGGTGGCCGAGTCGGCGAAGCGTGCCCACTCCGTCGGGATGCCGTCGCCCACGCCGATGCGGAGGATGCCGGGGGCGATGTCCGCGAGACGGTCGGCGAGCGGGCCGAGGGTGACCACCGCGCCGGCGCGACCGTGTTCGACGCGGTAGGCGAGATCGGAGGCGGAGAGCAGCGTCGAGGTCGGGATCGATACGGCGCCGATCTTGGTGATCGCCAGCATCACCTCCCACAGCTCGATCGTGTTGTTGAGCATCACGATCACGTGGTCGCCGCGGCGGATGCCGAGGGTGGTGAGCCAGGCCGCGACCTGATCGGAGCGCGTCGAGAGCTCGCCGTACGTCCAGGTGCGCAGGCTCAGGTCGGCCTCGACGATCTGCACCGCGGGACGGTCGGGGTTCTCGCCGGCGATGACGTCGAACCACTCGAGCGCGAAGTTGAACTCCGGGGCCTCGGGCCAGGTGAAACCGGCGCGGGCTGCGGCGTAGTCGGTGGCGTTCGCGAAGAGGAAGTCGCGCATCTCGCGGATGGTGTGCGTGGCGGTGGTGGCGCTGCGGCTCATGGTGCTCCCTTGCTGGCGTGCGTTCCATCTTCGCGCACCGTCCGTCGAGCTTCGCCCGTTCCGGTCGCGCTTCGCTGGTTCCGGTCGCAGTCTCTGCCACCTCGTGTTGAGCTTCGCCCGTTCCGGTCGCAGTTCCTGCCGCCTCGTGTTGCGCTTCGCCCGTTCCGGTCGCAGTTCGTGCCGCCTTCGCGCGCGCGGGGCGACAGAAAGTGCGACCGGAACGAAGGCGCTGGTACGTGAGGAAGGGTGCGACCGGAACGCAGGCGCTGGCACGGAGGAAGGGTGCGACCGGAACGAAGGCGGTGGCATGGAGGAAGGGTAAGGGTGCGACCGGAAGGCAGGCGAGGCAGGTCCGGGGTCAGCGGGGGAGCACGCCGGGGCCGTCGCGCAGCTCGAACACGAGCTGGGTCTCGGTGCCGCGCACGACCGGGTGCACCGTGATGTGCTCGAGCACGATGTCACGCAGTGCCGTCGCATCCTGCACGGCCACGTGCACCAGGAAGTCGTCGACGCCGGCGACGTGGAAGACCTGCAGCACCCGCGGGATGTCGGCGAGCGCATCGAACAGCGCCGTCACCTTGGCGCCGGTGTGGTTGGCGAGGCGCACCTTGATGATCGCCTGCAGGGGGAAGCCGAGAGCCGCCCCGTCGATGCGGATGCGGGTGTCGCGGATGACGCCCCGCTCACGCAGCGCCCGCACCCGATGCGCGCACGTCGACTCGGCGAGGCCGAGGCGATGCGCCAGGGCCTTGTTGGTCGTCTCGGCATCCCGAGTGAGGATCGCCAGCAGCTCGAGATCCGTCTCGTCGAGTTGTGCTTTCGCCAATGTGCTCCCCTTTCGGACGCCGGATGCTGCACAGAATAGCGTTGGATGCCGAATCGATTGCGTGTTCTGTCGACTTCCTGCGCCGATGCCGTGATTCCGGCAACGTGGAGACATGACTGCACCGCTGCATCCCGACACCGTCGCCGTCCACAGCGGGCGCTCCGATCTCGAGGGTCTCGGGGTCCACGCGCTGCCGATCGACCTGTCGACCACCAACCCGCTCCCCGACATCGAGCGCGGCGGAGACTCCTACGAGGCGATGGCCACGGGCGGCCGCCCGCCCGCCGAGGGCAGCATGGTCTACGCGCGGCTGTGGAATCCGACGGTCGCCCGCTTCGAAGAGGCCCTCGCCGAGCTCGAGCACGCGGAGGCCGCGGTGGCCTTCGCCTCGGGGATGGCCGCGATGACCGCCGTGATCCTCGCGCACACGGGGGCGACGGGCGCACGCCACGTCGTCGCGGTGCGTCCGCTCTACGGCGGCACCGACCACCTGCTCGGGTCCGGACTGCTCGGCGTCGAGACCACGTACTGCCACCCCGATGAGGTGGCCGCGTCCATGCGGTCCGACACCGGGCTCGTGGTCGTCGAGACCCCCGCGAACCCCACGCTCGACATCGCCGACATCGCCGAAGTGGTGCGCCAGGCAGGTTCGGTGCCGGTCGTCGTCGACAACACGTTCGCGACCCCGATCCTGCAGAACCCGATCGACCTGGGTGCCGCGATGTCACTGCACAGCGCGACCAAATACCTCGGCGGCCACGGCGATGTGATCGCCGGAGTCGTCGCCTGCAGCGAAGAGACCGCGGAGGCGCTGCGCCGCGTGCGGGCGGTGACCGGGGGGCTTCTGCATCCGCTCGGGGCGTACCTGCTGCACCGCGGTCTCACGACCCTGCCGGTGCGGGTGCGGCACCAGCAGGAGAGCGCGCGGCGGGTGGTGCAGTGGCTGATCGACCGTCCCGAGGTCGCCGAGGTCTTCTATCCGGGGCTCGACGGAGACCCGCGGGGCATCCTGGAACGGCAGATGCGCGGCACGGGCGCGATGATCGCGATGCGGATGCGGGGCGGCTTCGCCGCAGCATCCGCCGTCACGACCGCGACGAGCCTGTTCACGCACGCCGTCTCGCTCGGCGGGGTGGACTCGCTGATCCAGCATCCGGCCGCGCTCACCCACCGCCCGGTGCCGCCCGAAGCCCGCCCGTCCGCCGATGTGCTGCGTCTGTCGATCGGCCTCGAGGACGTCGATGACCTGATCGCCGATCTCGCGCAGGCGTTCGCGGCGGCGTCTTCGCCAACCGAGCCACCCCTCTCCGTCCGAGCCACCCCCATGAGTGACGCGCGCAGGGGGGCCGTTCGCACATAGCGGGGTGGTTCGGGCGGTTCGGGCGGTTCGCGGTCGCGGCGGTCAGAGCGAGGGGAGTCGGATCGTCCCGGTCGTGCTGTGCTCGGTCGGCATCCGGTCACGGTCGTAGGTGATCTCGCGGTAGCCGTGCGGGGTCGGCACTCCGTCCTCATCGAGGCTGACGAACACGATCTTCTCGATCGTGAGGATGCGCTTGCGCGTGATCATGTTGCGGGCGACCGCGCGCATCGTCAGTGACGTCGTGCCGAAGTGCGTGGCCTGCAGGCCGATCTCGATCAGGTCGCCCTGCACCGCCGATGCCTCGAAGTTGATCTCCGAGATGTGCTTGGTGACCGCGCGGTAGTTGCCCAGCTGCACGATCGCGTAGATCGCCG
Source organism: Microbacterium sp. GQ128 (assembly GCF_059758615.1). NCBI lineage: Bacteria > Bacillati > Actinomycetota > Actinomycetes > Micrococcales > Microbacteriaceae > Microbacterium > Microbacterium sp. GQ128. The sequence continues at coordinate 504,088 of NZ_JCAXDY010000002.1, forward strand.
CCTCTTCGTCGATCCACTTCAGCAGGCTCCCGCCGAAGAGGGAGCCGTTCGCGTTGAGATCCTCGGGCCGCACCCACTTGCGGGTGCGGAAGTTGAGTCCGTCTTCCGACCACTGCCAGGCCGGTGCCTTCTGCTTCGCCATGGGCATGAGAGTAGGCCGGGCGTGAGTCCGCGATGTTACGAGGCGTTTTCGGGGCGACGACGGACCGCCACGGGCGCCGTTTGTGGACTCGCCACAAGAAACTGAGTGCCAGCGACTCTGAGACTTGGTTTCGAGCGGCAAATCCGCGGGTCGTGTACCGGCGCGCCCATACAGTCACCCGTGGCAACGACGCCACTGACCCCCGGGAGTCCTCGATGACGAGTACGAAACCCCACGCGCACGGCAACGGCATGCGCATCGCCGTGATCGTGCTCAGCCTGCTGCTGGCCGCGATGGTGATCCTGTTCTTCGTGGTGACGAACAAGATCGCCGCCGGCGCCTCCGAACTGGCCGACGGCACGACCTCGGCGAAGGGCGGTTCGGCCGAACTCGCCGCCGGTGCCACCGATCTCTCGGACGGCGCCGACCGACTCGCCGAGGGTAGCGGCGACCTCGCATCCGGTGCGGCCAGCGCGAAGAACGGATCGCAGAAGGTGAGCGACGGTGCGACGAAGGCGGCAGCCGGCGCGACCACACTCGCGGAGGGCGCCGGAAGTCTCGCCGCAGGTGCCGCCTCGGCCGTCGACGGCGCGGGCAGGATCAGCGGGGGAGCCCAGACTGCGCTCGCCGGAGCGCAGGAGCTCGCGTCGAAGCTCGTGAAGGCGGATGCCGGAGCGCAGACCGTCGCGACGGGAGCAGCGAAGCTCGCGGCCGGGGTCGACGGTGCTCATCAGTACACGAACGCCGTGCTCGACGGTGCGACCAAACTGAGGAACGCGCTGACGGCGGGCGTGACCCCCTCGGTGCAGACCCTCGCCCACCCCGACACGAAGATTGCCCTCGAAGGCCTCGCAGCCTCCGCGCCGGGCAACTCCCAACAGCTCGCCGACGGTCTCGCCGGACTGCTCGCGGCCGACCCCGAGAACCCGACGCTGCAGGCGCTCGCGCGCCTCGCGGCCGGCGTGGATCAGCAGGTGGACGCCATGGCGGCACCGACGTATGCGGCCCCCGCCCTCGCGCAGGGGCTCATCGGCGCCGCAGACGGTGCGACGAGCGTCACCGCCGGTGTGGGGGCGATCGTGAACGGCGACCCGTCGAAGGGGTGGCCCGGAACCGTCGCCCTCGTCGCTCCGGAGGCGGCCCCCGCCCTCGCGACCGGGGCGCAGACGCTGAAATCCGGCACCGCGCAGCTCTCGGCCGGCGCGGCCAAGCTGGCAACGGGACTGCAGACGCTGTCCTCCGGAGCCTCCTCGCTGTACGCCGGCACCTCGAACCTCAGCGCCGGTGCGACCCGGCTGAACGACGGCGCGAGCACGCTCGCCACGGGGGTCGGCACCCTCCAGTCCGGTGCCGGCGACCTCGACGAGGGCATCGGAAAGCTGGCGACCGGAGCCGATGCCGTGGCGCAGGGCTCGGGAGACCTCGCAGCCGGCGGCGACAAGCTCGAAGCCGGCGCCGCCGACCTGGCCGAGGGCAACGGCCTGATCGCGGAAGGATCGGGCACGCTCGCCACCGCCACGGCCGGAGTCGCCCCGTCGATGCTGCCCTGGATCCTCGGCATCGCGCTCGCCGGCCTGATCGCGATCGGCTTCTGGGTCGGTCACCGCGTCAGCCACCGCCGCTCCCTCGCCCTCGCCGCCTGACCCCACCCCTCCCACCGCTGCCTGAGCGGATGCCGTCCCACCGGCATCCGCTCAGGGCAGAGCGGCTCAGGGCAGAATCCGGCCGATCGCGTGCGGCGGCGACGGATGCTGGGGGCATGAGCGAAGAAAACCCCTCCATCCCGCAGTTCGGCCCCGAGGCCCGGCGCGCGCTGTTCCACGAGCGGGTGCTCGTGCTCGACGGTGCGCTCGACGACGACAACGGCACGCTGCTGATGACGCAGCTGCTTGCGCTGTCGGCCGAGGACCCGGTCGCCGACATCGCCCTCTGGATCCACTCGCCCGGCGGCTCGGTGCCGTCGATGCTCGCGCTCCGCGACATCATGCGGCTGATCCCCAACGACGTCGCCACCCTCGCCCTCGGACTCGCCTGCAGTGCGGGGCAGTTCCTGCTCTCCGCCGGCACCCCCGGCAAGCGGCGGGCGCTTCCGCACGCGCGCATCCTCATGCATCAGGGTTCGGCCGGCATCGGCGGTTCCGCGGGCGAGATCGAGACGCAAGCCGATGACCTGCGGCACATGCGCGACACGGTGCTGGGTCTCATCTCGGCAGACACCGGCCAGCCCCTCGACCGCATCTTCGAGGACTCGCTGCACGACCGCTGGTACACCGCGGCCCAGGCGCAGGAGTACGGCTTCATCGACGGGGTCGTGGCCTCGATCGCCGAGGTGATGCCGCGACAACGCGCGCGCGTCGGACTGGGGGTGAACGCATGAGCACGTACTCGATCCCGAACGTCATCGCGCAGCATCCGCGGGGCGAGCGCATCATGGACGTCTACTCCCACCTGCTCGCCGAGCGCGTCATCTACCTCGGCACGGGCATCGATGCGGGGGTCGCGAACGCCCTCATCGCGCAGCTGCTGCACCTCGACGCGGACAGTCCGGAGAGCGGCATCCAGTTCTACATCAACAGCGAGGGCGGCGATCCGGGGGCGGCGCTGGCGATCTACGACACGATGCAGCACATCCGTCCCGCCATCGCGACGACGTGCGTCGGGCAGGCGATCGGCCCGGCCGCGCTGCTCGTCGCCGCCGGAGCATCGGGGCAGCGTGCCGCTCTGGCCCACGCCCGCATCGTGCTGCATCAGCCGGCCGGGCAGTCGCGCGGCGCGATCCCCGACCTGATCCTCGCGGCCGACGAGGTGGTGCGGGTGCGTTCCGACATGGAGGAGATCCTCGCCAGGCACAGCGGCCGCACGGTCGCAGAGCTCCGCGCCGACACCGACCGCGACCGGGTGTTCACGGCATCCGCGGCGCTGGACTACGGACTGATCGACACGGTGCTCGGCCCGCGGGCCTGACCCCTCCGGGGGACGCTTCCCTCGGACGGATGTCGGGAGGACGCACGGATGTCCGGAGACACGCCGTGGTTACTCCCGACATCCGTGAATTCTCCCGACAGGTGGCACCGAAAGGGCGGGTCAGGCGGTACCGAAAGGGGCGGGTCAGGCGGCTCGGGCGGGTCAGGCGGCGAGGGCGAAGGAGCCGCGCGACACCGAGACCGAGACCGCAGCGGATGCCGGCTCCGCGGCCGCGCGCAGGTCATCGGCCACGGCGCTCGTGAGGTCGATCAGGCTCGTATCGAGTGCACCGGCGATCGCCGCGATCATCTCGCTCGACGGCTCCTTCAGTCCTCGCTCGACCTCGGAGAGGTACTGCGGCGAGACACCAGCCTTCTCCGCTGTCTCGGTGAGGGTCTCGTCGCGGTCGTGTCGGCGGCGACGCAGCTGGTCGCCCAGCAGCTGACGCCACAGCGGCTCGGGACCGTTCGACTTCGGGCGATCGGTGCGAGGGGTGCGCGGGAACGAGATCAGGTCGGCCATGCCTCACGATAAACCGCGGCATCCGGCGGGTTCGAGCTGTTCTGCTCAGAGCAGAACCGCTGCCTGCTCAGGCGTCGGCGCGGCCGGCGGTGCGGTCGGAAGCGGCGTCGGGTGCCGCTGCTTCGGATGCTGCCGCCTCGGTCGCCGCCCAACTGGCGAGCATCCGGAGCTTGTCGGCCGAAGGCGTCCCCGGCTCGGCCGTGTACGTCGACAGGTGCAGCCCGGGGTCTGCGGGCAGCGCGAACGCCTCGTAGGTCAACTCGATCTCGCCGACCACCGGATGCGCGATGCGTTTCACGCCCGTCCGATGGAAGCGCACATCGTGGGCGGCCCACAGCGTGCGGAACCGCTCGCTCCTCGTCGAGAGCTCGCCGACGAGGTCGGTCAGCTTCCGGTCGAACGGGTCACGTCCCGCCTCGCCCCGCATCGCCGCGACCAGCTCCCGGGTGTTGCGATCCCACTCGGGGTAGAAGTCCTGCGCGGCCGGGTCGAGGAAGGCGAAGCGTGCACTGTTCGGCTTCGGCTGAGCGAACACCGGAGCGTAGAGGGCACGGCCCAGCGCATTGGCGGCGAGGTAGTCGAAGTAGTTGTTGCGCACCACCGCCGGGGCCTCGATCATCGCATCGAGCAGACGGAGGATGCTGGCGCGCAGCTCACCGGGCTTCTTCCGCGGAGTCCGCACGATCGGTGAGGCGTTCGCGGCGCGGGCGAGGTCGAACAGGTGCGCCGTCTCGGCTTCGTCGAGCTGCAGCGCCCTGGCGAGGGCGTCGAGCACGCTGTCGGAAGCCCCGGACAGGTCGCCGCGTTCGAGGCGCGTGTAGTAGTCGACGCTGACGCCCGCGAGCAGCGAGACCTCTTCGCGGCGCAGTCCCGGAACGCGGCGGTTGCCGCCGAATACGGGCAGGCCCGCCTGGTCGGGGGTGATGCGGGCGCGCCTCGTCGAGAGGAATTCGCGCACCTCGCTGCGGGTGTCCATGCTCCGACGCTACGCCTTCCGGCTCGGACGAGGGAGGTACTGGCGGTACCGGGCAGGGAGGGAGCTACAGTGCCGCGGTCACGCCGGGCAGGAGCTTGCCGAGGATCGCCCCGAGCTGCTCGCGCTCCTCATCCGTGAGCGGGTCCAGCACCAGCTCGCGCACCTGCCCGACGTGCACCGGCGCGGCCGTGCGCAGCATCTCGCGACCCTCGGCGGTCAGGGTGGCCGAGAGCGTGCGCTTGTCGGAGCTGCACGAGGTGCGTTCCACCCAGCCGCGCTCCTCGAGCGAGTCCAGGGCATGGCTCAGCCGTGAGCGACTGAGTCCGGCGATACGGGCGAGCTCCGTCATCGTGACCGTGCCCTCACCCTGCCCGGCAAGGGTGATGAGGATCGCGTAGCGGGCGTGATTCAGCCCGACCTCTTCTTTCAGGGTGCGGTCGAGCACCTGCGGGAGCAGTTGGACGAACCGGATGACGGGGAGCCAGGTCGCCATCTCGCCGTCGTCGAGTCGACGCGGATGCTGCGGCTCCGCGGTCATGGTGCCCTCCTCGCGTGTCACTCCTGTGTCACGCCGCCGACAGGTCGAGCGTGTGCGCGGTGTGGTCCCGCTTGGCCTGCAGGTAGCGGGAGTTGGCCTCCGACAGGTGCACCTCGGTGCGCACCCGCTCGGTCACGCGGATGCCGAGTGACTCGAGCTGCACGGCCTTGTCGGGGTTGTTGCTCAGCAGACGGATGCCGTCGACGCCGATCGCGTTCAGCATCTGCGCGGCGACGGTGTAGTCGCGCTCGTCCTCGCCGTGCCCCAGGGCGACGTTCGCCTCATAGGTGTCGAGTCCGGCATCCTGCAGCGCGTAGGCGTCGAGCTTGGCGTACAGGCCGATGCCGCGACCCTCCTGGCGCAGGTACAGCAGGAAGCCGCCTTCGTCGGCGATGCGCTCGACGGCCTCGCGCAGCTGGGGGCCGCAGTCGCAGCGCTCCGAGCCGAAGACGTCGCCGGTCAGGCACTCGCTGTGCGGGCGGACGAGCGGTGCATCCCCGCCGTCGACGGCGCGTTCGAGTGCCGCGCGCCAGTCGCCGAGGCCGAGCAGCAGGTGCTCGCGGCCGTCGACCAGGCCGTCGAAGGTGACGACGTCTGCGGTGGTGGAGAAGCCGTCGCCGAAGCGCAGCGGCACGCGGACGCGGGTGCGTTCCGTGGCGACCGGAGCGACGGTTGAAGTTTCAATCATGTCGGGTGCAACGCGCCGCTCGACGAACTATTCCCGTGGACCGCGATCCGAGGGGTGCCCCGACAGGGCCTCCCACCCGGGACGGAATGGGCGTTGACTGGATCCACACGACAGAAGGAGCAGCACGAATGCGTGGAGTAGTCATGTACGCCCCCGGCGACGTCCGGGTGGAGGAGCGCGAGAAGCCGACGATCACCCGGCCGACGGATGCCGTCATCCGGCTCGCCGCGACCTGCATCTGCGGGTCGGACCTGTGGCCGTACCGCGGTGACGACGACGTCGACCACACGCCGATGGGTCACGAGTACGTCGGCGTCGTCGAGGAGATCGGCGACGAGGTGCAGACCCTGAAGGTCGGCGACTTCGTGGTCGGCTCCTTCATGGCCTCGGACAACACCTGCGAGATCTGTCAGGCCGGCTACCAGTCCCGCTGCGTGCACGTCGTCCCGATGGGCAGGTACGGCACGCAGGCCGAGTACTCGCTGATCCCGCACGCCGACGGCACGCTCGTCGTCACGCCCGGGCAGCCCGACGCCGACCTGATCCCCTCGCTGCTCGCGGCATCCGACGTTCTCGGCACGGGGTGGTTCGCGGCGGTCGCCGCTGAGGCGGGACCCGGCAAGACGGTCGCCGTCGTCGGCGACGGAGCGGTGGGCCTGCTCGGCATCCTCGCTGCCCGCGAACTCGGCGCCGAACGGATCATCGCGATGAGCCGGCACGCCGACCGGCAGGCACTCGCGCGCGAGTTCGGCGCCACCGACATCGTCGAGGAGCGCGGAGACGAGGGGGTGGCGCGCATCAAGGAGCTCACGAACGGGCTCGGCGCGCACTCGGTCATCGAGGCGGTCGGTACGCAGGAGTCGATGATGCAGGCCATCCGCTCGACCCGCCCCGGCGGACATGTCGGCTACGTCGGTGTCTCGCACGAGGTGGCACTGCCCGGCGAGGAACTGTTCTTCTCCGGCGTGCACCTGCACGGCGGCCCGGCTCCGGTGCGTCGCTTCCTCCCCGAGCTGATCCAGCTCATCTGGGACCGGAAGATCGACCCCGGCAAGGTGTTCGACCTCACCCTCCCGCTCGAGGATGCCGCGGAGGGCTATCGCGCCATGGACGAGCGTCGCGCCACCAAGGTGCTGCTCACGCTCTGACATCGCGGGCATCCGCGCGTCCGCGACCCTCGCTCCGCGCTTCACCCCGCGCTTCGTGCGGTGAAATCCAGTTCTGACGGCCGGATCCGCCAGATTCGGCCGTCAGAACTGCGATTGGCCGTCGGAAGGTGCGGTCGTCTCGGTGCCCGCCTGCGCCGCCCGCCGCCGCCGACGAACGAGCTTCAGCTCGCTGGCCAGGATGCCGAGCACGACGAGCGCGCCGCCGATTAGGGCGGTCGCGGGCAGGCGTTCTCCGGCGACACGGCCGATGACCCCTGCCCACACCGGCTCCCCGGCGTAGATGATGGTCGCGCGCGTGGGGGAGACCGACTTCTGGGCCCAGTTCATGGTCAGCTGGATCAGGCAGCTCGCCGCACCCAGCCCCACCGCGCAGCCGACCCAGATCCACGAGAACTCCGGCACGTTCTCACCCACCACCGGCATCGTGAGCAGTCCCAGCACCCCGGCGGTCAGCAGCTGGATGACGGTGATGCGGCCGAGGTCGATCTTCCCGGCGAACAGGCTGATCAGGATGATCTCGGCCGCGATGGGCAGAGTGCTGATCATGGTGACGATCTCGCCCCTGCCGAGGGTGAGCGCGAAGGCGTCGGGTCCCGCGATCAGCAGCAGCCCCACGAAAGCCAACCCCGCGCCCACGAAGGCCATCGCCGGCGGGCGTTTGCGGAACACGGCCCACTGCGCGAGCGGCACCAGCGGCACGTACATCGCCGTGATGAACGCCGAGGTGCTGCTGTCGATGGTCTGCAGTCCGAGAGTCTGCAGTCCGTAGCCGAGATAGATCATGATGCCGATCGCGACGCCGGCGCCGACGTCGCGCCAGCGGATGCCGCGCAGCACCCGGCGGAAGATCACCACGCTGATCAGCCCGGCGATCAGGAACCGGATGCCGACGAAGAACCAGGGCCCCGAGTGCTCCATCGCCCAGTGCACGAGCAGGAACGTGCCGCCCCACACCGCGGTGATCGCGATGAGCGCGGCCTCCTGCGGGCGGAACCGCATCCACCGAAGGGGCATTCGCAGCCCCTTTCTCGACGTGGCCGGATCGAGCATAGTCGCCCACCCCCACCCTTCGAATCGCGCAGACGGTTCGATTCGGCCGTCGGATCGGACCGTCTGCGCGATTCGAAAGTGACACCGGAAGACGGCCACGGACCGGATGCCGCTGCGGACTCGGTAGCCTCGCAGGATGAGCGACTTCGTGAGTGCATCCGAGCTGAACGACCTGCTGAGCGGAGGTGCGCCCGTGCGCGTGATCGACGTGCGGTGGCGGCTCGATCGACCCGAGGCCGGGCACGACGACTACCTGACGGGCCACATCCCCGGTGCCGTGTTCGTCTCCCTCGACACCGAGCTCGCCACCCACGGCGAACCGTCGGAGGGGCGGCATCCGCTGCCGTCGACCGCCACGCTCCAGGCCGCGGCCCGTCGCTGGGGAGTCCGCGCCGGCGACACCGTCGTGGCCTACGACGACTTCAAGGGCATCTCCGCGGCGCGCGCCTGGTGGCTGCTGCGCCAGGGCGGGGTCGATGTGCGGGTGCTCGACGGCGGCATCCGCGGTTGGCAGGCCGAAGGCTTCGAGGTCGCGACCGACGACGTGGTGCCCGAGCAGGGCGACGTCGTGCTCGACGAGATCGGCGGCGACGCGCTGTCGATCGACGAGACGGCCGCGTTCCCGCAGTCGGGCGTGCTGATCGACGCGCGAGCGGCAGACCGGTACCGCGGCGACTCGGAGCCGTACGACCCGGTCGCCGGACACATCCCCGGCGCACGGAACCTCCCCGAACCCGTGCACTTCGATGCTGCGGGGCGGATCCTCGACCGCGAGACGATCCTCGCGTCCTTCGCCGAGATCGGGGTGACGCCCGGCACTCCGGTCGCCGCCTACTGCGGATCCGGCGTCACGGCCGCGCACACGGCACTCGTCCTGCACGAGGTGGGCATCGACGCCCGGGTCTTCCCGGGCTCGTGGAGCCAGTGGTCCAACACGCCGGGCCGCCCGGTCGCCACTGGCGATCAGCCCGGCTGATCCTCCCGCGGGCCGTAGCCCCAGTGCAGCCCGAGCGCGCCGGGGCCGAACGCGCGACGCACCAGGTGCACCGACGTCCCTCGGGTGAGTGGCACGTCGGTGACGGTGACGCCGTCCGGAGTCTCGACCCGTTCCTCGCACCAGTCCGGCACGGCATCCGGGTGGAAGCGCGTCCACACCAGCAACTCTCTGGCCTTCTGCGCCAGCGCATGGCCGGTGTCGCGCATCGGCGGATAGTCGGGCGGATACGTCACCGACCACTCGACCATCGCGGTGTCCGGTGCGGTCAGCGGCACGTCGAGTTCGAAGAGCACCCCGTGCACCTCGCCGTCGGGGTGCGAGTATCGGGCGGTGATGCGTCCGCCCGACACTGCGCTCAGAATCGGCGCGGGGGTGCTGACGCCCGGCGTGATCTCGAGGAACGGAATGGCCGTGATCGTGCCGATCGTGGACTGCAGGATGCTGCGCGTGATGCTGTAGGCGACGTTCCCGTCGGCGTCGACGTCGGTCACGGAGTGGGTGGTCAGCTCGCGCGAGGTGTCGGGGTACGACGCGCCCAGCGCGCTGAAGGCCATCATGACAGCGCGCTCGAGCTCCTCCTCGTCCAGGGGGAACCGATTCGGTCCGAGCGGACCGGTCCTGTTCGTGGGGCCGAGGTGTCGGCGCAGCGCACCGGCGTCGAGACAGAGGAGATCCTCGATGTCGACCAGCGCAGCGAGCGACTGCGCACCTTCCGGGCGGCGCGCCCCCGAACGCCAATAGCTCAGCGTCGCCATCGACACCCGGTTCCCGCGCATGTTGAGCTGCTGATGCAGCCACGACAGCGTCACGTGCCTCGCGTTGATCGCGTCGCGCAGAGTCGCCGCGAAAGCATCGGAGCCGGACCTGCGTTCGTCATACTCGTAACTCATCACAGCCCCCGTCCGGTATGTGAATACCACCGTCCTAAAGTGAGCATACGACCGCACGCGCACACCTCAGGGGACCGGGTGGGCATGTGGGGTCACTTGGTCGTCATCGCAGGCAGGGTGCCCGACCCTGCGAGACCGGCCTGACGCAGTGATGCCCCCGTGCTGCGTACGTCGTGAAGCCCGGCAGTCGATCTGGGGAGATCCGCCGGGCTTCACGAATCCCCCTCGGCACGCCCGTCGGCGTCGCGGCTGCGCGCCCCCGCGTAGACTGGGAGGAACACCCCGGAGGACTCTGGACCGTCATGTCTGCCCCTGCTCGCGCATTCACCATGCGCCACGTGCAATTGCTGCGCGCGCTGTTCGCCGCCGTCGCCGCACTGATGATCACGTTCTCATCGGACCACTCCGCCCCCGTCGGCCTCTCGGTCTTCAGCGGCTTCGTCTTCACCACTGCTCTCGTCCAACTGCTCGCGGCGTGGCTGGTGCTCCCGGCGGGTTCGCGCTGGTCGTACATCCTGCTCGCCGCGCTCGGCATCGTCGCCGGCGGTGTGAGCGGCATCCCGGCCTGGCGATCCGACGACCTGTTCTTCATCGTCGTGTCCTCCTGGGCGATCGTGAGCGGCGGCATCGAGATCCTCGCCGGCATCCGCTCGCGTCGTACCGCTGATCCGCTGTCACGCGACGCGATCACGGTGGGCGCGCTGGGCGTCCTGCTGGGAATCGTCTTGCTGCTGATCCCGGCCGACTTCCTCCAGGAGTACACGATCGACAAGGCCGGCACGTTCGTGCTGTCCGGCATCATCCTCGGCGTCGGCATGCTCGGCGGCTACGCGGCGATCGTCGCGGTCTTCCTCGGCATCGCCGGACTCACCCCGAAGCGGGTGGATGCCGCCGCCACGGCCACCGAATCGAATGACAGTGCCGCCCCCGCGGAGCACGGAGGAGAGCGATGAGCGACGAGAAGCCCACCCGTCGGGACATCCTGCGCCCGCTGCACCTGCTGCTGATCGCGCTGGGCTGCGGCGTCTTCGCCATGGTGGTCACGCTCGTCTCCACCGGCGCTTTCACCTCGCGTGTGAACACGGCGATCGCGAACGGCACCTACGACGGTCTGACTCCCGTCGCGCTGGGGCTCGTCGTCGGCGGAGGGGCGTTCATCGTCACGCTGCTGATCCTGGCGATGCTGATCCTCGCGGTCGACCCCGCCGACGTCACCAAGACCATCGACCGTCCGGTGCTGTACGACCCGGAGCCCGAGGGCGAGGCGGAGGGCGACGAGCCCGGCCGCACCTCGTCTTCGTGAGAACTCCGCCGCATCAGGCCTGACGGGCGGTCGCAGCGACTCAGCGGGCGGGCAGATCCAGGTCGGCGAGGCGCGCCGGATCGAGGATCGACACGACATCGACCATCCTTCCGTAGACGATCGTGCAGGACATCAGTGCGATCGGCCGACCGCTCGGGCCCCAGGCGAGGATGCCGGGCTCGCCGTTCACACTGACTCGGCGGGCTTCGACGCGGGCGGGGTCGCCCCGGCGTACGGCACGGAGCACCTCGTTCGCGCCGACCTGGATGGATCGTCCGCGTGGCATGTGCACGTGCCAGGTCATCTCCGGGTCGAGCACGCGGAGCAGGGCATCGAAGTCGCCGCCGCGTGCGGCCGCGAGGAATGCATCGACCACGTCGCGGCGCTGCTGTCGACCGCCGTTGGGCAGCGGGACCCCCTGCACCTTGCGGCGCGCGCGACTCGCGAGCATCTTCGCGGCATCCGTCGAGCATCCGACGATCGACCCCACCTCGGCGAACGGCACCGCGAACAGGTCGTGCAGCACGAAGGCGAGCCGCTCGTCGGGTCGCAGCGACTCGAGCACGACCACCAGGGCGAGGCCGAGCGCGTCGGCGACGACCGCGGCATCCTCCGGGCCGTCGTCGTCTTCGGTGACGACGAGTTCGGTCTCCCAGACCTCTAGCGCGGACTCGGAGCGCGCCGAGCGGCTGCGCAGGATGTCGATGCAGATCCGGCCCACGACTCGGGTGAGCCACCCGCCGAGGTTGTCGATGTGCTCCGTCTGACGGTCCAGGCGGAGCCACGCCTCCTGAACGGCGTCCTCGGCGTCGGCGCGTGAGGAGAGCATGCGGGTCGCCAGTGCCAGCATCCGCGGCCGGTTCTCCTCGAATCCCGCGGTGAGGGAGTCCGTGTCCATCGCTGTTACCTCCGTGCTCGTCCATCCGTCATCACTGTGACGAGCCCGCCCGGGCAAACGTAACGACGAAAGGACGCGATCGTGAACATCGCATTGTCGATCATCACCGGGGTGCTGGCAGTCGCCTTCGCGAGCGGTGCGGCCGGACAGCTGCTGCTCCCGAAGGAACGGTACCGCTCTCTCGGCCCGAGCCAGCACTGGGTAGACGATTTCAGCGCGGGGAAGATCAAGGTGATCGGCACGATCAAGCTGATCGGCGTCATCGGTCTGGTCGTCCCGCCTCTCGTCGGTGTGGCCCCGTTCCTGTCGCCGCTCGCGGCATGCGGTCTCATGCTGCTGATGTCCGGAGCGGCCACGACGCGATTCCGACGGAGTGAGTGGGGGTACATGGTCGGCGACGTGACCTTCCTCCTGGCCTTCGCGTTCGTCGCCTGGGGGAGGTTCGTCCTGGTTCCGTTCGGCTGAGTCCGGAATAGTCCCGGCGCCACGGGGCTTGTCCCTGAAGTGACTGCCTCCGTCGACCGCGCCTCCATCGGACTCCGGTCGCCGCGAGGGCCCATCCTCGGTGCGCTGATGCTCGCGACCGGGCTGATCGCGATCGACGCCACGATCCTCGCGACCGCGGTACCCAGCGTCGTCCGCGATCTCGGCAGCTATCAGCAATTCCCGTGGCTCTTCTCGGTGTATCTGCTGGCGCAGGCCGTGAGCGTCCCCATCTACTCGCGGTTCGCCGACACGGTCGGCCGCAAACCGATCATCCTGCTCGGCATCGCGCTGTTCCTGCTCGGGTCGATCCTCTGCGGCTTCGCGTGGAGCATGCCCGCGCTGATCGTGTTCCGCATCATCCAGGGTCTCGGCGCGGGCGCGGTCGCACCGATGGCCATGACGATCGTCGGTGACATCTACACGGTCGCCGAGCGCGCCAAGGTGCAGGGTTACATCGCGAGCGTGTGGGCGATCTCGTCCGTCGTCGGACCGGCGCTCGGCGGTGTCTTCGCGCAGCTCGACGCGTGGCGCTGGATCTTCTGGGTCAACATCCCGCTGTGCCTGATCGCGGCCTGGATGCTGCAGCTCAAGTACAAGGAGCAGAGGCAGACCGAGCGCCACCGGATCGACTACGCGGGAGCCGTGCTGCTCACCGTCGGGTTGACCGGTCTGATCCTCGGGATGCTGGAGGGCGGCAACGCCTGGGCGTGGATCTCCGTGCAGAGCGCGCTGTGCTTCGGGATCGGCATCGTGGCGCTCACGCTGTTCGCGATGGTCGAGCGCCGCGTCGCCGAGCCCATCGTCGACCTCCGCCTCGCGGCCAGACCGCTGATCCTGACCACGACCCTCGTCTCGCTCGGGGTGGGGGCGCTCATGATCGGCGTCACGAGCTTCGCGCCCGCCTACCTCGAGGGCTCACTGGGCATCGCGCCGCTGCTGTCGGGCCTCGCGGTCGCGGCGTTGACGCTCGGGTGGCCGATCGCCGCAGCCAACGTCGGACGCCTGTATCTGCGCATCGGGTTCCGCCGCACCACTCTGATCGGGATGAGCATCGCCTCGGTCGCCGCGATCGTCCTCGCGTCGGTGTCGTCGTGGCCGAACCCCTGGGTGCTGTCGCTCATCGCGTTCGTCCTCGGGTTCGGACTGGGGTGGAGCGCCGCGCCGACCCTGATCGCGGCCCAGTCCTCGGTGGGCTGGGGCGAGCGCGGAGCCGTGACCGGCATGAACGCGTTCGCGCGGTCAGCGGGCAGCGCCGTGGGAGTCGCGGTGTTCGGGGCGATCTCGAACGCGGCCATCGCCCAGGGCGCCGGGCCAGACGATCCGGACACGATCATCCACGCGTCGGTCTGGGTGTTCGTCGCGGTCGCCGTGACCGCCCTGCTCACCCTGCTCGCCGCCGCGTTCATGCCGAGGGACAAGGTCGAGGACCACTCCGGAGAGCCCGCGCCCTAGCCCCTGCTCATCCTGCCCATCCCGCGCCCGTCCCATGCCGCGGTCGCCGAGTGTACGGGTTCGTGTCGAGCGCACGGGGAGTTCGCGTGAATACGCCGTCCGCTCGGCAACAACCCGTGCGCTCGGCGGCCCTGTGCGATGCGGGAGAGGGAGGGGGAGAGCGGGGCTAGCGGGCGAGGCGCTCGGCGATACCGGTGTACGTGGCGGGGGTCAGCGCGAGGAGGCGCTGCTTGGCGGCATCGCCGATCTCGAGACCCTGCACGAACTCCGCGAGGTCTGCGGCGCCCACCCGGTGACCGCGCGTGAGCTCCTTGAGCAGCGCGTACGGGTCGGTGATCGTGGACCGACCGGCGACGACCTCGGCCCGGATCACGGTCTGGATCGCCTCGGCGAGAACCTCCCAGTTCACGTCGAGGTCGGCCAGCAGCACGTCACGCGAGAGCGAGATGGCGTTCAGGCCGCGGCGCAGGTTGTCGAGCGCGAGCAGCGAGTGCCCGAACGCCACGCCGATGTTGCGCTGCGTGGTCGAGTCGGTGAGGTCGCGCTGCAGGCGGCTGGTGACGAGGGTCTGACCGAGCGAGGCGAGCAGGGCGCCCGAGATCTCGAGGTTGGCCTCGGCGTTCTCGAAGCGGATCGGGTTGATCTTGTGCGGCATCGTCGACGAACCGGTGGCGCCGGCGACCGGGATCTGCGCGAAGTAGCCGAGCGAGATGTAGGTCCAGATGTCGGTCGCGAGGTTGTGCAGGATGCCGCCGGCGTGACGCACGCGGTCGTAGAGCTCGACCTGCCAGTCGTGCGACTCGATCTGGGTGGTGAGGATGTTGAAGCCGAGTCCGAGGCCTTCGATGTACTCGCGGGCGATGGTCGGCCAGTCGGCATCCGGGTCGGCGGCGAGGTGCGCCGACCAGGTACCGGTCGCGCCCGAGAACTTCGCGAGGTAGTCGGATGCGGAGATCTGGCCGCGCACGCGCTCCAGGCGCCAGGCGAAGACCGCGAGCTCCTTGCCCATGGTCGAGGGCGTCGCGGGCTGGCCGTGCGTGCGGGAGAGCATCGCGGCGTCGGCGTGCTCGACCGCGAGTTCGCGCAGCTTCGCGATGACGGTGTCGAGGGCCGGCAGCCAGACCTCCTCCACGGCGCGCTTCACGGTGAGCGCGTAGGAGGCGGAGTTGATGTCCTCGCTGGTGGCGGCGAAGTGCGTGAGTTCGGCGATGCCGTCGAGCCCGAGCGTCGAGAGCCGATCGCGCACGAGGTATTCGATGGCCTTCACATCGTGCTGGGTGACGGCTTCCTTCTCGGCGAGCCAGTCGATCTCGTCCTGCCCGAAGTCGCGGTACAGCGCACGCAGGCGCTCCTTGTCGGCATCCGACAGGGGGCTCGTCTCGAACAGCGAGCGGTCGGTGAGGGCGATCAGCCACTCCACCTCGACCTCGACCCGTGCGCGGTTGAGCCCTGCCTCGGAGAGGAAGTCGGCGAGACCGGTGACGGCGCCGCGGTAGCGACCGTCGAGGGGGCTCAGGGGCTGCGGCGGGAGCGAAGGCTGGAAAGTCAGGGGAGTCCTCCTGATGGGGCCCCGAAGGTTCGGGGCGAGCGGGGGAGACGAAGAGCAGGTTCGAGCTGGCGGAACAGGCCCTGAGTCGCGGCCTCAATCATACCGAGCACCGAATCGAACATCGCCGCCCCCGCGTAGTACGGGTCGGGGACGTCGTGCGTGGAGGCGTTCGGATCGAACGCCAAGAGGAGCGTGACCTTGCCCTCCTCGTCCTCGTCGTGCGCCCACTCCCGCAGGATGCGCTCGTGGGTGCGGTCGAGGGCGACCACGAGGTCGTTGTCGGCGAAGGCCGCGGCGGTGAACTGGCGGGCCCGATGCCGCGAGCCGTCGTAGCCGCGCCGGGCGAGGGAGTCGATCGTGCGGTCGTCGGCGCGCTCGCCCAGATGCCAGTCGCCGGTGCCGGCGCTGCGCGAGACGATGCGAGAGCCGAGTCCCTGCCGCTCCGCGAGGTCGCGGAAGACGACCTCGGCCATGGGAGAGCGGCAGATGTTCCCCGTGCAGACGAAGATCACGCGGAAGGGATCCGGGGATGTCACACATACATTCTGCCCGCCTCCGCCGATCGTGCACAGCGGAAGTGGTCAGGCGCGCTTCCTCTGCACACTGAAATCCGGCTTTCCTCTCTCCACCGACCGCGGGAATCCGGCCGGTCGCGGTCCCGCCGAACGCCGAGGCTGAGCGCATGTACTCCCTCGCGCACAATCACGCCATCGCCTCCGACGCCAGCTGGGTCTGGATGCTGACCAGTTCCGAGATCGGCACGGCGATCTCGGAACTCGAAGACGTCGGAGCCGTGCTGGTGTCGCTCGTCGATGCGTCGGATTGGCAGTCCGAGGGGTTCCGCGCCCTGCATGAGCGGCTGGCGCGACTGCGCGAAGACTGCGGCGCCGAGATCGGGCATCTTCAGGTGCGTCAGTGGGAGCTGAACGCCGGAGGAGCGGAATGAGCGGGGTGGAGATCGAGCACGGCGGGGTGATCGCCGTCGACACCGAGCAGCTGCGCGATGTCGGGCGCCGGATGCGGGCGGTGGCGATGCAGTGCGAGGAGGCTCGGGCCGCGATCGTCCGCGCCGGCGCGCTGCTGGCCACTGAAACCGAGGTCGCCCCGCAGGTCGATATCGGCGCGTTGCATCGCACCGGGGAAGGCGTCGGCGTGCTGCGGGCGGAGCTGGAGGACGCCTGTGCGGGCACGCTCCTGATGGCGGACGCGTTCGAGGTGGTGGAGCTCCGCGCGCAGGCCGACGCCCTCGCTCTCGCGGACGATGCAGCTGCGAAGACGATCCAGGCGCGAATCGATCGGCTCATCGACGGCGACGCGCGCGTCGGAGTGATGGCCGATTGGCTGGTGGCCGACTGGGTGGGGCGCCGCCACGGAGGTCTGCCCGAGCCGATGGGAGTCTTCGGGATGCTGCCGTCGCTGCTCCTGGCCGGCGGGTTCGCCGGCATCACCTCCTTGCTCGGGAAGGTGCCCGCCGGGACCGTCCTGAAGGGGGTGGCCGACCCCGTGCGCGTGACGCCCACCGCCAGGTCGACCCCGGCCGGTGCGCCCAAGGGAGTGGCCGGCGCGCTCACGCGCATGCCGTCGACGAGTGCGCAGGTGGCGGTCGAGAAGTACACGATGGCCGACGGCGCGACCCGGTATGTGACCTACGTCAAAGGCACGCAGAACTCCGTGCCGTGGAAGGCCGGCGAGGAGGATCCGTGGGACATGAAGTCGAACCTGGAGCTCTATCAGGGGCAGCGGTCGGCGTCGTATCAGGCGACCGTCGACGCCCTGGCCGCCGCGGGCGCAGAGCCCGGAGATCGGGTGGATGTGGTCGGGTACTCGCAGGGCGGGATGATCGCGGCGCACCTCGCGATGGAGAGCGACTACGACGTGGCGATGCAGCTGACCGCGGGGAGCCCGCAGGAGTCGTCGCTCGACGACGGCCAGACTCTCATCCAGCTCTCGCACTCGGACGACGTCGTCGCCAGGCTCGCCGCGGGAGGATCGGCCGAGGGAACCGGATCGCCCGACAGCTTCACCGCGTCACGGGAGGTCGACCCGCAGGACGGCCTGTACGACCTGTCGCTGCAGCCGCACGCGCTCGAGGCCTACATCGAGACCGCGCAGCTGGTGGACGCCTCCTCCGATCCGCGTGCCGAGGCCCTGGACGCCTACTGGCGGGAGCTCGGCGATGCCGTCGAGATCGAACGCACCGAGTTCCATGCCGAGCGGGTGCGCGAGCCATGACCCTGGGTGGTGGTGTATCGGAGGTGTATCGTGCGTGTATGGCTCGCACGAACATCGACATCGACGACGATCTCGTCCGTGAGGTCATGCGCAGATACGACCTCTCCACCAAGAAGGAGGCGGTCGATCTCGCGCTCCGCAGGCTGGTCGGCGTGCCCCTGACGAAGGACTTCCTCCTCGGGCTGAAAGGCACGGGATGGAGCGGAGACCTCGACGCGATGCGCGACGATCCGCCGTCCCCGTGGGGCGACGCGTGATCCTCGTCGATTCCTCCGCGTGGATCGCCTACCTTCGTGGCCTCGACGTGCCGGTCGTCGAGCGACTCGACGCCCTGATCGGCGCGGGCGCGGACATCGCGATCACCGAGCCGGTGATCATGGAACTGCTTGCCGGGGCGCGGCGACCGCCGGAGCTCGCGAGGGTGGAGGCGCTCGCGAACGGGCTGCCGCTCGCGCCGCTGCGCGCGGTCACCGACTTCCGAGATGCGGCAGAGCTCTACCGAGCCTCGGCGGCGAACGGGCGCCCTATCCGCAGCATGGTCGACTGCCTGATCGCCGCCGTCGCGATACGCCGCGACATCCCGCTCCTGCACGCTGACAGGGACTTCGAGTTCCTCGCCGAGATCAGTCCGCTCCGACTCGACGTCGAGGCGTAGTCGCCGGGCTCAGTCGCGGCGCGAGCGATTCTTCTGCGGGCGGAGGATGAAGCCGAAGATGCCGTTGATCACCGAGATGATGAGCGCAGCGAGCACGCCCCACCAGAAGTCGCCGACCGTGAGACCCCAGCCGAAGCCGCTCGTGATCCAGGCGGTCAGCCACAGCAGGAACCCGTTGATCAGGAATCCGATCAGGCCGAACGTGATGATGTAGAGCGGGAACGCGACGATCTTCACGACCGTGCCGATGATCGTGTTGACGATGGCGAAGATCGCGGCCACCGCCAGCAGCGTCAGGACGACCTGCAGGGTCTCGCCGGGCGGGAACGCCCTGATCGTGACCTGGAGGGCGGGGATCAGTGTGACGACCCAGATGGCGAACGCGTTGACGACGACACGGATGATGAAGCGCATAGTCCGACCAGTGTCGCACGGACGCCGGGAGGTGTCAGCCTGCGGTGTCGCTCACGGGAATTCGGTTCGCGCGGATGCGCTGCTCCGACTCGTCGAGATCGATCGTGCCGGAGGCGATGCTGATGACCAGATCGAATGCGTCATCTGTCGTGAAGCGGTGCTTCCATCCGTTGATCCACAGAAACGCCACGAAGCTCGTCCACGCTGTCCGCTTGTTGCCGTCGAACAGCGGGTGGTTGCGTGCGAGAGATTCGAGGAGTGCTGCGGCCTTTCGATCGATCGTTTCGTAGGCGTCGTCGCCGAACAGTGAAGCCGCGGGTCTCGCGAGGGCCGAAGCGAGCAGGCCTGCATCCCGAACGTGAAATCCGAGCCTTTCGACGATCTGGAGACCGTCTTCCAGGGTGAGGTACTCGGTCATGCGTCTTCGAGGCGCTCGAGCAGGGCTTTGTCATTGTCGAGCACGAAGTCAACGGCGGAATCCACTAGAGCCGAGCGGCTCGTGTCATTCGCGAACCGCGTCGCCGCCTCGATGATCACCGCGTGCTTCGACATGTGCCGCGCACGCGCGATCGCCTCGAGCTGTGCATCGAGTTCTGCCGGAAGCCGTACCGTCATCGCCATACCAAAATGGTACCACCGCCGATGTCGCGTGAACAGGGCCATCCCCGCCTCCGCCCCCCTCGTAGACTCGACCCGTGACCGAGCCGATCCTGCCCCGTATCCGACCCGCCATCGCCGCCCTCGCGCCGTACCGGCAAGGCAAGCAGGCAGGACCCGACGCGTTCAAGCTCTCCAGCAACGAGAACCCGTTCGACCCGCTGCCGTCGGTGCTCGAAGCTCTGCAGAGCACCACGCCGATCAACCGCTACCCCGACGCCACCGCCGGCCGTCTGCGCGAGCGCCTCGGTGCGCGCTACGGCGTCGACCCCGAGCAGGTGCACGTCGCCTCCGGCAGCGTCTCGATCCTGCACCAGCTGATCCTCGCGACCGCGTCCGTCGGCGATGAGGTCATCTACGCCTGGCGCTCCTTCGAGGCATACCCGAGCCTGCCGCTCGTCGCCGGCGCGACCGGGGTGCAAGTACCGCTCACCGCCGATTCCCGCCACGACCTCGACGCGATGGCGGATGCCGTCACCGAGCGCACCCGCGCGATCATCCTCTGCACCCCGAACAACCCGACCGGGCCGATCATCACCTCGGCGGAGTTCGCTGCCTTCGTCGAGCGCGTCCCGAGCGACATCCTGATCATCCTGGACGAGGCGTACGCCGAGTTCGTGACGGCGCCGGATGCCATCGACGGCCTCGCCGAGCGCGTGTTCGAGCAGCACCCGAACGTGGTGGTGCTGCGCACCTTCTCGAAGGCCTACGGTCTCGCCGGCCTCCGAGTCGGGTACGCGATCGGCCACGAGAAGGTCCTGGATGCCGCGCGCACCACGGGCATCCCGCTCTCGGTCACGTCCGCCGCCGAGAACGCCGCCATCGCGAGCCTCGACGCCGAGCCCGAACTCCTCGAGCGGGTGGCCGTCATCGTCGAGCGGCGCGGCCGTCTGGTGGAGGGGCTTCGCGCGCAGGGCTGGGACGTCCCGGACTCCCAGTCGAACTTCGTGTGGCTGCCGACCGGCGAGCGCACCGACGAGGTGGCTGCTGCCTTCGTCGGGAACGACCTCATCGTGCGTCCGTTCTCGGGCGACGGCATCCGCATCTCCGTCGGCGAGGAAGCCTCCCTCGACCGCGTGCTCGAGGTCGCCGCCTCGGTTCGCTGATCCGCGCTCGCCGCGGCTTTCCGCGGTTTTCTCCGGCTTCCGGGCAGTTACAAGGGGCCCCTAGGTATGCGTGACCGGGCATGCCGACGCGGGTAGCGTGAGAGCGTGACCACCCCCGAGACCCCCCTTGTGAGCGTTCTGGATGAGACCGGACGGTTCGCGCCGTCCGCCGCCGCCGAGCGATATCTTCCCCTGATCGAGGCGATCGGCGATGCGGAGCTCGAGCAGTTCTACCGCGACATGGTCGTCATCCGCGCGATCGACACCCAGGCCACGAACCTGCAGCGGCAGGGGCAGCTCGCCCTGTGGCCGCCGAGCCGTGGACAGGAGGCCGCGCAGGTCGGCTCCGGTCGTGCCGCTCGCGCGCAGGACACGATCTTCCCCTCGTACCGCGAGCACGCGGTGACCCGCATCCGCGGCGTCGACCCGGTCGACATCATCAAGCTGATGCGCGGCGTCTCGCACGGCGGATGGGACCCGACCGACCCCAAGAACGGCAACACGCGTCTCTACACGCTCGTGCTCGGATCGCAGGTGCTGCACGCCGCCGGCTACGGGATGGGGCTCGCGTTCGACGGTCGCACGGGCACCGGTGATGCGGACCGCGACGAGGCCGTGATCGTCTACTACGGCGACGGCGCGTCCAGCCAGGGCGACGTGCACGAGGCGATGGTCTTCGCCGCGAGCTACCAGGCGCCGACCGTCTTCTTCCTCCAGAACAACCACTGGGCGATCTCGGTGCCGGTGTCCACGCAGTCGCGCGTCCCGCTCGTGCAGCGCAGCGCCGGCTACGGCATCCCGAGCGTCCGGGTCGACGGCAACGACGTGCTCGCCAGCTACGCCGTCTCCCGGGTCGCGCTCGACGAGGCGCGCAGCGGCAAGGGCCCGCAGGCGATCGAGGCCGTGACCTACCGACTCGGCGCGCACACCACGAGCGACGACCCGACGAAGTACCGCGGCAGCGACGAGGAGCAGTACTGGGCCGGCCGCGATCCGATCGTCCGGATGCGCGCCTTCCTCGAGGGGCGTGGAGCATCGGAGCAGCTGTTCGCCGACGTCGAGGCCGAGGCGGCGGATGCCGCGGAGGACCTTCGCGCCCGCAGCGTCGAGCTCGGACCGCCCAGCGCCGACAAGATGTTCGACCACGTGTACAGCGAACCGCATCCGCTGATCGACCAGCAGAAGGCCTGGCACGCGCAGTACGAGGCGTCTTTCGAAGGAGAAGCCCGATGACCCTCGAGACGATGCCGCTCAGCAAGGCCCTGAACGCGGGCATGCGCAAGGCGATGGAGAACGACCCGAAGGTCCTGCTCATGGGCGAGGACATCGGCAAGCTCGGCGGCGTCTTCCGCGTGACCGAGCACCTGCAGCGGGACTTCGGCGACCGCCGGGTGCTCGACACCCCGCTCGCCGAGTCCGGGATCGTCGGCACCGCGATCGGCATGGCGATGGTCGGATACCGCCCGGTCATCGAGATCCAGTTCGACGGTTTCGTGTTCCCGGCGTTCGACCAGATCACCACGCAGCTCGCGAAGCTCACCAACCGGCACGAGGGCGCGCTCAGCATGCCGATCGTGATCCGCATCCCGTACGGCGGGCACATCGGGGCGGTCGAGCATCACCAGGAGAGCCCGGAGGCGTACTTCGCGCACACTCCCGGCCTGCGCGTGGTCTCGCCGTCGACGCCCAACGACGCCTACTGGATGATCCAAGAGGCGATCGCCTCGAACGACCCCGTGATCTTCATGGAGCCGAAGAGCCGCTACTGGCAGAAGGGCGAGGTCGAGCTCGACGCCTCCGCCGTCCCGCTGCACTCCTCCCGCGTCGTCCGCACCGGGAGCGACGTGACCCTCGTCGGGCACGGGGCCATGGTCACCACGCTGCTGCAGGCGGCCGCGCTCGCCGAGGCCGAGGGCACGAGCTGCGAGGTCGTCGACGTGCGCTCCCTCTCTCCGGTCGACTACGAGCCCATCCTCGACTCCATCCGCAAGACCGGACGCATGGTCTACGCGCAGGAGGCCCAGGGCTTCGGGAGCATCGGCGGCGAGATCGCGGCCACCGTCATGGAGCGCGCGTTCTACGCGCTCGAGGCTCCGGTGCTGCGCGTCTCCGGCTACGACACCCCGTTCCCGCCGGCGAAGCTCGAGGGCGCATATCTCCCGGATGCCGACCGCATCCTCGAAGCCGTCGACCGTTCCCTGGCCTACTGACATCCCCGCTCGGCCGAAAGGACTCGTCATGAGCACGCAGAACTTCAACCTCCCCGACGTCGGGGAGGGCCTGACCGAGGCGGAGATCGTCGCCTGGAAGGTCGCCCCCGGTGACACGGTCGCGATCAACGACGTCATCTGCGAGATCGAGACGGCCAAGTCGCTCGTCGAGCTGCCGTCGCCGCACGCGGGCGTCGTCGGCGAGCTGCTCGCCGAGGAGGGCGCGACGGTCGAGGTCGGGTCGCCGATCATCACCTTCGTGACCGATGCTCGTGACGATGCAGGGCCCGGGGTCGTCACCACGGCCGAGGCCCCCGCGCCGGAAGAGGGCGGCGGCTCGGTGCTCGTCGGGTACGGCACGGGCGGCGGTGCGACCTCGCGCCGCAAGCGTCCGGCCGAACGCCCGGTCCGCTCCTCGGTGGGCGTGATCGCCAAGCCGCCGATCCGCAAGCTCGCCCGTGACCTCGGCGTCGACCTCACCGCGGTCGCCGCGACCGGCGCCGACGGCGAGGTCACCCGCGACGACGTCGTCAAGCACGCATCCCAGGCCAGCGTCTTCCGCAACATCGAGACGCCCGAGTGGGGCGATGTCCGCGAGGAGACCGTGCCCGCGCCGCAGGCCGCTCCGGCCGGACTCGCGCGCGGTCTCACCGCGACGCGTCCCTCCGCCGCCGGTGACGACCGCACCGAGTCCATCCCGGTGAAGGGCGTGCGCAAGGCCACGTCCTCGGCCATGGTGCAGAGCGCGTACTCGGCCCCGCACGTGACGGTGTGGAAGGAGGTCGACGCCAGCCGCACGATGGAGCTCGTGAAGCGACTCAAGGCCTCGCCCGACTACGCCGACATCAAGGTGTCGCCGCTGCTCATCGTGGCCAGGGCCGTGATCTGGGCGGCCCGTCGCACGCCGATGGTGAACGCGGCCTGGATCGAGACGGACGCCGGCGCCGAGATCGCCGTGCGCCACTACGTGAACCTCGGGATCGCCGCCGCCACCCCGCGCGGCCTGCTCGTGCCGAACATCAAGGACGCGCAGGACCTGAGCATGAAGGACCTGGCGCGGGCGCTGAACCGTCTGACACTCACGGCGCGCGAGGGCAAGACGCCGCCGGCCGATCAGCAGGGCGGCACGATCACGATCACGAACATCGGCGTGTTCGGGATGGATGCCGGCACCCCGATCATCAACCCCGGCGAGGCCGGCATCGTGGCGATGGGCACCATCAGCCAGAAGCCGTGGGTCGTCGACGGCGAGGTGCGTCCGCGCTGGGTGACCACGGTCGCCGGATCCTTCGACCACCGCGTGATCGACGGCGACGGCATGAGCCGCTTCATCGCCGACGTGGCATCCGTGCTCGAGGAGCCTGCGCTGCTGGTCGAGTGAGGCGAGGCGTCGCGCCCGTCGCAGCATCCGGAACGAAGGAGATCTCGCGTTCTGAAGGACCCCATCCCAAGGATGCTCCTTCACAACGCGAGATCTCCTTCGCGTTGTGCGGGACGAGGTGCCGCGGACTGACCCTGCGCTACGCGGTCGCGCGCAGGCGTTGCTCGGCGAGGAGCGGCACGGTGCGTTCGCGGGCGGCGCGCCGCGCGGTGGCGACCGCGCCGACCGAGACGACCTCGGCGCCGAGCGTCGAGGCGAGGATCTCGGGCGCGGGGAGGTGCAGCTCTTCCGGGAGGATGCGTCGGGCGGCAGCGAGCACGGGCTCGATGCTCTCGGCCACCGCACCGCACACGACCACGCGTGCCGGGTCGTACATGCTGCCGAGCACGCCGACGATACGAGCGACCACTGCGCCCACGCGTTCGGCGACGAGCAGGGCGTCGGGGTCACCGGACGCGGCGAGAGTCAGCACGAGGCGCGGGTCGATGCGCTCCGCATCCACCAGGCGGCCGAGCGCGCCGTCGGCCGGAACTGCGCCGGAGGCCACAGCCGCTCGCGCCGCCTCCTGCAGGGAGTACGGCAGTCCGTTGGCGGAGCCGACTCCGACGATGTGGTCGAACACGACGCCCTCGCCCACGCCGCCGTGGGCCCCGTGGAGCACGTGCCCGTCGACGACGACCCCGCCGCCGTAGCGCTCGCTCGAGAGCAGGGCGACGTAGTCCCGGCATCCGATGGCCGCGCCGAGTGCTCCCTCGGCGACAGCGGCGAGCTGTGCATCGTTCTTGATCTCGACGACGGGTGCCCATGCGCCCAGCGCCTCGGCGAGGCCGGGGTTGGTGCGCTCCCAGAAGCCGTCGGGGTGCGGGGGTGAGATGCCGTCACGATCGACGGGTGCCGCGACACCCACGCACACGGCCAGCACGCGGTCGCGGGCGACTCCCGCCTCGTCGAGTGCGGCGCCGAGGGATTCGACGATCAGCGCGCGCCGTGCGGCCGCGGACTGCGTCTGGTCGGCCGCGACGCGGTGATGAACGAGGGTCCGGTCGAGCGGATCGGCCACGGTGACCGCGATGTGGGTGTCGCCGGCGTCGATGCCGACCACGACGCCGAGGTCGGGGGACAGCGCGAACCGGCGGGCGGGTCGCCCCGAGCGGTAGCTTCCGGCGACGCGGGCGTTCGGAAGCTCACGGAGAACCTCCGCGCCGACCAGGGTGTCGATCGCGTCGATCGCGGTCGAGCGGGTCAGCGAGGTGCTCGCCATGACGTCGGTGGCGGTGAACTCGCCGGCATCCCACGCGAAGCCGAGGATGGCGCCGACGCTCGCGCGCCCGGTGCCGAGTCCCGCGGAGACTTCTGTCACGCCCCTTGCCTTCCTGTCGCCCGAATGAGAGAGTACCGTTCATCAGAGTAAATTCGCTCACTAGATTTACTTTGCGGATCTACCCCATCGAAAGGACGACGGTGTCTGTTGAACGAACACGCGCGACGCGGCTCGTAGCCGCAGCCCTCGGCGCGACGCTGATCGGCACCGCCCTCGCGGGCTGCTCCGCCGACTCGGGGGCGGAGACCATCCGCTTCACCTTCAGCAAGCGCGAGGCGATCGAGTTCATGACCGCCCTCGTCGCCGACTACAACTCCTCGCAGAGCGACGTGAAGGTCGAGATCGACACTTCGGGCGTCGACGTCGTCTCCGCCAGCTTCGTGCGCGGCAACCCGCCCGACATCATGCTGGCGAACTACAACTACGAGGTCGCGAGGTTCGTGCAGCGCTGCGCACTCACCGACCTCTCCGAGACCGATGCGGCGGCGAGCATCCGCGACGACCTGCAGCCACTCATGGACCAGTACGGCTCGTGCGAGGGGCGGCAGAGCGCCCTGCCCTACTCGGTGATGGCCGCGTCCGTCATCTACAACAAAGACATCTTCGAAGAGCAGGGCCTCGAGATCCCGCAGACCTGGGATGAGCTGCTCGCCGTCTGCGACCAGCTGAAAGCCGCGGGCATCGACCCGTTCTACGGCACCTTCAAGGACGACTGGACAGTCGGTCAGGGCTGGTACGACTACACGGCGGGAGGCTCGGTCGACGTCATCGAGTTCTTCGACGCGCTCGCCGAGGAGGGCACCGCGGTCGGCCCGGATTCCGAGGTCTCGTTCGAGAAGGACTTCGCCGAGCCCATGGACCGGATGCTGCAGCTCGCGAACGACTACACGAACGCGGATGCCGCGAGCCGCGCGTACGGCGATGGGAACCTGGCCTTCGGGAAGGGCGAGGCGGCCATGTACCTGCAGGGGCCGTGGGCGTTCAGCGAGATCGCGAAGACCGCGCCCGACCTCGCTCTCGGCACCTTCCCGCTCCCGATGACCGACGACCCCGCCGACCTCGAGGTGCGGGTCAACATGGACCTCGCCGTGATGATCCCGGAGGAGTCGCAGCACCAGGAGGCCGCCCGCGACTTCCTCGAGTACCTGTACCTGCCCGAGCACATCGAGGAGTACAACGCCTCGCAGCTCGGCTTCACCCCGACGAAGGATGCTCCGGCTCCGGAAGACCCTCGAATCGAGGGGATGATCCCCTACTACGAGGAGGGGCGGATCTATCAGGGGCCCTCTGTGCTGGTGCCCAAGACCCTCCCGATCTTCAACTACGCACAGGCGATGGTGCTCGGGGCCTCCCCGGCTGGCATCCTTCGCACCATGGACGCGGACTGGGCGCGCATCGCCTTCCGCGCCCCCATCCCGTCGACCGGCGAAACCTCGTCCGGCGACGCTTCCGCACCCGGCGAGACAGAGGAGTCCGCGCCATGACCACCACGACGGCCCCGACCGACACGACCGCGATCGTCACCGGCGGTGGCGCACGCACGCTCCGTCGGCGCAGCCGCCGGGTCGAGCCCATCTACTACCTGTTCCTGCTGCCGACCCTCGTGATCTTCACCCTCGCGATCACGGTCCCGGGTGTCATCGGCATCTTCTTCAGCTTCACCGACTCGATCGGCATCGGCGCGTGGAGCTTCAACGGCTTCACGAACTACATCGCCCTGTTCAGCGATCCGGCGATCCTGCAGAGCTACCTGTTCACGTTCGGCTTCTCGATCGCCACGGTCATCGTGGTCAACGTGATCGCGTTCCTGCTCGCGGTCGGCCTCACCTCCCGCATCCGCTTCAAGACGGGGCTGCGCACGATCTTCGTGATCCCGATGGTGATCTCGGGCATCATCATCGCGTACGTCTTCAACTTCCTCTTCTCGAACTCGATCCCCGCGGCGGGCGCGGCGGCGGGCATCCCGTGGCTGGAGACGAGCCTGCTCGCCAACCCCGACCTGGCCTGGGTAGCCATCGTGATCGTCACCGCCTGGCAGGCGGTGCCCGGCACCCTGCTCATCTACATCGCGGGACTGCTGTCGGTGCCCGGCGAGGTCTACGAGGCGGCCAGCATCGACGGTGCCAGCAGGACGCAGCAGCTGACCCGCATCACGATTCCGCTGGTCGCGGGCTACGTCGTGATCAACGTGATCCTCGGGTTCAAGGGCTTCCTCAACGCCTACGACATCATCGTCGGTCTCACCAACGGCGGCCCCGGCACTTCCACCCGCAGCGTCGCGATGACGATCATCGCGGGCTTCAACGGCGGCGACTACGCCTACCAGATGGCCAACGCGACCATCTTCTTCATCGTCGCCGTGCTCATCTCCCTCCTCCAGCTGTCGCTGACGCGCGGAAGGAACGCCCTCTGATGTCGACGCAGACGATCACCACCCAGACCGCCTCCGGCAGGAAGCCGCGCACCCGCATGGAGCGCGTGAACTGGTCGGGCACGATCATCCTCATCCTGTGCGCCGTCACGGTGCTGCTGCCGCTGTACGTCACGATCTCGATGGCCTTCAAGACGACGGGGCAGGCGGTCGACGGCAATGCGTTCTCGCTTCCCGCGCCGTTCAGCATCGACGGCTTCGTGGAGGCCTGGAACCTCACGAAGTTCCCGGTCGGAGCGGGCATCTCCCTGCTGGTCACCGCCGGGACCGTGGTCGCGACGATCGTGCTCGCGGCCTTCGCGTCGTACGCGATCGTGCGCAACTGGGACCGGCGCCTGTTCCGCTACTCGTTCTTCTACCTGCTCGCGGCGATGTTCATCCCGTTCCCCGTCGTCGCCCTGCCGCAGATCCAGCTCACCGGACGTGTCGGGCTCGACAATCCGCTCGGTGTGATCATCCTGGCGACGATGTTCCAGCTCAGTTTCAGCGTGCTGCTGTTCACCGCGTTCCTGCGCTCGATCCCGATCGAGCTCGAGGAGAGCGCCCGCATCGACGGAGCCACCACGTGGCAGACGTTCTGGAGGCTGATCTTCCCGCTGCTCGCTCCGATGAGTGCGACGGTGGGCATCTTCGCCTTCCTCTACGCCTGGAACGACTTCATGATGCCGTCGCTGATCATCTCCGATCCGGCGATGCAGACCCTGCCCGTGCGGCAGAACCTGTTCCAGAACCAGTTCAGCAACAACTACAACGTGTCCTTCGCCTCGTACCTGATGGCGATGGCCCCGGCGATCCTGGCGTACCTGTTCACGCAGCGCTTCGTCATGGAGGGCGTCACACAAGGCGCAGTCAAGGGCTGAGCAGCGACACCTCAGAACCATCCGAAAGAAAGAAGAAGGAGTACCCACCCCTCATGACCGATTCGCTTCTCACCGAGACCCGCGAGGACGACAGGACGGCTGCATGGTGGCGCCAGGCCGCCGTGTACCAGATCTACCCCCGCAGCTTCGCCGACGCGAACGGCGACGGGATCGGCGACATCCCGGGCATCGTCTCCCGTGTCGACTACCTCGCCGAGCTGGGCATCGACGCGGTCTGGCTGAGCCCGTTCTATCCCTCGGAGCTCGCCGACGGTGGCTACGACGTCGCCGACTACCGCGACGTCGACCCGCGCCTGGGGACCCTCGCCGACTTCGATGCGATGGTCGAGGCGCTGCACGCGCGCGGCATCCACGTCGTCGTCGACATCGTGCCGAATCACACCTCGGACCAGCACGCGTGGTTCCAGGAGGCGCTGGCCGCCGGTCGCGGCTCGGCTGCGCGCGGACGGTACATCTTCCGCGAGGGCACCGGCCCCGACGGGTCCGAGCCTCCCACCGACTGGGTGTCGGTGTTCGGCGGCAGCGCATGGGAGCGGGTCGAGGACGGCCAGTGGTACCTGCACAACTTCGCGAAGGAGCAGCCCGACCTCGATTGGGACAACCCGGAGGTGCGCGAGGACTTCCTGAAGACCCTGCGCTTCTGGTCCGATCGCGGAGTCGACGGGTTCCGCATCGACGTCGCCCACATGCTCACGAAGGATCTGAGGGATCCGCTGCCGAGCCGGGTCGAGCTCGACGCGATGGACCGCACCTCGGGGACCCATCCGATGATCGACCGCGACGACGTGCACGAGATCTACGCCGAGTGGCGCCGGGTCTTCGACGAGTACGACCCGCCGCGCACGGCCGTCGCCGAGGCCTGGGTCGACACCCCGGAGCGCCGCGCGCGCTACGCCTCCGCCGAGGGGCTGGGGCAGGCGTTCAACTTCGATCTGCTGGTCGCCGACTTCGATGCGACGCAGTTCCGCGAGATCATCGTCGACAACCTCGAGCAGGCGCAGGCCACCGGGTCTTCGACGACCTGGGTGCTCTCGAACCACGATGTCACCCGTCACGCCACGCGCTACGGGCTCGCTCCGCTGCACGGGCGCGCGGTGAAGCAGGGCACCGAGTGGGTCAAGGCGGGCGGTCCGGCAGAAGGCCTCGATCGCGAGGGCGGACTCCGCAGGGCGCACGCCGCGACCCTGCTGCTGCTCGGCCTGCCCGGCAGCACATACCTGTACCAGGGAGAGGAGCTCGGTCTGCACGAGGTGGCCGAGATCACACCGGAGCAGCGTCAGGATCCCGGATTCTTCCGCGGCGCCGACTTCGACGGTCTCGGCCGGGACGGATGCCGCGTGCCGCTGCCCTGGACCGCCGGCGGTTCCTCGTACGGCTTCGGCGCGGAGGGCGCGCACCTGCCGCAGCCGGCCTGGTTCGCCGAGTACGCCGTCGACGTCGAGGCCGCCGACCCGTCGTCGACACTGTCGCTGTACCGCGAGGCGCTGCGCCTGAGGCACCTGCTGCAGACCGGCGAGACGCTGGAGTGGATCGACACCGGACGCGCCGACGTGCTGCGCTTCGCCCGCCCGAACGGATGGCAGATCGTGACGAACTTCGGCACCGAGTCGTTCGACCTCGGTGCGGATGCCGCGGGCGTCGTGCTGTCGAGCGCTCCGCTCACCGGCTCCGCTCTTCCTGCCGAGGCCACCGCGTGGGTCGCCCCGGCAGGGCTGCTCGATTGAGCTGAACCAGGCGATTTGATAATGGTTCTCATTAGCGTTTAGAGTGAGACCCATGAAGAAGCCCGTCGTCGCCCTCGCCCTCGCATCCGTCGCCGCTCTCACGCTGGCCGGATGCTCCACCACCCCGGCAGCGGGAGAGGGCGACGACGGCACCATCACGGTCGTCGCGAGCACCAACGTCTACGGCGACATCGCCGCGACGATCGGCGGGGACCGCGTCGACGTCGAGTCGCTCATCACCTCGGCGTCGCAGGACCCGCACTCCTACGAGGCGACTGCGCGCGACCGCCTCACGGTGCAGAAGGCCGATCTGGTGATCGAGAACGGCGGCGGGTACGACGCCTTCATCGACACCCTGCTGCAGGACGCGAACGACCCGCACGTCGTCACGGCGGTCGAGTTCTCGCACGACTTCCCCGGCAACGAGGGGCACGAGGGCGAGGCCGAGCACGACCATGCCGAGGACGAGTCCCACGACCACGACCATGCCGAGGGCGAAGAGGGTCACGAGGGCCACAACCACATCGAGGGCTTCAACGAGCACGTCTGGTTCGACCCGCACACCATGATCCATGTCGTCGAGGCGATCTCCGACGAGCTGTCCGAGCTCGACCCCGACGGGGCGAAGGAGTTCGCCGCCAACGCCGACGACCTCATCGCCGACCTGGAGGGCTTCGAGGCCGACCTCGAGACCATCAAGACGGATGCCGCAGGGGGCACGGTCTTCATGACCGAACCGCTGCCCGGCTACCTCGCCGCCGCCGCCGGCCTGACCGACGTCACCCCCGAGGGATTCGCCGAGTCGGTCGAGGAGGGCAGTGATGTCGCGCCCGCTGTGCTGCTCGAGGCGCTCACGGTGATCGAAGACGGTAAGGCCACGGCTCTGCTGACCAACGCGCAGACCGGCGGGGCGGAGACCGAGCGGGTGGAGGCTGCCGCGAAGGATGCCGGCATCCCCGTCGTCGCCTTCACGGAGCTGCTCGAGGACGGATCGTCGTACTCTGAGTGGATGAGTGACGCGATCCAGAGCCTCGCCGCCGCCGTCCAGCCGTGAGCGGGGGCGCTCCGGTCCTCGAGATCTCCGACGCCGCACTCCACCGCGGGGATCGCGAACTCTGGTCAGGGCTCGACCTGACGGTGCAGCCCGGCGAGTTCATCGCGGTGCTCGGCCCGTCCGGGTCGGGCAAGACCACGCTGCTGCGCAGCATCCTCGGCCTGCAGCCGCTGTCCTCCGGGTCGATCCGCGTCGCGGGGGAGCCTGTGCACCGCGGCAACTCCCGCATCGGGTACATCCCGCAGCAGCGCAACCTCGCTCCCGACACCAGCATGCGAGCTCGGGATCTGGTGGGTCTCGGCGTCAGCGGGAGCCGATTCGGGTTCCCGGTCCCGCACCGCGGTGACCGCGCCAAGGTCGACCGGCTGCTCGAAGCGGTGGGCGCCTCGCACTTCGCCGATCGTCGTGTCGGCCTGCTCTCCGGTGGCGAGCAGCAGCGGTTGCGGGTGGGACAGGCTCTCGCCGACGAGCCGGCGCTGCTGCTGTGCGACGAGCCGCTGTCGAACCTCGACCTCGCCAACCAGCTCGCCGTGACCGACATCATCGACCGCCAGCGCCGTGAGCGCGAGGCGGCGGTGCTGTTCGTCACGCACGACATCAACCCGATCCTCGGCCGCGTCGACCGCATCCTCTACATCGCCGGCGGCCGGTTCCTCCTGGGTACTCCGGATGAGGTGCTGCAGACCCGCGTGCTCAGCGACCTCTACGGCACCCCGGTGTTCGTGCTCCGCGCGGGCGACCGGCTGGTCGTCGTCGGTGTGCCGGATGCCGAGCCGCACCACGACCACGGCGACCACCACGAGCACGGAGGAGCGGCATGAGCGTCTCCGCGGCCCTGGTGCCGATGGTCGACTGGAGCGACGTCTTCTCCTTCCAGGACTACGGCGAGCTCGTCGCCCTGCTCTCGAACTCGATCATCGCGGGCGCCGTCCTGGGCATCGTCGGCGGTCTGATCGGCGTCTTCGTGATGCAGCGTGACCTGGCCTTCGCGGTGCACGGCGTGAGCGAGCTGTCGTTCGCGGGTGCCGCAGCTGCCCTGCTGTTCGGCGGCAGCGTGGTGTTCGGCTCGTTGGCGGGCGCCCTCGTCGCGGCGATCCTGATCGGCATCCTCGGCGCCAAGGCCAGGGACCGGAACTCGATCGTCGGAGTGCTGATGCCGTTCGGCCTGGGCCTCGGCATCCTGTTCCTCTCCCTCTACGACGGCCGCAGCGCCAACCGGTTCAGCCTGCTGACCGGGCAGATCGTCTCGGTGTCGAGCCCCGACCTCGGCTGGCTCATCGGCATCAGCATGGTCGTGCTGATCGGGCTGCTCGTGATGTGGAACCCGCTGCGCTTCGACTCGCTCGACCCGGAATCGGCGGCCGCCCGCGGAGTGCCCACCCGCGCCGTGAGCCTGCTGTTCATGGTGCTGCTGGGTCTCATCGTCGCGGTGAGCGTGCACATCATCGGCGCGCTGCTGGTGATGGCGCTGCTGGTCACACCCGCCGCCGCCGCGATGCGGGTCACAGCCGGCCCCATCGCCGTGCCGCTGCTGTCGGCGCTGTTCGGATTCGTCTCGGCCGTCGGCGGCATCCTGCTCGCCCTCGCCGGCACGCTGCCGGTCAGCCCATACATCACGACGCTGTCGTTCACCATCTACGTCGTGTGCTGGATCGTGCAGAAGTCGCGCGCCAGGGTGCGGCGTGTCGCAGCCTGAAATCCACTCCCAGCCGTCGCCAACCCCCGCGGCCTAGACTCTTCGTATGGCTCAGCGGAACACCTGGCAGCGCGAACGCGTGCGCGAAGCACTCGCCGACGCGCGCGGTTTCGTGAGCGCGCAGAACCTGCACGCCTCGCTGCGCGACGACAACACGGGTATCGGCCTGGCCACGGTGTACCGCGCGCTCGCCGGCCTCGCCGCATCCGGCGACGCCGATTCGCTGCAGAGTCCTGAGGGCGAGGCGCTCTACCGTGCCTGCACGACACAGGGTCACCACCACCACCTCATCTGCCGGTCCTGCGGCCTGACGGTCGAGATCGAGGCCAAGGACGTCGAGCAGTGGGCGCACCGCACCGCGGCGCTGCACGGATTCACGGATGCCGCGCACGTGGTCGACATCTTCGGGCTGTGCACGCCGTGCACGAACAAGCGCGACGCCGAGAGGGCCGCGTCCGCGTGAGCCCCTCCGCAGCAACGGCGACCCGTCACGGCCACTCCCATCGCCCGGCACCCTCGCCCCGATCGGCATGGATCGGCGTCGGCCTCGGCGCCGTCATCATCGCGGCGCTGTTCCTGATCGACGCCTTCCTTCCGAAGCTCTTCCCCGCAGCTCTCCCGACCCGCGCGCAGGACGGCCTCACCCTCGCGCTGAGCGTCCTGATCGAGGCGCTGCCGTTCGTGATCCTCGGCGTGCTGCTGTCGATCGTGGTGCAGGTGTGGCTGCCGGCCGACGTCATCCACCGCTGGCTGCCCCGGCGGGCATGGGCTCGCCGTGCCGTGCTGTCGCTGCTCGGCATGCTGATCCCGGTGTGCGAGTGCGGCAACGTGCCCTTCGCCCGCGGGCTGATGATGCGCGGGCTCGCTCCTGCCGAGGCGATGACCTTCCTCATCGCGGCGCCCATCGTGAACCCGATCGTGATCCTCACCACGCATGCGGCGTTCGGCTGGGACGGCGGCATCCTGGTCGCCCGTCTCGTCGGCGGCTACCTGATCGCGAACCTGATCGGCTGGATCTACAGCCGCCACCCCGACCCCGACGGCATGCTCACGCAGCGCTTCGTCGACACGTGCGACCGCGTGACGCACGAGCCCGGCACGCCGGTGCGGCGCAGTCTCACGCAGTTCCTCGTCGAGCTGCGTGCCGTGATGCCGGCGCTGGTGATCGGCTCGGCGCTCGCGGGAGCCGTGCAGGTGCTCATCCCGCGCGAGTGGCTGCTGGCGATCGGGTCGAACCCGGTGCTGTCGATCGTCGCGATGATGATCCTGGCGATGACCGTCGCGATCTGCTCGAACGTCGACGCCTTCTTCGCGCTGTCGTTCGCGTCGACGTTCTCGTCCGGTGCCATCGTCGCCTTCCTCCTGGTCGGCCCGCTCGTCGACATCAAGATGCTCGCGCTCATGCGCACCACCTTCACCGGTCGTACTCTCGTCGGCATCGTCGGCATCGTCCTCGCCTCGGCTTTCGCCATCGGAATCGGGGTGAACGTCCTTGTCTGAGCAGACCCTCGCCCGTGCGCGCGCGCTCGGCACCCGCTGGCTGGGTGTGGGCCTCGCGGCCGTGATCTCTGTCGTCACACTCGGACTCGGCCTCACCGGGCGCCTCAACCTCTACATCAGCCCCGAGTCGGTGTGGTTCGCGTGCACCGCCGCGGTCGTCACGCTCGCCGGGGCGATCTGGTCCTGCACCCTCCCATTGGGCGAGGAGGGCGACCACGGACACGACCACGGGCCTGCTCCGGAAACGTCGGATGCCGTCGATGACACGGATCATGGCTCGCCCACCGCATCCCGTCGACGCTCGCTCGCGGGTGTCGGAGCCGTCGCGGGCGGTGTGATCGCCACGGGTGTCGTGGCAGCCGCCCTCGTGCTGCCGCCCGCCTCGCTGTCGGTCGAGCTCGCGATGTCGCGCGCGGGGGAGCAGAGCGCCCTGTTCGCAGGGGCCGACACGGTCGCGCTCGGGGTCGCCGACACGTCCACTTTCGGCGTGGGCGACTGGGCGAGCGTCTTCGCCGCGTCCACGAACACCGCCGCCTATGACGGTGCACCCGTGACGCTCACGGGCTTCGTGACGCCCGACTCATCGGGCGATGACGGCGTGAACCTCACGCGACTGGTCATCACGCACTGCGTGATCGACGCGCAGACCGCTGCGCTGCCCGTCGACGTCGACCCGGAAGACTATGCGACCGGCCAGTGGGTCGAGATCACCGGCACCGTGCGGGCGGACGCCGACGGAAAGCTCCGCATCGAGCCGACCGATGTCGTCGCGATCGACGAGCCGGGGGATCCGTATGAGTACTGACGACGATCGCCCCGAGGTGCCCGCCGTTCCGCAGACCCGTGCGGAGATGCGCGCGGCCAGAGAAGCAGCCGAGGCGGCCGAGGCCGAACGGATCGACCGCGCGCTCGCGACGCACCATGAGACCGAGCCGAGCGTCGACGAGCCGCGTGCCGATGCGGGCGAGACGTCTGCGCGTGAGGCCGCCGCTCGCGAAGCCGCCGCTCGGGAGGCCGCCGCTCGCGAAGCCGCGGTCCGCGAGGCGGGTGATCGCGAGGTCGCCGAGCAGGAAGCCGCTGCCCGCAAGATGGCCGCCTTCGAGGCCGCTGCGCGGGAAGACGCTGAGGCGACGGCACTCCCCTCCGTGCCCGTCCCCACGGCGCCCGTCGTCATCGGCGCCACTCCCGCCGGTTCGGTTCCCGTCGCCGGAGAGCCCGAGGCCGAGCTCGAGGCCGAGGCCGCGCGCGAAGAAGCATCCGCTCCGACCGACTCCCGTGGTCCGTCCGCAGAGGAGCCCGCACGCACTCCCGCGACGTCACGCGGTTTCCTCCTCACTATCGGTGCGGTCCTCGGCGTCCTGGTGCTCGTGGGCACCGGCTTCGGCATCGTGAGTCTCCTGCAGGGGCCACGGGTCAGCGAGGTGCAGGTGGATGCCGCGCAGGCGATCGAGTCGTCCGGAAGCAGGGTCATCCTCACGGCGAATCAGGCCCTCGCGCCGATCGATCCCGAGCAGGTCTCCGTCGAGCCGGCCGTGCCGTTCACGGTCGACGCATCGGGGCGCGGCGTCGGCGTCCGCTTCACGGTTCCGCTCGACGACTCCACGAAGTACACGGTCCGTGTCGCCGATGTCACCGGTGCCGGCGGAGGTCCGTCGACGACGCTGACGACGAGTTTCGAGACCCCGGCGTCCCACATCTTCATCCTGCGCCGCGACGTCGACGGCAAGGACAAGATCTTCCTCACCGACCTCAAGGGCGACGGGGTGGCGGTCTACGAGCACGACAAGATCAACGACTTCCGCGCGACCTCGAACCAGCTCGTCGTCGCGGTCGAGGAGGACGAGGGGTCCCGGCTGCTCGTGATGGATCGTGATGGGGAGAACCAGCGCGAGCTGAAACTCCCGGGCGACGGCTACG
This sequence comes from Microbacterium sp. GQ128, assembly GCF_059758615.1. Lineage (NCBI taxonomy): Bacteria > Bacillati > Actinomycetota > Actinomycetes > Micrococcales > Microbacteriaceae > Microbacterium > Microbacterium sp. GQ128. The sequence goes on from NZ_JCAXDY010000002.1 coordinate 540,891, forward strand.
TGGGCGCGATCCAGGTCTCCGAGCGCGGCGGCCTCGTCGGCTACAGCTACTCCGACCGTGAGCTGAGCGACGACGAGGGGCGAGCGAGCGTGCTGGTCACGCAGTCGCTGAACGGCAAGGACGACCCTCAGATCATCGAGGTCGCGGGCAAAGAGGCGAGCGTGTTCGTCTGGCAGTTCGTGCCCGACAGCGCCGCCGTGCTGTTCATCGACTTCGACGGAGCGCTCTCGCTCGTCGACCGCTCCACCGACGCGGGGGTGCAGTCCCTCGGGCTCGCCGCGACCATCCAGGGCATTTCCCGGGGCACGTACACGGCGATCGTCGAGCGGCTCGACGCCACGGTGGTGGAACTCAACCTCGCCGACGGATCCGAGGAGCCGCTCGCGGCATCCGATCCCGACTACGGCACGGCCTCGTCGATCACGCCCTACCCGGGCGGCACGCTGCGGCACGTGGTCTCGCGCGACGATGCGGGGCTTCCGGTCGGGCAGGCGGTGATCCGCGTCGACGACGACGGCAAGGCGACTCCGCTGGTCGAGGTCAGCTCGGCGGATTCGATCCTGCAGGCGTGCGCGTCGCCGAGCGGCCAGTACGCGGCCGTCGTGATCGCGCCCGAACTGGCGAGCAACCCGTACGACGGGATGCTGCTCCCGCTGCCCGAGAACGTCGAGACGCACCTGATCGACATGGAGTCGGGCAAGGAGATGGTCGCCCTCACCGGCTTCGACGTCTCCTGGTGCCAGACGGCTCCGCGGTTCTGACATGTCGACGCGCGATGGTCTGCGCCGTGCCGACCGCGCCGATCTGAGGGGCTCCGCGGTCGACGTGGCACCGCGACTCCTCGGGGCGGAACTGCGCACGTTCGTCGACGGCCCCGATGACACGGAACCGGTCGAGGTGCGGCTGCGCATCACCGAGGTCGAGGCCTATCACGGTCGGGGTACCGGGGAGATCGCGGACCCGGGGTCGCATGCGCGGATGGGGCCGACCGCCCGCAATGCCACGATGTGGGGCGAGCCCGGGCACCTGTACGTGTACCTGAGCCACGGCATCCACTCGTGCGTCAACGTCGTGTGCGGGCCCGAGGGGCAGGGTGACGGCGTGCTGCTGCGTGCCGGTGAGGTCGTGTCCGGAGCGGATGCCGCGGCGGGGCGGCGGGGTGCGGCGCTGCCTCTCGGGCGTATCGCTCTTCGCGACCTCGCCCGGGGGCCGGGGCGTCTCGGTCAGGCCGTCGGGTTGCGGCATCCTCTGCACGACGGGATCGATGCGGTGACGGGGGAGCGGCTGCACGGGGCGCGGGCGGAGCTGTGGCTGGGCGAACCGCGGGACGACGTGGTGAGCGGGCCGCGGGTCGGTGTCGCGGGAGTCGCCGGTACGCATGCGTTCCCCTGGCGTTTCTGGATCGACGGCGACCCCACGGTGTCGCCGTTCCGCTGGGGTCGCGGTGCCGCCGAGGCTGCGGCCGTTCCTGGCACTCCGCCCGTGCTAAACTGACTCTTTGTCTGCGCACACTCCTGTGCGCAGTTCGCGTGCCGCGAGGTCCCAGAGCTTGTCGAAGGGCCCGTGGCGTGCAGACAAGGGATCTTGGGTGAGGCCGTCCGGCCTCACGGTATAGAAGGAGTCACATCATGGCAGCAGTGTGCCAGGTGACCGGAGCTGTTCCCGGCTTCGGACACAATGTCTCGCACTCGCACCGCCGGACGAAGCGCCGCTTCGACCCGAACGTGCAGAAGAAGACGTATTTCGTTCCGTCGCTCGGTCGTAAGATCACGCTCAACGTGTCCGCCAAGGGCATCAAGGTGATCGACGTCCGTGGCATCGAGAACGTGGTCAAGGACCTCCAGGCGAAGGGTGTGAAGCTCTAATGGCCAAGAAGGCTCAGGACGTACGTCCGATCATCAAGCTGCGTTCGACGGCAGGTACGGGATACACGTACGTGACCAAGAAGAACCGCCGCAACACCCCCGACCGCCTCGTGCTCAAGAAGTACGACCCGGTCATCCGTCAGCACGTCGAATTCCGAGAGGAGCGTTGATCAATGGCTAAGAAGAGCAAGATCGCTCGCAACGAGCAGCGCAAGGTCATCGTCGAGCGTTACGCCGAGCGTCGCGCCGAGCTGAAGAAGACCCTGGTCGACCCGAACGCCACCGACGAGGCCCGCGAGGCCGCACGCGTCGGCCTGCAGAAGCTGCCGCGCAACGCGTCGCCGGCTCGCGTGCGTTCGCGCGACGTCATCGACGGCCGCCCCCGCGGTGTCCTCACGAAGTTCGGCATCTCGCGTGTCCGCTTCCGTGACATGGCACACCGTGGCGAGCTGCCCGGCGTGACCAAGTCCAGCTGGTAAGACTCAGCAGACAGAAGGGGCGAGGATCTTCGGATCCTCGCCCCTTTCGCGTTCCCGGGCTTTCTGTGTTCCTGGGCTTGCTCTGTTCCCGGGTCCCTCACGTTCTGAAGGAGATCTCACGAAATGAAGGAGCGGATGCCGCATCCACTCCTTCATTCCGTGAGATCTCCTTCGTTTCGAGAGGGGTGGGGGATGCGAGCAGACGAGGAGGCGAGCAGACCTGCGGATGCCGGCGCTGTTCTCCTGCACCGGGCCCTGCGCTGGGGAAAGTCTGACCGCATGCCGGGACCGCGGCGACATGCGGCTGCTCTTCGGCGGCAGGATCGTTCGATGGATCCCGTGGATGAACTGAGGCGTCGTGGGGGAGTCGCGCCGGTGCGGGCTCTCCGAGCAGCCGGGGTCAGCGCGCACGCGCTTCGGCGGTCGAAGGAGCGGCGCGAGATCTCGACAGTGCGGCAGGGATGGGTGGCGCTCCCGGAAGCCGATCCGAAAGTGGTCGGCGCGGTCGCGCACGGCGTGGTGCTGAGCTGTGTGACCGCTGCCGCCCGACTGGGGCTCTGGGTTCCCGAGAAGCCCGCACTGCATGTCGTTGCCCGACCGAATGCCGCGCGGATCCGAGTGCCGGCACACGTCGTCGTGCACTGGTCGAGGCCGGTCGTCCGGCGGCCACTCGACGCGACGGTGGATGAGCTGCTGAACGCCCTCGCCCTGGTCGCTCAGTGCCAGCCGTTCGAGACGGCGCTCGTCGTCTGGGAGTCGGCCATGAACAAGGGGGTCGTCGACCGCGAGCAGCTTCGTGGTCTCGACCTTCCACCGCCGGCCCGAGCGGTCCTCGAACGGGCGCGACCGTTCGCCGACTCGGGACTGGAGACCATCGTCATCCACCGGCTTCGCTGGCTGGGGCTTCGGATGCTGCCCCAGGCCTGGTGCATCGACCGGCGGGTGGACCTGCTCATCGGGGATCGGCTGGTCATCCAGATCGACGGGGCGACGCACGCGGGCGAGCAGCGGACCAAGGACATCGCGCATGACGCGCAGCTGATGATTCGCGGCTACCGCGTGCTTCGTTTCAGCTATGAGCAGGTCATGCAGCGTTGGTCCGAGGTGCAGTCGGTGATCATGGAGGCCGTCGCTCAGGGCGCGCACCTCGCCTGAGCACCCCAGCCTGAGCATCCTCCTCACCTGAGCATCCACCAGGCCTGACCATCCACTCGCCTGCGCATCCCCACGCACGACGCGAAGGAGATCTCACGGAATGAAGGAGCGGATGCAGTATCCACTCCTTCATTCCGTGAGATCTCCTTCATTCTGTGCGGGCAGTTGCTGACGCTGCACGAGGCGCCATGACCCAGCCCCCCAGCACCTCCCCAGCCCCCAGCGCCGGCACAACCCGGCGTCATGCGACAGGTGTGGTGGTGTGCGCGACGGCCCAGGCGAGGGCCTCGTCGGCGATCTCCTCCCAGCCGTCCTGGCTGACGAGGCGGTGGGTGCGTCCGGGGTACTCCTTGTAGTCGACGACGGCGGGGCTGCCCGTGGAGCGGTACTTCTGCACGATCGCGCGACCGATGGCCGGCGGCACGACGTGGTCGATCTCGCCCGTGATCACGTATAGCGGAGCCCGGTCGGTGCGCGCATAGTCGACGTGGGTGACGCCGCCCTTCTCGTTGAACGCGGAGGCGACGCCCTCGAAGAAGACCCGGTTGTAGGAGTTCACGGCGGAATCCTCCCAGAGGCGGTCGGACTCGGCGCGGCTCAGGTCGTTGCCGAACGTGAAGTGGAAGTGGCGCTTCGACAGGGGCTTGGCGCCGTTGCGGCCGAAGGGGTTCGCGAGGATCGGGGTGCCGGTCCACAGCGTCGACAACGGCAGGGTGGTGATGCCGGCGGGCTGTCCGGGGGCAACCCCCACGTACGCCGCTCCGACTCCGCGGTCGGCGAGCATCTGCGTGATGACCCCGCCGAAGGAGTGGCCCATGACGATCGGCTTCACGGGGAGCGCGCGGATGATGCGCTCGTAGTGGTCGACGATCTGCTTCAGGCCGATGCCCTTCAGGGCGGACGGGTCGCGGCGGACGTCCTCGACGGAGCGGTCGTCGATGCCCGGCCATCCCGGGACGATGACCTCGTGGCCCTGGGCGCGGAAGCGCTCGGCCCAGGTGTTCCAGCTGGCGGGGGTCATCCACAGGCCGTGGATCAGGACGATGGGGGTCTTGTCGGCGGTGTTCATGATCTTCTTCTCTCTGTTCGGCTCCCGCTGATCGGAAGTGCGTTACGCTGATAGTAGACCGAACGTTCTATCTACCGCACCCTATTCCCTGAAATCGGCAAATCGGATTCGGATGCCGGGGTTCGGATGACACGATGAGAGGAAGACCATGGACACCACGACGAAGCGCCCCAGCCCCGCCCGCGCCCGGCTGATCGATGCCGCCACCCGCCTCTTCTATGAGCAGGGCATCCACGCGGTCGGCGTCGACCGCGTGATCGAGGAGGCCGGGGTCACTCGCGCCACCCTCTACAAGCAGTTCGGCGGCAAGGAGAACCTCGTGCTCGCGTACCTCGGCCACGAGGACGAGATGCTCCGCGCGATGTTCACCGAGGCGGGAGCGGCCGTCTCCGACCCCGACGCGCTGCTGGATGCGGTGGTCCAGGGCATCGCCGCCGACATCCGCGAACACCACACGCGGGGCTGCCCCTTCATCAACGCGGCCGCGGAGTATCGGGATGCCGAGGGAGCCGTGCGGCAGCTCATCGACGAGCACCGGGAGTGGTTCCGCTCGACGCTGCAGCAGGTGGCCGCGGCGGCCGGTCTCGAGCGTCCGGACGAGGTCGCCGCGTCGCTCGTGCTGCTCCGCGACGCCGCGCTCGTCGGCGGGTATCTCGACGGGGAGAACCGCGTGGCGCCCGCCTTCGAGCGCACGGCGGGCGCCGTGATCGACGCTCACCGGGCGCACTGACGACCCCGGAATCTGTGACTGGAGTGACAAAAGTGGTGCGACACGCCAAGTAATTGCCCAAAACCCGCGAAATGACGCGGAAATGAGGGTGGTGGTTGATACATTCAAGGCGGTCACTAGACCAGGAGCATCCGCTCCGATACCCACAACGATGCGACGGGATCTCGTCGCTGGAGGATGACATGGCTGACAAGTCCATCACCAAGACCGAGCTCGTCGCGAGCATCGCAAGCGCCACGGGCCAGAGCCAGGCCACCGTCTCCGGTGTCCTCGACTCGCTGTTCGCCACGGTCTCCGACGCTGTTGCCAAGGGCAGCAAGGTCTCCATCCCGGGCTGGATCTCCTTCGAGCAGGTCGACACCGCTGCTCGCACGGGCCGCAACCCGCAGACCGGCGCCGAGATCAAGATCCCGGCCGGCAAGCGCGTCAAGGTGACCGCTGGCTCCAAGCTCAAGGCTGCCGTCAAGTAATCGACCGCACCTCATCGAAGGCCGCTCCCGTTCCGACGGGGGCGGCCTTCGTGCTTTCCTCCCTCCGGGCGCGCCTAGGCTGGAGGGGTGAGTTCCCGCAGCGAGTCGACGAGTCGGATCTCGGCGTATCGCATCGCCGGGATCGTCATCCTCCTCGTCGCGGCTCTGGTCGCCCTGACGCTCGCGCTTCTCGTCGGCGGAGGCGCGAAGCCGCCGCTCCTGCAGGATCCGGGCCCGTTCGTGCTCTGGGGCACGCCGATCGCCAAGCTCGTGATGAACATGTCCGGCGCGGTGATGCTCGGCTCGCTGGTGCTGGCGCTGTTCGGCCTTCGCGCGGGGGAGCGCTCGTTCGACGCCGCCCTGAACATCGCCTCGGTCGGCGCCGCGGTCTTCACGATCTCCGCGGGTCTCGCCGGATTCCTCGCCTTCATGGCGGCCTTCAACCCGAAGCTCAGCATCGAGCGCGAGTTCGGCACGCAGCTGGGGCGCTTCCTGCTGGAGCTGCCGCTCGGCCAGTCCTGGCTCATCACGACGCTCTTCGGCGCGATCATCACGGTGCTCGCCTTCGCCTGGCGCTCGTGGACGCCCACGCTCATCACGGCCCTGCTCGCCGCGGCATCCTTCCTCCCGCTCGCGACGCAGGGTCATGCGGGCGATCTCGCCGGGCACAACATGGCGGTCAACTCGATCCTGCTGCACACGATCGGCGCTGCCGTCTGGCTCGGCGGCCTGCTGCTGCTGATCCTGCTGCGCGGACGTGCCGACGTCGACACCGCGCGGCTCGTCGGGCGCTACTCGTCGCTCGCGATCGCCGCCTTCGCCGTGGTCGCCGTCTCGGGGGTCACGCGATCGATCGTGGCCGTCGGCGACTGGAACGCGCTGTGGACCACGCCCTACGGCTGGATCGTGCTCGCCAAGGTCGCGCTGCTGGGCGGCATGGGCCTGCTCGGCGCCTGGTACCGTGCCCGCCTCATCCCGAAGCTCAGCGGAGCCCGCGCCGCCGGCTGGTTCTGGCTGCTCGTGCTGTGCGAGGTCGCGTTGATGGGCCTGGCCTCCGGCGCCGCGGCCGCTCTGGCCCGCACGCCTCCGCCCACCGGCGAGACCGCGTTCCTGCAGACGCCCGCCCAGATCCTCACCGGGTCGGAACTGCCGCCGGAGCTCACCCTCGAGCGCTGGTTCACGGCGTGGGACATCGACGTGCTCTGGCTGATCGCCGCGGGTCTGGGACTGTTCTTCTACTTGGCCGGCGTGCGGCGCCTGCACGTGCGCGGCGACCGCTGGCCCATCCATCGCACTGTCTTCTGGGTGCTGGGGATGCTGCTGCTCGTCTGGGTCACCGGCGGTCCGATCAACGCTTACCAGGAGTACCTGTTCAGTATCCACATGCTCGGGCACATGATGCTGTCGATGGCGATCCCGCTGCTGCTGGTCTCCGGTGCCCCGATCACGCTCGCGCTGCGCGCGATCCACAAGCGCGACGACGGCACCCGCGGTGGCCGCGAGTGGATCATGTGGGCGGTGCACTCTCCCTTCGCCCGCGTGATCACGCATCCGTTCGTCGCGGCGGCGATCTTCATCCTGTCGTTGTGGGCCTTCTACTTCACCGATCTCGTGCGCTGGTCGATGTTCGAGCACCTCGGCCACGAGTGGATGGTCATCCACTTCCTGATCTCCGGCTACCTGTTCGTGATGAGCCTCATCGGGGCCGACCCGGTTCCGTACCGGCTGCCGTATCCCGGACGCCTGATCACGCTGATCGCCGTCATGGCGATGCATGCGTTCTTCGGCATCGCGATCATGATGCAGGAGGGGCTGATGGTCGCGGACTGGTTCGGGGCGATGGGCCGCGACTGGGGTGTGAGCCCGATGCAGGACCAGTACGTCGGCGGCGGCATCGCGTGGTCGATCGGCGAGATCCCGACGCTCATCCTCGCGATCACGGTCGCCATCCAGTGGAGCCGCAGCGACACCAAGCTGCAGCGTCGGGCCGACCGGCACGCGGATCGCACCGGCGACGCCGAGCTCGAGGAGTACAACGCCAAGCTCGCGGCCCTCGCCGAGCGCGATCAGCGCCGCGTGGAGCGCGAAGGACGCTGAGACCCGTCGCGGGGGTGGTCCGTCGACCGGGACTCAGTCGACCGGGACCTCGCCCGGTGCACCGACCCTGATCGACGCCGAGCCGTTCGGCAGGATCACGATCGTGCCGTTGAGCTGGAAGGGCACGTCCTCGGAGAGCGGTGCGATCGACCCGTCGAACAGCGACTGGATCTCGACGTCGACGTGCGCCACGGCCTCGGTGGTCGGGATCCGCCACTGCCCTCCGTCGGGGACGACCGTGACCTCGGGCTGGCGGGCGATGGACCACTTCGGCGGGGCGGTGATCCGGTTGGTGACCCGCAGGCCGAACGGGCAGGCGGTCGGCAGCAGCACCTCCTGCGTCGTGCACTCGGTGAGGAACTGCTCGACCTGCTGCTGCACGACCTCGACGAACTCCTCGGTCGGCTCGGTCTGCACGTCGAGCGGCGTGACGGCGAGGGGCGTATCGGCCAGCACGCCGTGACCGGATGCGGTCGCGATGGGGGTGTCGACCGTGACCGAGTACAGCCCCGGGGTGAACACCAGCAGCGGCAGCGGGTCGAGCGCGCCCGCCTCCGGGCCGAGGACCGACACCTGTCGACGGTCGACCTCGAAGCCGTTCACCGCGAACTGGTCTGCGCCCCGCACGGTGAGGTCGATCACGGCCAGCGGGCTGGTGGTGAAGCGCCAGTTCGGGGTCACGCCCGCCCAGCCGTCCTGCTCGATGAGGAACGTGCTGGTGCCGGCGTGACCGCTCGCCTGGTAGCTCACGGTGACCGCGGTGCCGCCGTCTGCGGGCTTCTCCGACTCCACTTTCACGTCCGTCAGGGGCGCGAGCGCCGAGCGTCGGAGCATCGCCTCCGACGCCGACGGATCGATGCCCGCCTTCTCGAGGGTCTCGCGGTCGATCGCGACCCCGGGAATGCGCAGCGCGTCGGCAGCGCTGCCGGAGGAGAGCAGGTCGAGATAGCGGACCACGAAAGCGGACGGGCCGTAGAACTGCTGGTACAGGGTCGCCCCGCCGGCGCCCAGTGCGGCCACGAGCATGAGGCCCACGACGGCGAGCATCGCCAGATCGACGCCCAGGCGCGATCGCCGGGGCGCGCGCGTGCCGGCCCGTCCCATGGCGTCAGTCTAGGAGGGCGTCCTGGGGGGACGCCGAGCGTCGGCGGCCGCAGGCGGATGCCGGGACGTAGCATGGGTGGCGCCCCGTTTCCGCCCGCTTCCCCTGTGAGTGCCGTGTCCCTTCCCGCCCTGTCCGAGGAGCAGCAAGAGCTGTTCCGGCTCATCGAGGACACCGGCGAGCACGTCTTCATCACCGGGCGCGCCGGCACCGGCAAGTCCACGCTGCTGCAGCACTTCGCCTGGAACACCAAGAAGCAGATCGCGATCTGCGCGCCCACCGGCGTCGCGGCGTTGAACGTCGAGGGTCAGACCATCCACTCCCTCTTCCGGCTTCCGATCGGTCTGATCGGCGATGCCGACATCGATCAGAACGATGCCACGCGTCGCATCCTCAATGCCATCGAGACGCTTGTGATCGATGAGATCTCGATGGTCAACGCCGATCTGATGGATGCGATCGACCGCTCTCTGCGCCAGGCCAGAGGGCGCAGGGGGGAGCCGTTCGGCGGCGTGCAGGTCGTCATGTTCGGTGACCCCTATCAGCTGGCGCCCGTTCCTCCTCGCGGCGACGAGGCCCGCTACGTGCAGGACCACTACCGCTCGTTCTGGTTCTTCGACGCGAAGGTCTGGGCCGGCCCTTCGACGGGCTCAGGGACCCACGGATTCGGGTCGTCCGATCAGGAGGGCCTGTTCGAGGTCGACACCCGCGCCCGACTGCACGTGCGGGAGCTGGTGCAGATCCATCGGCAGTCCGACGATGGATTCAAGGCGATGCTCAACGCCGTGCGCTACGGGCGCGTGACCGCCGAGATCGCCGGGGTGCTGAACACGCAGGGCGCCCGCACACCTCCGGAGCCGGAGCCGGGCGAGGTGCCGATGATCACCCTCGCCACGCGCAACGACATCGTGAACAGCATCAACAGCAGGCACCTCGCGGCGCTGCCCGGCAAGGAGCAGACGGCGCGGGCAGAGGTCAGCGGCGACTTCGGTCGCGGCGAGGCGTCGCTGCCGGCGGAGTCGGAGCTCAAGCTCAAGGTCGGGGCGCAGGTGATGTTCCTCCGCAACGACACGGCGATGTCCGGAGAGCCGCCGCGCTGGGTGAACGGCACGATCGGCACGGTCACGCGCATCATCGGCAGTGCCGTGCGCGTCGACATCGACGGTGAGGAGGTCGACGTCGAGCCCGCCGTCTGGGAGCGGTTCCGGTACGCGTACGACCAGAACACCAAGAAGCTGTCACGTGACGTGGTGGCCGAGTTCACCCAGTTCCCGCTGCGGCTGGCGTGGGCGGTCACGATCCACAAGTCGCAGGGCAAGACCTATGAGCGTGCGATCATCGACCTCGGTTCCGGGGCGTTCGCGCCGGGGCAGACCTATGTCGCGCTGAGCCGGCTGACCTCGCTCGAGGGGCTGTATCTCTCGCGCCCGCTGCGACCCCGCGACATCCGGGTGGATGAGGACGTGCGCCGGTTCATGCGCGACGCCTGGCTCGCGGCATCCACGCCGGAGCTGCCGAAGGGCTGATCCCCGGCTCAGGCCGCGGCGCGCGCCCGGTCGAGGTCTTCGAAGAGCTCGGTGTTGAAGCGGTAGGCGAGGAGTACCTCGTCGATCACGCGCTCGCGCTCGGCGTCGTCCCACGGCGCCGCATCCAGCTGCTCGCGATACACGTCCTTGAAGGCCGAGGGGTCGGCGATGTCGTCGAACAGGTAGAAGCCGATGCCGTTGGTCTCGAAGCCGAAGCGGCGGGCCATCACGCGACCGATGAAGATCCCGCCGGAGAGGTCGCCGAGGTAGCGCGTGTAGTGATGCGCCACGAAGCCGCCGGCCCAGGTCGCCCCGACCTGACGGATGCGGTCGACGTAGCGCTGCGTGGTCGGCAGCGGCACGATCTGCTCGCGCCAGTCGGCGCCGAGGAGGAACTCCAGGTCGGCCTCGAGCGCGGGAAGGCGGGTGAGCTTGTCGCTGATGAAGACCGAGGCGATCGGGTCCTGGCGCATGCGGTCGCCGGCGCTCTCGAGCGCCTCGTAGATGAAATAGTGCTGAGCGACGAGCGAGATGTAGTCCTCGCGTGAGCCCTCGCCCTTCAGGAGGTCGGACATGAAGCCGGCGGTCTCGCTGCGGGAGTGCGATCCGGACGAGCGCTCGCGCAGGGCGGCGGAGAAGGAGAGGATCTCGGGCATGACCTCAGTGTAAGGGGAGCCTTACCTCAGAGGAAAGCCCGGAGTCGACGGAAGTCGGGTCGGCGACGCGTCACCGTGGCGCTCAGGCGTGCGGGCGGGGCTCGACGCCGAGGCGGGCGCAGGCCTGGTCGTAGAGCGCCACGACCTCGCGACGCACCGACGGGCGGTCGGCGATCGGTCCGCCGGGCCACGGCACGCGCAGATCGGAGTTGGAGCCACCCGCGGTGATCTCCCACACTCCGCCATCGCCGTCGAAACTCGTCATGACGGACTCGGTGATCTCGGCATCGGTCTCGGCGAAGGCGCGGGCGATGAGCAGATTGTCGTCGGTGTGGTCGCCGTTCATGTGGCGGAGAACCGCGGTGATCACGTCGGCATCGAAGAGGTGGGGCACGATTCTCACCTTACGCGCGCGCCGGGAACGCTCGGCTCGATGCCGTCTTTCAGGATCGGCGTTCTAGACTCGGGAGACACATCCTCGGGGGTTCTACATGCAGCTTCTCTCGTCGCGCCGTTGGCGTGCCGCAGCGGCCAGTGCGGCCGTGCTCGCTCTCGTCCTCACCGGATGCTCCTCCGAAGGCTCCTTCACCTACACTCCACCGGCTCAGGTCGACGCTGATCTGCCCGACGCGACGGTCGAGGCCATGCAGGCGGCGATCGACAACGCGATCACCGCATCCGGCGCCTCCGGGGCGATCGTGGGTGTCTGGGTGCCGTGGAGCGGCAGCTGGGTCGCCGCATCGGGCACGCAGAACCGTGACGGTGGCGAACTGTCCACCGACATGACGTTCCGCATCGCGGACGTGACCCGGCTCATGACGTGCGATGTGCTCTACGCCCTTGCGGACGAGGGGACCCTCAAGCTCGACGCAAAGGTGACCAAGTACGTCTCCGGGGTCGCCGACATGACCGACGTCACCCTCCTCCAGCTCTGCAACGGTACGAGCGGGGCCGGATCGTCCGAGGCCACCATCAAGGGCGCGCTGCTGAACACCCCGGAGCGGATCTGGGCTCCCCTGGAGCTCGCCGGCTACGGGCTGGGGCGCGAGAGGGTGGCACCGGCGACGAGCTACCGCGACTCCGATGCGGGATACCTGCTGCTCGGCCTCGCGCTCGAGCGGGCCACGGGGATGTCGGCATCCGAACTGATCGCCGAGTACGTCACGGAGCCGCTCGAGCTCTCCGCCACGGCACTTCCCGGATCGACGCCGTCCGCGCCGGGCGACGCTCCGCTGACGGGGCACTACATGTCGGCCGTCGAAGGCGGTTTCAACTGCGCCGCCCCGGTCGACATCAGCACGCTCTCCGCCAGCTCCGGCTACACGGACTCCGGCGTGGTCTCGAACATCACCGACCTCGGCCGTTACGCCCAGGCGGAGGCGAAGCAGGTGCTGCGCACGAAGGAGAAGCCCGACCGTTTCGGTGAACCGCTCCCTGTCAGCGAGAAGGGCCCGTCCTGGTATCAGGCCACCGGTGGCGCTTATCTCGCGGGGTCGATGGTCGGTCAGCATGGTTGGGTTCCCGGCTACGCGACCTCGGCCTACTCGGATCCGGCGACCGGGTTCACCGTCGCGGTCGTTCTGAACGACTCGACCGGCGGCTCGCGATTCGCCCAGCAGCTGTCGTGGGAGCTCGCGGCCATCGCATCGAAGGCCCCCGCGGCGTCGGGTCAGACCGCGCCGGAGTTCGGTCTCCCCTTCACCGCGGAGCAGTACCACCAGGCGATCACGAAGTCCGCGCTCGTCTGCGTGCCCCCCGCTGCGGAGTGATCACCCGCCCGACCTCGGAGCGGAAGGGAAGGGCGACGATGGCGATCATCGACAACGCGATCTACGTGGACGGTGTGCGCACCGAGAATCCGCAGAGCCTGAGTGAGACGTTCGAGCGCATGCGGGAACGCGGCGGCATGAGCTGGATCGGGCTGTACCGGCCCAGCGAGGAGGAGATCCGCGAGGTCGCCGACGAGTTCGGCATCCACGCCCTCGTCGTCGAGGACGCGCTCTCGGGGCACCAGCGCGCCAAGCTGGAACGCTACGGCGACGTGCTGTTCATGGTGCTGCGCCCGGCCCGCTACCTCGACGAGGCCGAGGAGGTGGAGTTCGGCGAGGTGCACGTGCTGGTCGGACCCGACTTCGTCGTGACGATCCGGCATGCCGAATCGCCCGACCTCGGACGCGTGCGGCATCGACTGGAGAACGACCCCGCGCTGCTCGCCCATGGCCCCGAAGCCGTGCTGTACGCCATCCTCGACGAGGTGGTCGACGAGTACGCGCCGGTGCTCGCGGGGCTCGAGAACGACATCGACGAGATCGAGAGCCAGCTCTTCGAAGAGGACTCGGATGCCACGCAGCGCATCTACGAGCTCGGCAGGGAGGTCATCGACTTCCAGCGTGCGACGCAGCCGCTCTCCGGGATGCTGGAGGCGCTGCTGCGCGGCTCGGACAAGTACCAGGTGGAGGAAGAGCTGCGACGCTACCTGCGCGACGTGCTCGACCACACGCTCCGGGTGAGCGACCGCGCGACGACCTTCCGCACCGTCCTCGACAACGCCCTCACCGTCGAGTCGACCATCGTCGCCCGCCGTCAGAACGAGGAGATGCGACGGATGACGGAACTCAGCATCCGTCAGAACGACGAGGTCAAGAAGATCTCCGGATGGGCGGCGATCCTGTTCGCCCCGACGCTGGTCGGCACGATCTACGGCATGAACTTCGACCACATGCCCGAACTGCACTGGCTGCTCGGCTATCCGATGGCGATCGCCATGATGGTCGCGCTGGGTTTCGGCCTGTACGCGGTGTTCAAGCGCAAGGGTTGGCTCTGACGCTGGCCGGAACCGCACGGACGTTGGCCGGATCGGATCTTGCCCGGCTCCACGACGGCGACGACGATGAGTCCATGACGACTTCTTCCGACACCGCCCTGCTCATCGTCGACGCTCAGGAGTCGTTCCGCCAGCGCGCCGACGACTGGACGGCCACGGCGAATCCGGCGGTGCTCGACAACATCGCTCTCCTCGTGGCGCACGCCCGCGAGGTGGGCGACCCGGTCGTGTGGATCACCCACTCCGAACCGGGCACCGGGGGCGTGTTCGATCCCGCCAACGGATTCGTGCGCGTGATCGAGGAGCTCGAGCCCCGGGAATCCGAGGACGCCCTCACGAAGACGACCGTCAACGCGTTCGGCTCCACCGACCTCGAGGAGAGACTGCGGAGCGCCGGCATCCGCCACGTCGTGATCTGCGGCATCCGCACGGAGCAGTGCTGCGAGACGACCACCCGCGTCGCCGCCGACCTCGGCTTCGAGGTCGAGTTCGTCACGGATGCGACGACCACCTCCGCCATCCCCGCCGCCGGCGCGCTCGCCGCGGTCTCGGGGGACGACATCATGCGCCGCACCGAGAGCATCCTCTCGGCCCGGGGGTTCGCGACCGTCACGAGCACGCGAGAGCGGATCGGCGCGACCGCGGCCGTCTGAACCGCGGATCAGTCCTCGTCGACGTCGACCCCCGGTCCCGGGCCCGGTCGCACCGGAGCGTCGGGGGCGATGTCGATCCGGGTGTTGCCGTCGTGCTCGCTGACCTCGATGCGCGGGGCGGCGTCGGCCTCGGTGGCATCCGGTGCGGAGGTGAGCTGATCGTGGCGCTTCTCGGCGCTCGTCATGTCGTCGGCGCTGTTCTCAGGCGTGCTCATGGTTCTCCTTCGGGTCGGTCGTGGTGTCTGGGTTCAGGGCGGTTCCGAGCGGCGCCCCACCGCTGCGCTTCCGGCTCCAACGGGCCAACAGGTACAGGATGCCGCCGACGGCGAGCAGGATCGCACCGAAGAGCCAGACGACGGGGCGCTGCTGGGTGAGCAGCAGGATGCAGGAGGCGATGCCGAGCACGGGGACGAAGGTCCACACCCGGAAGTGATCGTTCTCGACGTGATCGCGCCGGAGGACCAGCACCGAGATGTTCACGCTGAGGAAGACGACCAGGAGCAGGAGGACCACAGTCTCGGCCAGGGTGGCCAGATCGCCGACGAGCGTCAGCCCCATCGCGACGAGGGTGGTGGTGAGGATCGCGACCCACGGGGTCTTCCGTTTCGGCAGCACGCGACCGAGCGCACCGGGCAGCAGACCCTGCTCGGCCATCCCGTAGGTCAGGCGGCTGACCATGATCATCGTCAGCAGGGCGCCGTTCGCGACCGCGACGAGGGCGATGAGGCTGAACAGCCAGGAGGGGACGCTGACGCCGGTGGCCTCGACCACCGCGAGCAGCGGTCCGCTCGACTCCTGCAGTTCGGCGGGCGGGAGGGCGATCGAGCTCGCGAGGCCGACCAGGACGTAGACCGCGCCGGCGGTGATGAGCGCTCCGAACAGGGCGCGCGGGTAGGTGCGCCGCGGATCCTTCACCTCTTCGATCATGTTGGCCGACGTCTCGAAGCCGACGAAGGAGTAGTACGCGATGACGGCGCCGGAGAGCACGGCCATGGCGACGCTCGTGCCCTCGGGAGCCTGGGTCACGCGGGACACGTCGCCGCCTCCGCCGCCGAGGAAGATCGCGACGACGGCGATCACGATCACGAGTCCGCTGAGCTCGATCGCGGTCATCACGAGATTGGCGCCCAGGGACTCGCGGATGCCGCGGGCGTTGAGCAGGCCGACCAGGGCGAGGAAGGCGATGGCGACCGGGATGGTCGGCAGGTCGAGGAAGGTGCCGAGGTAGTCGCCGGCGAACGCGATGGCGAGCCCCGCCGCGCTGGTCACTCCCGCCGCGAGCATGCTGAAGCCGACGAGGAAGGAGACCAGCGGGCTGTGGAACGCGCGCTCGGCGAAGACCGCAGCACCGCCAGCACGAGGGTACTTGGTCACGAGCTCCGCGTACGAGCCGGCGGTGAGCATGGCGAGCAACAGCGCCAGGAGCAGCGGCGCCCACAGCATGCCGCCGACCTTCTCGGAGAGCACGCCCATCAGCGCGTAGATGCCCGCGCCCAGCACATCTCCGAGGATGAAGGCGAACAGCAGGGGGCCGGTGATCGCTCGCCGCAGGCGCGTGGGGGCCTCGGCGCCGGAGGCAGTGTCGGTGGTCATCCTCGCACGCTACGGGGGAGGGGGGAGTGCGGGCCACGGGGTTGACATCGACCTGCTGGTTCCGCCAATCGCGGGCGCGCCTCGTCGCTCAGCGGATTCACAGAATCACCGCGCGGCATCCCGATATTCCGTCGCACGCACCGATAGCGTCGGTGCCGCACGAGGGGTGCGTCGGCCGGGGTGCGCGGGCAGACGGGTGACCTACTCCTCTCCTGAATCCCCAAGCAAAGGGCTCTCTCATGACTGGTACGGCACGCAAGGCGCTCGCAGAAGCGGTCGCCACCTTCCTCTTCGTTCTCGCGATCATCGCGGCGGTGAACAGCGACAGCCCGCTGACGCCCCTCGCGATCGGCTTCACCCTGATGGTGCTCGTGTTCTCCACGGGGCACATCTCGGGCGCCCACCTCAACCCGGCCGTCTCGGTCGGCGTGTTCCTGCGCGGCGGCCTCAGCGTCGCCGACTTCATCGCCTACCTCATCGCCCAGTTCGTCGGTGGCGCGGTGGCCGCACTCGTCAGCCTGGCCGTGTGGCCGTTCGGCGAAGAGGCGATGGTCATCGAGGTCGGTCCGGCGTTCCTCGTCGAGGCGCTGTTCACGCTCATCCTCGTGTGGGTCGTGCTCAACACCGCCACCTCCAAGGACACCGCCGGCAACTCGTTCTACGGCCTCGCGATCGGTGCGACCGTCTTCGTCGGCGCGGCCACGGTCGGCTCGATCTCGGGTGGCGGCTTCAACCCGGCCGTCGCGCTCGGTCTCTCGGTCAGCGGTCACTTCGACTGGAGCTCGCTGTGGCTCTACATCGTCGCCCCGGTCGTGGGCGCCGTGATCGCCGCGATCCTGTTCCGCGTGCTCAACACGGACGACGCCAAGAAGATCGCCGCAGCGGAGTAACTTCCCCTGCATGGCCGGAGCGCCGCATCCTCTCCGGAGGGTGCGGCGCTTCTGCGTGTCCTGGACCTGTGGGAGCCTGGGATCGATGGACACCACCCCGGCGCCGCGGCGCACACTCCTGGTCGGATTCGGCAAGCTCGGCGCGCGCCTCGCGCCCCGGCTTCTCAACGACGGCGGTGAGGTCTTCGCGCTGCGGCGGAGTGACGGGGAGCTGCCCGCCGGCGTGGTCGGCATCCGCGGTGATCTCTCCCTGCCGCTCACGACGACGCTGCCCGCGGTCGATGCCGTCGTGATCACACTGCCGCCTGGCGCTTCAGAGGGCGCCTACCGCACGGCGCTCGCCCACCTTCGGGACGCCCTGCCGGCGATGCCCGCGAGCACCGTGTTCGTGTCGTCCACCGGTGTCTTCGAGGGGACCGTCTTCAAAGCCGACCGTCCTCTCACCGAGCAGGACGAGCCCGCGGCCGAGACGGCGCGTTCGCGGGGTCTCCGTGACGGCGAGCGGGCGGCGACCGGGCTGTTCGATGCGGTGGTCGTGCGCCCGGCGGGGATCTACGGTCCCGGTCGCGAGTTCCTGCTGCGCAAGGTCCGCGAGGGCGCGGCGGTCGATCACTCCCGTCTCACGAACCGCATCCACGAGACCGACCTCGTGCGCACGCTCGATCTGCTGCTGCGAACCGACGATCCGCCGCGGCTGGTGCACGCGGTGGATGAGGGGCCCGCGCCTCTCAGCGACGTCGTCCGGTTCATCGCCGGGGAGCTGGGCGTCGCGGTGCCTCCGCACGAGGCATCCGACGGCCCGCGAGGACTCGTGTACGACGGGTCGCTGCTGCGGTCGCTGCTCGGGCGCCTCGACTACCCCACCTACGAAGCGGGCTACGCGGAGATGATCGCCGGATCCGCCTCGCATCCGTAACCCGGCCCGTAGCCTGGACGCATGACGAGCACCAGCACGAGCGCCCGCACCGCCCTCGAAGTCGCCGACTGGCGCCGCCGGGTCTTCGCCCTGTACGACGCCGTGCGTCTCGCCGACTCTCCCGATGACGCCCACGAGCTGTGGCGGATGGAGCGCGACGAACTGATGCTCCATCACCCCGCGACCCCGCTGCTGCCGGAGGACCGGCCGCTGTTCGAGGGACTGCCCATCGCGTCGTACGATCCGGGCTGGCGCTTCGAGCTGCCGATCCTGCCCGCCGATCCCGGGGGCTTCGACTTCGCTACCGGGACCGACGGTGTCGTGCCGTTCGAGCGCATCGGCCGGGTCGAGATCCCCGATGCCGGATCGCTCGACGTCTGGCGGCTCACCACCTACGGCGGCGGCCTGTTCATCCCGGTGCGCGACGCGCTCGCCGGGCGCGAGGGTGGAACGTACGGCGGCGGCCGCTACCTGATCGACACCATCAAGGGCGCCGACCTGGGATCGGACGCCGCGCGCGGCACGATCGTGCTCGACTTCAACTTCGCCTACAACCCTTCCTGCGCATACGACCCGGCGTGGGCGTGCCCTCTCGCGCAGCCGGGCAACGTGCTCCCGGTGCCCGTCCCCGTCGGAGAGATGTACTGAGGCGGCTCAGCCGACGATCTCGATCGCGGTCGAGGTCTCCTCGTCGTCGCAAGCCGCCCCGACCCACAACCGGATCCGCCCCGGTTCCACCCTCCGCTCGCCGTCGACGCCCGTGAACGCGAGGCGGTCGATCGGCACAGTGAACTCCACACGACGCTCCGCGCCCGCATCCAACGTCACCCGCTGGAACCCGATCAGCTGCGCGACCGGGCGGGCCACGCTGGCGACCTCGTCGTGCCCGTACAGCTGCACGACGTCGGTTCCCTTCCGCGCGCCGGAGTTGCGCACGAGCACAGAGGCCCGGAACTCCTCGCCCGCACTGACCGTCGCATCCGCCGTCAGCTGCTCGTGCGTGAAGGTCGTGTAGCCGAGGCCGAACCCGAACGGCCGCGCCGGCGACGGATCGACGCTCGACACATCCGTGCGCCCGCCGAGCGCGGGATGCAGGTACGAGTACGGCTGCACGCCGGCAGAGCGCGGGAGCGACACCGGCAGTCGCCCGGAGGGGGAGACGGCCCCGCTGAGCACGGCGGCGACGGCAGGTCCACCCTCTTCGCCGGGGAAGAACGCCTGCAGCACGGCCGCCGGGAGCACACGCTCCTCGTCGGTGGAGGCGCCGGTGGCCGCGGGGGAGTTCACCGATCCGAGACCGGCGGTCAGCCCGGCCCGAGACCCGCGGTGCGGTAGCGCCCAGTCCAGCGCGTACGGCCGACCGGTGAGCGCGATGACCACCACGGGAGTGCCGGTCGCAACGACGGCCTCGACCAGCGCGCGCTGCACGCCGGGGAGTTCCAGGGAGTCGACGTCGTTGCCTTCGCCGACCGTGCCGCGTCCGAACAGGCCGGCCCGGTCGCCGACCACGACGATCGCCAGGTCCGCGTCGTCGGCGGCGGCGATCGCGCTCGGGAATCCGCTGCGGTCATCCCCCCCGACCTCGCAGCCGGCGACGGACGTGATGGTCGCGGCGGGGAGCTCGGCCCGGAGTCCGTCGAGCACGCTCGGCAGGGCGATGCCGGCGGGCACCTCGGGGTGGTGCGCGAGCACGTGGTTCACGAACGAGTAGCACCCCATGAGCGCCTCCGCGCTGTCGGCGTTCGGTCCGATGACCGCGATCCGTGGCGCACCCGACGCCTCGAGCGGCAGCACGCCGTCGTTGCTCAGCAGCACGATCGACTCCTCCGCGAGGCGGCGGGCGAGTGCACGATGCTCCGCGGAATCCAGGTCGATCGCGTCGGGAGCGACCGTGAAGTCGGCATCCAGCAGCCCCAGCTCCTCCTTCTGCGCGAGCACGCGTCCGACCGCCCGGTCCAGGATGCTCTGCTCGAGCGATCCATCGCGCACCTGCGCGGCGAGCGTCGTATACGCGTCGGGGGAGGGGAGCTCCACGTCGATCCCGGCGGTGATCGCGAGAGCTGCGGCCTGCGCCGAGTCGGCGGCCACGTGGTGCATGCTCCGCAGGAAGTCCACGGCGAAGTAGTCCGACACGACCACCCCGTCGAACCCCCAGCGTCCGCGCAGCACCTCGTCGAGGTAGTACGGGTCGGCGGCCACCGGCACCCCGTCGATGTCGGTGTACGAGTTCATCACGCTGCGCACCCCGCCCTCGCGCACGGCCATCTCGAACGGCGGGAGCAGCACGTCTTCGATCTCGCGGCGCCCGGCGTGCACCGGCGCGTGGTTGCGGCCCGCGGTCGACGCCGAGTAGCCGACGAAGTGCTTGAGGGTGGCGTGCACCCCCGCCGACTGCATGCCGCGGACATAGGCGGTGCCGACGGTTCCCACCAGCAGCGGGTCCTCGGCGATGCACTCGTCGACGCGACCCCACCGTGGATCGCGGATGACGTCGAGCACGGGGGCGAGCCCCTGGTGGATGCCGAGCGCCCGCATCGACGATCCGATCGCCTGCCCCACCTGCTCGACCAGTTCCGCGTCGAAGGATGCTCCCCACGCCAGCGGCGTCGGGAAGGTCGCCGCCTGCCAGGCGGCCAGTCCGGTCAGGCACTCCTCGTGCACCAGGGCGGGGATGCCGAGCCGGGTCTCGCGCTGCAGCCGCGCCTGCTCGCCCCACAGCCAGTGCGCGCGCTCGATCGGGTCGACCGGGCGTGTGCCGTACACACGCGTCAGGTGGCCGATGCCGTGCGCCGTCGCATCCTCGTAGCGGGTCGAGGTCTTCTTCTCGCCGGCCATCGGGGCGACGAGCTCGTCTCCCTGATCCACCCAGAAGCCGACGAGCTGCGCCTGCTTCTCCTCGAGCGTCATCTGCTCGAGGAGGCCCTCGACGCGCGCGGAGAATCGGGGGCGGGGTGTGGGAGCGAGCACGTGCGTCTCTTTCTGTGGGGTGTGCGTCGACATGGTCAGCCCTTGACCGCGCCGGTCAGCCCGCCGACGATGCGGCGCTCGAACAGGCTGAAGAAGATCAGGGCGGGGATCATCGACAGCGACGTGAAGGCCAGCACCTTCGCGGTGTCGACCGAATACTGCGACGCGAACGACTGCACGCCGAGCGGGAGGGTGAACGCCGCCGCGTCGTTGAGTACGAACAGTGGGAGGAGGTATCCGTTCCAGCTGCCGATGAACGCGAGGATGCCGGTGGTGATGACGCCGGGGATCGAGAGCGGGAGCACCATTCGCCAGAAGAAGCCGATCCGGCTGCATCCGTCGATGAACGCCGCCTCCTGGATCTCGTCGGGGATGGCGCGCAGGAACGGCACCAGGATGATGATCGTCGTCGGCAGAGCGAAGGCGATCTGCGGCAGGATGACCCCGCCGAGGGAGTTCATCAGCCCGAGGCTGCGCACGACGATGTACAGCGGGGTGATCGCGACCGTCAGCGGGAACATGAGGCCGGCGGCGAAGAACGCATAGAGGACGCCCCGGCCGGCGAACCGGTACCGGGCGAGCACGTACGCGGCCATCAGTCCGAGCGCGACGACGCCGATCGTGGTGGCGAGGGCGACGATGGTGGAGTTGAGCACCTGCCGCCAGAACACGCCGCCGGTGATCACGTCGAGGTAGTTCGAGAACACCCATGGCTGCGGCAGGCCCGAGGGGTCGGTCGTGATCTGCGCGTTCGTGCGGAAGCCGCCGATGATGATGTACGCGATCGGGGCGAGCATGAGCCCGACGACGATGAGCGCGACGAAGTAGACGGTCGGGTTGGCCCAGGGCGGGCGCGGGCGCGGGGTGCGACCTGGGCGCCCGGCGCGACCGGGCCGCTGGGTGACGAGTACCGAGGTGGCGGTCATCGCGTGGTCCTCTTCTTCCGTGCAGGGGCGCCGGTCAAGGCGCCGTCCGTGTCGCGTCGCAGCACCGCGCGCTGGTAGATCAGCGCGACGACGAGCGAGATCAGGAACAGGACGACCGCGACCGCGTTGCCGTACCCGAAGTTGCCGGCGTTGCGTCCCTCGGAGACCATGTAGGTCGCCATGGTCGAGGTGCCGGCGGTGGAGGCGATGTACTGCCCCCAGATGATGTAGACCAGGTCGAACAGCTGCAGCGAGCCGATGATCGACAGGAACGCCCAGATGCGCAGGGTCGGCGCGAGCAGCGGCAGCGTGATGCGCCACTGGATCTGCCAGTAGGACGCGCCGTCGATCGAGGCGGCCTCGTGCAGCTCCTCGGGAATCCCCTGGAGCCCAGCGAGGAAGAGGATCACCGCGAACCCGACGTACTTCCAGGTGATGATCACCATCAGCGTCCAGATCGCGATCTCCGGATTCGAGAGCCAGTCGTTCGCGAGGAATCCCAGGCCCATCTTCTCCAGCAGATCGTTGAACGCGCCGCTGGTCTGCAGCATCAGGCTCCAGCCCGTGCCCACCACGACCTCGGAGATCACGTAGGGGATGAAGATCAGCACGCGGATCAGCGACTGACCGCGCATCCGCCGGTTGAGCAGGAGCGCGAGGAGGATCGCCGCCGGTCCCTGCAGGATGAGCGAGAACACGAGGATGAACCCGTTGTGGGCCAGCGCGTCGTGGAACAGCGGATCCTGCAGGATCGTCAGATAGTTCTTCAACCCGACGAAGTCGGTGGGCGGGCCGTAGCCCTGCCAGCTGAAGAAGCCGTAGTAGCCCGCCATCAACACCGGGAAGATGACGAAGGCGAGGAAGACCAGGAGGGCGGGCCCGGCCAGAAGGATCACTTCCAGCCGGGCAGCCGCCCTATGCCTTGGCTGCGGCATCCTGGACGGCCTTGACGATGTCCTCCGGGGTTCCCTGACCGGCGAGCATGTTGACGACCGCGACGTTGAGCGCGTTGCCGACGTTCTGTCCGTAGACCGTGTCGAGCCACTGCGTCGCGTACGGCGCCGCGTTGTAGGCCGCGAGGATGTCCTTCAGGTACTGCTCGGTCACGGCCTCCTGCGCCACGGTGTTCACCGGCGGGGCGTTGAACGCCTTGTAGTAGGCGGTCTGCACGTCGGAGGTGCCGAGGTAGTTGAGGAAGTCGACGCAGGCGTCGGGCGCATCGACCGAGCACGAGTATCCGTCGACGCCGCCCATCATCGAGCCGGCCTCGCCGTCGCCGCCCTCGACCTCGGGGAACGGGAACCACGACAGGTCGGGCAGCGGCTTCTGGTCGGGCGTCAGCGATCCGATCACGCCGGGGTTCCACGCGCCCATCAGCTCCATGCCGGCCTGGTGGTTGGCGATGAGTCCGGCCGAGCTGCCGGCACCCTGCTGGGCCGTGGTGGTGAGGAAGCCGGAGTTGAACGGTTCGGTCGCCGCGAACGCCTGCAGGTCTTCGCCCGCGCGCACCCAGCAGTCGTCGTCGAAGTTCATCTCATCGGCGGCCTTCGCCAGCGTCTCGGCACTGCACTCGCGCAGCGCGAGCCAGTAATACCAGTGGGCCGCGGGCCAGGCATCCTTCGCGCCGAGGGCGACCGGGTCGATGCCGGCGGCCTTGAGCTTCTCGGTCGCAGCCTCGAGTTCGTCCATCGTGGTCGGGTTCTCGGTGATGCCGGCCTCGTCGAACAGGTCCTGGCTGTAGAACAGGCCGCCGGGGAGCACGGCCACGGGCATCGCGTAGATCTTGTCGTCCAGGCTGCTGGCCGAGTAGGCGGCGTCGGAGATCTCCTCCGCGGCACCGCCCTCGATCGAGTCGGTCAGGTCCTTGAGCTGGCCGGCCTTCACCATCGCGGCCATCTTGCCGCCGCCGCGCTGCAGGAAGATGTCGGGAGCGTCACCGGAGTTCAGGGCGGTCTGGAGCTTGCCGTCGAGGTCTTCGTTCTGGATGGACTGGATCTCGATCGTGACCCCGGGATTCTCCTCCTCGAAGTCGGCGACGGTCTGCTCCCAGAACTCGACGCCCGGACCGGTGGTCGAGTTGTGCCAGAGGGTCATGGCGGCATCGCCACCGCCTCCGCCGTCGGGGGTGCTGGCCGTGCACCCGCTGAGTGCGAGAGTTCCGACGGCGGCTATCGCCGCCGCGGAGATCAAGGAACGCCGTGTGCTGTTCATGTGATGCTTCTCCTCATCGAGAGTTGCGCCGCGTCACTGCGGCGCCGCGGCAGCAGGGGGTGTGACCGCGTCGCGTTGCAGTCTGCTGTCGTTCTCCAGGGCCGTCAAACGTTTTCGAAAACAGTTTCCATCGAGGCCCGCCGGGCGGATACGCTGGGCGATCATGAGCGGGAGAACCACGATCCACGACGTCGCGAAGGCTGCGGGCGTCTCGGTGTCGACCGTCTCGAAGGCAGTCAACGGGCGGTACGGCATCGCGGATGCGACGGTCCGTCGCGTGCTCGATGTGGTGCAGGAGCTCGGCTACGAGTCGAGCCTGGTGGCGAGCAGCATGCGGGCCAGACGCACCGGGGTGATCGGCGTGCTCCTGGCCGACTTCGAGCCGTTCAGCGCCGAGATCCTCAAGGGCGTCGGTGCGGCCGTGCACGACACGGCCTTCGACCTGCTGGCGTACAGCGGATCGCGGCACGGCCAGGGCGAAGGGTGGGAGCGGCGGTCGCTCAGTCGACTCTCCGGCACCCTCATCGACGCTGCGATCATGGTCACCCCCACGGTCGTCGGGGCCTCGACTGAGATCCCTGTCGTCGCGATCGACCCGCACACCGGCCGCGCCGACCTGCCCACGGTCGAGTCGGACAGCTTCGGCGGTGCGCTGACGGCGACCCGGCACCTGCTCGAGCTCGGCCACCGCCGCATCAGCTTTCTGGGCGGCCGCCCCGACCTGCGGTCAGCCGGCCTGCGCGATGCCGGGTATCGACGCGCACTGAGCGACGCCGGCATCCCGGTGGATCCCGACCTGATCCGTTCCGGACGCTACGAGCTGGAGACCACGCGGGATTCGGCGCGAATCCTGCTGGCCGGGCCGTCCCGGCCCACGGCCGTGTTCGCCGCGAACGACCTCTCGGCCATCGCCGTGATCGAGGTCGCGCACGAGCTGGGGCTGCGGGTGCCGGAAGACCTCTCGGTGGTCGGGTTCGACGACGTGCCGGAGGCCTCCCGCCGGGCCCTGCCGCTCACCACGATCCAGCAGCCGATGCGTCGCCTGGGTGCGGTGGCGGCCGAGATGGTCTTCGCCCTCCTCGCCGGGCAGCCCGTGGAGGAGATGCATGTGACCCTGCCGACGAGACTGGTGGTGCGGGCGACCACCGCGGCCCTCCACAATGCCGAGGGATGAGACCACGACGCCTGCCCTCGCGCGGTATATACTGCCTTATATAAACATCGCGAAGGAGGAATCATGACCGTCACGTCCATCGACATCGACCCTCACGAGCTGAAGCAGGCGAAGGAGCTGGCGGGCACGACATCCAATCGTGAAACCGTGGACCTCGCGCTGCGCACTCTCATCGCGGTTCGTCGTCAGCCTGCAGCCGTCGAGCGCATCATCGGTCGTCGCTTCACGCCCGATCAGATCGATGCGTCGACGATCGCCCCGGCTGCGAGCGCGACCGCGTGACGACGTATCTCGTCGACAACAGCATCTGGCAGAAGGCCGGCACCAGCACGAGAATCGCTGACACGCTGCGGTCGCTTTCCCCGAACCATCTCATCATCACCTGTCCGCCGCAGGTCCTCGAGTACTGTCATTCGGCACGGGATCCTCGCGAGTACGCAGAGCTGCGCGAGGACATGGCGGGTCTGCTGCCGGCGTGGGAGCATCCGGACGAACGGCATGCTCTCGACATCCAGCAGGCGCTCTGGGACGGCGGACTCGTGCGCGCCGCCGCGGCGTTCGACTGTCTCATCGCCGCCTACGCGCAGGTCAACGACGCCGTGATCCTCAACTCCGACCGCGATTTCGGGTACATCGAGCTTGCGACCGAAGGGCGCGTGAGACAGGAGTACGTCGCGGCCTGACGGCTACTCACAAGGTCACGAGGCGGGACCTAGTCGGGGCGTTGCGCACGGCCCAGCGCAATGGAGAACATCGTCGTCACGACGATTCCGGCAGCCGTGAAGCCTGCAGCGGCCATCTGGGTTGCATTAGTCGCTTCGTCACCTGAAGCGAGCGTGATGATGATGACGACGAAAAGCGTTCTTTTCGGTCGTCACCCGCGAACCAGAAGATGTTCCTCGGCTGATTCGCTCGACTGCGACCTGCTCGGCGTCTTTGAGAGGCTCCACATGAAGAGGGACGCTGTGAACATGACGAAAGCGCTCGAGGTTGCGATGAAGTGTCCGCCGCGCTGCCAGACCGGGAGCGCATCTAGAGGCCAACCAGCGGGGGTCGTGACCTGGGAGAGGATCGCGAGAAGCAGGATGATCGCGCCTGTCACGATCGCTGATTTCAGCCGGGCACGCCTGTGCGCGGCCACTGTGTCGCGCACCAGCCAGATCGCGCACGAGGCGCATGCGAGTCCCTCTGCGAGGACAAACGTCCAGGACACCATGGGCGTGGGGTAGGCCACGGGAGTGAGAGAGAAGTCAAGAAGTGTCCCGCGGCTTGTCGCCCACGAAAACGCCTCGGCATACATGCAGAACAGTGCGATCACGAGCACGGTCGTCGCCCCCGCAATCGCTGCGACCATGCCGGACTTACCGCGTCGAGAGGAATTCACTCGATGTCCTCGATATCCCCGGGTGCGGCCGCCGCATTTCGCATCGATTCTCAGCTCCCGGGACTCGCGAACACTCTTCTGGTCGTCACGTTACGGAGCCGCGGGGCGCTTGTCTGTAGGCCAAATGGGGGACATGTAAAATTCTAGATTCTGCGTGCGTCCCGCGGGCTCAGCGACGCCGGGGCCGCTGAGCCCGAAGGGGCGTCAGGCCCGAGCGGCGTCGAGTTCGATGACCGACCACGACAGCAGTGGCAGGGTCGCGCGCACGGCGCCGTCCACGACCTCGACCGCGCCGAGCGGCACCATGTGCACGCTGTCGGGGGCGGTCTCGAGGTTCGACGTGTGACGGTCGCCGCCCTCGGGAATCGTCAGCGTCTCGGCGGTGACCACGCGCAGGTCGCCGAGCCCGTGCAGGTCGATCGTCAGGTCACTCGACTCGTCGAGGGAGCGGTTCGCGACGAACACGACCACACGACCGGTCGCCTCGTCCCAGGTCGCCGCCGCGTCGACCGCGTCGACCCCGCCGTAGCGCTTCGTCTCGATCTGCGGAGCCGAGACCGCGAGGCGCAGGATGCGGCCCTTGGCCAGCCGCGCCATCCGCTCGAACGGCCAGAAGCTCGTCTGCCGCCAGGCTGGACCGTTCTCC
The DNA here is from genome assembly GCF_059758615.1 of Microbacterium sp. GQ128. NCBI lineage: Bacteria > Bacillati > Actinomycetota > Actinomycetes > Micrococcales > Microbacteriaceae > Microbacterium > Microbacterium sp. GQ128. Next base: position 568,224 of record NZ_JCAXDY010000002.1, read on the forward strand.
TCCGAGCGGATCGGGGCGATCACGTTCACGAGCTGTGCCTGGTTGGCGATCTTCACGCGGTCGCCGTGCCGCAGCAGGCTGTTGAGCAGCGTGCCGACGACGACGGCATCCGTCACCGAGTAGGTGTCTTCGATGAGCCGCGGATGCTGCCGCCAGCCCGCCTTCTCGATCTCGCCGGCCTCGACGTCGTTGTACCTCACCTGGTCCCACACGTTCCACTCGTCGAACGAGATGTCGACCTGCTTCGTGTGCTTGCCGGACGCCTTGACGGCATCGATCGTGGCGATGACGCCCTCGATGAACGCGTCCATGTCGACGGACTCGGCGAGGAACGACTCGGCGTCGCCGTCGTGCTCCTGGTAGTACGCGTGCATCGAGATGAAGTCGACCTCGTCGTAGGCGCGCGTGAGCACCGTGTGCTCCCAGGTGCCGAACGTCGGCATCGTCCGCCCGGACGACCCGACCGCGACGAGCTCGATCGAGGGGTCGACCAGGCGCATCGCCTTGGCGGACTCCTGGGCGAGCCGACCGTACTCGGTCGCGGTCTTGCCGCCGATCTGCCACGGGCCGTCGAGCTCGTTGCCCAGGCACCACAGTTTGATGTCGAAGGGCTGCTCGGCTCCGTTCTTGCGCCGCAGGTCCGACCAGTACGTGCCGCCGGGGTGGTTCGCGTACTCGACGAGTGCCCGCGCCTCCTCGACGCCGCGGGTGCCGAGGTTGACGGCCTCCATCACCTCGACATCCGCCTCCTTCGCCCAGTCCATGAACTCGTGCAGGCCGAACGCGTTCGTCTCGATCGTGTGCCAGGCGCCGTCGATGCGCACCGGCCGGTCTTCGACCGGGCCCACGCCGTCTTCCCAGCGGTAGCCCGAGACGAAGTTGCCGCCGGGATAGCGGACCACGGTCGGCCCCATCTCCTTCACCAGCGCCAGCACGTCCTGCCGGAAGCCGCGCTCGTCGGCCTGCGGGTGCCCCGGCTCGTAGATGCCGGTGTAGACGCAGCGCCCCATGTGCTCGACGAACGACCCGAAGAGCCTCCGGGGGACGTCGGCGATCGTGAAGTCGCGGTCGATGGTGATGCGGGCCTGAGACATTGCTCTCCTAGATTTCTGGCTCTCGAGCCGGGTGGGTGACTACTGACCGCCGAAGCCGCTCGTCGCGACTCCCTTGACGATCTGCTTCTGGAAGATCATGAACACGATGATGAGCGGCAGCGCTGCGAGCACGGCCTGGGCCATGACCTGGGCATACTGCACGCCGTAGGCGCTGATCACGGTCTGGAGTCCGACCGGCAGTGTCATCAGCGTCGTGTCGTTGATGACGAGGAACGGCCAAAGGAAGTTGTTCCACGCGCTGATGAACACGAAGATCGCGACCGAGGCCATGATCGGGCGGGAGAGCGGCAACACGATCGACCAGAAGATCCGGAACCGTCCGGCGCCGTCGACGCGCGCCGCGTCCTCCAGCTCGATCGGGATGGCGTCGAAGAACCGCTTGAGGATGAACACCATCGCCGGAGCCACGACCTGCGGCAGGATCAGACCCCAGTAGGTGTCGACCATGTTGAAGGCGAGCATCTCGTAGAACAGGGGGATGATCAGCACCTGTGGCGGCACGACGATCGAAGCGATGATCACCACGAACAGCCACTTGCGGCCGGTGAAGTCCAGGCGTGAGAAGGCGTAGGCCGCGAGTGCCGAGATCGCCAGCGTGATCACGGTGATCGCCGCGGAGGTCAACAGGCTGTTCAGCGCCCAGGTGTAGACGTTGCCCTGCGAGAGGATCGCGGTGAACGCCTCGATGGTGGGGCCGCTCGCGCCGATCCAGCCGGGGTCGCCGGATGCGGCATCCGTCTCGGTCTTGAACGCGGTCGCGACAGCCCAGAGGAACGGCAGCAGCCAGCCGATCGCGAGGAGCAGGAGGACGACGAACGCGGTGATGCGGAGCGGTCCGAACGGCTTCTGACCGGGCAGGTGCGAGCGCCGGGGACGACGCGACGACGCCGTCGTGATCGTCTCGGTGGCGGTGGGGACGAGGGGGGATGCGGTGGCGGTGGACATCAGAACTGCTCCTTCCGGCGGCGCGTGATCAGGGCCTGCGCGACGCCGAGGATGACGATGAGGGCGAAGAAGACGTAGGAGATGGCGGCCGAGTAGCCGAACCGGTAGCTGACGAACCCGGCTTCGTAGATGTACTGCACGATGGAGCGGGTGGTGTCGCTCGCGACCCCGCCGAGCATCTGATACGCCTGGTCGAACAGCTTGAGCGAGGCGAGGATCTGCAGGATCAGGATGAGCACCGTCGCCGGTCCCAGCTGCGGGAGCGTGATCGACCAGAACTGTCGCCACGCGCCGGCGCCGTCGAGCGAGGCGGCCTCATACTGCTGCGGCGGGATGTTCTGCATGGCAGCGAGGTACAGCAGGAAGTTGAAGCCGACCGTCCACCACACCGTGGCGATCACGATGGACAGCATGTTGGTGTCGGGGTTCTGCAGCCATGCGAGCGGCTCCAGGCCGAAGAACTTCAGGATGTTGTTGGCCGCGCCCACCTGCGGGTTGAAGATCCAGACCCAGATCTGCGAGATCACGGTGGAGGCGAGCAGGAACGGCATGAAGAACGACAGCCGCCACAGCCACTGGCCGGGGATGCCGCGGTCGACGAGCGCCGCCATCGCGAGGGCGATCACGACGAGGGGCACGGTGGAGAGCAGCGTGAACCAGACGGTGTTGCCCATCGACTGCCACATCTTCGGGTCGACGAACGCCTCCGCGTAGTTGGCGAATCCGATGAAGGAGCCGCCGGCGCCGGTGAGGGACTGGTCGGTGAAGCTGAGGATGATCCCGTGGATGATCGGCCAGACGAGGAACAGGACGAAGGCCACGAGGAACGGCGCGAGGAAGGCCCAGCTGATGAGCTGCTCGCGGTTGCGGGAGCCGGCGCGGCGACCGCGCGGAGTGGTGCGCGACCCGGTGACGATCGTGCGGGTGGAGTCGGTGGCGGAGGTCATGATCCGAACGTCCCTTCGGGGTCTGCCGGGTTGGGCTGTCGGAGCAGGGCGTTCACCCGTGCTTCGAAGCGGTCGATCGCGGCTGCCGGGTCGTCGCCCGAGAGCAGTGCACCCTGCACGGCCGCGCCGAACTCGGCCTGGAAGTTGGATCCCGAGCCGGTGAACCAGGCGGTCGGGTCGTACACGACGTGCTGCGCGGCCTCGGCGTAGTTCGCCTGGGGGATGAGGTCGGCGTACTCCGGGGATTCGGTCACGGGGAGGAACGCGGGGATGTGGCCGGCCTCTGCCCAGCCGAAGGAGTTCTTCAGCATGTCGGCGACGAACTCGTAGGTGAGGTCGCGCCGCACCGGGTCGGCGTTGGACTGGTGCGGGAGGACGAAGGAGTGGGAGTCGGCGTAGACGGCGGGGGTGCCGTAGAGCGTCGGGATCATGGTCGCGTCGAACGGGATGCCGGCGGCCTGCATGGTGCGCAGCTCCCAGACTCCGGTGAAGAGCATGCCGCTCTTACCGGTGGCGAACTCGGCTATGGCGCTGCCGTAGTCGTTCTGCGCGGCCGCGATCTCGCCGTCGAGCAGTGTCTGCATGAGCGTGAGCGACTCGACCGCGACGTCCTTGTCGATCACGGCCGGGCCGCCGGCGGGCAGCTCCATCGCGCCGCCGTGCTGCGAGTAGAAGGTGTAGAACAGGCGCCACATCTGTGCGCCGTCGCCGAGGTAGCCGTACGAGAGGGCGTGGCTCTCGGCCTTGCCGCCGACGGTGCGCAGCTGGTCGAGGAACTCCTCGGGGGAAGATGTCTCGGCCAGCTTTCCGTCCGAGTCGAGGACTCCGGCGGCGTCGCAGATGTCCGTGTTGAACATCATCACGAAGGGGTGGGCGTCGAGCGCGATGCTGTACATGCCCTCGCCCACGAAGCCCTTCTCCCAGATCGGCTTCGGGAAGGTCGAGCTGTCGACACCGAGCTCGGCGAGCCGGTCCACGTCCCAACGATCGAGCAACCCGCCGGGTGCCCAGCCGACGGTGCGCGTCGCGTGCATGATGGCGACGTCGGGGGCACGGCCGCCGGCACCCGCCATCGCGAGCTTCGTGTAGTACGGGGTGCCCCAGGCGAGGACGGTGGGGCGGATGCGGAACGCGGACTGCGCGGCGTTGACCTCATCGAGCAGGGACGACATCGTGACGCCGTCGCCGCCCGAGAGCAGATGCCAGAACTGCAGGGTCTGCGGACCGGACGCGGGGGTCGTGCCGGGCGCGCACCCGGCGAGCAGTGCCGTGCCGGCGGCGAGCGAGGCGGCAGTGAGGAACTGCCGGCGGGACAGATCGAGTGGGGGTGTCATCGTCACTCCTTCGTGACTGTGCGGGGGTCGGCCCATCATTACATCGATGTAATCAGCTGCGCAAGCGTGAGATGCGGAGGGAAGAGTGGGCGGGTGTCAGGGGCGGTAGCCGCGTGGGCGGCCCTGCGTGCTCGCGCGCTCGAGGAGGTGATGCGGGAGGGTGAGGGCGCGCGGAGGGGCGGCGCGATCATCCATGCGCGACTCGAGCAGACCGAGAGCCGCGATCGCGAACGCCTGCCGATCGAACGCCACCGAGGTCAGGGCGGGCGAGGTGTATCGCGAGAACTCGACGTCGTCGAACCCGGTCACGATCACATCGTCGGGCACGCGGATGCCGTTGTCGTGCAGGGTGTGCAGGGCCCCGAGCGCGAGTGAGTCCGTGAACGCGACGATCGCGTCGAAGGGAACGCGACGGTCGAGCAGCGTGCGCACTGCATCCGCCCCACCGTCCATCGACCACGGCAGCCGGTTGATCTCGAGCGCCGGATCCCGGGGGATGCCCGCCTCGCGCAGGGCATCGTGCACGCCCTCGAGGCGCAGGCGGCTGGTGGCCGTGGCGATCGACGGATCGTCGTCGGCGCCGACCACCGCGATCCGCGTCGCGCCGCGGGACAGCACATGGCGCGTGGCGTCGGCGGCGGCCTGTCGGCTGTCGATGCGCACGTGATCCGCGCGGTTCTGCTCGACCTCGCCGATCACGACGAGCGGGGGGAGGCGGTCGGCGTACTTGAGCACGCTGTCCTCGAGGCGGATCGGGTTGAGGATGAGGCCGTCGACCAGATGCGCCCGCGCGCGGGAGACGAGTTCCTTCTCGCGCTCTGGCTCGGACGCCGTCTCCTCGATCTGCACGGCGAGGCCCCGTTCGTGCGCGGCTTCGACGATGCGGTGCACGAGCTCGGCGGAGAACGCGGTGGCCAGATCCGGGAGCGCGACGGCGATGATCCCGGAGCGTCCCTTGCGCAGTCCCCTCGCGCTGAGGTTGGGCACGAAGTCGAGCTGCGCCATGGCGGACTCGACCTTCGCCCGCGTGCTCTCATTGACGGGAACCGTGCCGGTGACCACGTTCGAGACCGTCTTCGGCGACACCCCGGCGAGGGCCGCGACGTCCTTCATCGTGGCGCGGGGCGGCGGCTGCGCTGTCATCCGGTCAGCCTATCGGCGAGGTCGGAGCGCGAGCAGTACATCGATGTAGTCGGGGATGCCCTGGCTATCATGGCGCCATGACCACCGAACGCAACTGGGCAGGCAACCTCACGTACCGGGCCTCGACGATCGCGCACCCCGAATCGGTCGACGAGCTCGGCGCTCTGCTCGCGCAGGGCGGACCGGTGCGCTTCCTCGGCTCGCGGCACTGCTTCAACGACGTCGCCGACACCGACGGCGTGCTCATCGCGCTCGACCGGCTGCCCGCGGTGTTCGAGGTCGCTCCCGCGCGGGATGCGGTCCGGGTGTCCGGAGCTGCACGCTACGGCGACATCGCGCCGCTCCTCGAGGCCGAGGGGCTCGCGCTCGCCAACCTCGCCTCGTTGCCGCACATCTCGATCGCGGGTGCGATCGCCACCGGCACCCATGGCTCCGGTGACGCGATCGGCTCGCTCGCGAGTGCGGTCCGCGGCCTCACGATCCTCACGCCGTCGGGTGAGACCCGCACGCTCGCGCGTGGCGACGCCGACTTCGACGGTGCGGTCGTGAGCCTCGGCGCGCTCGGCGCGGTGCTCGACGTGACGCTCGACGTCGAGCCGACCTACGCGGTCGCCCAGCACGTGTTCGAACGGCCCGATTGGGACGCGGTGCTCGCGGACTTCGACGAAGTGACCTCGATCGGCACCAGTGTGAGCCTGTTCTCGACCTGGGAGCGTACCGACTTCGTCGACCAGATCTGGGTGAAGCAGCGTCAGCCCGAGGCGCGCGAGGCCGCGCGGGAGTCGCTGTTCGCGAAGCTCGGCGCCACGCCGGCCGTGAGCAAGCGGCATCCGATCCTCGGCGTCGACCCGGCCGCGTGCACCGAGCAGCTCGCGGTGCCGGGGCCGTGGTTCGAGCGGCTGGCGCACTTCAAGCTCGAGTTCACGCCGTCGGCCGGTGCCGAGATCCAGAGCGAGTACCTGGTTCCCCGTGCGGATGCGGTTGCCGCGATCCAGGCCGTGCGCACGCTCGCCGGGCAGATCGCCCCGCTGCTGCTGGTGAACGAGATCCGCACGGTGCGCGCGGACGACCTGTGGCTCAGCTCGTCGCACGGGACGGATGCCGTGGGCCTGCACTTCACGTGGAAGCCGGACGAGGCCGCGGTGCGCGCCCTGCTGCCGACGATCGAGGCCGCGCTGCCCGAGACGGCCCGCCCGCACTGGGGCAAGGTGTTCACGCTCGACGGTGCCGAGACGCGCTCGCGGTACACGCGGTGGGGCGACTTCGCCGCGCTCGCCGCCCGCTACGACCCGGAGCGCCGGCTGGTGAACCCGTACCTGGAGCGCCTCGGACTGTAGCGGAGGTCGTTGCACCGGTTGGGTTGTTCTCGGTAACATTCACCGGAGCAGCCGACGGAGGTGCGCATGGTGAACGTCGGCTCGGACAAGCCCAACATCCGGCAGGTCGCGACGATCGCCGGGGTCTCGCACATGACCGTCTCCCGGGTGCTGAACGACCACCCGAACATCAAGCCCGACACCCGGCGGCGCGTGCTCGAGGCGATCGAAGAGCTCGACTACCGCCCCAACCTCGTCGCCAGAGCTCTGGCCACCCAGCGCACGCAGCGCATCGGCGTGATCGTCGAGAGCGCGGTGGCGTACGGCCCCACGAGCATCCTGCGCGCGGTGGAGATGTCGTCGCGCGCGGCCGGCTACTCGGTCACGCCGATCGCGCTCCACGAAGGCGACACGCTCACCCCGCAGGAGGCGGTGGACCACCTCGTCACGCAGGGCGTTGACGCCCTCTGCGTGATCGCTCCGCGCTCGTCGTCCGTCGCCGTCCTGCGCAGGATCGCGATCAACGTGCCGATGCTCGTCGTCAAGGCCGACGCGGATCCGACGTTCCTCACGGTGTCGATCGATCAGCATGCCGGGACGACACTCGTGGTCGATCACCTGGTTGCGCTCGGGCACCGCGACATCCTGCACATCTCCGGACCGCTGGACTGGCTGGACGCGCGTGCCAGGGAGCGGGCCTTCCACTCTCGGGCCAAGTCCTGGGGCATCCGCGAGCGGCCGATCGTGGTGGGGGACTGGTCCGCCGACTTCGCCTACGACTTCGCGATGGGGCTCACGCGTCTCCCCGACTACACGGCCGTCTTCGCGGCCAACGACGACATGGCGATCGGGCTCATCCACGGCCTGCACGACAAGGGTTTCGACGTGCCGAACGACATCAGCGTCGTCGGCTTCGACGACGTGCCGCTCGCCCGCCACTTCGTGCCGCCGCTGACCACCGTCCGCCAGGACTTCGGTGCACTGGGCATCGCCGTCGTCGAGATGCTCCGCGCCGCGATCGAGGGCCGGGAGATCCCGGCGCTCACCCGCATCCCGACCGAGCTGGTGCCGCGTGCCTCGTCGGCCGCCCCGCGGGAGGGGCGGTGATCGCCGAGCCCGCCCCGGAGTCGCTCGTGCGGCTGCAGGGGATCACGGTCGACTTCCCGGGGGCGCGAGCGCTCGACGACGTCGACTTCCGCCTCTTCCCCGGCGAGGTGCATGCCGTGATGGGAGAGAACGCCGCCGGCAAGTCGACGCTCGTCTCGGTACTGACGGGAACGCGGGCGCCCGACGCCGGAACCGTCTTCGTCGACGGGGAACCCCGACGCTTCGGCGGTGTCGCCGACAGCCGGGCTGCCGGCATCGCCACCGTCTTCCAGGAGACACAGCTGAGCCCGAACCTCAGCGTCGCCGAGAACGTCATGCTGGGCCGCGAGCGCCGAGGCTACTTCGGCATCGACTGGAAGCGGACGCGAGCGGATGCCGCCCGCGCCCTGGCGCGACTGGGGCTCGACGACCTCGACCCGAAGACGCCGCTGTCGATGCTGACGCCGGCGCAGAAGCAGCTCGTCGCCCTCGCCCGCGCCGTCGTGGACGACCCGCGGGTCCTGGTGCTCGACGAGCCGACCTCGAGTCTCGACCAGGAGGAGGTCGCCACGCTCATGCGGGTGATCCGCGGTCTGCGGGAGCGCGGGGTGGCCATCCTCTTCATCACGCACTTCCTCGAGCAGGCCTTCGCGATCAGCGACCGGATGACGGTGCTGCGCGGCGGTCGGCGGATCGGCGAGTACGCCACACGGGATCTCGAGCGGGCGGACCTCATCTCGAAGATGCTGGGGAAGGATCTCGACGGGCTGCGTGCCCTGAGCTCGGAGCGCAAGGCGCACCACTACGCCTCGGATGGCGAACCCGCGATGCGCGCCACGGATGTCGGGCGTCGAGGCGAGTTCGAACGGACCGACTTCGAGGTGCAGCGGGGCGAGATCGTCGGTCTGGCCGGCCTCCGCGGATCGGGACGCTCGGAGCTCGCGGCACTGCTCAGCGGCACGACGCGCGCCGACAGCGGTGAGCTGTGGGTGGACGGCGAACGCGTGGAACTGCGCAGTCCGTCGGCCGCGCTGCGCCACCGCATCGCCCTGTCGGCCGAGAGTAGACGCACGCAGGGCATCATCGGCGACCTGACCGCCCGCGAGAACATGATCCTGTCGCTGCAGGCGCTGCGCGGTTGGGCGCGCCCGCTGTCGGCGGCCGAGGAGGCGGCGATCGTCGACACCTATGTCGAGGCGCTGCACCTGTCGCCCGCCGACCTCGATCGACCGGTCAAGATGCTCTCCGGGGGGACCCAGCAGAAGGTGCTGCTGGCGCGGGCGCTCGCCGTGCGCCCGCACGTGCTCATCCTCGACGAGCCGACGCGGGGGATCGACATCGCGGCCAAGCTCGACGTCCAGCGCCGGATCAGTCAGCTCGCGGGCGACGGGGTGGCCGTGGTCTTCATCTCCTCGGAACTCGAGGAGGTCGTGCGCCTGAGCGACCGCATCATCGTGCTGAAGGACCGCGAGAAGATCGGCGAACTCAGCAACGGACCGGGTGTCACGGTCGACACCGTGGTGGAGATGATCGCCGCGGATCCCGGTCCTGACGCGGAACTGTGATCGGTAACAAGAACCGTCCCGTGGAACATTCCTGATTTTTGGAACAATCCTTGTGTTCCAGAAATTGTTCCCGGTAACATCGCCGCAGGATAGGCAGTGCCGCTGTCCTGCACTCACGAAAGGGACCACGTCAGGTCCACCATTGCCGGGCTGACTACCGGCGTCTCAAGGAGGAGAACATGTCCGCGAAGAAGCGCATCCGCATCGCGCTCGGTCTGGTCGCAGCCGGCGCACTCACCATTGGCCTGGCCGCCTGCTCGTCCGGAGGAACCGACGGCGACGCCGGTGGCGATGGCGGCTCCGACGAGCTGACCACGGTCGGTTTCGTCGCCGTCGGCCCCGAAGGCGCGTGGCGCGAGGCCAACGAGCAGAACATCCAGGACACCTTCACGGAGGAGGCCGGATACGAGCTCAAGTACGCCCCCGCCACCAACCTCGACCAGAAGTCGCAGATCGACGCATTCACGTCGTTCGTCGACGAGGGCGTCGACGTGATCCTGCTGTCGGCGACCGAGGCCTCCGGCTGGGAGGACTCCCTCAAGCGGGCGCAGGAGGCCGAGATCCCGGTGATCCTGCTCGACCGCGGCATCGAGCCCGACGACGACAGCCTCTACGTCACCCGCATCGCCCCCGACAACGTCGAGGTCGCGAAGGAGGTCGGAACGTGGGCAGCCGCCACCTTCCCCGATGGCGGCAACTACGTCGTGCTCGAGGGGCCGGCCGGCGTCGGCGTCGTGAACGAGCGCAACGAGGGCTTCGACGAAGGCCTCGGCGACGCCGCGCTGACGAAGCTCGACGCGCAGACCGCGAACTGGTCTGCCGAAGAGGGCAAGAGCGTCTTCGAGACGATGCTGAAGTCGGCGAACAACGACATTCAGCTCGTGTTCGCGCAGAACGACGAGATGGGTCTCGGAGCCGCGCAGGCCGCCGAGGAGGCAGGTCTCGTCGTCGGCGAAGACGTGAAGATCGCCACGATCGACGGCACCAAGAACGCCATGCAGGCGCTCGCCGACGGTCAGCTCAGCTACGTGCACGAGTACAACCCGCTGTTCGGCGAGACCGCGATGGAGGTCGTCGAGAAGGCGCTCGCCGGCGAAGAGGTCGAGTCGTACATCGTCGTCCCGAGCCAGGCGTTCGACTCCGCCGAAGCCGCGCAGGCCGTGCTGGCGGACCGCAAGTACTGAACCCCACGCCGGAGTGATCCGGCACCCTGCCCGGGTGGCGCCCGACAGCGCGCCACCCGGGCACCCGGACGGAGAGACAGTGATGAACGAAGAACCACCCATCGTCGAGATGCGCGGGATCTCGATCGGCTTCCCCGGTGTGAAGGCGCTCGACGGGGTCGATTTCCGCCTGTTCCCCGGTGAGGTGCACGCGCTCATGGGGGAGAACGGCGCCGGCAAGTCGACACTGATCAAGGCCCTCACCGGTGTCTACCGCATCGACTCCGGGTCGATCGTGGTGACCGGCCAGGAGCGCAGCTTCACCGGCGCCGGAGATGCCCAGGACGCGGGAATCTCGACCGTGTACCAAGAGGTCAACCTGGCGCCCAACCTCTCCATCGGCGAGAACGTCATGCTCGGGCACGAGCGGCGCGGGCCGTTCGGCATCAACTGGTCGGCCACCCATCGCGCGGCCACCGCGGCCCTCACCCGGCTCGGGCTCGGACACCTCGACACCCGCCGACCGCTCTCGACGCTCTCGATCGCGCTGCAGCAGCTCGTCGCGATCAGCCGGGCCATGGCGATCAAGGCCAAGGTCCTCATCCTCGACGAGCCCACATCGAGCCTGGATGCCGCCGAGGTCGACGGTCTCTTCACCGTGATCCGCTCGCTGCGCGACCAGGGCGTCGCGATCCTCTTCGTCTCGCACTTCCTCGATCAGGTCTATGCGATCAGCGACCGCCTCACGGTGCTGCGCAACGGCCGCTACCAAGGCGAGTACCTCACCCGCGATCTCGACCGGCACGCGCTCATCTCGACCATGATCGGCAAGGATCTCGACGCGCTGAAGTCGCTCGGGGGCAACCGTCGACGTGCACCCCGTGATGCCGAGGAGAAGCCGCTGCTGTCGGCATCCGGCATCACGCGTCGTGGTGCGGTCGAGCCCACCGACCTCGACATCCGCTCCGGCGAGGTGATCGGCGTCGCGGGCCTGCTCGGCTCCGGACGCACCGAGCTCGCCCGGCTGCTCTACGGAGCAGACCGTACAGACGGCGGGACGGTCGAGCTGCACGGCCGCCGTGTCGAACTCAAGTCGCCCGCCGAGGCGCTCGCGCTGCGCATCGCGTTCTCGACGGAGAACCGCCGAGACGAGGGCATCGTCGGAGACCTGACCGTGCGCGAGAACATCATCCTCGCCGTGCAGGCCGAGCGCGGCTGGGCGCGGCCCATGCCCCGCAAGGAGCAGGAGGCGATCGTCGAGAAGTACATCGCGCAGCTGAACGTGCGACCCGCCGATCCCGACCGGATGATCAAGAACCTCTCGGGCGGCAACCAGCAGAAGGTGCTGCTCGGTCGCTGGCTGGCGACGCGTCCCGAACTCCTCATCCTCGACGAGCCCACCCGCGGCATCGACGTGGGCGCCAAGGCCGAGATCCAAGAGGCGGTGGCCGAGCTCGCGGAAGAGGGCGTCGCCGTGGTCTTCATCTCGTCCGAACTGGAGGAAGTGGTCCGGCTGTCCGAGCGGATCGTCGTGCTGAAGGACCACCGCAAGATCGGCGAGATCCAGAACGGGCCCGACGTCACCGCCCAGGTGGTGGTCGACGTGATCGCCGCGCACGGCGTGGAAGCGGCGGCGGAGACCCTCGACGAAGCCGACGGCGCGCTGCCGGATAGCATCGCTCACACCACTGACAAGGAGGCAGCGCGATGACCGCCGCACCCGGCTCGACCATCTGGCGCGACCTGATCCACAAGCCCTTCTTCTGGGGGATCGTCGCCATCGCCGCACTGCTCGCCCTGAACGTGCTCAAGGACCCGACCTACCTCGCTGTTTCCATCAACCCCAACAACGGCAACCTGGTCGGCAACGTCATCGACATCCTGCGCCAGGCGGCGCCGATCATGATGATCGCCATCGGGATGTCGCTCGTGATCGCCACCGGTGGCATCGACCTCTCGGTCGGGTCGCTCATGGCCGTCGCGGGGGCCGTGTCGATGGAGTTCCTCAGCGCTGCCGACCCGTCGGCCGGGGTGGGGGGAGCGCTCGGGGCCGTCGGTCTCGCGCTGCTGATCACCGGCATCCTGGGGGCGGTCAACGGGGTGCTCGTCGCCTACGTCGGGCTGCAGCCGTTCATCGCCACGCTCGTGCTGATGCTCGCCGGTCGCGGTATCGCGAAGGTGATCACGGGCGGCCAGAACACCACGGCGTCCAACGATGCGTTCCGCTGGATCTCGAACGGCTTCGTGTTCGGGATCCCCGTCGTGTTCATCCTGGCGGTGCTGCTGGTGCTCGCGGTCGGCTGGGTCGTGCGGCGCAGCGCCCTCGGCCTCATGATCGAGGCGATCGGTATCAACCCGCGGGCCAGCCGCATGGCCGGCATCAAGCCCAAGGGGCTCCTGCTGACCACCTACATCCTCAGCGGTGTGCTGGCCGGTGTCGCCGGCCTCATGTCGGTCGGCAGCGTCATGACGGTCGACATCTCCCGCACCGGCTACCAGCTCGAGCTCGATGCCATCCTCGCCGTCGTCATCGGTGGGGCATCGCTCGCCGGAGGTAAGTTCTCGCTGAGCGGGGCCTTCGTCGGGGCGCTGCTCATCGCGACCCTCGACAAGACCGTCCTCTACCTCGGTATCTCGTCGTCGGCCACGCCGGCGTTCAAGGCCATCGTGATCGTCGCGCTGTGCCTGCTGCAGTCCGAACGCGTGCGCAGCTGGTTCCGCAGAAGACGCCGTTCCGCGCCGGTCGAACCGGTCGCGCAGAAAGAGGAGGTGTCCGCATGAGCGTGGTGACGGAGGCCCCCGCCCTGAAGGAGACCGAGACGCTCCTCGACCGGATGCGACGAGTGATCACCGCGAACCCGTCGGTGCTGCCGACCATCGCCTCGGTGGTCATCTTCGTCGGCATGGTCGTGTTCGGCGAGATCGCGTACGGCCGCATCGTGCAGGCCAACACGCTGTCGAACCTGCTCATCAACAACGCGCACCTGATCGTGCTGGCGGTCGCGCTGACCTTCGTCATCCTCACCGGCGGAATCGACCTGTCGGTCGGGTCGATCATCGCGCTCTCCTCGGTGGCCGGGGTGATGCTCTCGAACGCCGGCTGGAACGCGCTCGCCGTGATCATCGCCATGATCGGAATCGGGGCGATGTTCGGCGTGGTGTCCGGCGTCCTGATCCGATACTTCAACGTGCAGCCGTTCATCGCGACGCTGGCGATGATGTTCCTCGGCCGCGGGCTCGCCTCGCTGCTGAGCACCAAACCGGAGCGACTCGGCGAGGAGTCGCCCATCCGCTGGATCGGCGTGCAGCTCAAGGTGGTCGATGGGCCCAAGGTGAACGACCTGGTCATCACCCCGGCGGTGCTCATCGCGGTGCTCGTCGTGGCGGTGGCGTTCTTCGTGCTGCACCGCACCCGCACCGGCCGCACGGTGTACGCGATCGGCGGCTCGGAGAGCTCGGCGCTCCTGATGGGGCTGCCGGTGCACCGGACCAAGGTGCTCGTCTACGTGATCAGCGGTTCGCTCGCCGGCCTCGCGGCCGTGCTCTACACCGCGCGGCTCGGCACTGCCCAGAACATCACCGGCATCGGCTGGGAGCTCGACGCGATCGCGGCGGCCGTGATTGGCGGCACCGTGCTGACCGGTGCCTACGGATACGTGCTCGGCTCGGTCGTCGGGGCACTGGTGCTCGGGCTGATGAATGTGCTGATCACCCGCGACGGCGGCATCCCTCCCGAGATGACCACCATCATCACGGGCGGCATCCTGTTGGTCTTCGTGCTGCTGCAGCGCGCGGTCACCCGGAAACGGGAGTAGTCCCGAGCTCCTTTCGAGTCGCGCAAATGGTCCCTTTCCCGTCGGAAAAGGGACCATTTGCGCGACTCGAAGCGGGGGGTGACTCAGCTCGTCGGGATCCAGACCCGCATCGTCGACGGACCGCGCTGCGCCCAGTCGTGGTACGGAACGAGCAGGGCCCCTGCGACCTCCCCGGAGGCGCGGTTCCGCAATGGCATCCGCACGTGACCGCCGGATTCGACGGGCTCGCCGGCGACCACCGCGTCGACCACATCGGCGCCGAAATCGAGAGACTCCAGCGCGAGCACCTCGGGGCCGCGCTCGACCACGACCGAGCCGCGCACGGCGTCGACGCGAGGGTCGGGGCTCGTCACGCGGGCCGCCAGCGGCAGCATCAGCTCGACGACATCACCCGCGCGGAAGGCGCGATGCACCTCGACCACGCCGGGTTCGGCCGGATGCTCGGCGACCTCGCCTCCCGCGTTCACACGCACCGTCGCGCCCGCTGCCCACGCCGGCACCCGCAGGGAGAGCGTGAACTCGGCGTCCTGCTCGATCGTCACGCGGATGCCGCCGTCGGCCGGGTACCCGGTCTCGATGTCGAGTGCGATCACGCGTCCGTCGGGCAGCGTCGTGCGCACGGCTGCCGGCGCGTACTGATGCAGCTGCACGCCCTCTTCGTCGGCCGTGGCGACATAGGCCGCGAGGCTGGCGAAGGTGCGCGCCACATTGGGTGGGCAGCACGAGACCTCGAACCACGGCGCCCGCAGTGACGAGGACGCGCGCTTGGACGTTCCCTCCGGATCGGCCGGCGCCCCCGGAAGGCGCTGGTGCAGGGTGTTCGCGTAATAGAACGCCCGACCGTCGGGCGCGGGAGACGTCGCGACGACGTTGAAGAGTGTGCGCTCGATGAGGTCGGCGTGCCGGGTGTCGCCGGTCGCGAGCAGCAGCCGCCACGAGAACATGATCGACCCCACTCCGGCACACGTCTCGGAGTACGCGCGATCCGACGGCAGCTCCCAGTCGGCGCCGAACGCCTCGTCCTGGTGGTGCGACCCCTGGCCGCCGGTCACGTAGGTGCGGCGCTCGACCGTGCGGTCCCACTGCCCGCGCAGTGCGTCGAGCAGTGCATCGTCGGAGAGCTCGACCGCGACGTCGGTGGCACCGGAGGCCAGGTAGTTCGCACGCACGGCGTGCCCGCGCAGCGCCTCGGCTGCACGCACCGGCACGTCGTCCTGGAAGTACTCCCGGCCCCATTCGATCTCGGCGAGCGATCCGCGGCCGTGCCGTTCGACGAACAGGGCCGCCTGATCGATGAAGCGCTGTTCGCAGAGCGCCCGTCCCAGCTCGGCGAGTCCGACCTCGACCTCGGCGTGACCGCAGATCGCGTCGCGGCCGTCGGCACCGAACTCGCCGCAGACGAGCTCGGCAGCGCGTCGGGCGACCGCGACGAGTCCGTCATCGGCATCCGGCCGGGTACGGTGCCGAGCGACCGCCGCCTGGAAGAGGTGTCCGAGGCAGTACAGCTCGTGGCCCCACTCCAGATCCGACCAGCGCCCGCCCTGACCCGGGCGGCCGAACTGCGTGTTCAGGTAGCCGTCCGGCTCCTGCGCGGCGGCCACCCGAGACACCACGGCGCGGAGACGCTGCTCCAGCGGGGAGTCGGACGCGGCATCCGTCCGTCCGATCTCCCAGGCGAGGGCCTCGAGGTACTTGTAGATCTCGGAATCCGCGAACTCCCGGCCGCGGCGCCCCTCGGGCAGTGTGCCCGCGGCGGCGAGATCGAAGTTGGGCAGCCAGCCCTCCGACTCCAGGCGCGATTCGATGTGGTCGAGGGTCGCAGTGCCGTTGACGGCCTGGCGTTCGCCCCAGAATCCGCCCGTGATGCGCACGTCGTCGAGGCCGAGGGGGCGCAGGCGCCCGCGCGTGGGAACCACCGGAGCAGCCGGTGCAGTGGTGTCGAACATCGTCATCCCTTGAAGGCGCCAGACATGAAGCCGCGCACGTAGTGTCGTTGGAGGATCAGGAACAGCACGATGCAGGGGAGCGCCAGCACGACGACGCCCGCTTCCGTGGCGCCGTAGTCGACGACACCCTGCACCTGCCCGCGGAGGTTCGCGACGGCGAGCGGCAGGGTCATGCGGTTCGAGTCGTTGATGAGGATCAGTGGCGCCATGAAGTCGTTCCACGCGGTGAGGAATGCGAACAGCCCCACGGTGACGAGTCCTGGCTTGACCGCCGGGAGCAGCACGCGCCACAGGGCGCCCCAGCTGGAGCATCCGTCGACCATCGCCGCCTCGTCCATCTCGCGCGGGATCGATTCGAACGAGATGCGCATCATGAACATCGAAAACGGCAGCTGGAACATGGTGATCACGAGTGCGACCCCGACGAGCGAGTTCTGCAGCCCGACCGCGTTGAGGATCACGTACAGCGGGATGAGCAGAGTCGCGTACGGCACCATCAGGATCGCGAGCGTCAGCAGGAACAGCGCGTTCTTGCCCGGGAACGAGAACCGGGCGAAGGCGTAGCCGCCGAGCAGCGAGATGAACAGGGTCAGGGTGACCGTGAGCACCGAGACGAACAGCGAGTTGCCGAGATACACCCAGATGCCGGCCTGGTACTCGCCGAGAGCGGCGTAGTTGCCGAAGCCCCAGCCGTCGGTCTGGCTCGTGCCCGCCATCGGGCTGACCGACGAGACGCCGGTCCAGATGAGCGGGTAGAGGAAGATCACCGCGAGGGCCGTCGTGAACACCCAGTACGGGATGCCGTAGACGATGCGGGCCGCCTTCGAGCGGTATCGGGGCGCTGTCGGCTGATGGTCCGGCGCGACGATGGTGCGGGTCAGTGTCTGAGACATTCGGGTCAGCTCTCATCCGGACGCCGGAAGGCGCGCAACTGGAAGACGTTGATGACGATGAGCGCGAGAAGCACGATCACCGAGAGGGCGCCGGCGATGCCGAGGCTGTTCTGCCCCTGGAAGGCCACGTTGTAAATCAGCTGCACGACCGTCATCGTGCTGTTGTCGGGGCCGCCCTTGGTGAGGATGTAGAACTGCTCGAAGGCGAGCAGGGACCCGGTCACGCACATCACGGTCGTGAGCGCGAACGTCGGCTTCAGCAGGGGCACCGTGATGTAGCGGAAGGTCTGCCAGCGGCTCGACCCGTCGATGCGCGCGGCCTCGTAGATGTCGTCGGGGATGCCCTGCAGGCCCACGAGCATCAGCAGCATGTAGAAGCCGGCGAAGCGCCACACGATCAGGAAGATCGTCGACCACAGTGCGCCGTCGGGGGTGCCGAGGAACGTGATGCCCCAGGACTTCATGAGTCCGGCGAAGGGCCCGGCGATGGGGGAGTACAGCACGTAGAAGAGCAGCGAGGCGGATGCCAGGCCCAGGGCGCTCGGAATCAGGAACGCCGTGCGCAGGAGGCCCTTCCAGCGGGTCGACTCCTGCACGAGCAGCGCGAGCCCGAGACCCAGGCCGATCAGGAGCACGGTCGTGATGACCGTGTACAGCAGCGTGAAGCGGATGCTATCCCAGAAGAGACGGTGATTGACGGCATCCACGTAGTTCTCGGGGAAGTTCGGCCCCTGGTTCCCGCTGAGCAGCGGCCAGTCGGATGCCGACATCTGCAGCACGAGGATCAGCGGGACGACGAAGAGCAGCGCGACGAAGATCGCGGTGGGGGCGGCGTACAACCACCCCTGCACGGGGCCGCCGAATCCGGTGCGCGCGCGTCGGCGGCGCAGCGGGGGTGCGGTCGAGGTCATCGGGTTCTCTTTCGTCGGAGGCTGTCGCTTTGTCGGATGCTGACGCTGCGGTCGAGGGGAGTGGCGGGCGGCGCGTGATGGCGCGCCGCCCACCGGATATCACTGCCCGAGGATGGCGGTGATCTCGTCGTTGTCGGCGTCGACGGAGTCCTCGCCGTTCAGGACCCGGTTGCGCACGAGCGTGAGCCACGGGCTGCCCGGCGCGTTGAAGGCCTGCTGGAAGTTCAGCGCCACGGGGGTGCTGCCCTGCGCTGCGACCTCGTTGATCGTGACCAGACGCGGATCGGCCGCCGCGTACTCGTTGTCGGCGAGGTCGCCGCGCGAGACCGCGTTGCCGTCCTTTGCCAGTACCTCGACCTGCGCCTCCTCGGACATCATCCAGTCGAGGAAGTTCCAGGCCTGCGCGGACTGCTTCGAATCCTTCGAGATGCCGATGCCGTCGCCGCCGACGAACGTCGAGACGCCGCCGTCGACACCAGGGATGCCGGCCACACCCGCGTCGAACTCCAGCGAGGGGAGGAGCGTCGCTGGGAACGGCATCACGCCGACCTTGCCCTCGCTGAAGGCCGCGGTCCACGTCGGGCCGGTCTCATCGGTGGAGCTCGGAAGCACCGCGCCCGCCTCTTCCAGCTCGGCCCACGTGTCGTACACGGCCTGCGCCGCGTCGCCGTTCAGCAGCGACTCGGTGCCGTCGTCGCTCATGACCTCTTCGCCGGAGGCCCAGACCGAGGGGAACCAGGTGAACACCAGGCAGCCGCCGCAGTTCAGGCCCGTCGCGGTGCCGTAGGTGTCGGGCTTGTTCAGAGCTTGCACCGCCTGGGCCGCCTCGGAGAACTCCTCGAGCGTGGACGGCGCCTTCTCAGGGTCGAGGCCGGCCTCGGCGAACAGCTCCTTGTTCCAGAACAGCATCGAGAGGTCGAGTGCGAACGGCAGCACGTACTCCTTGTCGTCGACGGTGCCGGCGTCGAGATGGCCCTGGTTGATGTCATCCTTGAAGTCGAGGCCGTCGATCTGGGTCGAGAGGTCGGCGAAGAGGCCCTGCTGCGCCCAGTTGGGCACGTAGACGATGTCAGCCGCGAAGAGGTCGGGGAGTCCCCCGGATCCGGCGGCGGCGCCGACTTTGGCGACGTAGTCGTCGTTCGGGACGACCGTGAGCTCGACCTGGTTCTCGTGCGAGTCGTTGTACGCGTCGACGAGCAGCTTGGCCTGGCGCTCGATGGGCGCACGGGTCCAGAGGGTCAACGTCGAACCGTCGTCGACGCCCTCGGCGGGGATCTCCTCGCTGGGGCCGGCGGTGTCGTCGCCCGCTGCGCACGCGGCGAGGGGCCCGGCCAGCAGGGCGACGGCGGCGAGGGCTGTAGCCGTGCGGCGGAACGCACGGCGTCGGGGGGTGTGCATGGGATTGCCTCCAGGACTCTTCGGTGAGTGGATGCGGTCGGCGAGCGACGGCAGTGTCGAGCTGAGGTGCAATTTCGAAAACTCCGAAACCGCTTTCGAAAGGTATATCGTGAATGAAGCGCGGCGGTCAAGCATCGCTCCGATAACCTTTCAGAAACGTTCAGGGGGCGAGATGGTCAGCAGCGGCGACATAGCGGGCAAGGCGGCGACGCTCAGCGACGTGGCACGGCATGCCGGCGTCTCGATCGCCACGGCGTCGAAGGCGCTCAACGACCGCGGTGATGTCGCAGCGGCCACCAAGGCTCGCGTCGTGGCCGCCGCCGCAGAGCTCGCGTTCACCCCGAACGCGATGGCCCGAGGTCTGCTCGCCGGACGCACCGGCACGGTAGGACTGCTCACCAGCGACCTCGAAGGTCGCTTCATGATCCCGATCCTGATGGGAGCGGAAGACGCCTTCGGTGCCGGGCGCATCAACGTGTTCCTCTGCGACGCGCGCGGCGACGCGATCCGTGAGCAGCATCACCTGAAAGAGCTGTTGAGCCGACGCGTCGACGGCATCATCGTCGTCGGACGGCAGACCGACCCGCGTCCCTCGCTCGGGCAGGACATCCCGGTTCCGGTGGTGTACGCGTACGCCCCGTCCGACGATCCGCGTGACCTGTCCCTCACGCCCGACAACTATGCGGGAGGCCGCCTCGCGATCGAGCATCTGCTCTCGTGCGGGCGCCGACGCATCGCGCACATCTCGGGCGAACCCTCCTACGCCGCGGCGCAGGATCGCCTCGCCGGGGCCAGGGCCGCGCTGGCCGAAGCCGGGCTCGAGTTCGTCGGCGCCCCGATGCTCTCGGAATGGACCGAGCACTGGGGCCGGGATGCCGGAGCACTGCTGCTGCAGCGGCATCCGGATATCGACGCGGTGTTCTGTGGGTCCGATCAGATCGCGCGCGGCGTGCTCGACTCGGCGCGGGATCTCGGGCGCTCGGTCCCTGACGATCTCGCCGTCATCGGTTATGACAACTGGGAGGTGCTCGCGACCAACGCCCGCCCGGAACTCACGAGCATCGACGCGAATCTGCAGCAGCTCGGACGTCAGGCGGCGCAGCGCGTGTTCGACGCGATCGACGGCGTCGACATCGGCGAGGGCTCGCACCATCTGCCCGTGCGCCTGGTGATCCGCGGCTCGACCATCGCTCGGCGCTGAGCCGTTCGAGATGCTCCGGCAGGCTCGGTGCCCCGGCCCCGCCGTCACACGTGGTCGCGCCAGGAGTGCTGCGGGTCGAAGCCGAGGACCCGGCGCGCCTTGTCGATCGACAGCAGCGTCTCGTTCGGGCCGAACTCCCGGCGCTTCGGCACGTCGGGGAAGACCTCGGCCAGCAGCTCGTCGTTGGGTCGTGACATCACGGTGTCGGCCGCCGCGATGATGAACCGGTCGAATCCCGGGGCTGCGACCTCGAGCGCACGCTGCACCGCCTGGGCGCCGTCGCGGGCGTCGATGTAGCCCCACAGGTTCCACTTGCGCCGCAGGGCGTCGGCGTCGAACGAGGGGAACTCCGCGTAGTCCTCGGGGACCATCACGTTCGAGAACCGCAGCGCCGTGATCGACAGGTCGGGATGCCAGCGCACGAGCTCGGTCGCGAGCTGCTCCTCGAGCGTCTTCACCAGCGAGTACACGGATTCCGGGCGCGCGGGATAGTCCTCGTCGACCGGGACGTAGGGCGGAGGCACGTCGAACGGCAGCCCGAGCACCGTCTCGCTCGACGCGTACACGATACGACGGATGCCGAGGCGCACAGCCGCCCAGAACACGTTGAACGTGGCCGGCATGTTGTTGTGGAAGGTCGCCACGTCGGTGCGGATGCCGGGGGCCGGGATCGCCCCGAGGTGCACGACCGCGTCGATGCCGTCGTGCCTGTCGCCGACGGCGGTGAACGCGTCGACGACCTGGCCGTAGTCGGTCAGATCTACCTGCACGAAGTCGGGGCCGCGGGTGCCGGTGAGGTCCATGCCGATGACGTCGTAGCCGTTCGCGCGGAGTTCGCGGGCGACGACGCGGCCGAGTTTGCCGGAGGAGCCGGTGAGAGCGATGCGCATGTCACCAGAGTGGCACGGCGGCGGGCCGACGGCATCGGTCGTCGTACACTCGTCGGCGTGAGTGACACGAGCAGCGGCCGCAGCCGATCCATCGGCGTCCGCGACGTCGCCGCCCGCGCAGGGGTGTCCCGGCAGACCGTGTCGCGGGTGCTGAACGACCACCCCGACGTCGCCACCGAGACCAAGGAGCGCGTCGTCGCCGCGATGGCCGAGCTCGGCTACCGCATGAACAACGCCGCCCGCGCGCTCGGCACCCGTCGCTCGCGGACGCTCGGCGTGCTGGCCTCGGATGCGCTGCAGTACGGCCCCTCGCGCAGTCTCGCCGCGCTGGAGGCTTCGGCGCGCGAGGCCGGGTACTGGGTGAGCGCGGCCTTCGCGGATGCGGCGGATGTCGGAGCCGTCGTCGCGGCGGTCGACCACCTCGTCGTGCAGGGGGTGGACGGGATCGTGGTCGTCGCCCCGCACGCCCAGACGCTGGAGGCGCTCGCCGCGCTGCGCATCGACGTGCCGGTCGTGACGCTGCACTCCGCCGGACTCGGGGCGACCGGGCTGTCGGTGGATCAGGCGGCGGGTGCGCGGTTGGCGGTCGCCGCGCTCGCCGACGCCGGGCACACCCGCATCGCGCACCTCGCGGGGCCGGCGGATTGGCTCGAGGCCGAGTCACGGGCCGAGGGGTTCGCCGCCGAGCTCGAGGCCCGCGGGCTGACGCCGGGGCCGGTGATCGCCGGGGACTGGTCGGCAGGGTCCGGGTATGCGGCGGTCGATGCTGTTCGCAGTTCCGGGGTCACGGCGGTGTTCGCGGCGAACGACCAGATGGCGCTCGGTCTGCTCAGCGCTCTGCACGAAGCGGGGCTCACGGTTCCGGGTGACGTCAGCGTGGTCGGGTTCGACGACGCCCCGGATGCCGCGTACTACTGGCCCCCGCTCACGACCGTGCGGCAGGACTTCGAGGAGCTCGCGCGTCGGGCGGTCGGCGCGGTGATCGGCGGAACCGGTGCCGCCGCGTCCACCCTCACCCCGGTGGCGCCGGTGCTGGTCTCCCGCGCGTCCGTCGCCCCGCCCCGCTGACTCTCGCGTCCGCCGCCGCGCCCCCCACTCGGGGAGAGGGAGCGAGAGAGGGGGCGGGAGAGGGGGGAGGGTTGACGCCCGCGAGGCTCACGTGACAGACTTCCGTGACCGGTCACAGTGGCCGGATGCGAACCCTGAGGCAGCTGTGAGCGACGACGCCCCCACCTTCGAACCCGACATCGAGCACGCGATCGCGGCCGTCCGCGCGGATGTCGCCCGTCTGCACGGCGAACTGGTCCGCTACGGGCTGGTCGTCTGGACCGGCGGCAACATCTCGGGCCGCGTGCCCGGCGCCGACCTCTTCGTGATCAAGCCGAGCGGGGTGAGCTACGACGACCTCACCGCCTCGAACATGATCCTGTGCGACCTCGACGGGAACGTGATCCCCGGCACTCCCGGCAGCGACCGCTCCCCGTCGAGCGACACCGCGGCGCACGCCTACGTCTACCGGCACATGCCGACCGTCGGCGGGGTCGTGCACACGCACTCGACCTACGCCGTCGCCTGGGCCGCGCGCGGCGAGGAGATCCCCTGCGTCATCACCGCGATGGCCGACGAGTTCGGTGGTCCCGTCCCGATCGGCCCCTTCGCGATCATCGGCGACGACTCGATCGGCCGCGGCATCGTCGAGACCCTCAGCGGGCACCGCTCCCGGGCGGTGCTCATGCAGAACCACGGTCCGTTCACGATCGGCGCGGATGCGGAGGATGCCGTGAAGGCCGCGGTCATGGTCGAGGACGTCGCCCGCACTGTGCATCTCGCCCGCGAGGCCGGGCCGCTCATCCCGATTCCGCAGGCCGCGATCGACAGCCTGTTCGACCGCTACCAGAACGTGTACGGCCAGACCGAGGACACCCGCCGATGAGCGCGCTCGACGAGATCCGCGAGGGGCGCACGAGCCTCGGCATCGAGCTGGGGTCGACACGCATCAAGGCCTGCCTGATCGGCTCCGATGCGACCGAGGTGCTCGCCACCGGCTCCTTCTCGTGGGAGAACCGGCTCGAAGACGGCCGCTGGACCTACGCGATCGACGAGGTGTGGGGCGGCCTCCAAGCGGCATATGCGGCTCTGATCGACGATGCGCAGGAGCGCCACGGCATCCGCCCCGACACGTTCGGCGCCATCGGGGTCTCGGCGATGATGCACGGCTACCTGGCGTTCGACGAGTCCGGTGAGCTGCTCGTGCCGTTCCGCACCTGGCGCAACACCAGCACGGGCGCGGCATCCGCCGAGTTGGGGGAGCTGTTCGGGGTGAACATCCCGCTGCGCTGGTCGATCGCGCACCTGCACCAGGCCGTGCTCGACGCCGAGCCGCATCTCGCCCGGGTCGCGAGCGTGAACACCCTCGCCGGCTACGTGCACCACCGCCTCACCGGCGAGCGGGTGCTCGGGGTCGGCGACGCCTCGGGCATGTTCCCGATCGACGCGGCGACCGGTGATTACGACGAGCGGATGCTGCGCGACTACGACACCCTCGCCGGCGCGCGTCTGCCCGCGCCGGCCGCACAGCTCCTGCCGAGCGTCCTTCCCGCGGGGGCCGCGGCCGGCACGCTCACCGCCGACGGTGCCGCCCTCCTCGACCCGAGCGGCGCGCTGCGCCCCGGTATCCCGCTCTGTCCGCCGGAGGGTGACGCGGGCACCGGCATGGTCGCGACGAACTCGGTCGCGCCGCGCACCGGCAACGTGAGCGCGGGCACGAGCATCTTTGCGATGGTCGTGCTGGAGCATCCGCTGGCCGAGGTGCACCACGAGCTCGATCTCGTGACCACCCCGGCGGGCGATGCGGTGGCCATGGTGCACTGCAACAACGGCGCCAGCGAGCTCGCGGCGTGGGCAGGGCTGTTCACGCGCTTCGCCGAGGCCGCTGGTCAGCCGATCGACGACGATGCGGCCTTCGACGTCCTGTTCCGCGAGGCGCTCGAGGGCGAAGCCGATGCCGGCGGGCTCCTCGCCTACAACCACCTCGCGGGCGAGCCGATCGCGGGTCTGGTCGAGGGTCGTCCGCTGTTCGTGCGCACCCCCGACAGTGCCCTCACGCTCGCGAACTTCATGCGGTCCCAGGTCTACGGCGTGTTCGGCACGCTCGCGCTCGGCATGCAGGTGCTCGCGGCGGAGGGTGTGCAGCTCGACCGGATGTTCGCGCACGGAGGCATGTTCCGCACCGCCGGCGTCGCGCAGCGCTTCCTCGCCGGTGCACTCGATGCTCCGGTCGCCGTGGGCGAGCTCGCCGCGGAGGGTGGCGCCTGGGGCATCGCCGTGCTCGCCTCCTACCTTTCCCATGCCGAAGAGCTCTCGCTGGCGGACTACCTCGACCAGCGCGTGTTCGCCACCGCATCCCTCACCACCGCCGACCCTGACCCGGCCGATGTCGCCGGGTTCTCCGCCTACCTCGACCGCTACCGGGCGGGCCTGGCCGTCGAGGCCGCCGCCGTCGCATCCCTGTAAGGACCGTTCATGACCCGCACCCCGCTCACCACCTCCCTCGACGGCTATGAGGTCTGGTTCCTCACCGGCAGTCAGCACCTCTACGGTCCCGAGACGCTCGCGCAGGTCGCGGCGCAGTCGCAGGAGATCGCGCGGCTGCTCGACGAGTCGCCCGAGGTTCCGGTGACCATCGTCTGGAAGCCGGTGCTGACGGATGCCGCCGTCATCAAGCGCACCGCGCTGGAGGCCAACGCCGACGACCGGGTCATCGGCCTCGTCGCGTGGATGCACACGTTCAGCCCGGCGAAGATGTGGATCGCCGGACTCGACGCGCTGCAGAAGCCGCTCGCGCACCTGCACACTCAGGCGAACGTGGAGCTGCCCTGGGCCGACATCGACTTCGACTTCATGAACCTGAACCAGGCGGCACACGGCGACCGCGAGTTCGGGTACATCCAGACGCGCCTGGGCGTGCCGCGCAAGACCATCGTCGGGCATGCCTCCGACCCGAGGCTGCGTCGTGAGCTGGGCACCTGGCAGCGGGCGGCGGCGGGTCTCGCGGCCTCCCGCGACCTGAAGCTCGCCCGCTTCGGCGACAACATGCGCTTCGTCGCGGTGACCGAGGGCGACAAGACCGAGGCCGAGCTGCGGTTCGGCGTGCAGGTGAACACCTGGGGCGTGAACGAACTGGCGGAGGCGGTGGCCGCGGCATCCGCCGCCGACATCGACGCGCTCGTCGCCGAGTACGAGGAGTTGTACGAGGTCGCGCCCGAGCTGCGGAAGGGTGGCGAGCGGCACGAGTCGCTGCGTGACGGCGCGGCGATCGAGATCGGGCTGCGGTCGTTCCTCGAGGAGGGCGGCTTCGGCGCGTTCACGACGTCTTTCGAAGATCTCGGTGAGCTGAAGCAGTTGCCGGGTCTCGCGGTGCAGCGGCTGATGGCCGAGGGCTACGGCTTCGGCGCCGAGGGCGACTGGAAGACGGCCGTGCTCGTGCGCATCGCGAACGTCATGGGCGCGGGCCTGCCGGGTGGTGCGAGCCTGATGGAGGACTACACCTACGACATGACCCCCGGCGATGAGCTGATCCTCGGCGCGCACATGCTCGAGGTGTCGCCGTCGCTCACTTCTGCGAAGCCCACGCTCGAGATCCACCCGCTCGGCATCGGCGGCAAGGACGACCCGGTGCGCCTGGTCTTCACGGCCGACCCCGGCCCCGCCGTCGTGGTGGCGCTCAGCGATATGCGCGACCGGTTCCGCCTCACCGCGAACGTGGTCGAGAACGTGCCGCCCCGGGCCGCGCTGCCGAAGCTCCCGGTCGGACGCGCGGTGTGGAAGCCGCAGCCCGACTTCACGACGAGCGCCGCCGCCTGGCTCACCGCCGGCGCCGCCCACCACACCGTCATGTCGACCGCGGTCGGGATCGAGGCGTTCCGCGACTTCGCCGAGATGGCCGAGGTCGAGCTGCTCGTGATCGACGACAGCACCACGCTGCCCGAGTTCCAGAAGCAGGTGCGCTGGAACCAGGCCTACTACCGTCTGGCGCAGGGCCTGTGACGACGATGCCGCGCTCCGGCCGTCAGCTGCGGATCGCCGCGCACGGGTATGAGGCCGTGATCGCCAGCATCGGTGCGACGCTGCGAACGCTCACGTTCGAGGACCGCGACCTGGTGGTGCCGTTCGACGCGGATGCCGTGCGCCCCGGATACCGCGGTGCGACGCTGGCCCCGTGGCCGAACCGCATCGTCGACGGGCGCTACTCGTTCGGCGGGGCGGAGCAGCAGTTGGCGCTCACCGAGCCGGAACGCGGCCACGCTCTGCACGGGCTGCTCGCCTGGGTCGAGTTCGAGGACCGTCTGGTGCTCGACGACCGGGTCGTGCTGGCCGCCGTGATCCCGCCGCAGACCGGGTATCCCTTCCGCGTCGAGGTCGAGGTCGAGTACCATCTCGACGCCGAGGGACTGCAGCAGACGGTGACCGCGCACAACGTCGGGGCGGATGCCGCGCCCTGGGGCACCGGCCCGCACCCGTATCTCGTGGCGGGGCAGGGGAGCGTCGACGACTGGACCCTGCTGCTCCCGGCATCCGAGGTGCTCACGGTCACGCCCGATCGGCTGAGCCCGATCGCGGTCGAGCCGGTGTCGCAGCATCCGGAGTGGGACTTCCGCTCGGAGCGCCCCATCGGCGATGTCTTCATCGATCACGCCTTCACCGGCTTGACGCGCACAGGCGGCCTGGCCGAGGTGCGGCTGACGGCCGCCGATGGTCATGGCGTCGGCATGGCGTGGGACGAGCGCTGCCCGTGGGTGCAGGTGCACACCGCCGACACCCCCGCGGTGCCGGAGACGCATCGCATCGGCCTCGCGGTCGAGCCGATGACGTGCCCGCCCGACGCGTTCAACTCCGGCGTGGATCTCGTGACACTGGACCCCGGGGCGACGCACGCAGCGTCTTGGCGGATCTTCTCGCTGTAGTCGCCGATCCCGGCCCGGCCGCGGGTCCCGTCAGGACCGAACGAGCCGCGCGATTGCGTCCGACGCTTCCTTGATCTTCGCGTCGGCGTCGTCGCCGCCCATGCGAGCGGCGTCCACGACACAGTGCTTGAGGTGGTCGTCGAGGAGCCCGACCGCCACCGCCTGCAGTGCGCTGGTGAGTGCGCTGATCTGGGTGAGGATGTCGATGCAGTACTTCTCGTCGTCGACCATCTTCGTGATCCCGCGCGCCTGACCCTCGATGCGGCGCATCCGGTTCAGGTACTTGGTCTTGTCGGTGATGTAGCCGTGGGTGTGCTCGTCGGCCGTCGCTTCGGGGGTCATCTCTGCTTCCTTCGTCGCATGATCGGGTTCTCAGCGGCCGAGGACGGCGCGCGTGCTCGCTTCGGGGGTGATGTCGATGCGTCTCAGCAACTGCGCGTTCAGTGCGACGACGACGGTCGACAGGGACATCAGGATAGCCCCGACCGACATGGGCAGGACGAATCCGATGGGCGCCAGGACGCCGGCGGCGAGGGGGACCGAGAGCAGGTTATAGCCGGCCGCCCACCACAGGTTCTGCTTCATCTTGCGGTACGCGGCGCGGGACAGCTCGATCACGGAGACCACCGACCTCGGGTCGGAGCTCGCGAGGATCACTCCGGCCGAGGCGATGGCGACATCCGTCCCCGCGCCGATCGCGATGCCCACGTCAGCCTGGGCGAGGGCGGGAGCGTCGTTGACGCCGTCGCCGACCATCGCCACCTTCTTGCCCTCGGCCTGCAGCTCCTTGACCTTGGCGGACTTGTCTTCGGGCCGCACGCCGGCGAAGACGCGGTCGATGCCGAGCTCGGCGGCGACCGACTCGGCGACGGCCTGGGCGTCGCCGGTGATCATGACGACCTCGACGCCGAGCTTGTGCAGGGCGTCCACGGCCTGCTGCGATTCGGGGCGCACCTCGTCGGCGAGCTTCAGCCCGCCCACGACCTGTCCGTCGACCACCACGTGCAGGATGATGGCGCCCTCGCCCCGCCACTCGTCCGCCGCCGCGATCTCGTGCCCGCCGACCTCGTCGAGGAGCTTCGGGCCGCCGACGCGCACCTCGCGGCCGTCGACCGTCGCCGTCACGCCGACCGCGGGCGAGGAGGTGAACCCCGACGCCTTCGCGAGAGACATGCCCTTCTCCTGGGCGGCGCGCACGATGGCGCGGGCGAGCGGATGCTCACTGTCGGCCTCGGCGGATGCGGCCAGGGTGAGCAGGCGGTCGGCGTCGATGTCGCCGGTCGGCTCGACGGCGGTCACGGTCGGTGCTCCCTTGGTGAGCGTGCCGGTCTTGTCGAAGAGCACGGCGTCGACCGTGCGCATGCTCTCCAGCGCGAGGCGGTCCTTGATGAGGACGCCTCCGCGGGCGGCACGCTCGGTCGCGATCGACACGACCAGCGGGATCGCGAGGCCCAAGGCGTGCGGGCAGGCGATGACGAGGACGGTGATGCTGCGCACCACGGCCGCATCCGGGTTGCCGACCAGGGTCCAGACCACGGCGGTGAGGGCGGCCGAGAGCAGGGCGAACCAGAACAGCAGCGCGGCGGCGCGGTCGGCGATGCGCTGGGCGCGCGAGGAGGAGTTCTGCGCCTCGGTCACGAGACGCTGGATGCCGGCCAGGGCCGTGTCGTCGCCGGTGGCCGTGATCTCGACGCGCAGGCCCGAGTCGGTGGCGACGGTTCCCGCCGTGACGGTGTCGCCCGAGGTGCGGGTGACCGGGCGCGACTCCCCGGTGACCATGGACTCGTCCATCGCCGCCGTGCCGTCGATGATGCGGCCGTCGGCCGGGATGCTCCCGCCGGGACGGACGACCACGACATCTCCGACGACGAGATCGGCGGGCGAGACCGTGACGACGATGTCGCCCTCGACGCGCTCGGCCTCATCCGGCAGCAGGGCGGCGAGCGAGTCGAGTGCCGACGTGGTCTGCGCGAGCGACCGCATCTCGATCCAGTGGCCGAGCAGCATGATGACGATGAGCAGTGCGAGCTCCCACCAGAACTCGAGCTCGTGATGGAGGAGCCCGAGCGTCGCGCCCCACGACGCGACGAATGCCACCGTGATGGCGAGGCCGATGAGTAGCATCATGCCCGGCTGGCGCGTCTTGAGCTCGCTGACGGCGCCGGTGAGGAAGGGCCAGCCGCCCCAGACGTACATGACCGTTCCCAGCACCGGCGCGATGAACCGCGCCCACCCGGGGACGTCGTAGCCGAAGATCATCGCGAACATCGGCGAGAACGCCACCACCGGCACGGCGATGACGAGGTTGATCCAGAACAGGCGACGGAACTGGCCGACATGGTCGCCGTGCCCGCCGTGGCCAGCGTGCCCAGCGTGACCCTCGTGCCCGCCGTGGTTCTCGTGCCCGCCGTGGTTCTCGTGCCCGGCGTGCGCATCCGGGGCGTCCGGGGTCTCCCCGGAAGGCGCGGGTGCGTGGTGGTGGGCGTACGGAGCGGTCATGGGGTCATCCTCTCGTTCTTCGGAGGGGTTCAGGTGGTCACTGCTTGGCGATGCTCTGGAAGCCGCGCAGGCGCAGGCTGTTGCCGACGACGAAGACGCTCGAGAGCGCCATCGCCGCACCGGCGAGCATCGGGTTCAGCATCCCGAGCGCCGCGACGGGGATCGCCGCGACGTTGTAGGCGAAGGCCCAGAACAGGTTGGTCTTGATCGTTCCGAGGGTCTTGCGGGACAGGCGGATCGCGTCCACGGCGCTGCGCAGGTCGCCCCGCACCAGGGTGATGTCGGATGCTTCGATCGCGACATCCGCCCCCGTGCCCATGGCGAGGCCGAGGTCGGCCTGCGCGAGGGCGGGGGCGTCGTTCACGCCGTCACCGATCATCGCCACGGTCTTGCCCTCGCGCTGCAGCCGGGTGACGACATCGACCTTGTCCTTCGGGAGGACCTCGGCGATGACCTCTTCGATGCCCACCTCGGCGGCGATCCGGCGGGCGACCGCCTCGTTGTCGCCGGTGAGCAGGATGGGGGTCAAGCCGATCGCCTTGAACCGGGCGATCGCCTCGGCGCTGCTCGGCTTGACGGTGTCGGCCACGACGAGGATGCCTCGTGCCTGCCCGTCCCAGCCGACCGCGACGACGGTCTTGCCCTCGCCCTCGGCGCGCGCCTTGGTCGAGGCGAGCTCGCGGCTGAGCTTCTGCGACCACTCGGCGAGGAGCGAATCACGGCCCACCAGCACGGCGTGACCGTCGACGACGCCCTGCACGCCCTGGCCTTCGATGTTCGCGAAGTCCTCGGGTGTCGGCAGTGCACCGACCTCCTGGGTCGCACCCTTGGCGATGGCCTGCGCGATGGGGTGCTCGGAGGCATCCTCCAGTGTGCCGGCGAGCCGGAGCAGCTCCGCGCGATCGGTGCCGTCCTCGACGAACACGTCGACGAGGGTCATCCGGCCGGTGGTGACCGTTCCGGTCTTGTCCAGCACGACCGTGTCGATCTTGCGGGTGGATTCCAGAACCTCCGGGCCCTTGATGAGCACTCCCATCTGCGCGCCGCGTCCGGTTCCGACCAGCAGAGCGGTGGGGGTGGCGAGACCGAGCGCGCACGGGCAGGCGATCACGAGCACGGCGACGGCCGCCGTGAACGCCGCGGTCACCGGGAATCCGGCCCCGAGCCAGCCGCCGAGCGTCACGACAGCGATCACGATGACGATGGGCACGAACACGCCGGAGATGCGGTCGGCGAGACGCTGCACCTCGGCCTTCCCGGTCTGCGCGTCTTCGACGAGCTGCGCCATCTGCGCCAGCTGCGTGTCCGAGCCGATGCGGGTCGCCCGGACGACAAGTCGACCGCCGACGTTCGTCGTGGCGCCGGTGACGGAGTCGCCCTCGGCCACCTCGACCGGCACGGCCTCGCCCGTGAGCATGGATGCATCCACAGCGGAGGTCCCGGAGACGACGATGCCGTCGGTGGCGATCTTCTCGCCCGGGCGCACGATGAACTCGTCGCCCACCTGCAGATCCTCGACGGGGATCTTCGTCTCCACGCCGCCGCGGAGGACCGCGACCTCCTTCGCTCCGAGTTCGAGGAGAGCGCGCAGGGCGGCACCCGCCTGCTTCTTGGACCGCTTCTCGAAGTAGCGCCCGGCGAGGATGAACATCGTCACCCCGGCGCCCACCTCGAGGTAGATGTTGGCCGCTCCGTCGGAGGGTGCCAGCGCGAACTCGAAGGGGTGCGTCATGCCCGGTGTGCCCGCTGTCCCGAAGAACAGCGCGTACAGCGACCACAGGAACGCAGCCGAGGTGCCCATCGAGATGAGCGTGTCCATGGTCGCGGCACCGTGGCGGAGGTTCGTCCACGCGGCTTTGTGGAACGGCCAGGCCGCCCAGACGATCACGGGCGCGGCCAGGGCGAGGGACGCCCACTGCCAGTACATGAACTGCAGCGCAGGGATCATCGCCATCGCGATCACGGGCACCGTCAGCACGACGGAGCCGATCAGCCGGTTGCGCAGAGAGCGCAGCTCCGGATCCTCGTCGTCACCGTTCGCCCCGTCGTCGGCGCGCTTCGTCTTCGGCGCCGGGAGCGCGGCCGAGTAGCCGGTCTTCTCGACCTCGGCGATCAGCAGCGCCGGGTCGTAGCCGTCGGGAACGGTGACCTTCGCCTTCTCGGTCGCGTAGTTGACGGTCGCCACGACACCCTCGAGCTTATTGAGCTTCTTCTCTATCCGCATCGCGCAGGAGGCGCAGGTCATCCCGCCGATCTCCAACTCGACGCCGGACCCCACGCTCGAGGGTGCTGATGTGGTCATGTCCTTCTCTTTCTGCTCTGACTGTTGCGGACGGCTGCGGCGGGTGGCCGGGCGGCGTGCGAGGCTCAGTGGCCGTCGTCGTGTGAATCGTCGTCGGATGCCGGTGCATCCCCGGCGGGGGCTGCGGCATCGAGCACGAACTCGGCGGTGTGCACCTCGCCGTCGACCTGGAAGTCCAGGTACAGGAGGTAGCGGCCCGCGGTCGGGGCCTCGGCGGCGAAGGCGATCTCCGGACCGGAGGTCTCTCCCGCCTTCGGCTCGTCACCCGCGGCGTGCACGTGCAGGTAGGCGAGGTCGCCCTCGCGCAGCGCGACCAGGTGGCCGAAGGCGCCGAGATACGGTTCCAGGCCGGTCACCGGGGTGCCGTCCTTCGTGAGGGTGAAGGTCAGGTCGCTCGCCGATCCGGCTTCGAGTGTCCCGTCGAGTGTCACGGTGTAGCCGGCGACCTGGGCGACCTGCGTCGGCGCGGGGGTCACGGGCGTGAACTCGCCGGCGACCTGCACGGACTGCGTGAGGGTGAGCGACGGTGCGTCCGGGCCGGCCGGTGTGAAGTCGGCGAAGACGCGGTAGGTGCCGGCGGCATCCCATTCCCACGGCAGCGACCACGTGCCCGTGGCCTCGTCCAGTGTGGGGTGCATGTGCCGGAACCGACTTCCGTCGGAGCGCACCACGATCAGGTGCAGGTCCTTGTCGTGCGCGGTCGTGTACTCCGTGACCGGGGTGCCGTGCGCGTCGCGGATCTCGAAGCTCAGCTCGCCGGGCTCGTCCACTCCCGCCGGTGCCGCGACGGGCGACAGTGCGTATCCTTCGAGGCTCAGCGAGAGTCCCTTGAGGGTGTCCGCTGCCGCGCTCGCCGCCTCGTCGGTGGTCGCGGCCCCGCCGTGTGCGCTGTGCTCTTCCATCTCCGTACCTTTCGTCCACTCACTGACAACGCTCGGGGGGATGATGACCTGGGCGAGACCGAATGCCGCACCGAACGCCACCACCACCCCAGCCCCATAGAGGGCGAGCCGCGCCCCGGCGTTCATGCCTTTCGCACCGCCGAGTACCCGGCCTCTGCGACGGCGGCCAGGATCTGCGCGTCATCGAGGGAGTCGGAGCCGGAGACGACGAGCAGGCCCGTCTGTGCGCTCACCTGGATGTCTTCGACGCCCGGAATCTCGGCGACCTCTTCGCGGACCGACATCTCGCAGTGTCCGCAGGTCATCCCGGTCACCTGGAATTCGTTCGTGCTCATCGCGTATCCTCTTCTCGATTGGTACCCCTACTGGGTATTAGTGACAACGGTATACCCATGAGGGGTATTCCTCAACCGGCCGGATCCGTCGCGCGGACCCGGCCGGTTCGGCGCTCCTCGGCAGCATCCACGATCGCCGCGGCGGTCAGGGGTCACTGGTCGTCGTCGGAAAGTCGTAGATCAGGCCGATATTGACTCCTCGGAGACGAAGGCCGCTGCGCGGGGCTTCCTCATGGCGGTCGCGGTGATGACCGCTCCCAGCAGGGCGAGGATCGCCGCGCCGATGAAGGCGGCGGAGTACCCCTGGGTGAGCTCGGCCGTGTTCGAGTCGTGGCCGGCGATGCCGTAGACGATCGCCGTGAGCACGGCCAGTCCGAGCGCGGATCCGATCTGGTAGCTGGTGCTGACCAGTCCTGAGGCGACGCCGGTCTCCGCCGGAGGCGCCGCGTTGATGGCGGTGCCGAGCGAGGGGACGAACGCCAGCGACATGCCGAGAGCGGCGAGCAGCGAGGCGGGCAGGACGTCGACGGCGTAGGTGCCGTCCGGTCGGACGAAGGCGAGCCACGCCAGTCCGCCGGCCAGCAGGAGGAGTCCGCTGACGATCAGCGCCTTGGCGCCGAACCGCTCCTGAAGCCGGGGTGCCAGTGCGATCATGACGAGCACGACCAGTCCGGTCATCGGCAGCAGCGCGGCTCCGGCGGCGAACGCGCTCGCACCGAGCACCTGCTGCAGATACAGGTTCAGGAAGAACCACATCGACACCCAGGCGGCGCCGAGCATCAGCTGGGCGACGTTCGCGGCTCCGAGGAGCGGTGCGCGCAGCAGGCCGAGGCGGAGTAGAGGGTTGCGGCTGCGGGCCTGGATGAGGAAGAAGATGAGCAGCAGAACGATGCCGGCTGCCAGCATCCCCAGCGTGGACCAGGTGAGCCAGCCGACCTCGGGTGCGTTGACGACGGCGTAGACGACGGCGGCGAGTCCGAGGGTCACCGTGACGGCACCGCCGATGTCGATGGAGCCCGATGCCTTGCGGACGGTGCGGGGGAGGGCGCTCGCAGTGAATGCGAGTACGAACAGCGCGATCGGCACGGTGACGTAGAACACCCACGGCCAGCTCACGTACTCGGTCAGGACTCCGCCGAGGAAGACGCCGGCCGTGCCGCCGATGGGTGCCGCGGCGCCGTAGACGGCGAACGCCTTGGGGAGGTCGGGCGTTCCGCCGAACAGCATCATGAGCAGGGTCAGGGCTGCGGGGGCGATCATCGCGGATCCGGCACCCTGGATGGCGCGGCCGGCGATCTCGACGCCGATGTCACCGGCGGCCCCGGCCATGATCGAGCCGACGATGAGGATGATCCAGCCGAGCACGAAGATCTTGCGGGCGCCGAACGCGTCGGAGAGGCGTCCGCCCAAGAGCAGCAGTCCGCCGAAAGCGACCACGTAGGCGTTGAACACCCACGACAGGGACTCCGGGGTGAATCCGAGAGCGCGTTGGATGTCGGGTAGGGCGACGCCGATGATCGAGGTGTCCATAATCACGACGAACTGCGCGGTGGCTATCAGCACGAGGCCGAGCCACCGCTTCGCGGGTGACAGGGGTCGGGTTGTAAACATGTTCGTTCCTCCTGGGAGCTGCGCCGGGATGTCCGGGTCGTGGTGTAGCCTATACCCATAGGGGGTGGGGGTATGTCGGCACCCCGAAGACGCCCGCCCGAACGTGCAGTCGGCGGCCCCGGGGCATCTCGTCCATGATGGAAAAATGAACCGGGAGCCACGGGTGTTCCGCCCGGACCACGGGCTGCCGCCCGGGACGAGGTTCAGATGCAGGGAGTGCTGCCGTGCCGGAGATCGCGTATGAAGCTGCAAGGTTTCCCTGGGTTGTCCCGACCTGGGCACCCAAGGGGCCGAGGTCGAACCCCGCTGCCCGCGCGACGCGGGCAGCGCTGGTCGCGCACGCGGCGACGGTCGGCGACATCTCGGTGCTGACGGGCTCGCCCACCCGTCGCGCACTCGACGTCCGCTGGCGCGCTGCTGCCGTGTCGGCGTGCCTGGCCACGTCGAACGACCGATGGGTGCGGGCGCCTCAGGTGGAGCACCTCGACAGCAGCGAGAAGGGCTTCATGGGGTACCTGCTCGGCATGACGCAGGCCTCGGTGATGGCCGAGCACATCCTCGGCGCTCTCGCGCTCGTTCACGTGGATGCGGTCCTTCGTCTGTTCGGCACGCTGGAGAAGGAGAAGCGTCCCGACCTCATCGGTTACATGAAGCCGCACCTGGGCCCCGCGTTCTCGGGGCCACCCCCGCCGGCGCGCATCCTCGTCGAAGCCAAGGGGACCACCGGCGGGAGGAAGAACAAGACGATCGCCGAGGCACGAGCCCAGATCAAGCCCGCCTACGGAACACCCGCGAATGCGAACCTTCAACAGCTGGCAGGACTTCTCGGGCCCAACCCGCTCCGGGTGATCTCTTATGCCTACTTCGACAAGATGCAGAAGGGGACGAAGCACCCGATCTGGAAGAGCTATCTCGAAGATCCTCCCAGCGAGCACGTCCTCGAGTCGGAGTGGAGCGACGACGAGTACCGCGGGCTCATCATCGCCGCGAAGCTTCTGCCCGTATTCGAGGACATCCGCGAGTTGCCGGTGGCACGCTTGCGCTGGCCCGATGAGATAGGCGTGGAGATGCGATCCGTTCAGCTCGAGGATGGCGGGATCGCAGGTTTTCCGGACCCGCTCGCGCGTGTTTTCGAGGATCGACCGAAACGTGCGCTGACGCCCGCGAGCTCGCCTTCGGTAGTGGAGGAGTTGCGGCACTTCTGCAGCCGCGTCAGTGAGGCGGTTCCCGAGCCGGCGAAGCTGCTCTCAACCGACGGCGTAAGACTCGACGGCTGGGAGATCGGTAAGATGCGCACCGGCTTCGCGGTCGCGCTGCGCTCCTGACTCCCACGCTCACGGCGCTCGATGGGTCCCGGCGTCGGACGTCCCTCCTGCGGGATGACCGGAGGGAGGCCGAGCTCTCACGCGTGGAGGGACTGACGGGAATCGAACCCGCGCTATCTGCTTGGGAAGCAGAAGTTCTACCATTGAACTACAGTCCCGAACCCGCCCGAGAGCAGGTGTGGGCAAGCCTACCTGCACCGCGCGCGATGGCCAAAGCCACACGGCGGGGATCCGCATCGGCAACTAGGCTGGTGCCGTGCTTCTCAGTGATCGCGACATCAAGGCAGAACTCGCATCCGGCCGCGTCGGCCTCGAACCGCACGAGCAGGAGATGGTCCAGCCGTCGAGCATCGATGTGCGCCTGGACCGCTACTTCCGGCTGTTCGACAACCACAAGTATCCGTTCATCGACCCGTCGGTCGATCAGCCGGAGCTGACGCGTCTGATCGAGGTCGACCCGGAGGAGCCGTTCATCCTGCACCCGGGCGAGTTCGCGCTCGGTGCCACCTACGAGCAGGTCACGCTGCCGGACGACATCGCCGCCCGCCTCGAGGGCAAGTCGTCACTGGGACGCCTCGGACTCATCACCCACTCGACGGCCGGCTTCATCGACCCCGGGTTCACCGGGCATGTGACGCTGGAGCTCGCGAACGTCGCGACGCTGCCGATCAAGCTGTGGCCCGGGATGAAGATCGGGCAGCTCTGCTTCTTCCGGCTCACCTCGCCCGCCGAGAACCCCTACGGCTCCGGCCCCTACGGCAACCGGTACCAGGGGCAGCGCGGACCGACGGCCTCGCGGTCGTTCCAGAACTTCCATCGGACGGATGTCGGCGTGACCGACGTCGGAGCAGTCGGAGGCTGACATGACGGACGGCAGCGGCAGCACCCCGGAACAGCCGGTCACCCCCGAGGAGACGGCGGTCCCCGAGGAGGCGCTGGCCCCCGAGGAGGCGCTGATCCCGCCCGCCGACGCCGTCATCCCGCCGCCTCCGCCCGAGATCCCGATCCCTGCGGGGCTGCTCACGCCGCCGCCGTCGGCCGACATCCCCGATGCGGATGTGGTGATCCCGCCACCTCCGCCCGACACGCTGCGCCGCTCCGACCGGGTGCGCCCCACGCCCCGCATCCTCGAGGGTGAGGCGCCGGCCGCGGTGGCCGACGACTGGGCGCAGCCGTCGGTCGCGCCCGAGGTCCCGACGTCGGGCGGCTACGGCGGTCTCGTCGCCGTGATCTTCGCCTTCCTGCTCCTGCTGCTCGTCGCCGCGATCGTGCTGATCGTGGTGCTGCTGAACACGGTCGGGCTGCCCTTCGCGGGCGGAGTCATCGTGACGCCGTCCAACCTCGCGCTGCCGGTCTGACGCGCCCACTGACGCCGCGTCCGGGCTGATGCCGCGTCAGGCCTTCGTCTGCCGCCGCCGGAGTGCTGCCGACGCCACGGCGACCACGGTGCCGACGGCGACGCCGATCACGGTCTCGATCGCCCGGTCCTGCAGGAGCACGTCGACGGGCGTGGGTGCGGCGAGGTGCACCATGAGCAGCGCGAGCGGGGTGATGAACACCATCGCGATGCCGTAGTTGCGGCCGACGAACAGCTCGGCCGCGGCCTGCAGCAGCACGACGAGCGCGATGACGGCGAGCGGCGGCAGATCGATCGCGAGCACCCCCGCCGCGACGAGGATGCCGAGCAGGGTGCCGACGAGGCGCTGGATGCCGCGGATCACACGGGCGTTGAGCTGGGGGCCGCTGACCGCGGCGACCGCGCCGACCGCCGCCCAGTACCAGTGCGAATCCATGATCAGGAATCCCGCGAAGCCCGCACCCACGATAGCGACGGCCACGGTGGCGGCCATCTCCCACGCGATCGGTCCCACGGACTGCCGGGACAGAGGCGGCGCATCCTGCGTGCGACGCGTGAACAGGCCGATGATCGCGCTGACGGCGAGCCCGAACAGCACGCTCGCACCGCCGACCAGGAGCACGTCGCCGAAGGAGGCGGCGGTCGCGGGGATGGTCGCGCAGGCGCCGACCGCGAACACCGGGAACAGCGGCCCGGGCGGGTGCCAGCGCATCGTGTAGGCGAGCAGGGTGACGGCCGATGCGATGACGGCGAGCACGAGGATGCTGACGGCGGCGGGAGCGGACACCACCGAGAGTGCGGTGCCGATGAGCATCGCGGCGAGCAGGACTCCGCCGGCGCTCGCCTGCATCCGGATGCGGTCGCGGAACACGTCGTGCCGGCCGTAGAGCGCGGCGAAGGCGCCGAAGCTGGCGTAGATGCTCAGGTCGAGGCGCCCCAGCATCCACAGCGCGAGGAGGGGGACGGCGACGCTGATCGCGGCCCGGAGCGCCACGCGGTGGTCGCCGCGGTGCGGTCCGACGCGCAGGACTCCGGTCCACACTCGTCCCTGGGAATCCGCCACCGATCCAGCCTACGTCCGACGGCCACCGGGCCGAAGCCGAGGTGCTACGCGTGCGACGTGCGCAGGAGCGTCAGGCTCCGTTCGAGGACGACGTTCAGCACGCGGGTCGCGGCGTCGGCATCCTCCTCCTCGATACCGAGCCACAGGGGTGCGGTGAGGGCGGCGATCTCCTGACCGATCTCGGCGACCAGGGCGCTGCCCGTGGGAGTGAGCGCAGTGTCGGCGAGGAGCCTGCGGTCGCGCAGAGCGGCGGTCAGGCGGTCGGCATCCGGATCGTAGAGCCGCTCGGCGACGAAGCCATCGAGCTCGCCCGGGCCGTCGAACTGCGAGGCGAGTCTCAGTGCGACCCACTCGCGCTCGGTGAGGTCGCGGCCGACGAGGACGCTCTGGAGCAGGGCGTTCAGTGCTTTCTCCGTCTGGCCGATGAGTTGAGGACCGAAGGGGATCATGACTTCTCCATATCGTTGGTGCCGCCAACGATATCAGGTCGTAGGTGGCACCAACGAGTAACATCGGGTCATGCGACGACTCGAAGGCAGAGCGACCTGGTGGGTCAGCCGGGCGCAGTTGCGCGGCCATGCGCTCCTGCAGGAACTGTTCACCGAGGCAGGCGCCCGCGCGTACCACTACCGGCTCCTCGCGGCGGTCGAGGAGTGGGGTCCGATCAGTCAGGCCGATCTCGGGCGCGCGACCGAGATCGACCGCAGTGATGTCTCCGTCGCGCTGAACGTTCTCGAAGAGGGCGGGTTCGTCGCGCGCTCGCCGCATCCGTCCGACCGGCGCCGCAACCTCGTCACCCTCACCGCCTCCGGCCGCGGCGAGCTCACCCGGCTCGATGCCGTCGTCGACCGGGCGCAGGAGCAATTCCTCGCTCCGCTGGCCGACGAGGAGCGCGTCGTCTTCCTTGACCTGCTCCGACGCGTCGGGGCCACGGCGTCTGCCTGATCACTCGACCCGTGCGCGACGCAGCGCTGTGAGCGTCACCGCGCTCGCGGCGATCAGCAGTGCAGCCCCCAGCCAGGCCGAGACCTCGAATCCTGCGGCGAAGGCGTCGGTGGCGAGTGCCCGGAGCGCGTCGCCCTGGGCGGCGGGAAGGGTGTCCGACGCCTGCAATGCCGCGGCCAGCGTCTCGGCCGCGCTCCCAAATGCGTCGGTGGTCCCCTCGGCATCCGATCCCAGGGGGATGCCGGCGCGATAGATCGCCACTCCGACGCTGCCCATGACGGCGATGCCGAGGGAGACCCCGATCTCGGTGCTCGTCTCGCTGAGCGCCGACGCCGAGCCCGCCCGCTCGGGAGGAGCCGACCCCACCGCGAGGTCGGTGGCGAGGGCCGTCACCGGGCCGATCCCGGCGTAGGCGATCGCGAACCCGACCAGCACGAGCACGGTGTGCGCCTCCACCGCCGCGCGCGCGAGGACCACGAAGCCCGCGGCGGAGACGGCCAGCGAGACGGCGACGATCAGTACCGGGCGGACGCGGCGAGCGAGGATCGGCGCGAGGACCGAGGCGACGATCAGGGCCGCGGCTCCCGGCAGCAGCAGCAGACCGCTGACGAGGGGTGGATGCCCCGCCACCAGTTGCAGGTGCTGCGTCAGGAAGAGGTAGATGCCGCCGATGGCCAGGGTGCTGATCAGGAGTGCGACAAGCCCGGCGCGCACCGCGGGGTTCGCGAAGAGTCGCAGGTCGAGCAGAGGATCCGCAAGCCGGCCCTGCCGTCGGACGAAGAGGGAGCCGAGCAGCAGGCCGATGAGACCGGACGCGGTGGCGAGTGGACTGATGCCGTGCACGGCCGACTCCTTGATCCCGAACGTGAGAGTCAGCATGGCGGCGATGATCAGACCGACGCTCACGAGGTCGGGGCGTCCCGCCGTGCGGTCGCGGTACTCGGGGAGGAGCAGCGGAGCGGCGATCAGCAGAAGCAGCATGACAGGGAGTCCGAGGAGGAACACAGAGCCCCACCAGAAGCGCTCGAGCAGCGCACCGCCCACGATCGGGCCGAGCGCGATCCCCGCGGAGAACATCGTCGCCCAGATGCCGATCGCGAGTCCGCGCTGATGCGGGTCGCGGAACATGTTGCTGATGAGCGCGAGGGTCGACGGCATGAGTGTCGCTCCGGCGATGCCCATGACCGCTCGACTGGCGATGAGCATCTCGGCAGTGGCGGAGAAGGCGGCGGCCGCCGAAGCGACCCCGAACGCCGCCGCGCCGAGGACGAGAAGGCGTCTGCGCCCGATGCGGTCTCCGAGCGAGCCCATCGTGACCAGGAACCCGGCGATCATGAATCCGTAGATGTCGATGATCCAGAGCAGCTGCGTCGACGTCGGCCGCAGGTCTTCGCTCAACCGGGGGACTCCGAGGTGCAGCACGGTGATGTCGAGCGCCAGCAGCAGGGTGGGCAGGGCCAGCACCGCGAGGCCCAGCCACTCCTTCGCCCCGGCGCGTGTCGTCGGGGTCGCCATCGTCTGATCCATCGTCTCCTCGCATCCGGCTCTTCTCCTCGGAGAGCACGTCCCTCATACTGGGACGGTTCCCCGGATCGGGGAAGTACCCACTATTTACTGTGGTACTTACCTTTTGGTAAGTGGAATGCGGATCATGTCGGACACCGTCAGATGCGGACCCTACGTCTGCGGCATCGACGCCGCGCTCGACGTGGTGAGCGGCAAGTGGAAGGGCCTGATCCTCTGGGAGCTGGTCGAGCACGGAACCCTGCGGTTCGCGCAGCTGCGTCGGGGCCTGCCCGGGGTGAGCGAGAAGATGCTGACCCAGCATCTTCGCGAGATGGAGCAGGACGGTCTGGTCCACAGGCGGGTGTATGCCGAGGTGCCGCCGCGGGTGGAGTACTCGCTGACCGACGCGGGTGCCGCGCTCAGCGCCGCGCTCGAACCCCTCGGCGACTGGGGTCGCGAGCGCATCCTCCGCGAGGAGATCGCCCTCGTCGACCACGCGGACGCGTCCCGGATGCCGCGTCCCTGACGTCGTGTCAGAGCCGCGGCATCCTTTTGCTCACGCGCGGCCGAGCAGTTCGAACAGGCTCGAGAACCCCTGGTCGCCGTGACCGTCCGCGATCCGGCGGTCCATCAGACGCTTGACCTCGCGCATGCGCAGGGTGTCGACGCCGAGGGACTCGCGGTGGCTGATCAGGTCGTCCATCAGCGCGGCCTGGACGGTGAGCGATCCGAGGTCGGGGCCGTACTCCCCGCTCGCGACGGCGGTGCCGAAGGCCGTCACCAGCGGCACGTAGCCGCCGACCGACCCGGCCACGCGGTCGGCGAACCCCGCGACGTCGGCGCCCTCCGCCTGGACGAGCGCGAACGTGTGCAGCAGGCCGAGGAGGAACTCGTAGCCGACGGCCACCTGGGCCAGGAACTCGACGGCAGCGAGCCCCGCATCCTCGCCGTAGTAGGTGAGGGTGCCGAGGTCTTCCAACACGTCGCGGTGAGCGTCGAAGCCGTCGCGATCGCCGCTGAAGGAGACAAGGACGCTCGGCGAGCCGACATTCGACGGGTCTCCCATGATCCCCCCGTCCACGTACGTCGCACCGCGCGTGCGCGCCCACTCCGCAGAGGTCCGTGCATGTGCGGGAGAGCCGCTGGTGACGTTCACGATGACTTTCCCTTCCACCGCCGCGTCGAGTGTTGCGAGCACTGCATCCACCGCGGCGCTGTCGAGCAGGCAGACGATGACGAGCCGGCTCGCCGACACGGCGTCCCCCGCCGTCGGGGCGACGTTGGCGCCCATCGCGGCCAGCGGCGCCGCCTTGCTCGCGGTGCGGTTCCAGACGGTCGTGGAGTGACCGCGGTCGAGAAGGGCCTTCGCGATCGCGGAGCCCATCTCGCCGAGGCCGATCAAGGTGACCCGGGTTTTCGTTTCCATGGTGAGGTTCCCTTCCGTCAGTCGGACGCCGGAGTGGCTGGCTGCTCGTCGTCGCGGGACAGCCCGATGCCCCAGCTCGCGCCGCGCGCGACGAACGCGCCGAGAACGGTGACGCCCGCGAATACGAGCATCAGCAGGCGGGCGGCATCCACGACGTCGGGCATCGCGAGGTTGACCAGCACCCCGGCCATCGCCGAGCTGAACGCGCTCGCGATGATGAAGACGGTGTTCACGGCCGCGGCCGCCTTGGCGCCTTCCTCTTCGCCCGACGTGCTGCCGAGTGCGGCGACGGTCAGGTGCGGGAAGCCCAGGCCGATGCCGGCGCCGGCGAGGAACAGGGTGGCGAACCACAGTGCGATGACGAGCGGGGAGGGGCCCTCGTGCTGGAGCAGGCCGTACGCGGCGAGACCGACGGCGACGACGACGGGGCCGAGGGTGATGAGCACGCGGCGGGAGCGGATGCCGGTGGCATTGGCTGTGAACACCTGGGTGATCGACCAGCCGAGGGACAGAGCGGCACCGAGCAGCCCGGCGACGAACGGCATCAGGCCACCGATCTCCTGCCCGAACAGCGGGATGAACGCCTCGGTGCCGATCGCGAAGGCCAGCACGGCGACCGTGACGTAGACCCAGCCGAGCGAGGAGCCGGGG
This sequence comes from Microbacterium sp. GQ128, assembly GCF_059758615.1. Taxonomy (NCBI): domain Bacteria; kingdom Bacillati; phylum Actinomycetota; class Actinomycetes; order Micrococcales; family Microbacteriaceae; genus Microbacterium; species Microbacterium sp. GQ128. Next base: position 611,777 of record NZ_JCAXDY010000002.1, read on the forward strand.
GCGAACGTGACCCGAGGGAGGATGCCGGTGCGCCCGCGGCGCTCGTGACGCAGGAACCATGCGCCCAGGACGACGCCGACCACGATGGCGACCCCGGTGCCGAGGCCGCTGGGGACGACGCTCGCGATGCCGACCGCGGCGACGCCGCCGGAGAGGAGCACGAGGGATCCCCACGGCACCGATTCGCTCGAGCGGGCTCGGGCGGTCCTCGGCAGCGCACGCACTACGACGATGCCGATCAGCGCGGAGACGACGGCGAGGCCGACGAACGTCACCCGCCAGGCGTCCAGTTGCGCGAACACGCCGCCCACGACCGGGCCGACGATGTTGCCCACACCCCACATCGCCGAGACGAGTGCCGCTCCTCGAGCCCAGAGCCGCTCGGGAAGCGCGCGCTGGATGAGCGCGTACCCGAGGCCCGCGAGCAGCCCGCCGCCGAGCCCCTGCACGGCGCGGCCGGAGAGCAGCGCCCACATCCACGGGCTCGCGGCGCACAGCAGCGAGCCGAGGGCGAACAGGCCGAGTGCGAGCAGGTAGGCGCGCACGGCGCCCTGTTGTGTGAGGACCCGGCTCACCATCATCGAGCTGACGACCGATGCCAGCAGGAACGTCATCATCGTCCACGCGTAGAACTCCGCGCCGCCGATGTCGCCGACGATCGTGGGGAGCAGGCTGGTGGTGAGATACACGTTGCTCGCCTCGAGCAGCACGCCGCCTGCAAGGACCGAGGCGATCGGGGCGTAGCGGCTGCCGAGGAGTTCGCGCCAGCTCCCTACGGTGGCGGTGCGCTCGGGGGTGTGCGTCATGGGGTGCCCTTCGTGACGTCGGAGCAGGCGGTCATCCGCCCGGCGGCGCCGTTCCTCGGCGGCCGATCGTCACGCTAATACCTCGAGTAAACTCGAGGTCAAGAGGGGGTGCAGATGTCTTTGGAACCCGATGATCTGCTGCCGATCGGCGAGGTCGTCCGCCGCAGCGGTGTGCCGGCGACGGCACTGCACTTCTACGAGCAGCTCGGACTCATCGTGTCGACGCGCACCGCGGGCAACCAGCGCCGCTATCGGCGGCACATGCTGCGGCGGATCTCACTGATCGTGGTCGCGAAGCGTCTCGGCATCCCGCTCACCGACGTGCACGAGGTGTTCCAGAGCCTGCCGACGGACGAGCCGCCGTCGCAGCACGACTGGCAGCGGGTGGCGAAGCTGTGGCGGGAGCAGCTCGACCTCCGCCGCACGCAGCTCGAGCACCTGCGGCGCGAGCTCACCGGATGCATCGGCTGCGGCTGCCTGTCGATGAAGGCGTGCCGTCTGCTGAACCCCGAGGATGCTCTCGGCACCGATGGGCCGGGGCCGCGTCGGATCTGAGGGCGGGACGGATCGGGTCTGCGCGGTCTAGGTCTGCTCGTCGACGCTCACCCGCTGCCGCCCGGCATAGAGCGTGCCCCAGCGGGTCAGCTCCGTCAGCAGCGGCCCGGAGCTCGCGCCGAGTTCGCTGAGCCGGTACTCGACCTTGGGCGGCACCTCGCGATACACGGTGCGGGTGATGAGGCCGTCTTCCTCGAGTTCACGCAGCTGGCGGGTGAGCACGCGCGCGGTCGGGTTCTCCAGGAGGCGTCCGAGCTCGCCGAAGCGGAGGACCTCGTGCTCGCCGAGCAGGGTCAGGATGCTGGGCTTCCAGGCCCCGCCGAGCACCGCGATCGACACTTCGGCGTCGCAGGTTTCGGTCCAGTCGCGGATGATCCGCTCGGTCTTCTCCCGCATGGCACGGCCCCCTTGCTATCCGAAGTGTCAGTACGTATCAGAAATGACCGTACTTGTGGCTTCTGTCTGTACTTTACAGACTGAGACCGTGACTTCCACCCCCACTCTCGACGGCACCCGCTCATCCCTCCGCCTCTGGTTCGCGATGGTTCCGCTTCTGCTCGGCGTGCTCATCGGCGCCCTCGCGATCAGCAGCGTCTCGACCGCCCTCCCCGCGATCCGCGGCGAGTTGGATCTGACCGACACCGAGGGGCTCTGGCTCGTCGATGTCTACGCGCTGTCGTTGGCCGCGACGCTGATCGTGGCGGCGAGGATCGGCGATGCATTCGGGCGAAAGACCATCGTCCTCATCGGCCTGGCCGGGTTCGCTGTTCTCAACGCGGTCGGCGGGCTCGCTTCCAGTGGCCTGGTGCTCATCGTCGTGCGCGCCCTGTTGGGCGTCGCCGAGGCGTTCGTCATCGCGGGCGTCGTCGCGACGATCGGCGCCAAGTTCCAGGCGCGCGAGCGCGTGCTCGCCTATGGGCTGTGGACGGCGACCTTCGGCACCGGAAGCGCACTCGGACCGGTGCTCGGTGGTCTGCTGGCCGAGGGGCCGGGGTGGCGCTGGCTGATGCTGGGCAGTGTTCCGCTCGCGTTGATCGCCGGGGTGCTGGCCGTGTGGCTCGTGCCCGACTCGCGCAGCTCGCAGCCGCCGTCGTGGGATGTGCTCAGCATCCTCTCCTCGATCGTCGCGCTCGGTGCCCTCGTCTTCGCGCTGCACGAGGCACTCGTGGCGCCGGTGCCGGCCCTGGTCGCGGCGGTGATCGCAGCCCTGACCCTGGTGTTCTTCGTGCGCAGGCAGGGCCGGCTCCGCGATCCGCTCATCGACATGCGGCTGTTCCGGGTGTCAGGGTTCAGCCCCGCGATCATCCGGATCGTGGTGAGCAGCGGGGCGTCAGCGGCATCGGTCCTGCTGGTGAGTCTGCATCTGCAGGACTCGCGCGGGCAGAGCGCGGCTGAGGCGGGCATCGCACTGCTCCCGCAGGCGGTGGCCATCGCGATCGGCGGCGTCGTGGCGCCCCTGGCCCTGCGCTGGCTGTCGACGAACGCGCTGACAGTGCTGGCACTCGTGCTGCAGGCCGTCGGGCTCGTCTGGCTCGCGTTCGACCCGGCGATCGTGGCGGTCCCGCTCGTGCTCGTCGGACTCGGGTTCGGCGTCGGTGCGACGCTCGCCGCGACGGCACTGTTCGAGGTGACGACCGAGGATCAGGCCGGCCAGGTCGGCGCGATCCAGGAGGTGGGCTTCGCGCTCGGAGGCGGGCTCGGCATCGCGGTGTTCGGCACCATCGCCGCGGTGCTGGTGACGGGCGGGTTCGTCGCGGCGGTGCTCGTGGCGGCCGCGGTCGTCGCGACCGCCGCCCTGCTCCCGCTGGTGCGTCGCGCTTCGCGCTGACTTCCGAAGTCGCCCCGGCCCACCCCTGCTCCCTGCCCCAGCACCCAACCATCCCGCCGCCGAACCACCCCTCTACGTACGAGCCACCCCCTTGAGATCGCACTCAAGGGGGTGGCTCGCACGGAACAGGGTGGTTCGACCCCATTCCGCTCGGGGCGGAGCGGGCGTCAGGCGTCGCGACCGCGGGTGAAGCCCGCGTCGAAGCCGCGCTCGAAGGCGTGCTGGGCGAGCCGCGCGGCACGGTGCGGACCGTGTCCGCGGTGGCCGTGGGCACCGTGTCCGTGCTCGCCGTGTCCCCGGGCGTCGTGGCCCCGGTCATCGTGGCCGGGGTGTCCGTGCCCGCGGCCGTGACCGCGGTACCCGGCACCTGCTTCGCCGTGGCGGCAGCCGTGCTCAGCATCCGGTCCGAAGCCGTGCTCGGAATCCGAACCGAATCCGTGCTCCGGTCCGTGACCGAAGTCGCGGCCGTCACCGTGACCGAATCCGTGCTCCGGCCCGTGACCGAAGCCGCGGCCGTCGCCGTGACCGAATCCGCGACCGAACCGGCGCCCGAAGCCGCGCGGGAAGCCGCGGCCGTGGCGGGGTCCGCCGAAGCCGTGCCGGCGGCCGCGGGGCAGAGGGGTCTCCTCGTCCCAGCCGAAGGCGCGGGCGACCTTCTCGAGCGAGGCGAGCGTGGTGGCCATCTCCTCGTCGGAGACAGCGCTCGACACCTTTGCGCGGATGCCGTCGACGAGGGCGCCGAGGCGGTCCTTCGCCGCGCGGCCGTCGTCGGTGAGCGTCCAGCCGTCGCCCTCGGGGGCGACCCAGCCGCGCTCGACGAGTCGGTGCAGCTTGTGTGCGTTCAGCGGACGGTCCGCCGTGACGGTGCCGTCGACGATGTTGAGGATCCGCCAGTCACGGCGGGTGGCGTGCTCACCGTCGAAGGCGGCGGCGAACTCCGCCGCCATCAGGCGGTCGGCTGCCTTCAGCCAGTAGCCGAAGGGGCGGGTGGTGTTCTCGGGGTTCTGTGATTCAGAGGTGTTCATGGGGAGTCCTTAGTTGTCAGTGTGCATGTGAATGTCACAGTGCATGTACATGTAGTGTGACATGGAGTCGCGATGCATGTCAAGTCGCATGTAAAATCGAGCCGTGACCACCGAACCGCACGACCCCGCCGCGCAGGATCCCGCCGAATCCATCGCGCAGGCGCTGTCCCGCCTGCGCGGGCGTCGTCCCGGTGATCGGGGCCCAGGCGGTCGCGGCGCCGCCGAGCGCGGTCGCGGTAACGGAGGCCCGCACGGCTGGCACGGCGGTCCGCACGCGGATCCGCACGGCGACGACGCTCACGATCACTTCGACCACCACCGTGGTCACCCGGGCATGCCCCCCTGGATGTCCGACCCGTCCGGTCGGCTCGGCGGCCCCGCTCGCATGCGCATGCTCGAGGCCCTGGCCGCGGCATCCGCTCCGCTCAGCGTCAGCGACCTCGGCATCGCGATCGGGGTCGATCAGCCGCGCGCTTCACGGCTCGTGCAGCAGGGCGTCGAGCGCGGCTTCGTGCGCCGCGAGGCCGACCCCGACGACGCGCGACGCACCCGAATTGCGCTCACCGACGAGGGGCGCAAGCTCGCCCGCGGCATGCGCGGTGAGCGTCGCGAGATGCTCACGACCGCGCTCGCATCCTTCACCGATGACGAGCGCGTCGAGCTCGCCCGGCTGCTGAACAAGCTCGCCGACAACTGGCAGCGCTGAGCCGGCCGGGCTCTAAGCGCGCGCGAACTCGAGCGACGGCTCGTCGTCGACCGAGAGCGACAGCACGACCGTCTCGACGGCTTCATGCGCCTCGATCCGCCGCTCGACATCGCGCAGCCGTCGGGCCACATCGTGCTCACGGGCGTCGCCGGCCAGGTCGATCTCGGCCACGATGAACAGTCGGTTCGGACCCACGTACTCGATGTGCAGGTAGGTGACGCGTTCGATCTGCTCGAGTCCGAGCAGGGCGGTGCCGACGCGGGCGCGCAGTTTCGGCGCCGCCGTGGCCCCGACGAGGAAGATGATGTTCCGCCGGATCAGGATGACCGCGACCACGCCGAGCAGCACGCCGACGAGGATCGAGCCGATCGCATCCCAGGCGGCGACGCCGGTGATCTGGTGCATCGCGATGGCGCCCGCCGCGATGGCCAGGCCGATGAGCGCGGCGGAGTCCTCGAAGAACACGGCACGCAGCGTCGTGTCGCTCGTCTCCAGCACGAAGTCCCAGGTCGACGATCCGCGCTCCTTCGCCAGCCGCCGCGACTTCAGCATCGCCTGCGTGAACGACGCGCCTTCCAGCACGAACGAGACTCCGAGCACGATGTACGCGACCATCGGACTCTCGACGGGGCCGGTGTCGGACAGCTCCTGGATCCCGTGCATGATCGACACGATCGATCCAGCCGTGAAGATGCCGAAGGCGGCGATGAGCGACCACACGAAGGCGTTGCGTCCGTAGCCGAGGGGATGCCGCGCATCCTTCGTCTTCGCGCCGCTGCGGTCGGCGATCAGGAGGAACACCTCGTTCCCGGCATCCGCCCACGAGTGCGCCGCCTCGGCGACCATCGATGCCGAGGCGGTGATGATCGCGGCGATCGTCTTCGCCACCGCGACGAGGATGTTGGCGAGGAAGGCGAGGATCACGGTCACGCGGTCAGGCTACTCCCGCCGCACCGATGGCGCCCCGACACAACTTCGGACTTCGATGACGACGCGCCGGGATGCGGAGCCCAAGCCCGGCGTGTCGCCCGCGAGATCCGAAGTTGTGCGGGCGGGCGTGCAGGCTACTCGCGCCGGGGCGTTCACGACTCAGCGGGGCGCCTTCACCGGGAGCAGCAGCAGGAAGCCGGCGATCAGGACGATCACGATGCCCAGGATGCCGTAGGCGGTCTGACTCGTCAGCACGATCAGGAGCGTCCAGGCACCGGAGGCCATCCAGCTCGCAGCGCGACCCGTCGTGGCGTAGAGACCGAAGATCTCGCCCTCCCGGCCGGCCGGGGTGACCCTTGCGAGGAAGGAGCGTGCCGCCGCCTGAGCGGGGCCGACGAACGCGCACAGGACGAGGCCGCCGATCCAGAAGACTATCGACCCGGCGTCCCGCAGGAAGAAGACCGCGAGGCCGGCGACGATCATCGAGCCGATCGAGGCGAGGATGATCCGCTTCGGGCCGAGGCGGTCGTCGAGTCGGCCGGCGGCGATCGTGGAGACGCCGGCGATCAGGTTCGCGACGATGCCGAAGATGATGATGTCCTGCGCCTCGAACTTGAAGACGGCCGTGCCGATGATCGCCCCGAATGCGAACACACCCCCGAGGCCGTCGCGGAACACGGCGCTCGCCAGCAGGTACCAGAAGGTGGGCCGCGTCTCCTCGTTGCGGTACAGCCCCACGACGTCCTTGACCAACAGCGGGTAGGAGGCGAAGAAGCCGACCTTGCGCTCCGGGCGGCCGAGCGACGGCTCCGGCACGTTGAGGAAGATCGGGATGCTGAAGACGATCGCCCACACGGCGCATCCGACGGCGATCAGTCGATAGGCGAGGCCGTTGTCCGTCGACATGCCGAACCAGTCGAAGGTGTCGAGCAGCACGACGATCACGAGGGCGATGATGCCGCCGAGGTACCCGAAGCCCCACCCGAGCCCCGAGATGTGGCCGACGTTCTTCGGGTTCGCGATGCCGATGAGCATCGCGTTGGAGTTCACCGCGGCGATCTCCTGGAACACGGTCGCGGCCGAGATCAGGGCGACGCCCAGCCAGAACAGGCTCGGCGTCGGTTCGACGAACCACAGGCCCAGCATGCAGAGGATCAGGGCTCCGGTGCCGATCCCGAGCCAGAGCTTCTGGCGCCCCGCGGCATCCGCCCGCTGGCCGAGCACCGGGGCGAGCAGCAGGATGCCGAAGGCCGCGATGGTCGACCCCAGCCCCAGGCCGGAGGCGAGGTCTGCCTCCGCGGCCATCCGAGCCGGGTCGCTCGCATCGAGTGCTGCGACGTCGGCGGGGAGGAAGCCCTCGCCGACGAGGTAGAGCGCGGTGAACACGAACGTGAGGATGACGGTGTTGAAGGGCTGCGTCGCCCAGTCCCACAGCGCCCACGAGTAGACCTGCTTCTTGGGCGCGGGTGTCTCGCCGCGCAGGTCGAGGCCGACGACGGCGACGGCGCCGCTGTTCGCGGTGGCCACGGGCTCGGGGACGCCCTGGCGAGGATCGGGTTCACTCATGCTGGAAGTCTGGCCGCGCCCGGTGAACGGCCGGTGACGACGCGCCGCACGCACATACCGCTCTCTCCCGCTTCCGGTCGCACTTGGTGACGCCTGCGCGTCCGGAAGGCGGCGCGAACTGCGACCGGAAGCCCGCGTGAGAGACCCGGATCAGAGCGCGGGGCCGCGGCGGATCCGCACCGGCCCGCGGGCATCCTCGATGCGCACCGGGTCGCCCTTCTGCGTGACGACGACCTCGTCCCGGTCGGCCAGTCCGGCAGCCACTCGCCGCACGTCCGCCATGGCTGCCCGCCACGACTCGCCGCCGACCGCGCGCGCGACATCGCTCGGGCAGATCGAGGATTCCGACCGCTTGCGCGTGAGGGCCCGGATCGCCGCGGCGATGCGCTCGTCGAAGGCGTCACCCGAGCGCTCCTCCCACCAGGGCGCACCGCGCTCGCCGAGGGCCGTCTTCGCGTCCTGCACCCGTCGTCGGGCGTCGGGCTCCGACGCCTTCACCGCGCGCCGGGCCGCCATCAGCTCGTCCACCAGCTCCTGGCGGAACCGGTCGGGAATCGCCGGGTCGGATGCCTGCCATCGCCGTCCGTTCACGATGATGTGGTGGCCGTCCGGGGTGCGCTCCGGGCCGGTTCCGTCGTCGCGTTCATCCTTCTCGCGCGTCGCCATGCCGACAGTGTCTTCGGCTCGAGGGGGCCGCTCCAGACCCTTGACGGGCACCGCCGGCTCAGTCCGTTCGGAGCGGCCGGAGCGTGCGGGCGTAGTCCTCCTTGAGTACGGCGAGGTGCAGCCAGGCCTCGATGCGCGTCACCCCGGGCAGCGCGCGCAGGCGCTCGAGGCTCGCGTACAGCGCCCCAGCCGAAGGCTCGACCAGCGTGGCCACGGCGTCGAATCGACCGAGGGTGCGCGCGGCGAAGTCCACCCCGCGTCCGCGCCGCAGTTCGTCGATCACGGCATCGTCGTCGTCGCCGAGGGTCATGCCCACGCCCATCGACAGCTGCCGGTGGGCGAGGCCGCGCGCCTCGACCGCACTGATCTTGATCACTCCGCCGTCGATCAGCCGCTGCACCCTGGTGGCGACGGCGGAGGGGGAGAGCCGCACCTCCTCGCCCAGCGCGCGGAAGCTCTTGCGCCCGTCGGTCTGCAGCTGCTCGATCAGGGCCTCGTCGATCGCGTCGAGCGTGACGCCGCCGTGGTACTCGGAGACGAAGAACCCCTTGATCACGGTCGAGTAGATGATGGTGCTGATGTCGAGCACGCCGTCGATCGCGCGGATCAGGGCGAGCAGGTCGTGCAGCTCCGACATCGACCCGACGCGCACCTCGGTGACCACATCGTGCGCGCCACCGACCGCCGACACCAGCACGGTCTCGCTCATGTCGCGCAGGTGCTCGGCGACGAGCTCGACCGCGCCGTCGGTGCGGATGGAGATGTGGGCGAGCACATGCTGCCCGAGGAACACGGGATCGACGGCGGCCACGACCCGTACCGTCCGGTCGGCGAGCATCGTGCGCAGCCGTGCCGCGACGGCGGCCCGCGACTGCCCGAGTCGCTGGGCGAGGGAGAGGATGCTGGCGCGACCGTCTTCCTGCAGCGCACGGATCAGTTCGGCGTCGAAATCCATGGTTCCGCCCATTTCCTCAGTTTCCCGCGATCGCACGCTTCGCCGCGCGCATGTTCAGTGTAAGAGGGGGCGAGGCCGTGGGGAAGGCACGCATTGCACGAAACGACGATCAGATACTCAGTGAATACTCGTTCTCGCTGGAGTTCTGCCCTTGCCGACCGTCCTGTGCCGCCGTAGCATCCTTCGCTATCCGACATCTTCCGCAAAGGAGCGGGCACCCTCATGACCACTACCCCCACCAGCGGCACGCACAGCCGGGCACGCCGTGCCGGCATCGCCGCCTTCGTCGGCACCACCATCGAGTGGTACGACTTCTACGTCTACGCGACCGCCGCGGCGCTCGTCTTCGGTCCGCTGTTCTTCCCGAGCGGCGACCGGCTGGCCGAGACCGCAGCGGCCTTCGCGACCTTCGCGGTCGCCTTCCTCGTCCGCCCCCTCGGCGGCATCATCTTCGGCCACATCGGCGACAAGCTCGGCCGGCGCACGTCGCTCGTCATCACACTGCTGATGATGGGCGCGGCCACGGTACTCGTCGGCTGCCTCCCGACCTACGAGAACATCGGCATCCTCGCCCCGATCCTCCTGATCCTGCTCCGCGCGGTGCAGGGTCTCGCGGTCGGCGGCGAATGGGGCGGCGCGGTGCTCATGAGCGTCGAGCACGCTCCCGAGAAGTCCAAGACCTTCTACGGCGGCTTCACGCAGCTCGGCAACCCGGCCGGTGCGCTGCTGGCCTCCGGCATCTTCGCGATCATGACCCGCATGGGCGACGACTTCATCATCAACGGCGGCTGGCGCATCCCGTTCCTGCTGTCGATCGTGCTGGTCGGCGTCGGCTTCTGGGTGCGCTACCGCGTCGAGGAGACCCCGGTCTTCGAGGCGAAGGTCGAGGGCCGCAAGCAGTCGATGCCGCTGGCCTTCGCGCTGCGCACCAACTGGCGTCCGATCCTCCTCGGCATCGGCATCCTGCCGATCTCGACCGGCGGCTACTACCTGGCCACCACCTTCGCCACGGCGTACGCCACCGGCGACACGGTCGCGATCAGCGAGCAGGTCATCCTCGACGCCATGACGATCGCGTCCTTCGTGGAGTTCGTGGTGACGCTCCCGGTCGCCTGGCTGGGCGACAAGTGGGGCCGCAAGAACGTCATGTACATCGGCCTGATCACCTCGGTGCTCACGTTCGTGCCGTTCCTGCTGATCCTGCCCGGACGCATCGAGCCGCTCATCTTCCTGTTCGCCTCGCTGGTGCGCATCGCGATGAGCGCGACCTACGCCCCGATCGCCGCTCTGCTCTCGCAGATGTTCCGCCCGCAGGCCCGCTACACCTCGATCGCGCTCTCCTACGGCGTGGGTGCGGCGGTCTGGGCCGGGTTCTCGCCCTGGTTCGCGACGCAGCTCATCGCCTGGACCGGCAGCATCTGGTCGGTCATCGCGATGTTCATCGGGATGGCTGTCATCGCCGGCATCTGCACGCGTCTCGCGCCGCAGCACTCCGACGAGGCTCCCGTGACGGCGTCCTTCACCGCGCGTACGGACACGACGGCGAACCGCCTGCCCTGACCGGCACCGCCTCCTCCACCGCACGCCACGACCGCGAACAGGTTCCCCATGAGAAAGCTCACCCCCTTCGACCGCTCGGCTCAGACGGCTCCCCTCCTCCTGACCGCGCACGCCATCCACACCGCGGATGCCGCGGCCACCACGGCCACGGCGATGCTGACCGACCGCGGGCGGATCCTCGCGATCGGCACCCTCACCGAGTGCGAGGCGGCGGCCGATCGGGGTGGGCTCTCTCCGGAACGCATCGACCTGGGGGACGCGGTCGTCGTCCCCGGCTTCGTCGACGCCCACGCGCATCCGCTCATGTTCGGGCAGATGATGAGCTGGGTGGACTGCGGGCCGGAGAAGGCCGGCAGCATCCCCGAGATCGTGGCGCTGCTGAAGGCGGCGGCGGCCGAGCTCCCCGAGGGGCGCCCGGTGCGCGGCTACGGCTACGAGCAGCGCAACCTGGCCGAGAAGCGGCACCCCACCCGCTTCGAGCTCGACGAGGTGGCGGCCGACCGCGAGGTGTACCTCATGAACGCGTCGGGCCACGGTGGGGTCGTGAACTCCCACACGCTGGAGATCAACGGTGTCGACCGCGACACCCCGAATCCCGAGGGCGGCGAGTTCTTCCGCGACGCGGACGGCGAGCTGACCGGCGAGCTGTCGGATGCGGCGTGCAACATCCTCACGGGTGTGCACGGCGTGAAGATCGGTCACCACGGCCCGAACTTCCACCTCGCCGACGAGCCGGAGGAGCACCTTCGCCAGCTGGACGCCGCGACCCAGCGCTTCCTGGCCGGCGGTGTCACCTCGATCGGCGACTGCCAGGTCACGCGGCGCGAGTTCGACATGTACCTGCGCCTCGCCGAGGCCGGACGCCTCGAGCTGCGCGTGTCGATGTACCTGCTCTCGCACCTGCTCGACGAGGCGCTCGAGATGGGCCTCGTCGGTCAGTTCGGCAACGCACACCTCAGCTTCGCCGGCATCAAGTTCTACGCCGACGGCACGCTCGGCGGCTGGACCGCGTACTTCCCCGACGGCTACGTGGGCGACCCCTGCCGCACCGGGCAGCTCTACCACGAGCCGGCCGAGTATGCCGGGCTCATCAGCAAGGCGCACGCCGCGGGGCTGCAGACCGCGACACACGCGCAATCGCCCATCGCGATCGAGATGGTCGTGTCGGCGATCGAGGCCGCGCTCGCCGAACATCCGGATGCCGACGCCCGCCACCGCATCGAGCACTGCGGCCTGCCGACGCCCGAGCAGATCGGACGGATGGCCGTCGCCGGCATCCGTCCGGTCAACCAGACCCAGCACTACTTCAACTGGGGCGAGGGCGTGGAGGAGGCCATCGGCACCCCGGGTGAGCGCTTCAACCCGCTGGGCGAGTTCGAGCGTGCGGGCGTCCCGTTCACGATCTCGTCGGATGCTCCGGTCGCCGAGCCCATCCCGCTCGAAGCCATCCAGACCGCGGTCACCCGCGTCACCCGCCGTGGACACAAGCTCGGCCCCGACGACCTGCGGGTCTCCGCGCTCGCCGCCCTCCGCGCCCACACGATCGAGGGTGCCGTGTCGATCGGCCGCGAAGACGACCTGGGTTCGCTCGAGGTCGGCAAGTACGCCGACTTCGCGGTGCTCTCGGGTGACCCGCTGGCAGCTCCCGCCGAGGAGATCTCGGCGATCACGGTGCGCGAGACCTGGGTCGACGGCACGCGCCGTCACCGGGTGTGAGGATGACACGATGAGCAACGACACCACCCCGGCCGAGCAGTACGCCGACACCGCCGGACGCGCCGTGCTGGAGACGATCCGCGCCTACGGCGTGACCGCGATCTTCGGCATCCCCGGCACCCACAACCTCGAGCTCTACCGGCCGCTCGCCGACCTCGGCATCCGCGCCGTGACGAACCGTCACGAGCAGGGGTCCGGTTACGGTGCCGACGGCTGGGCGCAGCAGACCGGTCTGCCCGGCGTGGTCATCACGACCTCCGGCCCCGGCCTGCAGAACGCGATGAGCGCGATCGGCACGGCGTTCTGCGAGTCGCGGCCGCTCATCGTCCTCTCGCCCGGAGTGCCGCTCGGGGCGGAGTTCGCCGACGTGGGCACCCTGCACGAGACGAAGGATGCCACGGCCATGGTCGGCGCGATCGCCGAGTGGTCGCGCCGGGTGACCAGCGCCGCCGAGGCGGTCGAGGCCGTGCACGACGCTTTCGCCCTGTTCCGCACCGGTCGCCCGCGCCCGGTGCACATCGAGATCCCGCTCGACGTGTTGGAGGCGCCGGCCGATGTCCCCGCCGAAGCGCGGCGGCCGCGTCCGGTCCCCGCGCGGGTCTCCGGGGATCCGTCCGCACTCGCCGAGGCGGCACGGCTGCTCGCCTCCGCGAAGAACCCGGTGATCGTCGCCGGCGGGGGAGCGGTGGATGCTGCGCACGAGGTCACGTCCCTCGCCGAGCGCCTCGGCGCCCCCGTGCTGACGACCCTGAACGGCAAGGGCGTGGTCGACGAGCGGCATCCGCTCTCGCTCGGCTCGAACCTGCGTCTCGCCGCGGCCCGGGCGGTGGCGGAAGACGCCGACGTGCTGCTCGTGGTCGGCTCGAAGCTCGGCGAGGCCGAGCTCTGGGCGCCGCGGCTCGAGGCCCGTGGCGCGGTGATCCGCATCGACATCTCGCCCGCGCAGCGCGACAAGAACCTGATCGCGACCGTGGGGCTCACGGGTGACGCGGCGGCGGTCTCGGGCGCTCTTCTGGAGATGCTCCCCGCCGAGACGCGTTCGCCGCGCGAGCTCACCGCCGACCGCGCCGCGATCGACGCCGAGATGCGCGAGACCGCCCCCGAGACGGTCGCGCTCGCCGAGATCATCGCCGACGCCCTGCCCGACGACGCGATCGTCGCGGGCGACTCGTCCCAGATCGTGTACATGGCGCTCGGCAGTGTGCTGCAGGCGGAGCATCCGCACTCCCTCCTGTACACGCCCACGTACGCGACCCTGGGCTACGGGCTTCCCGCCGCGATCGGCGCACGGGTCGCGCAGACCGAGCACCCGGTCGTGACGGTGATCGGCGACGGTGCTCTGATGTTCTGCGTGAACGAGCTGGTGACCGCGGTCGAGCAGCGCCTCGACGTCACGGTCGTGTGCGTCGACAACGGCGGCTACGCCGAGATCCGGCAGAACGAGGTCGACCGTGGCATGACCCCGATCGGCGTCGACCTGGTGCAGCCCGACTGGGCGGCCCTCGCCACGGCCTTCGGTGCGACCGGGCGTCGCGTGGAACGGCGCGACGACATCGGGTCGAGCATCCGCGCCGCGATCGCCGAGGGCGGCGTGCAGCTGGTGCACATCCCGCAGCACGCCCTCTGAGAACCAGCATCCGACGAATCCTCCCCGACTTGACCCTCCCCGACGAACAGGAACGAGCAATGACCGAGAACGTGGGCCCCATCGATGCGTCCGTGAACCCCCGCTACTCCGGCATCGCGACCTTCGCGCGGCTGCCGCGGATCGAAGACGTGCCGCGTGCCGACATCGCCGTCGTCGGCATCCCCTTCGACTCCGGCGTGAGCTACCGACCGGGTACGCGGTTCGGTCCGTCGCACGTGCGCGAGTCCTCGCGACTGCTGCGCCCGTACAACCCGGCGCAGGACGTGTCGCCGTTCGCGATCGCGCAGGTGGTGGATGCCGGTGACATCCCGGTCAACCCGTTCGACCTGACCGAGGCGGTGACCGAGGTCGAGCGCGCGGCGCTGGCACTCGGCGAGCAGGTGCAGCGCATCGTCACGATCGGCGGCGACCACACGGTGGCCCTGCCGCTGCTGCGGGCGGTCGCGGCGAAGCACGGTCCGGTCGCGGTGCTGCACTTCGACGCGCACCTCGACACGTGGGACACCTACTTCGGAGCTCCGATCACGCACGGCACCCCCTTCCGCCGCGCGAGCGAGGAGGGGCTGATCGACCTCACCGCAAGCTGCCACGTCGGCACGCGCGGACCCCTGTACTCGAAGCAGGACCTCGAAGACGACGAGCGCCTGGGCTTCTCGATCGTGTCGAGCGAGTACATCGAGGAGCACGGGGTCGAGGCCGGCATCGCCCGCATCCTGCAGCGCATCGGCGACAAGCCGCTGTACGTGTCGATCGACATCGACGTGCTCGACCCCGCCCACGCGCCCGGTACCGGCACCCCCGAGGCGGGCGGGCTGACGAGCCGCGAGCTGCTGCGGATCCTGCGTGCCCTGTCCTCGCAGGACATCGTCGGCGCGGATGTGGTCGAGGTGTCGCCCGCCTACGACCACGCGCAGATGACCGGCATCGCCGCGAGCCACGTCGTGTACGAGCTCGTGACGCTGCTGGCCGCCCGCCTCGCCGCCTAGCCCACGAGACTGACCCGTCTGTTCCGGTCGCACTTCGTGCCGCCCGACGGCCGATCCGGCGGCACCAACTGCGACCGGAACAGGCACCGGCGGCAGCAACTGCGACCGGAACGGGCAGGGGCGGCCCGGATCACGTGTACGAGGCCGCGAGCAGCTCGGCGAACAGCTCCTCGGCGTCGCAGTCGACGCGGCGGCGGGCGAACCAGTCGCAGATGTTCACGCAGTCGCGGTGCAGCAGGTCGAGCCCCTGCGGGTTCGCGATGATGTCGACGATCTGGGGCAGGTCGATCACACGCACCCGCCCCTCGTGCACGAGCAGGTTGTAGGCCGACAGGTCGCCGTGGGCGAAGCCGGCCGCGGCGAAGATCCGCATCAGCTCGACCACCTGGGCGTAGTACTCCCGCAGCTCGACACGGTCGCTGCGCACCTGGGCCAGGCGGGGTGCGGCCGTGCCGTCGGCGTCGCCGAGGAACTCCATCAGCAGCTCGGTGCCGTTGACCTGCACCGGATAAGGCACCGGTGCGCCGAGCTCCCACATCCGGCACAGCGCCTCGAACTCGGCGAACGACCACTGTGCCGCGGCGACCGCGCGACCGTGCTCCGACTTCTTCGCGAGGGCTCGGGTGTCGCGGGTGTTCCGGGTGCTGCGGCCCTCGGTGTACACCGAAGAGCGATGGAAGCTGCGGTGCTCCGCGCTGCGGTAGCGCTTCGCCGCCAGCAGTGTGCGCTGGGTGGGGTCGTCCGGCACTGCGCGTTCCAGCAGGAAGACGTCGGCCTCCTTGCCGGTCTTGAGGATGCCGCGCTCGGTGTCGAGCGCGCCCGCCGAGGTCACCACCCACGCCGGCCACGGCTCGGGGCCGCGCTCGGACGGGGTGATCGCCGGCCACGTGGACCAGCGCTGACCTTCTCCGGGATCGACGTCGGCGAAGGAGAGTTCGGTTTCGAGGGAATCGAACGAGGATGCGTCGAAGGATGCGTCGAAGGACGCGGCTTCCGAGGAAGCGAAGAGTTCAGACAAGGTGTGGCTCCGGGAGCAGGAGGCCACGCCAGGATCAGGAGCGGGTGGCCTCGAGGGGAAGGTGGTCGGCGGTGAGCGCGACAACGACGATGTTCATGTCCTCGGCTCCTTCCGGTCGGGCTTCCCGGGCTCGTCCCGGTGCGTCGTCGAGCATAGGGGGTCGCCGCCGGATGTGTCCAGAGGTGAGTGTCAGTTCCCGCCGGGCGGCGTGAGTCGGATCACGACGCCGTCGCCCTCGCCGCCGGTCGCGACCACCCAGGAACCGCCCGTCCACGCGGCGGCGTTCGCGCCGCACAGGAAGGGGAGTGGATGCTGTCCGCCGGAGTCGCTGAGGCGCAGGGCATCGCTGCGGAGGCGGGTGCCGTCGCTCGACGTCGCATCGCAGCGCATGCGGGGCTCGACCGCCGCTCGCGCTTCCGAGGAGCCGCCGACGATCACGCCCTGCGCGTCGCTCTGCTCGGGCTCTCCGCCCCACCACAGGGCTGTGCCGTCGGGAGCGACGGCGACGAGCGGGTGGTCGGCGACCTGCGGCTCGCGGCTCAGCTCCGTGCCGTCGGCGGCGAGCACGATCCGTGCGGTCGGGGTCGCGAGATACACGCGCCCGGCGTCGTCGACGTCGATGCCGATCGGTGGAACGCCGGGCCGAGCGCTCGGAGCCTCGTCGATCTCGACCGGGCCGCTGTGCAGCAGGGTCCTGGCTCCACTGTCGAGGTCGACGCGCAGCACCTCGTAGTCGAGGTAGTCGTCGGGAGGGCGCGGTTGGTAGCGCACCACGATCGCGTCGCCGTCGTGCACGGCGACGTCGCCGAACTCGAAGTCCCCGAAGTCGAGGTCGCCCTCGTCGCCGACGGTGTCGCCCGGCAGATCACGAACCGTCATGGTCGTGGTGTCGAGCACCGAGAGCATCGGCATCACATGGACGCGATCGCCCTGCAGCACGACCAGCTCGGTCGGCGACAGCGGCGCCATCGCCCCGATCCGCGACAGGGGGTCGCCGGGTTCGGTGTCGAACCTGGCGAGTGTCTCGCCATCGGCCCCGACGTGCAGCCATGACCCGGAGGATGCGGTCCAGAACCCGCCGGCCCCGTCGGACGACAGCACGTGCATCCCGTATGTCCGGTCGGTCGGCGGACCGGCCGGCGTGGCCTGCGGTCCGGTGCCGACGAAGGAGTTCTGGAACGAGATCGGTTCCAGGGCCCAGTCGTCCGGTCCTGCCGCGGGCGGCGTGCACCCGGAGACGAACATGATCGCTGTGACGATGGCGGCACCGTGCAGCATCCGCCGCCGTGCCCCTCCCCGATCCCGCATGCTCACACTCTGCAAGCTCCGGCTGGGAGATCGGTGTGCCGGTGGTGCCGGGGCGATCGGACGATCGGTCGGTTGCGGCGGACGACCGGTCGGGCGGCGGCATCCGGATGCTGCGACCGTGGAACCATGACCACCACAGCGCCCGTCCCCACCGTGCCGGCCACGGCCGTCACCCGCATCCGCTACGGCGGACTCATCGTGCTGATGCTGATGGGCTTCCTGCTGGTCACGGCCGAGTTCCTCCCCAACGGCGTGCTGACGGAGATGGCTGATGGCCTCGGCGTCACCCCCGGCCAGGCCGGCCAGACCGTGACGGTCACGGCTCTCGTCGGCCTCGTCGTCGCGCCGACGGTCGGACTCATCTTCCCGCGCCTCGACCGGCGGTCGCTGCTCGTGTGGATGGCGCTCGCCGCGGCGGTGTCGAACCTCATCGTGGCGATCTCGCCGAACCTGATCATCGTGCTGCTGGCGCGTTTCCTGCTGGGGGCCGCGATCAGCGCCTTCTGGGCGATGTCGATCACGGTCGCCGCCCGGCTCGCGGGCCCGGAGAACCTCGGCCGCGGGGTCATGTTCACCTCGGCCGGAGTCTCGCTGGCCACGGTGGCGGGCGTGCCGCTGGGTGTGATGCTGAGCGAACTGGTCGACTGGCGGATGGTCTTCGCCCTCGCCGGCGGGTTCATGGTCGTGCTCGCGGTGGTGCTGCGCTTCGCGCTGCCGTCGGTGCCGGCCGAACGCGCGTCGAGCCTGCGGCTCCTCGTCGACACCCTGCGCCGGCCGGGAATCGGGCTCGGGATGATCGGGCACGTGCTCGTCGTGCTGGGCCACTTCCTCGCCTACACCTACGTGCGTCTGGCGCTGGAGCGCATTCCCGAGGTCGATGCCTCCACGATCGTGGTGCTGCTCGCGCTGTTCGGCGTCGGCGGCCTGCTCGGCAACATCACGATCGGTCTCGTGATCGACCGCACGTTCGCCTTCTTCGCGGTGTTCGCGCCGCTGGTGATCGCCGTGTCCGTGATCTCGATGATCCTGTTCTCCGGCTCGATCCTGGGCGTGGGCATTGTGGTGGTGGTGTGGGGCTTCTTCTTCTCGTCCTGGTTGATCGTCGCCAACACCTGGGTCGGACACCGGATGCCGGATCGGCTCGAGGCCGGCGGGAGCCTCGTGGTCGTGGGGTTCCAGGGCGCGATCACCCTGGCCGCGGGCGTGGGCGGACTGCTCGTCGACACCCTGAACGTCGAGCTGGTCTACGTGCTGGGTGCGTCTGCGCTGCTCGCGGGTGCCGTGCTCTTCGGGGTGTCGAACCGGGTCAGCAGTCGCGCCTGACCGGGTGTGCTCCGACCCGCTGCCGCCGGCCCGCCCCGCCACTCTCGCTTCCTCGTGCGTGCACAACTTCGGAGATCGAGGGCGACGCGCCGGGGTGGGGGCCGCGACGGCGGCGTGTCTCGCCGTATCTCCGAAGTTGTGACGTGACGGGGCGGGATGGGACGGGCCGGGATGGGGCGGGCCGGGACGGGGCGGACGGGGCGGACGGGACGGTCGGGCGCGACGGCGTCAGGCGGAGACGGGGATCCGGTTGGCCATCCGCCACGACGAGGGGGTCAGGCCGGTGCGGCGGCGGAACGCGCGGCTGAACCCCTCATCCGAGGCGTAGCCCAGCTCGCGGGAGATCTCCGACACGCTTCGCCCGGCGTCGAGCATCCGCTTCGCCGCATCCACCCGCACCTCGGTGACGTAGTCCGCGGGGGAGCGGCCGACCGCGTTGCGGAACCGCTCGGCGAAGGTCGACCGCGACATGGCGCCGATGCCGGCGAGGCGCTCGACCGTCCAGTCGCGACCGGGCTCCTCGTGGATGGCGTCGACGACGCGGTCGAGGAACGGGTCGTTCGACAGCGACGGCCAGCCCGCCGGTGCGCAGCCGTTCGCCGCCCAGGCGCGGATGACCGACAGCAGCACGGTCGTCGCCATCATGCGGCAGATGACCGGGTCGCCCTGACGCGCCGGCTCCACCGTGTGGTCGACGACGCCCATGTTCAGGGCGAGTGCGGCGGCGGCCGGCTCGATGGCGTCGAAGCCGGTGACCGTCAGGAACGGCGGAAGCAGCGCGGGCAGCGGTGACGCCGCATCCGCGAGCACGATCTCGGCGATCATGAGGCTC
Organism: Microbacterium sp. GQ128; assembly: GCF_059758615.1. Classification (NCBI taxonomy): domain Bacteria; kingdom Bacillati; phylum Actinomycetota; class Actinomycetes; order Micrococcales; family Microbacteriaceae; genus Microbacterium; species Microbacterium sp. GQ128. The sequence continues at coordinate 631,205 of NZ_JCAXDY010000002.1, forward strand.
GTGTCGCCCTGGGCTTCCAGTGCGAACGGCGTGCGGCCGAGCGTGAGGAACGCGTCGCCCGCGACGAGGAGATCGCGGCGGCTGGCCGGGTCGACCGTGAGGCGATGCGACTCCGGGTCGACGTCGAGGCGGCAGCCGTCGCCGAGCGGAGGATGCCCGTGCACACCGCCGTCGACGATGTACACGAGGGTGATGGCGCCGGTCGGGATCGGCAGCAGCGCACCGGGGGCGAGAGTCGTCCGGCGGCCGATGCCGACGCGGAGGTCGACGGCGCCGAGCACCTGCGAGATCGCGTCCGCGTCCACTGTCACCATGCCTTCGGCAACGCCTCCGCACAGCGTGATATTCCGCAGTCGAGCTCTTTCGAAGCGCGAAGCGCCCCCGTTGTCACGCCGGTCTCAACCATTCGGTTGATTCGACGGCGATGACCGCCGGATACGGTGGGAGGACCCCCACCCGAGGAGACCCGTGTTCCGCACCCCCGACCGCCTGTTCCGAGTTCTCGCGATCGCGGAGGCGATCACCTGGACGATCCTGATCGCCGCGATCATCGCCCGCGCCGTCGGTGCGCCCGGGGTCGTGGTGACGGTGGGTGGTGGCATCCACGGATTCGTGTTCCTCGCCTACGGGGCGACGGCGATCCTGGTCGCGCTGAACCAGCGGTGGCACCCTGGCGTCGGCGTGCTCGCGGTGGTCAGCGCCGTGGTGCCGTACGCCACGATCCCGATGGAGATCTGGCTGCATCGCACCGGGCGTCTCGATGGTGCCTGGCGGCTGGAGGCCACGGGCGACCCGCGGGATCGCCGCTGGTACGACCGGCTGATGCGGTGGTTCCTGCGCCGGCCCTGGGTTCTCGCGCTGCTGCTGGCCGTCGGCATCGTGGCGCTGTACGTCATCCTGCTGCTGGTCGGTCCTCCCGGCGGCAAGTGAATCGCCTTCGAGGGGAGGGTGTGGCGATCAGGGCGTGACGACGATCGCGTTCGCCTCGTTGACGGCATCCATGATCTTCTCCGCGTCGTTGGCGGTGCAGTCCACGATCGTGTAGAGGCCGACTCCGGTCTGCGTGAACGCGCGCGCAGCCATGAGCCAGGAGCGGGAACCCTCCACGGCGCTGACCTGACGCATCTCGACGCCGCCGGTCCCGCCCGTCATATAGCTGAACTCGCCGGTGGTCGCGACGGGGGTGATGTCGGCCGTCGGGGTCTCCAGCAGCACGCCGAGGATGGCATCCGACGATGCGCTGTCGTCGCCTTCGACCACGGGGACATCGGTCATGTGCCCCTGCCAGAACCGCACCGTGCAGGTGCCGTCGGCCGTGCCGTACGTCCAGCCGCCGTTGCCGTCGTCGGGCGAGATCGTCTCCCACCGCTCGTCGGCGAGGAATCCGTCGCCCCACTCGATGTACGCGTCGTTCGAGAGTTCGAGGCCTTCGTCGAAGCTCAGCGTCGTCCCTCCGACCGGCGCTTCCGTCTCGTCGGTCTCCGTGCCGGGCGACGGCGCCTCGGAGGGTGACGCGACCGGGATCTGCGAGTACAGGCATCCGCTCAGCGGCAGGATCGCGAGCGTCACGATGGCGGCTGCGGTGCCGATGCGGCGGGTGGCGGAGGCGGTCCACGTCATGCCGGTCAGCCTAGCGACCTCAGCCGCGTCTGACCGGCTGCTGCAGCTCGGTGACCCAGTCCGACTGATCATCCGACACGGCGCGCACGTAGAGCTCTCGGCACGGCCCGTCGTGCACCAGACCGCGGGCGAAGATCTCGGAGTGGATGCCGTGCCAGCTCTCGGAGATGCGGTCCACCGAGCCGAGATGGATGCCGCACACCGCGTCGTCTGCGGCCGGAAGCTCGATGATCTCGAATCCGTCGTGTGCGGGTCCGGTGTACACGTACCCGGTCGTCACCTGCAGGCCGTCGTCGAGAGTCTCGTACTGGGCGATCGGGGTGGAGAGCGAGTGCTCGTCGCCGATGATCGCAGCCACTGCGTCGAACGATGGGCCGACCACGCCGGCGACCGAAGGCTGGTCGGGGACGACCGTGCGGATGGCGGCGAGGCGGACGGCGGGGAGGGGCTTGTCGACGATCTCGATCCGGGACATGTGGTTCTCTTTCTCGATGAGGTGGAGGCGCCGTTCCACGTCGACGAGTCTCTCTGCGGCGACCCGGTGCTCCAGCTCGACCTCTGCGCGGCGGATCCGCAGCAGGGAGGCGATGCGATCGGCGTCGACTCCCCGGTCGAGGATCGACGAGATGTCATCGAGCCCGAAGCCCAGCTGACGCAGGGCGACGATCCGATGCAGCCGATCCAGTTGCGAGGGGTCGTAGGAGCGGTAGCCGCTGAACTCGTCCACGTGGGCGGGGACGAGCAGGCCGGCCGTGTCCCAGTGCCGCAGCATGCGGTGGGTCACCTGGCCGATCTGCGCGAACGCTCCGATGGACAACATGTCTCTGTTCTCCCGTCTGCCACAGTGTCAGGGTCAAGTATCGCGTCCGGGAACGTGTGGTCGGATGCTCGTCGAGGCGCTGCGCTAACGTCGACGCGTGGACGAAGAGGTGCTGACAGGGGGGAACGCGAGCGGGACGGTGGTGCGCATCGGCGATACCGTGCGCAAAGCGTGGTCGGATGCCACCCCGAGCGTCAGCCATTTCGTCACGGTGCTGCGGGCGGCGGGAGTCGATGCTCCGGAACCGCGCGGCCGAGACGAGCAAGGGCGGCAGGTCGTCGAATTCGTCCCTGGCAGGCTCGGGATCTCGTGCGCTCCGCTGTCCGCGGACGACCTGCGCCGGGTCGGCTCGATGATCCGGCGGATCCATGACGCGAGCGCTCACTATGTGCCTCCGCAGAACGCCGTGTGGCGGACCGCGATCCCCGCCCCGGCGGCCGAGATCGTGTGCCACAACGATCTCGGCCCCTGGAACCTCGTCATCGGGGACCGATGGGTCTTCATCGACTGGGATGCGTCCGCCCCGAGCACCCGGCTCTGGGATCTCGCTTATGCAGCGCAGGCGTTCACCCTGTCCGACGTCGAGCGCGATGCGGAGGGCGCGGCCGGCGATCTCGCGGCGATCGTCGACGGTTACGGCGCAAACCCCGCCCTGCGGCGTGACCTGCCGCAGGCGATGGAGGAGCGGACGGCGGCGATGCTCGCGCTCCTCGAGGGTGCGCGTTCGACGGGGGAGGGGCCCTGGGCGTCGATGTACGCGAGCGGTCACGGCGACCACTGGGCGAGGGCTCTGCGGTACGTCCGGGAACACCGGCGGGTGTGGCTCCGGGCGATCGAACAGGGCTGAGCGCCTCTTTCCCGACCGCATATCGGTATTTCGTTTTCTCGCTCTGATCTGGGCGTTTGAATGTCGGTGGCCCCTGGTTGACTCGGGATATGGCAGCAATGGTGGATGCGACGGTCGAGCAGATGAAGACGCTCGGCGAGCTCACCGACATGCTCGTCGGGTTGGAGCGCACCATCAGCAGTCTGCAGGCCGCGCGCGACGGCGTTCTCGCGGTCGGTTCCCGGCTGGCGCTGCAGGTGGCCGACGAGGCGGCCCATCCCGATTTCGGCGACCTCGCGGCTCGCACGGTCGCGGCCGAGATGGCGGCGGCGCTGCGGCTCAGCGACCGCACGGTGCAGGCGCGGATGACCGACGCGGTGTGGAGAGTGGAGCGCTTCCCGCTGGTGTGGGCCGCCCAGGGAGCCGGCCGAATCAGCGCCGCGCATGCGCGGGCGATCTGCGATGCGGCAGAGCATCTGGACGAAGCAGGGGATCGAGCGGCCTACTCCGCCGAGATGGTCCCGTTCGCCGAGTCGGAATCCCCGAACCGGGTGTCACGGCACGGGCGGCGGGTCGCGGAGCGGTTCCAGTCGCGATCGGTCGACGAGCGGCACCGGGATGCGCGGGAGAAGCGGTCGGTGTGGGTGAAAGACGTCGGCGATGGGATGTCGCAACTCGGGCTGCTCGGCCCGTCCGCGCTCGTTCATGGTGTCTTCGAGCGACTGACGCAGATGGCGCAGGAGGTGAAGAAGCCGGGGTCTCCGGAGCCGGATTCGGCGCAGGAGGCAGAGTGCGCGCAGGAACAGTCGGAACGCGATCAGCGCACCACCGCGCAGCTCCGCGCCGACCTCGCTCTCGACCTGCTGCTGACGGGCGCTCCCGCCGGACACGACACGATCGACGGGCTCCTCGCTGCGATCCGCGGATCGGTCTCGGTCACCGTTCCGGTCACGACCCTGATGGGACAAGGTTCGATGCCGGCCGAACTCGATGGGCGCACGCCGATCGACGCCGGCACGGCGAAAGCTCTTGCGGGTGCCGCGTCCGGGTGGGATCGGATCCTCACCCACCCGATCACCGGGGCGCTCCTCGCGGTCGATCGCTATCGGCCCGGTTCCGAACTGAAACGGTATCTGCGGGCACGCGATCAACGCTGCCGATTCCCGACCTGCGGGCACGCGGCACGCGAGTGCGATATCGACCATCATCACGACGCCGCCCACGGCGGCCCGACCACCTCGAGAAACCTGGGCCATCTGTGTCGCCGCCACCACGTGCTCAAACACCATTCCCCATGGGTCGTCGAGGCGCTCGGCGACGGCACCTACGCGTGGACGAGCCCGACGGGCAGGGTCTACATCGATCGACCGCAACCTCAGAATGCCGTCACGTTCGTCGAGGGACATGCCCCGGCGCCCTTCTGATCCGCAGCTCGGAGCGCAGGTTCCGATCAGGCGCAGAAGGCTCCCGAGCGCGCGTTCCGCAAACTTGAGTCGACTCGTATCAAGTTGATTTGACACGGTCAAGGGCCAGGCGTACAGTTGAGCCATCGCGACTCAGGTTTCCCTGATCGCCGCGGATTTCCGCACCACAGCGGAGATCCACCACAACGAACTTCCCAACCAGAGAACTTCCAACAAAGGAGAGAACACATGGCACGTGCTGTCGGTATCGACCTCGGAACCACCAACTCCGTCGTCAGCGTCCTCGAGGGCGGCGAGCCCAAGGTCATCGCCAACGCCGAGGGCTTCCGCACGACCCCCTCGGTCGTGGCCTTCACCAAGGACGGGGAGGTGCTCGTCGGTGAGACCGCGAAGCGCCAGGCCGTCACCAACGTCGACCGGACGATCGCCTCCGTCAAGCGCCACATGGGCACCGACTGGAGCTTCGACGTCGACGGCAAGAAGTGGACGCCGCAGGAGATCTCCGCGCGCATCCTCATGAAGCTCAAGCGCGACGCCGAGTCGTACCTGGGTGACACGGTGACCGACGCGGTCATCACCGTCCCCGCGTACTTCAACGACGCCGAGCGTCAGGCCACCAAGGAGGCCGGCGAGATCTCGGGACTCAACGTCCTGCGCATCATCAACGAGCCCACCGCGGCAGCTCTGGCCTACGGCCTCGACAAGGGCAAGGAAGACGAGCTCATCCTGGTCTTCGACCTGGGTGGCGGAACGTTCGACGTGTCGCTGCTCGAGGTGGGCAAGGACGACGACTTCTCCACGATCCAGGTGCGCTCGACCGCCGGTGACAACCGCCTCGGTGGAGACGACTGGGACCAGCGTCTCGTCGACTACCTGATCAAGCAGTTCAAGGAGACCACGGGCGTCGACGTCTCGGGCGACAAGATCGCCCTGCAGCGTCTCAAGGAAGCTGCCGAGCAGGCGAAGAAGGAGCTCTCCTCCTCAACCTCGACCAGCATCAACCTGCCGTACCTGTCGCTGACCGAGTCGGGCCCGGTGTCGCTTTCCGAGACCATCACCCGCGCCAAGTTCGAGGACCTCACGAAGGACCTGCTCGACCGCACCAAGAAGCCGTTCGAGGACGTCATCCGCGAAGCCGGCATCAAGGTGTCCGAGATCGACCACATCGTGCTCGTCGGTGGATCGACGCGTATGCCCGCGGTCGCCGAGCTCGTCAAGCGCGAGACCGGCAAGGACGCGAACAAGGGCGTCAACCCGGACGAGGTCGTCGCCGTCGGAGCCGCGCTCCAGGCCGGTGTCCTCAAGGGCGAGCGCAAGGACGTCCTCCTCATCGACGTCACCCCGCTGAGCCTCGGCATCGAGACCAAGGGCGGCATGATGACCAAGCTCATCGAGCGCAACACGGCCATCCCGACCAAGCGCAGCGAGACCTTCACCACGGCAGACGACAACCAGCCGTCCGTCGCGATCCAGGTCTTCCAGGGCGAGCGTGACTTCACGCGCGACAACAAGCCGCTCGGCACGTTCGAGCTGACGGGTATCGCCCCGGCCCCCCGCGGCATCCCGCAGATCGAGGTCACCTTCGACATCGACGCCAACGGCATCGTGCACGTGTCCGCCAAGGACAAGGGCACCGGCACCGAGAAGTCGATCGTCATCTCCGGCGGCTCCTCGCTGTCGAAGGAAGACATCGAGCGCATGGTCCGCGAGGCCGAGGAGCACGCGGCCGAGGACAAGGCTCGCCGCGAGGCCGCCGAGGTCCGCAACCAGGCCGAGACGCTCGCGTACTCGATCGACAAGCTGATCACCGAGAACGACGACAAGCTGCCCGAAGACGTGAAGACCGAGGTCAAGGCCGACGTCGACGCGCTCAAGACGGCGCTGGCCGGCGAAGACGACGAGGCCGTGAAGACCGCGTTCGACAAGCTCAACCAGTCCCAGTCCAAGCTCGGCGAGGCCATCTACGCCTCCTCGCAGGCGGATGCCGCAGCCGGCGCTTCGGCTGAGGGCGAGGCTCCGGCCGGTGACGCTCCCTCCTCTGAGGAAGACGTCATCGACGCCGAGGTCGTCGACGACGAGGACGAGAAGAAGTAATCATGACGGACAAGAACTTCGACGAGAACCAGAATCCTGAGTCCGCCGAAGGTCGCAGCGAGGGGTCGGACGCTCAGGCGTCCGGCCCCGCGCCGCACCACCAGGACTCCCGCGAGGCGGCAGCCGCCGAGGGGTCGGACGAGACCCCGATCGATGGCGCCGTGAATCCGGAGACGGCCGACGACCTCACGGTCGACGACATCCTCGGAGCGACCCAGACCGGCGAGGCCGCGGCAGAAGACGCCGTGCTCGCCGACCTCGAGTCGACCCTGCTGAACGACCTCAAGCGCCTCCAGGCCGAGTACGCCAACTACCGTCGCCGCACCGAGGAGCAGCGTCAGGTCGAGATCGAACGTGCGAAGGGCGAGGCCGCCAAGGGCCTGGTCCCCGTGCTCGACGACCTCGACCGCGCCGCTCAGCACGGTGACCTCGTCGACGGCACCCCGTTCGCCGTGATCGCCGACAAGGTGCGCACGGTCGTGGAGCGTCTCGGAGTGGTCGCGTACGGCGAGAAGGGCGAGGAATTCGACCCGCAGCGCCACGAGGCCATCTTCCAGCAGCCGACCCCCGGTGCCGAGAAGACCACGATCCTCGAGGTCGTCGAGGTGGGCTACCGCCTCGGAGACGTCGAGCTGCGCCCCGCGAAGGTCGTCGTCGCTGTCCCTGCGGAGTAGGTGATCGATGGCCAGCCAGGATTGGTTCGACAAGGACTTCTACAAGACCCTCGGGGTCTCCAAGGACGTCAGCGATGCGGATCTGAAGAAGACGTATCGCAAGCTCGCGCGGAAGTACCACCCGGACTCCAATCAGGGTGATGCCAAAGCGGAGGCCAAGTTCAAGGAGATCAGCGAGGCCTACTCCGTGCTCTCCGACGCCGAACAGCGCAAGGAGTACGACGAGATCCGCGCCATGGGTTCCGGCGCTCGCTTCACGGCGAGCGGTCAGGGCGCCGGCGGCTTCGAAGACGTGTTCAGCCGCTTCGGCCAGCAGGGCCGAGGGCAGACCGCCGACTTCGAGGACATCTTCGCGATGTTCAACCAGGGCCAGGGCGCGAGCTTCGGCAACGGCCGCTTCGGACAGACGAGCGGCGGATACCGCGGCTTCGGCGGTCCGCAGCGCGGCGCCGACGTCACGGCGCGCACCACGCTCGACTTCGTCACCGCCGTGCAGGGCGAGACCATCTCCCTGCAGGGCGAAGACGGCAAGCCGTTCAAGGTGAAGATCCCCGCGGGCGTCGCCGACGGGCAGAAGATCCGTCTGCGCGGCCGCGGTCGTCCCTCGCCCGACGGCGGAGAGAGCGGAGACATCGTGGTGCAGATCGCGGTGCGCCCGCATCCGGTCTTCACGCGCGACGGTCTGAACCTGCGGGTCGTCGTCCCAGTGACCTTCACCGAGGCGACTCTCGGCGCGACGATCGAGGTCCCGACGCTCAGCGGCGACGTGGTCAAGCTCCGCGTCGCACCCGGCACCCCCTCCGGGCGGGTGCTGCGCGTCAAGGGACGCGGAGTCACGACCTCCAAGGGCACCGGCGATCTGCTCGCCGAGCTCCAGGTCGCGGTGCCGACGCACCTCGACGACGCCGCACGCGAAGCACTGAAGAAGTTCCAAGAGCTCGAGCCCGAGGAGAACCCGCGGGCCGAGCTCATGGCGAAGGCACGGCGATGACGAGCCGGACTCTCGCCGACGCAGGCGTTCGCGCCGGATCAGGCCGTTCTGTGAAGAACTCGCCTGTTCCGGCGCTTCTGCCTGCGTGGGCGCATCTGCCTGCGTGGGCGCTTCTGCCTGCGTGCGATTCCGGGGGAGGAGAGAGGTTCCTGTGATGAACGCTGACACCCCGGTGTTCGCGATCGCGGCCGCCGCCGAGCTGTCCGGCCTCCACCCGCAGACGCTGCGGCAGTACGACCGCATCGGTCTGGTCGTGCCCGGACGCACCCAAGGCGGATCCCGCCGCTACTCGCCCCGCAACATCGAGCAGCTGCGCGAGGTCGCCCAGCTCTCCTCCGAAGGCATGAGCCTTCCCGCGATCGCCCGCCTGCTCGACCTCGAAGACGAGAACCGGGCACTTCGCAGCCGCATCGCCGTGCTCGAGGGCGCGCTGCGCGCCGAACGTGAGAATCGCCCCGGCGTGCGTGTGTTCGCCGCCGGTTCCTCGGGGGTGGTACCCATGCCGACCGGTCGTCGCCTGCGCCGCTCGACCGAGGTCGTGCTCTGGGATCCGCGCGGGAGCGCCTAGGGATCCGCGCGGGAGCGCCGAGGTCGGGTACCGCGCAACGGTGAGTCCGCTTTCCTGCCGCCTCAGCGGTCGATCCGGACACGACGGACGAGCACCCAGGTGTTGCCCCGGTCGTCGTAGGTGTGCGAGAACTCGTCGAGCACGGTGCGCGCCAATGCCAGTCCACGACCGCTCTCGCTGTCGACGTCGGGCATCGCGACGCCATGCCAGTCGATGGATGCGGGAGGCGCCGTGTCGACGAGCATCGCCCGCAGCTTGTCGGCGGAGAGGACGATCTCCACCGAGAGCGTGCGCGACGCGGTCACCTCCCCGTGCTGCACCATGTTGGTCGCGATCTCGCTCACAGCCAGGGAGAACAGGGTGCGGTCCTCGGCCGGCACGTCCGGAAGCTCCGGCCACAGTCCTTCCAGGGTGTCGAGGATCTCCTCGACCGTCGCCAGCCCGGCGGGCCCGCTCAGGCGGGCACGGCGGGTCTCACCGGGCATCGAACGCCGATTCCGGCGTCGGGTAGTCACGGAGCACACGATCCAGGTTCGTCAGCCGCAGGACCGTACGCACCGCATCGGGCACGGCGGCGATGCGCAAGTCCCCGCCGGCGACCCTCGCGCTCTTCAGGCCGCCGACCAGGGCGCCGAGGCCGGAGGAATCGACGAAGGCCAGCTCTGCCATTTCGATCACGATGTGCGGCTCGCCGGCCGTCACCAGGTCGCCGACCGCGTTGCGGAGCAGGGGTGCACCGGATGCGGTGAGGCGCCCGGAGAGCGTGATCACGGCGTACCCGTCGCGAGTGTCAGTGGACAGTTCCATGGGACTCCTTCTCGAGCAGGACGGCGGCCGGGCCGCGGTAGCGAGCCGCCTGGATGATGACGCTGAGGACCACGAGGTCGTACACGACCCAGACCGTGTTCACGAGCGTGCCGACGCCGTCGGCCGTTCCCAGGATGACCCGCGTCACCCCGATCACCAATGCCACGCTCAGGACGGCGATGGCGGTCAGCTGCGGCCAGATCTCGCGCCAGGGCACACCCCGCGGATCGCGACCGTCCTTGCGGGTGACGGCGAAAGCGAGCGGGCGATGGAAGACGACGTTGGCGAAAGCCGTCACGCACGCGCGTATCCACACCGGGAACAGGGCGAGCGAGTACTGCTGGCCCCGCCATGTGCGCACCCCCTTCGCGACCACGAGGAACAGCAGCTGGTTCACGAGGAAATACGGCAGGAACCGCGCGAAGAAGTCGACAGACCACGCGGTGACCGGCAGCACGCCGAACACCAGGTAGATCACCGGCGCGGCGAGGTACGCGATCGCGGCGAACCCCGAGAGGTAGCTCCACATGGTGGCGAAGTACATCAACCGCTGACCGAACGACAGTCCCCGCTTGACCAGTGGATTGTCGCGCAGCATCACCTGCAGCGTGCCCTGCGCCCAGCGCAGACGCTGCGTGAGCATGGTGCGGAGATCCTCCGGCGCGAGTCCCTTGGCGAGGATCTCGTGGTGGTACACGCTGCGCCACCCGAGAGCGTGCAGCTGCATCGCCGTCGCCATGTCCTCCGTCACGGAGATCGTCGCCAGCGGCAGGATCGGCTGAGCCTCCTCGCCCCGGTCCAGACGAAGCGCGTCGAGCAGCCCCCGTACGGCATCCAGAGCGGTGATCGGAGAGAGATCGGACTCGGCGAGAGCGGCGAGTCCCGCCTCGTCGACGATCACGGCATCGAGCTCCGCATCCTGCGCGATGGGCAGCGCGCCCAGCTCCTCCAGGTCGGCCCGGATCCCGGCCAGATCCTGTGCCACCAGGATGCGCGAGGCACGGTCGACAGCCCCGCCGACCTCGTCCGCCACGTCGGCGACGGGCACGCCGGCTGCGAGATCGCGGATTCCGCGACGGATGGCGATCTGGAGGACGGAGAGCTCGCGCGACAGTTCGGCACTCGACGACTCCCGCATCTCCTTGTCGATCATGATCTCGGCCGTCCGCAGCGCCTTGCCCGCCGAATCGGTGACCTCTCGCACGTAGCCGATGATGCCGAGCTGCATCAGCGCCTCGCGACGGAGAACAGCATTCGATCCGCAGAAGAAAGCGGCGTTCCACCCGTCCTTGCCCTGCTGGATCGGCCCGTAGAACAGGGGCGCCTGGCTGCCGAGTGGATCCGCTTCGTCGACGTTCACGAACCACTGCGGTGTCTGGACGACGGCGACCTTCTCGTCGTCGGCGAAGTAGCCGAGGGTGCGGTGGAGGATCAGCGGGTCGGGGATCTGATCGGCGTCCAGGATCAGCAGGAACTCCCCGTCCGTCTCGAAGAGCGCGTTGTTGAGGTTGCCGGCCTTCGCGTGCCGCGGCTTACCCGCCCAGTCCGCCGAGCGCGTCAGATATCCGACACCGGCTTCCCGCGCCGCGGCTTCGAGCTCGGGACGGGAGCCGTCGTCGAGCACCCACGTCGTGTGCGGATACGCGATCCGCGCGGCGGCGCGGGCCGTGGTCATGACCAGCTCGATCGGCTCGTCGTAGGTCGCGATGAAGACGTCGACCGTGCCCTCGGGCGGCGACGTCGGCGTCGGCCTGATCCGGGCCTTCCACATCGTCGAGGAGAAGAGGATGGTGTCGATCAGGCTGTACGTCTCGGCCAGGACCAGTGGGACCGCGATCCACCAGGCGGACCAGTTCACCGATTCGAGCCAGCGCCAGGCGACGTAGTTCACGCCCAGCAGCACCGACAGCACCGCGAGGATGCGGATCACTGCGAAGCGCACGGTCATCGGTCACGCCTCACCACGACCACGGTGATGTCGTCGGTGGCGCGATCGTCGTCGGCGAGTCGGAGCGCTTCGCGGACCGCGCCATCGGGTCCCAGGGCGGAGAGCACGCGGTGGACGTGCGCGAACGGGTCGTCGGGGTCGAGCACGTCGAGCAGGCCGTCGCTGCAGCAGACGAACGCGTCGCCGGGGGCGAGGTGGGCGAACCGCGGCTCGCGGGCCTCGGCCGGCTGCAGCCCCATCCCCATCCCCAACGGCAGGCTCGTCGACCGGAGATGCTCCCACGACCCGTCCGTGCGCAGGATGAAGGCGAGACTGTGGCCGGCGTCGATCACCTCGAGCTCGCCGGTCTCCGGCTGGAGCTCTGCGTGCACCGCGGTGACGAACATCGCGGTGTCGGCCAGGTCCTCCTCGAGCAGACGGTCGGCATCCGCGATCGCGGCAGCCAGGGATCGTCCAGGAGCCGTGCGCAGTGAGGCGCGAACGCTCGCCGCGACGAGCGCCGGACCCGTGCCCTTTCCCATCGCGTCGGCGAGGGTCACCCGCAGTGCGCCGTCGTGGAGGCTGAGGTCGTAGAAGTCGCCGGCGAGGCGCCCGCGTGATGCCGCTCCTCCCGCGATCGTGTATCCGGGCACGACGGGATGCGTGTGCGGACGGAGCGCACTCTGGATCACGGCCGCATGATCGAGCTCGGCGTCGTTCGCCAGTTCCGTCTGCACCCAGAACGCCAGATCGCGCAGCAGGCTCTGTTGCGCATCCGACAGCGTGTGGGGCTCGGTGTCGAGCACGCACAAGGTCCCGATGGGCTCGCCGCCGGGCGCGTGCAGCGGGTGCCCGGCGTAGAAGCGCAGATGTGGATCGCCCACCACGAACGGGTTGTCGGCGAAGACCTCGGTCGCGAGCGCGTCTTCGACGATCACGGTCCGATCCTGCCGGACCGTGTAGTCGCAGAACGAGTCCTGTCTCGGGGCCTCATCTCCTCCGAGCCCGATCTCCGACTTCCGCCACTGCCGATCCCGGTCCAAGAGCGAGACGCTCACCATGGGGACGCCGAACATCTCCTTGGCCAGTCGTGCCACTCGATCTACGCGCTCGTCGCGCGGTGTATCAAGGATCCCCAGTTCCTCGAGCGCTTCCTGACGCCTTCGCTCGTCGAACATCTCCCGCCCTCCCGGTCGTTTCTCATCCTGACATGCCCTCGAACGAAAGCCGAGCGTGGAGAGCGGGTGTGTATCCTGTCAACAGTTAACAGGAGGTCACCATGACGCAGTCCGTGAAGCGTGGAGAATCCCTCGGCGCGCAGGTGGCCCGAGTCCTGCGGCAGCGCATCGTGCGCGGCGAACTCGCCCCCGGCGCACGCATCACCGAGGAGGCACTGGCCGAGGAGTTCTCGGTCAGCCGCGGACCCGTGCGCGACGCGCTGACCCAGCTGAGCTTCGAGAAGCTCGTCGAGGTGCAGCGCCCCCGCGGCGTCTACATCGTCGGCCTCACCCATGACGACGTCGATCAGCTCTACAGCCTGCGCGGTGCCCTCGAGCAGCTCGCGCTCTCCCGGGCGATGCGCGTCGAAGACGACTCCCGCTGGACCGCGATGGCGGCCGCCGTCGGGCGCATGGGAGAGGCAGCGGATGCCGGCGATCACGCGGCCTTCGTCGTCGCCGACCTCGAGTTCCATTCGCAGATCTACGCCCTCGCCGACCACCCCCGCCTCGAGGGTGCGTGGAACCAGTACCTCCCGACGTTCACCGCTCTGCTCGAGGTCACCATCAACCACGACGAAGACCTGCACGAGTCATCCGGTGACCACGTCAAGCTCATGGATGTGATGCGCAGCGGGAAGCCCGCGCAGGCGGCGAAGGTGCTGTCGGAGCACCTGGACGGCGCCCGCGAACGCATGCTCGCCGAGCTCGCCGCCCGCGCCTGAGTGGGTGCATCCGCTGGCCGAAGAGGTCGCATGAGTGTTGACTGTTAACAGTCAACACTGCTAGCCTCAGGGAGTCGACAACAAGGTCGACCCACGTAGAGGAGCAAAGATGCCCCGCAAGCGCATCACCCGGGCGGCCGCCGCGATCGCCGCCCTCGCAGCCACCGCTCTCATCGTCTCGGCCTGCACCAAGGTCGAAGAGGGCGAAGAAGCCGGATCGGCCTTCCCCGAGAACGACCTCCGCCTCATCATCCAGGCCAACCCCGGCGGAGGATCCGACCTCTCGTCGCGCGCGCTCGCCACGGAGCTCGAGAAGATCCTCGACGTCAGCGTCATCCCGGAGAACATGCCGGGTGCCGCCGGCGCTCTCGCGATGGAGTACGTGGGCGCGCAGGATCCCGACGGTTACGTCATCGGATTCGCCCCCGTCGAGATCGCGATGCTGAACACCACGCAGGGAGCCGACGTCCTGCCCGAGAACTTCGACCTGCTCGGCCAGATCATGCTCGCCCCCGGGGTCGTCACGGTCGGCGCGAACAGCGGCATCGAAACACTGGAAGACCTCGTCACCCAGGCGAAGGCCGGCGCCGTCACCGTCGCGAACTCCGGCGCCGGCTCCATCTGGGAGGCCGCGACCGTCGGACTCGGCAGCGCGACCGACGCCGACTTCACCCCGGTTCCCTACGACGGCGGAGCGACAGCCGTCGCGGCTGCCGCATCCGGTGAGACCGTCGCCGCCGTCTCCGGACTCGGCGAGGCACTGGCCCAGGGCGAATCCGTGCGCATCCTCGCCGTCATGAACGACGTGCGCCACCCCGACGCGGAAGACGTCGAGACGGTCGAAGAGGCCATCGGCGAGAACGTGATCTTCGGCGGCTGGGGCGGCATCTACGCCCCCAAGGGCCTGCCGGATGACGTGAAGTCCACGCTCGAGGCCGCGGTCAAGGAGGCCGCCGAGTCCGACAGCTACCAGAAGTTCCAGGCCGACGCCGGGAACCTGGTCGTGTACCGCGACTCCGCCGAGTGGACGACGTTCGTGGACGAGCAGTTCGACCTGTTCAAGGACCTCCTGGGCTGAGAACACTGCGGGGCCGGTGCAGACCGGCCCCGCAGCCGTTCCTCGTCGACGAAAGAAGGAGCATGATGTCCACCCCCGACACCGTCGCGGAACCGGCGGGCCACGACGAGCCTGCCGGCGAATACCAGGGCGCGCCCGCCTCCCGGCGCCTAGAGATCGTGTTCGCGGTCGTCGCCCTCGCCTTCACCTCCGGCTACCTCTTCCTCTCGACGCAGATCCCGCTGCGCCGCGAAGCCGCCGCCGGGCAGATCGACGCCCGTTTCTGGCCCCTCGTCATCGGGGTCACCGGAGTGGTCATCGCCATCGCGCTGCTCGCCGTCGCTATCACCCGCCCGGCCCCCACCCGCGAAGACCTCGAGCGCATCCAGCCCGGCGGCTACCTGCGCGTCATCGCCACCCTCGCGATCACCGGCGCCTTCATCGCGCTCTGGTCGCTGGGCTCGGTCGTCCTGTTCGGCTACCGCGTCGAGGTGTTCCCCGTCGCCGCAGCCCTGCTGATGGCCGCCCTCATGCTCCTCTACGGCCACCGCCGCTGGCTGAGCCTCATCATCTACTCCGCCTCCGTCACGGCGTTCGTCTACGTCGTGTTCGGGATGCTCCTGAGGATCCCCCTGTGAACGCGCTCATGGAGGGGCTGAACTCGCTCCTCGACATCTCGATCCTGCTCTACATGCTCGTCGGTCTCGTGCTCGGCTTCATGGTCGGAGCCTTCCCCGGCATCACCGCGACCATGGCCGTCGCGCTCGCCGCCGGATTCACGATGACCCTCGAACCCGTGCAGGGACTCGCCGTGCTGCTCACCATCTACGTCGCCGCGAACTTCGGCGACCGGGTGCCGTCGATCCTCATCAACACCCCCGGGACTCCCGCCTCCATCGCCACCACCCTCGACGGGTATCCGATGGCCAAGCAGGGGAGGGCGGGTCTCGCCCTGACCATCTCGGCGATCGTCTCGGCGGTCGGCATCCTCGCCTCGCTCGTGCTGTTCTCGGTCGCCGCGGTGCCCATCGCCAGCTTCGCCCGCGACTACTTCAAGTCGCCGGAGCTGTTCGCACTCGTCGTCTTCGGCATCGCGATCATGATCGGCATCTCATCGAAGTCGATGCTCAAGGGCATCCTCGCCGGACTCTTCGGCCTCATGCTCGGCAGCGTCGGCACCTACGCCGCGACCGCCGACCAGCGTTTCACCTTCGGGGTGCTCGAACTCGTCGAGGGCGTGAACTTCATCGCCGTCATCATCGGCCTCTTCGGCATCGCCGAGCTGTTCGACCAGCTGCTCACGCACCGCAAGTCCGCCGTGCGTCCGATCTCGAGCCTCGGCCGCTGGTGGCCGAACCGCGCCGAGCTGAAGCAGAGCGGCCGCGCGACCGCGGTCGGCGGCGCCGTCGGACTCGGCGTCGGCCTCATCCCCGCGGCGGGCGGCGACATCGCCGGACTCATCGGCTGGGAGCGGGCGCGCAAGGCCTCGAAGCACCCCGAGATGTTCGGCAAGGGGTCCATCGAGGGCGTCGCCGCCAGCGACACCGCCTCCAGCGCCACGCTCGGCGGCTCGCTCACCACCACCATGGCCCTCGGCATCCCCGGTGACTCGGTGATGGCCGTGATGATCGGCTCGATGATCATCTGGGGCATCACCCCCGGGCCGACGCTGTTCACGAACCGCCCCGACCTCGTGGTCTCGATCGTGGGCATCATGCTCATCGCGACGATCCTCTCGCTGGGCCTGAGCCTGGTGCGTATGAAGGGCATGGTGAAGCTCCTCGACGTGCCGCAGCCGTACCTGTGGAGCGGCATCCTGATCTTCTGCATCATCGGCACCTACGCCACCTCGAACAGCCTCTCGACCGTCGTCACCATGCTCGTCTTCGGCGTGATCGGCGTGCTGCTCAAGCGGATGCAGGTGCCCGCGGGCCCGATCGTGCTGGGCCTCCTCCTCGGACCGCTCGCCGAGGAGAACCTCGCCCGCACGCTGGCGATCCTCCCCACGCGGCCGTTCTTCGAGGTCGTCAGCCCGATCGCGATCGTGCTGCTCGCGCTGGCCGTGCTCTCGATCGTGATGCCGGCGATCCGTGCCGCCCGCAGGCCCCGCGCCGAGCGCGCGGCACTCGCGGACTCGATCCTGCACGACGACAGCATCCAGCAGATCGAGAAGGCGCACGACGAGCTCGCCGCTCAGCCCGACCTCCTCACCTCCACCGTCCGCAACGTCGACGTCCCCGCGCGCCGCGCCCGCAAGCCCCGCAAGAACTCCGAGGAGACCGAGAAGTGACCCGCTACGACATCCTGACCGCCGTCCCGACCGCGTTCCGCCGCGACGGCAGCCTCGACCTCGAGGGGTCACGCGCGATCTTCCGCTTCGTCGGCCAATCGGGCAACGAGGGCGCCTTCATCCTCGGCACGACCGGGGAGTTCCCGGCCGTCGACGTCGCCGAGTTCACGGCCCTCGCCGCCGCCGCCGTCGAGGAGCTGCAGGACCGCATGCGCGTCATCGTGCACGTCGGCCAGCCCAGCACCTTCGAGGCGGTGCGGCTCGTCGAGATCGCCAAGGGCCTCGGCGTGGCAGAGTTCGCCGCCCTCACGCCGTACTACCTGAAGTCGACCGAGGAGGCGATCTTCGACTACTTCCAGGCGGTGTCGGATGCCGTCGGCGACGGGCGTCTGTACGTCTACATCTATCCGGCGCGCAGCGGCAACACCGTCTCGCCCGAACTGCTGGTGCGGCTCGCAGAACTGCCCAACATCGTCGGAGCCAAGCTCAGCGAGCTGTCCCTCGACGAGATCGCGGCGTACCGCGCCGTCGTCCCCGCCGACTTCGAGCTGTACACCGGTGCCGACCGCGACCTCATCGCCGCCGTCGACGCGGGCGCGCAAGGGGTGGTGTCCGGAGTCTCGTCGGTCACCCCGAAGCCGTTCCGAGCCCTGGCCGAGGCCGGACGATCGGGTGATGCCACGGCGATCGCGGCCGCCCAGTCCGCGGTCGACGACGTGGTCTCGCTGATCGGCGGAGACATGGCCCGCATGAAGGAGGCATACCGCGTGCTCGACGTCGTCGACGCCTACTGCCGCATGGCCATCGCCGAACCGAGCGATGCCGAGCGCACCGCCGTCGCCGAGGTGGTCGCCGCGCACCGCTGACCGTGTGCCGCCCGGAAGAGGGGCGATCACAGGAGATGGAAAAGTGCGCTTCCTAGCGTGGAAGCAGGGAACGACCCTGCTCCGCGCCTGGCGCGCGGGTGTCCTGCCACGAAGGAAGAACTCCTCATGACGAACACCAAAGCCTCCTCCGCCGCACCCTCGCTGGGACTCCTCGTCCTGCGCGTGGTCGTCGGTGCGATCTTCGCCGCGCACGGCGCGCAGAAGATCTTCGAGTTCACGCTGCCCGGAACGATCGGCAGCTTCGCCGGCATGGGGATCCCCGTTCCCGAGATCGCGGCGCCCGTCGTCGCCTTCGTCGAACTCGTCGGCGGTCTCCTGCTGATGCTCGGGCTCTTCACGCGCCCCGTCGGCATCCTGCTCGCGGTCGACATGATCGTCGCCCTCGTCGCCGTGCACCTGCCCGCCGGTCTCTGGGTCGGAGAGGGCGGATACGAGTTCGTCGCGGTCCTCGGCGCCGCGGCGCTGGCCCTCGCGCTCACCGGCGCCGGACGGTTCTCGGTCGACGGCGCGTTCCTGCGCGGTCGGGCACCGGCCTGGCTCGCCTGACCGGAGAGCAGTGACACGGATGCCGCGGGGGTGACCCCCGCGGCATCCGTCGTCTGCGGGGTCGGTGCCCTTTCTCCTGGGGACGGAGGGCGCGATAAGGTTGCGTAACCATTTCATTCTTGACACCGCTGTGAATGCGGAGTTATGGTGATGAAACCGATTTCACGCAGACCCGGCGAGAACTCGGATGCACCGTCGCATAGAACTTGCTGCCCAAAGGAGTGAACAGTGAAGTCGAACCACGCACACCCGTCCCGCCGCGCACGCGCGCTGCGGATCACCGGCCTCGTCGCCGTCGCGACCATCGCCCTGGCCGGCTGTGCCGCCGGCGACGACTCGGCGGATGCCGGGAGCGCCGGGGGAGAGCTCACGTTCTCCAACTGGCAGTTCCTCGAAGACGGCAAGGGCCCGATCATCTGGGACGCCGTCAAGGGCTACACCGGGCCGGACGACAACGTCGAGCTCACCAAGGTCGAGATCCCGTTCGCGAACTACGCCGACAAGCTCAGCACCGAGCTGGGTGCCGGCGGCGGCCCCGACGTGATGGTGCTGCAGGACAGCCAGTTCGCCTCGCTCGTCGACGCCGGCGTGCTCGAGCCGCTCGACGACATCGCCGACGAGCTCGGCGACACCCTCAACAACACGAACGAGGCCGGAGTCTTCGACGGCGGGCAGTACGGCTTCAACTGGGAGCGCCCGACCTACAGCACCGTCATCTACAACAAGGACATCTTCACCGAGCTGGGGCTGGAGGTCCCGACGACGTTCGACGAGTTCCTCACCACGGCGAAGACGATCAAGGATGAGCTGGGGATCGCCGGCTGGGCCGGCCGTCACCAGACCGCCGAGATCGACGGCTGGACGCTGGAGATGGCCAACTGGATCTACGGATTCGGCGGCGAGCTCAGCGACGGGAAGAAGCTGACCATCGACAAGGCCGAGAACGTCGAGGCCGTCGAGGCGTTCCTCGAGACGTTCGCCTCGGGCGTCGCCCCCATCGGCGACGACGCGTCGACCTACCGCGCGAAGTTCGGCCAGGGGCAGGTCGGAATGCTGTTCGAGAACTCCGGCGTCGCGACGACGATCACGAGCAACCCGGACAACGCCGTGAACGGCCAGAACATGGGCGCGGCTCCGCTGCCCCTCGCGAACCCCGGCTCGAACTCGCAGCTGATCATCGCCGTCAACGCGAACAGCGACAACAAGGAGGCCGCCAAGGACTTCGTGCGCTGGGTGCTCGGCGAAGAGGGCCAGACCGCCATCCGCGCGGGCCTCGGTGCCTCGGCCATGGCCACCGACGTCGAGCCGGACGCCGCCTTCCTGGAGGCGAACCCGTGGGCGACGCAGTTCCTCGAGGCCGCCAAGACCTCGAAGTCGACCCTCGTCGAGGGCTTCGAGACCGAGAGCAAGGTCGTCTGGCGTGAGGTCCTCACCGCGGTCGAAGACCTGCGGGTCAACGGCGGCGACGTGAAGTCGAAGCTCGCCGAGGTGCAGGAGAGCCTCGAAGCCGAGCTCGGCTGAGCACTCCGAGGGGCGGGCTTCACCCCCGTCGCCCGCTCCTCGGTCATCCCTGCGACACGCGAAAGGACCCCCGGCCATGGCCACCCCCACGCTCGAGGCGCGACCCACGACGCCCTCTGCCTCGCCGCCACGGCGACGCCGCGACACCGGCGCGATCGGACGCTTCATCGAGCGCAACGGCGCCTACCTCTTCCTCTTCCCGGCGATCGCCTACCTGGCGATCTTCACGGTCTTCCCCCTGATCCGCGGCGTGCTGCTGTCGTTCACCGCGACCAAGCTCGTCAACCCCTCCGGGGGACGGCCGGTCGGCATGGAGAACTACGAATACCTGCTGTCGAGCGACAAGTTCTGGTCGTCCGTCATCACGACCCTCCTCTACACGCTCTTCACGGTGGTCTTCTCGGTCGGCATCGGCACCGCGGGAGCACTGCTGCTCAACACCGCATTCAAGGGTCGCGGCATCATCCGCGCCATCGCCACGATCCCGTGGGCCGTGCCGACGGTGGCCGCCGCCCTCATCTTCGTCTGGATCTACAACAACGAGCAGGGCATCCTGAACCGCACCACCGCAGCGCTCGGCCTCGGTGAGCACGGCTGGCTCGTCGATCCGCAGTACGGGCTGTTCGCGGTGACGCTCGCGACGGTCTGGAAGCTCACGCCGCTCGTGATGCTGGTCATGCTCAGCGCCCTGCAGAGCGTGCCGCACGAGCTCCGCGAAGCGACCTGGGTCGACGGCGCCACGCGCTTCCAGTCCTTCCGTGCGGTCACCCTGCCGCACATCATGCCGACCGTCCGCGTCATCACGCTGCTCATGACGATCTGGTCGATCCGGCGCTTCGAGATCATCTTCCTGATCACCGGTGGCGGGCCGCTCGACGTCACCAACACGCTCGTCGTGAACGTCTACCGCACGGCGTTCCAGGATCAGAACCTCGGACGGGCCGCGGCGATCGGCGCCCTCGGCCTGGTGCTGTCGCTGCTGGTGACGGTCGTCTACTTCATCGTCGAGCAGATCCAAGAACGTCAGGAGAGCCAGCGATGACCACCGTGCGCATCCCCACCGATCTCCCGCGTCGCCGCGGGATCGGCGCCAAGTTCGGCAGCCTCGGCAAGGCCGTCCTCATCACGTTGCTGGTCGTCTTCGCCGGATTCCCGGTGTACTGGATGCTGGCCACCTCACTCGGCACCGAGGCGTCGCTCTACGGCGGCAGCCAGCCGCTGCTCCCCGAAGTGCAGAACATCGGGCAGTGGGGCGGATTCCTCTCCGACATCCCGATCCTGCGCTGGCTCGGCAACTCGTTCGTGATCGCCGCCGGCACCACGATCCTCAGCCTCGTGCTGGCGACCATGGCCGCGTACGCGCTCAGCCGGTACAAGTTCCACGGCCGCGGCGTCGCCGGTTTCATCTTCTTCAGCACCCAGATGCTGCCGGAGGCGCTGATCATCGTCCCGCTGTACGCGATCTTCGCGGGCGCCGGGCTGCTCAACAGCCACTGGGGACTCGTGCTCGCCGACACCGCGTTCGTGATGCCGGTGAGCATGTTCATCATCAAGAGCGGCATCGACAAGATCCCGTACGAGATCGAGGAGTCGGCCCGCATCGACGGCTGCTCGCGCCTGCGCATCCTGACCACGATCGTCCTGCCGCTGATCATGCCGAGCATCGCGGCCGCTGCCGTGATCGCGTTCTTCGACGGCTGGAACGAGTTCATGTTCGCGAACACCTTCATCTCGTCGTCCGACCTGTGGCCGGCATCCGTCGGGCTGTCGTCGTTCCTCGGGCAGTTCTACACGCCGATGAACGTCGTCATGCTGTGCGCGTTGCTGTTCGCGCTGCCCGCGATCATCTTCTTCCTGTGGGCGCAGCGCGGCATCGTGTCCGGGCTCACCGCGGGATCCGTCAAGGGCTGAGCGCCCTGCAATCTGGAGTATCGATACATGTCTGAAGGACTCGACCCGCTCTTCTCGGTGCGGGACAAGGTGGTCGTCGTGACCGGCGGCTTCGGCCAGATCGGAGCGGAGTTCGTCCGCTCGCTGCACCAGCGGGGCGCGCGCGTCGCGGTGACCTCCCGCAGCGAGGTGGCCGATCCCGCCGCGCGTCTCGGCATCGACGACCCGGATGGGCGTCTGCTCGCCGTGGCGATGGACATCACCGACCAGGCCAGCGTCGACGCCGGGCTCGACCGGGTCGCCGAGACCTGGGGTGTGCCGACCGTCGTCGTCAACAATGCCGGTCTGGACACGCAGCCCAGCGCGCCGCCCGAGGTCTCCGGGCCGTTCGAGGAGTTCCCCGTCGAGGTGTTCCGTGAGGTCGTCGACACCAACCTCGTCGGCACGTTCCTCGTGACGCAGGCAGCGGGCCGGCGGATGCGCGACGCCGGCGTCGGCGGCTCGATCGTGAACGTGGGGTCGATCTACGGCATGGTGTCTCCCGTGCAGGACATCTACGCCTACAAGGCCGAGGACACCGGCATCCCCTTCATCAAGCCGGTGGCGTACTCGGCCGCGAAGTCGGGGCTCTACAACCTCACCCGCTACTGCGCCACGTACTGGGGCCGGGCGGGCATCCGCGTCAACACGCTCACGCCCTCGGGCGTCCGCCGCGACACGCAGGACGCGAAGTTCCAGGCGAACTACATCGCCCGGATGCCGATCGGACGGATGGCCGAGGCCGACGAGTACAACGGTGCCCTGGTCTTCCTCGCGTCCGACGCCTCGACGTACATGACCGGCTCCAACCTGGTGGTCGACGGCGGATGGACCGCGTGGTGAGCGACCTGCTCGGCACACGTCTGTTCACGGCGGCGGTCACCCCGATGCGCCGAGACGAGAGCGTCGACCACGGCGCGCTCGCGACCATGCTCGACGCCGACATCCGCCGCGGCGTCGAGGGCCTCTACATCTGCGGGTCATCCGGCGAGGGCGTGCTGCTCTCCGAGGCCGAGCGCATCGCGGTGGCCGAGACCGCGGTGACGGCCGCCGCGGGGCGCGTGCCCGTGGTCTCGCACGTCGGAGCGATGTCGACGGGAGAGGCGGTCCGCATCGCCGCCGCGGCGAAGCAGGCCGGTGTCGGGGCGATCTCGATGATCCCGCCGCTGTACTACGGCTATTCCACGGCGGATGTCGTGCGGCACCTCCGCACCGTGATCGACGCGGTCGAGCTTCCCTTCATCCTCTACAACATCCCGCAGTTCACGGGACGTGACATCTCCGAGGGCGGCTTCGACGAGCTGCTCGCGCTGCCGCAGGTGATCGGCGTCAAGCACACCTCGCGCAACCTCTACGGTGCCGAGCGGATCCTCCGCCGCTACCCGCACCTGACCCTGATCAACGGCTTCGACGAGTTCTACCTGCCGGCGCTGTCGATCGGCGCCCGCGGCGCGATCGGCACCACCGTGAGCCTGCAGATCGAGCTCTTCCGCTCGCTGCGGCGCCGATTCGATGCGGGAGACCTCGCGGGAGCACGCGCCGTGCAGGTGCGCATCAACGACACCGTCGAGGGCATGGTCGAGGTCGGCGTGTTCGGTGCGGCCAAGTACCTCGGCGGCAAGCTGTCGGTGCCGCTCGGCGACTGCCGCTCCCCGCTCCCGGCGCTCGACGACGACGGGCGCGCGCGCCTGGACGTGGTCTTCGCCCGGCTGCAGGAGAACATCGCGGTCACCGCCGAGGAGGATGCCCGCGCGGGCTCGTGACGTGTGATCGCGGGCGTCGTCCGGGGAGGCCGGTAGGGTGAAGCATCCGGGCAGCAGAGGGCGGGAAATGACCACGATCTACGACGTCGCGCGGCGTGCGGGCGTCTCGCCGGCCACCGTCTCGCGGGTGTTCAACGGCACCCGGGTCTCGCCCGAGAAGATCGAGGCCGTGCGGGCTGCTGCGGAGGAGCTGAACTTCACGCCGAACCGTGCCGCGCGCACCCTACGCACGCAGAGCTCGGAGGTCATCGCCCTCGTCATCCCCGACATCGAGAACCCGTACTTCACCGAGATGGCTCGCGGGGTCGAGGATGTCGCCTCCGAAGCCGGATACTCGGTGGTGCTCTGCAACTCCGACTCGCAGACCGTCAAAGAGGCGACGTACCTGCAGATCGCGATCGCCGAGCACATGTCCGGCGTCATCATCGCGGCCGCGTCGAAGGAGACGGATCTCGACAGCATCCTCTCCACCGGTCGGCCGGTGGTGGCCGTCGACCGCGTCACCCGCCACGAGCTCGATGTGGTCGTGATGGCGAACCGCGAGGCGGGCGTCGCGGCGACCGAGTCGCTCATCGCCGTCGGCTACCGGCGCATCGCGTACATCGGCGGTCCGGAAGACATCGACACCGCTGCCGAGCGCGCTGCCGGATGGCGGGCGGCGCTCACCTCGGCGGGACGTGCGGCCGACATCGACGAGCTGCAGCGGTTCGCGACGTTCCGTGTCGACGGCGCACGGGCAGCGATGGAAGAGCTGCTCGCCCTTCCTGACCCACCAGACGCCGTGGTCGCCGGAAACAACCTCATCGGTGTCGGAGCGATCCAGGTGCTCACCGAACACGGACTCACCCCGCCGGCCGTCGGGGTCGCCGTCGTCGGGTCGCTGCCCTTCACGACGCTTTCGCCGACCGCCGTCACGATGGTGCGGCTGCCCGCGCGGCACATGGGGGTGACCGCGGCGCGCATGCTCCTCGAGCGCATCGCCGGCGGCACCCATGCCCCGCGCACGGTCGTGCTGCGGGGCGAGACCCGCCACGCGACGGCCGCGCGTCCGGCCTGACGTCGAGCTGATCTCGGCCGCCTGCATACGCAACCATCATCTTCGCTTGCGCTGTGAAATCGATTTCAGTTACGATCTCCTCAGGCGTGATCAAGGAGGACACCATGCGATGCACCCTCGGGGTGGATGTCGGCACATCGAGCACCAAAGGCGTGCTCGCGGCAGCCGACGGAACCATCATCGCCACCACCACCCGGACGCACGACGTCTCCCGGCCGCGCACCGGCTGGGTGGAGATGGATGCCTCGATCTGGTGGGACGAGTTCGTCGACATCGCCCGCGAACTTCTCTCGGCACACCCCGACGCGGAGGTCGTCGCTGTGGGCGTCAGCGGGATGGGGCCCTGCATCCTCCTCGCCGACGAGAACGATCAACCGGTCCGGCCCGCGATCCTCTACGGCGTCGACACCCGCGCGTCCGCCCAGATCGAGCGGATGACCGCCGAACTCGGCGTCGACGAGATCACCCGCATCGGAGGCTCGGTGCTCACCTCGCAGGCGGGAGGCCCGAAGATCGCCTGGATCGCCGAGGAGGAGCCGGAGGCCTGGGCACGCGCCCGCCGGCTGTTCATGCCCGCATCCTGGCTCGTCCGTCGACTCACCGGCGCGTACGTCTTCGACCACCAGTCCGCGAGCCAGGTCTCGCCCCTCTACGACATCGAGAGCGAGCGGTGGCATGCCCCGTTCTGGGGTCGCTACGCCACCACGATCGTGCAGCCGCGACTGGCCTGGGCGGGCGACATCGCCGGCGCCGTCACCGTGCAGGCATCCGCGACGACCGGGATCCCGGCTGGCACGCCCGTCATCACGGGCACGATCGACGCCTGGACCGAGGCTGTCAGCGTCGGCGCGCACGAGACGGCCGACCTCATGCTCATGTACGGGACGACCATGTTCATGGTGTTCACCAACGCGGTGACGCCGGGGGAGCCCGCGCTGCGCACACCGTCGATGTGGACCACGGCCGGGGCGTTCCCCGGAACCCGCAACCTCGCCGGCGGCCTCTCGACGTCCGGCGCGCTGACCGCCTGGCTGAAGGAGCTGACCGGCACCGACTATCCCGAACTCCTCGCCGAGGCGGAGGCGTCGGGGGTCGGCGCCCGGGGTGTGCTGATGCTCCCGTACTTCGCCGGCGAACGCACTCCCATCCAGGACCCGGACGCGCGGGGAGTGATCGCCGGACTCACCCTGGAGCACACCCGAGGCGACCTGTACCGGGCAGCGCTCGAGGCCACAGCCCTCGGCGTGCGGCACAACGTCGAGACCATGCGGGCCGCCGGCGCCGACATCCGCCGGATCGTCGCGGTCGGCGGTGGCACGCAGGGCCGGCTGTGGCTGCAGATCGTCTCCGACGTCACCGGTCTCGTGCAGGAGGTGCCGCAGACCACGATCGGTGCGAGCTACGGCGCCGCCTTCCTGGCCGCCGTCGCCGTGGCAGCCGACGGCGAACCGCCGCTCATCACCGACTGGAACCCCATCACCGAGCGCATCGCCCCTAACCCCGACCTGCGCCTCGCCTACGACACCCTCTTCGACCGGTACGTACGCCTGTACGACGCGACGAAGAGCGTCGTCCATGAACTCGCCGCCGAGCAGCGCGGCACCACCCCCATCCCCAACCCGGAGGCATCATGACCACCTACACCCTGCCCGCACGGGCATCCCGTCCGGCAGTCGCTCCGAAGACGGCGTACCTCATCACCTCGGGCGACCTGCGCGAATCCGCGAACATCGCCGGATGGCCCACCCAGGTCGAGCTCGAGGCCGGCGTCACGGGCGTGCTCGCGGATCTCGGCTGGGAGGTCATCCGACCCTTCGGCGTCGACCCGGAGACCGGTCACGGATTCATCTCCAGCCAGCGCATGGGCCTGGAGGTCTTCAAGGACATCCCGGTCGATGCCCCGCTGGTCGTGGCGATCGCCAACTGGCAGTACTCCCACCATGTGCTCGCCGGCCTCCGCACGCACCAGGGCCCGATCCTCACGGTCGCGAACTTCGCCGGCGACTGGCCGGGCCTCGTCGGACTCCTCGGCCTCAACGCCGGCCTGACGAAGATGGGTAAGCCCTACGCCACGACCTGGTCCGTCGATTACTCCGACGACTGGTTCAAGGCGGGCATCGAGGAGTGGACGCAGACGGGCGCCATCACCCATGACGCCTCGCACGTGCGCGCGCTCCCCGCCCTCCCCGACAGCCCCGAGAAGCAGCTGGGCGAGGCGCTCGCCGCGGAGCTCCTCGCCGAGAAGGCCATCATCGGCGTCTTCGACGAGGGCTGCATGGGCATGTACAACGCGATCTTCGACGACGAGCTGCTCAACCAGACGGGCATCTACAAGGAGCGGCTGTCGCAGTCGGCCCTGTACGCCGAGATGCTCGAAGTCACCGAGGCCGAGGCGGACGCGGCCTACGACTGGCTGATCGACGCGGGCATGACCTTCCGGTACGGCGAGGACGCCACCACCGAGCTCACCCGTGAGCAGGTGCAGTGGCAGCTGAAGATGTACATCGCCGCGCTCCGCATCGCCGACGACTTCGGACTCGATGCGGTCGGCATCCAGTACCAGCAGGGTCTGAAGGACCTGGTGCCGGCATCCGACCTGGCCGAGGGCATCCTGAACTCGACCGAGCGCCCGCCGGTGACCTCGCGCGACGGCTCGCGGGTGCTGCACGAGGGGCGCGCGTTCCCGCACTTCAACGAGGCCGATGAGGGCGTCGCGGTCGATGCGCTCGTGACCGACCGCGTCTGGCGTGCGATGGGCCTCGTGCCCGACAACACCCTGCACGATGTGCGCTGGGGCGAGGACTTCGACGGGCAGTTCGTCTGGGTCTACGAGATCTCGGGCTCGGTTCCGGCATCTCACCTGGGCGGGTGGCAGAACGCCGAGGGCTGGCGGCAGGGGCACGTGTTCTTCCCCGCAGGCGGAGCCACGATCAACGGCGTCTCGAAGCCCGGCGAGATCGTGCTGTCGCGTGTGTTCATCGCCGACGGCATTCTGCAGGCCGACATCTTCCGCGCCTCGGTCGTCGAGCTGCCGGCGGAGGAGACCCAGCGCCGAAAGGACGCCACGAACCCGGAGTGGCCGATCGCGCACGTCGTGCTGCACGGCGTCTCCCGCGATCAGTTCATGGCACGCCACAAGGCGAACCATGCGCAGCTCGTCTACGCTCCGGATGCCGAGACAGCCGACAAGGCCCTGATCGCGAAGGCTGCGATGTTCGCCGGAATGGGCATCAAGGTCAACCTCGTGGGAGACGTCGCGGTCTGAACTGAGCGGCGAGGGCGCGCGTCGTGACGACGGGGACGGGTGCCGGCGCATCCGTCCCCGTCTTCTGTTTTTGGTGGAGGGCTACTGTGACCGCCAGAACCGCACGGCGAGGTTCGTGAGTTCTTTGTCGAGGTCGTCGACCTTCGACTCGATGCGCCCCAGGCGTGCGTCGACGCCGTCGATGCGCGCCGAGAGGGTGGCGTCGACTCGGCCGACCTCGGCGCGGATCGCTCGGCTGAGCTGCGTCGTCATGAGCGTCATGCCACCGAGCATGACGGCGGCGAACACCCCGATCAGCGTCCATACCTGTGGGTCGTTCAAGCGCATGCCTCCAGTCTGAATCCGGGTGCCCACGTTGTCACGGTATTCCGGTGTCGCGACGCCGGGAGGCCGCCAATTGTGGGCACAGCCCTGGGCTCACGCCTCGGTGCAGAACGAAAGTTCGCCTCTCGATAGCGGTTCTTCACCTCCGTTCACTTAAGCGATATAGTCGGCCGCAGGTCGCGCCGATGCGGCCTGATCTCGATATCGATGATGAAGGAGACGATCTGCCATGAGTCAGCCGCACGTCAGGATTCACCGGTTCCGAAAGGGGCTCGCCGCCGTCGCGGGTCTTGCACTCGCCGTTTCGGGCGCTGTCGCTGTGGCGCCGGCCGCCGCGACAGAGAAGTCCGGAGAAGATCCGCAGCTCGCCGTCTATGTCGAAGTCAACTCGAACGATTTAGCGAACGTCGCCGACTACACGCTCGCCGACTCAGGCCGACCGGCCGTCGACCTGGCGATGATCTTCGCCGCCAACATCAACTACGACGGTGAGAAGGCGTACCTGCACTTCAACGAGCGCGTCACCGAGACCCTCGACGACGCGGAGAACCAGATCCGCCCGGTGCAGGCGCGCGGCACGAAGGTCCTGCTCTCGGTGCTCGGCAATCATCAGGGGGCGGGTTTCGCGAACTTCACGTCCTATGAGCAGGCGGATGCGTTCGCCGCACAGCTCGCCGATGCGGTGACGACCTACGGGCTCGACGGCATCGACTTCGACGACGAGTGGACGAACTACGGGGCGAACGGCACCCCGCAGCCCAACGCTCAGTCGTTCGGATGGCTGGCCACGGCACTCCGCGACCGTCTCGGTCCCGACAAGATCATCAGCCTGTACGCGATCGGCGAGACGTACACCGTGACGGACTTCAGCCTGTTCGACGCCGCAGCGGTGCTCGACTACGCCTGGAACCCGTACTACCCGACCTACAACGCACCCACCGTTCCCGGGCTCGACGACAGGTCCCGCCTCGGAGCAGCGGCGATCGACCTCTCGAACGTGAGCGCGGCGACGGCGACGGATTTCGCCGAGCGCACGGTCTCCGACGGCTACGGCGTCTACGTGGCGTACAACCTCACGGCGACGGATCAGTCCGATCTCCTCTCCGGCATCACGCAGGAGCTCAAGGGCGAGGCGACGGAGTACCGGGCCGCGCCGAAGGACACCACGGCCCCCACCGTGACCGTCAAGAAGGGAACGCCCTTCACCACGGGGACGGACGCCGGCTACTCGAAGGTCAGCTTCAAGCTCCACGATGCGGGAAAGATCGACCGCGTGTCCGTCAACGGCGTGCAGAAGGACCTCACCGACGACAAGTGGAGCGACCTCAACTTCGTGAAGCCCGGCGTTTTCGGCGCCGTCGCCGGTGCCAACACGCTCGAGGTGTTCGACGTCGCCGGCAACCGCACCGAGGTGCCCTTCGTCCTGACGCCGTGATCAGCACACCTGAGTGATCAGTCCAGGTCGAAGAACTCGAGCTGACGGATCGTGACCTCGGCCACCGCGCGCACGCGGAGTGCCGAGGTCACGATCGGCGAGGTCAGCGTGAAGGGCGTCGTGCGGTCTGCCGGCAGTTCCGCGCTGTGCGTCATCGTGACCGGTATCCACCGGCCATCCGTCCCCTCGGCCTCCCACCGAAGAGACGATGACGATGTCGCAGCCACCACAAGCGTCACGCTGACGTCGGTGACGCCTCGAGGCTCCCCGAACCGCCATCCCACCCATTCCCCGGGGCGCAGCATGACGCCGGCCTCACCCGATGGCGAACCGTCGTCGAAGATCCGCTCGGGAGCGAGGGCCTCGGGCGACGCGATGGGGTGACCGGGACCGGACGTCAGGTCCGCCCGCCAGACCGCGACGTCGTCGGCGGAAGGGGCCTGTTCGAGCGCGGTGGCCGGGTCGACCCCGAACTCCAGCTCCAGCACGGCGTCGCCGACGAGTGCGTCGATCGGCAGCTCGGCCATCGGCAGCGAGACCCCGTCGAGGCGAGCCCGCAGTAGGACGCGCGCCGACGGCTCACTCCGCACGGACCGGATGCGCAGCGAGGAGCCGTCGCCGCAATCCACGCGGACGTCGTCGAAGAGCGGCGACCCGATCCGCAGCCGGCCCGAGGCGAGTTCCAGCGGATAGAGCCCGAGCGCGGCCCACAGCCACCAGGCGCTCATCTCGCCGTTGTCCTCGTCGCCCGGGAACCCCTGGCCGATGTGCGCGCCGGCGAACAGGCGTCCGGCGAGGTCGTGCACGATACCGGCGGTCTTCCACGGCCGGTCGCTGAACGCGTACATGAAGGGGATGTGGTGCGCCGGCTGGTTCGAGATCGCGCACATCCCGGCACGGAGCGCCCGCGCCTCCCGCTGCTCATGGATGACGGTGCCGTACGCGCCGCCGAAGCGCTCGTCGGCCGTCTCCGGCTCTGCGAACAGGGCGTCGAGGTGGCGTCCGAGACCGGCGGGACCTCCGTAGAGGTCGGCGAGGCCTGCGCCGTCGTGCACGGCGCCGACCGACATGCCCCAGGCGTTGGTCTCGACGTTGTCGCCGCCCCAGGACCGCGGATCGAACCCGGAACGGGCGAACGCGCCCTCGTCATCCTTGCCGCGGAAGAATCCGGTGTCGTGGTCGAACAGCGCGCGGTACGACCGGGCGCGATTCTCGAAGTATCGGGCGAAGGATCCATAGCGCGCGGCAGCGGATTCGGTCTCGGATGCGGAATCGGATGCGACCTCTCGGGCGAGCTGCGCGGCGAGCCTCCCGAGCGCGGCATCGCTCACCGCGTTCTCGATGCTCCAGCTCATGCCCTCCGGCACGTCCGAAGAGATGTAACCGGTGAACCGGCCCCTCGCGATGCCCTTGCGGCCGCGGCGCGCATCCGGCCCCGGCTCGCACGCGTTCCGCCATCCGCTCTCGAATGCCGTGACGCGGTCGAATCCCACGCCCCAACGGGCGGCATCGGCGAAGATCTGGTCGCTCGAGGTGCCGACCATGCTGTCGACATAGCCCGGCGCGCTCCATCTCGCCATCCAACCGCCGCGACGGTACTGCTCGAGCTGCCCGTCGAGGAGCCGCCCGGCGAGGGAGGGATCGAGCAGGGCGAGTGCCGGCCACTCGGTGCGGTACGTGTCCCAGTAGCCGTTGTTCACGACGAGCTCGCCGTCGACGGCCGGCGCGACTCCGCCCTCGTCGTGCGACTCTCGCGCGGCGAACACATCGGCGAATCGCCAGACGGGCGCCTCCGCCGTCCCGGCGTTCTCGGCCGCGCTGTTGGGGTACAGGTGCATCCGGTGGAGCGCGGCGGCGATCCGTGCCCGATTCTCCTCGTCGGCGAGCGATCGGTACGGGGCGTCGGTTTCCGGAAGCGGCGGGATCGTGACGCGGCCGAGCAGCCGGTTCCAGGCGTCAGCCGCCGCGTTTCGCAGCTCCTCATAGGGGATGGTCGCCGGAGCCTCGGAGTCGAGACTGTGCCGGGCCTGCTCCACCGACAGGAAGGAGATGCCGATGCGCACTTCGAGCGACCCGCGTCCGCCGATGTATCCCGCCACCCTGCCCCGCCCGTCGTCGTCGAGTGGTCCGCGGTCAGCTCTCTCCTCGCCGTGCGGAGCCTGCTGCACCGATCCGGCGAAGAAGCAGCGGGGTGCGTTGCCCCAATCCTCCGGGCCCTCAGGGATCCAACCCTCGAAGCCCCCGTCATCGGTCCAGTCGAGGCATCCGTCGTCGGTCAGCTGATCGATGATGAACCCCACCGGCGCGTCAGCATCCGCACTGCGCACGCGGAACGCGGCTGCGTGCGACGTCGCCGTCATCTCGACGCGCAGGTCGTCGCCGAGCTCCGCCGCGTACTCGTGCGGCCGGGCGCGTTCGGAGCCGGGCACGATCCAGCGCCGACGAGCCGCGTGCGACGAGGCGGGGCGGCCGAGGAACGGCATCAACTGCAGCACCGAGCGATCGCCGATCCACGGGCTCGGTTGATGGGAGAACTGCAGTGCTTCCAACCGGCGACCTTGAGGATCGTCGTGCAGGAAAGGACGGTAGGGCCAGCGGGCGTCCTCCGCGTCGGTCGCCGGGGTGACGAACGTGAACCCGTGCGGCATCGCCACCGCCGGGATGGTGTTGCCGCGTGAGAACCGCGGGCCCGAATGTGATCCGCGCCGGGTGTCGACCCGTTCGACGGGGTCGAGGTCGGCGGAGGGAGCACGCTCTTCGACCACGACCTGCACGAACCCGGCGCACCGCGCGGGGAGGTCAGGGGCACCGGGGAGGGATGCGGTGCCGAGCACGATCTCGACGGTGCCGGTGCCGTGCGCGACGGGGGCGAGGGAGACGGTGTCGGCGTTCCACTGCTCGGGCATGCTCCACCGGGCGCCGAACTGGGCGTGCGCCGTGATCGGGAAGTCGTAGCGATCGCGCACGGCCGAAGCCTCGCTCAGTCGTGTGCCGTCGGGGAAACGCACATCCACCGTCACGGCGAGTGCCGCGTGCGGGGCAAGCGTCGCCGCAGGGCCGTCGGCATAGAACGCCCAGTGCAGCACGGTGTCCGAGGAGATCTCGAGGTCGGCGAGCCCCGGCACATCGATCCGCTGCTCGCCGAGCGAGGGGTCGAACGCGAAGGCGTGCACCGCGCCGGGCAGCACGCCCGCACGAGCACGGGAGGAGGGAGGATGTGCCGGCCCGTCCGCCGGCGTCAGATGCGCGGCGCTCACCCCTTGATCGCGCCCTCCTGCACGCCCTTGAAGAAGAACCGCTGCGTGAACGAGAACATGATGACGATCGGCACGAGCGCGATCATGGTGCCGGCGGCGATCAGGCGCGGGTCGACCGAGAAGCTGCTGTTCAGGTACGCCATGCCCACCGTCAGGGTGTACTTCGACGGATCCGAGAGCACGATGAGCGGCCACAGGTAGTCGTCCCAAGCACCGATGAACGCGAAGATCGCGACCACCGAGACCATTCCGCGGATGTTCGGCCACACGATGTGCCGGATGCGCTGCCAGGTCGTCGCGCCGTCGACGGTCGCGGCATCCAGCACGTCCTTGGGGATCATGCGGCACGCCGTGGCGATCAGGAGCACGTTCATCGCGCTGATCGCGCCGGGGAGGAACACGCCCCAGAGGGTGTCGGCCAGCCCCAGAGCGCGGATCGTGAGGAAGTTGCTGGTGACCGTCACTTCACCGGGGAAGAGCAGCGTCGACAGCAGGATCGCCATGACGATCCACTTGCCGCGGAACCTCATGCATCCCAGCGCGTAGCCGGCGAACGTCGCCAGGACCACGTTGCTGACGACCGTGCCGACCGAGACGAGCAGAGAGTGCCAGGCATAGAGGTACACCGGCACGATGTCGGCGACCCTGCTGTAGTTCTGCAGCGTCGGCTCGCGCGGGATGAGCTCGGGCGGGAACGAGTAGATGTTCTCCTGCGGTCCCTTGAACGACGTCGACAGCTGCCAGATGAACGGCCCGATGACGAGCACGAGCACGAAGAGGAGAAGGGCGTATCGACCGATCAGCCCGCCGAGGGTCGGCTTGCTGAAGTCGCCGGAGCCGCGGCGGCGGAACATGCGCTCCCGGGGCGGTGCCGACAGCTCCTCGGAGGGGCGGGCGTCGTCGGTCGAGCGGGGCGGCGTGAGCGTGCTCATGCGGAGACCTTCGCCTTCTTCTCGCGATTCATGACGGCGATCGCGACGAGGGGGATGAGGGTGAGCAGGAACAGCGCCACGCTGATGGCGGAGGCGTATCCGATGTTCCCGTTGAGGCCGGAGCCGACCTGGCGGATGAGCATCACGAGCGACATGTCGTATCCGCCCGGGCCGCCTGTGCTCTTGGAGAGCACGTCGAGCTCGGCGAACACCCTCATGGCGGACACGGCGATGAGCACCGAGATGAGGAGCATCGCGCCGCGCACCGAGGGGATCGTCACCGACAGGAAGCGACGGAACGAGCCGGCGCCGTCGAGCATCGCCGCCTCGTGCAGCTCCTTGCCGACGTTCCCGAGCGCCGCGAGGTACACGACCATGTAGTAGCCCAGGCCCTTCCAGACCGTGAGCAGGATGGCGCAGCCGAGCAGCAGCCAGCGGTCGACGAGGAACGCCATCGGCTTGTCGACCAGCCCGAGGAACTCGAGCGTCTGGTTGATGATGCCCCGGCTGTCGAACAGCCAGGTCCAGATGAGGGCGACCACGACCACCGAGGCGATCACGGGGAAGTAGAACGTGGTGCGGAAGAACGAGATGCCGGGGAGCTTCTTCTGCACGAGGAGCGCCAGCAGGAGCGGCAGGATCGTCAGCAGGGGCACGCACACCACCACGTAGATGAGACACGTGGTGAGGGCGTTCCAGAACATCTCGTCGCCGAACATGCGCTCGTAGTTCGCGCCGCCGACGAACTCAGGCGTCCGCAAGGGCTTGGCGTCGGTGAAGCTGAGGAAGACCGTGTTCAGGAACGGCCAGAGCGCGAACACCAGCACCCAGGCGACGGCGGGCCCGAGGAGCAGCCAGGGTGTGAACCACCGGTGGGATCTCATCGTGGTCTTCCTGCTGGCCGGGATGCCGGTGCTCGCACGCATGGCTTACTTGTCCACGCGGTTGGCGTTGGCGTACTCGACGATCTTGTCGAGCTGGGCCTTCGCGTCCGCCTCGCCGTTGACTGCGAGGGCGATCTGCTGGGTCATGTAGGTGGCCATGTCGGACGTCCACTGGAAGGGCAGCGCCTTGGCGTCCTTCATCGCGCCGAACACCGTGTCGATCGCCGACAGCTGCTTCTGGTCGGTGACCGTGGCGGCGATGTTGTCGACGACCTCGTCGCCACCCTCGGCCGTGCCGGGGGCGGTGCCGACGGCGAGGGACGAGAACGCCACCTGGTTCTCCTGGTTCGTCGCGAACTCCGCGAAGGCGAGCGCGGCCTCCTTGTTGTCGGAGTCGGCCGAGACGTTGAGACCCTGCACGTACAGCGGTGCGACACCGAGGCGCGGGGTCGCCACCGTGTTCTCGAGCAGGGCAGGTGCGTCCTTCTGCAGGTCGGTCGTGAAGCCGGTGCCGCCGGTGGTGAAGGCGACCTTCTCCTGGATGTACGCCTCCGCGTTTCCGCCGTAGTCACCGGTAAGCGCCTCGGCGGGCATCGCACCCGCGGCGTACGCGTCGGCGTACTTCTCGATGATCGCGGCGGCCTCGTCGGTGTTGAAGTCGAACTCGCCCTCGTCGTTGATGACCTCCATGCCGGCGGCCGTGAACGTGTCGAGGGCCGGGATCGAGGAGAGGAGCTGCACCTTGCCG
This sequence comes from Microbacterium sp. GQ128, assembly GCF_059758615.1. Taxonomy (NCBI): domain Bacteria; kingdom Bacillati; phylum Actinomycetota; class Actinomycetes; order Micrococcales; family Microbacteriaceae; genus Microbacterium; species Microbacterium sp. GQ128. The sequence goes on from NZ_JCAXDY010000002.1 coordinate 666,793, forward strand.
TTGGACTCGGTGGCCACGTCCTTCGCGAGCGTGAGGAGCTCGTCGACCGTGGTCGGGAGGTTCTCCTCGGTGACGCCGAAGGGGGCGAGCTGCGCGAGGTTCCACCAGGAGGCGTCGCTGGAGAGGTACCAGGGCAGCCCGAAGGTGCCTTCCATCCCCGGGTACTGGCTGTAGGCCTCCCAGGCACCCGTGTTGTAGGCGGACTTCAGGTCGGGGTCGGCGGTCTCGAGGTCGACCAGCTTGCCCGCCGCGACCAGCGGGTACGCGATGTCGGGCGGCAGGTTGAGCACGTCGGGGAGGGTGTCGGCGTTCGCCTGGCTCAGGATCTTCTCCTGGTAGCCGTCTCCCGGCTGGTCGAGCCACTCGACCGTGACGTCGGGGTGTTCCTTCTCGAACGCGTCGATGAGGTCTTCGAAGTACGGGGTGAACTTCTCGTTCTTGAGCGACCAGGTCTGGAACTGGATGGTGCCGCTCAGGTCGCCCGAGGTGTCGATGGGGCCCGCGTCACCGGCGGTGGCGCCACCCCCGGTGCAACTCGTCAGCGCCAGAACGCCGATGCTGAATCCTGCCAGGGCGGCAATGCGTGTCCGAATCTTCATCGTGCTTCTTCCTCGAGGCGGGCGATTCTGCCTTCCGTCCATCAAAATGGCACTGGAACGCTTTAGCAGATGAAACCATCCGATTCCGCGCCTGTCAAGGCCCGCGCGCGTGGGCCTTGCGGCGATCGGCAGAAGATGGGTGCGCCTTGTTGCTCAAGCGTTATAGTGGTGCGAAATCCGCCCTCCTCGAAGGGCACGTCCGAAAGGTCTGACACATGACGCAGCGCGGCGCCCTCGATGCCCCTGTGAGGTTCGGGGCGAACTACACGCCGTCCAAGGACTGGATGCACTCCTGGCTCGACTTCACTCCCGACGACGTGCGCCGTGACTTCGCCGCACTGGCCGAGCTCGGGCTCGATCACGTCAGGGTCTTCCCGCTGTGGACCGTGCTGCAGCCGAACCGCACACTCATCCGGCAGAAGGCGATCGACGACGTGCGCGCCGTGGTCGACATCGCCGGCGAGTTCGGCATGGGGGCCGGGATCGACGTGGTCCAGGGGCACCTCTCGAGCTTCGACTTCGTCCCGTCGTGGCTGTACACGTGGCACGACAAGAACATGTTCACCGATCCCCGCGCTCTCGAGGGGCAGGTCGCACTCGTCGACCGGCTCGGGCGGGCGCTGGGCGATGCGCCGAACTTCCTCGGTCTGACGCTCGGCAACGAGACGAACCAGTTCTCCGCGCACACGCATCCGTCGCCGTGGCCGGTCACGGAGGACGAGGCCGGTGGCTGGATCTCGACTCTGCTGGCGGCGGCGGAGGCTGCGGCGCCGGGGCTCCCGCACGTCCACAGCGAGTACGACGCGGTCTGGTACATGGACGGCCACGGCTTCACCCCGGCGCATGCGTCGCGGCTGGGTGCCATGACCACGATCCACTCCTGGATCTTCAACGGCACCGCCCAGCGCTACGGCGGTCGCTCCGTCGCGTCCGATCGTCATGCCGAGTACCTGATCGAGCTCTCCCGCGCCTTCGCGACCGACCCTGACCGGGTGGTGTGGCTGCAGGAGGTGGGCGCTCCGTCGAACTGCCTCACCGACGACGAGATGCCGGGCTTCCTGGAGGCGACCGTGCGCTCGGCGGCGCGCACCGAGAACCTCTGGGGCATCACCTGGTGGTGCTCGCACGACGTGAGCCGCGACCTCGGCGACTTCCCCGAGCTGGAGTACTCGCTCGGTCTGATCGGGCAGGACGGTGCGGCGAAGCCGATCGGGCGGCGCCTTGCCGAGCTCATCCCGGAGCTTCGGCAGCGGGTCGCGCCGCCCGTGAGGGACACGGCGATCGTGGTGGACGTCGACGACCGCGAGGTGCCGGTGAGTCGAGCGGCGCTGAGCCCGGGCGGTGCGGTGTTCCAGGCCTGGGTGGATGCCTGTGCCGCGGGCCTCGATCCGGCACTGGTCACGTCGCGCGACGCGCTCGACCCCGCAGTGCTCGACGCGCGAGGCATCCGTCGTCTCATCCGTCCCGACCTGTCGGCCGACGTCGTCGACCCCTACGGATCGGTCAACACCGTCGTCCAGGGCTGACGGCTGCTCAGGCCGTGCGCGCAGGTGGAGCCGTGCTCTCGCGCGCGGTGAGCACGGGCGTCGGGCCCTCGACGCTCGGCAGGTTCACTCCCGCTTCGATCTGCTGCAGCAGGAGGGTGGCGGCGCGTTCGCCGAGCTCGAAGGTGTCGCGCGTCATCGCCGTGATCGACGGGTTGATGAGACCGGCGATGACCGAGTCGTCGAACGAGGCGAGGGAGACGTCGCGCGGCACGGCGCGGCCCATCTCCTGGGCGACGCGGAGACCCGCGACCGCCATCACGTCGTTGTCGTAGACGATCGCGGTCGGATGCTGCCGGCCTGACAGCAGCGCTCTCGTCACGGCGGAGGCGCGCGCGGGCGAGAAGTCCGTGGTGATGATCTCGCCCTCGAGGCCATCGGCGGACATGCGCTCGAGCACCTCGGCGCGCAGTCGCGTGTGCTCGAGTTCGGCGGGGCCGGCGACATAGGCGATGCGGGCGTGCCCGAGGGCGGCGAGGTAGGAGAAGAGGGTCTCGGCGACGGTGTCGTCGCCGATCCAGACGCTCGGCACCGAGCCTTCGGGGGCGGGTTCGGAGCCGATCATCACGGCCCGTGCGTCGAGAGCTTCGATGCGCCCGACGCGGGGGTCGCCGTCGCGGGGGTCGATGAAGATGAAGCCGTCGACCTGGTTGGAGGAGCGCCACTGCCGGTGCACCTCCATCTCCTCCGCGATGTCGGCGACCAGCCGCAGCTGCAGGCTCACCTTGCTCTCCGACAGTCGTGACTCGATACCGGCGATGAGGTCGGTGAAGAAGGCCTCGGAGCCGAGCGACCGGGCGGGTCGGGCGAGCGCGAATCCGACCGTGTTGGCGCGCGCCCCGACCAGCGCGCGCGCTGCGGAACTCGGCTGCCAGCCGTTCTCCTCAACGATCGTGAGGATGCGCTGTCTGGTCTCGTCGCTCACGCCGGGGCGGCCGTTCAAAGCGAACGAGACGGCGCCGGGGGAGACTCCCGCCATGCGCGCGATGTCGGCGATGGTGACGCGTTTCGCCGGAGTCATAGTCCCTCACAATACTTGATCGATTTAGTCTCGCGGAAGAAGTGACGATGCGTTTGAAGCGGTCGGTCGCGCGGGCACGATCCTGAGATTCGGCGGCAAACGCGAACCGGATCTCTCTCATATCGGAATGCCGATGCTCTACCCTTGCCCCTCCGCGGGTGGCGCGACAACCCTGGCTCTGGCCCCCGCTTTGCAAGGAGATACATGAGCGCCCTGCACGACCCTGCACAGGCCGAGTTCCCCCCATGCGGGCAGCTGGCGCACGGCGGCGTGGCCGCGCGGCGAGTCACCTACACCGGCCCTCTCTTCATGTGATGGTCAAGAAGACGGGTCTTGGAATCTGGGTATTCCTCGCGATCAGCGGGATCGGGGTCGGATGCTTCAGCGCTTTCGACAACTTCTATTTCCACGATCGCGGATACGCCGTCGTCGCAATCGGTGCCCTGACAGCGACTTTCAATATCAGCGTCGCCGTGGCAGAGCTTCCATCGGCCATGATCTTCGATCGCAGATCGCACTGGGCCGCCATTCAGATGGGCAACGGTCTCCGTTTCGTTGGTCTCGTTCTCTTCTTCCTAGCCTTCGGGGCCTGGTCTGATTTCGCTGCCGAAGCCATCGCCGGGATCGGCGCGGCGGCCATGAGTGGGACCTCGATCGCATTCATCTTGAACAGGATCGGCGATGTGGGCGCCCATGATCGTCGCAAGATCATCGGTCTCGTTGCGGTTCTCGGATCGGCGACCTCGCTCCTCGGCGGTGGGATCGGGCTCCTCGGCTTTCTCAGGGAGCCGCGACTCATCTGGGGCTTGGGGGCCCTGTTCATGGGTATTGCGGGACTCTGCTTCTTCCTCTGGCGGCCGAAGGATCGAACGTCAAGTCGGCGACACCTGGAGCCGCTGCGGTCCTATCTGATCGGGCTGGGCGCAATCGCCAGACATCCGCGCGCGTGGCTGTCGATTGCGGCGGATGCTGCGCTCGTCGCGCCCTTCCTTCTCTGGCAACTTCGCCTGGGGAGCACCGGTATCTTCGCGGTCCTTGCGGGGTTCGCGGTGATGAAGATCGCCGGCGTCCTGGGCGGGCAACTGGTCGGGAACCGTCGGATCGATCGCAGGGTCTTCTACGTGCTCGTCGCGGCGAACATTGCCGCCATCTTCGGTTTCGCCGGTTTCGCTCCTGTCGTGCTCATCGTTCTCTGCTTCGGGATTCATGTCCTCCTTCACATCGCGATCAGCGTGTATTGTCAGGCCGAGTTCCAGGCGGTCGTGTCCGACGACCAGCGCGCGGGTGCCACCTCGGTCGTTTCGCTTCTCAGCTCCTTCACCGCCGGCGCCGCGGCGATTCTCGTCGGCGTCCTGGCGGACTCAGCGAACCCGATCGTCGCCGTCCTCCCGAGCGTGGTCCTCTACGTGATCGTCGCGCTCGTCACTATGACGGAACGGTCCTGAGGGGCCGCCGAGGACGGAACCGATCTCCATCTCGCGGAAGAAGTGACGATGCGCTTAGACTTGGCTACTAGATCGTTTTAGTAAATCCGATAGCATCAACACGGCGTCGCCCGTCGCGCCGCGGACCAGCCCTCACCGTCGAGCCCGGAGATTCCCATGCATGACGACACCTCGCTCACCGTCGGCCGCGTCAAGCGGGTCCTCGAGGAGCGCATCCGCCCGGCGATCCACTCGGCGTCCGTGCCGCTGGACGTCGAGATCCACGAATTGCCCGGCGAGCCGATCGCACCCGCCGAGGGGCTCGCCCTCGCGTTCGAGCCCGGCGTCGTCGGCGCACCATGGGGCCCCGCCTGGGGGACGACCTGGTTCCGGCTCACCGGGCGCGTGCCCGCCGAGTGGGCGGGGCGCCGGGTCGAAGCGCTCATCGACCTCGGCTTCGACGTGAACATGACCGGCTTCCAGTGCGAGGCCCTGGCCTACCGTCCGAACGCCGCAGGATCCGACCCGATCCCGGTGAAGAGCATCAACCCGCGCAACCAGTGGGTGCCGATCACCGAGACGGCCGAGGGCGACGAGCCGGTCGAGCTGTACCTCGAGGCGGCATCCAACCCGGTGCTCCTGGACTACCACCCCTTCCTGCCGACGCAGGAGGGCGACATCCTCACCTCCTCGAAAGAGCCGCTGTACCGCGCGCGGCGGATGGACCTGGCCGTGTTCGAGCAGGAGGTCTTCGACCTGTCGCTCGACCTCGAGGTGCTGTTCGAGCTGCAGGCTGAGCTGCCGGCCACCTCGCCGCGGCGCATGCGCATCCTGCAGGCCATGGACGACGCTCTCGACGTTCTCGACCTGCAGCACATCGTGGAGACCGCGGGCGACGCCCGTGCCCGCCTCGCCGACGTGCTGGCCGCGCCCGCCGAGGCCAGCGCGCACCGCATCTCGGCCGTCGGTCACGCGCACATCGACTCGGCCTGGCTGTGGCCCGTGCGCGAGACGATCCGCAAGGTCGCGCGCACCACCTCGTCGATGACGACGCTCATCGAGGAGCAGCCCGAGTTCCAGTACGGCATGTCCAGCGCGCAGCAGTACGCCTGGATCAAGGAGCACCGCCCCGAGGTGTGGGAGCGGGTCAAGGCCGCCGTCGCCGCCGGGCGCTTCCTGCCGCTCGGTGGCATGTGGGTCGAGTCCGACACCGTGATGCCGACGGGGGAGTCGCTCGTGCGGCAGTTCTCACACGGCCAGCGGTTCTTCGAGCGCGAGTTCGGCATCCGGTCGAAGGGCGTGTGGTTGCCGGACAGCTTCGGGTACTCGCCCGCTCTGCCGCAGCTGATGCGCCGTGCCGGGTTCGAGTGGTTCTTCACACAGAAGATCTCGTGGAACCAGCAGAACGTCTTCCCGCACCACTCGTTCCTCTGGGAGGGCATCGACGGCTCGCAGGTGTTCACGCACTTCCCGTCGATGGACACGTACAACTCGCAGCTGAGCGGCATGGAGGTCGCGAAGGCCTCTCGTCAGTTCAAGGAGAACCGGCTCAGCTCCCGGTCGATCGCCCCGGTCGGCTGGGGCGACGGCGGCGGCGGCACGACCCGTGAGATGACGGGCAAGGCCGAGCGCCTGCGCGATCTTGAGGGCAGCGCGCAGGTCGTGTGGGAGCATCCGGACGTCTTCTTCGACGCCGCCAAGGCCGAGCTGCCGCATCCGGCGGTCTGGGTCGGCGAGCTGTACCTCGAGCTGCACCGAGGAACCCTCACCAGCCAGCACGCCACCAAGGCGCTGCACCGCTGGGCGGAGCACGCGCTGATCGAGGCCGAACTGTGGGCGGCGACGGATGCCGTGCGCACCGGTGCCGCGTACCCGCAGGCCGAGTTCGATCGGCTGTGGCAGGCCGTGCTGCTGCACGAGTTCCACGACATCCTGCCCGGCACGTCGATCGCGTGGGTGCACCGCGAGGCCGTCGCCGTGCTGTCGGACGTGCTCTCGGATGCGCAGGACATCGCGGATGCCGCCCGCCGTTCGCTCGCGGGCGAGGGTGACCGCGCGCTGCAGTTCGAGCCGACGTCGGTCGGTCGCGGACGCGCCCTCGGGGCGGCGTTCGTGGCTGAGCCCACGGCGGCGCCGGTGTCGCTCACGGAGGAAGACGGTGGCTGGCGGCTCGAGAACGAGCTCGTCTCGGTGCTCGTCTCGGCCGAGGGGCTGATCGTCTCGGCAGTCGACAAAGCCACCGAGCGCGAGGCGGTGGCTGCGGGCAAGGCGGCGAACCTGTTCCAGCTGCACCAGGACTTCCCGAACATGTGGGATGCGTGGGACATCGACCGGTACTACCGCAACAGCGTCGACGACCTCACCGCCGTCACGTCGATCGAGGCATCGGTGGTCGGTCGGGCCGCGAAGATCGTGGTCGTCCGTCCGTTCTCGGAGTCGACCATCGAGCAGACCATCATCCTGCAGCCGGACTCGCGGACCGTGCTGCTGCGCAACGAGATCGACTGGCACGAGACCGAGAAGCTGCTCAAGCTCGCCTTCCCGCTCGACATCCAGGCCGCGCACACCGACGCCGAGACCCAGTTCGGCTACCAGTCACGGGTCACGCACACGAACACCAGCTGGGAGGCGGCGAAGTTCGAGACCTCGATGCACCGGTTCGTGCTGGTGCGCGAGCAGGACTTCGGCGTCGCCCTCGTGAACGACTCCATCTACGGCTACGACACGTCGCGCGAGGTGTCGGACGACGCCGTGACGACGACCGTGCGACTGTCGCTGCTGCGGGCGCCGCGGTTTCCCGATCCCGACACCGACCACGGTCACCACGAGATCGAGGTGGGCTTCGTGATCGGTGCGGATGCGGCGATCGCGACGGCCGAGGGCATCCGGATCAACGCGCTCCCGAGCGTCGTGCGCGGTGCGCGCGAGGTCGAGCCGCTGGTGTCGGTGCAGGGCGAGGGCATCGTGGTGTCGGCGGTCAAGCTCGCCGACGACGGGTCCGGCGACGTGATCGTGCGCGTGTACGAGGCACTTGGACGACGCGCGACCGGTGAGCTCTCGGTCGGGTTCGAGCACCGCGAGGTGCGCGAGGTGAGCCTGATCGAAGACGACATCGATGACGCGCGGACCGGTGGAGGACTGCAGCTGCGTCCGTTCGAGGTGCGGACGCTGCGCATCCTGCGCTGAGCAAGGGCGTGTGATCAGGCGGACGCGCGGGATCAGGCGGAACGCCCGCGGACATGCCTGATCTCGCGTGTGTGCCTGATCTCGCGTGCGCGCTCGCGTGTCTGTCTGTTGTGGCGGCCGCCCGCGTGCGCGACGATGGCGGGATGGCGAGCATCGACGACGCGCGGGCGATCGCCCTCGCCCTCCCGGGGGCCGAGGAAGCGGTGAGCGGTCACACCGGCGAGGCGGCGTGGCGGCTGAAGAGCGGGCAGTTCGCGTGGCTCCGCGGCCCGAGTGCGACCGACCTGCGGCAGCTCGCGGAGCTCGGGCGGGAGTGGCCGGCGGGAACGGTGCTCGCGGTGCGCGTCGCCGACCTCGAGGAGAAGGAGGCGCTGCTCGCCGCAGAGCCCGAGGTTCTGTTCACGATCCCGCACTTCGACGGCTACCCCGGACTGCTCGTGCGTCTGGACGTCATCGACCGCGATCGGCTGACGGAGATCATCACGGATGCGTGGCTGGTGCGAGTGCCCGCGCGGGTCGCGAAGGAGTGGCTCGCGGAGCGCGGACTGGACTGAGCCGCGTTGTCGCGCGCGCTCAGCCGGCGGCGGCCAGGAACGGACGGGCGGCGTCGAGGAACGCGCGCGGCTCATCCGCCCAGAGCCGGATGCTGGTGACCTGGTGCTCACCGCCGCGCGGCGCGAGGCCGGGAAGGCGGATCGCGAACGGACGCTCCAGTTCGATCTCGATGTTCGTCTCGTCCTGCATCCGCTCGGCGTACTCGGCTCCGTGGTCGGTGTCGGAGATGCGCGGCTGCTTCGGCTCGTCGACGCGCTTCGAGATCGCCACCGAGGCGACCGCATCCCAGGGGACGAAGACGTCGACCTCCAAGCCGCTCCGCACTCGGATGCCGTCCGGCGCCACGGCATGCGGACGAAGCAGCATCGCGCACAGGAGCCCGATCATCCAGGTCAGCCCCCAGATCCCGAGGATGAGGATCGGGATGCGCACCGCCGGCCACGGGTGCACGATCAGATCGAGGATCGGGATCTCGACGGCGGACAGCACGATGAAGATGATGAGCACGGTCAGCACCGGGCGGTGGTAGCCGATGCCGGTGCCGCCCTCCGGGACCGCAGGGCGCCGAGCGATCGCGCGACCGATGCTCGAGTACACGCGGAGCTCGGCGATCAGCGCACGGTGGAGCATGTTGAGGATGCGGGCGGCGCGGGTCGGGGTGGGCGGCGGGGTGGGCTGGTGCGCCCGACTCACGCTCGGCTCGGCGCTCACGGGGCGTCCTTCCCCGGCTCGCTCGCCGCCTGAGTCACGAGCTGCTCGAGGTGGGTGGCGATGGCGGTGATGCCGCGCTCCACGGCGTCGCGATCTTCCGGGGCGACGGCCGCGACGAGCGTCGCGTTGAGCTCGGCGTGCTCCTTCTGCATCTGCGCCATCGTCTCGGTGGCCGAGGGGGTCAGCTCGACGAGCACCGCCCGCCGATCAGACGGGTGCGGGGTGCGGCGCACGTGACCGGATGCTTCCAGCGCATCGACGAGGCCGGTGATGTTGCGCGGAGTGACCTCGCACAGGCGGGCCAGCGTCTGCTGCGTCGAGGGCCCGGCGTGCTGCAGCATCCACAGCAGATGCACGCGTGCCGTGGTGAGGCCGGTGCCGTCGAACGCCCGCGCCATGTCGCGCTGGAAGAGGTCGCCGATCTGGAGCAGGCGGTCGAGCAGCAGCGGGTTCATAATGCTGATGCTAATACATAGTTACCTGACTTCACTAGTTGTGAAGGGCGAGCGCGCTCAGGCGGGATCGAGCCGCAGCACGCCGGGGGATTCTCCACCGGTGAGGTCGTCGGCGATGCGGATGCTGCGCGCCAGATCGTCGAGCGCGCCGGTCAGGGTGCCGAACCGCTCCTTGTCGCTGCACACCGCGGTCAGCGTCACCAGATGGGTGCCCGTGTCCCAGGTGTAGGTCGCGAAGGGCGGCGACGCCGGCGAAGGCGGCATCGGCACGAGCAGCTTCTCACCGACGCCGAGCCGGGTGGGGAACGACTCCGTGTCGTCGAAGTCCATCGGCATCGATGCGCGAGCGATCCGCACATCGGGGGTCAGGACCTGCGCCGACGCCATCGCCACGACCAGCTCCGGCTCGGCCTTCCAGGTCCACACCAGGACGCGGCCATCCGCCCGCTTCATCAGCATCGGCGCCGCCTGGCTCATCGCCCACGCGCCGAACCGGGACCCGGGGCGCTCGGTCGCACCCACGGCGGCGTTGACCTGACCCAGGAGCATGCGGATCGCCGCCTTGCGATGCCGGCGGCCCTTCCACCCGAGCGAGTCCGTCACGGGAATCCACAGCTGGGGATCGGCGTCGGCAGTCAGTCGCATGGCTCCACGGTATCGGCTGAGGCTGAGGGGATGCCGGTATGCCGCCGCTGTCCGATCAGACCCCTCGGGTAGAGTGGCCAGCGCCCCGACCAGGGCTTTCCCTTGGCCGCCACATCGTAAGGCAGCATGTCTGTGACCTCCTCCGACGATCCGATCGATCCGTCGAGCGGCCCCGCCGCCGCCCCCGCGCCCCGCCCGTTGAAGATCGTGATCGGCTGCGACACCTTCGCGCCCGACATCAACGGCGCCGCCCGCTTCGCCGAGCGCCTCGCCGCAGGGCTCGTGCAGCGCGGACATGACGTGCACGTCGTGGCCCCCAACCAGGCCTACCGTCGCGCGCAGCCGCACACCGAGGTCATCGAGGGCGAGCCGATGACGCTGCACCGTCTGCCGTCGGTGCGCTGGGCGCCGCACGACTGGCTGCGGTTCGTGTGGCCGTGGCGTTCGAAGCACTACGCCCGCAAGGTCATCGACCAGGTGCAGCCGGATGTCGTGCACATCCAGTCGCACATCGTGATCGGCCGCGGCCTCGCCTACATCGCGAACGAGCGCGGCATCCCGGTCATCGCGACCAACCACGTCATGGCCGAGAACATCCTCGACCACACGACCATGCCGAAGTTCATCGACGACCTCGTGCTCAAGTTCGCCTGGGCCGACGCCAAGCGCACCTTCGACAAGACCCGTGCCATCACCACCCCGACGCGTCGCGCCGCCGACTTCCTCGAGAAGACGGTCGAGGTGGAGGGAGTGATCCCGGTGAGCTGCGGCATCGACCGCACGCAGTACTCGCCCGTGATCGCCCCGCGCGACAAGAACCGCATCGTCTTCGTCGGACGCCTCACGGCCGAGAAGCAGGTCGAGGTCATCCTCAAGGCGATGACGAAGCTCGACCCGGCCCTCGACACCACGTTCGACATCGTCGGCGGCGGCGACCAGCGCAAGCAGCTGGAGCACCTGGCGGCGCAGCTCGGTCTCGCCGACCGCGTCACGTTCCACGGGCGCACCACTGACGAGGAGCTCCGGGCACTGCTGTCCCGAGCGAGCCTGTTCGTGATCGCGTCGATCGCCGAGCTGCAGTCCATCGCGACCATGGAGGCCATGGCGTCGGCGCTGCCGATCGTCGCGGCGGATGCCGTGGCGCTCCCGCACCTCGTGCACGATGGTGAGAACGGCTACCTGTTCGAGCCGGGCAACGTCGACGAGCTCGCCGCGCGCCTGACCGACGTGCTCACCGCCGACCCCGCCGAGTACGAGCGGATGCAGCGCGCTTCGCTCGACGGTGTCGCGATCCACGACATCAACCGCACACTCGACACCTTCGAGGCGCTGTACCGCGACGAGCCGTTGCCGGAGTAGCGGAGTAACCCGCCATGCACAGTATCCCCATCAGTTCACGGCGCCGCGACGCGTCGGCGGCGGAGTAACCCGCCATGCACATCGTCTTCTTCGGGGATCAGCACCTCGACTCCCTCGGCGGCGCGCAGGTGTCGATGCGGCTCCAGCGGGAGTTCCTCGAACGCGCCGGACACACGGTCACGGTCGTCGCGCCGAAGATGCACGGATCGCGCACGCCATCCGATACCCACGGCGGGGCGTACATCGACCTCCCCTCGGTGCCGATCACGCTCGACCGCGAGTACTCCATGAGCTGGCCGGGGCGCGCGACCGACCGCTTCCTCGACAGAGCGATGACCCGCCGCCCGCCGGTCGACCTGGTGCACGTGCAAGCTGACTTCTGGGGGGCGTTCATCGGTCACCGTTACGCCCAGCGACACGGCATCCCGGTCGTGCACACGATGCACAACCGCGTCGACGTCGGGATCGCGGCCGTGACCCCGCTGCACCGGCCCGTGCTCGGCGTGTTGAACGCCTGGCGCCGCGGGGCGATGCGCGGGATCGGCGACCCGGTGCGCGGCGCGGACGGCTGGGCGTTCCTGCGTGGACTCGCCGTCGGAGCATCCGCCGTGACCGCGCCGTCGACGCATTTCGCCCGCCGCCTGGAGCAACACGATGTCTTCCCGCGGGTCGACGTGATCTGGAACGGCATCGACGACGACCTGCGTGCACAGACGCTCGCTGCACGACCCGCAGTCAGGGAGCCGGGACCGCCCCGGTTCGTCTGGCTCGGCCGGATGAGCCCCGAGAAGCGCCTGCTTCCCTTCCTCGAGGCGTTCGTCGCCGCCGGAATCGACGCGGAACTCGAGATCATCGGCGGCGGAGGGCAGCGCGCCGCGGCCGAGAAGATCGTGCGCGGGCATGACGGCGTGCGCTTCGCCGGACGGCTGACCTACCCGCAGACCCTGGAGCGGATCGCCGCCGCCGACGCGCTCGTGCAGACGTCGATCGGCTTCGAGACCCAGGGGATGACCCCGTTCGAGGCGGCCACCCTCGGCACGCCCTCCGTGATCTGCGACCCCGACATCGCGGCCGAGCTCGGCGGGGGATTGTGGGCGGTTCCGGGTGCCGGCACCACCGTTTCCGGACGGGAGCTCGAGACCCGACGGGTGGCCGCGCTCGCGGAGACCCTGGGCAGGGCCGCATCCGACATCGCCGCCGGCACCGCGCCCACCCCGGTTCCCGAGGTTTCGGAGGCGTTCCGGCAGTCGTCGCGCACGGCGGCCATGATCGACGTCTACGAGCGGGTGCGCGCCGGGCGCTGACGAGGGCTGAGCTTCAGACGAAGCGCAGGAACGCGATGCCGACCCAGCTGAAGATCATCCCGAGAGCACCGGCTCCGGCGATCCCGATCGCGATGCCGGTGAGGAGGCGCGCGCCCGGTCGGCGCGCGGCGATGATGCCCAGCACGAGGGCCACGGCATACGCGAAGAACGAGATCACGCCGATCGCGTCGTCGATCGCGTAGGCCGCTCCGTACCCGAAGTCCGATGTGTAGATGAAGAGTCGGACGATCGACGAGATGAGGTTGACCGCGAGCGTGACCACGGCGATCACGAAGGCGGTGCGGCCGAGCATGCTGCCGGCAACGGCCGTGGGGGCTCCGGGAGTGGCCGGCCACGGCGCGGGCTGGCCCGGAACTCCACCCGGATAGCCCGGGGTTGCGGTCGGGTAGGCGGAGCCGTTGGGGTAGGCGGAGCCGGGTGGGTAGGCGGAGCCGGTCGGATACGCGGGAGCGCCGGCCGGGTGAGTGGCGGCGGTCGGATACGCAGCAGGAGCAGCAGGAGCAGCCGGGGCAGCGGGGTCGGCCGGATCAGAGGGTGGCGCACTGGACGCGTGGGTCGGGAACGTGTGCGTGCCGGGGTACTGCGGATCGGCGGGCAGGTGCGCGGGAGGCTGCGAGGGCTCGCTCATGACGACGAGCGTAGCCGTGGTGCCCGCGATCCGCACGGGGGAATCGGCTCAGCTCTTGGCGCCGGTCAGCGCGAGTGTGCCGCCGAGGCCGATCATCATCACGCCCCCGGTTCCGGAGAGCGTCGACATGCGGCGGGGTGAGCGGGCGAACCAGGTGCGCGCGGTTCCGGCGGCGAGGGCCCACACGCTGTCGCAGACCAGTGCGAGCGCCTGGAAGGTGAGCCCGAGCAGGAGCAGTTGCGCCCAGACCGGGCCGGCCGCCGGCGCGACGAACTGCGGGAGCACGGCCACGAAGAACGCGATCGTCTTCGGGTTGGTCAGCCCGACGATGAAGCCCTGGCGCAGCAGCTTCGCGGCGGAGGCCGGTGCGCGACCCGCATCCGGGACGTGGTCATGGCGGTGGCGGATCGCCTGCACGCCGAGCCAGACCAGGTAGGCGGCGCCGACGATCTTGATGACGGTGAACGCCACCACGGAGGAGGCGACGATCGCCCCGACCCCGAAGGCCACGGCGAGGACGGCCGGCACGGTGCCGAGTGCGTTTCCGACGACGCTGAGCACGCCGGCGCGCCGGCCGAGCGAGAGTGAGCGGCCGATCACGAACAGCACGCTCGGACCGGGGATGACGATGATCACGACGGAGGCGACGGCGAAGGCGACGAGGTTGTCCAGCGGGATCATGAGCCGACCATACACCGCGGCTCGAGCCGGGTTCAGCGGTAGCCGTGCCCGGACTCGGCCTGCTGGTGGATGTCGCGACCACCGATGCGACTCCAGTCGGTCGGCGCGCGGTGGTAGCCGTCGCGACGGAGTTCGACGACGGTGGCGACGGTTGCCCACACGACCAGAGCGATGAGTGCGATGACGAGTATCATGGCAGAAACGCTACGTTCGATGCTGAACTGTCACGAGTGGCAGAATCGACTATCATCGTACGAAAACTGCCAACCGGGAGTGTGCATGAAGACAGTGGCCTGCGTCATCCAGGACGGCTTCGCGCCGTTCGAGTTCGGCGTTGCCTGCGAAGCGTTCGGGCTCGATCGGTCCGCCGACGGCGTGCCGAACTTCGACTTCCGCATCGTCGCCCCGCACGCGGGCGTGGTGAAGTCGAAGATCGGCTTCTCGGTCAACGTCGAGCACGACCTGGCCTTCGCCTACGAAGCCGACCTCGTCGTGTTCTGCCCCGTGCCGCGCGAGCGCTGGGGCGACATCGATCCGCTCCTGCTCGACGTCGCCCGGCACGCGGTCGACCGCGGCGCCTGGGTGATGAGCGTCTGCAGCGGCTCGTTCATCCTCGCCGCCGCCGGCGTGCTCGACGGGCGACGTGCGACGACGCACTGGATGTACGCGCACGTGATGGCCGACATGTACCCGCAGATCGACATCGACCCCGATGTGCTCTTCGTGCAGGACGGGAAGATCATCACCAGCGCCGGCACCGCCGCCGGCATCGATGCGTGCCTGCATCTGCTCCGCCAGGAGGTGGGCGCCGAGCTCACCAACCGCATCGCGCGTCGCATGGTGGTGCCCCCGCAGCGTGACGGCGGCCAGGCGCAGTTCATCGACCGTCCGATCCCCGTGGTCGCCACCGACTCGCTCGCGGCGGTCGCCGACTGGGCCGTCGAGCACCTCCGCGACGACCTCGGAGTCGATCAGCTCGCGGCCAGAGCCCTGATGTCGCCGCGCACCTTCGCCCGACGGTTCAAGGCCGAGTACGGCGCGACGCCCGCGGCCTGGCTCGCACGCCAGCGCATCATCCATGCCCAGCGGATGCTGGAGCGCACCGACCTTCCCCTCGACCACATCGCCGACGAGTGCGGGTTCGGCTCGGCGGCCGTGTTGCGGCAGAACTTCGCGAGGGTGCTCGGACTCACGCCCACGGCCTACCGGGCGCGGTTCTCCTGCGCCGAGGATTCAGAGGCTTCGGCGGTGCCGGCGGCCTGAGCCGGCCGGCGTCGGCGTTCCGGTCAGATCGCCCGTGTGGTCGAACGCTCGACGAGCGAGCAGGGCAGCAGCACGTGCGCGGCATCCTGCTCCGGCGCGGCGAGACGCGCGAGCAGCAGCTCGACGGCACCGTGCGCCATGTCGAGGATCGGCTGACGCACCGTGGTCAGATCGAAGGCCTGCCACGACGACATCGCGACATCGTCGAACCCGAGCACCGACACCTGGTCCGGCACGCCGATTCCGAGTGCTTTCGCGGCGTTCAAGGCGCCGAAAGCCACGAGGTCGTTGTGGCAGAAGAGTGCGGTGGGAGGCTCCGGCAGCTGCAGCAGGCGTGTCGCGGCCTCGAACGCTCGGGTGTAGTCGAGGTCGGCGACGTCGAGCAGCGAGGGGTCGAACGCGACCCCTGCGCCCTCGAGCTCCGACAGGAAGCCTTCGTGCCGATCGCGCACCGAGGTCGTGCCGAGCGGTCCGGCGATCACTCCGATGCGTCGATGGCCGAGAGACGCCAGATGGCGACCCGCGATGCGGCCTCCGTCCATGTTGTCGGGCGAGATCGAGTCGTTGTCCGGCACGGCCCCGGGGCCCATCGTCACCGCGGGGACGCCGAGCGACACGATGCGACCCTCGTCATCGGGCGAGAGCAGAGTCGTCGTGAGGATGACGCCGTCGACGTTCGTCTCCCGCAGGGTCCTCGCGAGGTCTTCGGTGGTGTCGGCGCGACCGCTGAGGATGAGAGCGCGATATCCGGCGCGGTTGAGATCGTCGCTGATGGTGTGCAGCAGTTCGGCGTAGTAGCTGTTGCGCGGGTCGCCGAGCACGACGCCGATCGTCTGGGTGCGGCTGGTGACGAGGCTCCGGGCGCTGAGGTTGGGGCGGTAGTCGAGCTGCTGGATGGCCGCCTCGACCTTGGCGCGCACCCGCTCCGAGACGCCTTCATGGCCGTTGACGATGCGGGACACCGTCGTCTGCGACACGCCCGCCGCTCGGGCGACGTCGACGCTGGTCACACCGCGGGACTTCGGCGGCATGGGCCCTCCTCTTCGTGCCGGGCTTCCCATGCTAGACCGGGTGGAGGAGAGGAATGACTACGCAGTCCTCGGCGTGGCGCATCCGTTGCTCGCATCGCCGGAATGCGGGGAATGTGCGCTCACACGCTCCAGTGCGCCGGCGAGGGGAGCGCGTGGTCGCGCACCTCGAGGCCTGCGGGGGTGACGGATGCCGTCGCATAGAGGAGCGACTGCGTGGGGTACCCGTGCGGGCGGTTGTCGCGGATGATCGCGCGGTCGTCCTCGGGGGCGAGCTTCGCCGACGACGCGAGGAGCGCGGTCCATTCGGCCGCCCAGTCCTCGAAGTCGGCCGTCGGACCCAGCGCGCGGAACTCGGGCAGCCAGGCGGTGATCCGCGGCGTCGCCTCGTCGTCGAGGTCGTCGTGCGCGATCATGTGCGTGCCGGGCACGATGGGGGTCTCGCGAAGCTCGACGCCATCCCACGACAGCACGCGCGCGCCCTCGGGCCCGACCTCCAGCAGGTTGAAGCCGTGCATGGGCAGCGGGGCGACGGGGGAGCGGCCCACGACCGACTCGAGTGCGAGGGATCCGCGGGATACGGCCTGAGCGTCGGGGAGGTCGCGCACGTCAGCGCGGTTCAGCAGCACCGCCAGCCGGTGCTCCGCGGGGTTCGCGGCGAGCCAGGCCCCGCCCGCGCGACGATCCCGGATGCCGATCACCCCCGGATACTGCTCCGGCCACCAGGGGCCGAGAGCGTCCCATTGCCGCTGGGGGTCTTCGTCACGCACCGCCAGAAGCCTCGCGACACCGGCATCCTCGACATCGATCACGACCGTGCACACGGGGCCAAGTCTAGGTCGATGATGCCGGTGTCGGCCCGCGGCGGTGGATGCTGGGGCAGAATCGAGACGTGAACATCGTCGTCGGAGTCACGGGCGGCATCGCCGCGTACAAGACGGTGCACCTCGTGCGCCTGCTCACGAAGGGTGGGCACGACGTGACCGTGGTGCCCACCGAGGATGCGCTGCGCTTCGTGGGGCTGCCGACCTGGGAGGCGATCAGTCGCCACCCGGTCACCACGAGCGTGCACGACGACGTGGCGAAGGTGCGCCACGTCGCGCTCGGCCAGGCCGCCGAACTCGTGATCGTGGCGCCGGCGACCGCGAACTCGATCGCCAAGATCACCACAGGACTCGCCGACGACCTCCTCGGCACGACCCTGCTCGCCACCGAGGCCCCGGTGCTGATCGCTCCGGCCATGCACGCCGAGATGTGGCGGAACAGGGCAACGCAGGCGAACATCGCGACGCTGCGGGAGCGCGGCGTGCACCTCGTCGGCCCCGCGGACGGCGAACTCGCGGGCGGTGACAGCGGACCCGGGCGGATGGCGGAGCCCGAGGAGATCTTCGCGGCGGCACAGGCGCTGCTCGCTCCCGGAGACCTCGCCGGTGTGCGCGTCGTCGTCTCGGCCGGCGGCACACGCGAGCCCATCGACCCCGTGCGCTTCCTCGGCAACCGGTCCAGCGGCCGGCAGGGCGCGGCCCTCGCGGCCGAGGCTGCCGCCCGCGGCGCGGAGGTGACCCTGGTCGCGGCGAACATCGCAGGCGACGTGCTCGCCGAGGTGCGGCATCCGGCGATCCGCGTCGTCCCCGTCGGATCGGCGGCGGACCTCGCCGACGCGATGAAGCGGGAGGCCCCGGGCGCCGACGTGGTGGTGATGGCGGCGGCCGTGGCCGACTATCGGCCGGTCGCGGTGTCGGACCGCAAGCTCACGAAGGAGAGCGGGGGAGTGCCCGCGATCGAGCTGGTCGAGAACGAGGACATCGTCGCCGCACTCTCCTCGGGCCGGAGACCCGGGCAGCTCGTCATCGCCTTCGCGGCCGAGACCCCGGAGGACGAGGCCGAGCTGCTCGCCCGCGCTCGCCGCAAGCAGCAGCGCAAGGGGGTCGACCTGCTCGTCGTGAACGAGGTCGGCTGGGAACGCGGGTTCGAGAGCGCCGAGAACGCCGTGCACATCCTCGGCCCGGGCGGGGCGGATGCCGGCGCGGCATCCGGCTCGAAACGTGCGGTCGCGGCCGCGATCTGGGACGCCGTCCAGCGGGAGCGCTGAGGCCGGGCTCGGCGCGGGACATCGACTGGAGGAGAATGCGACCGAGTGCTAAACTTGAGTCAACACGACTCAACTTTGATCCCGCCGTCCGTCCGGTCGGCGGGAGACGACCAGAAGGAGCATCTCCAGGAGGAGCGCATGAGCAACCCGCAGACCGGCAACCAGAACCAAGACCAGCAGTCCGCCCTCGAGCAGTTCGGCATCAACCTGACCGACCGCGCCCGCGAGGGCAAGCTCGACCCGGTGATCGGACGCGACAGTGAGATCCGTCGCGTCAGCCAGGTCCTCACCCGCCGCACCAAGAACAACCCGGTGCTGATCGGTGAGCCCGGCGTCGGCAAGACCGCCGTCGTCGAAGGCCTCGCCCAGCGCATCGTCGCCGGCGACGTCGCCGAGTCGCTCAAGGACAAGGAACTGGTCACCCTCGACATCTCGGCTCTCGTGGCCGGCGCCATGTACCGCGGGCAGTTCGAAGAGCGGCTGAAGCAGGTCCTCAAGGAGATCACCGAGTCCGACGGCCAGGTCATCACGTTCATCGACGAGCTGCACGTGCTGATGGGTGCGGGTGGCGGCGAGGGTTCGGTCGCGGCCTCCAACATGCTCAAGCCCATGCTGGCCCGCGGCGAGCTGCGCCTGATCGGCGCGACCACGCTCAACGAGTACCGCGAGTTCATCGAGAAGGATGCCGCGCTCGAGCGTCGCTTCCAGCAGGTGTACGTCGGCGAGCCCACGGTCGAGGACACCATCGCGATCCTCCGCGGACTCAAGGGGCGCTACGAGGCGCACCACGGTGTCACGATCTCCGACAGTGCCCTCGTCGCCGCTGCCGCACTCTCGAACCGGTACCTTCCCGCGCGCCAGCTTCCGGACAAGGCGATCGATCTGATCGACGAGTCGATGTCGCGGCTCAAGATGGAGATCGACTCCTCGCCGGTCGAGATCGACCAGCTCAAGCGCCAGGTCGACCGGCTGAAGCTGGAGGAGCTGGCTCTCAAACGCGAGAAGGACGCCGCGTCGAAGGAGCGCCTCGGCACGCTCCGTGAGCACCTCGTCGAGATGGAGAAGGAACTCGCAGGGCTGGAGGCCCGGTGGGCGCGCGAGCGTCAGGGCCTGAACCGGGTCGGCGAGCTCAAGAAGCAGCTCGACGACGCGATCACCCAGCGCGACCTCGCGATGCGCAACGCCGACTACACGAAGGCCTCGAAGCTGGAGTACGAGACCATCAAGCGCCTGGAGCGCGACATCGCCGAAGCCGAGCAGGCCGAGGCGGCGACCCCCGCCGAACCGCGCATGGTCAACGAGCAGGTCACCGAGGAGGACATCGCCGCGGTCATCGCCGCGTGGACGGGCATCCCGGTCGGCCGCCTGCTGCAGGGTGAGAGCGAGAAGCTGCTGCACCTCGAGCGCGAGCTCGGCAAGCGCCTGATCGGGCAGAAGGATGCCGTCAAGGCCGTGTCGGATGCCGTTCGCCGCTCGCGTGCCGGCATCAGCGACCCCGGCCGTCCGACCGGGTCGTTCCTGTTCCTCGGGCCGACCGGTGTCGGCAAGACCGAGCTGGCCAAGGCGCTGGCGGAGTTCCTGTTCGACGACGAGCACTCGATGGTGCGCATCGACATGTCGGAGTACGGCGAGAAGCACTCGGTGTCCCGGCTCGTCGGTGCCCCTCCGGGATACATCGGCTACGAGCAGGGCGGTCAGCTGACCGAGGCTGTGCGGCGTCGTCCGTACAGCGTGATCCTGCTCGACGAGGTCGAGAAGGCGCACCCCGAGGTGTTCGACGTGCTGCTGCAGGTTCTCGACGACGGTCGTCTGACCGACGGTCAGGGCCGAACGGTCGACTTCTCCAACGTGATCCTGATCCTCACGTCGAACCTCGGCTCGCCGATCCTCATCGATCCGGTGCTGTCGCCCGAGGTCAAGCGCGAGCAGGTCATGGCGCTCGTGCGGCAGGCGTTCCGTCCGGAGTTCCTGAACCGCCTCGACGACATCGTGATGTTCTCGGCGCTCAGCGAAGACGACCTCGCGCAGATCGTCGAACTCTCGGTCGACCAGCTGCACGACCGCCTGAAGGACCGCCGGCTCACGCTCGCCGTGACACCGGATGCGCGCGCCTGGCTCGCCGAGCGCGGGTACGACCCGATGTTCGGTGCCCGGCCGCTGCGCCGCCTCATCCAGAGCGAGGTGCAGAACAAGCTGGCGACCGCGCTGCTCTCGGGCGGTGTGCACGATGGTGACACCGTGCGGGTGGATGTCGCTGCCGACGGTGCGGGCCTCGTCCTCACCTCCACGACGCCGGAGCCCGCGCCCGAGCCCGAGGAAGACGACGACGTGATCGAGGCGGAACTGCTCGACGACTGAGGCGCTTCCCCTGCGGGGCCGGGCAACCCACCGCCGCACGTTCTGAAGGAGAACTCACGCTATGAAGGAGCGGATGCTGCACAGCATCCTTCGAAGCGTGAGTTCTCCTTCATTTCGGGCGGGTGGTCGGGTGGAGCTGTGAGCGCAGGAGCGTCCGGAGTGCAGCGAGGTTCGCCACGCTGAAGAGGAGCCTGACGAGGAGCAGAGCGGCCCACAGGCCTACCGCGCTCGGGGCCGTGAACCTGCAGACGATCAGCGCGGCGGGCGCGAGCACGAGATAGGTGAGGATCAGCCCGAGCAGTCCTGCTCTGGCGCCGAAGGTGACCTTCATGTAGGCGAACAGCGATCCGGAGAACGGCTCGAGCAGGAGTTGCAGGGCGATCAGCAGACCCAGCACCGGATCACCCACCGGGCTCAGGCCGAACGCGGAGAGCAGGATGAGCGACAGCGCGAGGGGGACGACGAAGATGCCGACGACGCCGTACGACGCCGCGCGGTACGCAGGCTCCCGACCGCGGTCCTGAAGCGTCATCCGCCCGGCGGTTTGGCCCACCATCTTCAGCGGGATGATGACGGTCCGGCACAGCGCGACACCGGCGGCGACCTGAGCCGCGACTTCGGCGGAGATGCTGGCCGCGACCAGCTGCGCGACCATGAACAGCACCATGAAGACGGCGCCGTCGAGGGAGTTCAGGACGCGATCCCCGATGCGGCGGGGCGAGAAGTCGGGGGCGAGGAGAACGCGGACCCGGATTCCGGCTCGGACTAGTCGCCGCCGACGTTCCCAGAGCATGGCGATGACCATGAGCGAGGCGACGACCGATTGCAGGGCGATCGCGGCGAGCGGATCGGACACGAAGACGACGATCGCGAGGCCGATCGCCAGGCCGATGAGCGTGCGCGTGAGCGTGATGACGAGGTTGTCCTTCTCTCGCCCGAGGTGTTGAAAGGCGGCGGCGAGCACACTGGTGTGCGAAGACAGGGCATTGGCGGGAAGCTGGAGGATCAACGCGATCCAGAGCGCGACCACGAGGTCTGAGCTGTGCGGCGTTGCGAGGCTGAGCGCGACGGCGGTTGCGGCGCTCACCGCGATCACGATGAACGACACTGCCGACGCGAGTCGCAGATTCGTCGCTATCGCGGAGGTGATCAGGCCCCCGTCGGTGCGGGCGACGGCGAGCTCGCGCAGGGTGCCGATCCCGACGCCGACGTTGATGAGGGTTCCGAGACCGCTGATCGTCGCGGTCGTTCCGATGATGGCTGCGAAGCCGGCTCGACCGAGCGCGAGTGCTACCGCGATCAGGACGAACGATGCGCCGAGAGGGATGACTTGGGCGAGCATCATGGGCGTCGCGTGCTTCAGAACCCGGGCGATATCGCGTCGGAACTCGTCGAGCCTCACAGTCCACGAGGCTAATGCGCGTTCGTTCACGACGGTGGGGGTGCACGACGAGAGTGCCGGAGTATCGGTTTACGCCCGTCGACGACGACGTGATCGAGGCGGATCTGCTCGACGACTGAGGCGTTTCCCTCCTGAGCCGCGCGACCGCCGCACGTTCTGAAGGAGAACTCACGCTATGAAGGAGCGGATGCTGCAATGCATCCTTCGAAGCGCGAGTTCTCCTTCATTTCGGGAGATGGTCGCAAGGCCGCTGCGACGCGGCTACCGCAGGGGTGGGCGGTGCAGCCCGCCGAGAGCGTCCTTCTCGAGCTCCCGTCCGATCAGCGAGTGCCGCCGCGAGTATGCGAAGTAGATCACCAGGCCGAGCGCGAGCCAGATGGCGAAGCGCACCCAGGTCTCGGTGCTGAGGTTCAGCATCAGCCAGAAGCAGGCGAGCGCCGAGATCCACGGCAGCCACGGAGACAGCGGCACCGTGAACGGGCGCTCCAGGTCGGGTCGGCTCTTGCGGAGGATCGGCACACCGATGCTCACCAGCACGAAGGCCGACAGCGTCCCGATGTTGATCATGTCGCCCAGCACCTGCACATCCGTGAAGCCGGCGATGATCGCGATCACGACGCCCACGATGAGCTGGATGCGGATCGGGGTGCCGCGCTTCGCGTTCGTCACGCTCAGCGAGCGCGGCAGCAGGCCGTCACGGCTCATCGCGAACACGACGCGCGCGAGGCCCATCAGCAGCACCATCACCACGGTCGTGAGTCCCACGAGGCTGCCGATGGCGATCACCTGCGCCGCCCACGTCGCCCCGACGAGCTCGAACGCGCTCGCCAGAGAGGGCTCTTCGAGCTTCGCGAGCTCGGTGTACGAGACCATGCCGGTGATGACGATCGCGACCAGCACGTACAGGACGGTCACGATCACGAGGCCGAGCATGATGCCGCGCGGGACAGTGCGCTTGGGGTCTTTGGTCTCCTCGGCGCTCGTGGCGACGACATCGAAGCCGATGAACGCGAAGAACACCAGGGCCGCGCCGCTGAGGATGCCGAACACCCCGTAGATCGAGGGGTCGGAGCCGGTCATGAACGAGAAGAGGGACTGCGTCCAGACGCTCTCCGATGCCGCGCCCTCCTGCGCCGGCGGCACGAACGGGGAGTAGTTGGCGCCGTTGATGAAGAACAGTCCGACGACGATGACGAACAGCACGATCGCGACCTTGATCACCGTGAACACGCTGTTGACGCGGCTGGACAGCTGCGTGCCGAGGGCGAGCAGCAGCGTGAAGATCGCGACGATCACGACGGGACCCCAGTCGAAGCTGAGCGGTCCGATCTGGAGGGTCATCGGGATCTCGAGGTCGAACAGGGACACCGCATCGCCCAGGTAGACGCCCCAGTACTTCGCGATCACGGCCGACGCCATGAGCATCTCGAGGATCAGGTCCCAGCCGATGATCCAGGCGAGGAACTCGCCGAGGGTCGAGTAGGTGAAGGTGTAGGCGGAACCCGCGACCGGGATGGAGGAGGCGAACTCCGCGTAGCAGAGGATCGCGAGCCCGCACACGGCCGCGGCGATGATGAACGAGACGATGACGGCCGGGCCGGCATGCCGCGCGGACGCCTCGGCGCCGACCGAGAAGATGCCGGCACCGACGGCGACCGCGACGCCCATGACAGCGAGATCCCACACGCCCAGGGAGCGTTTCAGGGAGCGTTTCTCGTCGTGCGTCTCTGCCATCGACTGTTCGACGGACTTGATCCTTCGCTGGATTGCCATGCCGACGATTGTAGATCGGAGCGTCGCGCCGCACCCCTCACAAACGGCGCTCCAGCGTCTGCCCTCCGGCCCGAGGGTGTTCAGGCCTCGGAGGCTACGGCCAGGGCTCGGCCGGTGAGCGACGCGGCGTCGCGCACGATCGCCGCCGGAGTGCTGGCGAAGATCAGCCGCCCGCCGTCGGAGCCGGCACCGGGGCCGATGTCGATGACATGATCCGCGCGCGCGACCACGCGCAGATTGTGCTCGACCACGACCAGGGTCGCGCCCTCATCGAGCACATCGTCGAAGAGGGTGTTGATCGTGTCGACGTCGGTCGGATGCAGGCCCGAGGTGGGCTCGTCGAGGATGATCCGGTCGGCGGGGTCGCGCCGCGGATCACTGAGATGCCGGGCGAGGAGCAGCCGCTGCTTCTCGCCGCCCGAGAGCGTGTCGAGCGACCGTCCCACCGGGATGTAGCTCAGACCGGTGCGCTGCACCCACTCCAGCGCCGAGACCACATCGGGGTGGGCGGAGAACAGCGCGCTGACCTCGGCGGGCGTCGAAGCCAGGACGTCGGCGATCGAGGCGCCGTCGACCCGCACGCCGAGCGCCTTAGGATTGAAGCGCAGGCCGCCGCAGGCATCACAGGGCAGCGAGACGTCGTCGAGGAACGCGAGCTCGGTCGTGATGTGCCCACGCCCACGGCAGGTGGAGCAGGCTCCTCGCGAGTTGAAGCTGAACCACGACGGGTCGAGGCCCGACTCGGCCGCGAACACCTCGCGCACCGTATCGGCGATGCGCAGGATGCTCAGCGTCGTCGACCGCGCTCCGCCGCGCAGCGGGTCTTGCCCGACGACCGTGAACTCGGGATGCTGGCGCGGCAGCTCCACCGTGGCGAAAGAGCTCTTTCCCGAACCCGCGACCCCCGTGATCGCGGTGAGCACGCCGAGCGGGACGTCGACGTCGAACCCGCGCAGGTTGTGCGATCGAGCATCCCTCACGGTGATGCGACCCGAGGGTTCCCGCGCCGTCTCGCGGATCGTCAACGGCTCGGCGAGCACTCGTCCGGTGAGGGTGTCGCTGCCGCGCAACGCCGTGGGCGTGCCCTCGAACTGCACTATGCCGCCGGCGGAGCCCGCCCCGGGCCCGAGGTCGACCACGTGATCGGCTACCGCGATCACCTGCGGGTGGTGCTCGACGACGAGGATCGTGTTGCCCGCATCGCGCAGCCGCTGCAGCAGGGCGACGAGGCGCTGGATGTCGGCGGGGTGCAGCCCGGTGCTCGGCTCGTCGAACACGTAGGTCACGTCGGTCAGGGCGCTGCCGAGGTGGCGCACGATCTTGACCCGTTGCGCCTCGCCGCCGGACAGGGTCGACGATTCGCGGTCGAGCGGGAGATAGCCGAGGCCGACCGAGAGCAGGGCGTCGAGCACATGACGGATGCCCTCGACCGCCGGTGCCACCCGCGGATCGTCGAAGGCGTCGAGCAGCGTGTGCAGCTCGGCCACCGGCATCCGCATCCAGTCCACGATCGATCGCCCGTCGATGAGGCTCGCCCGCGCCGCCTCGTTCACTCGCGCGCCCCGGCAGTCCGGGCAGGTGTGATGGGTCACGAGCCGGTCGAGCTCTTCACGCACCTGGGGTGACATCTTCACCGGGCGCTGCTTCAGGAACACGTCGCGCATGCGGGTGATCACGCCGTCGAACCGGGCGCTCTGGGGGAACCGCGGGTCCGGGTCGTCGAGCTTGAGCTTGTCGGCGTAGAGGAACTGGTCCATCTCCTCGGCCGTGTAGTCCTTGAGCGGCTTCGCACGGTCGAACAGCCCGCAGTACGCGAATCGCTTCCACCGGTACACGCCAGGGCGGAACAGGCTGAACCGCACCGGCCCCTCGTCGATGTTCTTCTCGGGGTCGATCAGGGCGTCGATGTCGATGTCGTAGACCGTGCCGAGTCCTTCGCAGGTCGGACACATGCCGGAGGGATCGTTGAACGAATAGGCGGGGGAGTAGCCGGCCGACGGCTCGCCCACGCGAGAGAACACGAGGCGCACGAGAGAGGCCAGGTCGGTCGCGGTCGCCACCGTCGAGCGCGCGTTGCCCGTGAACCGACGCTGGTCGATCAGCACCGTGAAGGTCAGGCCGTCCATGGACTGCACGTCGGGCGCCGGCATCTGCGGCAGCCGCGCGCGGATGAACGTCGAATACGAGTCGTTGACGAGTCGCTGCGCCTCGGCGGCGATCGTGTCGAGCACCAGCGACGACTTGCCCGACCCGGAGACGCCGGTGAAGACGGTCAGCAGCTTCTTGGGAACGTCGACCGAGACGTCGCGGAGGTTGTTCGTCCGCGCGCCGGTGATGCGGAGAGTGTCCATCCGGAAACGCTAACGGGGCCCCCGGACAATCCGGGGGCCCCGTCGACAGCGGAGGGTGGGCGCGGGTCAGGCGCTGAGGACGACCGTCTCGTCGATCGGGCGACGCACGCGCGGAGCGACCTCGCGCTCCTGCAGCACCTCGGGAAGCGCCTCGATGTCGCCGAACTCGCCGACGGCGAAGACCGTGGTGGGGACGAAGCGGGCTTCGAGGTCGGCGAACTCGCGGACGACCTCCGGGTCGAAGCCGCTCATCTGGTGCACGACGAGGCCGTCGTGGTGGGCCTGCACCGAGAAGTGCGCGACGGCCTGACCGAGGTCGTACAGGGCGTGGGTGATCGGCGTGCCGTCGGCCGTGGCCGTCTCGGCGATCGCGACCACGAGCACAGCGGCGTTGCCCGCCCATGCCTGGTTGAATCCCATCAGGGCGCCTGTGACCTGGGCGTGCAGGGCGGTGCCGCGGCGGGCGACGATGAAGCGCCAAGGCTGGGTGTTGTTGGCGGACGGGCTCCAGCGGGCGGCCTCGAGGGCGGTGGCGAGCTTGGCTTCGTCGATCGAGTTCTGCGCGTCGAAGGCGCGGGGGCTCCAGCGGCCGGCGAGGACGTCGAGGACGGGGTGCTCGGTCGGGGCGGTGCGGTCGATGACGGGAGTGCTCACGGAAGTGCCTTTCAGAAGGAGTGGATCGGACTCCTTCGTCCGGGTACACGGGACAGAACAGATGCATGTGCATGCATATTCCCGAGTTTCGTTGCGTGTCTTCGTCAGGCGGGCAGGTTGTGCGACGCGGCGTCCGCGAGCGCGCTGCGCACGGCGCGGATGGACGGGGCGGCGGCGGACACGCGCCGTGCCGAGGAGAAGATCTCGCGCCGCGGCTCGCGGGGGAGCGGCGCCAGATCGACGGTCGGGGTGTCGCCGGCCCACACGAGCTCGGGCAGCAGCCCGACCGCGAGCCCGGCGTGGATCAGCCGCACGTGCGCGGTGAGGTCGGCGATCTCGAACCGCACGTCGGGCTCGAACCCGGCCGTGCGACAGAGCTGCTCGGCCCAGGCTCGGGATGCGGTGCCCTCGGGTTCCAGGACCCACGGCTCGTCGCGGGTCGACCACAGAGCGGCGACGGCATCCGCGTGCGTGGGCGCTCCGGGATGCCGGGCGAGGGCGATCGTGTCGTGGGCGAGCACCACCCGGTCGAGGTCGGCGTGGATCGGGCGGGTCCGCCCCGGATACTGCTCGGCGAGGATCAGGTCGAAGTCGCGGCTGGACACCCCGACGAGCCCGGTCTCCGGGTCGCACTCGGTGACCTCGACCCGCAGGGCCGGATGCCTCTCCTTGAGGGACTCGAGCGCACGCGGCAGCAGGGAGTGCGCGGTCGACTGGAACACGGCGATGCGCGCGGTGCCCGTCACCTCGGTGAGAGACTCCGCGACGGCGACCTCGGCGTGCTCGAGCTGATCGAGGATGCCGATGGCCTGGGTCACCAGCACATTCCCCTGCGGCGTGAACTGCACGCCGCGGCCGACTCGGCGCAGCAGCGGCACCCCCACATCGCGCTCCAGTGCGCTCAACTGCTGCGACACCGAGGCCTTGCTGTACGAGAGGGCGTCGGCGACGGCGGAGAGGGTTCCGCGGCGCGACAGCTCCACGAGCATCCGCAGGCGGTTGACGTCGAGCACGGTCGTTCCATTCGTTCAGCTTGAGTGAACAGAATCCACGCAAATCGGTTGATAGACGGAGCCTACCGACCGGCAGGACAATGATCCAGCCGCACATGAAACCCCGGTGTGCGCTCTCTTGGAAGGTCCCCCGATGCCTGTCGCCGCCGACACCACCATTCCCCGCACAGAAGACGTCGCCGCCCTCGTGCAGCGCTGGCTCGCCGAGAGTGAGACGCACCCCGTCGAACCGGCCGCCCAGCGCCTGTCCGAGGTGCTCAAAGACCCGAACGGACTCGCGTTCACGGTCGGTTTCGTCGACGGCGTCATGCGCCCCGAAGACCTGCGTGTCGCGGGTCGCAAGCTCGCCGAGATCTCGGAGATCACCCCGAGCCTGCTGCCCGGCTACCTCCGGGCCGCGATCAAGACCGGCGGCTTCTGGGCGCCGAAGCTGCCCGGCGTGGTCGTGCCGATCTCGCGCCGCGTGCTGCGCGCCATGGTCGGACACCTCGTGCTCGACGCCACGCCCTCCAAGCTCGGCCCCGCGATCGCGAAGCTGCGCAAGAGCGGCAACCGCCTCAACCTCAACCTCCTCGGCGAGGCCGTGCTCGGCGAGCGCGAAGCCGGGCACCGCCTGCAGGGCACCCGCGACTTCCTCGCCCGCGACGACGTCGACTACGTGTCGATCAAGGTCTCCAGCGTGGTCAGCCAGCTGTCGATGTGGTCGTTCGACGAGGCCGTGGCCGATGTCGTCGAGAAGCTCACCCCGCTCTACGAGCTCGCCGCCCGCGCCGAAGCCAAGGGCAAGGCCAAGTTCATCAACCTCGACATGGAGGAGTACCGCGACCTCGACCTGACGATCGCGGCCTTCACCAGCATCCTCGACCAGCCGGGGCTCGAGAACCTCGAGGCCGGCATCGTGCTCCAGGCCTACCTGCCCGACGCGCTCGGCGCGATGCAGCACCTGCAGGAGTGGGCTGCGGCCCGCCGGGCGAAGGGCGGAGCGCCGATCAAGGTGCGCGTCGTCAAGGGCGCGAACCTCGCCATGGAAGAGGTCGACGCCGCGATCCACGGCTGGCCGCTCGCGACCTACGGCACCAAGCAGGACTCCGACACCAACTACAAGCGGGTGCTGGACTGGGCGATGACCCCCGAGCGTCTGGATGCCGTGCGCATCGGCGTCGCGGGCCACAACCTGTTCGACATCGCCTACACCTGGCTGCTCGCGCAGGCGCGCGGGGTGGCGCGCCCTTCGACAGGCTCAGGGACCCAGGGGGAGGCGGAGCCCCTCGTCGAGTACGAGATGCTGCTGGGCATGGCGACCGGCCAGGCCGAGGCCGTCCGCAAGGACGTCGGACGCCTGCTGCTCTACACGCCGGTCGTGAACCCGGCCGAGTTCGACGTCGCGATCGCGTACCTGGTGCGCCGGCTCGAAGAGAACGCCAGCCCGGAGAACTTCATGTCGGCCGTGTTCGAGCTCGCCTCGAACCCGACTCTCCTCACCCGCGAGCGGGAGCGCTTCGAGCGCTCGCTGGCCGCGCTGGAGACCGATGCTCCGGAGTACGTCCCGGCACCTCACCGCGTGCAGGACCGCACGGTGGAGGCTCCCGCAGGCACCACGACGGGCTTCGAGAACCAGGCCGACACCGATCCGGCCATCGCCGCGAACCGGGCGTGGGGGCGCGAGATCCTGATCCGCTCGGTCGGATCGACGCTGGGCCTCGACACCATCGCGATCGCGAAGGTCGAGACGGATGCCGAGCTCGACGGCATCTTCACCGCAGCCACCGCCGCTGCCGAGAAGTGGGCCGCCCTGCCCGCCGCCGACCGCGCCGCCGTGCTCCACCGCGCCGGCGACGAGCTCGCCGCGCGCCGGGGGCAGCTCATCGAGATCATGGCCCACGAGGCGGGCAAGACCATCGCCGAGGCCGACCCCGAGATCAGCGAGGCCATCGACTTCGCGCACTACTACGCCGAGCGCGCGAAGGATCTCGAGACCGTCTCGGGCGCCGAGTTCGTGCCGTCGAAGGTGACCGTGGTCACGCCGCCGTGGAACTTCCCGGTCGCGATCCCCGCAGGTGGCGTGCTGGCCGGTCTGGCCTCTGGCTCGGCCGTGATCATCAAGCCGGCCAAGCTCACCCAGCGCTGCGGTGCGGTGATGGTCGAAGCGCTGTGGGCCGCGGGTGTGCCGCGTGACCTGCTCGCGCTCGTCGACCTGGCTTCCCGCGACCTGGGCACGCGGCTCGTCGCCGGCCCCGCCGTGGACCGGGTGATCCTCACCGGGGCGTACGAGACGGCGCAGCTGTTCCGCTCGTTCCGCTCCGACCTGCCTCTCCTCGCCGAGACCAGCGGCAAGAACGCGATCATCGTCACTCCCTCCGCCGACCTCGACCTCGCGGCCGCCGACGTGGCCCGCAGTGCGTTCGGTCATGCGGGGCAGAAGTGCTCCGCGGCGTCGCTGGCGATCCTGGTCGGATCGGTGGCCGACTCGAAGCGGTTCGAGCGTCAGCTGGTGGATGCCGTGACCTCGATGCGCGTCGGGCTGCCCGACGACCCGGCCACGCAGATGGGTCCGATCATCGAGCCCGCGAACGGCAAGCTGCTCACGGCGCTGACGAAGCTCGAGAAGGGCGAGCGCTGGCTCGTCAAGCCGCGCAAGCTCGACGACGAGGGGAAGCAGTGGACTCCCGGCGTCAAGACCGGTGTGCGCGAGGGCTCGTACTTCCACCTGACCGAGTTCTTCGGCCCCGTGCTCGGCATCATGCACGCCAAGGACCTGGACGAGGCGCTGCGCCTGCAGAACGCGGTCGACTACGGCCTGACCGCGGGCATCCACTCGCTCGACTCCGACGAGGTCGCCACCTGGCTCGACCGCGTGGAGGCCGGCAACCTCTACGTGAACCGTGGCATCACCGGGGCGATCGTGCAGCGTCAGCCGTTCGGCGGCTGGAAGCGCTCGGCCGTGGGTGCGGGCGCGAAGGCCGGCGGACCGAACTACCTCTTCGGCCTCGGCGAGTGGGCTCCGGCGGAGCTCCCGGCCGGCGCGCCGAGCGCGGCCGTCGTGCCGGTGGTCGGCGCGCTGCTGGATGCTGCCGCCTCCGAGGTCGACGCGGCCGAAGCTGAATGGCTGCACCGCGCCGCGGCATCCGACGAGCGCGCCTGGGTCGACGAGTTCGGTGCGGTCAGCGACAAGTCGGGCCTCGGAGTCGAGCGCAACCTGTTCCGCTACCGTCCGGTCGCGGTCGATGTGCGCATCAGCGAGAACGCTCCACTCGTCGACGGCATCCGCGTGCTCGCCGCCGCCCTGCGCAGCGGCAGCCCGTTCACGGTGTCGGCGCCGGCGCTGCCCTCGCGCGTCGAGAAGGCGCTGCGGGCGCACGGGGTCACCGTGAAGCACGAGTCGGATGCCGCATGGACCAAGCGCTACGCGAAGGCGGCGAACTCGTGGCACCGCGTGCGTCTCGTCGGCGGCGACGCCGCGGCACTGCACGAGGCGCTCGACGGGAGCCCCGACGTGGCGGTGTGGTCGCACGCTGTGACCGGTGCCGGCCGCGTCGAGATCCTGCCGTTCCTGCACGAGCAGGCCGTCTCGATCACGAACCACCGCTTCGGCAACCCGACCACTCTCGCCGACGGCGTGATCTGACCCGGTACTTGCCCGCCGAGACCGGGTAACCGCCGAAACCCCGAGTAACCGCCGAAACCCCCTGCTGCAGACATCCGCAACAGGGGGTTTCGGCGTGAAGGCGGGGTCTCGGCGCGAGGCGCGAGGCGCGAGACGCGTCAGCCGCGCAGCGCCTCCTTGAGCTTGACCCGCGAGCCCATGCGCAGCAGCGAGTTCTCGTAGATCTTCGCGCCGATGACGATCGCGGCCACGCAGCTCGCGAGCAGGATCACCAGGCTCAGCAGCGGCTCCCACCACTGCGCCTCGCCGACGAACAGACGCATCGGCATGCCGACCGGGGCCGAGAACGGCACGTACGACATGATCGTCAGCACCAGCGGGTTGTCGTTGAAGACGATGACCAGGATGTACGGCGCCATGATCAGCATCGTGATCGGCGTGGTCGTCGAGCCGATGTCCTCCTGGCGCGACACCATCGAGGCGGCGGCCGCGAACATGGCCGCCAGCAGGATGAAGCCGAACAGGAAGAACACCGCGAACCAGATGATCGGCGCTCCCAGGGTCGTGAGCACCTCGCGTTGACCGGTGACGATCAGCCCGATCGTGGCCACCGCCGCGAGGGCCAGGATCTGCCCCATCGCGAGCACCGTGTTTCCGATCACCTTGCCGGCGAGGAGCGTGCGCGCCGGGATCGCCGACAGCAGCACCTCCACCACGCGCGTCTGCTTCTCCTCCACGACGCTCTGCGCGATCGTGCCGCCGAAAGTCGCCGCGGCCATCATGAACACCAGGCCGAACGCGATCGCGATGAAGTAGCGCAGCAGCGGGTTGGTGGTCGCCGGTTCCAGGATGACGACCTCGGGAGAGATCGACAGTGCCGAGACGATCGAGCCCGGGGCATCCTGCAGGGCGATGATCGTGTAACCGGAGGGACCATCGCCTTCCAGCACCGCGGCGTCGACCTTGTCGTCGCGCACGAGCTCCTCAGCGGCGGCCTGGTCGGCCACTTCGGTGACTTCGACTCCGGGGATCGCCGACACGACGGATGCCGTCTCCGCCGTCGCGGCGATCGGCGTCGTGTCGGTGTTCTTGCTGGCGAAGCCGCCGAGGATGATGCCGGCGAGCGCGAGCACCAGGAGGATGCCGGTGGAGATCAGGAAGGCCTTGCTGCGGAGCTTCGATCCGATCTCGCGCTCGGCGACGAGCCAGATGCCGTTGCTGCTGCGGACGGGGGCGGGGGTGCTCACTGGATGACCTCCTTGAAGATCTGGGCGAGGGACGGATGCTTCGGCGCGAAGCTCGCGACATCGCCGCGCTGCACGGCGGACTGGAGTACGCGCTGGGCGGTCTCGGGGCCGTCCGCGTCGAAAAGCGCATAGCCGCCTTCGAAGTCGACGACCGTCACACCGGGCTCGGTGCGCAGCCATCCCGCGTCTCCGGCCGACACCAGCTCATAGCGGTCGCGGGCGTGCTCGGCGCGGAGCGCATCGCGGGAGCCTGAGGCGCGGATCGTGCCACCGGCGAGGATCACGAGGTCGTCGCACAGGCGCTCGACCACGTCGAGCTGGTGGGAGGAGAACAGGATGGATGCGCCTTTCGCGGCGCTGGACTGCAGCACTCCGGCGACCACGTCGACCGCGAGCGGGTCGAGACCGGAGAACGGCTCGTCGAGGATGAGCACCTCGGGGTCGTGCACGAGCGAGGCGGCGATCTGCGCGCGCTGCTGGTTGCCGAGCGACAGCGACTCGATCGTGTCGTTCAACCGTTCGCCGAGGCCCAACTCGGTAAGGAGCTCCGTCGCCCGGTCGGTGGCCTCCTGCTTGCCGAAGCCGTGCAGGCGGGCGAGGTAGACGATCTGCTCGAGCACCTTCATCTTCGGGTAGAGACCGCGCTCCTCGGGCATGTACCCGAAGCGGCGGCGGTCTTCGGCCGTGATCGGCGCGCCGTCGAGGTCGACCCGGCCGCCGTCCGAGGACAGCAGCCCCAGGACGATCCGCATGGTCGTGGTCTTGCCGGCGCCGTTGCCGCCGACGAACCCCGTCAGGCGGCCGGGGGCCACCGTGAAGGACACGTCGTCGAGCACGCGCCGAGAGCCGTAGCTCTTGGTGATGCCGGAGAGTTCGAGCATTCCTGTCGTCATACCCTCACGCTACGGAGCAGGGCGGCCCCGGGCATCCCCCGCGTGGCGGACTCCTTCCCGTCCGTCCCGCGGCTGACCCCCGCCCCTCGTCGTCCGCCGCGCCCGCATCCCGCCGCCGAGTGCACGGGATGCTGCCGAGTGCACAGGATGTTCGCGTGAAGAAGTCGTGCGCTCGGCAAGGGGGTGGCCGACCCCGGGTCAGGGGCGGCGGGCGTGGAGGACCGTGCGGACCACGAGCCCGGCGACGAGGGCCCAGAACGCGGCACTGACCCCGAGCACCGAGATGCCGGATGCCGCGACCAGGAAGGTCACGACCGCGGGGATGCGCTCGCCCGGATCGTCGATGGCCTGCTGCACCGCAGACCCGAACGCGGCGAACAGCGCGAGACCGGCGACCGCGGGGATCACGGCGGCGGGCGCGAGCACCACGAGTGCGGCGAAGGCGGCGGAGAACCCGCCGAGCACGAGGTAGGACACCCCGGTCGAGACGCCCGCCACCCATCGCCGCTTCGGGTCGGGGTCGGCGTCCGGTGACGCGGCCAGGGCGGCGCTGATCGCGGCGAGGTTGATGGCGTGCCCGCCGGCCGTCGCGCCGAGAGCCGTGCCGACACCCGTCACCAGCATGGCCGGACGCCACGGAACCTCGTACCCGAAACTGCGCATGATCGCGATGCCCGGCACGTTCTGCGAGGCCATCGTCACGATGAACAGCGGCAGCGCGAGGCCGACCAGTGCCCCCACCGTGAACGTCGGAGCGGTGAACTCGAGCCGGGGGAGCAGCACGGCGGGGTCGAACGGGGTGCCTTCGTCCACAGTGGAAGCGCCGATGAGGGAGACCGCCACGACCACGGCGGCCGCGACGAACGCGAGGGGAACCGCCCATCGCGGCGCGAGTCGCGCGAACACCAGCCAGGTGAGCACGACCGGCACCACGCCCCACGGATTCGCGACGATGCCCGTGATCGGCGCCAGGCACAGCGGCAGCAGCACACCGGCGAGCATCGCCTGCGCGATCGAGGGCGGGATGCGGGCGATCAGGGCGCCGAGCGCGGGCCAGAGCGCCGTGAGCAGGATCAGGGCGGCGGTGACGAGGAAGGCGCCGACCGCCGCCGGCCAGCCTCCCTCGACGGTCCCGGTCGCGACGAGGAGGGCGGCCCCGGGGGTCGACCACGCCACGGTGATCGGCATCCGGTACCGCCAGGCGAGCACGACGCATGCGAGACCCATGGTGAGGCTGGCCGCGAGGAGTCCGCTGGCCGCCTGCGCCGCATCCGCCCCGACCGCATCGAGCCCGGTCAGCACGACCGCGAACGAGCTCGTGAATCCGACCAGGGCCGTCACCACCCCCGCCAGGATCGGGCGCGACAGGGAGGGTGATTCGGGCATGGCTCCGAGGCTATCGCGCAGGCGCGTCGGGCCGCCTACGCGAGACCCATGCGGTGTGCGAGCACGACGGCCTGCACGCGATCGCGGGCGCCCAGCTTCTGCAGGATGCGGGAGACGTGCGTCTTGACCGTGGCCTCGCCGATGTACAGCGCCCGCGCGATCTCGGCATTGCTGCGCGCATCGGCGAGCAGCGTCAGCACCTCGGCCTCACGGTCGGTGAGCGGCTCGGCGAGCGTGACCCTCGGCACCGCGGCGCTCTCGATCGGGACGGCCGCCGGTGCCGGTGAGGGCGCCGGCGCGGGGGTCGCGGCGAACCGTGCGAGCACCCGGCGGGTCACCTCGGGCGCGAGCATCCCGTCGCCTGCCGCCAGAGCGCGCACCGCGGCGATCAGGTCCTCCGCGCCCGCGTTCTTGAGCAGGAAACCGCTGGCTCCGGCATCCAGCGCCTGGTACAGGTAGTCGTCCCTGTCGAAGGTCGTGACGATCGCGATGGCGGCCTCGACCGCGGGATCGGCGACGATGCGACGGGTCGCCTCGATGCCGTCCATGTCGGGCATCTGCACGTCCATCGTGATCACGTCGGGACGCAGGGCGGATGCCTGCGCCACGGCCTCTGTCCCCGATGAAGCCTCGCCGACCACCGTGATGTCGGGCTGGGTGTCGAGGATGGTGCGGAAGCCGGCGCGCAGCAGCGCGTGGTCGTCGACCAGCAGCACGCGGATCGGGTCGCTCATCGCACGCTCGATCCGGTCGCCGTGGGCAGGGGCACGCGGGCGCGCACCCGCATCCCGCCGAGCGGCCGCGGCGCGACCTCGAGCGTGCCCCCGGATGCGGCGGCCCGCTCCCGCATGCCCAGCTGGCCGAGCCCCGGACGCAGGTGGGTGACCGCTCGTCCGGTGTTCACGATCTCGACCTCCACACCGTCGTCCTCGTAGCGCACGCGGACGTCGGCGGTAGCCCCGCTGCCGGCATGGCGACGGGCGTTCGTCAGCGACTCCTGGGCGATCCGGTACAGGTTCACGGCGACCAGCGAGGGCACCGGCACCGGCTCCCCGATCACCGCGTACTCGGTCGGCAGCCCGGCCTCGGTGGATGCCTCGACGAGCTCGGCGATGTCGTCCAGCGCGAGGGTGGACGCCGCATCCGTCGTCTCGCCGCCGGGCGTGCGCAGGGTCTCCAGCAGCTGACGCAGTTCGTGGATCGCGTCGCGCGCCGAATCCTCGATCCCGGTGAGGATGCGCGCCGACTGCGCGGGATCGCGATCGAGCACCAGACGCGCGGCGCCCGCCTGCACCCCCATGACCGAGACGTGATGCGCGACGACGTCGTGCAGCTCGCGTGCGATGCGCACCCGGTCGAGAGCGACGGCCTGGGCCGCGGTGACCTCGCGCTCACGCTCCAGTTCCGCCGTGCGCTGCTCGAGCACGGCGAGCTGCTCGGCCGCCGCCCAGGAGCGCTCGCCGAAGTAGTACGCGCCGCCGAAGTACAGCACGTTCAGCAGCAGCTGGATGAGCATGAAGGCCACGTAGGGCGACATGGCGCCGGCGGCGACGTCAGCCTTGTCCGCCTCGCTGATCGCGTCCCGGTACATCGTGATGATCAGCCACACGAACATGCCGACGATGATCCCGACCCGCACGAGCATCGCGCGACGCCGGTCGTTCATCCAGGCGCCGACCGTGTACAGCGTGAGGAACATCACGATGTTGCCGACGTAGATCTCGGGCACGCGGATCGTGACGGCCGTGAAGTAGGCCACGGCCACGATCACGGCGGCCGTGCCCGGCCAGCGGCGGCGGAATGCCAGGGGAGCGGTGGCGACGACGGCGTACACCAGGGCCCACCACAGCGGGGCTTGCTCGTCACCGTAGATCTCGGCGATCGAGGACAGCCCGGCGCTCAGCACGGCGCCGACGAACATGACGGCGGCGAGGATGACATCGGATCGTCGTTGTCGCTCGGTCGGCGTGCGGGTGAACGCAGTGGCAGGCATCCCTCCACCGTAGGGCGACGGCTGAATCGTGGCATCCCCCGCGCGGTGGATCGGAGGCTCGGCAAGCGCGCAACTTGCTATTGACAAGCAAGGTTGTTATTTGCAAGTATCGTCGTCATCACCTCGACAAAGGAGTCATCATGACCAAGGTCTTCGTCAACCTGCCCACCAGCGACCTCGAGCGCGCGAAAGCGTTCTACACGGCGCTCGGCTGCCAGATCAGCCCGCAGTTCACCGACGAGAACGCCGCTTGCATCGTGTGGAGCGAGGACATCTACTTCATGGTCCTCAAACGTGAGTTCTTCGCCACCTTCACCGACAAGCCCATCGCCGACCCGAACGAGGTCGCCCAGGTATCCGTCGCGTTCAGCCAGGACTCGCGCGAAGAGGTCGACGCGATCCTCGCGAAGGGCCTGGCCGCCGGCGGCGTCGAGCCGAAGCCCGTGCAGGACTACGGCTTCATGTACTCGCGCGACCTCGATGACCCCGACGGCAACTCCCTCGGCTTCCTCTACATGACCCCCGAGGCGGTCGAGAACGGTCCGGATCACGTGGCCGACCACGCGGCCTCGGCCTGACATGGCGGCGCGCAGCTATGGCCAGTACTGCGGTGTGACGACGGCCGTCGAACTGATCGGCGAACGGTGGAGTCTTCTCATCGTCCGCGATCTGCTCGTCGGGCCGCGGCGATACACCGACCTCAAGCAGGGCCTGCCGCGCATTCCCACCAACATCCTCTCCACCCGTCTGAAGGAGCTGCAGGAGGGCGGGGTGGTCCGCCGCGTGCCCCTGCTGAACTGCGGCCTCGTCTACGAGCTGACCCCGTACGGTCGGTCGTTCGAGCCGATCATGCTCGCCCTCGGCCGGTGGGGCTTCCAGGCGATGGGCGACCCCGAGGAGGGCGACGTGGTCACCCCGGACTCGCTCACCATGGCATTGCGCACGGCATTCCAGGCGGAGGCGGCGACGGATGCCGAGTACGAGCTGCACGTCGGCGACGTCGCCCTCCGTGCCTCGGTGCGTGACGGCGAGCTCCGGGTCGCGCAGCTCGCGCCCCCGGCCCCGCCCGTCGGCGGACGGCTGCCCGAGGGGGAGCCGGATGCGGTGATCGTCGCCGGTCCCGGCATCCGGCGACTGATCGGCGGCGAGATCACGCCGGAGGAGGCGCTCGCGCAGGACGTCGTCGCGGTCGTCCGCGGCGACGAGTCGCGGCTGGATGGATTCGCGGCCACCTTCCACATCGCACGGCTGACTGTAGGGAGCACGACATGAGCACCGATGACCTGCAGGATGCGGCACAGGGTCGCATCCTGATCGACCTCTTCATGACCCTCGACGGCGTCGCGCAGGGACCGGGCGGCGTGGGCGAAGACACCTCGGGTGGCTTCCGCTTCAGCGGCTGGCAGGCGGGGTACCCGTCACCGGGCATGGGTGCCGAGGTCGACGACGGGATGCGGGGCCTCGACGCCCTGCTGCTCGGCCGTCGCACCTACGACATCTTCGCCTCGTACTGGCCGCACCACACCGATGGTCCCGACGGCCACATCGGCCGGTTGTTCGACCGCGTCCCGAAGTACGTGGCGACGAGGGATGCAGATCTCGCGCTCGACTGGCAGGGCAGCACCCGGGTCGGGGATGACCTCGCCGCCGAGATCGGCGCGATGCGGAAGGCGCACCGCGAGGTGCACGTGATCGGCAGCATCGACTTCGTGCACACCCTTCTCGCCGAGGGCCTCTTCGACGAACTGAACCTCTGGGTCTACCCGATCCTGCTCGGCGCGGGCAAGAAGGTGTTCGACGACGGGGCACTGCCGTCGGTGCTGCGCCTGTTGCGGCCGCCGGTCACCGACGAGGCCGGCGTGACTTTCCTCCATTACGGGCGCACCGATCGCGTGCCGGAGGTCGGCACGTTCGGGTGAGCATGGGCGTGCCGCGTCAGCCGAGCAGGCGCTCGATCACCTGAGCGACGCCGTCGTCGTCGTTCGAGGTGGTCGTCTCGTCAGCCGCGTCCTGAACCACGGGTTCCGCATGGGCCATGGCGACGCCGTGCCCTGCCCAGCGCAGCATCTCGACGTCGTTGAGCGCATCGCCGAAGGCGACCACGTCGGCGCGGCCGATGCCGAGGTGGTCGCAGAGGCGGGCGAGCCCGGTGGCCTTCGTGACGCCCTCGGCCATCACCTCGACGAACGGAGCGCCGGACAGCGTCGCCTCGAACCCGGTCAGCCCGAGGCTGCGCAGCGTGTCGAAGAGCGCGGCAGGGGCGAGTTCCGGATGCCGGATGACGAGCTTCAGGCTCGGCGCCGCGAGCACCTGCTCGAGCGGCACGCCACCCATCGTTCGAGGGTCGCGCTTGTGGTCGGAGAGTTGGGCGATCTCGGCGTAGCCGTCCTGCGCCACGAAGGTCTCCCCGCCCTCGCGCACGCTCGCGAACAGCAGGCCCGGGATGCTCGCGCGCAGCGCCTCGACCAGGGCGCGGATCGTGTCGGGCGGAAGTTCCTCGGCGAACAGCATCCGTCCGTTGTCCAGACGCACGGCGTAGGCGCCGTTGCTGCACAGCGCCCAGCCGTCGAAACCCGCATCGCCGGCGATGGCACGCAGCCCGATGGGCTGGCGCGCGGTCACCGGGACGACGTGGATGCCGCGATCGCGGGCCGCATCGAGCGCCACCCGCGTGCGCGGCGTGACAGTGGAAGAGGAGTCGAGCAGCGTGCCGTCGAGATCGGTGGCGATCAGCCGCACGGTCACAGGAACGGCCGTCAGGAGAAGATCATCGGAAGGTCGTCGTCATCGTCAGCGTCGCCGCCTGTTCCTAGACGGCGACCGTCGAGGTCGACCACCACAGGAACATGATCGCTGGGCTGTTCGCCCTTGCGCTCGTTCCGGTGGATCGATGCACCCGTCACCGCCTCAGCCAGAGTGCGCGAGCCCAGGACGAAGTCGATGCGGATGCCCTCGTTGCGCGGGAACTTCAGGCGCTGGTAGTCCCAGTAGGTGAAGCCCTCCGGAAGCAGCGGGCGCACCACGTCGGTGACTCCGGCATCGGCGAACGCGAAGAACGCATCGCGCTCGGGCTGCGAGACGTGCGTCGAGCGGCCGACCACGATGTCGGGATCCCCGTTGTCGTGATCGAACGGGATGATGTTGAAGTCGCCCACCAGGGCGAGCGGCAGGTCGGGGTTCGCCGACAGCTCGGCGGCCGTCGACTTCTTGAGCTCTTCCAGCCAGTGCAGCTTGTAGAGGTAGTGCGGGTCGTCGAGCGAACGGCCGTTCGGCACGTACAGGCTCCACACCCGCACCCCGTCGACCATCACGCCGAGCGCGCGCGCCTCGAGCGGAGCATCCGGACCCTCGTGCCCCTTCGCGAACCCCGGCATCCCGTCGAACGCGGTGCGCACGTCGGTGATGGGCAGGCGGCTCGCGATCGCGACGCCGTTCCACTGATTCAACCCGTGCACCTCGACGTGGTACCCGGCCTCTTCGAACGGCGCGTAAGGGAACTGCTCGGGCTTGCACTTGATCTCCTGCATCGCGAGCACGTCGATGTCTTCACGGACGGCGAACTCGACGGTGCGGGTGACGCGGGTGCGGATGGAGTTGACGTTCCAGGTGGCCAAGCGCATGCGTCAAGCCTAGAGCCCACCTCCTACACTGGATGCCGTGACCGCACTCGACGCAGACCGCCAGACCCTCCTCGACCTGATCAAGGACGAGGCGGTGTTCCACGGCGACTTCACCCTCTCCAGCGGCAAGAAGGCGACGTACTACGTCGACATGCGCAAGCTCACGCTCGACCATCGGGCGGCCCCCGCCATCGGCCGCATCATGCTCGATCTGATCGGCGACCTCGACGTCGTGGCCGTCGGCGGTCTCACGCTCGGGGCCGACCCGATCGCGAACTCCGTGCTGCACGCCTCGGTCGCCACCGAGCGCCCGCTCGACGCGTTCGTCGTGCGCAAGGAGCCGAAGGACCACGGCCGCGGCCGTCAGATCGAGGGGGCCGACGTCAAGGGCAAGCGGGTCGTCGTGCTCGAAGACACCTCGACCACCGGACAGTCGGCGCTCAAGGCCGTCGAGGCACTGCGCAAGGAAGGCGCCGAGATCGTCGCCGTCGCCGTGATCGTCGACCGCAAGACCGGGGCGCAGGCCGCCATCGAAGCCGAGGGACTCGAGTGGCGCGCCGCCTTCGACCTCGATGACCTCGGACTCGACCCGCAGTGACGCGCTACGCGCTGGCCGTCGACGTCGGCGGCACGAAGATGGAGGCCGCGCTCGTCGCGGAGGACGGCGTGCTCGTCACGGGCAGCCGCAGCCGGCAGGCGACCGGTCGGGACGCCACGTTCGAGTCGTTGAACGCCGCCGTCGTCGCGATCGTCGAGCACGCGCTCGCCGCGCTGCCCGCGGATGCCGAGCTCGTCGGTGCGGGTGCGGGCAGCGCCGGCCCCGTCGATCGGACCCTCGGCACGATCATGCCCGTCAACATGCCACTCGCACGCGGCTTCGCGCTCGCTGAGGCGGTTCACGCGGCAGCATCCACGGTCGTGGGGCGAGATGTGCGCACCATCCTCGGCCACGACGGCGGAGCGCTCGCCCTCGCCGAATCCTGGCTCGGGGCGACCCAGGGCGCCGGTGCCTCACTGTCGATCGTCGTCTCGACCGGCGTCGGCGGCGGCTTCGTCGCGAACGGGGCGTACATCCCCGGTGCGACGGGCAACGCCGGACACCT
This sequence comes from Microbacterium sp. GQ128, assembly GCF_059758615.1. Lineage (NCBI taxonomy): Bacteria > Bacillati > Actinomycetota > Actinomycetes > Micrococcales > Microbacteriaceae > Microbacterium > Microbacterium sp. GQ128. The sequence continues at coordinate 708,706 of NZ_JCAXDY010000002.1, forward strand.
CGGACAGGTGCGCCGTGAAGGCGGGCTGACTCTCGAGGAGATCGCCTCGGGTCCCGCGAGCGCCGCCTGGGCGCAGCAGCAAGGATGGACCGGGGCGACGGGTGAGGACCTCGCGCGTGATTCGGCTGCCGGCGACCCCGTCGCCCGGGCGGCGATCGAGCGCTCGGCGCGCGCCGTGGGCGAGGCTCTCGCGGACGCTGCGACCCTCGTCGACCTCGACGTCGTGGCCATCGGGGGCGGATTCTCACGTGTGTCTGCCGACTACATCGACCTCGTGCAGCAGGCGCTCACCGCGAGCGCGGTGCACGAGTACTCGCGCCGCACCCGCGTGGTGCGCTCGGGGCTCGGCGACGAAGGGCCGCTCATCGGCGCCGCCGCCCTCGTGCTGCGGTAGGTTCGTCCGGGACGCTGCTCAGCGACTCGCGGTGAGCAGGTGTCGTGGCGGACCTTCGAGTCGGGCGACGGAGATCTTCAGGTCGGTGACGTCGGCGGCGACAGCGTCGATGCGGGTGCTGAGCTTCTCGTCGACGGCGTCGATCCGTGTGCTGAGTTTCTCGTCGAGGGCGTCGATGCGGTCGTCGATGCGGCGGATCATCCAGGCGCCGGCGGCGAAGAGGGTCGTTCCGAGGGTGAGCACGATGCCGATCGCGCTGATGACGATGGTCCAGGTCTCGGTCGTCACGGCGTCATCCCCGTCCTGCGGTGAGGAGGTGCCGTGGCGGACCTTCGAGGCGGGCGACGGAGATCTTCAGGTCGGTGACGTCGGCGGCGACGGCGTCGATGCGGGTGCTGAGTTTCTCGTCGACGGCGTCGATGCGGCGAACCATCCAGGCTGCGCCGACGAACGTGCTCGTGCCGAGGGTGAGCACGATGCCGATCGCGCTGACGACGATCGTCCAGGTCTCCGTGGTCACGGCCTCATCCCCTTCCTACAGTGAGGAGGTGCCGTGGCGGACCTTCGAGTCGGGCGACGGAGATCTTGAGATCGGTGACGTCGGCGGCGACGGCGTCGATGCGGGTGCTGAGCTTCTCGTCGACGGCGTCGATGCGGTCGTCGATGCGGCGGATCATCCAGGTGCCGACGGCGAAGAGACTGGCGCCGAGGGTGAGCACGGTGCCGATCGCGCTGACGACGATCGTGGCGGTCTCGGTGGTCACCGTCTCATCTCCGTTCTGCGGTGAGCAAGTGCCGTGGCGGGCCTTCGATTCGCGCGACGGAGAGATTCAGGTCGCTGACGTCGGCGGCGACGGCGTCGATGCGGCGGACCATCCAGGCGGCGCCGACGAACATGCTCGTGCCGAGCGTCACCACGACACCGATGGCGCTGATGATGATCGCGAGGGTCTCCGTGGACACGCGTGCTCTCCTTGTCCGGATAGGTGTATCGACGACGTTACGCCGCCCTTCCCGGTGCGCGCGCCGGTATTCCAGCATCTGTGAAGAGGTCGCGGATGGTGCGAGGTGTGGAGAAGAGGTCAGGTCGCCGCGGTCGCCGGTCCGGGATTCCGAACCGCCCCCAGCACCAGCACCGGCACCAGTGCGCACAGCGCAGCCGACACGAAGAAGGTCGTGCTCGAGGCCGGGTCGCGGCCCACCAGCAGGATCAGCGTGGGGACGAACGTGCCGCCCACCGCGCCGCAGGCCACGAGTGCTCCGGTCACTGCCGCGCTGCGAGCCGGATCCAGCCGGTCGAGGGCGAGCCCCAGTATGAGTCCGTAGCTCGGGGCGAGGAGCACGACCACCGCGGCCAGCGCGACCAGCGCCCACACCGGCTCGGACCCCACCAGCATCCCGGCCGTCGCCATCAGGACGGCGGCCCCGGTCGTCGCGGCGACGAGGATCACGATCGGTGACACGGACGCTCGGCGCAGCGCCGCCGCGCTGAAACGGCCGACGGCCATCAGCGTCCAGAACGCCGAGGTTCCGAGAGCTGCGAGAGCGGGATCGACCTCGAGGATGCGCTCCGGGATCACGGCCGACCAGCCGGACAGCACGGTCTCGACGCCGACGTACAGCGGCAGCGCCACTGCAAATGGCAGCAGCACGAGCAGCCCCCGCACGTCGCGATGCGCGGGAGCCTCGGCGACGGAGACCGCAGGAGTCGGGCCGTCGAGCATCACGACCGTGATGAGGGGCACCACCGCGAGGAGGCCGAGCACGGGACGCGCATCGGACGCGACGGCGACCAGGAGCGGCGTGACCGCGGCGCAGACCGCGACCGTCCCCAGTAGTGCGCTGAGCAGCCCCGTCGCACTGCCGACCGCCACGGATTTCGCCGCCACCGAACCCGAGGCCTCGACCAGCCCGAACCCGAACCCGGCGACGGCCGCCGCGGCGATGAACAGCGCGGGAGTGCCCGCGACCGCAACGGCGATGACGGCGGCAGCCTGGAGTGCGCTGCCGAGGATGAGCGCTATCCGCGGTGGGAAGCGGACGAGGAGCGGGCCGGAGACGAGCACGCCCACCAGCAGCCCCGCGAAGAGCGCGGGGACGGCGGCGCTGAGATCGGCCCCGATCGCACGCTCTGCGGAGGGGAGCACCGCCGGGACGAAGGCCGCCGTGACCCCGAGCCCCGCGAACGCCGCGAAGAGTCCTGCCCGCACGTGCCCTTCCCGGTCGGTCACGCCCCGGCCGCCCGCACGCGGTGCACGGCGGCGAACGTGTCGCGCAGCGCCTCCATCGAGCGGTCGTAGTTCGACTGGGCGACGCCGATGAAGATGCAGTCGACCACCATGAGCTGCGCGATCCGGCTTCCGAGTGCACCCGAGCGGAACCCCGTCTCGCGCGCGGCCGTCGTGAGCACGATGTCGGCCTGGTCGGCCAGCGGTGCCCCGGCGTGGTTGGTGATCGCGATGGTCGTGGCTCCTGCCCGACGGGCGAGCAGCAGGAATTCGATGGTGTCGGTGGTCGCGCCGCTGTGCGACACGGCGATCGCGACGTTGCCCGGGCCGAGCGTCGCCGCCGAGGTCCAGGCGGCGTGCGGGTCGGACCAGTCCAGTGCGGTGCGACCGATGCGGGTGAGCTTGCGCTGCAGGTCGAGCCCGACGATGGAGCTCGCGCCGACGCCGAAGATGTCGACCCTGGTCGAGGACGTGATGGCTTCGACCGAGGCGCGCAGGGACTCGGTGTCGAGCACCTTCGCGGTGTCGGCGAGGGAGAGCGTCTCGGCGAGCGAGACCTTGGCGACGATGTCGGCCAGCGTGTCGTTGCGGTCGATGTCTCCGGAGACGGCGGGGAGGGCTGCGGTGTCGAACGTCTCCCGCTCCACGTCGCGCAGCACGTGGTTGCGCAGCTCTCGCACGTGCTCGTAGCCGAGCCGCTTGCAGAACCGCACGACCGAGGTGGTCGAGGTGTCGCAGCGCTGCGCGAGCTCGGCGATCGACAGCCCCGCGGTGCCGGCAGGATCGGCGAGGAAGAGGTCGGCGATGCGCTGTTCGCTCGGACGCAGCTCGGGACGGATCGCGCGCATGCGGACGAGGACGGGGTGTGCGCCGGCTTCTTCGCGGGCAGCTTCATTGGACATGGCGGTCTCCGATCGCTGTTCATAACAGTAGAGGAACTTCTGTTACATCTGTAGTGACGTTCGTGTACTTTTGGTACCAACCAAGACCGACGACGTTCACGGGGCGGCAGGCAACAGCGCCTGACCCGACGCCACGGCGACGCGTCCCAGCCAGGAGGAATCTGTAATGAGCACAGCACGGCGAGCGTCATTGGGCGCTCTCACCGCCACGGCCGCCGCTTTGGCGCTCGTGATCACCGGTTGTTCCGCACCGGCATCCACCTCCGGCTCCTCGGAGGGCGCGGCCGGCGGCGACCTCGTCATCGGCGTCACCAGCGACCCGGACACCCTGTTCCCCTGGAAGGCCACGCAGTTCCAGGCCGTCAACGTGCTGCAGAACCTGTACGGCACGCTGACCGAGTTCGACGAGGATCTCAACGTCGTCCCCGGCCTCGCCGAGTCGTGGGACGTCTCCGACGACGGCCTCACCGTGACCTTCCACCTGCGTGAAGGCGTCACGTTCGCCGACGGCAGCACCTTCGGCTCCGAAGACGTCAAGTACTCGCTCGACGCCATCGCCGCCGAGGCCACCGCCGCCGTCGCGAGCAGCTCCCTCGCCTCCGTCACCGCGGTCGAGGCCACCGACGAGACGACCGTCACCCTCACGCTGAGCGCTCCCGACGCCGCCCTTCCCGCCAACCTCGCCGTGATCAACATGGCCATGCTGTCCTCGGACGACACCGAAGAGGCACTCAACACCACCCCGAACGGCACCGGTCCGTTCGTCCTCGACAGCCGCAAGGCGAGCCAGTCGATCACGCTCGCCAAGAACGAGGACTACTGGGGCGACGCCGCGCTGCTCGACACCGTCGAGTTCCGCGTGATCCCCGACGAGTCGTCGATCGTCTCGGCGATGCAGTCCGGCAACGTGCAGCTCGCGGTGTTCGACGACCCGCTGGTCGCGCAGACCGCCGAGGGTGCCAACGTCGAGGTCGCCACGACCCCGCAGCTGAGCTACCACGCGCTGCAGCTGAACGCCACGCGCGGCGACCTCGCCGATGTCAACGTGCGTCTCGCCATCCAGTGCGCGATCGACCGCCAGGAGGTGCTCGACACCGCAGCCCTCGGCGAGGGTGAGGTCACCGGCCCGATCACCTCTCCCGCGTACAAGTCCGACCCCGAGGCGCGGCCGTGCCCGGAGCGCGACCTCGACAAGGCCGCCGACTACCTGAAGAAGGCGGGCAAGGAAGACGGCGTCACCGTCAGGACGATCGTCTCGCAGGGTGAGTACGCCACCTCGGTCAACGAGGCGCAGAACCTCAAGGCCCAGCTCGCCGACGCGAAGATCACGCTCGACATCGAGGTCCTCGAGTCCGGTGCCTTCGTCGACCGCTGGATCGCGGCCGACTTCGACGCCGCCGTCGCGCTCAACGGCGGTCGTCCCGACCCCGACGGCATGTACGGCCGCTACTTCACCAGCACCGGAAACCTGAACAAGGTCGCCGGCTACTCCTCGCCCGAGCTCGACGCGCTGTTCGCCGAGGGGCGCCAGACGGCCGACCCGGACAAGCGCAAGGACATCTACGCGCAGGTCTCCGAGAACCTCGAGGACAACGCCGCATGGATCTGGCTGTTCACGAGCTACACCTACACGGCGACGGCCTCGACCGTCGACGGCTTCGTCCCCATGGTGAACGGCTCGCTGCAGTACCTGCGGACCACCTCCATCAAGTAGCGGATCGAGGGGGCGCGGCCACCCCGCGCCCCCTCCCTCCCCGACGACAGGCAGCCCCACACGCGCATGTTCAGACAGCTCCTCCGCAACAGCGTGCTGCGACGCATCCTCGCAGCCCTCGGCACGCTCCTCGGCGTCGCCATCTTCGTCTTCCTGATGCTGCGCGCCATCCCCGGCGACCAGATCAGCTCCGGCCTCGGCACCGAGGCCGCCGCCCTCACGCCGTCCCAGCGCGCGGCGCTCGAGGCCTACTACGGTCTGGACCAGCCGCTCTTCGTGCAGTTCTTCTCGTGGCTCGGCAACATCTTCACCGGCAACCTCGGCTTCTCGTCCCGGGCGCAGACCAGCGTGCTCGAGCTGACCGCCGCCGCCCTCCCCGTGACCTTCGAGCTCGCGATCTTCTCGATCGTGATCGCCCTCGCCATCGGCATCCCCCTCGGAATGCTCTCGGCCTCGAAGCCCGACTCGGTGCGCGACGGCTTCGGCCAGGTTGTCGGCCTCGCCGGTCTCTCGATCCCGGCGTTCCTGCTCGGCACCGCTCTGCTGGCGGTGCTCGCCTCGTCGTTCGGCTTCAACCCCAATGGCCAGGCCTACGCGACTCTCTTCGAGGACCCGCTGCTCAACCTCCAGCAGATGCTGCTGCCGTCGATCGTGCTCGGCTTCGGCATCGCCGCACCGATCATGCGCACGACCCGCACCGCGGTGCTCGAGATCCGCGCCAACGACTTCATCCGCACCGCGAAGGCGAAGGGCGTCCCGCCGCGCCGCCTGCAGGTGCGCCACGTGCTCGGCAACGCGCTCGTGCCGATCGTCACGATGACCGGCCTGCAGTTCGGCTACCTCCTCGGCGGTGCCGTCGTGGTGGAGCAGATCTTCTCGCTCCCCGGCATCGGACGACAGGTGCTGCTCGGCATCCAGCAGAAGGAGTACGCGCTCGTGCAGAGCACCGTCCTCGTGATCGCGCTCGCCTTCGTCATCGTCAACCTGCTCACCGACCTGCTCTACCGGGTCATCGATCCTCGGGTGCGTGCCGCATGACCGACATCTCTCAGACCTCGGCCCTCGCCCCCGGCGGCGGGCGCACCATGGAGCGCGTGCGCCTCCTGCTGCGCAGCCGCAGCGGGCTCACCGGCCTCATCATCGTCGTGCTGCTCGCGGTGCTGAGCCTCGTCTCGGCGTTCGGGTTGCTGCCGTTCGATCCGCTCGCCCAGGACCCGCCGTCCCGCCTGCAGCCGCCGTCGGCCGTGCACTGGTTCGGCACCGACCAGTTCGGTCGCGATGTGTTCTCCCGCGTCGCCGCCGGAGTCGCGAACTCGGCGCTCATCTCGGTCGTCGCGGTCGCCTTCGCCACCGTCGTCGGCACCGTGTGCGGGCTCATCGCCGGCTTCTACCGCGGTTTCTCCGACGGGGCGATCACCGCGGTCACGAACGTCCTGTTCGCCTTCCCGCCGCTGCTGCTCGCCCTGTCGCTGGCCTCGGTGTTCGAGCGCAACTGGTTCACGATCGCGGTGGCCATCGCGATCGTCTACGTGCCGATCTTCATCCGCGTGACCCGCGGGCCCGTGCTGTCGCTGCGCGAGGTCGAGTACGTCAAGGCGGCCAAGAGCACCGGTCAGAGCCGCATGGCGACGATGTTCCGGCACGTGCTGCCGAACATCACGTCGATCATCATCGTGCAGGTCACGCTCTCGCTGTCCTGGGCCGTGCTCACCGAGGCCTCGCTGAGCTTCCTCGGACTCGGCACCCCGCCGCCCGCGCCCTCGCTCGGATCGATGATCTTCGAGGCACGCACGCTCGTCACGATCGCCCCGTGGACCATGATCGCGCCCGGCGTGATCGTCGTGCTCCTCGTCGTCGGTCTGAACCTGCTCGGCGACGGCCTGCGCGACAGTCTCGATCCCCGGAACAGAGGAAAGCGATGACGGTGGAAGACCTCGGCGGACTCGCCACGGAGGCCAGCGATCCCCGCTACGCGGAGCTCGACCTGATGAGCGTGGCCGAACTCGCGCAGACGATGAACGAGGCGGATGCCACGGTACCGGCCGCCGTGCAGCGCGCGCTCGGGCAGATCGTCCCCGCGATCGAGGCCACGGCCGCCCGCATGGCGCAGGGCGGACGCCTGGTCTACGTCGGTGCAGGGACCCCCGGCCGCATCGGCGTGCTCGACGCCTCGGAATGCCCGCCCACGTTCAGCACCCCGCCGGAGCTGGTGTTCGCGATCATGGCCGGAGGGCCCGGCGCGATCGTCAACCCCGTCGAGGGTGCGGAGGATGACGCGGAGGCGGGTGCTGCGGCCATCGACGCCGCCGGCATCGGCCCGCTCGACACCGTGATCGGGATCGCGTCCAGCGGCCGCACACCGTATGTGATCGCGGCGGTCCGCCGGGCGCGCGAACTCGGAGCGCTCAGCATCGGCCTCTCCTGCAACGTCGGCACCGCGCTCAGCGCGGCGGCGGAGCACGGCATCGAGGTCGAGGTCGGTCCCGAGGTGCTGTCGGGTTCGACCAGGCTCAAGTCGGGGACCGCGCAGAAGCTGGTGCTGAACATGTTCTCGACCATCTCGATGGTGCGTAACGGCAAGGCCTACGGCAACCTGATGGTGGATGTGAAGGCCACCAACCACAAGCTGCGCGAGCGGGCGATCCGGATGGTGCAGACCATCGCGGATGTCGACCGCGACACGGCGGCGGCTGCTCTGGAGACCGCCGCCTACGACGTGAAGCTCGCGTCGGTCATGATCCGCCGCGGTGAGGACCTCGCCGCGGCCACCGCACGACTGGACGCAGCCGATGGCCGGCTGCGCACCGCACTGGAGGAGAACTGATGCGCGTCCTCGGACTGATCTCCGGCACCTCGCACGACGGGATCGATGCCGCCGTCGTCGACTTCACGACCAGCGGCGGCTTCACCGCCCACGGGGTGGACCTGCACGGCAGGGTGCTCGCGGCGACGAGCGTGCCCTACGCCCCCGAGCTGCGGGCGCGGCTGATCGCGGCGCTCCCGCCCGCGCAGACGACCCTCGCCGAGGTGGCCGAGCTCGATACCCTCATCGGTCAGGCGTTCGCCGAGGTCGCCGCCGACATCGCGGCCGAGGTCGGCGGTGTCGACGCGGTGTGCTCGCACGGGCAGACCGTGTACCACTGGGTCGACGGTGCGCACGCGCTGGGCACCCTGCAGATCGGGCAGCCCGCCTGGATCGCCGAAAAGGTCGGCGCCCCCGTGGTGTCCGACATCCGCATCCGCGACATCACGGTCGGCGGACACGGTGCCCCGCTGGTGTCGTTCCTCGACGAGCTGCTGCTGCGCTCGCGCGCCGGCATCTCGGCGGCCCTGAACCTGGGCGGCATCTCGAACATGACCGTGGTGCGTCAGGATGGCCTCGTCGCCTACGACATCGGTCCGGCGAACGCGCTGGTCGACGCGGTCATCGTGGAGCACGGCCTCAACCCGCTCGGCTACGACGACGACGCCGCGATCGCCCGCACCGGACAGGTCGACGAGCGGCTCCTGGCCGCGCTGCTCGACGACCCGTACTACGCCCTCACCCCGCCGAAGAGTACCGGCAAGGAGCACTTCCACCTCGGCTACGTGCACGAGCACCTGGCCGCGCAGGGCCGCGAGATCGCCGTCGCCGACGTCGTGCGCACCCTCACCGAGCTCACCGTCCGCACGGTCGCACGTGACGTCGAGGCCGCCGACATCGGGTTCCTCGCCGTGTCGGGCGGCGGATGCCGCAACCCGCTGATCCTCGACGGACTGCGAGCCGCGCTGCCCGAGACCGAGGTCGTGCTCGCCGACGAGCTCGGGGCTGCGGCCGACAGCAAGGAGGCGATCCTCCTCGCCCTCATCGGCTGGTCCACGATGCACGGAGTCCCCGCGATCGTCCCCGGCGGCACCGGTGCGCGCGAGCCGCGGATCCTCGGCACCATCACGCCCGGCGTTGGCCCGCTGCAGATGCCGGAGCCCGTCTCCGCCATCGACTCCCTCTCGCTCACGGAGGCCGCGGCATCGTGAGCCTGCAGGTGCGCCCCGCCACCCCGGACGACCTGTCCGGGGTGCTCGAGGTGTTCCTCGCGTGCTGGCGCGAGAGCTACCGGGGTGTGCTCCCCGACGTGGCGATCGATGCGATGACCGACGAGCGGGCCGAGGCGCTGTGGCGCCGGGTGCTCGAGGATCCGGTGGGCGTCGTGCTCATCGCCGAGCGGGACGGCCGGATCGTCGGGATCACCCGCTACGCCGCGACCTCTGAGGGAGATGGTCGGATCGACGGCGCCGTGCACTCCCTCTACGTCTCGCCCCGCGCCCACGGCGGAGGGATCGGCGGGGTGCTGCTGGCGCAGGCGACGGCAGAGCTGCAGGACGCCGGGGCCGAGGCGGCGACGCTGTGGGTGTTCACCGCGAATGCGCCGTCGATCGGGTTCTACGAATCGAAGGGCTGGCACGCCGACGGAGCCACCCGCACGCAGCCGGAGTTCGGCGAGCCCGAGCAGCGCATGCGCAGGGAGTGGACATGAGCGAGGTCTTGAGATGACTGCCGCCGCAGCCGTCGCCGCGGTCCTCGCCACGGAGTCCGCCCCGCGGGGCGCCGTCGCGGGTGTGGTCACCGGCACCGGGCGCGACATCGCCGCCGGGGGTCTGGCCGACCTCGCCGGAGTGCCCATGACCACCGCGACCGCGTTCGACATCGCCTCGGTATCGAAGGTCGCTGCGACCACGACGGCGATCCTGCGGCTGGTCAGCCGGGGCGACCTCGGCTTCGACGACCCGGTCGACCGCTTCGTCCGGGGCACGGCCTGCGCACCGGGAACGACCGTTCGCCACCTGCTGCAGCACCGTGCAGGTCTCTGGGAGTGGCAGCCGCTCTACCTCGACCGCGCGCACGCCGGCGACCCCTCAGCCTCCGCCGATGCCATCCCGCTGCGCTACGGCCTCGACGACGGGCGTCACTACTCCGACCTCGGCTTCATGCTCCTCGGCCGCATCGTCGCCGCCGTCACCGGGCTGCCTCTGGACGCGGCCGTCCGCGAACTCGTCACGGCGCCCCTCGGTCTCGACCGCACCGGATTCGGCCCGGTATCAGCCCCCGTGGCCTCGTCCGGTATCGGTGATTCCGCCGAGCGCCGCATGGTCGCCACCGGCGAGCCGTACCCGATCCTCACCGCCGACCGCGACTTCGCCTGGCGCGAGCGGGAGATCGTCGGCGCCGTGAACGACGGCAACTGCTTCCACGCGTGCGGCGGCATCTCCGGCCATGCCGGGCTCTTCAGCAGCGCCGACGACCTGCTGACCCTCGGCGCCGCACTCGCCGCTCCCGAACGGCATCCCGAGCTGTGGCATCCGGATGCTACAGCCGAGCTGTTCCGCGACGGTCCCGACGCCGGGCAGGCGCTGGGCTGGCGCAGCGACACGGTCGTGGTCGGCGGCCGACCGACCCGGATGCTCTGGCACCCGGGCTTCACGGGCTGCGCGCTGGGATTCCTTCCGGGAACCGGCACCGCCGCGGTCCTGCTGAGCAACCGCCTGTTCGCCCCCGAACCCGCACCGACCGAGGCGCTGTGGCGCTCGGCGCTCCCCGCACTCCTGGACGACAACGAAGGAACACCATCATGAGCACCACCGAGCCCGTGCTGAGCATCAGCGGCCTCGCCGTCGCCTTCCGGACCGGTTCCGAACTGGTCACCGCCATCAGCGACATCAGCATCGACGTCGCCGCCGGGGAGACCGTCGCGATCGTGGGCGAGTCGGGGTCGGGCAAGTCGACCACCGCCGCCGCGGTCAACCGACTGCTGCCGGAGAACGGCGTGATCACCGCCGGCAGCATCCGCTTCGACGGCCGCGAGCTCACCGACCTGCCCGAGAACGCGATGGTCTCCCTGCGCGGTGCCGGGATCGGACTCGTGCCGCAGGATCCGATGTCGAACCTCAACCCGCTCATGCGTGTGGGCGAGCAGATCGGCGAGGCGCTCGAGGTGCACGGCCACACGCACGGCGACGCCACGAAGGCGCGGGTCGTCGAGCTGCTCGAAATGGTGGGGATTGCGGATGCCGCCCAGCGGGCGCACCAGTACCCGCACGAGTTCTCCGGCGGCATGCGCCAGCGCGTGCTGATCGCAATGGGCCTGGCCTGCAAGCCGCGCCTGCTGATCGCCGACGAGCCCACCTCCGCCCTCGACGTGACCGTGCAGCGGCGCATCCTGGACCAGCTCGACACTCTCACCGACGAGCTCGGAACAGCGGTCTTCCTCATCACGCACGACCTGGCCCTCGCCGCCGAGCGCGCGGATCGCATCGTCGTGATGTTCCGCGGTCACATCGTGGAGGAGGGGACGTCGGCCGAGGTGCTCGGCAACCCGCAGCACGAGTACACGAAGCAGCTGCTCGCCGCGGCGCCGAGCCTCGCCTCCCGCCGCGACGCACTGCCGCAGCGCGAGGCCGCCACCGGGACGCCGTTCGTCGAGATCCGCGATCTCCGCAAGGAGTTCGCCCTCCGCGCCCCCAAGGCCGGCGAGCCGCAGACGTTCACGGCCGTCGACGGGGTGAGCTTCGAGATCCGTCGCGGCACCACGGTATCGATCGTGGGCGAGTCGGGTTCGGGCAAGTCGACCACCGCGAACATGGTGCTCGGGCTTGAAGACGCCACCTCCGGGTCGATCCTGTTCGACGGGCTCGACCTCACCACGCTGCGTCGCAAGGAGCTGTTCGCCCTGCGCCGCCGTGTGCAGCCGGTGTTCCAGAACCCGTACGCCTCACTCGACCCCCGCTACACGGTCGAGCAGTCCATCGCCGAACCGCTGCGCGTGCACCGCATCGGCACCGCGGTCACCCGGCACTCCCGCGTTCTCGAACTGCTCGAGCAGGTCGCCTTGCCCGCGGCGATGGCCGAGCGCCTGCCGCACGAGCTGTCGGGTGGTCAGCGTCAGCGCGTGGCCATCGCGCGGGCGCTCGCGCTCGAACCCGAGCTCGTGGTGCTCGACGAGGCCGTCTCCGCACTCGACGTGCTGGTGCAGGCGCAGATCCTCGACCTGCTCGCCGACCTGCAGAAGCGCCTGGGGCTGAGCTACCTGTTCATCAGCCACGACCTCGCGGTCGTGCGGATGATCTCCGACGAGGTGCATGTCATGCAGCGCGGCGTCGTGGTCGAGAGCGGCACCCCCGAGCGCATCTTCGACGCCCCACAGCATCCGTACACCCGGGAGCTGCTCGCCGCGATCCCCGGAGCGACGCTCGCGTCCTGACCGGCGGGGTCGCCCGCGCCTGTCCACTTGTCGGGAGGATGCGCCGGATCGGGGGCGAAAGCCCGTCATTCGTCCGACATCCGTGCGATCTCCCGACATCCGTACCGGAAAACGGGCACGCGAAGCGGATGCAGGGACTCAGCGGGACTTGTCGTCCTCGTCCCAGGGGCCTTCCCACCAGCCGGCGCGGCCGTCGTCCGAGCCACCGCGTCCGCGCCGTGAGCGCACGAACTGCACGACGAACACGGTCAGCGAGCTGAGCAGGATCAGGAAGACCACCAGGAACAGTACGTCGCTCTGATTCACGGACGCTTCCCTTCTGCGGCATCCGCCACGATCTTCGCGATGCGGGCCGTGCGGGTCTCCGGGCGCTTGGCCATCGCGATGTGAGTGAGCCCGAACTTCTTGACCGACTTCGGGAACGCGTCCCAGTTCTCGCGCGCGGCCGGCACCGCGTCGAGCGCGGCCGCGAACTCCTCCGGCTCGATCCCGGCCTCCGGTCCGTCGAGCAGGGTCCACGAGCCGTTCGCCTTCGCGATCTCGAGCACGCGGATGCCGGCGGGAGCGAGCGCCCCCTCCGCTTCGAGCTCCGCGATGCGCGCCTTGTTCGTCGCGGCCCACCCGCTGCCGGGGCGGCGCGGAGAGAACCACTGTCCGTTGGCGCGGTCGTCGGTCCCGTCGTCGAAGACACGTACCGGGCCGTCGATCCATCCGAAGCAGAGCGCCTGCCGCACGGCATCCTCGTAGCCGACGCCGTCGGACGAGCCGCGCACGCTCAGCAGCCAGACGCCCGCCGTCCGCTCGTGGTTCGCTTCGAGCCAGGCACGCCAGGCCGCGGCATCCGCCGCTCGGAACCGCTCGCCCTCGTCGAGTGCGCCCATCGGCTACTTCTTGATCTTGACCGTCGTGATCGTCTCGGTGATCCGCGGCAGCAGATCGGCGACCGACTGCACGATCTCATCCGGGCGGAACGGGTACTTCTCGATCTCGGCCTGGTCGCTGATGCCGGTGAGCACCAGGATCGTGTGCAGACCCGCCTCGATGCCCGCGACGACGTCGGTGTCCATGCGGTCGCCGATCATGCCGGTGCGCTTGGAGTGTGCGCCGATCTTGTTCAGAGCGGAGCGGAACATCATCGGGTTCGGCTTGCCGACCACGTACGGCTCCTTGCCGGTGGCCTTCGTGATCAGGGCGGCGATGGCGCCGGTGGCGGGCAGCGGTCCGTCGGCGCTCGGGCCCGTGGCATCCGGGTTCGTGACGATGAAGCGCGCACCGCCGATGATGAGGCGGATCGCCTTGGTGATCGCCTCGAACGAGTAGTTGCGGGTCTCTCCGACGACCACGAAGTCGGGGTTCGTCTCCGTCATGATGAAGCCGGCGTCGTGCAGGGCGGTGAGGATGCCGGCCTCGCCGATCACGAACGCCGAGCCGCCGGGGAGCTGCTGCTTCAGGAAGTCGGCGGTGGCGAGGGCCGAGGTCCAGATGCGCTCCTCGGGCACGTGCAGCCCGCTGGTGCGGAGGCGAGCGGAGAGGTCGCGCGCGGTGAAGATCGAGTTGTTCGTCAGCACCAGGTACGGGATGCCCGCGCTCTCCCATCCGGCGAGCAGTTCGGATGCTCCGGGGATGGCGTCGTTCTCATGGACGAGCACGCCGTCCATGTCGGTGAGCCAGCATTCGATGTCGTCGCGTTGTGCCATGTGCACAGCCTAGAGGCCGCAGGCGACGCACACCTGACCGTATTGCGGAGCCGTCAGGCGCTGAGCCAGACCACCTGTGCCGCACCGTCGGGCAGGGCCGTCTGCACGCCGTCGATCTCCACCCCGGATGCCGTCACCGTGACAGTCGATGCTACCGCCAGGCCCAGCGCCTCGAGTGCCCGGAGCAACTCCGGATCGCGGTCATCCACACGCAGCACACGGCCGGCGTGCCCGGCCGGAGCGTCGGCGAGGAGCACGAACGGCTCGCGCTCGATCTGACCGTCGGCGTCGGGGATCGCATCGCCGTGCGGGTCGAACCGCGGGCGTCCGAGGCGCGCATCGATGCCCTCCAGCAGCCGATCGCTGATGGTGTGCTCGAGCACCTCGGCCTCGTCGTGCACCTCGTCCCAGCCGTAGTCGAACTCCTTCACGAGCCAGGTCTCGATCAGGCGGTGCCGGCGCACCATCGCCAGGGCACGGAGCGTGCCGGCATCCGTCAGCCGCACCGCACCGTACGGCACGTGCGAGACGAGACCGGCGGCGGCGAGCTTCTTCACCATCTCGGTGACCGACGACGGAGCGATGCCGAGCTTCGCCGCGAGCACCGAGGGGGTGATGGGGGCGTCCTGCCACTCGGTGTGCGCGTAGACGGTCTTCAGGTAGTCGTCAGCTGCAGGGGATGCCACCGGACCAGCCTACGTGGTGCGCTCGCGCGCCCATGAGGTGAGGCCGTGGATCAGTGCCCGCACCCCGATCTCGAAGGTGCGGCGGGCGGGGTCGGAGCTGAGTCGCGCCCGGGCGCTCTCGGCTTCCGCGAAGGTCGGATACGTCGGAGCGAGCTCGCCCGGTGCCATGTTGTCCGCAGGCGCGAGGGCATCCAGCGCGGAGCCGATGATGAAGGCCTCGAGGGCGACGATGGCATCCACGATCGTGTCGGTCGGCCAGCCGTCGTCAGTGAGCAGGCGGGCGATCTGCTCGTAGTCGGCGAAGGAGGCCTCGTCGGCGTCGATCGGCGAGGTCGCCAACATCACCATGGCCTCCGGGGCGCGGATGGCGGCCTCGCGGTAGCTGTGCGCCCACGTCAGGAGCGCGTCTTCGACGGGCATCTCGTGCAGCACGGGGGAGACGAGCGCACGACTGACCTGCCCGCGCATGGCGCGGATCACGGCGTCGCGGTTGGCGAAGTGGTGATAGAGCGCGGAGGTGCGCACGCCGAGGGATTCCGCGAGCGCGGTCATCGTGAACTGACGCGGGGTGCGCTGCGCGCTGAGCCGGAAGGCGGCCTTCAGGATGCGTTCCTCGGTGAGCACCTGCGTCGACGGTCGGCCGACGCTGCGCGGAGATTTCGTCATCGTGCTCGATTCTGCTCAGGCGTCTGGTATTTTATTGAAACTCTTTCAATACCGAACGATTCACTACCGACGAAGGTACAGTCATGACCGGTTTCGACGCCGACGCCATTGTCACCGGCGCACACGTGGTGACGATGGACCCGCGCCGCCCGCACGCCACGGCCTTCGCGGTGCGCGACGGGCGGTTCTTCGCCGTCGGCGACGACGCGCTGATCCGTGAGCTGCGCGGCCCGCGCACCGTCGTTCACGACCTCGGCGGTGCGGCCGTGACGCCGGGACTCATCGACGCACACCTGCATCCGATCCAGGGGATCGAGCTGACCGCCGGCATCGACCTCGGGGGACTGACCACCGCTGCCGACCTCCTCGCGGCGCTGCGGACCGAAGCGGATCGAGCGCTCGCCGAGGACGCCGACCCGTGGGTACGCGGGTGGAACGTCGACTACGACGTGTTCCACGACCTGCCGATGACGGCGGCCGCGATCGAGGATGCGGTGCGCGGCCTGCCTGCGCTGCTCATCCTGTTCGACGGACACACCGCGCTCGCGAGCCACGCGGGACTTTCCCGGGCGGGCATCACCGGCGCGCGAGAGTTCGAGGACTCGTCGTGCGTCGTCCTCGACGTGAACGGGGTGCCGACCGGCGAACTGCGCGAACTCGGTGCCTACGAGCCCGTGCGGCTGAGCGCGCCCGCGCTGACCCGCGACCAGACCCTGGCGGTCGGTCACGAGCTCCTGCGGGGTCTGCGCGACTCCGGCCTCACCGGTGGCACGATCATGGACGGCGGCTTCGCCACCCTCGAGCTGTTGGACGCTCTGGAGCAGGGGCCCGGGCTGCCGATCCGCATCGTCTCGGCCATCGACCACGAGCCCGGCTTCGACGAGGAGCGGACGGGCGCGAACCTCGCGATGCGCGACCGGCGCGGCGACCGCTGGCGGGGCGGCGTCGTCAAGCTCTACGCCGACGGCGTGGTCGAGACCGGTACGGCCTGGCTGTACGAGCCGGACACCGCCGGCACGGGGCTGGAGCCGTTCTGGAAGGATGCCGCGGCGTACGCGCGCACCGTGCGACGCTACGCCGAGGCCGGATTCCAGGTGGCGACGCATGCCATCGGCGACCGTGCCGTCGGGGAGGTCGTCGATGCGTACCTGGCTGCCGGCATCCGCAGCGCCGGGGGAGCCCCGCATCGCATCGAGCACCTCGAGACCACGACCGACCGTGACGTCGCCCGCATCGCCGCCGCGGGCATCACCGCCTCGATGCAGCCCCTCCACATGCAGTGGCGCAAGGCCGACGGTTCGGACGACTGGTCCCGCAAGCTGGGGCCGGCCCGCGCCGCCCGCGCCTGGCGCGCCCGCGACTACTGGGACGCAGGGGCGCCGCTCGCGCTCGGCTCCGACTGGCCCATCGCGCAGAACGACGCGCGCATCGGCCTCGCCTGGGCGATGCTGCGCCGCCGTCCCGGAGACCGCGACGCCCCGGTCTTCGAACCCGAGCAGGCGCTCACCCCCTACCAGGCGCTGCACGGCTACACCGTGGGCGCCGCCCTGGCCCAGGGGGACGCCGATCTCGGTCGCATCGCCCCCGGGTTCCGGGCCGACTACGCCGTGTGGGCGGAGAACCCGCTGCACGTCTCCCCGGACGACCTCCCCGACCTGCCCGTGCAGGGGACGGCCGTCGGCGGCACCGAGCCCTGACCCCCGGCTCGACCGCACTCCTCCGCCCCCTTCGCACTCGCCCCTTCTCCTCCGCCCCCTTCGCACACTCGCCCCCTTCACACTGAGGTGACCTCCATGCCCGAATTCGGCGCTCTCGCGCTCCTCCCCATCGTGGTGATCCTGATCGTCGCGGTCGCCACCAGACGCACGCTCTTCGCCCTGTTCTGCGGCACCGTCGCCGGAGCGCTGATCCTCGGCGGCTGGGGCGGCTTCGACGTCTGGGTCGAGTACACCGGAAAGGCGCTGTCCAACGCCACGGCGCAGTGGCTGCTGCTGATCGTCGCGCTGTTCGGCATCCTCATGATGCTGTTCGAGAAGTCGGGCATCGTCACCGACTTCGCGCGGTGGGCCGAGCGGTTCGTCACCTCGCGCCGCAAGTCGACCGTGCTGACCTTCCTGCTGTCGGTCGTGCTGTTCGTCGACGACTACCTCAACGTGCTCACCACAGGCACCTCGATGAAGCAGGTCACCGACCGCTACCGGGTGCCGCGCACGCAGCTCGGCGCCATCATGAAGATGACGGCCGCGCCGATCGCCGTCCTCGTCCCCGTGTCGACGTGGGCGCTGTTCTTCTCCGGACTCTTCGAGGCGCAGGGCGTCACGGTCGGGGGCACCGGATTCGGCGCCTACCTGCAGGCGATCCCCTTCATCTTCTTCGGGTGGGCGGCCCTCGCGGTCGCGTTGCTGATGAGCATCGGATGGCTGCCGAAGCTCGGCGTGATCAAGCGCGATGCGATCCGCGCGGAGCGCGACGGCGACGTCTTCCCGCTCGGCACCACCGATGACGAACGGCGAGCCGAGGGGGTGGCGCTCCTGGCTGAGCTCGAGGCCGACGACCCCGACGGGTCGACCGCGCAGCGGGTCGCCACCGCGCTCGCGACGTCGGCCGAGGCGGATGCGGGGCGCAAGCCGCAGCCGTGGGGCTTCCTGATCGCGATGGTCGTGCTCGTCGGCGTCACGATCGCGACCAACGCCAACGTCGTCGCCGGCACCGCCGCGGCCCTCGCCGTGACCCTCGTGATCGTGCTCGTGCAGCGCCGCCTCAGCATCCGCGGGGTGCTGGATGCCGCGCTGGAGGGCATCGAGAGCATGTTGTTCGTGATGATCCTCACCGTGCTGGCGTTCATGGTGCAGGAGATGAACATCGCCCTGCAGCTCGCCGAGTTCGTGATCCAGGTCACCGAACCGGTGCTCACCCCGGCGCTGCTGCCGGCCATCGTCTTCGCGGTGTGCGGGATCTACGCGTACGCCACCGGATCGTTCTGGGATCTCGCTGCGGTGATCACCCCGGTCGTCCTCCCGCTGGCGCTGGCCCTCGGTGCCGACCCGATCCTCGCGGGCGCCGCCGTGTTCTCCGGCGCGGCGCTCGGCAGCACGACCTGCCTCTACGGCGACGGCATCATCCTCGCGTCGCGGTCGATCGGCATCAAGCCGATCAACCTCATGCTCGCGATCCTGCCCTACGCCGGGATCGCCGCCGGACTGTCGTTCGTGATGTACCTGGTGACGGGCTTCGTCACGGCGTAGGGCGACCGACCGGTTCGGGCGGCGGGGGTCAGCTCGTCGCGGCGGCCAGGAGGCTGTAGGCGGCCTGACCGGCGAAGAACAGGACCAGGAAGCCGAGGAGGGCGGCGGCCAGCGAGAGCCGGCCGTCGAATCCCTCGATCTCGGCGATGCCGATCTTGCGCGCGCGGAACGCCAGGACGAGTGTGGCGACGCCGAGCGCGAGCTGCACCCACGGGCTGCCGGGGCCGATGACGTTCGGGAAGGCGATCAGCAGGCCGCCGATCACGCCCGTCGCGAGTCCGATCCAGGTGAGGATGCGGACGTTGCGGCGGGCGTTCTCGGCAGACATGCTGTCGAGCCTATCCGGGGTCAGGCCCCCGTCAGCACGAGCCAGAGCAGGGCTCCGTTGAGGGCGATCAGCAGCACCGAGGCGAGGATGCCGGCGGCCGTGGTCCAGCGGCGGTTGACCCAGGCGCCGAGGGTTCGCCGCTGCGCGGTGAGCACGACCAGAGGGATCAGCGCGAACGGGATGCCGAACGAGAGCACCACCTGGCTGAGCACGAGGGCGAGTGTCGGATCGAATCCGATGCCGAGGATGACGAGCGCGGGGATCAGCGTGACCAGACGGCGGGCGAGCAGTGGGATGCGCACATGCAGCAGGCCGTGCATGATCTCGGCACCCGCGTAGGCACCCACCGAGGTCGAGGCCAGACCGGAGGCGAGGAGCCCGACGGCGAAGAAGGTCGCCACGACCGGACCGAGTCCCGCGGCGAGAGCGGCGTGTGCGCCCTCGAGCGAGTCGGTGCCCTCGACGCCGGCGAGGTTCGCGGCGGCGAGCAACAGGATGCAGAGGTTCACGGACCCGGCGATCACCATCGCGATCGACACGTCCCAGCGGGTTGCCGTGAGCAGACGGCGGATGCGCGAGGTCTCGGTGCGCGCGGCCTCGTCGCCGGCGTGGGCGGTCGTGGCGCCGAAGCGGTCGCGGGCGAGCGAGGAGTGGGCGTAGATCGCGTGCGGCATGATCGTCGCGCCGAGGATGGATGCGGCCAGCAGCACCGAGCCGGTGTCTTCGAAGCGCGGAACCATCCCGCCGAGCACCCCTGCCGGGTCCGGAGGTGCGACGAAGACGCCGGCCACGAAGCCGATCGTGATGATGGCCATGAGCCCGATGATCACGAACTCGAACGGGCGGGCGCCGCGCCGGCTCTGCACCGCGAGCAGGATCATCGAGACCGCGCCGGTGATGAGTCCGCCCAGCAGCAGCGGCACGTCGAACAACAGGTTCAGGGCCACCGCGCCGCCGATGACCTCAGCGAGGTCGGTGGCCATCGCGACGAGCTCGGCCTGCAGCCAGTACGCGCGGCGCGCCCACGGCCGCTTCAGCCGCGCGCCCAGCGCCTCGGGGAGGCTCTGCCCGGTGACGACGCCCAGCTTCGCGGAGAGGTACTGGATCAGCCAGGCCATGATGTTGCCCGCGAGCACGACCCACACCAGGAGATAGCCGTACTGCGCCCCGGCGGTCATGTTGCTGGCGACGTTCCCGGGGTCGAGGTACGCGACACCGGCGACGAGGGCGGGTCCGAGCAGCCAGAGGCTGCGGGGTGCGCTCGCCCGAGATGCGGCGGCGGCGGTCATCGCGGCAGAAGAACTTTTAGGCACACCGAAACCGTATCGCATTTTTCGGCACACCTAAATATGTTTCGAGTCGCGTGACTGGTTGCATCCGCTGCCTGGATGGGACCGATTGCGCGATTCGAAGGTGCCTCCCGCGGCGATAGCCTGGCGGGATGGATGACGCCGCGCCGAACAGCACGAACCCCGACGTTCCGGCGGACGCGGTGAGCACGGGGTCGATCGCTCAGCCCGGGTACGGTGTCGGCCCCTGGCCCGGCGGGGAGGAGGCGTGGCCCGAGGGTGAGCAGTACGACCCCGAGCTCCTCGCTGAAGGCGACACCCGCAACGTGATCGACCGCTACCGCTACTGGCGGATGGAGGCGATCGTCGCCGACCTCGACACGCAGCGTCACCCGTTCCACGTCGCCATCGAGAACTGGCAGCACGACATGAACATCGGGTCGATCGTGCGCAGTGCCAACGCGTTCCTCGCCGACACCGTGCACATCATCGGTCGCCGGCGGTGGAACAAGCGCGGCGCCATGGTCACCGACCGCTACCAGCACGTCGTGCACCACGAAGACGTCGAGACCTTCGCTGCATGGGCCGCGGCCGAGGGCATCCCGATCATCGCGGTCGACAACGTCGAGGGTGCCGTGCCCGTGGATCGTGCCGAACTCCCGCAGCGCTGCGCGCTCCTGTTCGGCCAGGAAGGACCGGGGCTCTCCGCCGAGGCGCTCGCCGCCGCAACCGCCCACATCGAGATCACCCAGTACGGCTCGACGCGTTCGATCAACGCCAGCGCCGCAGCCGCCGTGATCATGTACGAGTGGTGCCGGAGATACGCCGGCTGATCACCACCGGAACCCCTCGACAGGCCGTGGCTGCGGGCGTAGCGTGAGTGCCGATCAAGGAGGTCGACATGGCAGTCGTCACACCAATCCGCCCGTTCCTCTGGTTCGCCGACAGGGCGCAGGAGGCGATGGAGTACTACGTCTCGGTGTTCCCGAACTCATCGATCGACAGCGTGACCTTCTATCCGGACGAGAACCTCAGCGAGCACTTCGAGGGCATGACGGGGAAGGTCATCAACGGGGAGTTCACTCTGAACGGCACGCGATTCGGCTGCCTCGACGGGGGTCCGGAGTTCACCTTCAACGAGGCCGTCTCCTTTGTGATCGAGTGCGCCGACCAGGACGAGATCGACCGCTACTGGCAGGCGCTCTCCGCGGTGCCGGAGGCGGAGGCGTGCGGCTGGTGCAAGGACCGGTTCGGCGTCAGCTGGCAGGTGGTTCCCGCCGGGCTCGACCTGCTGCAGCAGCGGCCGGAGCAGATCCAGGCGCTCATGCACATGAAGAAGATCGTGATCGCGGAACTCGAGATCGCCTGAGCCCGCGCTGGGCGGCGGGGCTGAACAGCGCGGTCAGCCCCGGTCGATGCCGAAGAGGTGGCGGTAGATCGCGTTGACGTCGCGATCCAGATGATCGATGCGCCCGTGCAGGGCGTGGATCTCCGTCCGCACGCTGGCGAATTCGCTTCCGATCTCTTTCCGCACGCCTTCGAACTCTTTCCGCACGCCATCGAACCCGTTCTGCATCATGCGCAGGAACATCGTCGAGATCAGCGTGATGGTTCCGAACATCCCCGCGGCGAAGACGCCGATCAGAGTCCATACCTGTGGTTCCGTCATCCCCAGCATCCCTTCAGTGTCCCCCGATCATCGTCGAGGGCGCCAGGGTTTCGGGGCGTAGTATTCCGCCGATCCCCGCGGGTGTGGGGAAGTCGCGATGGAGCGGATCGGTGCAGTTCCAGACGCCCCGGCCTCAGGCCGTGGCGGAGAGCCAGCGCCCCGAGCGCACGCGCCATCCCAGGGTCCCGAGCCGCGCGAGCAGATAGACGCCGAAGAACGCGACCGCGAGCCAGACGAGCCCGGCGGTGCCGTCGACTCCGGTCGCGGCGATGATCCAGAGCGCCGGCAGGAACGGCACCAGGTTCAGGCCACCGGCGATCGCCAGATAGCGAGCGTCGTTCGCGCCCATGAGCACCCCGTCGAGCACGAAGACCACCCCGGCGATCGGCTGGGCGACGGCGAGCACCAGCAGAGCCGGCTGCACGAGGGCGGCGATCTCCGCCGAGCCCGTGAACACGATGCCGAGCACCCCGGAGAGCGCGGCGATCAGGCCGCCGACGATCACGCCGAACCACGCTCCCCAGGCCACGGTGCGGGCCAGCACGCGGTGCACCTGCTTCTCGTCACCCGCGCCGAGTTCCTTGCCGATCAGCGCTTGCGCGGCGATCGCCAGGGCATCGAGCGCGAACGCAGCGGCCGAGAAGATCGTGAACACGATCTGCCACCCGGCCAGCTCGTCGGTGCCGATGCCGGTGGCGATGCCCACGGTCGCGAGCAGGGCGACGCGCAGGCTCACGGTGCGCAGGAACAGCCACCCGCCCGACGTCGCCGTGCTGCGCATGCCGGCGCGCTGCGCACGGAGCGAGGCGCTGTGGCGGGTGGCTAGGCGACGCACTACGAGAGCGTACGCGGCGACCATGCCCCACTGCGCCGTCACGGTGCCGGCGGCGGAGCCCGCGATGCCCCACCCGAGTCCGTAGATGAAGAGCCAGTTGAGGAGTGCATTCGCGCCGAAACCGAGCCCGGCGATCCACAGCGGCGTCATGGTGTCCTGCATGCCGCGCAGCAGCCCGGTCGCGGCGAAGACGATGAGCATGGCCGGCAGGCCCCACATCGAGATCACGAGGTACTCGTTGGCCTGGGCGGCGACGGCCTCGCTCGCGCCGAACAGGGAGACCAGCCACGGCGAGGAGACCGCGCCGACGACGGCGAGCACCGCGCCGAGTCCGAGCGCGAGCCACATCCCGTTGATGCCGACGGAGACGGCCTCGCCCGGCTGTCCGGCCCCGAAACGACGCGCGACCGCCGGAGTGGTCGAGTAGGCGAGGAACACCATGAGCCCGACGATCGTCTGCAGCACGGCTCCCGCGATGCCGAGGCCGGCGAGCGGAGTCGTGCCGAGGTGGCCGACGAGCGCGGCATCCACGATCAGGAACGCGGGCTCCGCGATCAGCGCGCCGAGCGCCGGGACGGCCAGGCGCAGGATCTCTCGGTTGAGGGAGGCGCGCGCGGTCATCCTCCGAGCCTATGACCTGGTGCCGACCTCGGCCGTCCGCGCCCCCGAGGGCCGTCGTAGGGTGGAACGGAATCGGATGCCACGGAGGTGCATCATGACGGATCCCAGGGAAGCTGCCGCGCGCTACCGCGCGAAGCAGCAGAACGCCGAGGATGCGGACGAGGAGTCGGGCGTCCCGCCGGGGGCCGGCGCCGCCGTCGACAGGGCTGCCTTCATCGAGACGGCGATCCAGGTGGCGATCCGTCGTGGCGAGTTCGACGACCTCCCCGGTGCGGGCAAGCCGCTGGAGGGGCTCGGCACGCACCACGATCCCGATTGGTGGATCCGCCGCAAGATCGAGACCGAGAACCTCACCGGGCTCGGCCCGCCCGCCATCCTGCTGCGCACCGAGGACCGGGAGCTGAACGATCAGCTCGACCTGCTCGGCCGCGAGTCGGACGTGCGCGATGTGCTCGACGAATTCAACAAGCGCGTGCGCGAGGCACGTCGACAGCTCCAGGGCGGGCCACCTGTCGTGACCGAACCGCGGGACGTGGATGCCGAGGTGGTGGCCTGGCGCGAACGTCGGGCTGCGCGACCGGCGGTTGCCCCCGTGCCGGAGCCGCGGCGCCGACGCTTCGGCTGGCGACGCCGCTGACGCCCGTTGCGCTTCCCGCGGTGAAATGCACTTCGGTCGGCCGGATGCCGCGAATCCGGCCGAACGAAGTGTGATCGGCCGAGGGAAGCGCAGGGAATCGGGCCGAAGTCCGAGGGGCGTCCTAGGCTGGTGCGCATGACTGACGTTCTTCCCGTGGGCCTCGCCCTTGATGAGTTCAGCTCCGACATCCGCCCGCAGGACGACCTCTATCGCCACGTGAACGGCGCCTGGCTCTCGCGCACCGAGATCCCGGGCGACAAGGCGCGCTGGGGTTCGTTCCACCTCCTCGCGGAGCAGGCCGAGAAAGACGTCAGGGCGATCATCGAGGAGTCGCAGGATGCCGAAGAGGGCACACTCGCCCGCAAGATCGGCGACCTGTTCGCGAGCTTCATGGACACCGAGCGCATCGATGCCGCCGGTCTCGCGCCACTGGCCGACACCCTCGCCGAGGTCGACGCGATCGACGGCATCCCCGCGTTCCTGCGCACGGTCGGCGCCTACGACCGCGACGGCCGTGCGGCCGTGATCGGCATGTACGTCGACGGCGACCCGGGCGACCCGGAGCGCTACCTGCCGGTGCTCATGCAGGCGGGTCTGTCCCTGCCGGATGAGAGCTACTTCCGCCTCGACACGTTCGCCGACACCAGGGCCGCCTACCGCGCGCACCTCGAGCGGCTGCTCGACCTCGCCGCGGTTCCGGATGCCGCGGCGAACGCCGACCGTGCCATCGCGCTCGAGACCGAGCTCGCGGGGCACCACTGGGACAACGTGCGCAGCCGCGACGCCGTGGCGACCTACAACCTCAAGACCTGGGACGAGCTGCAGGAGCTCGCCGGTGTCGACCTGACCCCGTGGCGCGAGGCGGTCTCGCCGTCGAACCCCGCGGCCTTCGACGAGGTCGTGGTGTCGCAGCCCAGCTTCTTCGAGGGGCTCGGATCGCTGCTCACGCCCGAGCGTCTCGACGACTGGAAGGCGTGGCTGCGGGCCAAGGTCGTGCACGCCGCCGCTCCCTACCTCACCGACGATCTGGTGCAGGAGAACTTCTCGTTCTACGGCACCGAGCTCACCGGAGTCCCGACGATCCGCGAGCGCTGGAAGCGCGGTGTCTCGCTCACCGAGGGCGCGCTCGGCGAGGCGATCGGCAAGGTCTACGTCGAGCGGCACTATCCGCCGACGGCGAAGGCCGCGATGGACGAGCTGGTCGCGAACCTGATCGAGGCCTACCGGCAGAGCATCACCGAGCTCGAGTGGATGACGGCCGAGACCCGCGAGCGTGCGCTGGCCAAGCTCGACTCCTTCACCCCCAAGATCGGCCACCCCGAGGTGTGGCGCGACTACTCGAGTCTCGAGATCGACCGCACCGACCTGTTCGGCAATGTGCGCCGGGCGTCGACCTTCGAGCACGACCGGCACGTCGACAAGGTCGGCAAGCCCATCGACCGCCTCGAGTGGCACATGCCGCCGCAGATGGTCAACGCGTACTACAACCCCTCGATGAACGAGATCGTGTTCCCGGCGGCCATCCTGCAGTATCCGTTCTTCGACGCGAGCCGTGATGCCGCCGCCAACTACGGCGGCATCGGAGCGGTCATCGGGCACGAGATCGGTCACGGCTTCGACGACCAGGGCAGCCGCTACGACGGCGACGGCCGACTGCAGGACTGGTGGACCGACGCCGACCGCTCGGCGTTCGAGGAGCGCACCAAAGCGCTCATCGCGCAGTACGACGCGCTGGTGCCCGAGGGGCTGGATGCCGAGCACCACGTCAACGGCGCGCTCACGATCGGCGAGAACATCGGTGACCTCGGGGGTCTCGGTATCGCGCTCAAGGCTTACGAGCTGTCGCTCGGCGGTGCGGAGGCGCCGGTCATCGACGGATACACGGGCGTGCAGCGGCTGCTGCTCTCGTGGGCGCAGGTGTGGCAGCAGAAGAGCCGCGACGCCGAGACGCTGCGGCTGCTGACCATCGACCCGCACTCGCCGAACGAGTTCCGCTGCAACCAGATCGTGCGCAACATCGACGCGTTCTACGACGCATTCGGCGTGAGCGAGAACGATGCCCTGTGGCTTCCCGAAGCATCGCGTGTGACCATCTGGTGACCAATCGTCGCACTCGGTGAGGCATCCCCCGGCGGTGGGGTTACGATATCCCTGCCGCTGGGGAGCGCCTCCCCTCGGTATCCTGCAAATCCCCCCTCCTAAGGATCACGCGTGGGCGCTCTCGAGCCTGGTGAAGGGTTCCGCAACTCCTCGGCCCCGGAGTCTCTCGGCGGTGCGCCGGAGTCCGCCACGGCGGGCCGCCGCTCGCAGCGGACCAGTCGTCGCCTCCCGCGTCGAGCCGCCCTCGGCCGCCGCTCCTTCACCGCCACCCTGCGTGCGCTGGAGGGACTGGTCGATTCCGGCGCCCAGGTCTCGGTGCACGTCGTCGACCTCGACAATCATGTGCACGTGCTGGCCGGCGACGATCACGTGACCATGCCCGTCGCGGGGCTCGGTGTGGTGCCGCTGCTGATCGAGGTGGCCGCCGGTTTCCAGAGCGGTGCCCTCGACCCGTTCGAGATCGTCGAGCGCGAGAGCGTCGATGCCGTCGAGAGCTCCGGTCTGTGGCGGCATCTGCACGCCCCGGCTCTGCCGCTCGAGGACCTCGCCGTGCTGGCCGCGACCGCCGGCGATCCGATCGCCGTGAACGCCCTGCTGCAGAAGGTCGGCCACGACCGGGTGCGCGAGCGCATCGAGTCGCTGGGCCTGCGCCGTACGGCCCTGCTCGACCGCTTCCGCGACCGCCGCGGGCCCGACGACGCCCCTCAGGTCGCCGTGGGCTCCGCCCGTGAACTCGCCGGTCTCTTCTCGGCCCTCGTGAATTCGCAGGTGGTCGATGCCGCGGTCAGTGCTCAGGTGTCGGAGTGGCTGAGCCTGAACCAGGACCTGAGCCTGGTCGCGGCATCCACGGGCCTCGACCCGTTCGCGCACGATCACGACGCACACGGGCTGCTGTTCGTGAACAAGACCGGCCGCGACCGCGGGGTGCGTGCCGAGGCGGGTGTGCTGGCGGGGCCGCGCGCCGGCGTCGCCTACTCGCTCATCGTCTGCTTCGACGACCTCTCGATCACGCACCGGCTGCGCGCGCACGACGCCTTCCGGGTGCTCGGCGTCGAGCTCATGGAGTACACGCACTGAGGTCACGCGCACGCCGCAACAGGCGATCACGCCAGAACAGGCGAGAACCTGAAGAATCGGCCTGATCCCGCCGGGTTGCCTGTGCTCGCTAGCATCGAGGGATGCCGAAACCCGACTGGACCCCGCACCGCCGTGACGACGGAGAGCTGCTCGGCTGGATCCATCCGGCGGGCGATGACTGGGTCGCCGTCGATGTGCTCGGTCGACCGGCATCCGACCCGACCGAATGGCTCGACGCCGAGGTGGCACTCGAGGAGCACGGCATCGCCTGGCTCGCGGACCCGTGGATGCTGGAGGGCGAGGGGGACGGCCCGCTGCGGGTGCGCATCCTCGAGGTCACGCCCGACGAGGAGGGTGTGCCGGGTCGCATCGTGGTGAAGGTCGACGACTTCGGAGACATGACCCGTCCGGCGACCGCGCAGTTCGTGCTGGAGTGGCCGATCCCGGACCGGCTGCGTCCGCCGCGGCACGATGACCCGGACCCGCGCACGATCACCCGGTGACTCGGAGGAGAGGCGGCGCTCAGCCGGGGAGGGACGGATGCTGCTCGGAGCTGCGCTGCTTCGGGATGAAGAGCGACAGCACGACCGCGATGATGCCGGCGGCGATCGCGAGCCAGAAGCACACCTCGAACGCGGCGCGGGTCGGAACCGCGACCCCGTCGACGTCGATGCTCATCGCGGCGAGCACGCCGCCCATCACGGCCGAGGCGCTCGAGGTGCCGACCGAGCGGAACAGGGCGTTCAGGCCGTTCGAGGCGCCGGTCTCGTTCGCGGGCACGGACCGCATGATGATCATCGGCATGGCGGCGAACGTGAAGCCGATGCCGACGCCGATGAAGATGTTGGCGACGAAGATGTGCCACACCTCGGAAGACCACAGCAGCACGAACACGTAGGCGAGAACGATCGCACCGGCGCCGACCGTGAACAGCGGCCGCGGTCCGACCGTGCGCTCCAACCAGCCGGACAGCGGTGAGATCACCATCATCACGAGGCCGGCGGGCATGATCACGAGAGACGCCGCGAGCATGTCGAGCCCGAATCCGGCGCCGCCGACCGCGGGCATCTCGAGCAGCTGCGGGAACGTCACGTTCGAGGCGAAGAGCGCGAACCCCATGCCGATCGCGGCGATGTTCGTGAACAGCACGGCGGGTCGCGCCGCCACCCGCAGGTCCAGCAGCGGGTCCTTCGTGCGCAGCTGATACCAGCCCCACACCAGCAGCACCGCGAGTCCGCCGAGGATGCAGGTGAGCGTCAACGGCGAGGTCCAGCCCCACTGCGCGCCGCGGGAGACGAAGAGCAGGATGCCGGTGAGGCCGATCGCCAGACCGACGGCACCGATCACGTCGAGGCGGCCGGGGGAGCGGAGCACGTCCTCGGGAATCACGGCCAGCACGAGCGCGAGGCCGACCACGCCGAGCGCTGCGGCGAGCCAGAACAGCATGTGCCAGTCGGCGTTCTGGGCGAGGAGCGCGGCGACGGGCATGCCGATCGCACCACCGACGCCCATGGTGGCGCTCATGAGGGCGACCGCGGTGCCGAGCCGTTCGGGCGGCAGCACGTCGCGCATGATCGCGATGCCGAGGGGGACGACGCCCGTCACGGCGCCCTGGAGCGCTCGTCCGATGATGACGCCGATGATCGAGCCGGAGACCGCGGCGATGACCGAGCCGAGGATCAGGATCGCGAGCAGCGCGATCACCACCCGGCGCTTGCCGTACATGTCACCGAGACGGCCCGAGATCGGGGTGGCGACGGCGGCGACGAGCAGCGTGATCGTGACGACCCAGGTCGTGTCCTCGCGGGAGGCGTTCAGCAGTTGCGGTAGCTCGGCCTGCAGCGGAACGACGAGCGTGAACATGAACGAGGAGCAGAGCCCCGCGAACGCGAGAACCGCGACGATCGCCCACTTCGGCGGGGTTCGGGAGAGGCGCTTCCTGGCTCTGTCGTCGTTCGCACCCACCGGCCCAGGCTATCGGCGATCGACTGCTGCGGGGCCGTCGGGCCCTGGCTACCATGTGGTGATGGTCACGAGCAGCGTCGCTCCGGACGATCCCGCCGCCCACCGCGGCATCTCCCGGCGTACCCAGTCCGACATCTACCGCGCCGGCATCAGCGGCACGAGCCCTGCGGTGCCGATCGACGCCGTGGCTCTGAAGGTGGCCGCCCGCAAGGCGCTGAGCGCCGAGGCTTTCGCGTACATCGCCGGGGGTGCGGGCGCGGAGCGCACCATGACCGCCAACCGCCGGGCGTTCGACCGCTGGCAGGTATGGCCGCGCCCGCTGCGCGACGTCTCGACTCGCGACCTCGGCGTGGAGTTCCTCGGCAGGGCCCGGCCCACCCCGCTGCTGCTCGCCCCGCTCGGAGTGATGGAGATGGCGCACGCGGATGCGGATCTCGCGGTCGCCCGCGCCGCGGCATCCCTCGGCGTCCCGTACACGCTGTCGAACCAGGCGTCGTTCCCGATGGAGCAGGTGGCGGATGCCGCGCCCGACGGCTCGCGTCTGTTCCAGCTCTACTGGTCGGCGTCGGACGACCTCAACCGCTCGCTGCTCGCCCGCGCCGAAGCCTCCGGATGCGAGGCGATCGTCGTCACGCTCGACACGCACCTGCTCGGGTGGCGCACCCGCGACCTCGATCTCGCGTACCTGCCGTTCACGCGCGGGATGGGGATCGCGCAGTACACGACGGATCCGGTGTTCCAGCAGCTGGTGCGCGAGCGCGCTGCCGCTCCGAAGGGCGATGCGCCGGGCGTCAAGGTCACCGCCCAGGCGGTGGCCGCCGCCCTCACCATCGCCCGCAAGGGCGCACCGCTCACGGGCGGCGGCTCGCTGCGCGACAACCTGCGATCACCGCTGCCGCGTGCGGCCGTCGAGACGTTCCTCGACGTGTTCTCCACCCCGGCGCTCACCTGGGGCGACCTGGCGAAGGCGCGGGAGTGGACGAGTCTGCCGATCATCCTGAAGGGCATCGTGCATCCCGACGATGCGCAGGCCGCGCTGGATGCCGGCGTCGACGGCATCTGGATCTCGAACCATGGCGGTCGGCAGATCGATCAGTCGGTGCCGACGCTCGACGTGCTGCCCGAGATCGCCGAGCGCGTGGCGGGCCGGGTGCCGATCGTCTTCGACTCGGGCGTGCGCGGCGGAGCGGATGCCGTGATCGCCCTCGCGCTGGGCGCGACCGTCGTGGCTCTCGGCAGGCCCTACGCTTACGGCCTCGGCATCGCCGGAGAGACGGGCGTGCGCGAGGTCGTCCGGAACGTGCTCGCCGAGCTCGACATCACGCTCGGCCTCGCGGGGCTGACCTCCGCGACGCAGCTCGATCGCGACGCGCTGCGGATGGTCTGATCGCGGTCGCGTTTCCCCGAACCGGCCGAGGAGGGGCAGACTGGGTGCGTGCGAACCATCCGTGACCTCGACACCGTTGAACTCATCCTCGACGCCCAGGGCCTGCTCGACTCCATCCGGGGTCCGCAGCGCGTGGTGGATGCCGGCACCCTGCGCGCCCTGCAGCAATCGGGCAACTATGTCGTCGGCTTCTTCGACGGCGAGGGCGACGAGGAGCGCATGGTCGGCGCGTCCATCGCCTTCTTCGGCGAGCCCGCCCGGCGTGCGATGCACTCGCACATCACGGCGCTGCTGCCGGAGTACCGCGGGCGTGGCTGGGGTCGCGAGCTCAAGGAGCACCAGCGGCAGTGGGCGTTCTCGCGCGATGTCGGGCGCATCACCTGGGTGTTCGACCCGCTCGTGGCGCGCAACGCGCACTTCTTCTTCTCGGTGCTGGGCGCGCGCGCGACCGGGTACTCCGTCAACCGCTACGGCATCTTCGGCGGCGGTGACGCGGGTGACGAGAGCGACCGCCTCGACGTCGAGTGGGCGCTCGCCGACATCGCGAAGCCCCCGGCCGACGATGCGGTCGTCGAGACCCTCGAGATCCCGGCCGACATCGAGGCGCTGCGCGTCTCCGACCCGGAGGCCGCCCACGAGTGGCGCCTGCGTCTGCGCGCACAGATGGAAGGCCTGCTCGGCAGCGGGCTGAAGGTCGCCGGGTACGACAACGCGCGCGGCTACCTGTTCACGGCCTGAGCGTCATCGCACGATCAGAGCGGGAGGCGCTCAGCGCACCCCGCGCATGAGCTTCAGCACGGGCTTCACGCTCAGCAGCAGACCGATGCCGACGACGATGGCGATGCCGCCGAGGATCGAGAAGAACGGCACCTCGTCGTCGGGGTTGTAGAACTGCACGAGCCACCCCGAGATCGCCGTGCCGAGCGCGATCGACAGGAAGAACAGCGCGACCATCTGGGTGCGGAACACGGTCGGTGCGAGCTTGGTGGCGGCCGACAGCCCGACCGGCGAGATGAGCAGCTCCGCCACTGTGAACACGAACAGGATTCCGACGATCGCCAGCAGCGGCGTGGAGTTCGCCCCTCCGCCGGCGAACGGCAGGAACAGCAGGAACGCCGATCCCATGATGATCGCCGCGAGCGCGAACTTCACCGGGGTCGAGGGTTGACGCTTGCCCAGCTTGGTCCAGATCGCGGCGAAGACGCCGGAGAGGATGATGATGAAGATCGGGTTGATCGACTGCACCCAGGACACCGGCATCGTGAACCCGAACAGGTTCCGATCCAGGCGCTGGTCGGAGTAGATCGTCAGCACCGTGAACTGCTGCTGGTACAGCGACCAGAACGCGACGCTGGTGATGAAGAGCGGCAGGAAGGCCCACACCCGGGAGCGTTCGGTGGCGTCGATGCGACGGCTGCCGAGGATCACCGAGAAGTAGGCGACCGCCGCCACGACCGTGACGCCGATCACCAGGGTGGCCAGGTTGTCGGGCCGGATCACACCGGTGAGCACCAGGACGGTGATGAGCACGATCGCGGCACCGGCGATGAGTCCGACCAGGAGATAGCGGGACTTCGGAAGCGGGTTCGGCACCTCCCGCGCCGAGGCGGGCAGCGCCTTGCGGCCGAACGAGTACTGGATGAGTCCCAGCGTCATCCCGATGGCCGCGAGCCCGAATCCGTAGTGGAAGCCGAGCGAGGACTGCAGGATGCCGGTGAGGATCGGCCCCAGGAACGCACCGAGGTTGATGCCGAGGTAGAACAGCGAGAAGCCGGCATCCCGACGCGGGTCTTCGGCGCTGTAGAGGCTGCCGACGACCGAGGTCGCATTCGCCTTGAGCCCTCCGGATCCGAGTGCCACGAGCACCAGGCCGACGCCGACGCCGACTGCGCCGGGGAGCAGGGCGAGGGCGAGATGGCCCGCCACGATCACCATCGCGCTGACGAACAGCACGCGCTCCGCGCCGAACAGGCGGTCGGCGAGCCAGGCGCCGAGGATCGTCGAAAGGTAGACCGACCCTCCGTACGCGCCCACGATGCCGCCCGCGATCGCCTCGGGGATGCCGAGCCCGCCCTGGGAGACCGAGAAGTAGAGGTAGATGAGCAGGATGCCCTGCATGCCGTAGAAGCTGAAGCGCTCCCACATCTCCACGCCGAAGATGTGCACCAGAGCCCACGGTTGCCCGAAGAAGCGGGTGTCGTCGTTGCGGGCATGCGGGGTCGGTGCTGCAGTGCTCATGCCCAGGACGCTACTCCGGCGCAGCCGCCGAGGCCAGCCGAGGCCAGGGAGCGCGCGGCAACCACGGATAGAATGAGGTGCCCGTGTTCACGGGTTTCCTCCCGCATCCGACCATTGGAGCCACCATGGCCGAACAGTCCCGCCTCGACAAGGTCATCGCCCTCGCCCGCCACCGCGGGTTCGTGTTCCAAGCGGGTGAGATCTACGGCGGTTCTCGATCGGCCTGGGATTACGGGCCCCTCGGCACGGAGCTCAAGGAGAACATCCGCCGACAGTGGTGGCAGACGTTCGTGCGCGGCCGCGGCGACATGGTCGGCCTGGACTCCAGCATCATCCTGCCCAAGCGCGTGTGGGAGGCATCGGGTCACGTCGCCACCTTCACCGACCCGCTGGTGGAGTGCCTGCAGTGCCACAAGCGCTTCCGTGCCGACAACCTCATCGAGGACTTCGAGGCGCGCAAGGGTCGCAAGGCCGAGAACGGCCTCGCCGACATCCCCTGCCCCAACTGCGGCACCAAGGGCCAGTACACCGAGCCCAAGGCGTTCTCCGGTCTGGTGAAGACGTACCTCGGCGTCGTCGACGACGAATCGGGCCTGTACTTCCTCCGCCCCGAGACCGCGCAGGGCATCTTCGTGAACTTCTCGAACGTGCTCACCGCGAGCCGCAAGAAGCCGCCGTTCGGCATCGGCCAGGTCGGCAAGGCGTTCCGCAACGAGATCACCCCCGGCAACTTCATCTTCCGCACCCGCGAGTTCGAGCAGATGGAGATCGAGTTCTTCACGCCGCCGGCCGAGGCGCAGGAGTGGTTCGAGCACTGGGTCGAGGCCTGCTGGAACTGGTTCATCGACCTGGGTATCGACCCCGAGAACATGCGTCAGTTCGACGTGCCGGAAGACGACCGCGCGCACTACTCGGCCGGCACGATCGACGTCGAGTACAAGTTCGGGTTCGCGGGCAAGGAGTGGGGCGAGCTCATGGGTGTCGCCAACCGCACCGACTACGACCTCTCCAGCCACAGTGAGGCATCGGGCCAGAGCCTGACGTACTTCGACCAGGCGACGGGCGAGCGCTACACCCCGTACGTGATCGAGCCGTCGTTCGGCCTCACCCGCGCGATGATGGCCTTCCTCGTCGACGCCTATGTCGAGGAGCAGGTGCCCAACGCCAAGGGCGGCACCGACGTGCGCACCGTGCTGCGGCTCGACCCGCGCCTCGCCCCGGTCAAGGCCGCGGTGCTGCCGCTGTCGCGCAACGAGAAGCTGTCGCCCCTCGCCCGCGAGGTCGCCGACGCGCTCCGCGGCTCCTGGGCCGTCGACTTCGACGACGCGGGTGCGATCGGTCGCCGCTACCGTCGTCAGGACGAGATCGGCACCCCGTTCTGCGTCACGGTCGACTTCGACTCGCTCGACGACCGTGCCGTCACGGTGCGCGACCGCGACACCATGGCGCAGGAGCGCGTCTCGATCGACGGCTTGCACGCGTATCTCGCGGAGCGCCTGCGCGGCGCCTGAGCACGTAGCATCCGGACCCCGTCGGCCTCTTACAGGCCGGCGGGGTCTCTTGCATCCAGGAACGGGTGGCTGGTAATGTCTCCGCCCGTGGGTACTCTGATCCGATAGATCGGGACGCCGCGTCGAGTCCTCTCCGCGGTGGGTCCTGAGCGAGCGCGTCGTCTGCATGGCGTGCTCGAGGTCCGTGTTCAGAGCGCATCCGATTGATGTGCCGTCCCGCGATGCTCCTCGGCGTCGCGGAGAGGAGACCTCATGTTCCCTGTACTCCCCGTAGCATCTGTCCGCCCCCTGCCTTCCCGCTCGTCCGCCCACCGGGTCTGCGAGCTCCGCTGCGCGACCGTGCGCTTCGCCGATCGGATCGTGCTCGATCGCGTCGATCTCGTCGTGGGTCCGCGCGACCGGCTCGCGATCGTCGGAGACAACGGTGCGGGCAAGTCGACCCTGCTCGACCTGCTGGCGGGCGTGCTCACGCCGACCGGCGGCGAAGCGCAGCTCTCGATCCCCGGCGGTGTCGCGCATGCTGCGCAGGATCCGCGCGCTCCGGAGGGTTCGACCGTCACGGAGGCCCTCGACGCCTTCCTCGACGAGCTGAGAGCGATCGAGCGCGAGATTCAAACCGGCTACGAGCGGCTCGCCGACGCGGAGGATGCCGAACGCGCGTCCGTCCTCGTCCGCCTCGAACGGCTGCTCGAGCACTTCGAGGCTCGAGGCGGCTACGACGTCGATCGACGCGTGGATGCGGCTCTCGATCAACTCGGCCTCGGTGCGCTCCGACGTGACCGCCCGTTCGCCTCGCTGTCCGGTGGTGAACGGGCCCGCGTCGCGCTCGCCGCAGCGCTGTCGTCGGAGGCGGAACTGCTTCTTCTCGACGAGCCGACGAACGACCTCGACGAGGATGCCCTCGTCTGGCTGGAGGATCGTATCCGGACCCATCGCGGTGCTCTCGTCGTCGTCACGCACGATCGCGCCTTCCTCGACCGATTCGCGAGCGACATCGTGCTCGTGGAGGGCGGTGGGCTGCGGCGCTACGGCGACGGCTACCGCGGCTACCTCACGGCGAGAGCCGTGGAGCGGCAGCGGATGGCCGAGCGTCACGAGGCGTGGAAGGCGGAACTCGCACGCCAGGAGGCCCTCGTCGCGACCAACGCGTTCCGGCTGGACGCGATTCCGCGCAAGCTCGAACTCGACGGGTTCGGTCACGGTGCCTTCCGCGCCCGCAGCCGCGACCACGGGGCGATGGGACGCATCCGGATGGCGAAGGAACGGATCGCACGGCTCCGCGCCGACCCTTGTCCGCCGGCACCCGAACCGCTGCGTCTGGCCGTGGACCTCCATGCGGAAACGCTGGAGGCCACCGGGTCCACGCAGCCGTTGATCGCCGTGGATGGCGTCGAGGTGCTCCAGCCGGCGTTGCGCATCGAGCGGCTGAGTCTGTCGGCAGGCGCGCGCTGGCTCGTGACGGGACCCAACGGCGCGGGCAAGACGACCCTGCTGCGGCTTCTCGCGGGGGAGCGGACGGCGGATCGCGGTTCGGTCGCGCTGCGCGACGGCATTCGCGTCTCGTGGCTGCGTCAGGAGGTCTCCCCGCCTCGGCCCGGTACTCTCTCGGAGGTCTTCGCCCGGTTGTCGGGAGTGCACCCGCACGACGCCGCGGAGACGCTGCTGCGCTTCGGGCTCTTCGTGGAGGACGACCTCGACCGCGAGATGCGGGCGCTCTCGGTCGGGCAGCGCCGCCGTCTCGATCTCGCCGTGGTGCTCGCCGACCCGGGAGACGTGCTGATGCTCGACGAGCCGTCGAACCACCTGTCGCCCGAGCTCGTCGAGCAGCTCGAGGCGGCGGTCGACGAGCACCCCGGTGCGGTCGTGACGGTCACCCACGACCGGCGGTGGATCAGCGGCGCCCGGAGTCGCGGTGCGAAGGAGATCCGTGTCGACGGCGGTCGCGTCGATGGAGAAGCGTGAGGCTACGCGTGCGCCGTCGACCCGGCGACCGCCCGCGCATACCGCTCGGAGAGCAGCTGCAGGCGCGGAAGCAGCTCGGGTGGGCTCTCGACGGTGAAGTCCATCATCAGCATCCCGATGTAGGCGGCCACGGTGTCGAGACTGTCGGCGCCGGTGACGAGGATGCAGTGCTCGTCGTCGACCGGTTCGACCACGCCGACCGCGGCGTGGATCCGGTCGAGCACGGCCGAGGCCGGCGCCTCGATCCGGAGTCGGGCATGCACCTTCCAGCCGCTCACCGCGATGGTCCGCATCGCGAATGCCGTGTAATCGCCTCCGGGTAGGGGCTGCGGGTCGAAGCGCCGATGCGTCGGCATCCGCAGCTCCATCCAGTCGACGCGGTACGTGCCCCACTCGTCGGTCTGCGGGTCGCGGGCCACGAGGTACCAGCGGCGCACCCAGGTGAGCAGCCGGTACGGCTCGACCAGCACGGGGGCACCGTCGTAATCGAATCGCAGCCACTCCGCGTTGCGGATCGCGCTCGCGATGGCCTGCAGCGCCGCGGCGTCGACCTCGGGATCCGGGGCGTCGGTGTCGTTGTTCTCCGGGGCTCGGTCGACGCTCGAGCGGAGGGCGTCGACCGTCGGGCGCAGGTGCGAAGGCAGCACCTGCTCGAGCTTGGCGAGGGCCCTCGCGCCCGATTCGGCGACGCCGGATATGCCGGCCGCTGCGCGCAGCCCGACGGTGACGGCCACCGCTTCTTCATCGTCGAGGAGCAGCGGGGGCAGCTTGCCTCCCGCACCGAGCCGGTAGCCGCCGACGGATCCTCGGGTGGCGTCGACCGGGTAGCCCAGGTCGCGGAGCCGCTCGATGTCGTGCCGCACGGTCCGCGAGGAGACGCCGAGGCGGGCGGCGAGGTCGCTTCCGGAGCGCTCGGAACCGGTCTGCAGGAGGGCCAGCAACGCGAGCAGGCGAGCGGTCGGATCGGCCATCGGAACTCCTCGAGAATGTCGCTCTCATTAGGAACATATCCAACCTAATGGCCGCATACCTTCGAGATATGGAAAACACGACGCTCGCCTTCCGCCCCTTCACCGTCTCGGTCTCCACCGCCGAGGTCGCCGATCTCCAGGATCGCCTCGCCCGTACCCGCCTTCCGCAGCCCGCGCCGACGGATGATTGGGATGCCGGCACCCCCAACTCGTACCTCCGCGAGGCCGTCGCCGCGTGGCGCGACTTCGACTGGACCGCGGCCGAGGAGCGCATCAATGCGGTCCCGCACTTCACCACCGAGATCGACGGGCAGACGATCCACTTCATACACGTGCGCTCGACCCACGAGGGAGCGACGCCGCTGCTGCTCGCACACACCTATCCCGGCTCCTCGGTCGACTACCTCGACCTGATCGACCGGCTCGTCGACCCGGTGGCGCACGGCGGTCGTGCCGAAGACGCCTTCGACGTCGTGATCCCGGATGCTCCGGGCTACGGCTTCTCGCAGCCCCTGGCCTCGACGGGGTGGACGGTCGCTCGGGTCGCCGCCGCCTATGACCGCCTCATGCGCGGACTCGGCTACGAGAGCTACGGCATCCACGGCTCCGACAACGGCGCGATGGTGGCCCGTGAGGTGGGACTGCTCGAGCCGGCGGGCTTCCTCGGACTCCACGTGCTGCAGCTGTTCTCCTTCCCCTCGGGGGACCCGGCGGAGTTCGAGAAGCTCGAGCCCGCCGACTACGCCGGCCTCGAGCACATGCAGTGGTTCCAGTCGGTCGGCGGCTACAACGCGATGAACGCCTCGCGCCCGCAGACGGTGTCGGTCGGGATCAGCGATTCCCCGGTCGGGCTGCTCGCCTACAGCGAGCTGTTCAACTCGTTCGGCAACGGCACCTCGCTCGTGCCGCTCGAGTCGATCCTGCTCGAGGTCAGCGTGAACTGGTTCGCGAACGCGGCCTCCGGAATGAGCCGCAGCTACCTGGAGAACGCCAGGGCGGATGCCGCGGCAGAGGGCGCAGAGCCGCGGATCAACGCCGCACGGACGGGGGTTGCTGTGTTCGCCGACGACTTCCAGACGATCCGGGTCTTCGCCGAGCGCGACAACTCGAACATCGTGCACTGGAGTCGCTTCGACGAGGGCGGGCATTTCGCCGCCCTGGAGCGTCCGGATGTGCTGGCCGCCGACATCCGCGCGTTCTTCTCGCGGGCCTGATCTCCGGCCACGAGCCGACCCGCCCTCTTACGGCCGACCCGCCCCCATACGTGCGCACGTATGGGGGCGGCTCGATGCGAAGGGGGTGGCTCGGCAGTCTGCTGGGTGTCAGCCCGTGACGGTGAGCTGCACCTCGGGGGTGCCGCCCGCTTCGACCCAGGCCAGCGAGCGTTCGAGGATGCCGCGCAGCACGTCGAGGTCCACCTGCTCCAGGTCCTTGATGTACAGGCATCCGACGCCCGTGGTGTGCGGGCCGAGTTCCGCCAGTGCCTCGCTGTGGGCATCGACGCCGTCGAACAGGTAGATCGTGGTAGCAGCCTTGCGGGGTGCGAAGCCGAGCAGCCCGCTGTCGCCCTCGGTGCCGGTCGGGTAGCGGTAGTGGCACGAGCCGAAGCCGATGATCGTGCCCCAGGTCTGCGGCTCGCGACCGGTGATCTCCTGCATGAGCGCGGTCAGCGTCTCGGCATCCCGGCGGCGGACGGCAGGGGAGGAGCGGGCGATGAGGCCCGCGACGTCATCCCCGGTGGGCTTCATTTCGGAGCCTTCGCCGCGGCCTTCATGGCCTTCTTGTGCTCGCGCACCTTCGTGAGCGAATCGGGCGAGACGATGTCGGCGACGCTGCGGTACGAGCCGTCCTCACCGTATGCGCCTGCGGCCTCACGCCAGCCTTCGCCCGTGAAACCGTACTGCTTGCCGAGGAGGGCGAGGAAGATCCTCGCCTTCTGCTCGCCGAATCCGGGAAGGGCCTTCAGCCGCTTCAGCACCTCGGGTCCGTCCGGGTCTCCCTCGGTCCAGAGGGCGGCGGCGTCACCGCCCCAGTCGTCGACGAGGGTCTGGCACAGCGTTTGCACGCGCGTCGCCATCGAGCCCGGGAACCGGTGCACGGCGGGGGTCTGTTTGAAGGCCTCGAGGAACTCGTCGGGGGCCATGCCGGCGATCGCCGCCGCATCCGCCGCTCCGGTGCGCTGCTCGATCTTGAGCGGACCGGCGAACGCGGTCTCCATCGGGACCTGCTGGTCGAGCAGCATCCCCACCAGAAGTGCGAGCGGATTATCGGTCAGGAGGGCGTCGGCGGCGGTGTCTCCGGTGATGTGAAGGGCCATGGACCCAGTTTCGCACCCCGCGGTCGACGGCCGCACGTGGCACGGGGCCGGCGGCCATTCGCACGGCCATTTGCACGTGCTTCGGCCGTATCGGTGTGAAACGGCCGAGGGAACTGCAGAAGGCCGCGGAAGGCGCTTCGTGCCAGGGGCCACGCTTCGCACGGCCATTCGCACGTGCTTCGGCCGTATGGGCGTGAAAAGGCCGAGGGAACTGCGGAAGGCCGAAGGAAGTGCGAGAGGGTCAGGCGGTGGCGGCGTCGTCCGCGGCGGCCTCGGGCGCGATGCCGTACAGGGCGGCCAGAGCGGCGGTGAACTCGTCGGCGCGGCCGGCGGCGGCCAGCTCGTGGGCGCGCACGGTCGGGGTGTGCAGGAGCACGCCCGAGAGGTGACGCAGAGCCTGCTCCACCTTGCCGTCTTCGTCGCCGCGCGCACGCGCACGATCGATCTCGCGCTCGAGCAGCTCGAAGATGTGGGAGCGCAGGGCCACGACCGACGGGGTCACGCTCTGACGCGAACCCACCACGTGGAAGGTCTCCGCGGCCTCGCGCACGACGCTGCGCGCAGCATCCGTCGCCTGCAGTTCCTCCAGCGGAGCGTGCAGGCGGATGGTCTCGAGGTCGAGCAGGGCGACGCCCTCGAGGGAGGCGACGGCGGGGTCGACGTTGCGGGGCATGCCGAGGTCGACCACGAGCCGATTCGAGTGGGTCGCTGAGCCTGTCGAAGCGCCGACCGGGCAGCCCGCGGCGGCGGCAGCGACCGGAAGCTGCAGGTGCTCCGGGCCGAGCACGGGCTCGGTCGCAGTGGTGCAGGTGATCAGCAGGCTCGAGTGCGCGGCGGTCCGTGCGTACTCGTCGGCGGCGACCGGACGGATGCCGTGCTTCGCGGCGAACACGGCCGCGCGGCCGGAGGGCGAGTACACGGAGATGTCGACGGCACCGCGCTCACGGAGTGTGGCGAGGGTGACAGCGGCGTAGGCGCCGGTGCCGACCAGCAGCACGCGCTCGGCGGACCAGTCGGCGATGCGGCTGTCGGCGAGTTCCAGCGCGAGGCGCACGAGGGAGCGGCCGGCGCGCCCGAGGGCTGTGACGTTCTTGACCTTGCGCTGCGCCTGGCTGGCGCGCTGGAAGAGGCGCTCGAGCTCGGGCGAGGTGGTGCCGTCCTTGCGGGCGGACTTCAATGCGCGGCGCACCTGTCCGGCGATCTCGCCCTCGCCCGAGACGACGGATTCGAGGCCGGAGGCGACGGAGAAGAGGTGCTCGGCGACGCGGCGCCCCGAGTGCACGGTGTAGGCGCCGTCGAGTTCGGTGGCGGGGATGCCGGTGGCGGATTCGACCGCCTCGATGACCGCTTCGACGCCGATGGCGCCGGCCGCGGTGAGCGGTTCTTCCATTTCCACGTACGCCTCGAACCGGTTGCACGTCGCGAGGACCACGGCACCCTGCACGCACGGCGTCATGCCCACGATGGTGGGAGCGACGTCGTCGGGGGTGCGGCTCAGGCGTTCGAGCAGTTCGAAGGAGGCGGTCTTGTGACTCGCCGTGACACACAGCAGCACAGATCGATTGTACCGGAGTGCGTGGCGCCCGGATTCGACCGGGCGAACTCGGCGGCCCCACAAGGGCGGAATGGGAGGATGGAGGCATGGCCCTCTCCGACGCTCCACTCCTGCGCGCCCTCGCAGGCTCCCGCCCCGCCCACGCTCCGGTGTGGTTCATGCGGCAGGCCGGAAGGTCGCTCCCGGAGTACCGCGACCTGCGAGTCGGCACGCGGATGCTCGACGCCTGCCTCACTCCCGACCTCGCCGCCGAGATCACGCTGCAGCCCGTCCGCCGCCACGGTGTCGACGCGGCCGTGTTCTTCAGCGACATCGTCATCCCGTTGCGCCTGGCCGGCGTCGACGTCGAGATCGAGCCGGGACGCGGACCGGTGTTCGCGAACCCGGTGCGCACCGCATCCGACGTCGACCGCATCACGGCCATCGATCCCGACGGCCTCGACGGCACGGCGATCGCCGAGGCTGTGCGCCTCGTCACGGCGGAGCTCGGCGACACCCCGCTGATCGGCTTCGCGGGCGCTCCCTTCACTCTCGCCGCGTACCTCGTCGAGGGCGGCCCTTCCAAGGAGCACCTGCGGGCACGGGCGATGATGCACTCCGACCCCGACTCGTGGAACCGTCTCGCCGGATGGCTCGCGCAGGTCTCGCGCCGCTTCCTCGAGACGCAGCGCGATGCCGGAGCATCGGTCGTGCAGCTCTTCGACAGCTGGGCCGGCTCGCTGAGCACCGCCGACTACCGCGCCTTCGTCGCCCCGCACTCCCGCGCGGCGCTCGAGGGCATCGGGCTGCCGACGATCCACTTCGGTGTCGGCACGGGGCCGTTCCTCGCCGACATGCGCCTCGACGGCATCGCCGACGGCGTCGGGGTCGACTGGCGTCTGCCGCTCGACGAGGCCGCCGCGATCCTCGGACCGGACGTAACGGTGCAGGGCAACATCGATCCCGCCCTGCTCTTCGCTCCGTGGCCGGTGCTGGAGGCGCACGTGCGCGACGTGATCGAGCGTGGCCGCGCGGCCCGAGCGCACATCCTCAACCTCGGCCACGGTGTCCCGCCCGAGACCGACCCCGACCAGCTCACCCGCATCGTCGAGCTGGCGCACACCGTCTGACGGGAGAATTGACCGCATGACCTCTGAGCCGTCTTCTTCTGAGCCGTCTTCCGCCGAGCCGTCCGACCTCGCTGCTCGCGCGGCCGATAAGCACGTCGTCGTCATCGGCGGCGGTATCGGCGGCCTCGTCGCCGCGCGGGAGTGCGCCAAGGTCGGCATGCGGGTGACGCTGCTCGAGGCCGCAGACGAACTGGGCGGTGCGATCCGCCGGGCCGAGCTCGACGGAGTCGTCGTGGACGCCGGCGCCGAGAGCTACGCGACCAGGGGCGGCCTGGTGCGCGCGCTGGTCGAAGAACTGGGACTCGCCGACCGTATCGTCGCGCCTCGGCCGGGCGGGGCATGGCTGGCCGGCATCCCGGGCGTGGGTGCTGCACCCCTGCCCGTCGGCGGCATCCTCGGCATCCCCGCCAACCCGTTCCAGGACGACGTCCGCCGCATCCTCGGCTGGTCCGGCGTCTGGCGCGCCTACCTCGACCGGGTGCGTCCTCCGCTCACGATCGGCCACCAGCTGAGCCTGGGGAAGCTGGTCTCCTCGCGGATGGGATCGAAGGTGCGGGACCGCCTCGTCGCTCCCGTGACCACCGGCGTCTACTCCGCATCACCCGACGACGTCGACATCGACATCGCGGCTCCCGGTCTCAATGCGGCGCTCACCCGCGTCGGCTCGCTGTCGGGTGCCGTGCAGTCTCTTCGGGACGATGCAGCGGCGAAGGCC
Source organism: Microbacterium sp. GQ128 (assembly GCF_059758615.1). Classification (NCBI taxonomy): domain Bacteria; kingdom Bacillati; phylum Actinomycetota; class Actinomycetes; order Micrococcales; family Microbacteriaceae; genus Microbacterium; species Microbacterium sp. GQ128. The sequence goes on from NZ_JCAXDY010000002.1 coordinate 751,759, forward strand.
GCAGACGCCCAGGCCGCCGCGAAGACTCCCGGCGCTGCGGTCGAGGGGCTGACCGGCGGCATGAGCGGGCTCGTCGATGCGCTGGCCGACGACCTGACCCGCCTGGGCGCCGAGGTGCGCACCGGTGCGCGGGTACGGAGCATCCGGAAGACGGCGAAGGGCTGGGGCGTCGAGACCGAGGCTGCGCCCGCGATCACCCCGGGTCCGGTGGGCGAGACCGATCCGGTGGTCGCCGAGCTGCACGCGGCCGAGGCGGTCGAGCCCGTGATCGAGGAGATCGCCGCCGACGCCGTCATCGTCGCCACTCCCGAGGCCGCCGCTCGCTCGCTCCTCACCGCCGCTGTCCCGGCGCTGAAGCACGCCGAGGCCGCATCCTCTCCCGAGATCGAGATCGTCACCCTCCTGCTCGACGCCCCCGTGCTCGATGCCGCACCGCGCGGCACCGGTGTGCTCACGGTTCCGAGCAGTCACACGGCCAAGGCGCTCACGCACTCGACCGCGAAGTGGGCCTGGGTGCGGGAAGCGGCAGGTCGGCGACACCTCGTCCGGGTGTCGTTCGGGGCGCAGGGGGAGCCCGCTGCGACGGCCGAGCTGAGCGACGAGGCGGCCGCCGATCTGGCCCGGACCGAAGCCGCCACGATGCTCGGGGTCGCACTCGCCCCCGACAGCGTGATCGCCTCGCATCGCGGTCGTTTCGTGCAGTCGCAGCCGGCATCGATCATCGGTTCGGGCGAGCGTCGCACGGCCGCGCGCGCGGCGGTGCGGGCTGTTCCGGGCATCGCGGCGGTCGGCGCCTGGCTCGCCGGCACGGGCCTGGCGCAGGTCATCCCGGATGCGCGCGACGAAGCTGACCGTCTGCGACGCGCCCTGTTGTGGGAGTGAGTCCGCGCTCCGTGTCAACCCTCTGACCCATAGATGCCGAAATCGGCATACGGGGCTACGCTGGGAGCCTGGTCGCGGGGAGCGGAAGCCTGCGGGCCATCCAAGCCGGGCGAAGCAGGCCGGACAACCGGAACTAGGTGAGGAGACCCCATGAAGGGGAAGATCGGACTCGTCGTCGGACTCGGCGTGGGCTACGTCCTCGGCACCCGTGCCGGACGTGAGCGCTATGAGCAGATCAAGACGCAGTGGCTGAAGGTGTGGGAGCTCGATCCCGTGCAGGAGCAGGTGTCCAAGGTCAAGGGCTTCGTCGGCGACAAGGCTGCGGCCGTGCCGGGCGCCCTCTGGACCGGCGTCGTGAAGGTGGCCAAGTCGGTCTCCGGCAACGGCACCCCTGGGCAGCGCCTCGACTCCGCCATCGCCACCGGCCGCGAGGCGGCGGAAGACCTGGCCGAGGCTACCGAGGAGGCTGTCGAGGCCGCGAAGGAGTCCGCCAAGACGAGCAAGCCCGCCTCCAAGTCGGGCACCTCCACGTCCGCTGCCTCCAAGTCCACACCCAAGAAGACCGGCGCCTGACATGCCCCGCGGATACCGAGATCGTGCCGACGACAGCCTGCTGACCCTCCTCGGGGATCTGCCGGAACTCGTCACGAATCTGGTCAAGGCCGAGATCGACGCCGCCAAGGCGTGGGTCTCCCGCACCTCGAAGGATGCCGGCATCGGATCCGTGTGGTTCGTCGTCGCGCTGTTCTTCCTGTTCTGGGCCGTGCCGGTGATCCTGGTCTTCGCGATCGCGGGGTTGTCGTCCTGGTGGCCGGTATGGCTGTCGGCGATCGTCGTGTTCGGCATCCTGATCCTCGCGGTGGCGCTGTTCGCGCTGCTCGGCATCCTGAAGTTCCGCAAGGTCCTCCGCCGTCAGAATCCGGCGCAGGCCGTGGCCGAAGACATCCGACTCGTGAAGGAGGCCGGCGATGACGAATTCTGACTCCCTGCCGCGCACCGTCGTCCCCGCAGGCATCGTCGACCCGGTGACCTCCGCTCGAGCCGAGCTGAAGGCCGCGCTGGCCGCCATCGAGGTCAAGGGCAACATCCCGCGCCGCGTCGAGAAGGCGTCGACGCGCGCTGCGGCGAAGGCCCGGGTCTTCGCCGACCGCAATCCGCTCGGCGCGATCGCCGCGACCGTCGGCATCGCGGCCGTCGTGGGGGGCGCGGTCTGGGCGATCGCGCGCGCCATCGCGCGCTGACGACGGCATTCCAGGATGCCGCTGATTCCCCGGTCGGGGTGATTAGCGGCTCCTGCGCAAACGAGGCAGACTGGGGAGCATGATGTCCGAAGAGCGCGATGAGAACCCGTCCGGCTTCACCCTCTGGGCCGTCTGGCGACGAAACCCCGACGTTCCCGTGACGGAGACCGAGTCGACCGAGCTCGAGACGATCGTCGCGTACATCGAGGACTCCGGCGTGACCGTCCGCGGTTTCTACGACGTCTCGGGCCTCAAGGCCGACGCCGACCTCATGGTGTGGCTGCACGGCGAGACCGCCGAAGAGCTCCAGAAGGCGCTGCGTCGTCTGCGCCGCACCGAGCTGCTCCGTCCGCTCCTCCCGGTGTGGAACGTCATGGGTGTGCACCGCGACGCCGAGTTCAACCGCGCGCACGTGCCCGGCTTCCTCCGCGGGGTCGAACCCAAGGACTGGCTGTGCCTGTACCCGTTCGTGCGCACGCCCGAGTGGTACCTCGCCCCCGAGGAGGAGCGTCGCAAGATGCTCGCCGACCACGGTCGCAAGGGTGCCGCGTTCACCGGCGTGCTCGCCAACACGGTCGCCTCGTTCGCGCTCGGCGACTACGAGTGGCTGCTGCCGCTCGAAGCCGATGAGCTCACCGACCTCGTCGACCTGATGCGCGACCTCCGGTACACCGACGCTCGCCTGTACGTGAAGGAGGAGGTGCCCTTCTACACGGGGCGCAGACTCCGGTTCGACGAGATCACGGACGTGCTGCAGTAAACGACATGACTACCCCCATCCGTCTGGGCACCCGCCGCAGCGCGCTCGCGCAGGCGCAGTCCGGTCACGTCGCCACGGCCCTCGAGCAGCTCTCGGGTCGCCGGGTCGAGCTCGTCCCGATCACCAGTGAGGGCGACACCAACCGCGCCTCCCTCTCCGAGATCGGCGGCCAGGGCATCTTCGCCACGCGCCTTCGCGAGGCCCTCCTCGCGGGGGAGTGCGACTTCCTCGTGCACTCCCTGAAGGATCTGCCGACGGCGATCCCCGACGGGCTCGTGATCGCCGCGACCCCGAAGCGGGAGGATCCGCGTGATGTCGTGCTCACTCGCGACGGCATCCCGCTGCATGAGCTGCGCTCGGGCAGCACGGTCGGCACGGGCTCGCCGCGCCGCATCGCCCAGGTTCATCGCCGGGCGCCGGGTGCCGAAGTCGTCGACATCCGTGGGAACGTCGACTCCCGGCTGGCGCGGGTCGCATCCGGGGAACTGGATGCCGTGATCCTCGCTGCGGCAGGGCTCTCGAGGCTCGGGGCGGAGTCCCCGCTGCGTCGCGAGGAGCTCGGTCTCGCCGAGTGGCCGACTGCGCCGGGGCAGGGCTCCCTCGCGGTCGAGACGCGGGAGGATGCGCCGGAAGAGCTCCTCACGGCACTCGCCGGTCTCGACGATCAGGACACCCGGCTGGCCATCACGGTGGAGCGCGCGATCCTCGAAGGACTCGACGCGGGATGCCAGGCGCCGATGGCCGCTCACGCCGTGGTCGACGGGTCATCGATCCGCGTCAGGACCGTCGTCTACGCCGCCGACGGCGGGCGCCGGATCGGCCTCGACGTCACCGAAGACCTGAACGGGGAGTATATTCGTCGGAACGGCAGTGGCAATGGAGCGGATGCTGCCGATGGTGCAGACCCGATGCACGCAGCGCGCGAGTTCGGGTTCACTGTTGCCCGTCGGCTGCTCGATCAAGGGGCGGCCGGCCTCGTACCCCGAGAGCAATAAACCCTCATGACCACTTCCGAAATCAAGCAGGACCGACCGCTGGACGGCTGGCGCATTCTCGTGCCGCGTGGCGGGCCGTGGGGCGACGGCGTCGCCGCGAGCCTGCGTGCACAGGGAGCCGTGCCTGTCGTCGCGCCGCTCATCAACTTCGCCCCGACGACCGACCAGGCGGCGCTCGATGCCGCTCTGGCGGAACTGGCGGCCGGATCCTTCGACTGGCTCACGATCACCAGCGCCACGACGGTCGACGTGCTCTTCGCGCACCGCGCTGTCGTCCCCCGCACGACCAAGATCGCCGCCGTCGGAGAGACGACCGCCGCCGCGCTGCAGGCCGTCGGCTATGAGGTCGCGCTGGTGCCGGAGCAGGACAACTCGGCCGAGGGCATGGCGCAGCAGTTGATCGCGCTCGAGACCGAACCGCGTCGCATCCTGGCCCTGCGCAGCGAGATCGCGAAGCCGGTGCTGAGCAAGCAGCTCGCGAAGGCCGGGCACGAGGTCGCGAGCGTCGTCGCCTATCGCACGGTCGGCGTCCCGGTCACCGAGCGCATCCGCCGAGACGTCGAGAACGGCCGGATCAACGCGATCCTCATCACCAGCGGCTCCGTCGCCGAGCAGGTGCGCGAGCAGTTCCCGGAGATCCCCGATGAGACGCTGCTCGCCGCGATCGGACCGCGGACCGCGAAGGATGCGCAGCGCGCGGGCCTTCCGGTGTCGGTGGTCGCCGACCGGCAGACCGTCGATGCGCTGATCGACGCCGTCTCGCACTTCACGCTTCCGCACGCGGCCGACGAGTTCGCGCCGTGAGCTACCCCGACGTCCGACTGAGGCGACTGCGTCAGTCGAGGGCCGTGCGCGATCTCGTGCGCGAGACCTCGCTGCAGCCACGGCAGCTCGTCCTGCCCATGTTCGTCCGCGAGGGCATCGAGGAGCCGGTGCAGATCGGCTCGATGCCCGGGATCGCCCAGCACTCCATCGACTCCCTCCGCTCGGCTGCGGTCGAGGCGGCCGAGGCGGGCGTCGGCGGCGTGATGCTGTTCGGCGTCCCCGCGGTGCGCGACGCGCGCGGATCCGGGGCCGACGATCCGCGCGGCATCCTCAACCTCGCGACCGAGGCGCTGGCCGCCGAGGTCGGAGATGCGCTCGTCGTGCAGACCGACCTGTGTCTCGACGAATTCACCGACCACGGCCACTGCGGCGTGCTCGCGGCCGACGGCTCGGTCGACAACGACGCGACGCTCGAGCGCTATGCCTCGATGGCTCTGGCCCAGGCTCGCGCCGGATCGCAGCTGCTCGGGCTCTCGGGGATGATGGACGGCCAGGTCGCGGTGATCCGTGCGGCTCTCAATGCCGAGGGCTTCACCGACACGCTCCTCCTCGCCTACGCCGCCAAATACGCGAGCGCGTTCTACGGCCCCTTCCGCGAGGCCGTGGATTCTCAGTTGCAGGGCGACCGTCGCACGTATCAACTCGATCCGGGCAACCGGCGCGAGGGCGTCCGCGAGGCCGTCGTCGACGAGGCCGAGGGCGCCGACATCGTCATGGTGAAGCCGGCGATGGCCTTCCTCGACGTGCTGCGCGAGGTGCGCGACACCGTGAGCATCCCGGTGTGGGCTTACCAGGTGTCCGGCGAGTACGCCATGATCGAGGCCGCCGGCGCGAACGGCTGGATCGATCGCCGCGCGGCCGTGCTCGAGTCCCTGCTCTCCATCCGCCGTGCGGGTGCCGATGCCGTGCTGACGTACTGGGCGACCGAGGCCGCTGGCTGGCTGCGCGACTGATATCTCCGAGGAGTTCTCATGACCGACCGCAATGACGACCTGTTCTCCGCTGCCCGCGCGGTGATCCCCGGCGGGGTCAACTCGCCGGTGCGCGCCTACGGCTCGGTGGGCGGGACGCCGCGGTTCCTGGCTTCGGCGAAGGGCGCCACCGTCACGGATGCCGCGGGGCGCGAGTACGTCGACCTCGTGGCCTCCTGGGGGCCCGCTCTTCTCGGGCACGCGCACCCGGAGATCGTCGCGGCGGTGCAGGAGGCCGCGGCCCGAGGGCTGTCCTTCGGCGCTCCGACCGAGGGCGAGGTCGAGCTCGCGGCGCTCATCGCCGACCGGGTCCGCTTCGGTGAGATCCGTCCCATCGAACGCGTGCGCCTGGTGTCCACCGGCACCGAGGCGACCATGACGGCGATCCGTCTCGCGCGCGGCGCGACCGGCCGCGACCTGCTCGTGAAGTTCGCCGGGCACTACCACGGCCACTCCGACGGGCTTCTCGCGGAGGCCGGTTCCGGTGTCGCGACGTTGGCGCTGCCCGGCTCGGCCGGTGTCCCCGCGCCGATCGCCGCGCAGACCCTGGTGATCGGGTACAACGACCCCGAGGCGCTGGCTGCGGTGTTCGCCGAGCACGGCCCGCGCATCGCCGCGGTGATCGTCGAGGCGTCGGCGGCGAACATGGGAGTCGTCCCTCCGCTGCCGGGCTTCAACCGTCTGATCGCCGAGACGGCCCACGCGCACGGCGCCCTGATGATCCTCGACGAGGTGCTCACCGGTTTCCGGGTGCACCCGGCGGGCTTCTGGGGTCTGCAGGCCGCAGCGGGCGAGGACTACCTGCCCGACATCTTCACGTTCGGCAAGGTCGTCGGCGGAGGCATGCCGCTAGCCGCGCTCGGCGGCCGCGCCGAGGTCATGGACCTGCTCGCACCTCTCGGCCCGGTCTACCAGGCGGGAACCCTTTCCGGGAACCCGCTGTCCGTCGCGGCGGGCCTCGCGACGCTGCGACTCGCGACCCCCGAGGTGTACGCCGCGGTGGATGCCGCATCCGCCCGGGTGTCGACGGCCCTCGATGCCGCGCTGACGTCGGCCGGAGTCACGCACGCCGTGGCCCGCGCCGGGAACCTGTTCAGTGCGTCGTTCCGGGCGTCCGAGCCGAGGAACTATGCCGAGGCTCAGGCGCAGGAGTCGTTCCGCTACGCTCCCTTCTTCCACTCCCTGCGGGAGCAGGGCGTCGCTCTCCCGCCGAGTGTCTTCGAGGCCTGGTTCCTCACGGCCGCCCACGGCGAACAGGAGCTCCAGCTCATCGAGGCGGCTCTCCCGGCTGCGGCCGCCGCCGCGGCAGCTGCGCGCCCCTGACCCGATTGCGGCGATCGGGGCAGAGAACCCCGACGAGTGGTGGCAATCGACAAGGGATCGTTGCGTTCCTGTGAGCAACTTCCAGACAACTGGCAGGGCCGCGCTGGCAGACTGAGTGCATGGTGACGTTGCTGCTGGACCAGACGCAACTCGAAGTCGTGCTCTCTCCGCTCGAACGTGCCGCCACCTTCCACCGCGACAACATCCGGATCGCGCGCGACACCATCACCAAGGTCCAGCTCACGGATGATGCATGGACCTGGTTGCGGGGCGTCCCGAACCCCGGCACGCACATCCCCGGTATCCTCGCCGCGGGCAGCTGGAAGGCGGCGGGCAGCCTGGACTTCGTGCTGATCCGCAAACGTCGTCCGAGCGTCGTGATCGACCTGGAGGGCGACGAGCAGTACGGTCGCCTGATCCTGACCACGCGCCACGGACTCGCTCTGACTCAGGCGCTTCGCCTCGACGTGTCGACGGAGCCGGCTGACGTCGAAGAGATCGTGGCGACCTCGCCCACCGCCGTCCCCAAGGGCAGCCGTCGGCCGGTCATCCGGCCCCGACCCGCCTGACGCCGGCCGCGGCCACCGCCGATCGGACAGAAGAACGCCCTCCGCGACCATGGGTCGGGAGGGCGTTCTCGGTTCTCATCGGCGCCGAGGCTCAACCGTGATGGTTCTCGCCATCGTGGTGGTGCTCGTGGTTCTCGTCACCGTCGTGGTGGTGCTCGTGGTGCTCGTCACCCTCGTGGTGCTCGCCGTTCGTGTCGTCGCTGCCCGACTGGTCGTCGGAGTTGGACGCCTCGACGCCGTCGGATTCCGCTTCCTCAGCGGGAGCCTCCTCCGTGCCGGACTCGTCGGCGTGCGCCTCATCCGACGCGCCCAGCGGCACGGTGTCGATGACGCCGGTGGAGGCGACGCTCCCGTGGGCGCTCTCGGACGAGGCGTCGTCTGACGACTCGCCGGATTCCGGGCTGAGGGGGTAATCCTTCGGTTCGTCCTCGTAGTACGCGCGTGCAGCCGCGGCCAGCATCGAGCTGACGGCAGCGGATCGCGGGTCCTCGTCGGCAGCCTCCGGCCGCTCCGACGAGTCGAGGTCCGAGGCGTCGATGTCCGACCCGTCGTCATCCGCATCGGACGCGGACGTGTCCTCGAGGTCGGCGAAGATCTCGACTCCCGCGTGCTCGGCCTCGGTGTGCTCGTCGTCCGACGCATCCCCGCCGCGCGGCGACGCGTCTTCGTCTTCAGACGGGCTGTCGACGGCGCTCACGTCGTCGGAGCCTTCGGGCGCGCCCGACGCGGATTCCGCGGCGTCATCGACGTCGGCAGGCTGGTCCGCGGACGCGTCGTCCGTGGCTGCGTCGTCCGTGGCCGCGTCGTCCGTGGCGTGCTCGTCGTCCGATGTCTCGAAGATCTCGGCGACGCTGTGGCGCGGCTCTTCGGCGGACGTCGGTGCGTCGGCCGCCACCGGCGCCGCCGACCCGAACAGGATCTCGTCGAAGGACCGTGCCGGGGGCTCATCGCCCGGAACGACGGCATCCTGCGCATCGTCGTGCGTCTCCGAGGATTCGGTCTCTTCGGCGGCGGCCTCGGTCTCGCTCTCCGCGGGAGCTTCTTCGGCGGGAGCTTCCTCGGCGGGGGCTTCCTCGGTCGGGGCTTCCTCGGCGGCAACTTCCTCGATCGGTGCGGTCTCGTCGGCGACGAGCGCATCCCCGGCCTCGTCCTCAGAGCCGCTGTCGGCGCGGGCGGTGCCCACGGCGGCGAGATCGTCTGCCACCGCCTCATCGGCAGGAGCGGAGGCGGCCTCGGCCGCCCAGGCAGCCGCTGCGGCGACGGGGATCGCGACCACGGATTCGTTCGGCGGGAGGGTGGCGTCTGCGGCCAGGGCCTCGGCGGCCACGGGCGGAGCGATCGGCGCCTGTGCCGGGGCCGGATAGGCGGGCGGCGCGTGCCTGCCGCCGCGCATCAGGTCGATGAAGACGTCTTCCAGCGTCGGTCCGCGCTGCACGAGCGTGCTCAGAGCGATGCCCGCGTCGGCGGCCACTGCGCCCACGGTGCCGGCGTCGCCTCCGCGGACGGTCAGGCCGGAGCGCAGCACCTCGATGTCGAATCCGGCTGCGGCGAGCGCGGCGCTGAGCGCATCGCGATCCGCGGCGTCGACGATGACCGAGCCGCCCTTCGGATCGGCCAGGGTCTCGATGCCGCTGGCCAGCACGAGCTGACCCTTCGACAGCACGAGCACGTTGTCGGCGACCTGCTCCACCTCGCTGAGGACGTGCGACGACACGAGCACCGTGCGCCCTTCGTCCGCAAGGCGGCGCATCAGCAGCCGCATCCAGCGGATCCCCTCCGGATCCAGCCCGTTGGCCGGCTCGTCGAAGACCAGTGCGCCCGGATCGCCGAGAAGCGCGTGCGCGACGCTGAGCCGCTGGCGCATGCCGAGCGAGAATCCGCCGATCCGCGAGTCGCCCTCGCCGTCGAGACCGACCAGGGAGAGGACCTCGCCCACGCGCGCCAGCGGGACGCCGTTAGCCTTGGCGGCGATCGTCAGCTGTCGTTCGGCGGTGCGCCGCGGGCGGTAGACCGTCTCTTCGAGGACGGCGCCGATCGTGCGCAGCGGCTGACGGAGCTCGCTGTATGCCGTGCCGCCGATCGTCGCGGTTCCGGACGTGGCGCGCACCTGGCCCAGCAGGATGCGCAGCGTGGTGGTCTTGCCGGCACCGTTAGGGCCGAGGAAGGCGGTGACAGCACCCGGCTCGACGCGCGCGGAGAAGTCCGAGACGGCGGTCACCTCATTGAAGCGCTTCGTCACGTGCGTGAACTCCAGCACCTGTCCTTCAGGCATCGTGACCTCTCGTCGCGTTGAACAGTTCCTCCCTATCCTGCCGGAAAAGCCTGTCGGATCCCGCATTTCGCGCGGAATACCGCCCTTGGGGAAGACGGTAGCCTGGCACGCGTGACCGATTCTCAGGCTGCCTCCCGTGTCCTCGTCCGCACCGAAGGGGCGCTCGGGCGGCTCACGCTCAACCGTCCGGAGGCGATCAACGCTCTCGACGCGGAGATGATCGGCATCCTGACCGAGACCCTGAATGCCTGGCGCGACGACACCGATGTGCAGATCGTGCTGATCGACGGCGCGGGGGAGCGCGGCATGTGCGCCGGTGGCGACGTGCGCGCGCTGCACGCGCAGATCGTGGCGGGTCAGGCCGAGCGGACCGCCGAGTTCTTCCGCGCCGAGTATGCCCTGAACGCGATGATCGCCGAGTACCCGAAGCCCGTCGTCGCCTTCGCGGACGGCATCACCATGGGCGGCGGCATCGGGCTCGCCGGTCACGCCGCCATCCGCATCGTCACCGAGCGATCGAAGCTGGCGATGCCCGAGACCCGCATCGGCTTCACGCCCGATGTGGGTGGCACCTGGCTCCTCGGACGGGCGCCCGGACGTTTCGGCGAGTACTTCGGACTCACCGGATCGACGATGAACGGCGCGGATGCCGTGTACCTCGGATTCGCCGACCACTTCGTGCCGTCGGACCGGCTGGAGGCGCTGAGCGAGGCGCTCGCCTTCCGCGCCGACCCGACCGGACCCAGCGAGATCGTGCTGCTCTTCGACGAGACGCCCGAGCCCACCGAGCTCCCGGCGTCGCGGGAGTGGATCGACGAGGCGTTCTCCGCGCCGACCGTGACCGAGATCGTCGAGCGTCTGCGCGCCCAGGGGGCTACGGATGCCGTCGCCACCGCCGATCTCCTGGAGGGGCTCGCACCGACCGGACTCACCGTGACCCTCGACGCCGTGCGCGAGGCGAGGGAGATGCCGGGCCTGCGCGCGGCACTCGAGGGCGAGTACCGACGGGTGCTGTGGTTCGTGAACGAGCATCCCGACCTCGTCGAGGGCATCAGGGCGCAGCTGGTGGACAAGGACCGCAACCCGAAATGGGACCCGCCGACCCTGGCGGAGCTCGCCCCGGATGCCGGTGCCCCCGCGCGGGACTACGTGCCGCAGTCGCCCCTGTTCTGAGTCGCCTGCGGTTCGCCCGCACACCTGTCGGGAGAATGCACGCCTATCGGGCGGATCGGCCCGTCTCCGGGGGTTCCCGGCCGAAGCTCCCGACAGGTGGACCGTGGAGCGCGCCAGATCCGGCCGCAGGGTCTACGTTCCGTCGTCCGCGGCGGGCTCGGGGTGCGAACGCGTCTGCCAGATCGACCGGAGCACGTCGACCACGTCGTCCGGATCGGCATCGACGGATGCGGCCTCCTCGACCAGTTCGCGAATGCGCCGGATGACGGCTGCCGGAAGCACCCCCGCCGTCTCGGCGACCCGCGTGCCCGCCGCGGTACGCGAGACCACGAGTCCCTCGGCCTCGAGCATCTTGTAGGCGCGCGCAGCCGTGCCGGGAGCCACGCCCAGATCGCTCGCGGTCTGGCGCACGGTCGGCAGCCGTTCGCCGGCGCCGAGCTGTCCCGACACGATCAGGCCACGCAGCTGTCGGTAGATGTCGAGAGCCGGATTCGCCTCATCGGCCGGCGACAGCTTCGGGCTCGGGGTCACTGCGCGGCCCTCGACTCGGCGACGCGCGGGGCGGGAGCGGTGGACTCGGCGCCGTACGCGAGGTGCGCGGTCACGAGGAACAGGAGCACGAACGCCGTGATCTCGAGCACCGGTGCCACCCATCCGCCGATGGCGGCGAGCTCTCCGTATCGCCAGAAGACGTCGTAGGTGTCGCTGCGGCCATCGCCCATGACCGTGAGGCCGGCGGCCGTGCCCGCGTCGGCGATGAACCGGAGCGCTCCCGCCAGGGCGAGCAGGGCTGCGGATGCCGTGAGCCGGGTGATCCCACTCGCGATGTCGCGACGCTCACGCTGCTCGGCGACGACCGTCTCCGGGCGGAGAAACGCACGGGCAGCGTTCGCGTGCAGTGCCGCCACGACGACGGCGACGAGGGCGACGGTGCAGATCAGGACGGGGACGCCGTACGCCCATCCGTAGAACCAGGGCCGGATCGGGTCGATGGTCTCGTTGGGGACGTCGATCTCGAGGTAGACGTACGGGCCGCCGTTGAGGTTCGACGACGCGAGTCCGGCGAGCAGGGTGATCGTCGTGAGCGCGAGAAGGGCGAGGGCCGTGCCCACCCCTGCCGCCCGGGAGCTGAAGGTCAGCCAGGTCCGGCGCGCGGCGACAATCGGACGCTCGGGAGGGGTGCTGCCTCGCGTCGAGATCATGGCCAGCAGCACGGCGATCCCGACGGATGCGGTGAACACCGGCGTCGCGTATCGCCACCAGGAGACGACGCCGTTGAGGCTCACACCGAACATGCCCAGGACGTACCCGGTGACCAGGTTCTCGGCGACGAAGATCACGATCACGGCGATCGCCGCGATGCCGAGCGTGACGTGCTCGGGCGCGTAGCGGACGGATACGGCGGCGGCCGCCGACGGGGCGAGTCGGACGCGGCTCCGCCTCCGCGCCGCCCATCGGGGCGAGACGGCGATCCCGACCGCGATGATCGCCGCCAGGACCAGCGAGACCAACGGCAGCGACAGGAGGGCGCCCGCCCACTGGGCCGGGTCGAGCAGAGATGCGATGTGAGCAGGCATACGAGATCCGTTCTTATTTGTGCCATATGTCTATCACAAGTTGTATCAATGTGAGGACACAAAAGGCGCGCTGCTCAGGGTGCCCACTTGTTCGCCCGCGTGCAGAAATCCCTGATCCGCGCGCGGTCGGGTTCGCTGTCAGCGAAGGTCAGCCTCGAGGGGGATACGAATGTCCACGGTTCGTGGCACTCTGTCTTGTGGCCGGTTGTCGGTCGGCATCCGTCTGCCGAGAAACCCGCCGTTTCATCCTTCCTAGAAAGTCCGCCTGTGCTGGGAAAAATCCTCTTCCGCTATCTCTCCCGATATCGGTGGCTGCTGCTCGGCGTGCTGGTGTTCCAGCTCGCCAGCGCTGCGGCGACCCTCTACCTCCCGCGCCTGAACGCCGACATCATCGACAAGGGCGTCGCCCAGGGTGACACCGGCTACATCTGGGGCACGGGACTGTTCATGCTCGCGGTGTCGCTCGGGCAGATCATCGCCTCGATCACGGCGACGTACTTCGCCGCGCGCGCCGCGATGGGTGCCGGGCGCGACATCCGCGCCGACGTCTTCGGCAAGGTCAGCGGGTTCTCCGAGCGCGAGGTGTCGCAGTTCGGCGCCGGCTCGCTCATCACCCGCAACACCAACGACGTGCAGCAGGTGCAGATGCTCGCGATGATGGGCGCCACCATGCTCGTCACCGCCCCGCTGCTCGCGATCGGCGGCATCATCTTCGCCGTCCAGACCAACGTCGGCCTCAGCTGGCTGATCGCCGTCTCGGTGCCCGCGCTGCTCATCCTGGCCGCGCTCGTGATCGGCCGCATGGTCCCGCTGTTCCGCAGCTACCAGGGCAAGCTCGACAACGTCAACCGCATCATGCGCGAGCAGCTGACCGGCGTCCGCGTCGTGCGTGCGTTCGTGCGCGAGCGCATCGAAGAAGACCGCTTCCGCGGAGCCAACACCGACATCATGGTCGTCGGCCGCAAGGTCGGCTCGCTGTTCGTGCTGCTGTTCCCGCTGTTCATGCTCATCCTCAACGTGACCGTCGTCTCGGTCATCTGGTTCGGCGGCATCGAGGTCAACAACGGCACGGTGCAGGTCGGCACGCTGTTCGCCTTCATGCAGTACATCGGCCAGATCATGGGCGGCGTCATCATGGCGAGCTTCATGGCGATGATGATCCCGCGCGCCGCCGTCTCGGCCGAGCGCATCGGCGAGGTGCTCAACTCCGAGTCGACCCTGGTCCGTCCCGAGAACGGCGTCACCGAGTTCCCGGTGCCCGGGTCCGTGGCGCTCGACGATGTCGAGTTCACCTACCCCGGTGCCGACTCCCCGGTGCTCCGCGGCATCAGCTTCGCCGCCGAGCCGGGTGAGACGGTCGCGATCGTCGGATCCACCGGTTCCGGCAAGACGACGCTCATCTCGCTCATCCCGCGCCTCTTCGACGTCTCGGGCGGTTCCGTGCACGTCGGCGGTACCGACGTGCGCGACGCCGACGTCGAGTCGCTGTGGGACAGCATCGGCCTCGTGCCGCAGCGTCCGTTCCTCTTCACCGGCACCGTCGCGTCGAACCTGCGCTACGGACGCGAGGAGGCGACCGACGAAGAGCTCTGGCATGCGCTCGACATCGCGCAGGGTCGCGACTTCGTCGAGGAGATGCCCGACGGTCTCGAGTCGCGCATCGCTCAGGGCGGCACGAACGTCTCGGGCGGTCAGCGTCAGCGCCTCGCCATCGCGCGTGCGATCGTGCACCAGCCGAAGATCCTCGTGTTCGACGACTCGTTCTCGGCACTCGACCTCACGACCGACGCCCGGCTGCGCCAGGCGCTGTGGCGAGAGCTCCCGCACGTGACGAAGATCGTGGTCGCCCAGCGCGTCTCCACGATCACGGATGCCGACCGCATCGTCGTCCTCGACGGCGGCACCATGGTCGGCGTCGGCACACATGAGGAACTCCTCGAGACGAACGACACCTACCGAGAGATCGTCGAGTCGCAGCTGGGGGTGGACGCATGAGCGAGCAGAACGAAGAACCGGGCAAGGTCAAGCGCGGCCGCAGCCGCGGCAAGGCGACGACGGCTGTCGCCGAGGTCGAGCTGTCGGCCGAGGAGCAGTACGAGGCCGAGCTCGCCGAGCAGGCGCGTCAGAACTCCGGCGACTGGGACAGCGTGGCACCCGGCAAGGCCGACAACTTCGGGCCGAGCTTCGCGCGCATGATCGGGCTGCTGAAGCCCTCCGCGATCTGGTTCGTCTTCGTGTCGATCCTCGGCGCCATCGGCGTCGTGCTCACGGTCGCGGCCCCCAAGGTGCTCGCCGAGGCGACCAACCTCGTCTACAAGGGCTTCATCTCGATCCAGCTCGGGCAGCCGAACGGCGACTTCCCCGGGTTCCCGGCGGGTACACCGCAGGACGTCGTGATCGATGCGCTGCGCGGGGCGGGTCAGGACGACTTCGCCAACCAGGTCGGAGCGCTGGGCGACTTCACGGTCGGCCAGGGCGTCGACTTCGAGGCGCTGCGCCTCGTGATCGCCGCGGTGCTGGCGATCTATGTGGCTGCGGCATTCCTCACCTGGATCCAGGGCTACGTCATCAACGTGATCATGGTGCGCACCATGTGGCGACTGCGCGAGTCGGTCGAGGCGAAGATCAACCGCCTGCCGCTGGCGTACTTCGACAAGGTGCAGCGCGGTGAGCTGATCTCGCGCGTCACGAACGACATCGACAACATCACGCAGACGATGCAGCAGTCGCTGTCCGGTGCCCTCACCTCGGTGCTCACCGTGATCGGCGTGCTCGTCATGATGTTCTCGATCTCGTGGCAGCTGGCACTCGTCGCGCTCATCACGCTGCCGCTCATGGGCGTGATCTTCGGCATCATCGGACCGCGTTCGCAGAAGGCCTTCGGCACGCAGTGGCGCAAGGTCGGTCGACTGAACGCCCGCGTCGAGGAGGCGTTCTCCGGCCACGCGCTGGTGAAGGTCTTCGGACGCGAGAAGGATGCTCTGGACAAGTTCCAGGTCGAGAACGAAGAGCTGTTCCAGGCGAGCTTCAAGGCGCAGTTCCTCTCCGGCATCATCATGCCGGCGATGATGTTCGTCGGGAACCTCAGCTACGTGGGCATCGCGGTGCTCGGCGGCCTGATGGTCGCGAACGGCCAGCTGCGTCTCGGCGACGTGCAGGCGTTCATCCAGTACTCGCAGCAGTTCACGCAGCCGCTGTCCGAGCTGGGTGGCATGGCCGCGGTGGTCCAGTCGGGCACGGCATCCGCCGAGCGGGTGTTCGAGCTGCTCGACGCCGACGAGCAGGAGGCGGACGACGCCGATGCTCCCGAGCTCGTCGAGGGCAAGGGCGTCATCGAGTTCGAGAACGTCGCGTTCTCGTACACGCCGGAGCGTCCGCTCATCCGGGACCTGTCGTTCCGGGTGGAACCGGGCCAGACGGTCGCGATCGTCGGTCCGACGGGTGCGGGCAAGACGACACTGGTCAACCTGATCATGCGCTTCTACGAACTCAGCGGCGGACGCATCACGCTCGACGGTCAGGACATCGCCGAGGTGACCCGCGACGAGCTGCGCTCGCGCACCGGCATGGTGCTGCAGGACCCGTGGCTGTTCGCCGGCAGCATCCGCGAGAACATCCGGTACGGTCGCTCCACGGCGACCGACGAAGAGGTTCTCGCCGCCGCCAAGGCGACGTACGTCGACCGCTTCGTGCACGCCCTCCCCGAGGGTTACGACACGGTGCTCGACGAGGATGCCGCGAACGTCTCGGCGGGTGAGCGTCAGCTCATCACGATCGCCCGGGCGTTCGTCGCGCAGCCGTCGATCCTCATCCTCGATGAGGCCACGTCGGCCGTCGACACCCGCACCGAGCTGCTGCTGCAGCACGCGATGGCCGCGCTCCGCGAGGGGCGCACGTCGTTCGTGATCGCGCACCGGCTGTCGACCATCCGCGACGCCGACCTCATCCTCGTGATGGAGCACGGCGACATCGTGGAGAAGGGCACGCACGACGAGCTCATCGCCGCGCAGGGCGCCTACTGGCGTCTGTACCAGTCGCAGTTCGAGCAGGCGGCGACCGACATCGACGCCGAAGACGCGCTCACCGGATCGACGCCCCTCGTCGTCACCGGAGAGGCCGATGCCGACGAGAGTGCCAAGGAAGAGGCCGCCGCCGTCGCCGGAGCATCGGTCGGCGCCCAGGTGCCGGCTGCCGAGACCGCCGCCGCGCAGGCTCTGCTCGATGACGGGGCCGACGGCTCCGCTCCTCGCGGCTGATCCGCCGCACGCGCATCACAGAACAGCGCCCCATCCCGCACCCGCGGGGTGGGGCGCTGTGCTGTGCACACCCTTCCCTCGCTTTCCTCGCATCCTGCCGTGCAAAGCCGATACGCAGCAGGTGAGGAGTCAAAGAACGCCGCCTCCCAAGGCCCGGAGGCGGCGTTCTTTGACTCCTCGGGGCGAGCGAGTCAGCGGGCGTCGGTGGTGATGCCGAGGAGCTCGAGCGGGTGGGTCAGACGCCACCAGGGGCTCGGACCCTCGACGTCTTCGGCCAGGACCAGGGGAACCGTCGCGCTGTCGAGCGGGCCGACGGCGGTCATCGTTCCCACCGTGCCGTCCTCGTCGCGCTCGTCCGCGAGGTCGAAGGTCGGGGTGGCCGTTGCGAGGGCGCCGTTCCACAGCACCACATCGGCGTCGGACTCGGTGATGACCTCGACGTCCTCGCCCCACAGCGTCGTGACCCGACCCACGACCGTGCCCGCAGCGACCGCCGGACCCTGCGCCTGCAGCGCGGCCTCCGTCTCGGCGAACAGAGAGCGGGTCAGGGCGAGCCGCTCGTCGTCGCCCGCCTGGTTCAGCGCGGCGGCGTACAGCTGCACGGTCGTGTCGCCGACGGTCACATCCTTCGCCGTGAGCAGATTCCAGCCCACCAGCGTGCCGGTCTTGATGCCGACGACTCCCGGATCGGCGAGCATCCCGTTCGTGTTGACGACCGTGCCCGCGCCGGGCAGATCCACCGATTTCGTGCCCACGATCTCCGCGAACACCGGGTTCTGCATCGCCAGCTCACCCAGCGCGATCAGCGACTCGGGCGTCGAGACGTTGCGCTCATCGAAGCCGGACGGGGTGACGACCGTGATGCCGGTGAGGTTGCGCTCGCGCAGCCAGATCTCCGCGGCGGACGCGAACTCGCGGTCGGAGCCCCAGATCTCGGACGCGAGCCGATCGATGTAGTTGTTCGCCGACCCGAGGAGCGTGCCCTGCAGCAGCTGGTACTCGGTCAGCACGCCGTCGACGGGCACATCCAGCGCGGACTGATCGCTGCGCCGGTAGTCCCAGTACTCCACGCTGTCGCCGTAGTCGAAGCGGAACTCGGGTCCTTGTTCGCCGAGTGCCAGCGGCATCCGGTCGAGCACCATCAGGCTGCTCACGACCTTGGTGATGCTCGCGATGCTCACCGCGGCGGGACTCGAGGCCGCCGTGCTCAGCCCGCCGATGCCGACCGCCGCGCTGCCCTCGCCGGGCCAGGTGAGCGCAGCCGCGGCGGCGGGGACGGTGGTGAATTCGACGGACTGCACCGTGGGCGGCACTTCGTGCAGGGGCCACAGCATCGTCGTGCCGGCGTAGGCGGCGACGATCGCGACGAGGGTCGCCAACGGCACGAGGATCCCCGGGCGGGCGATCGCCGGCCGCAGGTGGGCACCGCGCATCAGGCCGCCCGTCTGCTCGGCCTCGGCCGGCTCGTCGAGAGTCGCGAGAGGCGGATGCGCGGCGACTGTCGCGGCATCCACCCAGGTCAGGGCCGTCGCTCCGGTCGTCTCGTCCGCCCACTGCGGTGCATTCGCATCGAGGAGAGCACCCGCGTCATCCGCCGGCTCCTCGGTGACCGTTCGCTCCGTGGGGACGAACGGGGGCTTGGTCAGCGGGGGCGTCGCCGGTGTCGGGGGCTCAGCAGGCGCTGCGGGCTCCACGGGCTCAGCAGGCGCTGCGGGCTCCGCGACGGGTCCGGAGGCCGACTCGGGTTCCGGCTCGACGTCGCCCCCGGGCGACCGCGGTGTCGTGAACAGCGCTCCGATCGCCGCGGAGTCGACGGGGATGGCCGGGGACGCGGCGGTATCCGGGGGTCGCACGTCGCCCGCGAACAGGCGGTCGGCGGCGAAGGCGGAGGTGTCGCCGGAGGCCGCAGATGGAGCATCCCCGGCGACCGGCAGGTCGTCGACACGTCCGGAGGGGACGGCATCCGGCGAGCTGTCGGCATCGACGACGCCCGTCGCCTCGTCGGCGGGATCTGAAGCGGTCACTCGTTTACGGTACCCAATCCCGGGCGCGTTGCGCGGCGCACGGCTCGTCTCCCGCGGGGTGTCGTGAGCCGGTAGAATCTTCAGCACAACCACGGGAGTCCGGCGAGCCGGGCTGAGAGGGAGCGAATCGCGCTTCGACCGTCGAACCTGATCTGGGTCATGCCAGCGCAGGGAGGAGTTCAGAATGAGCACGTCCACGTCCGCATCGGCGTCCGCGAAGGCCCAGGCCACGTCCCCGGCCCGGAGCTACCTGCGCTGGCGCATCGTCGACATCGTCGTCGCCAGCGTCATCGGCGTCGCCGCCGGCCTGATCTTCCTCGCGTGGAACGTCGGCTACCTCGGGCCGAAGGCGCTGCTCGAGCCGCTGCTCCCCGGAGTTCAGGGGCTCCTCGACGGCCCGTGGCTCTTCGCCGGCGTCCTCGGCGGACTGATCATCCGCAAGGCGGGCGCGGCGATCTATGTCGAGTTGCTCGCGGCGGTCGTCTCGGCCCTCATCGGCAACCAGTGGGGCGGATTCCTCACGCTCGAAGCCGGGCTCGTGCAGGGCCTCGGCGCCGAGCTGGTCTTCCTGCTCTTCTTCTACCGTCGCTGGTCGCTCCCGGTCGCGATCCTCGCGGGCGCGGGTGCCGCGCTCGCGGGCGGGATCAACAACCTCGTGCTCTGGTACGCCGGATCGGGGCCCGCCTTCACGACGATCTACCTGATCAGCACGGTCATCTCCGGTGCCGTCATCGCGGGTGCGCTGTCGTGGGTGCTGGCGCGAGGCATCGCCGCGACCGGAGCGCTCGACCGATTCGGCTCCGGGCGCGAGGCGCGCGTCCGCGTCTGATGGCGGCGGATCACACCATCCCCGCCGCCGTCGAGGCACGCGGCTGGGGGTGGCGCCACGGGAGTCGCCTCGCCTGGGCGCAGAGCGACGTCTCGTTCCGCATCGACCCCGGTGAGCGCGTGCTCGTGCTCGGCGCGTCCGGTGCGGGCAAGTCCACCCTGCTGCACGGCCTCGCGGGCGTGCTCGGCGGCGAGGAGGAGGGCGAGAGCACGGGCGAACTCCTCGTCGACGGTGCTCCCGCCGTCGCCATCCGGGGGCGCGCCGGCCTCGTGCTGCAGGACCCCGACTCGCAGGTGATCCTGGCGCGAGCGGGCGACGACGTCGCCTTCGGCTGCGAGAACCTCGGTGTGCCGCGGGAGCAGATCTGGCCGCGGGTGCGGTCGGCGTTGGATGCCGTCGGCCTCGACGTGCCGCTCGACCACCCGACCAAAGCGCTCTCGGGTGGGCAGAAGCAGCGGCTCGCGCTCGCCGGCATGCTCGCGATGCGCCCCGGGCTCGTGCTGCTCGACGAGCCGACCGCGAACCTCGATCCGGCCGGGGTGGTCGAGGTGCGCGATGCGGTGGAGCGGATGCTGCAGGCGCAGCCGGCGACGCTCATCGTCGTCGAGCACCGCCTCGAGGTCTGGCTGCCGCTCATCACCCGCGTGATCGTGATCGGCGCCGGGGGAGTGGTGGCCGACGGAGCACCCGGCGAGGTGCTCGGCGACCAGGGGGCGCGCCTCGCGGCCGACGGCGTGTGGGTGCCGGGGCATGCTCCGGCTGCACCCCCGCCCCCACGCGGCGTGCCGGGGGAGACGCTGCTCTCCGCCCGCGGGTTGGCCGTCGCCCGTGTCAAGGGGCGCCCGGTCGCCACCGGCATCGACCTCGACGTGCGCGCCGGCCACGCGCTGGCGATCACCGGCCCGAACGGGGCGGGCAAGTCCACGCTCGGGCTGACCCTCGCGGGACTCCTCCCACCCGCGGCAGGCGAGCTGACGGCATCCGCCCCCCTCGCCGCCGGGGCTGACCCCTCGCCGATCCGCTGGGCCTCGCGGGATCTGCTGACGCGCATCGGCATGGTGTTCCAGGAGCCCGAGCACCAGTTGCTCGCGAAGACCGTGCGCGACGAGCTGGCCGTCGGGCCCCGGGCGCTCGGCATGACCGAGGACGAGATCGCCGTGCGCAGCGACGAGCTGCTCGCGCGACTGCGCCTGACCCATCTCGCCGCCGCCAACCCGTACACGCTCTCCGGTGGCGAGAAGCGCCGCCTCACGGTCGCCGCGGCCATCGCGACCAGACCACGGGTGCTCGTGCTCGACGAACCCACCTTCGGGCAGGACGCACGCACCTGGGCGGAACTGGTCGCCATGCTCGCGGCGCTCCGCGACGAGGGGTCGGCGATCGTCACGATCACCCACGACCTCGATGTCGCGCGGGCGCTGCACGCCGAGCGGTTCGAACTCGGGGGCACATCATGACGCTGCTCGACACGCAGGCCCGCACCGGAGCCCTCGCCGCCGTCAATCCGGTGGCCAAGCTCGGGGTCAGCGCGCTGATCGCCGTGCCCCTGATCCTGACGCTCGATCCGGTGTCGGCATCCGTCGCGCTCGTGCTGGAGTTCGTGCTGTTCCTGTTCGCGGGGATCGGCTGGCGCGAGTTCTGGATGCGCACCTGGCCGGTCTGGCTCGCCGCACCCCTGACCGGCCTGACCATCGCGCTCTACGGCGAGACGAGCGGCACCGTCTATGTCGACTGGTTCGTGCTGCGGATCAGCGAGGGATCGCTCGCGCTCGCGCTCGCCACGATGCTGCGGGTGCTCGCGATCGCGCTGCCCTCGGTCGTCCTCTTCATCACGGTCGACCCGACCGACCTCGCCGACGGTCTCGGGCAGATCCTGCGACTTCCCGCCCGGTTCGTGCTCGGCGCGCTCGCGGGGCTCCGGATGGTGGGGCTCTTCCTCGACGACTGGCGTGCGCTCGAGCTCGCCCGCCGGGCGAGAGGCGTGGCCGATCGCGGCCGCATCCGCCGGTTCCTCGGCATGGCGTTCGCGCTGCTCGTGCTGTCGATCCGGCGCGGGGCGAAGCTCGCCACCGCCATGGAGGCGCGCGGCTTCGGAGCGCCGGGCCGCCGGACCTGGGCGCGCGAGTCGCGGTTCGGGACGGCCGAGTGGATGCTGCTCGCCGTGGGGGCCGCGATCTCGGGTATCGCGATCGCCGCCGCCGTCGCCACCGGGGCGTGGAACTTCATCCTCGGCCCCGGGTCCTGAGCCGAGCGGGCGTCAGCTCCGGATCAAGCCGCGTTCCAGAGCTCTCGGTAGTAGGCGAGGCGCTCGCGGTCGGGCTCGACGCCGTAGGCCTCGATGAGCGCATCCTCCCAGCCGGGGCCGTAGTTCCACTCGGTGCTCATGGCGGCGACGGCGATGTCGGCCCAGCGGTCGGCCACGCCGAGCAGTGCCAGGTCGACGTGCGCGAGCCAGCGTCCGTCGTCGCCCAGCAGCGTGTTCGGGCAGCACGCGTCACCGTGGGCGACGACGAGGCGGTCAATCTCGGGCGCGGTCCGCAGCTCGTCCGGCACGACGATGCCGCGCCGCTCGGCGTTCTCGATGCGCGACGACACGCTCCACTCCCACGGGCAGTCCGCCACCGGAAGGGCGTCGTGCATGGCGCGGAGCGCTTCGCCGACGGCACGGACGGCGACCGCGGGTTCGGCGACCCACCGCGGGTGCACGGCGCTGAGCCCGTCGAGCGCGGCCGTGACCATCCACTCGTGCGTCTCGTCGCCGCCGCTGTCGAGCACGGTCGGCACCGTGATCCACCGTGACGCCCACCGCATCCGCTCGGCCTCGTCGCGCAGCGTGAACTCGAGGTTCCGGGGGCCCCACTTGATGAAGAACGGATCGCCCTGGCCGGTCGCGCGGAAGGTCAACCCGCCGTCGTTGTTCCGCCACACGCACTCGAGCTCGGCGCCCCGGGCGAGGAGTCGGACCCGTTCGGGGACGGCGATGTCTTCGGTGGGGATGGTCATGCCCCCATCCTGCCGCAGGCTTCGGACGCGGCGACCGATATCTGCGGGAGGCTTCGGGCTGCGGGACCGTTCTCCGTCGAGGCCGTGTCGTAGGCTCGCTCTGAACGCGGTTCCTGTGGGCGGACGTCACCCGTTTCGTGGTGGAACCAAGAACCACGTAGGCTGAAACCGCGTTCCAGCGAAGCATGTCGCAACGACGTTCGAAGGAGAACTTCAGATGCAGATCAGCGGTCAGGGTGCACTCATCACCGGAGGGGCCTCCGGTCTCGGACTCGCCACCGCGCGCCGGCTCGTCGCGGCCGGAGCACACGTCACGATCATCGACCTCCCCTCGTCGAAGGGGGCGGAGATCGCGGACGAACTCGGCGGACTCTTCGTCGCGGCCGATGTCACGAGCGCCGACGAGGTGCAGGCGGCCGTGGCAGCCGCGCAGTCCGCGGCCCCGCTGCGCGTCGTCGTGAACTGCGCCGGCATCGCCCCGCCCGCCAAGGTGCTCGACCGCGAGGGCAACCCCGCCGTGCTCGCCGACTTCGAGCGCGTGATCCGCATCAACCTCGTCGGCAC
Source organism: Microbacterium sp. GQ128 (assembly GCF_059758615.1). NCBI lineage: Bacteria > Bacillati > Actinomycetota > Actinomycetes > Micrococcales > Microbacteriaceae > Microbacterium > Microbacterium sp. GQ128. The sequence goes on from NZ_JCAXDY010000002.1 coordinate 775,023, forward strand.
GTTCAACGTCATCTCGCAGGCATCCGCCGTGATCGCGAAGAACGAGCTGCACGACGAGGAGCGCGGCGTCATCGTGAACACCGCGAGCGTCGCCGCATTCGACGGCCAGATCGGTCAGCCCGCCTACTCCGCGTCCAAGGGCGGCGTGCACGCGATGACCCTTCCGGTGGCGCGGGAGCTCGCGCGCCACGGCATCCGGGTGTGCACGATCGCGCCCGGGATCATGGAGACCCCGATGCTGATGGGCCTCCCGCAGGAGGCGCAGGACTCCCTCGGGCAGCAGGTGCCCTTCCCCGCCCGCCTCGGCCGCCCCGACGAGTATGCCGCCCTCGTGCAGCAGATCGTCGAGAACGGCTACCTCAACGGCGAGACCATCCGCCTCGACGGCGCCATCCGCATGGCGCCGCGCTGACCCCCAGCCCCCCAGCCCCACATCCCCGCACCCCCACGCTCCGGTCGCAGTTTCTGCCGCTCTCGCAGCTCGCAAGCGGCAGAAAGTGCGACCGGAACACGTCAGAACTCGCGACAAGAACCCGGGAGAAACCATGTCCCTTGCCGGAAAGACCATCCTGATGTCGGGCGGCAGCCGCGGAATCGGACTCGCGATCGCGCTGAGGGCAGCCGCCGACGGTGCGAACATCGCGATGCTCGCGAAGACCGACACCCCGCATCCGAAGCTCGAAGGCACCATCCACACCGCCGCGGAGCAGATCCGGGCGGCCGGGGGCAACGCGCTCCCGATCGTCGGCGACGTGCGCGACGACGACGACATCACCGAAGCGGTCATGAAGACGCAGGGCGAGTTCGGCGGCATCGACATCGTCATCAACAACGCCAGCGTCATCGACCTCTCGCGCTCGCTCGACCTGGGCGCCAAGAAGTACGACCTGATGCAGGACGTGAACGTCCGAGGCACCTTCATGCTCTCCCGTGCGGCGGTGCCGATCCTGAAGGATGCCGAGAACCCGCACATCCTCTCCCTCTCGCCGCCCCTGAACCCGACGCCGAAGTGGCTCGGCGCGCACACGGGGTACACGCTCGCGAAGTTCGGGATGACGCTGGCGACGCTCGGCCTCGCGGCGGAGTTCGCGCGCGACGGGATCGCCGCCAACACGCTGTGGCCCCGCACCACGATCGCGACCGCGGCGGTGCAGAACCTGCTCGGCGGCGACAAGGTCATGGACGCGAGCCGCACGCCCGAGATCTACGCCGATGCCGCGTACGCGGTGCTCCTCAAGCCCGCGGCGTCGTACACGGGGCAGTCGCTCATCGTGGAAGACGTGCTCGAGGCCGACGGAGTGACCGACTTCTCGAGGTATGCCGCGATCCCCGGCACACCCGACAGCGCGCTGTTCCCGGACATCTTCCTCGACTGAGACGCGTCCGTCCGCCCGCATCCGCATCCGCCCGCGCCCTCATGCGCTGAGGGGTCGAGACACGCCCCATCGCGCGAGCGGTGCGCGGCGTGTCTCGACCCCTCAGCAGTGGGTGTGGGCCCGAGCGCTCAGATCAGCAGATACACCGCGCCGAGGATCGTCAGCACGATCACGATGCGGTCGAACACGCGCTGGTTCATCCGGCGCGCGACCCGCAGGCCGAGCAGCGCCCCGATCACCACGAGCGGGGCGAGCACGGCATCCATCAGCAGCACCGGTGCATGGAACAGCCCGAGGCCGGCGAGGAACGGCACCTTGATCACGTTGATGATGGCGAAGAACCATGCCGACGTGCCGAGGAACACCTGCACGGGCGTGCGGGTGGCCAAGAAGTACATCGACATGACCGGCCCGCCCGCGTTGGCGACCATGGTCGTGAAACCGCCGAGCGTGCCGTAGGCGCCCGCGAGCACGATGCCTCCCGACGGCGGGGTCACCGTGTCTGTTCTGCTCTGCCGCCACCGCCGCCAGAGGGTCACCGCGATCATCAGCAGCAGGATCACGCCGATCGCGCGGCGGACCACCCCGTCGCCGGCGAGTGCGAGGAACGCGAATCCGACGAGGAGTCCCGCGATGACCGCGGGCGCCAGGCGCAGCAGCGTCGGCCAGTGGGCATGCCGGCGGTAGGCGAAGAGCGCGAACAGGTCGCCGACCATGAGCAGCAGCAGGGTCGCGGCCGTCGAGGTGCGCGCGGGCAGGACCGCGGCGAACAGGGCGATCGCCAGGATGCTGCCGCCGGGCAGCGCCGTCTTCGAGATGCCGATCGTCACCGCGGCCACCGCGAGCGCGGCCCATGCCCACGGGTCGAGGGCGATCACCGTTCGAGCTCGGCGACGATCGCGTCGTAGCCGCGGGCCTTCGCGAGGTCGACGGGCAGCACCCCGTCGCCGTCCGGGATGCCGATGTCCGCACCGCCGTCGAGGAGCGCGCGCACGACCTCGACGTAGCGGGAGGAGCCGTCACCGAGCACGATCGCCTCGTGCAGCGCGGTCCAGTTGAGGTTGTTCACGTGGTTCGGGTCGACGCCCGCCTCGAGCAGGATCTCGACCGTCGGCAACAGTCCGCGTTCGGAGGCCGGGATCAGCGCGGTGCCGCCGAAGCGGTTCGTGCTCGTCAGGTCGGCGCCGTTCTCGAGCGTCAGGCGCAGGATCTCGTCGTGCCCGCGAGCGCCGGCGTACAGGTAGGCGGAGTCCTGAATGTCGTCCTTGGCGTTCACGTCGGCGCCGGCCTCGATGAGAGCCTGCGCGGCGTCGACGTGGTTCGCCTTGGTCGCGGCGACGAGGGCCGTCATTCCGCCGTCGCCCCGCGCCTCGAGGTCTGCGCCGTCACCGAGCGCCGCGCGCACGGCATCCGCGTCTCCGGTGGTGGCCGCGACGAGCAGATCCTGAGTGGCGTCGGTCATGGAGGCCTCCGGTGTCGGTGTCGGTGCGGACGCGTCGGGGTTCGCGGTGCACGCCGTCGTGGTCAACAGGGCGGCCACGAGTGCGCTCACGAGAATGTTCCGTCGCATGCGTCTGGTATACCAAACGATGCTGAATGCGATCGGGCGATCAGCCGCGTGCGGCGGTGAGCGCTGCCGCGAACCGGCCGGCGCGCTGCTCGATGTCCGCCCAGTCGGACGCCGCGACCGATGCGCCGTTGGCAAGGTCGCCACCGGCGCCGACCGCGACCGCACCCGCCGCGAACCACGCCGCCAGGTTGTCGGGGCTCACGCCGCCGGTCGGCATGAGCGGGGCGTCGGGGAACGGGCCGCGCAGCGCGCCGAGGTACGACGGGCCGCCGAGCGACGCCGGGAAGATCTTCACGACGTCGACGCCGAGCTCGAGCGCGCTCATGACCTCGGTGGGGGTCATGGCTCCGGTCATCACGACGCGTCCGGTGTCGAGCATCGTGCGGGTCAGGTGGGGGAGCGTGCCGGGGCTGACGAGGAACTCCGCTCCGGCATCCGCCGCCGCTGCGGCCTGCGCGGCGGTCGTCACGGTTCCGGCGCCGACGTACGCGGCGTCGCCGTGCCGGGCGATGAGCTCACGGATGACGGCGGGCGCGTCGGGTGTCGAGAAGGTCACCTCGATGCCGGTCACCCCGCCGCGGATGATCGCCTCGGAGGCCTCCAGAGCCAGCTCGGGGGATGAGGCGCGGAGTACGGCGAGGATGCCGGTGCTGCGGGCGCGGTCGAGACGGTCGGTCATGAGGCTCCTTGCGGTCGGGGACGGTTCCATTCTCCCTCGCCAGGGAGCCGCTTCCGCGCGCCGCGGGTGCCGGGCTGTCGCGCTCAGCTGCGGTGCGGAACCCAGGCGCCGATCAGGAGCTTCGACTCCTTCAGGCCGAGGCCCGTCTGCTCCCGGAGCAGCTTGATCGCGCCGATCCGGGGCTTGCGGACTACTTGGCGACGAGCGTGGTCTCGAAGCGGTAGAGGTCGGGCCGGTAACAGTGGTGGCCGAACTCGATCGCGGCCCCCGACTGGTCGAACGAGATGCGCTCCATCGTCAGCAGCGGCCCGCCGGCTTCGATCTCCAGCAGCTCGGGCTCGTCCGCCTCCGCCCGCCGCGCTCCGATCTTCTGCTTGGCGACGCGGATGGCGACACCGCGCGCACGAAGCACCTGGTAGAGGCCGCGCGATTCGAGCTGCTCCGACGAGATGTTCGCGAACTCGCCCGGCAGGTAGTTCTCCAGCACGGCGACGGGGACGCCGTCGGTGCTGCGTCGTCGGCGCAGGTGCAACACCTCGGTGCCGGGGGCGAGCGCCAGCGCGGCCGCGACCTCGTCGGATGCCGCGATGACCTCGTGGGTGAGCACCTGCGTCCCCGGTTCGTGATGGGCGCTCTGCAGGTCTTCGAACAGGCTGGTGAGCTCGACCTGGCGCGTGACGGATCCCTGCACGACCTGGGTGCCGATGCCGCGGCGTCGCACGAGCAGACCCTTGTCGACGAGTTCCTGGATGGCGCGTCGGATGGTGGGTCGCGACAGGCCGAGCTGCTCGGCGATCGAGACCTCGTTCTCGAGGCGGGCGCCGGCGGGGATGGCGCCGGATTGGATCGCGCTCTGGAGCCGGGTCGACACCTGGAAGTAGAGCGGGACGGGTCCCGTGCGGTCGATGTCGGCGAACAGATCGTTCGGCCACGGAGTGACGAGATCGGCCATGGTGCTCCGCTTTCTGTGAGGGAGTCATATTGTAGCGACAATCATACGATCGGCCCGACCTCCTCTTTTCCGGCGGATCCTGGCGGTGAGGCGCGCAGATTCTTCTGTTTCCGAGCCGGCCGGGGTCCGCAAAGATGCATAAAGTGCTATTGTTCGGACATGGTGGAGTTCTCGTGAGCATCGTGGGGGATCCGCACCTGCTCGTGGAGCTCGGTCTCCTCGCCCTGGCGTTCGTGCTCTCGCTCGCCGTCGGAGTCGAGAGGTCGCGCAAGCTCAAGAGCGCGGGGCTGCGGACCCACGTTCTGGTGGGCATCGGGTCGGCGATATTCACGCTGATCTCGGCGTATGGATTCGAGGGCGTGCTGGGTCCGGACGTGGCCGTCGATCCCTCCCGCATCGCGGCGCAGGTGGTCTCCGGCATCGGCTTCCTCGGCGCCGGTGTCATCTTCGTGCGCAACAACGCCGTCTCCGGGCTGACCTCCGCCGCGACCATCTGGGTCGTGGCGGCGATCGGCATGGCGTGCGGGGCCAACATGCCGCTGCTGGCGATCGCCGGCACGGGGCTGCATCTGCTGACGGTCGGTCCCCTGTCGCGGGTGCGAGACCGCGTGCGCCCCGAGCCGGAGCGGCTGCGCGTCACGCTGCAGTACGAGTCCGAGCGCGGTGCCATCCGTGAGGTGCTCGCCGCCGCCGAACGCCGCGGTCTTCCCGCCACGCTCCTCGGTGCCGCACGGATCCACGGCGACTCCGACATGCGCGCGACGCTCGAGTTCGCGGAGGCTTCGCCCGAGATGCGGTCGGAGCTGATCGACGCGATCGCGCGGCTGGACGGGGTGCGGTCGGTCGTCGTTCAGGGCTTCTCGGACGACGATTGATGCATATGTAATTACCTGCTAACATTTTCACCGGGCCTCGGGTCCACCGTTCAATGGAGAAAGGAAATCGAGTGATCCGTATCGCGAATGCGCCGGTGAGCTACGGAGTCTTCGAGCTGGCTCGGCCGGATCTCGTCGCTCTCCCCGACGGGGAGGAGCTCGCGCGCTGGATCAGCGAAGCCGGCTACCAGGGCATCGACCTCGGTCCGGTCGGCCTGCTCGGTCGCGGGACGGATCTCACGGATCGCCTGCAGAGGTACGGCCTCGAACTCGCCGGCGGATGGATCGATCTGCCCTTCGCGGGCACCGATGACGAGTTCGAGCGCGCGCTCGCCGACCTCGACGGCATCCTCGACGTCTTCGTCGCCGCCGCGGAGACCGGTCCCGTCCTCGCCCCGCTCCCGACCCTCGCCGACTCCGGCAGCGCCGAGCGCAAGGCACGCCCCGGTGGTGCTCCCGAGCTCACGCTCCGCGGCGACGACTGGGCCCGGTTCGCCGATCGCGTGAACATCACGACTGCCCGGGTGCGCGGCCGCGACCTCGAGCCCACGTTCCACCACCACGCCTGCACCTACGTGGAGACACCGGAAGAAGTCGACGCGCTGCTCGAGACGACCGATGTCGGACTCACCTTCGACTCCGGTCACCTCCTCATCGGCGGAGGCGACCCGCTGCCCGACTACCGTCGTTGGCGCGACCGCATCAACCACCTGCACCTGAAGGACGCGCGCACGCAGATCCTGCGTGAGGCGCTGCAGACCGACGACCCGATGCGGTCGGTGTGGGAGAAGCGCGTCTTCGTGCCTCTGGGCGATGGCGACCTCGCCGTCACCGAACTCGTCGACGAGATCATCGACAGCGGATACGACGGATGGCTGATCGTCGAGCAGGACGTGGTTCCCCGCTCCACCGCCGAGGTCGAGCAGGCCAAGGCCGAGCAGATCGCCAACCGCGACGCCCTCCGGAAGTGGTTCGCATGAGCATCACGCGCGTCGCCGTCATCGGACTGGGAGCGATCAGCCAGAGCGTCCACCTGCCGCTGCTGCGCCGGAACGCCGAGAGCTTCGAGATCGCCGCCCTCGTCGACCTCTCCGCCGAACGCACCGCCGACATGGCCGCCCGCTACGGGGTCGCCGACGACCGTCGGTTCTCGTCCGTCGACGCCCTGATCGCCGCGAAGGACGAGGGCGCGCTCGTGATCGACGCCGCCATCCTCGCCACCACGGGCTCTCACGCGGGCGACACGCTGCGCCTCGTGCGGGCCGGCATCCGGGTCCTCGCCGAGAAGCCCCTCGCGTACTCGCTCGCAGAACTCGACGCGCTCGACGCCCACGCCGCAGAGGCGGGGATCGACCTGCGCGACTGGGTGCGCGTCGGCTACATGAAGGAGTACGACCTCGCGTCCCTCCGAGCCAAGGAGCTCCTCGCCGACGTCGACCTGCGCGCGGTGAGCGTGCAGGTGATGCACCCGCTGGACGGTTCGCAGCTGGAGTTCGCCCGCCTCGCGGCGCCCACCGGCGACGTCTCCCGCGAGACCCTCGCGCCGCTGATCGACGCCACGTCGGCGATCGTCGACTCGGCCGTCGGCTCCGACCTCCCCGTCGACCTGCGCACGCTCTACACGAACGTCGTGCTCGGCTCGATCGTCCACGACGTCGGACTGCTGCGCATGCTCGTCGGGGGTCTGGGCGACGTGGACTTCGCGCAGCACTGGGGGCGGAAGATGCCCGGTTCGGTCCACCTGCGCGGTGCACTCGCCCGTGACGAGACACCGTGGACGCTCGACTGGCACTACATCGACGCCTACCCCGACTACCAGGAGACCGTCACCTTCCACCACGAGACCGGCTCGATCGAGCTCGTCTTCGGGGTGCCGTATGTGACCAACCTCCCCACGATCCTCCGTGTGACCGAAAACCACCCGGAGCTGGGTATCCGCGTGAGCGAATCGCGCTGGATGCAGCAAGAGGCTTTCGAGAACGAGCTGTTCGCGCTGGCGGCACTGGTCCGCGGCGAGCGCCCCGTCGGGGCGAGCGTCGAGGAGTCGATCGCCGATGTGCACGTCGGGCAGCGGATGATCCGCGCGCTCGCGCTCTCGAAGGGCTTCGCACTCGACCCGAGCGCCGAAGCCGCGCAGTAGTCACCCCCACCCGAGACCGAGCGGCATCCGCTCGGCGATCAGCGACACAGAAAGGTCCAGAAATGGTCACGAATGGAAAGCGCCGCCTTCTTGCGGCGTTCGCCCTCACCACTGTCGGTGCGGTCGTCCTCGCCGGCTGCTCCGGAGGATCAGAGCCGGAGGCCGAGGAGGAATCCGGACCGGTCACCCTCACCCTCACGACCAACTCCATCACCGGCGGCAAGAATGCCGCCGAGGCGGATTGGATCGCGGACTGGGTCATCCCCGAGTTCGAGAAGGCCATGAAGGCGGAGGACAAGGACGTCACCGTCGAGTTCCAGCCCCAGGGCGTCGACGACGAGGACTACAAGACCAAGATCGCCCTCGACCTGCAGTCGGGCAAGGGCGCCGACATCATCGGCATGGACGGCATCTGGGTCGGCGAGTTCGCCGAGGCCGGGTACATCAAGCCGCTCGCCGATGTCGGCGGAGACGCGGTCGACGACTGGGACGGCTGGGCGCAGATCCCGGATGCCGTGCAGAACGCCCTCTCGTTCGACGGCGACCGCTACGGGGTGCCGCAGGGCGCCGACGGCCGCGTGCTCTACTACAACAAGGATCTCTTCGCGCAGGCGGGGCTCGACGAGGACTGGGCTCCCGAGAGCTGGGACGACATCCTCGACGCGTCGCGCGACCTCAAGAAGCTCGACGGCGTCACCCCGATCCAGCTCAACGCTGGCACGGCGATGGGCGAGGCGACCACCATGCAGGGGCTGCTGCCCATGCTGGTCGGCACCGGCGAGCAGGTCTACGAGGACGGCAAGTGGATCGGCGCGACCGACGGCATGGAGAAGGCGCTCGACCTCTACGAGACCATCTACGTCGACGAGGGCCTCGGCGACCCGGTCCTCCAGCAGGAGGCCTCGGGACGCGACACCTCGTTCCAGCTCTTCGCCGAGGGCAAGATCGGCATCCTGCTCGAGGGCGACTACTTCTGGCGCTCCGTGATCAACCCCGAGGAGGGCGTGGGAACCGCCCCCATGGCCGACCGTGACAGCGCCGTCGGCTACGCCAAGATCCCGGCGGTCGAGCCCGGCGAGGGCATCGACGGTCAGGACTTCGTCTCGATGTCCGGGGGAACCGGTCGTGTGCTCAACCCCAACTCGAAGCACGCCGAACTCGCGTGGGAGCTGCTCGCCTTCATGAACTCTCCCGAGGCGTATGAGGCGCGTGCCGCCGGCACCCTGGCGATCTCGCCCCGCAACGACGTGAACGAGAAGCTGCTCTCCTCCGACCCGATGCTCACCTTCGTCAGCGAAGAGGTGCTGCCGATCACGGCCTACCGCCCGGGACTCGCGGCCTACCCGCAGGTGTCGGTGCTGCTGCAGCAGGCCACGCTCGACGTCGCCACCGGAACCTCGGTCGACGATGCACTGAAGACCTACGTCCGTGGTCTCGAAGGCGTCGTGGGTCCGGACGCGATCTCCGAGTGACCATGACGCAAGCAACGATGCCGGCGGGGAGCGTCACCACTCCCCGCCGGCGCCGCGCAGAGGATGTCGCGGGTCTCGGTCGGGCCAGGGCCACGCTCTTCGCGGCGCCCGGTCTGCTCCTGATCGGACTGTTCCTCCTCTTCCCGGCGATCTGGACCGTCTACCTCGGGATGACCAACTACCGGTTGACCGGCTTCGCCGCCGCCAACCCGGAGTTCATCGGCCTGGACAACTTCTCAACGGCTCTCAACGATCCGCGCTTCTGGAACTCGCTGTGGCTCACGCTCGTCTTCGTGCTCGTCTCGGGCATCATCGGGCAGACGATCCTCGGCTTCGCGCTGGCCTGGATGCTGCGCAACGTGCGTGCGGGGGTGAAGACCTTCATCGAGACGCTCGTGCTCGCCGCCTGGGTCATCCCCGCCTCGGTCGCCTCGTTCCTCTGGCTCGCGCTCCTGGATCGGCGCACCGGCACCCTGAACTCCCTCCTCGGCACCGAGGGGGCGGCGTGGCTGATCGAGCACCCGATGGAGTGCATCATCATCTTCAACATCTGGGTCGGGACCGCGTTCTCGATGCAGCTGTTCTCCTCGGCGATCAGCGCCGTGCCGCCGTCGCAGCTCGAGAGCGCGCGCATGGTCGGTGCCAACACCTGGCAGCAGCTGCGCGACGTGATCCTGCCCAACATCAAGGGCCATCTGCTGACCAACACCCTGCTGATCACGCTGTGGACGTTCAACACCTTCACGCCCTACCTGCTCACCGCGGGCGGGCCGAACGGTCAGACCGACATCCTGTCGGTGTACATCTACCAGACCGCCATCCCCGGCGGGCAGCTGGGCCTCGGTGCAGCGATCTCGCTCATCATGCTCCTCATCAACCTCGTGATCGCGCTGATGTACACGCGCGTCTCGCGGGGTAAGAGCACCAAGAAGAAGAAGAAGGTGACCTCATGATGACCACCATCAAGACGGTCGTGCGCGACCGCTCGGTGACCCACTTCGCCTCGCGGATCCTGTTCACGGTCGTGCTCGTCATCGTGTCGCTGTTCTTCGCGCTGCCGATGGTGTGGCTGCTCCTGGCGCCGTTCGATGCGACGCCGTCGCTGACGGTGTCGTGGCCGGACTGGACGCTCGACAACTTCGCGCGGCTGGTCGAGAATCCCTACGCGATGAAGTCGATCCTCAACTCGCTGATCCTCGGGGTCGGCACCATGGCGCTCGTGATCGTCCTCGGCGCCCTGGCGTCGTATGCGATGAGCCGGATCAGCATCCCCGGCCGCGACGGCATCCTCTACGGACTGCTGCTGCTCTCGTCGATCGTGACGGGGACAGCGGCCATGGTTCCGACGTTCCAGCTGATCAACCAGCTGCAGCTGATCAACACCCACGTCGGCGTCATCCTGGTGCTGGCGGGCGGGATCCTGCCGACGGTGATCTTCATCCTCAAGGACTTCATGGACTCGATCCCGAAGTCGTACGAGGAGTCGGCGCGGCTGTACGGCGCCGGCCCGTTCCGCATCCTCAAGGACATCGTGGTGCCGATCGCCCGACCGGGTCTCGCGTTCATCGCGATCTGGACGATCGTGCAGGTCTGGGGCAACTTCCTCGTCCCGTTCCTGCTGCTGCGCACACCCGACATGCAGCCGGCCGCCGTGCTCATGTACACCTTCTACACCGAGAGCGGCCAGGCCGACCTCCGTCTGATCTCGGCGTTCTCGCTGGTGTTCTCGGTGCCTGTCCTGCTCATCTACTTCTTTGTGAACCGTCGCTACGGTTTCCGCTTCCACGGAGGGATCAAGTCCTGATGGCCGCCATCATTGCAACCGAACTCGTCAAGGAGTACCCCGGCGGGGTGCGCGGCGTCGACAGTGTCGACGTCGAGATCGCGGACGGCGAGTTCTTCGCACTCCTCGGCCCCTCCGGCTGCGGGAAGACCACGCTGCTGCGGTCGATCGCCGGGCTGGAGAGCATCTCCTCCGGAAAGCTCACGATCGGCGAGAAGGACGTCACGAACGCGGAGCCGGGCGAGCGCGGCGTCGCGATGGTCTTCCAGGACTACGCGCTGTTCCCGCACATGGATGTCGGCGACAACATCGCCTACCCACTGCGGATCCGCCGCGTGGGGAAGAACGAGCGTCGCACGACGGCCGAGTCGGTGGCGAACGGGCTGTCGCTGAACGGACTCATCGAGCGCCGCCCCGGCCAGCTCTCCGGCGGACAGCAGCAGCGCGTGGCCCTCGCCCGCGCCGTCGCGACCCGACCCGACGTGCTGCTGCTCGACGAGCCGCTGTCGAACCTCGACGCCCGGCTTCGCCTCGAAGCGCGGACGTTCCTCAAGGAGCTGCAGCGCGACCTCGGCGTCACGACGGTGTTCGTGACCCATGATCAGGCCGAGGCGCTCGCACTCGCCGACCGGATCGCGGTCATGAAGTCGGGCAAGCTCCAGCAGATCGGCTCGCCGCGCGAGATCTTCCACCGCCCGAACAACACCTTCGTCGCCGGGTTCATCGGCTCGGTGCCGATGAACCTGCTCGAGACCGCGGTCTCGGGCGGAACCGTTCGGATCGGCGAGTCCGAGGTGGCGGTGCCCACGGAAGCCGCCCCCTCGGCGCGCGACGGGCAGACCGTGATCTGGGGCATCCGTCCCGAGTACCTGCGCTGGTCGACCGAGCCGGTCGAGGGCGGCATCGCCGCCGAGGTCGTCGTGACCGAGACCCTCGGTGCGACGAGCCTGGTGCTGGTGAGCGCCGGAGAGCACAAGCTGCAGGTCGTCGTCCCCGAAGAGCAGGAGCCGGCGCCGGGCGACCGCGGCTGGATCGTCCCGCAGCTCCACCGCGTCCTGCTGTTCGACGCCGAGAGCACCGAGCGGATCGGCTGATGAGCACCATCCGCACCACCCTGCACCTCACCCATGAGATCCAGAACGCCGACCGCTACGTGCGGGTGCCGTTCGACGTGCCCGCGGGCACCGACTCGCTCGAGGTGCGCATCTCGTATGACAGCGAGGCGGCGGTGATCGATCTCGGCTGCGAGGGCGCCGCAGGGTGGCGCGGATGGTCGGGCGGAGCGCGGACCGCCTATGTGATCCGCACCGACGACGCCACGCCCGGGTACCTGCCGGGGCGTCCCGAGGAGGGGGAGTGGAACGTGATCCTCGGCGTGCACCGGCTGAGTGCCGGCGGCGCCGACATCACGGTCGAGATCTCCCTCCCCGCGGAGTCCGGGATCGACCACGGCCCGGATGCGGCCCCCGTGACCGGAGTCCCTCGGGGGAGTTCGAGAAACCTCCCGGCGCCGGCCGGCCTGCGCTGGTTCGCCGGCGACTTCCACGCCCACACTCTCCACTCGGACGGCCGCGAGAGCATCTCGGGCCTTGCGGCACTGGGCGCGAGAGCCGGGCTCGACTTCCTCGCCGTCACCGACCACAACACCACCAGCCACCACGCGCACCTTCCGGGTGTGGGGATGCAGCACGCCATCACACTGCTCCCCGGGCAGGAGGTGACCACGCACCGCGGCCACGCGAACGCCTTCGGCGACATCGGCTGGATCGACTTCCGCCGCCCCGCCCAGGAGTGGGTCGACGAGGTTGAGCGTCGCGGCGGCGTGCTCAGCGTGAACCACCCGATCTCGGGGGACTGCTCGTGGCTGCATCCGCTGGAGCGTACCCCGCGGGCGATCGAGCTGTGGCACTCGACCTGGTACCGGGAGCTCATCGCGACCTCGCCGCTCGCCTTCCACGAGCGGTGGGACAAGGATGCCGTGCTCCTCGGCGGCGCCGATTTCCACATGCAGAGCCAGGGCATCGGCCCGGGAACCCCGACCACCTGGGTCGCGGCGGAGGACGCCTCGCCCGAGGCGATCCTCGCCGGAGTCGCCGCCGGGCGCACCGCCATCATGGGCGGGGTGACCGTGCGCGACGGGCTCACCGTTCCGGGCCTCTTCACCGCCCCCGTGCTCCTGCGCATCGAGGACGAGCTGCTCGCCATCGACGCGGACGGACTGATCCTCGTCGACGGTGCCGGCGAGCGTCGCTCGGTGCACGGCGATCGCGTCGCGTTCCCGGCGGAGCGCTCCGCCGGCCCCCACTACCTGCTGCACCCCGACCGCAGCATCGCCGCCCTGTGCGCCTGACCGGCCGCACGCACCACACCTTTCCCCAGAGAATCAGGAGTCCCCGCCCGTGACCAGTGAGATCGTCGTCGTCCCCCACACCCACTGGGACCGCGAGTGGTACGAGCCGCACGATGTGTTCCGTCTGCGCCTGGTGCACATGCTCGACCGGCTGATCGGCATCCTGGAGGCGGAGCCGGAGTACCGGTTCACGCTCGACGGACAGGCCGCGGCGATCGAGGACTACCTCGAGATGCGCCCGGACATGCGCGACCGGGTCGTGGCGCTGGTCGAGCGGGAGCAGCTCAGCGTCGGTCCGTTCCTCATCCTCCTCGACGAGTTCGGCTGCGACGGCGAGACGATCATCCGCAACCTCGAGCTCGGCCGTGCCGCGAGCGCCCGCCTCGGTCGGACGATGCCCGTCGGCTACCTGCCCGACATGTTCGGCCACGCGGCCCAGATGCCGCAGATCCTGTCCGGCTTCGGCATCCGTCACAGCGCCCTCTGGCGCGGCGTCCCCGCCGACATCGCCGAACACGCCTTCTCCTGGGTCGCCCCCAACGGAGACGCCGTGCGGTGCGAGTACCTCTTCGACGGCTACGGAAACGGCCTCGACATGTTCGCTCTGCCGGGGCAGCTTCCCGAGCTCGCCCCCGACTACGCCGCCCGCACCGCATCCTGGTACGGCGACGACCCGGTGCTCGCGATGCTGGGCACGGACCACTCGGCTCCGCCGGAGGACCTCGCCGAGGTCATCCGCGACTACGACGCGGGCGGGCGCGAGCCGCACCTGTCGATCGCGACGCTCGACGGGCACCTCTCCCGCTACGAGACGGATGCCACAGCCCTCGCCGCCCTGCCGCAGGTGCACGGTGAGATGCGCTCGCACGCCCGCGGCAACCTCCTCCCCGGCGTCTTCTCGATCCGCACGAACCTCAAGCGCGAGATGGCCCGCTCCGAGCAGGCGCTCACCGCCGCGGAGCGCCTCGACCTGATGTACGGCACCCGCGACCACCGCTCGTTCTTCGACACGGCCTGGTACCGCATCGTGGAGAGCACCGCGCACGACTCCGTGACCGGATGCGGCGTCGACGCGACGGCCGAGCAGGTGGGCACGCGCATCCACACCGCCGGCCACATCGCCCGCGGTGTGATCGACACCGTGCTCCGCGACGTCTCGGCGGCCGTCTCGCCCGCGCAGCACCTCGTGTTCAACCCCTCCGGCTTCGCGCGGCGCGCGCAGGTCGAGGTCACGCTGCACGGTGTCGACGCCGGCTCCCTCTCCGCGGGCGTGCAGCTGCTCGACCCGCTGACGACCGTGCTCGGCGACGAGCGGATGCGCACGGCCGACCTGCCCAAGATCCTCCGCCGCATCCACGGTCGCGAGCTCTTCGGCCAGCAGATCAACGGATACGAGTGGGGCGAGCGGTCGCTGCGCTTCCAGGTCGCCGAGAGCCCCGAGGGCGTGTGGGACCTGGCGACGTTCACCGTCGAGCTCGAGGAGCGCGTCGCCGCGGATGCCGCGGGCGACGACGTCTGGCACGTCGAGACCATCGCCGACCCTCGGCACCGGGCGCTCCTGGCCGTCGACGTCGACGGGCTCGCGCTCGCCGCGGTCGGCGAGGCCACGGCGCCGGCATCCGCCGACCCGGTCATCGTGACGACCGGCTCGCTCTTCAACCGGGCGCTGACAGCGACCGTGAACGCCGACGGCACCGTCCGCATCGACGGCGCGGACGGCTCGTCGATCGACGGCGCGCTGGCTCTCGTCGACGATGGCGACTGCGGCGACTCGTACAACTACGGCCCGGTCGATGCGGCATCCGCCGTCTCGGCGCCCTCGTCGGTCGAGGTGACCGTGCTCGAGGAGGGTCCGCTGCGCGGCCGCATCCGCATCCGCCGGGTCTACGACCTGCCCGAGCGCCTGGACGCGGACCGGCGGCGCTCGACCGCGACGGTGCCGCTGGTGACCGAGACCACGATCGAGCTGCGGGAGGGCGAGGGTTTCCTTCGCGTCGGCATCGACTACGTGAACACCGCCTCCGACCACCGCCTCCGGGTGCTGGTGCCGGTCGACGGCGCGGGACTCGATTCCTCCCGCAGCGCCGGGCAGTACGGCACGACCGTGCGCGGACGCGAGGCCGAGGGCGGTTGGGGCGAGTTCCCGCTGCCGACCTACCCGGCGTATCGTTTCGCGGCCGCGGGCTCGACCGCCGTTCTGGTGCAGAAGCTGTCGGAGTACGAGCTCGTGTCGACGACGGACGCTCCGGATGCTCTCGCGGTCACGCTGTCGCGCTCGGTGGGCATGATGAGCGTGAACGTGCATCCGCTGCGCGACGAGCCGGCCGGATCCGAGATCCCCGTGCCGGGCGCGCAGTACCTGGGCGTCGCCGTGCACACCGACCTGGCGATCCTGGTCGGCGCGGACGACGCGACCGCGGTGCGCGCCGCCGATCTCTTCCGGCACGACCCGCTCGTGGTCCGCGGTTCGGGCGAGACCGACGGCCCGCTTCCCGAGGCGGCGTTCCCCGTGCGGCTCTCGGGCGATGTCGTGCTGGAGTCGGCGCGGCGCGTCGGCGCCGAGGCCGAGCTCCGGTTCGTGAACTACCTGTCCGAGGAGCGCGATCTGGCGTTCGCGTCGCCCGGCGACTGGGCGCGGGTCGACCTGGCCGGTGAGGTCCAGGACGGAGCCTTCGACGCGGCGGCTGCTCGTGCGGTCGGCGGCGGGATGCTCAGCATCCGTCGGGCGATCGACTGATCTCGGCAAGAAGGCAACTAAGTGCTAATGTTAAGACAAATGAGCGAGGGAGAGGAGGCGCGATGACCGAGCAATCACCGGTCCCGGAGATCCTGGCCATCGGGCGCCTGGGCGTCGACCTGTATCCGCTGCAGGACGGCGTCGGCCTCGGCGAGGTGACCAGCTTCGGCAAGTACCTCGGCGGCAGCGCCGCCAACGTCTCCGTCGCCGCCGCACGGTACGGCCACGACACCGCGCTGCTCTCCCGCGTCGGGGACGACCCGTTCGGGCGGTACCTGCGCGCCGAGCTCGAGCGCCTCGGGGTGCACAGCCGGTACGTCGCCACCGACCCGACCTACAAGACCCCGATCACATTCTGCGAGATCTTCCCGCCGGATGACTTCCCGCTGTACTTCTACCGCGAACCGTCCGCTCCCGACCTGCAGATCCGGCCGGAGGATGTCGACGAGGCCGCGGTGCGGCAGGCCGCGCTCGTCTGGTTCACCGCGACCGGCCTGAGCGAGGAGCCGAGCAGGCAGACGCACTTCGACCTCCTCCAGGCACGCGGGCGTCGTGCGCACACGGTGTTCGACCTGGACTACCGCCCCATGTTCTGGGCCACGCCCGACGAAGCCCGCGTGCAGATCCAGCAGGCGCTGAGCTTCGCCACTGTCGCTGTGGGCAACCGCGAGGAGTGCGAGGTCGCGGTCGGCGAGACCGACCCGCAGCGCGCCGCGCATGCGCTCCTCGAGCGCGGCGTGGAACTCGCGATCGTGAAGCAGGGACCGCGCGGCGTGCTCGCCAAGACCCGGTCGAGGCAGGTCGAGATCCCCGCGACCGCGGTCGAGGTCGTGAACGGGCTCGGTGCCGGCGACGCGTTCGGCGGCGCGCTCTGCCACGGACTGCTCGCCGAGTGGGAGCTGGAGAAGACCCTGACCTATGCGAATGCGGCGGGCGGCATCGTCGCCGGACGCCGGGAATGCTCGACGGCGATGCCGACCGAGCGCGAGGTCGCCGAGGTCGTGAACGGAGATGCGTGAGATGACAGCCCTGACCGAAGAGGACTTCCACCGACTCCGGACGGTGCGTGCGGAGTCGCCGCACGCGATCCGCGAGACGCTGGCCGGACGCCGCCGCCGCGACATCATCCGCGGGGACGGGCGGCTGTTCATCATCGCCGCCGACCACCCCGCGCGCGGTGCGCTCGCGGTCGGCGGGTCGCCGTTCGCCATGGCCGACCGCTACGAGCTGCTCGATCGGCTCGCGATCGCCCTGCGGCATCCGGGCGTGGACGGCGTGCTCGGCACCCCCGACATCATCGACGACCTGGCCATGCTCGGCCTGCTCGACGACAAGATCGTCGTGGGGTCGATGAACCGCGGCGGCCTGCGCGGAGCGACCTTCGAGATGGACGACCGCTACACCGGGTACGACGTGCCCGCGATGGTGGACTCCGGCATCGACTTCGCCAAGGCCCTGCTGCGGGTGAACCTCGATGACGACGGCACGGCGCCCACGTTGGCCTCGACGGCAGACGCGGTGACCGCCGCAGCCAGGGCCGACCTGCCGATCATGCTCGAGCCGTTCCTCAGCCGCCGCGTCGACGGACGGGTCGTCAACGACCTGAGCCCGGATGCCGTGATGCTGTCGATCGCGATCGCCAGCGGTCTCGGTGCGAGCAGTGCGAGCACGTGGCTGAAGCTGCCGGTCGTCGACGACATGGAGCGTGTGCTCGCGGCGACGACGCTGCCCGTGCTGCTGCTCGGCGGCGACGCGGGTGCCGACCCCGACGACACGTTCTCGTCCTGGGAAGACGCGCTGTCGCTCCCCGGCGTGCGCGGCCTGACCGTCGGCCGCACTCTCCTCTATTCGTCGGACATCGACGTGGCATCCGCCATCGATGTCGCGGCCTCCCTCGTCCACCCCGGGCTGACCGCCTGATCGCCCTCTCCGCAGAAGGACACGCATGACCTCCGCTTCCGACATCCCCGTCATCGGCCACTGGATCGACGGCGCCGCTCGCGCCTCCGCGAGCGGTCGCACGGCTCCCGTCCACAACCCCGCGACGGGGGCGGTGACGGGGCAGGTCGCCCTGGCCGACGACTCCGAGATCGCGGACGCCATCGCGTCCGCGCAGCGCGGATTCCAGGTGTGGAGCGCCTACTCGATCGCGCGGCGCCAGGCGGTGATGTTCGCGTTCCGTGAGCTGCTGAACGCGCGCAAGGGTGAGCTGGCGGCGATCATCACCGCCGAGCACGGCAAGGTCCGCTCCGATGCGATGGGCGAGATCCTGCGCGGCCAGGAGGTCGTGGAGCTCGCGACGGGCTTCCCGCATCTGATCAAGGGCGCGTACTCGGAGAACGTCTCGACCGGCATCGACGTGTACTCGCTCAAGCAGCCGCTCGGCGTGGTCGGCATCATCTCGCCGTTCAACTTCCCGGCGATGGTGCCGATGTGGTTCTTCCCGGTCGCGATCGCCGCGGGCAACGCCGTGGTGCTCAAGCCCAGCGAGAAGGATCCGTCCGCCGCGCTCTGGATCGCCGCCCTCTGGGCCGAGGCGGGCCTGCCCGACGGTGTGTTCACCGTGCTGCAGGGCGACAAGCAGGCGGTGGACGGTCTGCTGGAGAGCCCGGACGTCGCCTCGATCTCGTTCGTCGGCTCGACGCCCATCGCCCAGTACATCTATGAGACCGCGTCGCGCCACGGCAAGCGGGTGCAGGCGCTCGGCGGCGCGAAGAACCACGTGCTCGTCCTGCCGGATGCCGATCTCGACTTGGTCGCCGACCAGGCCGTGAACGCGGGATTCGGCGCGGCGGGGGAGCGGTGCATGGCCGTGTCCGTCGTCCTCGCGGTCGAGCCGGTGGCGGACGCGCTGATCGAGCGGATCTCCCAGCGCATCGCGGGGCTGCGCATCGGCGACGGCGCGGGCGGTGCCGACGGCGAGCCCGACATGGGTCCGCTGATCACGGCGGAGCACCGCGCGAAGGTGTCGGGCTACGTCGACATCGCCGATGCCGACGGGGCGCGCATCGTGGTCGACGGCCGAGGTCTGACCGTCGACGGGAACGAGGATGGCTTCTGGTTCGGGCCGACGCTCATCGACGAGATCCCGACCTCTTCACGGGCCTACCAGGAGGAGATCTTCGGGCCGGTGCTGTCGGTGGTGCGGGTGCAGACCTTCCAGGAGGGGGTCGACCTGATCAACTCCGGCCGGTTCGGCAACGGGACCGCGATCTTCACGAACGACGGCGGGGCGGCTCGCCGCTTCCAGCACGAGGTGCAGGTCGGGATGATCGGCATCAACGTGCCCATCCCGGTCCCCGTCGCGTACCACTCGTTCGGCGGGTGGAAGGCGTCGCTGTTCGGCGACGCGAAGGCGTACGGTGTCCATGGCTTCGACTTCTTCACCCGCGAGAAGGCGATCACCAGCCGGTGGCTCGACCCCGCCCTCCACGGCGGCATCGACCTCGGCTTCCCCCAGAACAGCTGAGCGGATGCGGGCAGGAGCGCCATGACCGAAGACGGGAACTGGTTCCATCGTCGCGGCACGATCGGCCGCGACGGCTGGGAGAGCGTCGTCGACGACACCACGCCCGGCTGGGCGCACACCGGCATCCGCATCGGCGTGCTCGGCGCGGGGGAGCGCCTCGCGCTCGCCGACACCGGGGTGGAGCGGATCATCGTGCCGCTCTCCGGATCGTTCTCCGTCGCGCACACCGAGGAGGGAATGACCACCGAGACACCGCTCGCCGGGCGCCGCTCCGTGTTCGACGGTCCGAGCGACGTTCTCTACCTCTCGGCGGAGGCCACGGCCGTCATCACGGGCACCGGTCGAGTGGCCGTGGCCTCGTCCCCCACGTCCGTCGTGCACCCAACGCGGCACATCCGCGCGGCTGAGACCCCGGTCGAGCTCCGTGGTGCCGGTGCCTCCAGTCGGCAGGTGCACAACTTCGGCACGCCAGACGCGCTCGACGCCGAGCGCCTCATCGTGTGCGAGGTCATCACGCCGGCCGAGAACTGGTCGTCGTACCCGCCGCACAAGCACGACGAGCACGTGCCGGGGCGGGAATCACGGCTCGAGGAGATCTACTACTTCGAGGCGGCGCCCACGCGCTCCGGCGGAGACACCGCATCCGCCGACGCGGCGTTCGGGATGTTCGCGACCTACTCCTCGGCCGCCGGCGAGATCGACATCGCCGAACGGGTCCGCACCGGCGACATCGCCCTCGTACCCTTCGGGTTCCACGGCCCTGCCGTGGCCGCCCCCGGCTACGACCTCTACTACCTCAACGTCATGGCCGGCCCCGACGGGGAGCGGGCCTGGCTCATCACCGACGACCCCGCGCACGCGTGGGTGCGCGACAGCTGGAGCGGGCAGGACATCGATCCGCGGCTTCCCTACCGAGCAGACGGAGAACACCGATGAAGACGCGACGGATGACGGTCGGCCAGGCACTGGTCGAGTTCCTCTCCCGGCAGTGGACGGTCGACGGCGACCTGCGCGAACGCACAGTGCCCGGCATGTTCGGCATCTTCGGACACGGGAACGTCGCCGGTCTCGGTCAGGCGCTGCAGCAGTACAACCTCGAGCAGCCCGACCTGATGCCGTATCACCAGGCCCGCAACGAGCAGGCGATGGTGCACCAGGCCGTGGGCTTCGCCCGGATGCATCGCCGCCGGGCGACGTTCGCGAGCACGGCCTCGGTCGGTCCCGGCGCCACGAACATGCTCACCGGCGCGGCGCTCGCGACCACCAACCGGCTCCCGGCGCTGCTGCTGCCGAGCGACACCTTCGCCACGCGGGTCGCCGATCCCGTGCTGCAGCAGCTGGAGCGCCCGCACGACATCGGGCTCACCGTGAACGACGCCTTCCGCCCGCTCTCGGTGTTCTTCGACCGGGTGCAGCGCCCCGAGCAGCTGTTCTCGATCGCGCTGGCCGCGATGCGCGTCCTCACCGATCCCGCCGACACGGGTGCGGTGACGATCGCCCTGCCCGAGGATGTGCAGGCCGAAGCGCTGGACGTCCCGCTCGAGTTCCTCCAGGACAGGGAGTGGCACATCCGCCGCCCCCTTCCGGAGCGCGGACCGCTCGCCCGGGCCGTCGCGGCGATCCGCGGCGCGAAGAAGCCGATCCTCGTCGCGGGTGGCGGCGTCATCTACTCCGAAGCGGAACAGGCGCTGCGCGCTTTCGTCGAGGCCACCGGCATCCCGGTCGGCACGACGCAGGCGGGCGGTGGCGCCCTGCCCTGGGATCACCCGCAGTACCTGGGCGGGATCGGCGCGACCGGCACCACCGCGGCGAATCGCATCGCGGCGGAGGCCGACGTCATCATCGGTGTCGGCACCCGGTACAGCGACTTCACGACGGCATCTCGCACGGCCTTCCAGAACCCCGGTGCGGTGTTCGTCAACATCAACGTCGCGGCTTTCGACGCCTACAAGCACGGCTCGCAGCTGCCCGTCGTCGCGGATGCCCGCGAGGCACTGCTCGCGCTGGTCGAGGAGCTCCGTGGCTTCCGGGTCGCGGAGAGCCTCAGCACGCGCATCGCCGACGAGAAGCGCGATTGGGATGCGGTGGTCGACCAGGCCCTCGCCCCCACGGGCCGCGAGCTGCCGGGCCAACCCGAGATCATCGGTGCCGTGCGCGGGGCCGTGGCCGACGAAGACGTGATCGTGCAGGCGGCCGGCTCGCTCCCCGGCGACCTGCACAAGCTGTGGCGCGTCAGCGATCCGCTGGGCTATCACGTCGAATACGCCTACTCCTGTATGGGGTACGAGATCGCGGGAGGTCTCGGCGTCAAGCGCGGGCTGACGGCATCCGGCGACGAGCGCGACGTCGTCGTCATGGTCGGCGACGGCTCGTACCTGATGCTGAGCTCCGAGCTCGCGACCGCTGTGGCCGAGGGCATCAAGATCATCGTCGTCCTCATCCAGAACCAGGGCTACGCCTCGATCGGTCACCTCTCGGAGACGGTGGGCTCGGAGCGCTTCGGCACGAAATATCGCCGCTACGATGACGAGGCGCGCAACTTCCAGCGCGGCGACGTGCTGCCGGTCGACCTCGCCATGAACGCGCGCAGCTACGGCGTCGCCGTCATCGAGATCGCGAAGGGCCCTGGGTCCGTCGACGATCTGCGCGCCGCGGTCGCCGCCGCGAAGGCCTCCGAGCGGACGACACTCATCCACGTCGAGAGCGATCCGACGGTCTACGGCCCCGACGGCGAGGGCTGGTGGGACGTGCCGGTGGCGGAGGTCTCGAGCACCGAGACCGCGCAGCGTGCCCGCGAGGAGTACGAGGGTCAGCTCGCCGCACAGCGCCCGTTGCTGGGGTGACGATGCCGGACGCGCCCACCCCAGGCGCTTCCCACCCGGCACCGCGTACCCTGGAGGGTATGACTGAGACTCCCCGCACGCGCGAGACGCGCCCACAGGCAGCGCCCGCGTCGTCCCGCTCGGGGGCTGTCCGCGAGACCAAGAAGCCACAGGTGCGCCCGGCGACCGAGGGGTGGACCCAGCAGAAGGATGCCGAGGGGCGTCCGCTCCTGCAGTTCGCGAGCCCCAAGCGCGGCAAGCCGCCGGTACACCTGGCCGACCTCACGCCGGCCGAGCGCATCGAGAAGGTCAAGGAGCTCGGGCTCCCCGGCTTCCGCGCGAAGCAGCTGTCGACGCACTACTTCCGTCACTACACGTCCGACCCCGAGCAGATGACCGACCTCCCGGCCGACACCCGCGAGCAGCTCGTCGCCGGGATGCTGCCGCCGCTGCTCACCGAGGTCCGCCGCCTCGAGACCGACCGCGGCGACACGATCAAGTTCCTGTGGCGCCTGCACGACGGCGCCCTGGTCGAGTCGGTGCTCATGCGCTACCCCGGCCGCATCACGCTGTGCGTGTCGAGCCAGGCCGGCTGCGGAATGAACTGCCCGTTCTGCGCGACCGGACAGGCGGGGCTGACCCGCAACATGTCCACCGCCGAGATCATCGAGCAGATCGTCCGTGCCAATCGGCTCATCGCCGAGGGCGGCCTCGGTGGCAAGAAGTCCGACGACCACAGCATGGAGCGTGTCTCGAACATCGTCTTCATGGGGATGGGCGAGCCGCTCGCCAACTACAAGCGCGTGATGGATGCCGTGCGGTCGATGGTCGCCCCGCAGCCCGACGGCCTCGGCATGAGCGCCCGCGGCATCACGGTGTCGACGGTCGGCCTGGTGCCGGCGATCAAGAAGCTCGCCGACGAGGGCATCCCCGTCACCTTCGCGCTGTCGCTGCACGCGCCGGACGACCACCTGCGGGACGAGCTCATCCCGGTGAACTCCCGCTGGAAGGTCGATGAGGCACTGGATGCCGCCTACGACTATTACGCCAAGACCGGCCGCCGTGTCTCGATCGAGTACGCGCTCATCAAGGACATGAACGACCACGCCTGGCGCGCCGACCTGCTGGCCGAGAAGCTGAACCAGCGCGGACGCGGCTGGGTGCACGTGAACCCGATCCCGCTGAACCCGACGCCCGGCTCGATCTGGACGGCGTCCGAGAGGGATGTCACCAACGAGTTCGTGCGTCGCCTGAACGATGCCGGCATCCCGACCACTCTCCGCGACACCCGCGGCAAGGAGATCGACGGCGCCTGCGGTCAGCTCGTCGCCACCACCGAAGACGAGGCCGCCTCCGCCGCGATGGCCTGAGGCGCACCGGCACGGCGCGCGTCGATGGTGCCGAGCTGCTCGGCACCATCGAGCCAGCGGGTGATGGTGGCGCTGCTCGCGTCCTTCACGCCGAGCATGCGGTGCGTGCGCACCGAGCGGATGCCGCAGAAGCGCATCGTCCCTCGGGCGACGTGGGTCTGCGCGGGGAGCCCGGTGAACGGCGCGAAGTACCAGGGCGTGTCCGCGAGCAGGAGCAGTCGGCCGTTGCGCGCCGGCAGCAGCCCTTCGGGGAGACCGAGCTTCGTGTAGCGGTACTCCTGCTGCGGCAGCAGCGCCCGGTCGAAGAAGCCCTTGAGCACAGCGGGCACCGACCCCCACCACAACGGCGTCGCGATGACGATCGTGTCGGCGCTCTGCAGCGCGCGCTTGGCCTCGACGAGGTCGGGCTCGAGGGTCATGCGCTCCCGGTAGCCGAAGCGCAGGTTCGGGTCGAAGTCGAGGTCGCGCAGAGCGAGCACGCGGGCATCGCCGTGCCCTGCGGCGTACCGCTGGGCGAGGGAGGCGGTCAGGGAGCGGGCGTCGGGGTGGCCGTCGATCACGAGAGCGGACATGGCGTTGTTCCTATCTGGACAGTGTCAAGCTGGTGGACAGTGTCAAGATAGGAGACAATGTTGCTCATGTCAAGTTCGAAGGACGGCTACCACCACGGCGATCTCGCCCGTGCCCTGGAAGACGCCGCCATGCAACTGCTGGAGCGGATGCCGGCGGCCGAGATCAGCCTGCGCGAGGTCGCGCGGGCGGCGAACGTGAGCCACAACGCGCCGTACCACCACTTCTCCGACCGGCTCGGACTGCTCAAGGCGATCGCCGAGCGCAGCATGGCCGACCTCCTCGACCAGGTCCGCACGGCCGCCGAGAAGGCATCGACGCCGCGGGCAGCCCTCACCGACGGCGGCTCGGCGTACATCCGCTTCGCGGTCGAGCATCCGCACGCGTTCGACGCCGTGTACGACCCGACCGTCTGCATCCCCGGATCCCCGACCGCGACGATGGCGCCCCTGATCGATGGGCTCGAGGCCGTGCTCGCCGAGGGTGCAGTCGCGGTCGGGCTCGACCGGCCGACCGATGTCGTCGTGCTGTGGGGGCTGATCCACGGGCTCGGCACCCTCGCCGCCGCCGGGCACTTCACCCTCGACGACGGCCTGGCCGCCTACGCCGCCGCCCTCGACCGCCTGCTCCCGGCATCCTGAATCCACCGGGGCGGCACGGAAGCTGGGAGGCGCTCCAAGGACTCTTCCACGCGATCCACAGGCGATGTTTCGTAGATTGTTCGGATGCCCTATTCCGCCCATCGACCGGGTCGCTACGACTCGCAGGGTCGGATCATCATCGACGGCGAATCCGACGCCGTCACCGATGACCTCGACTTCCTGCGCGAGTTCGAGCCGACCGGCGCCGACGACACCACCCGTGAGGTGCCCGTCGCAGAGCCTGCGGAGGCGACCCCGATCGCCGATGCGGTCGCCGCCGACGAGTCCTCCCCGGTGAAGCCCCCGCGCGAACCCCGTGTCCGCAAACCCCGCCGGAAGCGCGCGCCGCGCACACCCGGCTCCCGTGCCCGGACCCTCGCGATCCTCGGCGGAGCGGAAGGCGAGATCCTCGACCGCGTCCCCGGCGAGACGCCCCGCTTCGTGCAGATGTTCTTCGTGCTCGCCGGCACCGCCCTGGTCTCCGCCATCTCGATGCTCTTCGCCCTCACCACCGGCGTGCAGGCCGCGATCTGGCTGGCCGTGCCGCTGGCGCTCGTGTGGGCGCTCATCATCTTCAACCTCGATCGCTTCCTCACCTCGACCATGAGCTCGACGCGGAACGTCTGGCGCCTCATCGGCCTCGCGATCCCGCGTGTGATCATGGCGGCGATCATCGGGTTCGTCGTGGCCGAGCCGCTGGTGCTGCAGATCTTCCACAACGACATCGCCCGCGAGGTCGCATCGACCAACATCACCCAGTCGCAGTCCGACCAGGAGGCGCTGGAGTCCGGTCCGGAGAAGATCGCGCTGGATGCCGCCACCGCCAAGGTCGCCGAACTCGAGAACCAGGCCGCGACCGGTATCGTCGCGGGGACCGAATCCTCCTCGGCGACCGAGTCGGCCGCCCAGGCCACGGTCGACGACGTGACCGCGAAGATGACCGAGCAGCAGAAGGTCATCGATCAGGCGCGCGTGCTCTACCAGTGCGAGCTGACCGGTGAGGGCGCGGGCACGGTCCCCGGCTGCACCGGCGTCAACGGTGAGGGTGCGAGCTCGGATGCCGCCAAGGCGCAGCTCGCCGAGGCCCAGCAGACGTACGACGCGCTCGCCGCACAGCTGCGCACCGCGAACGAGGAGCTCGCCGCCGCCGGCACCGCCGCCAAGGAGAACACCTCGAGCTCGGAGTCGACGAACCGCGAGCAGGCGAAGTCCCAGCTGCCGGCCGCCCGCGACACCTATGACCAGGCGCTCGCGGCCTACAACGCGCGCGCGGATGCCGTGGCCCAGGGCAACGCCGGCGCCGTCGGGCTGCTCAGCCAGATCAGCGGACTGAACCGCCTGAGCGAGAAGGAGCCCACCATCCTGTGGGCGCACATCCTCATCGCGGCGCTGTTCTTCATGATCGAGCTGCTGCCCGTGCTGGTGAAGGTGCTCACGAGCTACGGCGACCCGAGCCTCTACGAGAAGGCCGCGGCCATCCGCAAGCAGGTCGCCCTGGATCGGGTGACCGCCGAGGGCTTCCGCGACCGCGCCGACATCGTCACGACCCCCGCGCCGGCGCCGGCCTCTGCCCCTGCCCCTGCCCCCGCGCCGGCTCCGGCCCCCCAGGCTCAGGCGACCTGACGCTGCGGCTTTCCTTCCGGTCGCAGTTTCTGCCGTCCGCCCACGCGATGAGCGGCAGGAACTGCGACCGGAAGCAGGACATCGGCGATCACGGACCCGGGGCGATGCGGGGCAGCCAGAGTCAGCGAGCGGATCAGGGCGACCGTCGACGGGGTGCCCGACCACTGCTCGCCGGTCAGCGACGCCTCGATCAGGGCCAGGGGACGCTGCAGCGCGGGGTCGTGCTGCCGGGAGTCTTCGCTGAGCCATTCGATGAGCTCGTGAATGGTCCAATCGGGATCGATTGGACCGAGATCTTTCGCGACAGTGGTCATGGAGGTGCTCATTGGTCCAGAATCAAGTCTCATGAGCACGGATGACAGGGCCAATCCCCGGCCGGTGGACCACGGATCGGCCACGGATGCCTCTCGGTCGCTCGTGCGCGGCGGCGAGGTGTCATCCGACGTGCTCTCGGCGCGACTCGGCCGCTGGACCCACGGAGACGGCACGCTGGCCACTCGGCTCGCCCGCGGCATCGAGGCCCTGATCGCGGGGGGCGAGCTGCGCCCCGGCGATCGGCTGCCGGCCGAGCGCGCTCTCGCCGCGGCGAGCTCCGTGTCGCGCGGCACCGTCGTCGCCGCCTACGCGGACCTCGCCGAGCGTGGTCTGGTGGATCGGCGGCAGGGGAGCGGAACGCGCATCGCCGGCGCGGCGGCATCCGTGGCTCCCGTGCAACGGCAGGGGCGGGGAGAGGCTCTGTTCTCGGCGCTGCCCAACGCGATCGACCTGCTGCGCACCGTGCCACAGATCTCCGAGTTGGGCGTGCAGCTCATCAGCGAGCACACGCCACGACTAGAGCTGGCGCTACTGCCCGAGACCGACCCCGCAGGCCTCCCCGCGCTGCGCACCCTCATCGCCGACATGTACATCGCCGAGGGCACCCCGACGACGCCGGAGCAGATCCTCGTCACACACGGCGCGCAGCAGGCCATCAGCCTCGTCGTCAACGCTCTCGTCAGCCCGGGTGACGTCGTCCTCGCCGAGGAGATCACGTGGCCGGGCGTCACCGACTCGGTCGGGCTGCGCGGCGGCACGGTGCACGGCGTCCCGATGGGACCGGACGGGCTCGACGTCGACGCGCTCGAACAGGCGCTCGCCCGCCTGCGACCCGTGCTCGTCGCCCTCAACCCCCACCACCAGAACCCCACGGGGTCGCGCCTTCCCGCTGCCGCGCGGCATCGCGTCGCCGAACTCGCCGCCCAGTAGGGCGTGCCCGTGATCGAGGACCGTGTCGTGGCCGGCATCTCCTTCGACGGGGTGGTGCCGCCGACCCTCGCCGCCGAGCGGGCGGACGCCCCGATCATCGTCGTGGAGTCGGTGTCGAAGTGGGTGTGGGCGGGGTTGCGCATCGGATGGCTGCGCGCCGACCCCGTGCTCGTGCGCCGGCTGCGCGGGGCCCGCCAGCTCGCCGACCAGTCCACGAGCGTGCCGGGGCAGCTGCTCGCACTCGACCTGATCGCCCGCGCCGACGACCTCCGCCGGGCGAACAGCCGCATCCACCAGGATCGCCTGCGTCTGCTGCAGGAGCTGATGGCCGAGCACCTGCCCGACTGGAAGGTCGAGCCGCCCCGCGGCGGGCTGTCGCTGTGGGTCCGGGTTCCGGCGGGTTCTGCCGCCGCGCTGGCGAGGGTCGCCGCGACGCACGGGGTCTCGATCGCCGGGAGCGCGGCGTTCGCGGTGTCGGCGTCTCCGGACGACCACATCCGCATCCCGTTCACGGCACCCGACGACGTGCTCGCCGAGAGCATCCGTCGGCTCGGAGCGGCCTGGCGCGAGTATCGGGAGACTCTCGGGATGCCTTCCTAGGATGACGCGCATGACTCGGATGCAGCGCCGGACCCTGTGGATCTCGATCGCCGGTGTGCTCGCCGTCACGGCGTATGCGGCGTGGGCCGCGCTGCAGATCCTGGTGCTCAATCCGCTCGCCGCGGTTCCCGGGCGCACGCTCGACGAGGTCCGCGCCGAGATGTCGGCGGCGGGCGAGGTGCTCCTGTGGGAGCCGGTGGCGTTCATCCTCGGTATCGGCGTGGTGCTGGCGGTGGTGGTCGCGGTCGTCTCGACCCGCGGGCGCGCACATCCGATGGTCCCCGCGATGAGCTTCCTGGCGCTGCTGATGCTCGGTGCACCCGGCTACTTCGCCGCCTCGTTCGGCGTGGGAATGAGCCTCGCCGACACGTTCGGGATCAGCGGTGGGGACTACTCGCCCTGGGCGCGGCCGCTCTACGCGGTGAGCCTCCTCGCTGCCGCCGCGCTGATCGTCGGCGCGGCGGTGACCGGGATGCGTCGGCGGACGGTCGTCGCCCCCGCATGACGGCGGATGCCGGCATCCAGCCCGACCATCGCACGCAGCCAGTAGCGTTGTTCCATGGTCAACTATCGCTATCTCGGCAACAGCGGTCTCAAGGTCTCGGAGATCACCTACGGCAACTGGGTCACCCACGCCTCGCAGGTCGGTGACGACGCCGCGGTCAAGACCGTGCACGCCGCACTGGATGCCGGAATCACCACCTTCGACACCGCCGACACCTACGCCAACACGGCTGCGGAGGTCGTGCTCGGCAAGGCTCTGGAGGGGCAGCGCCGTGAGGGGCTGGAGATCTTCACGAAGGTCTACTTCCCGACCGGCCCCAAGGGTCCGAACGACACCGGCCTGAGCCGCAAGCACATCTTCGAGTCGATCAACGGCTCGCTCACGCGTCTCGGCACCGACTACGTCGACCTGTACCAGGCGCACCGCTTCGACTACGAGACCCCGCTCGAGGAGACGTTCCAGGCGTTCGCCGACGTCGTCCGCCAGGGCAAGGCGCTCTACATCGGCGTCTCGGAGTGGACGGCGGAGCAGCTGCGCGAGGGGCACGCCCTCGCGAAGCAGCTCGGCATCCAGCTCATCTCGAACCAGCCGCAGTACTCCATGCTGTGGCGCGTGATCGAGGGCAAGGTCGTTCCGGCATCCGAAGAGCTGGGCATCTCGCAGATCGTCTGGTCGCCGATGGCGCAGGGCGTGCTCAGCGGCAAGTACCTGCCCGGTCAGCCGGTGCCCGAGGGCTCGCGCGCGACCGACCCGCACAGCGGCGCCGACTTCATCAAGAGCTTCCTGCAGGACGACATCCTCTCCGCCGTGCAGAAGCTGAAGCCCATCGCCGAGCAGGCGGGGCTGTCGATGCCCCAGCTCGCGATCGCGTGGGTGCTGCAGAACCCGAACGTCGCGGCCGCCCTGGTCGGTGCCTCGCGTCCGGAGCAGCTCGCCGAGACGGTCAAGGCCTCGGGCGTGAAGCTCGACGCCGACACCCTGGCCGCGATCGACACGGCCCTGGGTGACACGGTCAACCGCGACGCCGAGCACACCTACTCGGTGTCGCCGAAGGCGCGCCTGGTGTGACGCCAGACACTTCGCGCTGACACCCCGTCTTCGCGCCGAGACCCCCTCCTGTCGACGTATGCAGGAGGGGGTCTCGGCGTGAATGCGGGGTCTCGGTGAGGAGCGCGCCCGGCGACGGCTATCTCCTGCCTCGTATGGGGGACGGCGAGTATCGATATGGGGTCGCGCGCGAAGCACAGGGCGAGCGCGCGCCGATTAAATCCCTGTTCGCGCGGAAAAAACTTGCGTTGACGCGTGGCGACGGTCACCGTCGGGAGAACCGGGAGCGAGACGATTCCACTGCCGGCGATTGACCGTGCTCGGTGGCTCGCTGAGCATTGACCCCGGGACGGTCCATGGCGGATCCGGACTCACCCGGAGAGCGCTGCCTCGAGCATCGCCGACCCGAGCGAGGCGTCCCTCTCGCCTCCAACGTCGGAAGGAAGAACTCGAAGATGAGCAACGAGCAGACCTCGTCCATGGTGACCTCGCCGCCCGCGAACCAGGACTACATCCCGTTCACCGGGCAGGAGTATCTGGACAGTCTCAACGACGGTCGTGAGGTGTGGATCTACGGGGAGCGTGTCGAGAACGTGACCGAGCATCCGGCCTTCCGCAACTCGGCGCGGATGATCGCCCGGATGTACGACGCTCTTCACGAGGAGAAGCGTCGCGGCACCCTCACGACGCCGACGGAGTGGGGCGGCTTCACGCACCCCTTCTTCCGTGCGGCGACCACTGTCGAGGAGCAGGTCAAGTCCCGCGACGCGATCGCGGAGTGGCAGCGACTCGCCTGGGGTTGGATGGGACGATCTCCCGACTACAAGGGCTGTTTCCTGGGCACGCTGGGCGCGAACGCCGAGTTCTATCGAGGTCACGAGGAGAACGCCCGCAACTGGTACCGCAAGGCCCAGGAGAAGACGTACTACATCAATCACGCGATCATGAACCCGCCGGTGGATCGCAGCGCTGGCCCCGATGCCGGTAAGGACGTGTTCATTCACGTCACCCGGGAGACCGACGAGGGGATGTACGTCAGCGGCGCGAAGGTCGTCGCCACAGGTTCCGCCCTGACGCATTACACGTTCATCGGGCACGTCGGTCAGGTGGCGATTCAGGATCCGGCTTATTCTCCGGTGTTCATCATGCCGACGAACTCCCCCGGGGTGAAGCTGCTGTGCCGAGTCTCGAACGAGTACCGTGCCGGTGTGCTGGGCAGTCCGTTCGACTACCCGCTCTCGAGCCGCCTGGACGAGAACGACGCCATCCTCGTGCTCGACGACGTGTTCATCCCCTGGGAGAACGTCTTCATCCACAACGATCTCGAGCAGGCCAACCGATACAACGTCCACTCGGGATACCTCGAGCGGGCGTCGTTGCACGGTTGCACGCGCTTCGCGGTCAAGATGGACTTCCTCGTCGGTCTGCTCTCGCGTGCCCTCGACGTGACGGGAGCAGGCGACTTCCACGGCGTGAGATCCCAGCTCGGTGAGGTCATCGCCTGGCGGAACACCTTCTGGGCGCTCTCCGACGCCATGGCGAAGAGCTCGGTGCCGTGGAAGAACGGGATGATCCAGCCTGATCCCTCGTATGCGGGTGCCTACCGTGTCATGAACCAGCTCGCGATGCCCAAGATCAAGAACATCATCGAGCAGGTTGTCGCGAGCGGGCTCATCTA
Source organism: Microbacterium sp. GQ128 (assembly GCF_059758615.1). Taxonomy (NCBI): domain Bacteria; kingdom Bacillati; phylum Actinomycetota; class Actinomycetes; order Micrococcales; family Microbacteriaceae; genus Microbacterium; species Microbacterium sp. GQ128. The sequence continues at coordinate 806,527 of NZ_JCAXDY010000002.1, forward strand.
TCTCAACTCGCACGCCGTCGACTTCGACACCCCGGAGATCCGCGGGTACCTCGACACGTATCTGCGGGGTACCGGTGGCATCGACGCCGAAGAGCGGGTGAAGGTCATGAAGATGCTGTGGGATGCGATCGGCACCGAGTTCGGGTCGCGGCATGAGCTATACGAGATCAACTACATCGGCAGCAACGACGTCACACGTCAGACCAACGTGTTCAGCGCGATGAGCACGGGGACACTCGAGTACTGCCGACAGTTTGCCCAGTCGGCAATGGACGAGTACGACCTGCACGGGTGGACGGTCTCCGACCTGATCGACCCCGACGACATCAGCATTCTCGGCAAGGGCTGAGGCCCGAGACGGCTCGACCCGCGCTCGCGCCGATGCGGGAGCGGTATCCGGCGTCCCCACGGGGCGTCGTGAACGAAGGAGGAAGAACATGGCAACCGCAGTCGACCTGGCGCAGGTGACCTATCTCGCGCCGGACCTGGACGAGATGGAACGCTTCCTGACCGCGTTCGGTATGACGAAGGCGGCCGGGAGCGACGAGCAGACCCTGTACATGCGAGGGACGGGCACGCAGCACCACATCCACGTGACGCGCAAGGCCCCGAAGCAGAAGTTCGGCGGTGTCGCCATCGAGATGGCGACACGTGAAGACCTCGACGATCTGGCGGCGCTCGAGGGCTCCAGCCCGGTGCAGCCGAGTTCGGAGCCCGGTGGTGGTGAGGAAGTCGTCATGCACACCCCGGACGGCCTGGAGGTCAGGGCGATCTGGGGTCGAGAGCGGGTGCCGGCCATCATCGACCGCGACCCGAACCTCGCCAACAATGTGCGGGACAAGAACCGCGTGCACACCCCGGTGCGATCTCCCATCGCGCCGGCCACCATCGCGCGTCTCGGGCACTTCGTGCTGCACGTTCGCGACCACGACGAGACGATGGCGTGGCTCAAGATGCGGTTCAACTTCCTCGACTCCGACTACTTCCTGCCTCCGGGGGAGGACGGTCCGATCTACGGAACCTTCGTGCGCCTCGACCTCGGTGAGAAGCTCGTCGATCATCACTTCGCCCTGATTCTCGAGTCCGACTGGGTCGGCATCCATCACTCCGCGTTCGAGGTCATCGACTTCGATGCGGTGATGAGCTCGCACGACTACCTGGTGCAGGAGGGGTTCGCCGCAGACGTCGGTGTCGGCAGGCACCTCCTCGGCAGCCAGGTCTTCGACTACTGGAAAGACCCGTTCGGTTTCCGCATCGAGCACTACACCGACGGCGATGTCGTGGACGCCAGCCACAAGCCCGGTCGGTTCAACGGCACGGCCAGCGAGACGACGCAGTGGGGCAATCGTCCGCCCCTGGAGTTCTTCCAGTGAGGGGCGGGATGGACAGCGCGGGCGCGATCCTGGATCCCGTGATTCGGGAGAAGCTCCGACGGGTCGGTGTCTCCGACGTAGCCAATGCCCTGCTCGCCCGCGGGTTCCGCAACGTCGTCCTCCGGGATGTGAGCCCGGTCACCGACACGCAGGCCACGCTCGTCGGTCCGGCGTACACGCTGCGGTTCATCCCCGCTCGAGAGGACCTCGATGACATGGCCGCGTATTCACGCGACGACAACGTGCACCGCGTGGCCATCGAGCACTGCCCGGAGGGCGCCGTCCTGGTCATCGACGCGTTCGGATCGACGGATGCTGCGTCGATGGGCGGCATGATGGCCGCACGACTGTCGCACCGAGGGGTCGCAGGTGTCGTGACGGACGGTGGCTTTCGCGACATCGACAGCATTCGAACAGCAGGCGTTCCCTGCTATCAGCGTGGCCCCGCCGCTCCTGCGACCCCGATCCGTCTGCACCCCGTGGCCGTCGACGAGCCCGTGGGCTGCGGCGGAGTAGCGGTCTACCCCGGCGATGTGATGGTGGGTGATCGCGACGGTGTCGCCGTCATCCCTCGACATCTCGTCTCGGAGGTGGCGGATGCCGCCATCGCCTCCATCGAGTACGAGGAGTTCGCCGCGCTCCAGATCGACAGGGGGCGGTCGATCCTCGAAGTCTTCCCCGCCACTGAGGAAAGCCGCAACGAATACGAGCATTGGGTCGCGCGCGGCCGCACGGAGAAAGGACTCACCGCATGAACATCGAACCAGCCTCGCTGGCCGGACTGGAGAGACTCGTCCACGCCGTGGATCTTGAGGGAGAGGGATGGATCGACTACCCCGAGTACGGGTTCCGGCAGTTCTTCCTCTTCAGCAACACGGAGACCGGCGCCTCCATCGCGCTGCTCGACTATGCGAAGGGCGGTCGGATCCCCACCAGGCACACGCATGCGTCGAACCAGTTCATGTACTGCGTGCGCGGTGACTACGAGTACGTCGAGTCGGGTCTGCGGCTGGTCGCCGGCTCGTTCTACATGAATCCGAAGGACCACCCCCACGGCCCGACTGTGGCGCATGAGCGAAGCCTGCTCTTGGAGATCTACGACGGCCCGCATTACTACGAGAAGCCCGAGTTCCACACCGACGAGACCATCGGCGACTTCCTCTCGAAGGACTGACGCCTCCACCCGGCGGACCACCGCTGCGAAAGGATCCACCGATGTCAATGAAGACCATCGACCCGCTGTTCGACACCCGCGATGCGCTCGCGCGATTCGCGTTGGACCAGCTCCATTCGGGGAGCTATTCGGCCGCCGTCGGCTGGGCTCCCGTATCCGGCCGCGACGTGATCGACGTGATCTGTCCTGCGGACGGCGCCAAGATCGCGACGGTCGCCGCGGCGACGGCGCACGACGCCGAGACCGCCATCGCGCACGCTCTCGAAGCCCAGCGGGTGTGGCGGACCGTGCCTGCCCCGACACGCGGCGAATTCGTGCGGCGCATCGGCGAGGCGATCGAATCGGAGATGCAAGAGCTCGCCGCGATCATCTCCCTCGATACCGGGAAGTCGCTCATGGAGGCCAGGGGTGAGCTGAAGGAGTGTGTGGACATGGCCGTGCTCGCGGCCGGCCAGTCGCGCATGATGTATGGCTTCACTCAACAGTCCCAGCGCGTCGATCACCGGATGTACGACCAGTGGCTGCCTCTCGGCGTCGTCGGCGTCATCAGTGCGTACAACTTCCCCGCGGCCGTGTGGGCGCAGAACGGTTTCCTCGCGGCCATCGCGGGCAACACGGTCGTGTGGAAGCCGAGTCCCAAAGTGCCGCTCACGGCGATCGCACTGCAGCAGCTGGTCAACCGGGTCGCAGCGGAGGAGGGGTTCGAGGGCGTCTTCTCCCTGCTCATCCCGTCGAGCGACACGGTCGCCGAGATGCTGCTGCGCGACACCCGCGTCGACATGGTGTCGTTCACAGGATCGACAGGGGTCGGAAGGCGAGTGGCCGAAATCGTCGGCGGCACTCTCGGCCGCCGGTATCAACTCGAATGCTCGGGGAACAACGGCTGCATCGTGGACGAGACCGCCGACCTCGAACTCGCGGCGAAGGCGCTCACTTTCGGTGTCGTCGGAACGACCGGGCAGCGGTGCACGAGCACGCGCCGAGTCATCGTTCATCGCAGTGTCGCGAAGGAGCTGGTCGGCCTGATGGCTCGGGCCTTCGCGCAGGTGCAGATCGGTGCTCCGTGGGAATCCGACGCACTCGTCGGACCCCTCGTGGACGAGAGGGCCGTCGCCGACTTCACACGCGTTGTCGACGCCGCTGTGGCGGACGGCGCGCACGTGGCTTACGGCGGCCGGGTGATCGACCGGCCGGGGTACTACGTCGAACCGACGATTCTCATGGACGTGCATCCGGACGCGCCGGTGGCGCAGGAGGAGACATTCGTGCCGCTCGTGTCCGTCCTCACCTATGACACCCTCGACGAGGCTATCCGCATCCACAACGGTGTCGCGCAGGGGTTGGCATCCGGGATGCACAGCACGAACCTGTCCAACATCGAGACGTTCCTCTCGAGCCGTGGCAGCGATTGCGGCATCGTGCGGATCAACATGGGGACGACCGGTGCCGACGTCGGAGCCGCCTTCGGCGGGGAGAAGGAGACCGGTGGCGGCCGCACGGCGGGTTCCGACGCGTGGAAGGGCTTCGCCCGGCGGCAGAGCGTGTGCATCAACTGGGGCGGCGCGAGCGCCTGGGACCAGCGCATCGCGCTGTGATCGACCGATGAACGAGAGGACAGTCATGACGAAGACACGCATCACCTCGGGGCTCGTGAAGGAGCCGGCAGAGGGACTCTGGTCGAACTGCATGAAGGTCGGCGAGCTGGTCTTCATCTCAGGGATGACGGCGCGGGCCGCAGACGGAAGCACCATCATCGGCGACGACGAGTACCATCAGGCGATGGTCGTCTTCGGCAAGCTCAAGGCGCTCATCGAAGCCGCGGGCGGCGAGATGGACGACATCGTCAAGATGACGATCTTCGTGACCGCCATCGAGAACAACACCCGGGTGTGGGACGCCCGTCGAAAGTTCTTCCACGGCGACTTCCCGACGTGCACCCTCGTTGAGGTCTCGGCGCTTGCGAAGCCCGAGATCCTCCTCGAGATCGAGGCCATCGCCGTCCTCGGCGCACACAGCCGGTAACCAGGCGAACATCCATCCCTTCCTCGCAGAGCCGCGGGGGAGTGCACGCGGGCGACCGCACGCTGATCCATGCATTCGCGCACGACCGAATGCTCGATCGGCGACCCGAGAAGGAGTCAGTATGAACACTAATTCGACCACGGGCGCCCGCGGGCAGTCGGCACTCGCCCGCGCCGCGGAGGACCATTCCCTCACGAGCGTCCCCGCAAGCGAGCGCAAGAGCGGATGGAGTCTGGCACGGAGTCCGATTTCCGTCGCGACGGCCCTAGTCATCTTCGCCATCGGCGGATTCTCCGTCACGCTCGCCGGTTTCGACCTCGGTCTCCTCGCAGGAGCAGTCGTGGCTGTGATCGGCGTGGCCCTCGGGAAGGCGCTCGGGACGATCGCATTCCGAACCGGGGTGTCGAGCACCGTCACGTCGCGACTGTTCGGCTTCGGGCGGAAGGGATCCGTGCTGGGGTCGGCGATCTTCGCCTTCATGATCCTCGGATTCCTCGCGCTCGAATCCGCGTTGCTGTATCACGGAACGCTCGTGATGTTCGGGCTCCCCGACGACTGGACCAACAAGATCATCATCTACGGGATCCTCACGCTCGCCTGGATCGCGCTCGCGATCTTCGGTCTGAAGCTCGCGCTGCGGGCCAGCGGCATCATGACGATCGTCACGCTGGCGGTCACCTGCTATCTGATCTACGAGATCTACGTGGTCCAGGGGACGAATCCGCTGGACTTCTTCACATTCGAGGGCGTGGTGCCCGGCGATGGGTGGACCAAGTTCCAGGCCGCATTCGGGGTGATCGGAGCGACCGCGGGCGCGATCGCGCTGGTGACCATGGATTTCGCCCGGTATGCCCGGTCGAATCGCGATGTCACGATCCTGGCCGCCGCGGGGCCTTTCGTGCAGAACATCGTCATGGTGGTGCTGGGAGGTCTGGTCACCGTGGGGGCCGTTCCGCAGGTAATCGACCACCTCATGGCGGAAGGCATGGATTCCGCTGACGCAGCGGCCACCGCGAACGACTACATCATGGGCAACACCGGAGCCTTCTTCGTCATCTTCGCGGGCTGGCTCGGATTCATCACGATCTACGCGGCCCAGGCGAAGGCGCAGGCGATCAACGCCTACTCGGGGTCACTGTCGTTGGTCAACATCGTCGACGCCCTCACAGGCAAGCGTCCTGGTCGGCCGCTCATGGTGGTCGTCGGAAACGTCATCGCGCTCCTTATGATCGCTGCGGGCATCCTCGACCAGTTCGTCGCATACCTCGCCTATCTCGGGACGATGACGCTGTCGATGTGTGCGGTGATGATCGTGGACTACTTCGTCGTCCGCAAAGCGCAGTACGTGCCGAGTGAGCACCGCGTCGAGAACTGGAACTGGGCGGGCGTCATCACCCTCGTCGTCTCGGCCACGACGGGGATCGTGCTGATGGCGACGGGTATCGCCCCTCTCGGCTTCATCGTGTCATTCGTGATCGCCGCCGGCGTGTACCCGCTCCTGCGACGTCTCCTCCCTGAAGGCACCGGCACCGGCTTCGCCGCCGCTGCGGATGTGTTCGACGAAGCCCACTGAGCCAGCTCTCCGAAAAGGATGAGCCAGCCCCCGAAAGGAAAGATCGTGACCGAGTTCATGTGGAACACCGAAGTGTACGAATCGACGGTCGTTCCGTCGGCGGCGGCGACGGTGACGCTCCCGAGCCCTGCTCCGCAGAGCAGCCAGCGCCTGTTGCGCAACACCCTGGGGAACTTCGCGACCGGAGTCACCGTGGTCACCTACGAGGCTAAAGGGGTCTATCACGGGGTGACGGTGAACTCCTTCACGTCCGTGTCGATGGACCCGCCCCTCGTGCTGGTGTCGCTGATGCGGTCATCGCGAGCGCTGGGTTATCTGATGGAGAGGCCGTTCGCGATCAACGTGCTGAGCAACGACCAGCTCGCAACCGCTCTGAAGTTCGCGGGCAAGCCGGATCACGATGAGATCGAGTGGGTCACCGGTGAACAGGCGCCCCGCATCAACGACACCGTCGCCTTCTTCCAGTGCCAGCCGTGGGCTGGGCATGACGGGGGCGATCACGTTCTCGTCCTGGGTCGGGTGGAATCCTTCGGTCAGCGCGATGACACCGAGCCCTTGCTGTTCTATCGCGGTCAGTGGGGCGCGCTGGCCCCCGACGCCGACCGTGACGTCTGACTCCCCACCACGCCCCTACCCCGGAAGCTGAGAGCATGACCTCTTCGACCATGACGGACACCCACCGCATCCGCCCCCTCCTCGACCGGCTCGACGGACTCCACGATCTCGTCGAGAGCGAGGCGGAGACCGCCGAGCGGCTCAATCGGCCGACACCCGCCGTGCAGCGCGCGCTGCGTGACAGTGGTGTGTTCCGAATCCTCCTGAGCGAGGAGCTCGGCGGCTATGACGCCGATCCGAGCGAGGTTCTGGAGGTGATCGAACGCGTTTCCTACCTTGACCCCTCGCTCGGGTGGCTGGTCCGTGTGATCGCCAGCGAGACGGCGAATGTCGCCGCTCACCTCTCACCCGGTGCGCGAGAAGAGCTCTGCGGGGAGGACGAGCTGCTGGTGGCCGGGCAGGCGGCCGTCGTCGGCGGCAGGGCTGTCCCGGATGCAGACGGCTACCGCTTCAGCGGATCATGGCGGTATGCGCCGGGGTTGGCCATGGCGACACATGTCGTGCTCTGTGTGACCATCGCGGACACCGATGAGGTCCTGCTGGGGGTGGTGGGACGCGAGCAGCTGCGGATCCAGGACAACTGGAACATGCTCGGCCTTCGCGCATCGGCGAGTTTCGACTACGACGCCGAGGACGTTCACGTGCCTTCCCGGTTCACCTTCCGCCCGCAGTCCTTCGGGTCGGCGCCAGGCGGGGTGAGCCTCCGCCTCGGTCCTGCGCTGATGTCGGGGCTGCATCAGGGCGCGTGGGCACAGGGCGTGGGAAGGCGGATGCTCGATGAGCTGCGCCGCCTCGCGCTGCAGAGACTCGGCTCCGGTGACGACTACCTCGTCAGCGACGAGTTCTATGCCGAGTACGCGCGACACTTCTCGCATGTCCGAGGGACGATGGCCCTGCTGCGTGACACGTGGGCGGCCAACGAGGGAGCGCTCAGGGAGAACGGCGAGCTCGGGGAGGAGCAGGAGACGATGGCGCGTCTCGCTGCCTCTTTGTCGACGCGGACCGTGCTGGAGATCAGCCAGCTGGTGCACCGGTTCGCCGGAGCCCACGTGATGCGCAACGGCACCATGCAACGGCTCTTCCGTGACGCGCACGCCGGGACTCAGCACCGCGCCACGGCTCACGTGGTGACCCAGGAGTGCGGGCGCATGCTCGTCGGAGCGCTCCCTGCGGGCGCGCACTGGGGGTTGTTCGACCTGGTCATCCCCGGCCAGGCGCCGCAATCGCCCGTCGAGCGAGAGGAACTCGGCCGATGAAGCTGGCCACGCTGCGCACGGGCGGCACGACCCGCGCGGTTCGCGTGGACGGCGACCGGGCCGTCGAGATCCCGGATTCTTCCGACGTCGGCGCGCTGCTGCAGTACGACGACTGGCGAGCACGTGCCGCGGCTGCGTCCGGTCCCGGCGTGGACACGGCATCGCTCGACTTCGCCGCGCTCGTGACGACGCCGGGCAAGGTGCTGTGCGTGGGGTTGAACTATCGGGCGCACATCCTGGAGATGGGCCGAGAGCTGCCGGCCCACCCGACGATCTTCGCCAAATTCGCCGACACGCTGACCGGCGCGAACGACGACATCGTGGCCGTGGCCGAGGACCCGGCGATGGACTGGGAGGGGGAGCTGGCGCTCGTCATCGGCAGCAGCGCCGATCACGTGGACGAGGAGCATGCCGACGCGCACATCGCCGGGTACACGGTGGCGAACGACATCTCGATGCGCACCTGGCAGAACCGCACGCCGGAATGGCTCCAAGGGAAGATATGGGCACGCTCGACGCCCGTCGGCCCGTATCTCGTGACGGTCGACGAACTCGATTCGGCGGCTCGCCTGCGCACCAGGGTGAACGGACAGACCGTGCAGCTCTCCACGATCGACGACCTGGTGTTCTCGCCGCAGCGACTCGTGGCATACCTGTCGACGATCATCCCGTTGCGGCCGGGCGATATCGTCCTGACGGGTACGCCGGGTGGCGTGGGTCATGCGAGGCGGCCTCCGCAGTATCTCGAGGCCGGTGATGTCGTCGAGGTGGAGATCGACGGAGTGGGGAAACTGTGCAATCGGGTCGTCGCCCCGTGAGCCCCGTGCAGTCACCAGTATTCTGCGACGCTGTCCGTCGATAGAGTGCCGACCATGGACTTCCGCCAATTCGAGTACTTCGAAGCGGTCGTGAGGGCCGGCTCGGTCTCGCGGGCAGCGAAACTGCTCAACATGACCCAGCCGCCTCTGAGTGCTGCCATCACGAGACTCGAACGGGAGGCAGGCGTCCAATTGCTGCTCCGGTCGGCTCAGGGGGTACGACCCACCAGCGCTGGCAGATACCTGCTCGCCCAGGGCAGTCAGCTGATCTCCTCACGCGATCGGGTCGAGCGCGTACTCAGTCTGATGGGGCGTGGCCTCGTGGGCGAGCTGCGTGTCGCGGCCGAGCCGATGACGATCCACGAGCGGATCGCGAATGTGATCGCAGACTTCTCTGCCGGCGTGCCCGACGTGCGCATCGCCCTGAGCGACGTGAGCCCCGTCGCCGTGCTCGACGGTGTCGCTTCCGGTCAGTACGACATCGGGTGCATCCCCTTCGGGGCAGCGGTCGTCTCCGCCCCGCTCGCCGATCGGTTCGAGTGGATCCCGCTGTCACGGATCGAGGTCAGACTCGCGGTTCCTCAGACGCGGGCGAGGGAGAAGCATGCCGACGGGCACGGGTGGGGGCGTTGGGTCGTCCCGCAGCGGCTGCCCGGCATGCCCGGAATGCTGGATGCCGTCGAGGCGGAGCTTGCTGGCGACCCCCGTTTCGACGTCATCCTGGTGTCGAATCCACTCACCGCCATTCCCCTCGTCGCGGCCGGGCTCGGCGTCGCGCCGACGACGATGCGCGTCTGGTCCCAGCATCCGGGAGTGGCCATCGTCGAGGCTCCCCCGTGGCTGACACCCATGCAGATGTCGATCGTCCTCCGCAAGGGGATCGAGGTCACCCCTCTGATGGCGCGGTGGATCGAGATCGCGCAGTCGTCGCGCTGAAGCCCCGGTTTCGCGCCGAGACCCCCGTCTGCAGACGTTCGCAGGCGGGGGTCTCGGCGATAACGGGGGGTCTCGGCGGAGATGCGGAGGCTACTCCTTCACGGCACCCGCGGTCAGGCCCTGCACGATCCAGCGGCTCGCGAGCGCGAACATCGCCATGGTCGGCAGGATCGTCAGCACGGCGGCGGCGCTCATCGAACCCCAATCGATGTTGAACGTCGAGATGAAGCCGTTCAGCGCCGAGGGCACGGTGCGGTTCGCATCGGTGTTCATCAGCACGACCGACAGGAACAGCTCGTTCCAGCAGTTCACGAAGTTGAAGATGAACGCCGCGATGATGCCGGGTGTCATCACCGGGACGAGCACCCGGAACAGGGCACCGAGGCGCGAGCATCCGTCGATCATCGCGGCCTCTTCGAGCGCATCCGGCACGTTCTCGAAGAAACCGCGCAGCATCACCGTCGAGAACGGGATGCAGATCGCGATGTACACCAGGATGAGGCCCTGCTTGGTGTCGACCAGCCCCAGGTCGGTCATCATCGAGTACAGCGGGCCCAGCGCGATGAACGCGGGGATCATCTGCGTCAGCAGGAACGCGATCAGGATCGCGCCCTTGCTGCGGAACTCGAACCGGGCGAGCACGTAGGCGCTCAGCAGCGCGATGAGCGTCGCCACCGCACCGCCGACGACCGCGACCAGGGCCGAGTTGCCGAGGAAGACACCGAACGAGCTCTTCTCGAACAGGCTGACGTAGTTCTCGAGCGAGGGCTCGCTCGGCCAGTACTCGATCGGGAAGCGGTTGATCGTGCCCGGCGACTTGAACGACGTCAGTGCGATCCAGTACAGCGGGAACAGGGTGATCACAAGCCAGAGGCCGAGCCCGACCACACGGATGACGCCGCCGATCGTGACGCGGGGCCTCGGACGCGGTGCGGATGCCGGGTCCGGCACGGTGATGCGCCGTGTCTCGGTGATCGAGGTTCCCTTCCGGGAGGCGTCTGTCATGGTCATCGCTGCACTCTCCGCATCGCCATCAGGTAGAACGCGCAGAACACGAACAGCACGGCCATCACGATGAGGCCGATCGCGCTCGCGAAGCCGTAGTTGCCCTGCTGGGTGTAGTTGATCATCCAGGTCGTGATGATGTGCGTCTGGTTGGCGGGTCCGCCGTTGGTCATCGCGTAGATGATGTCGGGGAAGTTGAAGATCCAAATCACCCGCAGCAGGATCGTCAGCAGCAGGGTCATCGAGATGTACGGGATGATGATCGAGAACAGCTGCCGGAACTTGCCGGCACCGTCGAGGCTCGCCGCTTCCAGCATCTCGTCCGGCACGGACTGCAGGGCCGCGAGGATCATGATCGCGAAGAATGTGACCCCGTACCAGACGTTGGCGACGATCACGGCGAACATCGCGAGCTTCGGATCGGCCAGCCAGGGGAGCGGGGCGTCGATCAGCCCCGCCTTCATGAGCAGGTCGTTGACCACGCCGAACTCGGCGTTGAACATCCAGCGGAACAGCATGCCGATCAGGAAGCCCGACACCGCCCACGGGAAGAACACCAGCGCCTGGTACAGCCCGCGGAAGCGGAACTTCTTGCGCAGCGCGAGCGCGATCAGGAACCCGATCACGAGCTGCGGCACGAGCGAGCCGACGACCCAGAGCACCGAGTTCCACGCCACGGTCGGGAAGGCCGGATCGCGGAACACCGCGAGGAAGTTGTCGAAGCCCACGAACGGCGTCGACGTGAGGTCCCACAGGTTCCAGTCGTGGAAGGCCATGCGCGCGCCCTGCAGCATCGGCCAGTAGGTGAACCAGCAGACGAAGACGATCGCGGGTGCGAGGAACGCCAGCAGCGTCCATGCCTGACGGCCGCGGAACGGGCGTCGGCGGGATGCCGGGGAGGCCCCGACGGCGGCCTGCTGCGAAGCAGTGCCGACGGAGCCTCCCTTCTGCGCGGTGCGAGCCACAGGTCAGTCCTTTTCCGCGGCGTACTTCTCGGTCCAGAATGCGTCCCACGACGCCAGCAGGTCGCTGGTCGACATGTTGCCCAGCAGCACGTTCTGCACGTCCTGGTCGGACTTCTGGATCCACTCGGTCCACCAGCTGACCCCGCGCGGCTGACGCACGTTGACGTAGGTCTCCGGGTCTTCCGTCATGGTGACGTAGCTGGTCCACGGTCCCGACGAGTAGAACTCGTCGTCGGCCGCGGCCGAGATGATCGGCACGAGGCTGTTGGCCTGCGCGAACTCGGTGGCGGGCTCGGCGGACGAGAGGAACTCGACGAGCTTGACGGATGCCTCCTTGTTCTCGCTGTTCTCGGCGACGCCCCAGCCGGCGACGGCGAGCGGCTGGGCAGCCTTGCCCGACGGGCCGACCAGCAGCGGGGCGGTGTCCCACTGGTCCTCGGTCAGCGAGGAGTCCTGCACGGTCGCGATGACCTCGGGGTCCTGCAGCAGGAACGCGGTCGTGCCGTTCGTGAAGCCGGCGACCATCTCGGGGTAGCCCCACGAGACGGCGGAGGGCGGGGAAGCCTCCTTGAACAGGTCGAAGTAGTCGTCGACGGCTTCCTGCGCCTCGGGGGCGGCGAAGATCGTCGAGCCGTCCTCCATCAGGAACGCGTCGTCGACGTCGAGTCCGTCGATCGTGTACGCCTCGATGGCCGCGACCACGTTGCTGTTGGCGTTCTGGCCGCCGCGGAAGGCGTAGCCGTAGATGTTGTTCGACGGGTCCTGGATCGCGGATGCCTGCTCCAGCAGGTCCTTCCAGCTGTGTGGCGGGCCGTCGAAGCCCGCTTCCTCCACGAGGTCGGTGCGGTAGAACAGCGACAGGCCGTAGAAGCCGTAGGGCACGAAGTAGCTCTTGCCGTCTTCGGCCACCGAGGCGGACTGGGCGTTGTCGGTCAGCGCATCCCAGCCGTCCCACTTCTCGAGGTCGGGGCCGAGGTCGTACAGCCAGCCGTTGTTCGCGAACGGCCCGACCGTGATGTCGCGCACCTCCAGCACGTCGACGCCCTTGCCGGACTGCAGCATCTGCTGGATCTTCGCGTCAGCCTGCTCGGTGGGGGGCGAGACGAGGTTGACCGTGATCTTCGGGTTCGCCTTCTCGAAGTCGTCGAGCAGTCCGCGCAGGAGCTCGGTGCGGGCGGGGTTGGTCAGGCTCTCGACCATCTGCAGGGTGACGCTGCCGTCGGCGGACGGGCCGGAGCTCGCGGAACAGCCGGTGAGAGCGAGGACGGCGACGGTGCCGAATCCCGCTGCGGTCGTCAAGATCTTGTTCTTCACGATGTGCCTCTCGGTGGGGGTTGGGGGTGGGTGTTGCGGTCGGGTGGGAAGGACGCGGTCAGGGGACGATGAGGGAGTCGGCGGTGCGGATGCCGGCACGGCTCAGGATCTGCGGGATGCAGCGCTCGACGAAGGCCTCGTAATCGGCGGCTTCGTTGTAGAGGTGTGCCGAGAGTCGGAAGTACCCGACGCCGCGGAAGCTCGTGAACGCGGTCTCGACCCCGACCGCGTCGAGCAGGTCCATGCGCAGCGCGTCGGCCTCCTCGCGGGTGGCGCCGAGTCCGAGCGGCAGACGCACGAGCCGCATCGACGGCACGGGCGAGGGGAGCGGGGTGAGCGGGTCCTCATCGCCGTACGGGCGCAGGGCCTCGGCGATCAGCTCGGCGCCGGCATCCGCGATCTCCGCCATCGCGGTGCGCGCGGCCACCCAGCCGAACTCGCTCTCGATGAAGTCGATCGCGGTGGGCGTGGCCAGGTAGGTCGTGGCGTCGATCGTGCCCTGGGTGTCGAAGCGCTCCGGGTACGGCTCGCGCGCGGCCCAGGAGTCGATGAGCGGCCAGAGTTCGTCGCGGTCGGCGGCGGACGTGACTAGCAGGGCGGAGCCGCGAGGTGCGCACGGCCACTTGTGCAGGTTGCCGAACCACCAGTCGCCGCCCGCCACGGCAGCGGCATCCGGAATCAGACCGGGAGCGTGGGCGCCGTCGACGAGCGTGCGCACGCCGCGCTCGGCCGCCGCGTCGGCGATGCGCCGAGTCGGCAGCACCCGGGCGGTCGGCGACGTGATCTGATCGACCACGATCAGGCGGGTGCGGGGCGTGAGCTGGTCGACGAAGAGCTGCACGATCTCGTCGTCGGAGGACAGCAGCGGCAGGGCGACGGTGCGGACGGCGGCCCCGAACCGGCGGGCGAGACGCTCGGCTCCCATCGTGATGGCGCCGTAGCCCTGATCGGTCACGAGGATCTCGTCGCCGGCTTCGAGCTGCAGCGCGTTGTAGACCACGGTCGCCGCGGCCGAGGCGTTGGGCACGAAGACGCTGTCTTCCGCCCGGGCGCCCACGAACGGGGCGGTGCGAGCGCGGGCCTCCTGCACGCGCTCGGCGATGCGCGGGAACCACTCGACCGGGCTGAGGTCTGCGCGACGGCGCAAGGCATCCTGATGCGCGACGACGACCGACGGGACCGCGCCGAAGGATCCGTGGTTGAGGTGGATCTCTGCCGGGTCGAGGGGCCAGGCGTCGCGCGCTCGCAGGCCGGAGTTCAGCGTGAGCGGTGCGGGGAACAGCGGTGCGGGCATCAGTCCTCATCGATGAGTCGGGCGAGTTGTTGCACAACTTTGCCACAGACTGTCGATATACGCCACGAAAACCCAAAATGGAAACATACTTGTCATACGAGTTTGTCGGCCGTGACGGTTCCGACAGACTCGCAGAAGAGTCGGCGGTGTCAGATCGACGGCGTCGGGGAGGATGACGATGGGTGCGTTGGACACGGCGCTGCACGGGTTGCGGGCGCTGATCGCCGATGGTGCGCTACGGCCCGGGGATCGGCTGCCGAGCGAGGGCGAACTCTGCGAACGGCTCGGCGTCTCCCGCGGATCCCTCCGTGAGGCGATCCGGATGCTCGCCGCCCTCGGCGTGCTCGAGACGCGGCACGGATCCGGCAGCTACGTGAGCGAGTTGCGCGCGGCCGACCTGATCGGCAGCCTGTCGCTCACGGTCGGACTGCTGCCGATGGCGGGCGTGCTCGAACTCACCGAGCTGCGCCGCGTGCTCGAACCCCATGCCGCCGCCCTCGCCGCCGCGCGCATCGATCAGGAGACCGTCGAGTCGCTGGACCGCGTGCTCGCCGAGATCGAGGCGACCACCGACTTCGAGACGCAGTCGCGGCTGGACCACGAGTTCCACATGGCGATCTCCGGCGTCGCCGGTAACGAGGCCCTGACCAGTCTGATCGACGTGCTGCGGTCGCGCTCGCGGGCCTACCGGATCTCCGAACCCGGGGACGCCGCCGAGCTCAAGGTGCACTCGGATGCCGGGCACCGCGCGATCCTGCGCGGGCTCGCCGCGGCCGACCCCGTCGCCGCGAGTGCCGCGGCCTCGGCGCACGTGGCATACACGGAGTACTGGGTGCGGCGGTACTCGGGGCTCGAGGACTGACGCCGGGTCTTCCGTCCGCTCAGTCGAGGGTGATGTCGACCTGGATCTCGGCGGCGAGGCGCTCGAGGTCGTCGCGCAGGGCATCGAGGTCGACCGAGGCGGGGACCTTCGCCACCACCGACGCCTCGAACAGGCGGCCGCCGGCCATCGCGGCATCCCGGGTCTCGGTGGCGAGTTCCTCGATGCTCAAGGCATGGGCGCTCAGCACCCCGGAGACCTCGCGCACGATGCCGGGCCGGTCGTTGCCGAGCACCTGGATCTGGAGCAGTCGATCGTCGGCGGCATCCGCGTCCGGCGTCCCGGTGAGCACGGCGAGAGTCAGCAGCCCCTGCCCCTGCAGCCCGCGCAGCGCGGAACTCAGCTCGGGCGCCCGGTCTTCGGCGACCGAGACCTCGATCACACCCGCGAACGTTCCGGCGAGCTCTGCCAGCGAGCTGTTCTCCCAGTTGCCGCCGTGTGCATCCACGACATCGGCGACGGCGGCCACGAGGCCGGGACGGTCTGCACCCGCGACGGTGAGGATCAGAGTTGTCATGCGGCCAGCGTAGCCCGAGGGTCTCACTCCACCCAGACGCCCGTCTCGAGGAACCGATCCAGCCGCGCGCGGTGCGGGGCGAGGTCCCAGCCCTGCGCCGCCACCCACTCGTCGGAGTAGTACGTGCCGGCGTAGCGGACGCCGCTGTCGCAGATCAGGGTCACGACGCTGCCGGTCTCGCCCGCGGCCCGCATCCGGGCGATGAGCTGGAACGCGCCGTACAGGTTCGTGCCGGTCGAGCCGCCGGCCCAGTGCAGGGTGCGCTCGCGCAGCATCCGGATCGCGGCGATGGAGCCGGCATCGGGGACGCGGATCATCTCGTCGATCACGGTGGGCACGAACGAGGCCTCGACCCGCGGCCGGCCGATGCCCTCGATGCGGCTGGGGCGCCCGGCCGGCGGATCGACGGTGCCTGCCCACCCGTCGTAGAACGCCGAGCCCTCGGGGTCGACCACGGCGATGCGGGTCTCGTGCCGGCGGTACTTCACGTAGCGGCCGAACGTCGCGCTCGTGCCGCCCGTGCCGGCGCCGGTGACGATCCAGGCGGGGATCGGATGCCGCTCCTGCGCGAGCTGGCTGAACACGCTCTCCGCGATGTTGTTGTTGCCGCGCCAGTCGGTCGCGCGCTCGGCGAACGTGAACTGGTCGAGGTAGTGACCCGTGCAATCGGCGGCGAGGCGCTGCGCCTCGGGCGACATGTCCTCGGCGCGGTCGACGAAGTGGCAGGTGCCGCCGTAGAACTCGATGAGGTCGATCTTCTCCTGCACGGTCGAGCGCGGCACGACCGTGATGAAACGCAAACCCAGCATCCGGGCGAAGTACGCCTCCGAGACCGCGGTCGACCCGCTCGACGATTCGACGAGGGTGGTGTCCTCGCGGATGCGGCCGTTGACCAGTCCGTAGAGGAGGAGCGAGCGCGCCAGGCGGTGCTTGAGCGACCCGGTCGGGTGCACGGACTCGTCTTTGAGGTACAGGTCGATGCCCCACTCGGGCGGCAGCGGGAACAGGTGCAGGTGCGTGTCGGCGCTGCGGTTGGCGTCGGCTTCCAGCAGGGCGATCGCGGTGCTGGTCCAGTCGCTCATGCCCTCGAGACTACCGGCCGGTCAGCCGACCGTCCCGGCGGGCGAGGCACCGCCGTCGCCGTCGACGTGCAGGAGAGAGGCCTGGCCCTGCTCCTGCCGCAGCTGGAACTCGAAGCGCGAACGGTCGCCGCGGTGGTACGCGATGAAGTACTCGATGGGCGTGCCGTCGGCGCTGCGGCTGATGCTGCGCAGTCGCAGCAGGGCCGACCCGGCGCTGACCCCCAGGTGCTGCGCCTGCTCATGTGTGGCCACGGTCGCCTCCGCCGAGCGCACGCCGTGCGTCGCGACGATGTCGTTGTCGGCGAGCAGCCGGTAGAGCGATCCCTCGGTCAGATCGGCGCCGAGAGTCACGGAACCCACGGCCTCCGGCATCCACGTCGTCGAGAGCGACCAGGGTTCGCCGTCGACGTGGCGCAGACGTTCCAGCACGACGACGGGGGAGCCGACCGGCACCTCCAGCGCGAGCGCGACCTCCTCGTCGGCCGTGGCCTGCTCATGCCGCAGCACGTCGCTGTGCACGTGTCCGCCACGGCGCTCGACGTCGTCGTACAGTCCGACCAGCGTGTGCACGAGGCTCTCGCTCGTGCGGGGGCGTGAGACGAACGTGCCCTTGCCCTTCACCCGCTCGACCAGCCCCTCGTGCTCCAGCTGGGCGAGCGCCTGGCGCACGACGGTGCGCGAGATGCCGTACCGCTCGCACAGCCGGTGCTCGCCGGGCAGCGGGTCGCCGGGCTGCAGCCCGTCGCGGGCGATGCCGTCGATGATCAGCTGGCGCAGCTGGTCGTACATGGGTGCGGCGGAATGCCGATCGATCGCGTCGTCGACGATGGCCATCAGTACGCCACCCCCGCGTGCAGGATCACGTTCGCGTAGGGGGTGAACTCGCCGGAGCGCACGAACGCGCGGGCACCCTGGCTGAGTTTCTTGAACTCCACATGCGGGATGAGGTCGATCTCGAACCCTGAGCCGGCGAACCTCTCCCGCAGCGCCTCCAGCACTTCCGGGCTCTTCTCGGCGACCTCGGCCGAGACGGTCGCTCCTTCGACCACCAGCTCGGCGAGCACGGTGTCGAGCACGTCGAGGAATGCCGGAGCGCCGGGGCGATAGGCCAGGTCGATGCGCTCGGCGCCCGGGGGAATGGGCAGGCCCGCGTCGGTGACGACGATCAGGTCGGTGTGCCCGGTCTCGCTGATCACGCGGGAGAGTGCGGGATTGATCGTGGTGGCCGTCTTGCGCATGTGTCTCCTCGGTTCTCGGATGCTTGGGTCGCCGATTCAGCTCGCGACGGGGGCGGGCGTGCGCGCCGTCAGGAACGCGTCCACCTCGGCGCGGTGCGGAAGGCTCGGCGACGCTCCCCGTTTCGTGACGGTGAGTGCGCCCGCTGCGGTCGCCAGGCGGACGGCGTCCGCCAGTGTGCTGCCGTTCGCGAGCGCCGCGCCGAGGTACCCGGCGTATGCGTCGCCGGCCGCGGTCGTGTCGACGGCATCCACGGGGAACGGCGGGATCACGGTGGCGCCGTCCGCGGTGACGACGCAGGACCCTTGACCTGCGAGGGTGATCACGGCCGCGCCGACACCCTGGGCGAGGAACCACCGTCCGGCGCGCTCGGCCGAGGCGGCGTCCGTCACCTCGACCCCGCTGATCAGGGTCGCCTCGGTCTCGTTGGGGGTGACGATGTCGATGCTCTGCCAGATCTCGGCGTCCAACTCTGCGGCCGGTGCGGGGTCGAGGATGACCGTCATGCCGTGCTCGCGTCCGCGCGCGGTGATGTGGGCGGTGAGCGCCGAGGGGGTCTCGAGCTGGGTCAGCAGCACCGAGGTGGTGGGGGCGAGGGCGGCGAGCGCCTCATCGATCTGCCCCGTGCTCAGCGCGGCGTTGGCGAGCGGCACCATGACGATGTCGTTCTGTGCCGAGGAGTCGACGCGGATGTGCGCGATGCCGGTGGGGCCGGGGACCGTCCGCAGGTGTGCGAGGTCGACGCCGGCCGCAGTCAGCCCGTCGACGACGAGGTCGTGGAACAGGTCGTCTCCCACGCAGCCGACGAAGCTCGTGCGTGCACCGGAGCGTCCGGCCGCGACGGCCTGGTTCGCGCCCTTGCCGCCGAGCATGAGGGTGAACTCGTCGCCCAGGATCGTCTCGCCCCTGGCGGGCAGGCGTCGGGAGAAAGTGGTCACATCGGCGGTGACGCTGCCGACGATGACGACGCCGGTGCGGTCCTCGGGGTGTGCGGGGGTCATCTCGCTCCTGATCTTCCTCGACGGCAGGCGTAGCCGACGCTTTGACAGACCGCGGTGGCTGTCATTACATTAGCCGAATCCGCACCTGTAACGACAGGTTGCCCGCGAGGAGACCCCGATGAACCCGATCGCGCCACGCCTGTACGTCGACAGCGCCGATGTCGACCGCGTCTCCCCGCTGCTCGCTGCGGGTGTGGTGCACGGCGTCACCACGAACCCGACCATCCTCGAACGGGGAGGCCGCACCGCCGCCGAGATCCCCGAGCTCTACGCCCGGTGGGAGTCGGAGGGAGCGCGTGAGATCTTCTTCCAGACCTGGGGCGGCGACACCGCTTCGTTTCTCCGCAACGCCGAGGGTATCCGTGCGCTGGGCGACCGGGTGGCTGTGAAGGTTCCGGCCACGGCCGCGGGCTTCGCCGCGGCGTCCGCTCTGGTGCGCGACGGCGCCACGGTGCTCGTCACGGCCGTGTACTCGGTCGCGCAGGCGCTGGCGTGCGCCTCGATCGGTGCGCAATACATCGCCCCGTATCTCGGACGGATGCGGGACGCAGGACTCGACGGCGACGCGACGATCGCCCGGATGCAGGCGGTGTGCGCGGGGAGCGACTCGAACGTGCTCGCGGCATCCCTGCGCTCGCCGGATGACATCACCGCCCTGCGACTGGCGGGAGTGCCCTACTTCACCGCCGCGCCCGACGTGCTCGACCGGGTGCTCTTCCACGAGGTGAGCGACAGTTCAGCGGCGGAGTTCGATGCCGCGATGGTGCGCCTGGGCGCGTGAACCCGGTCTGCTGAACCCGGTCTGTTGGACCCGGTCTGTTGAACCCGGGTGGTCGGGGTCAGCTCGCCGCCGCCTGGCGCAACCAGCGCTCCACGCCCGCGATGTGAGCGGTGGCGAGGGAGATCGCGAGGGCGGAGTCGTGCTGGGCGATCGCGTCGGCGATGGCCCGGTGCTCCGACAGGGTGCGCTCGACCGCGCCACCCTCGGTGAGGCCGCGCCACACGCGAGCGCGCACGGTCTGACTGCTGAGGTGCTCGATCAGGCTCGCGAGGTACGCATTGCCGGACATCGCGACGATCTCGCGGTGGAAGCGGATGTCGTGGTCGACCAGAGACTCGATCGTGACCGCCGCATCGACGGAATCGACCTCGTCCTGCAATTCGGCGATCTGTTCGTCGGTGCCGAGGGTGGCCGCGAGCCCTGTCGCCTGCGACTCCAGCATCCGACGCACCGCGAAGATCTCGAGCATGGAGTCGTCGTCGTGCATGTCGACGACGAACGAGATCGCCTCCAGCAGCAGATGCGGTTCGAGGCTCGTCACGTAGGTGCCGTCGCCGCGTCGCACGTCGAGGACCCGGATGACCTCCAGCGCCTTGACCGCCTCGCGCATCGAGCTGCGGGAGAGGCCGAGTCGCTCGGACAGCTCCTTCTCGGGGGGAAGTCGATCACCGGGGGCGAGCTCGCCCGCGACGATCATCGCCTTGATCTTCTCGATCGCCTCGTCGGTGACTGCCATGGCGTCATCCTAGCGATTGATCGGATGTCTCCGGCAGGATGGAGCCATGCGCGTTCTCGATTCACACCTGCACCTCTGGGATCCGGAGGCTCTGACCTACACCTGGCTCGAGGGGCCGATGGCGTACCGGTTCGCCGACCTCGAGCTCGAGCACGCCCGTCTACCCGGGGCGCAGTCGGAGAAGTCGGTGTTCGTGCAGGCCGAGACCGTGGCAGAGGACTTCCTCGACGAAGTGCAGTGGGTCGCCGGCCGGGCCTCGGCGCTGGGCGTCGTCGGGATCGTCGCCGGCATCCGTCTCGACCGCGGCACCGACACGGTCGCACACCTGGAGGGGCTCATGGCCGAGCCCCTCGTCGTGGGTGTCCGGCACAACCTGCAGGGAGAGCCGGACGGACTGGCGGTGTCGGCGGCGTTCGTGACCGGCGCGCGCGAGGTCGCCGCGCGCGACCTGACCTTCGACGCGTGCGTGCGCGCCGACCAGCTCCCGGACATCACCCGCTTCGCCGGTGCGATCCCGGAGCTGCGGATCGTGCTCGACCATCTCGGCAAGCCCAGAGTGGGCACGGCTGCTGCCCCGCTCGCTCCGACTCCGGAATGGGTGCGCGACCTGACCGAGCTGTCGCGCCACCCGAACGCGTTCTGCAAGCTCTCGGGGCTGCCCGGTGAGGCCGGCGGTGACTGGAGCGCGGCGCAGCTCATCCCGTTCCTCGACGTGGCGGCCGATGCGTTCGGGATCGAGAGGTTGATGTGGGGGAGCGATTGGCCGGTCTCGGTCATCGGACCGGCCGAGACCGGCGACCCGCACGCGCCGGCCGACGGCTCGCCGACCTATCAGCCCACGGCTCGCACGCGCTGGGCCGACACCGTGATCGCCTGGGCGGATGCGCGAGGGCATGACCTCGATGCGCTCCTGTGGGGGAATGCCGAGCAGTTCTATCGCACCGCTCAGCCGCGGCATATCCCGTCGGACGAGGCTCCGCGCTCAGGCATCCGGGGCTGGCTCCGCGGCCATCGCGGCTGAGGGTCGTCTGCTCGGCGTTCCGGTCGCAGTTGCTGCCGCGCGGAGTCGGCCTCGGCGTTCCGGTCGCAGTTGCTGCCGCGCTCGCGCGATCGAAGCGGCGTCAACTGCGACCGGAACTGGTGCCGGGCGACCTGACGAGAGCACGTCGGATTCGCAGGATCAGCTCCTCAGGGCGCGCGAAGAGGGCGCTGGTGACCTCGATCACCGTCCAGCCCGCGGCCCGAAGGGCGGCTATCCGCTCGACATCTGCGGCGTAGCGCTGGGCGTGCCGGAGCCCCTGATACTCGATCGCGACCTTCCAGGTCGGATACGCGAGATCCACGCAGGCGAGGAACCGGCCGTGGTCGTCATAGACATCGACGTTGAGCTCCGGTTCGGGCAGGCCTGCCCAGACGATGTGACACCGCACCGCGGACTCGCGTGCAGACCAGGAGTCCTCGCGGATGAGTTCGATCGCCTGTCGAAGGCGGCTGGCGCCGACACGACGTCCGAGTTCGACTGCGGTGCGCAGTCCTTCGACGGTCGAGTAGGAGGCCTTGCCCGCATGCGGTCGGCCGTATCCGACTCGCCAGACACGACAGAAGTAGTCACCGAGGGCGACGAGGTCGAGCAGACTCCACGTTCCGAGACCGGCGAACGTCAGTTCCGGGCTGGCGACCGTCAATCCGGATGGGCGGAGGATGCGGGCGACAGGCGCGCGAAGTCGATGAGCTCGTACTCCTTCCGCGCGGACGAGAGGACCCGAACCGAGGGTGGTGACGTGTACAGGGAGTGTGCGCCCGTCGGCGGGCCGTCCGTCAGCGAGCACCAGAGGGAGGGGACCGCCCCAGATCGCGACGGCGCTCTCGTGACTGAGGAACTGACCCGAGCGCAGCCGAGGGCCATACTCGTGCGCGCGGATGCGTCTCTCGACCTGTTGTCGCTCGAACGGATCGAGATCGTCGCGATCGGCGGAGGTGCTCACCTGTCGCCGAACTCCACGGAACGGGATCTCGAGGTCGCGTCTGCGCAGGCGGCCCTTGTTGATCCCGGCATCCAGAGCCTGTTGCACGGAGAACGACGCGCCGAGATGCGCAGGAAGGGGGCGAGACGAAGTCATCGCGCCACGATCGCAGGGTTGCTCGGACGCTGCGGCGGCTTTCCACAGCTGGCGCGGTGCCGTGCTTCCGGTCGCAGTTGCTGCCGACCGGCGTCGGTCTCTGCGCTTCCGGTCGCAGTTGTTGCCGTCCTCGCGCGATGGACGCGGCGTCAACTGCGACCGGAACGTGCGTGAGTCGGGCTGACCGGCGTCAACTGCGACCGGAAGGCGGAAGGCGGATGGCGGAAGGCGGAAGGCGGAAGGCGGATGGCGGATGGCGGACGGCGGATGGCGGATGGCGGAAGGCGGATGGCGGAAGGCGGAAGGCGGAAGGCGGAAGGCGGAAGGCGGAAGGCGGAAGGCGGAAGGCGCGGAGGAAGGCGGAAGTAGGAGCTACTCCGCGCGCAGGCGCAGCTGAGCCATGCCGCCGTCGACCTCGATGAAGGTGCCGGTGGCCGAGCCCGCAGCGGGGCTGACCAGATAGGCGACCGCGGCGGCGACCTCGTCGGGGCTGACCAGGCGCCCGTGCGGCTGGCGGGCTTCGAGGGCTGCACGCTCGGCGGCGGGGTCGGCTGCCGAGTCGAGCAGGCGTCCCACCCACGGGGTGTCGGCCGTGCCGGGGTTGACCGCGTTCACGCGGATGCCCTCGCGGAGGTGGTCGGCGGCCATCGCACGTGTCAGCGCTGCGACGGCTCCCTTCGACGCGCTGTAGAGAGCGCGCTGCGGCAGCCCGGTGGTCGAGGCGATGGATGCCGTGTTGCACACCGCCGCCGACGGAGACTTCCGCAGCCAGGGCAGCGCCGCAGAGGTCACGCGGGCGATGCCGGTGACGTTGACCGAGAGCACGCGGGCCCATTCGTCGTCGTCGTTCGCGGCGATGTCGCCCTGCGCGCCGATGCCGGCGTTGTTGACGACGATGTCGATGCGCCCGAACTTCTCGGCCACGGCGGTCACCGCCGCATCGACGCTCGCGCGGTCGGAGACGTCGGCCGTGAAGGCCGCGAATGCGGGGTCGGCCGTGGCGGTGTCCCGGTCGAGGACCGCGACGGTGGCCCCGTCGGCGTCCAGACGCTGGGCGATGGCCGCGCCGATTCCGGATGCTCCGCCGGTGACGATCGCCACCAGCCCGTTCAGTCCATCCGCGCTCACTTCCGGGCCTCCCATGCCACGAACTGCTGCCGTTGACGACCGAGGCCGTCGATCTCGATCTCGACCACGTCGCCGGGCGCGAGGTAGGGGTACTTGCCCGAGAGGGCGACGCCCTGCGGAGTGCCGGTCAGGATCAGGTCGCCCGGCTCGAGGGTCACGTACTGCGACAGGTGGTGCACGATGTGCTCGACCGTGAAGATCATGTCGCTCGTGCTCGAGTCCTGGCGCGGCTCGCCGTTCACGAAACTGCGAAGGCCGAGCGCGTGGTGATCGACTTCGTCGGGGGTGACCAGCCAGGGGCCGGTCGGGTTGAACCCGGGCGCGATCTTGCCCTTGGACCACTGCCCGCCCGACACCTCGATCTGGAACGCCCGCTCGGAGACGTCGTTCGCGGCGACGAACCCGGCCACGTGGGCGAGCGACTCCTCGGGGGAGTCGAGGTAGGCGGCGCGGGCGCCGATCACGATGCCGAGCTCGACCTCCCAGTCGGTCTTCTCGCTGCCGCGCGGGATGGTCACCGCGTCGTCCGGCCCCACGACCGTGTTCGGCGTCTTCAGGAACAGGATCGGGATGGTGGGCGGCTCCGAACCCGACTCGGCCGCGTGCGCCGCGTAGTTCATGCCGATGCAGATCACCGCGCTCGGGCGGGCGATCGGGGCGCCGATGCGCATCGAGGCGGCATCCGCGAGTTCGGGCAGCTCTCCGGCATCCCGGGCGGCCGTCACGCGGGAGGCGAAGTCGCCCGCGAGGAAGTCGCCGTTCACATCGGATGTCACGGAGCGGAGGTCGAGGTATCGGTCGCCCTCCACGAGGACGGGGATCTCATTCCCGGGGGTGCCGAGCCGCGCGAACTTCATGTTTCTCCTGATCGATCGGGAGGCCGCGATGAGGCGGCCGGTCTCGTTGACAGTATAGACATCCGATGTTTACACTCCAAGGGATCCGCGCGGAAGAGATCAGCCGTGCATGGAGAGGAATCCCGTGAGCCGTATCGTCGCCCTCGACACCACCGACATCCGCTTCCCCACGTCCCTGAGCCTGGACGGGTCGGATGCGATGAACCCCGACCCCGACTACTCGGCCGCGTACGTCATCGTGCGCACCGACGCCGACGACGACATCGAGGGGCATGCGTTCGTCTTCACGATCGGTCGCGGCAACGACGTGCAGGTCGCAGCCATCGATGCGCTCGCGGGGCACCTCGTGGGGCGGGAGGTCGAGCCCTTGCTCGACGACATGGGTGGCACGTTCCGCGACATCATCGGCGACTCGCAGCTGCGCTGGCTGGGACCCGAGAAGGGGGTCATGCACATGGCCATCGGCGCGGTCATCAACGCGCTGTGGGACATCAAGGCCAAGCGCGCCGGGCTCCCGCTCTGGCAGCTGCTCGCGCGCATGACGCCGGAGGAGCTCGTCGACCTCGTCGACTTCCGCTACCTGACGAATGCCCTCACACGGGAGGATGCCCTCGCGATCCTGCGTGCCGCCGAGCCCGGTCGCGCCGAGCGCGAGCGGCAGCTGCTCGACACCGGATACCCGGGCTACACGACCAGCCCGGGGTGGCTCGGATACTCCGACGAGAAGCTCGAGCGCCTCGCCCGTGAGGCCATGGCCGACGGCTTCACGCAGATCAAGCTCAAGGTCGGCGCCGACCTCGATGACGACATCCGACGCTTCCGCAAGGCGCGGGAGGTGTGCGGGCCGGACTTCCCGATCGCGATCGACGCCAACCAGCGGTGGGAGGTGTCGGAGGCGATCGAGTGGGTGAACGCGCTCGCCGAGTTCCACCCCGCCTGGATCGAGGAGCCCACCAGCCCCGACGACGTGCTCGGTCACGCCGAGATCGCCCGCGGTGTGGCGCCGATCCGCGTCGCCACCGGTGAGCACGCGCAGAACCGGGTGATCTTCAAGCAGCTGCTGCAGGCCGAGGCGATCTCCGTCATGCAGATCGACGCCGTGCGCGTGGCCGGCGTCAACGAGAACATCGCGAACCTGCTCCTCGCCGCCAAGTTCGGCGTGCCGGTCTGCCCGCACGCAGGTGGGGTGGGTCTGTGCGAGGCGGTGCAGCACCTGTCGATGTTCGACTTCGTCGCGGTGACCGGCACCCGCGAGGGCCGCATGATCGAGTTCGTCGACCACCTGCACGAGCACTTCGTCGTGCCCACCGACATCCAGGGCGGCTCGTACATGGCGCCGACCGCGCCGGGAAGCGGCATGGAGATGAAGGCGGCCAGCATCGCGACCTACACCTGGAAGGGTGCCCATGTCGGCGCCTGATCTGAACGGAGTGCCCGAGCGTCTGTCGGTGCCCCCGCTGGGCTACGGCGCCGCGAACGTGGGCAACCTGTTCCGCCCGCTGACCGACGACGAGGCGTGGGCCGTGCTGGATGCAGCGTGGGAGAGCGGCATCCGTTTCTACGACACGGCGCCGCACTACGGTCTCGGGCTCTCGGAGCGTCGGCTCGGGGCGTTCCTGCAGACCAAGCCGCGGGAGGACTACGTGCTCTCGACCAAGGCCGGACGTCTGCTGCGGCCGAACCCGGTCCGCACCGGCGGCCTCGACACCGCGAACGACTTCCACGTGCCGGACGACCTGCAGCGCGTGTGGGACTTCTCGGACGCGGGCATCCGCGCCAGCATCGAGGAGTCCCGCGAACGCCTGGGCATCGAGCGCATCGACCTGCTCTACCTGCACGACCCCGAGCGGCACGACCTCGACCTCGCGCTCGCCGAAGCACTTCCGGCGATGGAACGGCTGCGCGCCGACGGTGAGGTGAGCGCGATCGGCATCGGTTCGATGGTGTCGGACGCGCTCTCGGCCGCCGTGCGTTCGGCGGACCTCGATCTGATCATGGTGGCCGGCCGCTACACGCTGCTCGAGCAGCCGGCCGCGGTCGACGTGCTGCCCGCCTGCCGGGCGACCGGAACCGGGATCGTCGCGGCATCCGTCTTCAATTCCGGGCTGCTCGCATCGAGCGAGCCGCGTCGCGACGGGCGCTATGAGTACGGGCAGCTTCCGGACGAGCTCTGGGACCGGCTCGTGCGCATCGCCGTCGTGTGCGCCGACCACGACGTGCCGCTGCCCGCGGCGGCGATCCAGTTCCCGCTGCAGTCCGACGTCGTGCGCTCGGTCGTGGTGGGTGGCAGTCGCCCCGCGCAGCTGCGGCAGAATGCGGAGTACGCCGCGCTCGAGATCCCGACGGCGCTGTGGGAGAACCTGGCAGCGGAGGGGCTCATCCCCGCTGACCCGCCCGCCGCCTGAATCGCCCGCCGCAGACCCCCGTCGGCTCGACGAAAGGAGCACTCATGCTCGAAGGAATCCATCCCCTGCTGACCGGGGAGCTGCTGCTGCACCTCGACCGCATGGGGCACTCCGACGCCGTGGTCGTCGCCGATGCGCACTTCCCCGCATGGGGCCTGGGTGCACGGGTGATCGACCTCCCCGGCACGACGACGCCCGAGGTCGTCGCGGCCATCCGCACCGTGCTGCCCCTCGACGACGCGCCCGGCATCGATCTGATGACCTCAGCGGACGGCGAGGTGCTCGATGTGCAGCACGAACTCATGGCGGCGGCGGGCACAGCCGTGGACACGACGGCCTTCGTCGATCGGTTCGCGTACTACGAGGTCGCGAAGGCCGCGTACCTGCTGGTGCGCACGGGCGAGACCCGCAAGTACGGCAACGCGCTGCTGCGCAAGGGGGTCGTCGGGCACACCTCCGCGTGAGGCGTGAGGGAGGACGGCCCGCCTCAGCGACCTATGGTCGACTCCCGCACGATGAGCTCGGCGGGGAACGGCGTCGTCGCGGGTGGGGGAGCCGAGGGATCGGCGAGCTGCTGCAGGAGGGCGGCCCCGGCGGCGCGGCCGATCTCGTAGCCGGGCTGCCGCACGCTCGTGAGAGGCACGACGCCCTGGTGCGCCTGGGCGACATCGTCGAACCCCACGAGCGCGATCTCTTCCGGCACCCGGATGCCGTGGCGCAGGAGCTGGGTCAGCACGCCGAGCGCGACCATGTCGTTCGCGGCGAACACGGCATCGGGCCGCTCGGCGGCGGGCAGCGCGATGATCTGCGCCCCGGCCTGCAGGCCGTCTTCGGTCGCCAGGTGCGGCACGTCGAGGGTCGACACGGTCGCGCCGGTGCCTGCCGCCGCCTCGCGAAGCCCGGCGAGGCGGTCGTTCGATTGGCTCACCGCCGGACTGCCGAGGAACAAGATGCGCCTCCGGCCGAGCTCCACGAGGTGCTCGCCCGCGAGTCGCCCGCCCGCGCGATCGTCGAACAGCACCGACGCGACCTTCGACGAATCGGGGATCGGGCCGACCACGACGGAGCGGATGCCGCGATCGGCGAGCGCTTCCAGACGCGGCACCACGTCGCCGAGCGGGTAGATGACGATGCCCTGCACCCGGTGCGCCTCGAACATGTCGAGGTTGCGCCGCTCCTGCGCTTCGTCGCGGTTGCTGTTGCTGAAGAACAGCGACCAGCCGCCCTCGCGCGCCACGTCCTCGACCCCGCGGGAGAGGTCGTGGAAATACGGCAGCCAGGCGTCGAGCAGGATGAGCGCGAGAGCCTTGCTCGCACCCGCACGCAGCTGCCGAGCGGACTCGTTCGGCACGAAGCCGAGCTGCTCGATCGCCGCCCGCACCCGCTCCCGGCTCGCCGCTCCGAGCACGTGCGGGTGGTTGAGGTAGTTCGAGACGGTGGAGGAGGAGACCCCGGCGAGGGCGGCGACGTCCTTGACGCTCGCGGGCATGGCTCTCCTTCGTCGGTCCGCATCGGTCGGGCATCCCGCCCGGTCGGCGGCCTCAGGATATCGGAGGAGTTGCAACGTGCCAAGAAAGTTCTTGACAGGGTTCTCCCGCCCGACGTAGCGTGACTCGCACACCAGAGTTGGCACGTGCCAAGTCTGGACGGCGACGGTGCCGCACACCCGCTGGGAGAGGCCTCATGAACATCGGCTGCCACGGACTCGTCTGGACGGGGAACTTCGATGCCGAGGGCATCCGACTGGCGGTGCGGAAGACCGAGGAGGCGGGCTTCGATCTCATCGAGTTCCCGCTGATGGACCCGTTCTCGTTCGACGTCTCCGTCGCGAAGGATGCGCTGGAGGAGTATGACCTCGCCGTCAGTGCATCACTCGGGCTCTCCGAGACGACGGATGTCACAAGCGCCGACCCCGCGGTCGTCGCGGCCGGCGAAGCACTGCTCATCAAGGCGGTCGACGTGCTCGCGGATCTCGGCGGTCAGCACTTCTGC
Organism: Microbacterium sp. GQ128; assembly: GCF_059758615.1. Classification (NCBI taxonomy): domain Bacteria; kingdom Bacillati; phylum Actinomycetota; class Actinomycetes; order Micrococcales; family Microbacteriaceae; genus Microbacterium; species Microbacterium sp. GQ128. Next base: position 835,607 of record NZ_JCAXDY010000002.1, read on the forward strand.
GGCGTGATCTACAGCGCCATGAAGAAGTACATGGAGCCGGCGACGGCCGAGGGTCTCGCGAGCAGCCGGGCCGCGATCGCGCGGGTCGCCGACCACGCCGCCGGGCGCGGCGTCTCGGTCTCGCTCGAGGTCGTGAATCGCTACGAGACGAACGTGCTGAACACGGCACGACAGGCTCTGGCGTACGTCGCCGAGGTCGATCGCCCGAACCTCGGAATCCATCTCGACACGTACCACATGAACATCGAGGAGTCGGATATGTTCGCGCCGGTGCTCGACGCCGCCCCCGCCCTGCGCTACGTGCACATCGGCGAGAGCCACCGGGGCTATCTCGGTACCGGGACCGTCGACTTCGACACCTTCTTCAAGGCGCTCGGTCGTATCGGCTACGACGGCCCGATCGTCTTCGAATCGTTCTCGTCGGCGGTCGTGGCCCCCGATCTCAGCCGCATGCTCGGCATCTGGCGGAACCTCTGGACCGACAACGTCGAACTCGGCGCCCATGCCAACGCGTACATCCGCGACAAGCTCGTGGCCGTCGATTCGATCCGGCTCCACTGAGCGGGACTCCGGGCCGGAACAGCGAAGAGACAGGCCGGAAGATCAAGATGTCATTACAGGTCTTCCGCATCTGGCCGTCTTTAGATACATTCAGATACAACTTGCGCTGCCCGTAGCGTAGGAAGCAGAATTGATCCGATGTTTGCGACGGAATGATCCGTCGACGTCGAAGCATGACCTTCAAGGAAGCAGGTGAGCGCATGAGTGGACCCATCCTCCGGGTCGAGGGGATCAGCAAAGGATTCCCCGGCGTGCAGGCGCTGAAGGACGTGCACCTCGAGGTGCACGCCGGCGAGGTGCTCGTGCTCGTGGGCGAGAACGGCGCGGGAAAGTCGACCCTGATGAAGATCCTCTCGGGGATCTACACCAAGGACGAGGGCACGATCACGTTCGAGGGCCGGGAAGTCGAGCTCACGGGCCCGCTCCAGGCGCAGGAGCTCGGCATCACGATCATCCATCAGGAGCTCAACCTGATGCCCGATCTGACCGTGGCGCAGAACATCTACGTGGGCCGAGAGCCCACCACGGGGCCGTTCCTGTCGGAGCGCAAGCTGAACGCGCAGACCGCCGAGCTGCTGCAGCGCCTCGACATCCACCTGAATCCCCGGCAGCTCGTCGGCGAGCTCACGGTGGCCGAGCAGCAGATGGTCGAGATCGCCAAGGCGCTGTCCTTCAACGCCAAGGTCCTGATCATGGATGAGCCCACCTCGGCCCTCACCGACACCGAGGTCGAGACGCTCTTCGTGCTGATCGAGCAGCTCAAGGCGCGGGGCACCGGGATCGTCTACATCTCGCACCGCATGGACGAGCTGCGCCGTCTGGCGGACCGCGTGACCGTCCTGCGCGACGGCACATACATCGGATCACTCGACAGGGCCGAGATCACCATCCCGACGATCATCGAGATGATGGTCGGACGGGTGATCGACGAGGGAACCCGCCCCCAGGCCCGCGAGCACGCGAACGACCCGGTGGTCCTCGAGGTGCAGGGGTTGTCGACCAAGACCCTCCTCAAGGACGTCTCGTTCCAGCTCCACAAGGGCGAGATCCTCGGCTTCGCCGGGCTCATGGGCGCGGGGCGCACGGAGACCGCCAGGGCCGTGATCGGGGCCGACCACCGCGACAGCGGCACGATCTCCATCGACGGTCGCACGGTGCGGATCGCCCAGCCGGCGGATGCGGTGCATCACGGCGTCGGCTACCTCTCGGAGGACCGCAAGCTGCTCGGTCTCATGCTCGAGCAGGACGTGACGTTCAACACCGTGCTCGCCTCGCTCGGCTCCTATGCCAACGGCATCGGCTGGATGGGCGACAGCAAGGCCAAGAACCGCACCAAGGACTACGTGCAGCAGCTGCGCATCAAGACGCCGTCGGTGAACCAGGTCGTCAAGCTCCTCTCCGGAGGCAACCAGCAGAAGGTCGTCATCGCCCGGTGGCTGATGCGCGACTGCGACATCCTCATCTTCGACGAGCCGACCCGAGGGATCGACGTCGGTGCGAAGGAGGAGATCTACCGCCTCATGCAGCAGCTCGCCGACGCGGGCAAGTCCATCATCGTCATCTCGTCCGAGCTCCCCGAGATCCTCCGGGTCGCGAACCGCATCGCCGTGTTCGCGAACGGTCGCATCACCGGGACGCTCCGCAACGAGGAAGCCAGCCAGGAGAAGATCATGCAACTCGCAGCCCATGGGGAGGAAGACTGATGAGCACCCCGCAGCAGCCCGGATCGTCGACGACGACGATCATCCAGACCGCCGTGAACGAGAACACGGACAAGAGGGATGTCGGAGCATTCCTGAAGCGGCAGTTCCAGCAGTCGCTCGCGTTCGGCACACTCATCGTGCTGGTCATCTTCTTCTCGATCGCCAGCCCGAACTTCTTCACCTTCAGCAACATCGCTACCGTGCTGCTGTCGACCGCCGTCATCGGCATCCTCGCCCTCGGCACCACGTTCGTCATCATCACCGGCGGGATCGACCTGTCGATCGGGACGGGCATGGCGCTGTGCGCCGTGATGACCGGTGTCATCGTCACCAACCTCGGCCTCCCGGTCTGGCTCGGGGTGATCGGCGGTATCGCGACCGGCGTGTTGATGGGGCTGATCAACGGCGTCAACATCACGTTCCTGCGGCTGCCTCCGTTCATCGCGACGCTGGCCATGATGATGATCGCCGGCGGCCTCGCCCTCGTGATCTCGAACGTCGCGCCGATCTACTTCTCAACTTCGGCTCCCGACTTCAAGAAGATCGCCCTCGGCGTGATCATCCCCGGCATCCCGAACGCCGTGCTCATCACCGCCGCCCTCGCGATCGTCGCCTGGCTCGTGCTGTCGAAGACCCTCCTCGGCCGCTACACCTTCGCGATCGGCTCGAACGAGGAGGCCACCCGCCTCTCCGGCGTGAACACCCGCCGCTGGACGATCCTCATCTACATGTTCGCCGGAGCCTTCACCGGCATCGCGGGCATCGTCATCGCGGCCCGCCTCGACTCCGCCCAGCCGCAGATCGGCACCGGGTACGAACTGCAGGCCATCGCGGCCGTGATCATCGGCGGCACATCGCTGCTCGGTGGACGCGGTTCGATCCTCGGCACCGTGATCGGCGCACTGATCATGAGCGTCCTCGTCAACGGCCTGCGGATCATGTCGATCCAGCCCGAGTGGCAGAACATCGTCGTCGGCGTCGTCGTCCTGCTCGCCGTCTTCCTCGATTCGCTGCGCAACCGGCAGCGCACCTGAGACCAGGGCGGCGGCGAAACCCGTGCCCGCTGCCGTCCCACCCGGACCCGTCCGGAACCGCGGAGCGATCCGCACAGGCACCAGGAATGTCCCATCACGTCGGCCCTGGCCGACACCACACAGAACCATCCGACTCGTATTCAAACAATGGAGTTCTCATGAAATTCGGGAAGAAGACCGCATTCGCGGCCCTCGTGGCCGCATCCGCGCTGGTGTTCGCCGGCTGTGCCGGCGGCGGTGACGTGATCGAGGAGGGCTCCGGCGGCGACACCGGCAGCGGCGACGGCGAGATGTACATCGCCCTCGTCTCGAAGGGCTTCCAGCACCAGTTCTGGCAGGCCGTCAAGAAGGGCGCCGAGCAGAAGGCCGAGGAGCTCGGGGTGAAGATCACCTTCGACGGCCCCGCCGCCGAGACCGAGATCGCACAGCAGCTCGAGATGCTGACCGCCGCGATCGACAAGAACCCGGATGCCATCGCCTACGCCGCACTCGACCCCGAGGCGTGCGTCGCTCCGCTCGAGCAGGCGAAGTCGAAGGACATCCCCGTCGTGTACTTCGACGCACCCTGCAACGGCGACGTGGGCCTGAGCCTCGCAGCCACCGACAGCAAGGTCGCCGGTGCGCTGGCCGCCGAGCACATGGCCGACCTGATCGGCGGCGAGGGCGAGGTCGCCATCGTGGGCCACTCGCAGATCAACTCGACCGGAGTCGAGCGTCGTGACGGCTTCGTCGAGAAGATCGAGGCGGACTACCCCGACATCGAGATCGTCGACATCCAGTACGGCGACGGCGACCACCTGAAGTCGGCCGACATCGCCAAGACGATCATCGCCGCCCACCCCGACCTCAAGGGCATCTACGGCACCAACGAGGGCTCCGCGATCGGCGTCGTGAACGCCGTCAACGAGTTGGGTCTGGACAAGGGCAAGATCACCATCGTCGGCTTCGACTCCGGTGCCGCGCAGATCAACGCCATCAAGGACGGCACCATGGCCGGCGCGATCACGCAGGACCCGATCGGCATCGGCGAGCAGGTCGTCCAGGCCGCGTACGACGCGGCCAACGGCGACGACGTCGAGGAGTTCTACGACACCGGTTCGTACTGGTACGACAAGAGCAACATCGAGGACGAGAAGATCGCCGCGGTGCTCTACGAGTGACACCCCGCTGAACGAAGAAGCCCCTCACCGTCGGGTGGGGGGCTTCTTCGCGTCCGGGTGGATGTGTGGGGACGGATGTCGGGAGGATTCCCGTATGCAGGAAGGAGCCCCGGCGATTCGCCCGACATGTGTGCTTTCTCCCGACGGGTGCACGGGCCGGTGGTCGGAGTTCGACGATCGAGTCCGGGAATCGAGGTCAGGATCTGTCCGGGGCGGCTGTCAGAGTGATCTCGACGAAAGGACACCCACCATGAGCAGCACACCCGCCCTCCCTGCCGGATCGAACACCGTCAACCCCTTCCTCATGACCGATGACGCCGCCCGCATCATCGACTTCGTGATCGAGGTCTTCGAGGCGACCGACGTCCCCGAGGCCCGCACCGTCGACACCGACGGCCTGATCCTGCACTCCGAGCTGCGCATCGGCGATTCCGTCATCACCGTCGCCGACCGAAAGCCCGACTGGCCCTTCACCCCGGGATTCATCCAGGTGTACGTCGACGACGTCGAGGGAACGCTCGCACGAGCCGTCGGACTCGGCGCCCGTATCGTGACGAGGCCGACGGACTTCTTCGGAGACACGTTCTCGCGCTTCGCCGATCCTTCGGGAAACCTCTGGTGGGTCTACGCCCATGTTCCGCAGGAGCAGGTGTGGGATGCCGACGGAGCGGACGCCGCCTCGTGGAGTGGCTCTGGGGACGGTGAAGAGGCGGACGATCACGGTGCCGCCGAAGAGGACTGGTCGAGCTTCACCTCGCCCGAGCTCGAGTACATCCACGAAAGCCTCGTCGAGGCGATGGCATCTTTGCGGGATCCCCGGCTCGATCGCTGAATGGCGTGGTCGTCGGAGGCGGCAGAGGAGGAAGGTGAGCTGCGACGAACCTGATCAGGGCGCGAGGGCCAGCAGCTGGGCCGGGGTGGTCACGAGCATCCGGTGCACGGCCTCGTCGCCCACGGCCGCGCGGAGGCGGGGGAGGTAGCGGTCGCCGAGGTAGGCGAGTCCGGGCATGCCGCCGTAGGCGATGTACCGCGTGCGCCGGGCGACGTCGCCGCCGAGCACGATCCGATGACCGGCGCCGCGCTCGACCACCGCGACCGTCAGGGCGAGCAGCTCCGCGTCGGAGCGGGTGCGCGGACGAGCGAAGCCGTCGTAGCCGAGGTGAGCCCCGCGTTCGGCCAGCGACGCGTGCAGGCCGGGGTCGGGGTCGCGGTCGGCATGCGCGAGCACGACACGGTCGGCTGCCACTCCCTCGGACACGAGCAGGTCGAGCACCTCGTGTGCCGCCGTGCCGAACTCCAGATGCACCATGACCGGAGCGCCCGTCGCGCGGTGCGCCTCGGCGACGGCGAGCAGGGTGGTGCGCTCGAACGGACTGATGCGCCAGTAGTCGGCGCCGCCCTTGAGCATCCCTGCGCGCACCGGGCCGCCATCGGGCGCTGCGGCCAGGGGCACCTCCGGTGCTTCGAAGATCTCCGCGTCGTCGGCGGGCATTCCGCGCGTGATGTCGGCGATGAACAGCGCGGCCAACCGATCGGCGGTCCACGCCTGCATCGGATGGTCCGCGTCGTAGTGGGCCTCACGGTGTCGTCCGGTCGTCGCGACGATGCGGAGCCCGGTCAAGGCGCTGATCCGGGCGAGCGCTCCCGGGGCGCGCGCGAGGCCGAACGGCGTGGCGTCCACCATGGCCTCGAACCCGCTCGCCTGCAGCAGAGCCGCTTCTTCTCCCGAGGCCTTCTCGTCGTCGAGCTCATCGCCCGGCAGCAGCGGCGACACCTGGAACAGGTGCTCGTGATAGTCCACCCGCCCGAGGAGCGCCGGGTCGATGTCGCCGAGCACGGTTCGGACGACGGCGGGCATCAGCGCACCGACTCCGCGGCCTCGGCGAGCTGCTCGACGATCTCGGGGGTCAGGTCGAGCTCGAACACGTCGGCCACCACCTGCGACCAGCCGTGGATGAAGTAGCGCCAGCCGTCGACGACGTGCAGCCCACGTGCGGATGCCTGCGCCTCGGCCTGGTGGAGGAACTCGAGCGAGCCGCGGTAGTTGAACTCCCACGCGTACCCGCCCTCGGGGAAAACCACCGCATCGCTCAGGGGTGAGCCGGGCCGGTCCTTGCCGAGCCCGGTCGCGTTGGCGATCACGGAACCGGCGGGGGCGGCGGCCACCAGCGCATCGGCGTCTGCGGGGGATGCGGTCACGACGTACTCGATCAGCCCCTCGCGGGTGCCGTGCTGGCGGTGCACCTCGCGCAGGTGGTCGAGCTTGTCCTGCGTGCGGGCAGTGACCGTGATCTTCGCCGGGGCGTCGTCGCGTTCGGCCAGGGCCCAGCTCAGCGCGGTGCCCGAGCCGCCGGCCCCGAGGATCACGACCTCGGCTCCGGTGCGGGCGAAGTGGTCGGCGGGAAGGAAGTCGTTCAGCGCGAGGTCGACCGTGATCGGGTCTTTGGCCCGGCCCGACAGGATCGGACCGCGCTTCGAGATGCTGGAGATCTCGGAGCACGACACCGCGAACGGGTCGAGCTCGTCGAAGAGGTCGGCGGCCGCGGCGTACACGTTCATCTTGTGCGTGGTCACGAGGGCCCCGCGGTGATGCGGGTCGTCGCGGATCTGCTCCACCATGGCGCGGTACTGCGCGGAATCGGCATCCATCGGCAGGTCGTGGCCGACCAGGGTGCGGGTCGGCAGGTGCAGGATGTCGGCCCAGAGCGGGAAGACCTTCATGATCGACGACGACGCGGTGGTCACACCGACGAAGCCCATGTAGTCGGCGGATGCCGTGGCGGGCGCGATGCTGACGGCGTCGGTGGTGGTCATCGGGTCTCCTCGGGGACGGGGACGGGGACGGGGACGGGGACGGGGACGGGGACAGGGACGGGGACGGGGTGGGTGGGCTCGAGCCCTGCGAGGATCGCGATCACATCGGCGAGCGAGAGGGAGCCCATGTTGTCGACCGCCTGGGTGGTCTGCGCGCCGAGGTGCGGGGTGACGATCACGCGGTCGGCGAGTTCCGGGGCGAGCAACGGACTGTCGTGGGCAGCCGTATCGCCGTCGAGGGTGTCGGCCGCGTAACCGGCGAGAGTGCCGTCGTGCAGCGCCTGGGCCACGCACGCCTCGTCGATCAGGTCGCCGCGGGCGGTGTTGACCAGTATGGTTCCCCGTCGCATGCCGGCGAGACGGTCGGCGTCGACGAGCCGTTGCCCGCCCGGGGCGTGCAGCGTGATGACGTCAGCGGCGCGGAACAGGTCGTCGATCGCGACGGGTTCCGCACCGCGAGCCCGCACGACCTCGTCGGGAAGGAACGGATCGGCCGCCAGCACGCGCGACCCGAAGCCGCTCAGCCGTGCGGCGACCCCCTGTCCGATGCGCCCGAAGCCGACGATCCCGACGGTCGCGGCGCCGAGCTCCCGCCCGCGACGCACGCTCCAATCGCCGACGCGCACGCGGCGGTCTCCGTCCGGCACGAAGCGGAGCGCGGCGAGCATGAGGCCGACGGCGTGATCGGCGACCGCGTCGGCGTTGGCGCCGGGGGTGTTGGTCACCGGGATGCCGCGCTCTCTCGCAGCCGCGAGGTCGACCGACTCGGTGCCGACGCCGTAGCGGGCGAGCACCTTGAGCTTCGGAGCCGCGGCGAAGTGCGCATCCGTGACGGCTCCGGTGCCCGCGATCCAGGCATCGGCACCGTGCAGCAGCGACCGCAGCTCGTCGAGGTCGTGGTGCGCGGGTCCCCGGAGGATGCGGTGCCCGGCCTGAGCTGCACGTTCGACGAGGTCGAGGTCGCCGTCCGAGAACGAGCGGCTGGTGACGAGGATGACGCTCATCAGCGCGGCCGTCCGGCGAACCACGGAGCGAGCGCCGTGTACGCGTCGACGAAGCGGGTGTGCCGGTCGGCATAGACGGCGTGACGGGCGGCATCCGGGGTGAACTCGGCCGTGACCTCGCTCAGAGCGCGCGCGGCCGAGAAGTCGGTGAGACCGAGCCCGACCGCGGCGGTGACGGCGGCGCCGAGACTGTTCGCCTCTTCGACGATCGTCCGGCGGCGCACGGGCACGCCCCACACGTCCGCGAGCACCGAGAGGTACACATCGCTCTGCGCTCCGCCGCCGACCGCGTCGATGCGGTCGATCGTGGCACCGGCTTCGCGGAACGCCTGGATGCAGCTGAGCAGGTTGAACGCGGTGCCCTCGAGCACGGCCCGCACGAGGTGCGACCTGCCGTGGTGTCGGGCGAGGCCGACGAACGCGCCCCGGGCATCCGGATCCCACATCGGAGAACGCTCGCCGAGGAGGTAGGGGAGGAAGTAGAGGTCGTCGGTGTCGACGGCGGCCGAGGCCTCGGCCGTCAGGCGTGGGGTCTCGGGGTGTGCGGGGTCGGGGGAGAGCGCCTCGGCGATCCACTGCACCGAGGCTCCGCCCGCCTGCATGGTGGCAGTGGGCACGAACGATCCGGGCACGACGTTGTCGAACGTGAAGGTGCGCATCGCGGGGTCGTGCAGCGGGGCGTCGGCGGCGAATGAGATCCACGACGATGTGCCCAGGCAGACGTAGGCGCCATCCTGCGGTGCGACGATGCCGGAGCCGACGGCGGCCATCGGACCGTCGCCGCCTCCCATCACCACGCGGGCGCTCGCGGGCAGGCCGAGTGCCTCGGCGGCGGCATCCGTCAGCGTGCCGGCGATCTGTGTGGATTCCAGGATCTCGGGGAACAGTGCGGGGTCGAGGCGCGCGGCGTGCAGGACCTCCGCCGACCACGTACCGGTCGCCTGGTCGTAGGCGTTCGTGCCGGATGCGTCGGAGCGGTCGGTCGCGAGGCGCCCGGTGAGGCGCAGCACGATGAAGTCCTTCGCGACGCACACGCGTCGCACGCGCGCCCAGGTGTCCGGCTCGTTGTCGCGCACCCACATGATCTTCTCGACGGAGTACGTGGGGTTGAGCCGGTGCCCCAGGATGCCGTAGGCGCGCTCGGCGCCGATCGCGGCCTCGAGCTCGCGCTGCTGCGCACCGGACCGGGTGTCGGCCCAGATGATCGCCGGGCGGGCAGGCTCGCCGTCCGCGTCGAGCAGGACGGCGCCCATCATCTGACCGCTCACCACGAGTCCGGCGACGTCGGTCGGAGCCGTGCCGGTGCGGGCGATCAGATCGCGTGTGGCCTCGACGACGGCGTCCCACCAGTCGACGGGATTCTGCTCGGCGACGCCACCCGCGGCGAAGTGCGCGGGGTAGGGGACCGTGACCGCCGTGATCAGACGGCCGTCGTCGTGGTGCAGCGACGCCTTGTTCCCGGTGGTGCCCAGGTCGTGCGCGATGATCATGGCCGGAGCCTATTCCGCGTAGGGACGCAGGTCGACGCCGGAGGTCGCGCGGTAGACCCGCGAACCCATGCCGTGCTCCAGCACCCATCCGTAGTCGTGCCCCGCCCCTCCCGGGTAGACCGCGAGGAAGGCGTAGGGCTCGTCGCCGACGTTGACCGAGCGGTGCGCCCAGCCCGGGGGGATGTAGCCGATCGTGCCGGGCAGCATGTCGATCCACTCGGTGCGCTCGCCGTCGAACATGAGCAGTCCGCCCCGGCCCTTGAGTGCCAGGTAGATCTCGCCCTGATGATCCGGATGTTGGTGGCCCTTCGTCATCCAGAGCTCGCCGGCCGTGTCGCCGGGCATGATCGTGGTGATCGACTGGGGCAGCTCGCGGTCGGCCTCGGGCACGGGGGAGCTGACGACCGTGTAGACCACCGGGTTCTCGCCGACGGATGCTGCGGCCCAGGCATCCGCGTCGAGGAAAAGTCCTTCGAGGTCGGACATCCGCCGGGTGAGGGTCGGTCCTTCGGGTGAGAGCGTCAGCCTCTCCGCGTCGAAGGTGATCGCCATCGGAGAGATCGGCGGGGTGTGGAACTCGGGCATCGGTGCTCCTCGTAACGGATGCTGCGGCGCTGCGCAACCTGTAATGACAGGTTCACTGTACCTGTTATGACAGGTTGCGTCCAGAGGGGCTGCGCTCGCGCGCGATCCGCAACGCGCATCTGCGCGCGACGCGCCGCGGTGTCGGCGGTGGCCCTCCGGTCGCAGTTGGTGCTGCGTGCTGCTGCTCCGGTCGCAGTTGGTGCCGCCTGATCGCGAAGAATCCGGCACGAAATGCGACCGGAGCGTGGAGGAGCGTGGGAGTCCCCGGAGGGTGGGGGCGACCGGAGCGTGGGGGTCGGGCCGTGGAGGTCGGCCGGAGCCGCGCCGGCTTAGGCTCCGGCGCGGCGCGCGCGATACGCGGCGACGGCGTTGCGGTTCGCGCAGGTGGTGGAGCAGTACCGTTTCGAGCGGTTGCGCGAGAGGTCGAGCGCGACCGCTTGACACGTGTCGTCGTCGCACACGGTGAGGCGCGATCCTTCGTCGGAGCGGATGACGTCGATCAGCGCCATCGCGGTCTCGATCAGCACGCGCTCGGCCAGCGGATGGTCGTCGGCCACGGCGTGCAGATGCCAGTCGGCACCGTCGTGACGGAGCAGTCGAGGCGTGAGCCGGGACTCGGCGAGGGCGTCGTTGACGAGTGCGGCCATTTCGTCGCGCGGTGCGAGCAGCATGGCGCGCAGTCGCGGGCGAAGGCGGCGGAGCGAGGCGAGCTCTTCTGCATCGTGGTCGAGCCGACCGGTGTACGGGAACTCGCGCAGGAACGCGATCTCGTCCTCGATGTCGACCAGTGTGTCGGGGTCTTCGGCCGAGTTGGCGAGCCAGACGGCCGCGCGGAGGCCCTCCTCCGTGTCATCGGTGAAGATCATGTTGACATCTTACATTCCCCGCGCGTAGCGTCATCGATCATGAGCAAGGTGAGGAATGACACTCTCGGAATGCCGCATGGCGCGCGCTGGGGGTTGCCGCTCGCCATCGCAGCGGCGCTGTCCTTCGGGATGTCGGGCGGGTGGGCACGCGGGCTCATCGACGCGGGGTGGACGCCCGGGGCCGCGGTCCTCGCGCGCATCGGGGTCGCCGCCCTCGTGCTGCTCGTTCCGACGCTCGTGTCTCTCCGAGGAAGATGGGGGCTGCTGCGTCGCAATGCCGGCATGATCCTGGCGTACGGGCTGTTCGCGGTCGCCGCCACCCAGCTCTTCTACTTCCAGGCCGTGGCCGTGATGGATGTGGGGCTGGCCCTGCTCATCGAATACACGGCGCCGGTCGCGGTGCTGCTGTGGCTCTGGATCCGGCGGGGCGAGCGCCCGAGTCGCAAGAGCGTCATCGGCGCAGCCATCGCCTTCGTCGGGCTGGTGCTCATGCTCGACATCCTCACCGGAGCCGACGTGAACGTGGCCGGGATCCTGTGGGCTCTGGGCGCGATGGTCGGGGCCGCCGCCTACTTCGTGCTGTCGGCCAAGGCTGATACGGGGCTGCCTCCGGTCGCCCTCGCGGGAAGCGGGTTGCTGCTCGGGGCGCTCGGGCTCGCCGCCGCCGGGGCGATCGGCGTCCTGCCGATCGCGTGGACGACCGATGACATCGCCTACCGGTTCGGCAGTGTGCCCTGGTTCGTGCCCGTGCTGGCGATGGGCGTCGTCGCGACAGCGCTCGCGTATCTGCTCGGCATCGCCTCGACGCGGATGCTGGGTTCGCGGCTCGCCTCCTTCGTCGCGCTCGCCGAGGTCGTGGCCGCGCTCCTGTTCGGGTGGTTGCTGCTCGGACAGCTTCCCGACCTGCTGCAGGCTCTCGGCGGAGTGCTCGTGCTCGTGGGTGTCGTGGTGGTCAAGCTCGGTGAGCCCGTCGCTCCGGAGTTCATGGAGCCCGACCCTGCCACACACAATGTATACCGGGAGCCGGCTCCCAAAGACTGAAGCGCCAGGCGGAGCCCCTTTATGTATACACTGAGGGCATGACTCTTGCCGTCGAGCGCCTCTCCGCGAGTGATCGCGCGTACACGGCCCTGCTCGACGACATCCAGTCCGGCGCGCTTCCCGCCGGGTTCGTGCTCGGCGAGGTCGAGCAGGCGGAGCGCCTCGGCGTCAGCCGCACCCCGATGCGCGAGGCCCTTCGCCGGCTCGCGGCCGACGGGCTCGTTGTGCAGCAGTCGCCGCGCGTCACCGTGGTCGCCGATCTGGATGCCGACGACATCCGCTCGCTCTTCGAGATCCGCCGCGCGCTCGAGGAGAGCTCTGCGCGCCTGGCCGCCGTGCGTGGGGATGCCCATCTCTTCGCCGAGCTCGCCGACGAGTTCGCGCACGTCGACCTCGCCGGTCCCGCAGGTCGTGACGCCTACTACGCCCTGATCGCTCGGTTCGACGCCGCCCTCGACGCGGCGGTCGCCAACGACTACATCGCCTCGGCCCTGCGCACCGTGCGCACGCACCTCGTGCGTGTGCGCCGGATGGCCCGCGACAAGCCGGCTCGGCTCGCAGCCTCCGCCGCCGAGCACCGCACGATCGCCGAGGCGCTCGCCGCCCGCGACGGCGACCTCGCCGCCCACGCCACCCACGTGCACCTGCACAATGCCCTCGCCGGCATCCTCGACTCCCTCGACTCCAGCAACCGTGAAGGATAAGAAATGACCGTCTCCCACCACGTCCGTGTGTACGCGAGCTCCGAGAACCTCGCGCGCGAAGACCAGCTCGCCTGGAAGATCGCCGAGGTCGCCGCCGACCAGGTCGAGGTCGATCAGGACGTCGTCGACATGATCATCAACCGCATCATCGACAACGCCTCGGTGGCCGCGGCATCCCTGACCCGCGCACCGATCAACGCCGCCCGCGCGCAGGCGTTCAGCCACCCCGTCTCGACCGGTGGCGTCGGCGCGAACCTGTTCGGCGCGGCTCTCGACCACCGAACCAGCCCCGAGTGGGCGGCCTGGGCGAACGGCGTGGCCGTGCGCGAGCTCGACTACCACGACACGTTCCTGGCCGCGGAATACTCGCACCCGGGCGACAACATCCCACCGATCCTCGCGGTCGCGCAGCACGTCGGCAAGGACGGTCGGGCACTGGTTCGCGGCATCGCGACCGGCTACGAGATCCAGATGGACCTGGTGCGCGCGATCTGCCTGCACAAGCACAAGATCGACCACGTCGCCCACCTCGGCACATCGGCCGCCGCCGGCATCGGCACCCTCCTCGGCCTCGACGTCGAGACGATCTACCAGGCCGTCGGACAGGGCCTGCACACCACGACCGCCACGCGTCAGAGCCGCAAGGGCGAGATCTCGACCTGGAAGGCGCACGCCCCGGCCTTCGCCGGAAAGATGGCCGTCGAAGCGGTCGACCGGGCGATGCGCGGCCAGACCAGCCCGGCGCCGATCTACGAAGGCGAAGACGGCGTGATCGCCTGGATGCTCGACGGCAAGGACGCCTCCTACGACGTGCCTCTGCCCGCTGCGGGCGAGCCCAAGCGCGCGATCCTCGACTCGTACACGAAGGAGCACTCGGCCGAGTACCAGGCCCAGGCGCTCATCGACCTCGCCCGCAAGCTCGGAACCTCGAACCCGGCACTCCGCGACCCCGCGAACATCGACTCGATCGTCATCCACACCAGCCACCACACCCACAATGTGATCGGCTCGGGGGCGAACGACCCTCAGAAGTGCGACCCGACCGCGTCGCGCGAGACGCTCGACCACTCGGTGCCGTACATCTTCGCGGTGGCGCTGCAGGACGGCGGCTGGCACCACGTCGACTCCTACACGCCGGAGCGTGCGGGCCGCGCCGACACCGTCGCGCTGTGGCACAAGGTCACCACGGCCGAGGATGCCGAGTGGACGCGCCGCTACCACTCCGAAGACCCCGACGAGAAGGCCTTCGGCGGTCGCGTCGAGATCCGGCTCACCGACGGTTCGACCGTGGTCGACGAGATCGCCGTGGCCGATGCGCATCCGCTCGGAGCACGTCCCTTCGCGCGTGAGAACTACATCGCGAAGTTCCGTCTGCTCGCCGAGCCCGTGCTCGAGCCCGCCGAGATCGAGCGGTTCCTGGCCCTCGTGCAGCGCCTGCCCGAGCTGACGGCTGCCGAGGTCGGCGAGCTGTCGATCGTCGCGAAGCCCGGGCTGCTCGAGGCCGCCCCTGCCCCTGCGGGACTGTTCTGATGCTGTACCCCCGCACAACTTCGGAGATGGCGGGCGACGCACCGGCCGGGGCTTCCGTCCCCCGGCGTGTCGCATCCGATCTCCGAAGTTGTGCACCGGCCGCCCGAAAGGGAAGGAACCTCTGATGCTGTACTCCACCGTCACGCCCGCCGAGAAGCGGCGGCTGTTCCGGGAGCGGCTCGCGAGCGGCGAACTGCTGCGCTTCCCCGGGGCCTTCAACCCGCTGAGCGCCCGCCTGATCGAGCAGAAGGGGTTCGACGGGGTCTACATCTCCGGCGCCGTGCTCTCCGCCGACCTCGGCCTGCCCGACATCGGCCTCACGACGCTCACCGAGGTCGCCGGACGTGCGAAGCAGATCGCCCGCATGACCGACCTGCCCGCGATCGTCGACGCCGACACCGGCTTCGGCGAACCGATGAACGTCGCCCGTACGATCCAGGAACTCGAAGACGCGGGCCTCGCCGGCACGCACATCGAGGACCAGATCAACCCGAAGCGCTGCGGCCACCTCGACGGCAAGGCCGTGGTCGACGAGAACACCGCGATCAAGCGCATCCGGGCCGCCGCCGACGCCCGCCGCGACGAGAACTTCCTCATCATGGCGCGCACCGACATCCGCGCGATCGAGGGTCTGGATGCGGCGATCGACCGTGCCAAGGCGCTGGTGGATGCCGGTGCCGACGCGATCTTCCCCGAGGCGATGCGCACACTCGCCGAGTTCGAGGCGATGGCCGAGGCGCTGGACGTGCCGATCCTGGCGAACATGACCGAGTTCGGCAAGAGCGAGCTGTTCTCCACGGACCAGCTGCGGGACGCCGGCGTGAACCTGGTCATCTGGCCGGTGTCGCTGCTGCGCATCTCGATGGGGGCAGCGGGCCGTGCACTGGATACTCTGAACGAAGAGGGGCACCTGACCTCGAAGCTCGGCGAGATGCAGCACCGCGCCGATCTCTACGATCTGATCGACTACGAGTCGTACAACCACTTCGACTCCGGCGTCTTCAACTTCACAGTCGACAACACCGGTCGCTGAGCGCAGCGAAGCGGACATCCGACCCGGTTGCTGAGCGAGGAGCGAAGCGACGAGTCGAAGTACACGAAGGAGTGACCATGACCGAGCCGGACATCAAGAAGGGCCTCGCGGGGGTCGTCGTCGACACGACCGCGATCTCGAAGGTCAACCCCGAGACGAACAGCCTGCTGTACCGCGGCTACCCCGTGCAGGAACTGGCCGACACGCAGCCGTTCGAGGCCGTCGCCTACCTCCTCTGGAACGGCGAGCTGCCGACGCCGGAAGAGCTCGCGGCGTTCCGTCTCGATGAGCGCACGCACCGCGCCCTCGCCGACAACGTCAAGGCCGCGATCGACCTGGTGCCGCTCGACGCCCACCCGATGGACGAGGTGCGCACCGCGGTCAGCCTGATCGGCGCCTCCGACCCCGGTGCCGGTGGATCGGTGCTCGACGCCGGCGGCAGCCCGGAGCAGAACCTCGAGCGCAGCATCCGCCTGTTCGCCGCACTGCCGGCGATCGTCGCCTACGGTCAGCGTCGGCGTCGCGGGCAGGAGATCATCGCGCCGCGCGACGACCTCGACTACTCCGCGAACTTCCTCTGGATGACGTTCGGCGAAGAGGCGGACGACGTCGTGGTCGACGCGTTCAACCGCTCGATGATCCTGTACGCCGAGCACTCCTTCAACGCCTCGACGTTCACGGCGCGCGTCATCACCTCGACCCTGAGCGACATCTACTCGGCCGTGGTCGGTGCGATCGGCGCCCTCAAGGGTCCGCTGCACGGCGGTGCCAACGAGGCCGTGCTGCACATCTTCGACGACATCGGCACGGCCGAGAATGTGGTTCCCTGGCTCGACAAGGCTCTCGCCGAGAAGCGCAAGATCATGGGCTTCGGCCACCGCGTGTACAAGAAGGGCGATTCCCGGGTGCCGACCATGAAGGCGGCGCTCGACACCCTCGTGGAGCACTACGACCGGCCCGAGGTCGCCGCCCTCTACGACGCCCTCGAGTCGGAGTTCGTCGCGCGCAAGGGCATCTACCCGAACCTCGACTACCCGTCGGGTCCGGCGTACAACCTGATCGGATTCGACACCCTGACCTTCACGCCGCTGTTCGTGGCCGCGCGGGTCACCGGGTGGACCGCGCATGTGATCGAGCAGGCCGGATCGAACGCGCTGATCCGCCCGCTGTCGCACTACGACGGCCCGAATGAACGGCACGTCGAGAGCTGACCTGCAGTGACCGAAGGCCCCGATGTGTCGAGCACATCGGGGCCTTCTGCCGTGCTTAGCGCGGTGCGATCCCCGCGGTCAAGGCGGTGCGACGAATTCTCCCGCCGAGTAAGACAGATGCCGGGGCGATTTCGCCCGCGTACGAAGGAGGGTCCATGTCCGCATCCGACGCCACCGTCAAGGAGGTCCGGTCACTCGTCCCGGCACGCATGGACCGGCTGCCGTGGTCGCGATTCCACTGGATGATCGTCGCCGGACTCGGGTTCTCCTGGATCCTGGACGGGCTCGAGGTGCAGATCGTCGCCGCGAACGGCTATGCCGCGACCCTCGGCATGGGCCCGGCCGAGGTCGGCCTCGCCGGCACGTGCTACCTGCTCGGTCAGGTGTTCGGTGCGCTCGTGTTCGGACGCCTCGCCGATCGCCTCGGACGCAAGAACCTCTTCCTCGTCTCGCTCGCGGTGTATCTGGTCGGATCCGCGATCGCCGGTCTCTCCTTCGCCCCCTGGTTCTTCTACATCTGGCGGTTCGTGGCGGGCGCGGGAATCGGCGGTGAGTACGCGGCCATCAACTCGGCGATCGACGAGATCATCCCGGCGAAGTACCGCGGTCGCGTCGACATCGCGATCAACGGCACCTACTGGGGTGGTGCGGCCCTCGGCGCCGTGGCGAACATGTTCTTCCTCAACACCGACATCCTCCCCGCCGACCTCGGCTGGCGCCTCAGCTTCTTCGTCGGACCGGTGCTCGGCCTCCTCATCATCTGGCTGCGTCGTCACATCCCGGAGAGCCCGCGCTGGCAGATGACGCACGGGCGCGAGGACGAGGCCGAGCGCAACGTCGACCAGATCGAGGAGCGCATCCGCAAGGAGGGCAAGACGATCGAACCGGTCGACGAGAGCAAGGCGATCACCGTCAAGGAGTACGGCAGCGTCCCGTTCCTCGTCATCGCGAAGGTGCTGTTCAAGAAGTACCCGCGGCGCACGCTGGTCGGCATCACGATGATGGTCACCCAGTCGTTCCTCTACAACGCGATCTTCTTCACCTACGCCCTCGTGCTGGAGAACTTCTACGACACCCCGCCGGCCTCGGCGTCGCAGTACTTCATCGTGTTCGCGGTCGGGAACCTCGCCGGCGCGCTCATCCTCGGGCACTTCTTCGACACCTGGGGCCGGCGGCGGATGCTGTTCTCGACCTATGTGCTCGCGGGCCTGATCCTCCTCGTCAGCGCGTTCCTGTTCAACGCGGGCGCGCTGAATGCGGCCACGCACACGGCCTTCTGGTGCGCGTCGTTCTTCTTCGCCTCGGCCGGTGCGTCGGCGGCATACCTGACGGTGAGCGAGATCTTCCCGCTGGAGCTGCGAAGCCAGGTGATCTCGTACGTCTTCTCGATCGGGCAGCTCGTCGGCGCCATCGCTCCGGTGCTCTACGGATCCCTGATCGGCGCGAGTGCCGAGTCGGGCGACCGCGGCCCCCTGTTCTGGGGTTACGTGCTCGGCGCCGCGATCATGATGTTCGGTGGCGTCGTCTGCGGCATCTTCGGGGTGAGCGCGGCGGGCAAGTCGCTCGAGGACATCGCGGATCCGCTGTCGCTCGTGGACTCGCCGGATGAGGGGGTCTCGCCGGGGAAGGGGACCTGAGTCAGCGGGCGAGCCAGCTCCGCAGCGAACGGGTGACGAACGGCAGCACCCAGTACGCCATGATCGGCGTGAGCACGAGGGTCGTGACGAGCACGCGGAGCCAGATCGGCAGCTCGTTCCATCCCGGCACCGGGCTCATCGCGTAGGTGAACGCGAGGTTGACCGGGAAGAACCCCAGCCAGATCGAGGTCGCCTGCTTCCAACGCGGGGGAGCGGGGGCGACGGTGACCGTCTCGGTCGTGCCGTCGGCTGCCGGGAGCGTGATCGTGCCGGTGGTCGGCTCGTCGAACCAGCCCTCGATGCCGGTGCGCCGCTTGGAGCGCTCGCTGCGCACGAAGCCCTCGCCCATCGAGAGCCACCAGGCCCGCTCGGCCGACTGCTCCCACGCGGTGAGCGAGTCCTCGCTCGCGAACCGGTACAGCATGTGCCAGACCTGCGAATCCTCGCCGGCGCGCACCCAGCCCGAGCCGAGGAAGCCCGGATACTTCGTAGCGAGATTCACCCCCGTCTGCACCCAGGCTGTCGCCTCGACGATGCGCTCGGGGTCGACTTCGCGGCGGATGGACACGGTGAGGGGTTCGGACATGGTGCGGTCCTCGGGGGAACGGGCGGCCGGGGTCGGGACGCCGAAGCGGATGCGCCAGGGGTGGCGGCGCATCGTCGATTCTAATTCGGATGCGGGGCTTCGCAGGCCGCTTCCGGCCCGGACGGAGAGGACCCCCGCCGACCCGATTCGGCGGGGGTCTCGCGGCGTGGGCGCCGCGACGGGAGCGAGAGCGCTCACCGTGCGCGCGGTAGACGTGACACCCGATCCGGTCTGAGTCTCTGTCCGCGCACTTGCAGTTGTACCCGGGCGAGATGACGCGGCGGTGAACGGGGCGCGAACAACCGCGATTCGGGGCACTCGGGTCGCGAAGCCCAAATACAAGGATGTCCTAGTAAATATCCGGTGCTCCGACTAAACTCCTCATTGTGCCAACGACGGCACGGAGGGACGTCACACAATGACTCGTACTATCCCGCACTTCGTGGGCGGATCGCTTCTCACCTCTGACTCCGGTCGCTTCGCCGACGTGTTCGATCCGAGCACCGGCGCCGTACAGGCGCGTGTGCCGCTCGCCTCGACCGACGAGGTGCGCCGCGTGATCGCGAACGCCGAAGAGGCGCAGGTCGCCTGGGCCGCGACCAACCCCCAGAAGCGCGCTCGTGTGCTGCTGCGGTTCCTCGACCTGGTGCAGCGCGAGATGACGTCACTCGCCGAGCTGCTCGCGAGCGAGCACGGCAAGACGGTCGACGATGCGAAGGGCGATATCCAGCGCGGACTCGAGGTCATCGAGTTCTCCGCCGGAGCACCGCACCTGCTGAAGGGCGAGTACTCGACGGGCGCGGGAACCGGCATCGACGTGTACTCGATGCGGCAGCCGCTCGGGGTCGTCGCCGCGATCACCCCCTTCAACTTCCCCGCGATGATCCCGCTCTGGAAAGCCGGCCCCGCGCTCGCCGCCGGCAACGCCGTCGTGCTCAAGCCCAGCGAGCGCGACCCCTCGGTGCCGGTCCGCCTGGCGGAACTGTTCCTCGAAGCGGGCCTCCCCGCCGGCGTCCTCAACGTCGTGCACGGCGACAAAGAGGCCGTCGACGCGCTGCTCACGGACGACCGCATCCGTGCCGTCGGATTCGTCGGCTCCACGCCCATTGCCGAGTACATCTACGCGACCGCGACAGCCCACGGCAAGCGCGCCCAGTGCTTCGGCGGCGCCAAGAACCACATGATCGTGATGCCGGATGCCGACCTCGACCAGGCCGTCGATGCGCTGATCGGCTCGGGCTACGGCTCGGCAGGCGAGCGCTGCATGGCCATCTCGGTCGCGGTCCCGGTGGGGCAGGAGACGGCGGATGCTCTCGCCGCCAAGCTCGCCGAGCGCGTCGCCCAGCTGCGGATCGGTCCCTCGCTCGCGGCCGACGTCGACTACGGACCCCTGGTCACGCGCGCGGCCGTCGAACGGGTCGAGGGCTACATCCAGCAGGGCATCGACGAGGGGGCGACCCTGCTCGCCGATGGCCGGGGCTTCACCGTGGAAGGTCACGAGGAGGGCTTCTACCTTGGGCCGACGCTCTTCGACCACGTCACCACCGACATGGCGATCTACCGCGAGGAGATCTTCGGTCCGGTGCTGGTGATCGCCCGCGCTGCCGACTACGAAGAGGCGCTGCGGATGGCCTCCGAGCACGAATACGGCAACGGCGTCGCGATCTTCACCCGTGACGGCGACGCCGCCCGCGACTTCGCCGCACGCGTCGAGGTGGGGATGGTCGGCGTGAACGTCCCGATCCCGGTGCCGATCGCGTATTACACGTTCGGCGGCTGGAAGCGCAGCGGCTTCGGCGACCTCAACCAGCACGGCACCGACGCCTTCCGCTTCTACACGAAGACCAAGACGGTGACGAGCCGTTGGCCCGCGGCGGGCATCCGCGACGGAGCCAGCTTCGTCATCCCCACCATGCACTGACCCCACGTCCCGTCAGGAGATCCCACAAGGACACATGATGACCATGACCACCGTCACCACCACTGCCGAGGAGCGCGAGGCCATCCTCGCCGCCGTCCGCGAGTTCGCCGAAGCCGAGCTCGCCCCCTTCGCCGCCGAGCGCGACGAGAAGCACCTCTTCCCGCGTGAATCGCTCAACCGCGGCGGCGAGCTCGGACTCGGCGGCATCTACGTGCGCGAGGACTTCGGCGGAACCGGCCTGAGTCGCAGCGACACCGTCGCGATCTTCGAGGAGCTCGCCAAGGGCGATCCGGCGGTCGCCGCATACATCTCGATCCACAACATGGTCGTGTGGATGATCGACACCTACGGCGACGAGACGCAGCGCGCCGCATGGCTGCCGAAGCTCACCGCGATGCAGGAGTTCGGCGGCTACTGCCTCACCGAGCCGGGAGTCGGGTCGGATGCCGCGAACGTCGCGACCAGTGCCGTCCGCGAGGGCGACGACTACGTGCTCACCGGGATGAAGCAGTTCATCTCCGGTGCCGGCGAAGCCGCCGTGTACGTCGTCATGGCGCGCACGGGGGAGCCCGGCGCCCGCGGCATCAGCGCGTTCCTGGTTCCCGGCGACGCCGAGGGGCTGAGCTTCGGCCCGCTCGAGAAGAAGATGGGATGGCACGCGCAGCCGACCCGTCAGGTGATCTTCGACGGCCTCCGCGTTCCGGCATCCGCCATGCTCGGCGACGAGGGGCGCGGCTTCGCGATCGCGATGTCGGCGCTCAACGGCGGTCGCCTCAACATCGCCGCCTGCTCGCTCGGAGGAGCGGAGTGGGCGCTCGACAATGCGGTGCGGTACGTGCATGAGCGGGTCGCGTTCGGGGAGCCGCTCGCCGAGAAGCAGTCGATCCTGTTCGCGATCGCCGACATGCGCACCGAACTGCACGCGGCCCGGCTCATGGTGCGCGACGGAGCCCAGGCGGTCGACGAGCAGGCGCCCGACGCGACCATGCGCTGCGCGATGGCCAAGCGGTTCGCCACCGACGCCGGCTTCGAGGTCGCCAACCGGGCGCTGCAGCTGCACGGCGGGTACGGGTACCTGCAGGACTACGGGATCGAGCGGGTCGTCCGTGACCTGCGGGTGCACCAGATCCTGGAAGGGACGAATGAAATCATGCGACTGATCGTCGGACGCGAGATGCTGCGACCCGCGGGCTCGACGTCGATGCGGAGTGCGTCATGACGCGTGTCGCGTTCCTCGGCCTCGGGCACATGGGCCTGCCGATGGCGAAGAACCTAGTCGCCGCCGGCCACGAGGTGCACGGCTTCGACCTCGTCCCCGCGGCGATCGAGGCGGCACAGGCAGCCGGCATCCCGGTGGCGGCGAGTGGGGCGGATGCCGTGGCCCATGCGGATGTCGTCATCACGATGTTCCCCGCGGGGAAGCACGTGATCGAGGCGTATCGCACCGAGCTGCTCGCGGCGGCCCGGCCGAACACCCTCTTCATCGAGTCGTCGACCATCGCCGTCGACGAGGCTCGTGCCGCCCACGCGCTCGCGCTCGCCGCGGGGCACCGCAACGTCGACGCCCCGGTCTCGGGCGGGGTCGTCGGCGCCGAGAACGGAACGCTCGCGTTCATGGTCGGCGGATCGGATGACGACTTTGCGGCAGCGCTCCCGTTGCTCGAGGTCATGGGCAAGCGCATCGTGCACTGCGGCGGACCGGGGCTCGGCCAGGCGGCGAAGGTCTGCAACAACATGGTGCTCGCGGTCTCGCAGATCGCCGTCGCCGAGGCTTTCGTGCTGGGGGAGCGGCTCGGACTCGAGCACCAGGCGCTGTTCGACGTCGTCTCGCAGGCATCCGGTCAGTGCTGGTCGATCACGACCAACTGCCCTGTTCCCGGTCCGGTGCCCACGAGCCCGGCCAACCGGGACTACCAGCCCGGTTTCGCGGGGGCGCTGATGGCGAAGGACCTCGGCCTCGCGCTGCAGGCGATCGAGCAGACCTCGACGGATGCGCGTATGGGTCGGCTCGCGCAGGAGCTGTATGCCGCTTTCGCCGCGGGCGAGGGTGCGACGCGGGACTTCTCCGGCATCATCACCGATATCCGCGACGGCGTCGTCTGATCCCTGTGCTCGCGCGGCCGTGAGGGGTCACAACACGCCGCGCCCCCCGTGCGGTATGCGGCGTGATGTGACCCCTCAGCGCGGCGTGGGCGGGTGCGGGGCGAAGGACGATACTGGACACGACACGACACGACACGACACGACACGACACGAAGGCAGGCGATATGACCGAGTACGAGACGATCCTGGTCGAGCAGCGCGGACGGGTCGGGTGGATCACCCTGAACCGTCCCGAGGCGCTGAACGCCTTGAACAGCCGGCTTGCGGAAGAGGTCACCGCCGCGGCGGTCGCCTTCGATGTGGACGAGGGTGTCGGAGCGATCGTGCTGACCGGATCCGAGAAGGCCTTCGCCGCCGGTGCCGACATCAAGGAGATGGAGGGCATGTCCGCGGCGCAGATGCTCGAGACCGACCACTTCGGTGTCTGGCATGAGTTCGCCGCCGTGCGCACGCCGGTCATCGCGGCCGTTTCCGGCTTCGCCCTCGGTGGTGGGTGCGAGCTCGCGATGATGTGCGACATCATCCTGGCCGCCGACAACGCCAAGTTCGGCCAGCCCGAGATCAACCTCGGCGTCATCCCCGGCATGGGCGGCACGCAGCGCCTGATCCGCGCGGTCGGCTACTACAAGGCGGCCGAGCTGGTGCTCACCGGGCGGTTCATGGGTGCGGAGGAGGCGGAGCGCGCCGGGCTCGTCTCCCGCGTCGTGCCGGCATCCGAGCTTCCGGCGGAAGCCGAGAAACTCGCCGAGACCATCGCCTCCAAGTCGCTGCCGTCGGTCTACGCCGCCAAGGCCGCACTGGATGCCGCGATGGAGACGACCCTGGCCGAGGGGCTCGCTCACGAGAAGCAGGCGTTCGCCGCGCTGTTCGACACCGCAGATCAGAAGGAGGGCATGTCGGCCTTCCGGGAGAAGCGGGCGCCCGACTTCCAGAACCGCTGACCGCCCGTGCACAACTCCTCAGAAAAGTCGTCGGGCCGGCCTCCGCGCTGCCTCGGCGCTCACGTCGGGAGGATTTCTGCGGAGTTGTGCACGGCCTCAGCCGCGGAGGGCGTCGACGATCTTCGCGATGCGGCGCTCACGGGTCGCATCCTGCTTCGCCTCGGCGACGGAGCGGGCGTGCTCCTTGCGGACGGAGTACGACAGGGCGTCGAAGGCGGCGCCCACCGCGGGGTCGGCATCCAATGCGGCGGCGAGCTCGGCGGGAACGTCGACCGTGCGCTCGGCGGAATCCACGCGGATCACGGCATCGATCTCCTGGCCGATCTCGAGCCCGAGGTCCGTGCGCGCGGCCTTGCTGAAGCCGATCATGTTCTCGCTGCCCATGCGGGCCACACGCAGTCGGGCCGTGCGTCCGCCGATCGTCACGGCGACGGGGAACGCCTTTCCCGCCCCGAAGGACGCGACCTCCTCATCGCTGAGCAGGATCGCCGCGGCGGGGCCACGGCCGGTGAGGACGGTGTGCAGGCGCAGTTCGCTCATGCCGAAAGAGTACGCCCGGGACTCCCGAATTCCGCGAGCACGAACCGCGCCATGTCAGAGGGCGTCGGGCTGCGGGCGCGGATCCGCGAAGTCGCCGGCGTCCTTGCGGAGGCGGGCGACGATCGCGACGAGCTCGGCGGCATCGTCGTGGCTCATGCCGGGGTCGGCGAAGACCTCGGAATTCAGCGCCTGGGTGGCGCGCTCGACCAGCTCTCGACCGGCATCCGTGAGCGCGAGGAGCGCCGCGCGTCCGTCGTGAGGGTGCGGCTCCCGCGCGATGAGCCCATCGCGGACCAGGCGCTCCGCCGTGCTGGTCACCGTGGTCGGATGCACCTGGAGGCGGGCGACGACGCTCGACAGGGGGAGTCGGCCAGAGCGGCTGAAGGCCAGCAGGCGCAGCACCTCGAACCGGGCGAAGCTGAGGGCGAACGGCTTGAGAGCGGCATCGACCCGGGCGAGCAGCAGCTGCTGGGCCCGCATGACCGAGGTGACCAGGGCCATGCCGTCGGCGGCATCCGTCCATCCGTGCGCGAGCCACTGCCGCTTGGCTTCGGCAAGCGGATCGATGGGGAGCGGACGAGGTCGAGCCATTTCTCTACGGTACTGGCGCGAGGGCGAGGCGCGGCGATGGCGCGCGACGCACCCGTCGCGGGCTTCGTTGAGTCTCGGTCGCAGGTGAGCTGGAACTCAGTATCGCCGTCTAGAATTGCAGCAGTCGTGAGGAGCATTCGATGAAGATCTTCGTCCTGGTCAAAGAGGTGCCGGACACCTATGGCGATCGCAAGCTGAATCTCGAGACGGGACTCGCCGACCGTGCCGCCGGCGATGTCGTCCTCGACGAGATCACGGAGCGAGCTCTCGAAGTCGCGCTCAGCTATGCCGACAAGAACGAGGGCACGGAGGTGGTGGCATTGTCGATGGCCCCCGCTGCTTCGACCGCCTCGGTGCGACGCGCACTCGCGATCGGTGCCGCATCGGCCGTGCACATCGCCGACGAGCAGCTGGCCGGCGCCGACCTCGGTCTCACCGCCGAAGTGCTCGCCGCTGCAATCCGCCGCGGCGCGCCCGACCTCGTGATCACCGGCAACCTCTCGACCGACGGCTCCGGTGGTGTCATCCCGGCGATGCTCGCGGAGCACCTCGGGTTCGCCCAGGCCACCGCGCTCAGCTCCGTCGAGATCACGGCCTCCGAGGTCTCCGGCACCCGCGCCGCCGACGCCGGTGGACAGCCGGTCTCGGCCCCGCTGCCCGCGGTGATCTCGATCACGGAGGCGCTCCCCGACGCGCGCTTCCCCAACTTCAAGGGCATCATGGCGGCGAAGAAGAAGCCCCTCGAGGTGCTCTCGCTCGCCGACCTCGACGTCTCGGCCGATCCGTCGGCGGCACCTCGGACGATCATGACCGCCGTGTCCGAGAAGCCCCCGCGGGCCGCCGGCGTGAAGATCACCGATGAAGGCGACGCGGCCGACAAGCTCGTCGAGTACCTCGTGCAGAACAGGCTGGTGTGAGATGACGTACCCCGAGAACCCGATCCTCGTCCTCGTCGACGTCGACCCGTCCGGCAACGCCGCGAGCAGCACGGCCGGGCTCCTCGGCGCGGCCTCGCAGGTCGGCGCACCGATCGCGCTGATCGTCGGCGGAAGCCAGGCTGCGGTCGACCAGGCCGCAGCGGCCGGCGCGAGCGTCGTGCTGACCGCCGACGGCGATCCGTCGTCGCTCACGGTTCCGATCGTCGATGCCCTGGAGGCCGCGGCGGCACAGGTGCACCCCGACGCCGTGCTCATCTCGAACTCGATCACCGGGCGCGACGTGGCCGGCCGCTTCGCCGTGCGCACGAAGAGCGCGCTGTCGGTGGATGCCGTCGGCGTCTCCCGCGACGATGAGGGCATCGTCGCCCATCACTCGGTCTACGGCGGGGCCTACCTCGTCGACTCCGCGCCCACGTTCGGCACGCCCGTGATCACGGTGCGTCAGGGGGCCGTGGATGCCCGCGCCGAGGCGGTGGCATCACCCCGGGTCGGGGCGCTCGCGGTCACGGCATCCGGTGCGGTCGCAGCGACCGCCGGTCCGGTGGAGGCGGTCGAGGTCGCCTCTTCCCGCCCCGAGCTCCGCGGAGCCACGCGAGTCGTCTCCGGTGGGCGCGGTCTCGCGTCGAAGGAGAAGTTCGTGCTCGTCGAAGAGCTCGCCGATGCGCTCGGTGCCGCCGTCGGTGCGTCACGGGCCGCCGTGGACGCCGGATACATCCCGCAGTCGCACCAGGTCGGCCAGACCGGCGTCTCGGTGTCGCCGCAGCTGTATGTCGCCCTCGGCATCTCGGGAGCGATCCAGCACCGCGCGGGCATGCAGACGTCGAAGAACATCGTCGCGATCAACAAAGACCCGGAGGCGCCGATCTTCGACGTCGCCGACTTCGGCATCGTCGGCGACGTGTTCGCGGTGGTCCCGAAGGTGATCGCCGCACTCGAGGCGCGGAAGAAGTAGTCATGGCGACGCGGATGCTGCGACGCGGTCTGCCGCGTGTGCCGGGCGGGGAGCCGTGGCCGCCGGCCGCTGCGGTGGTGTCGGATGCTGTGGGGTCGGATGCGGTGTCGGATGCTGTGGAACGGCCGGTGGCTCCGGTCGTGCCCGCCGTCGCCGATCCGGCCGCCGCGACGATGACCACGGATGCTGTCGCCGACGCGGAGGGAGTCGCGGCGCCTGTCGCCGTGGCTCCTGCCGCCGTGGTCGGCGCCGTGGCGAGCGGTGAGTGGCACATCCGTCGTGGGTTGCCGCGTGTGCCCGGTGGAGAGCCGTGGCCCCCGGCTGATGGTGCTCCCGTGCCGGCGACGGCCACTGCGGCCCCGCAGGCGACGCCTGTCGTCCCCGCCTCGGCCGCGGCCACGACCACGGCGGCGACCGCGGCGGCGCCGGTCGCCGAGGGTGCTGCCGCCGCGACTGCTGCCGCCGGCGCCGACCCCGCTGCCGGTGCGGCCGGCCCGCACGGGGCTCCTGCCGCGGAAGCGCAAGCCGCGTCTGCCGGCGGTGTCCGTCGCGGCCTGCCGCGCGTCGTCGGCGGCGATCCGTGGCCGCCCGCAGACACCGTGCCGACCGCGGCAGCGACGAGTCCTGCCGCCTCCGCTGCGGTCGAGAGCGCGGCCGCAGCCACGCCCGTCCAGCCCGCTGTCGCCCAGTCCGCTGTCGGCGAGTCGCCCACAGCTTCGGCCGCCCCGGAGCCCGCCGCCGCGCCTGGCGCCGGCTCCGCCCCGGCCGCCGGCTCCGCGGTCGTCCCGGTGCTCGCCGACCTCGCCGTCCCGCTGCCCTGGACGCGCACGGTGTGGAACGGTCGCGCCCCGCGACACGTCACCGAGGCTCCGGCATCCGCTCCGGCCTCGGGTCGCCCGCGTCCGACCTGGCCGCAGGCCATCGCCGTCCTCTTCGGCGCCGCGGCGCTCGGGGTGCTGGCGGGCGCCGCCATCGCCTTCGTGCGTGCGCTCCTGAGCTTCCCGTTCATGCAGGACTTCCTCGCGGCGTTCCCCGGCGAGTACGAGCCGGCGATCGCGGTGGAGCCCGGCTTCGCGCCGTGGGCCAACTGGGCGCACTTCTTCAACATGTTCCTGATCGTGCTGATCATCCGCTCGGGGCTGCAGGTGCGCACCGAGAAGCGGCCGACGGTGTTCTGGACGCCGCGCGGGAATGCGAAGGGCAAGATCAGCCTGAACCTCTGGTTCCACCAGGCGCTCGACATCCTGTGGCTGGTGAACGGCGTGGCCTTCGTCGTGCTGCTGTTCGTCACGGGGCACTGGGTGCGCATCGTGCCGACGAGCTGGGAGGTGTTCCCGAACGCGCTGTCCGCAGCGCTGCAGTACGTCTCGTTCGACTGGCCGCACGAGAACGGCTGGAACAACTACAACAGCCTGCAGCAGCTCGCCTACTTCGCGACCGTGTTCCTCGCCGCGCCGCTGGCGGCCATCACCGGGTTCCGCATGTCGGGGCTGTGGCCGAAGAAGGCCGAGAAGCTCTCGAAGGCGTACCCGGTGGAGTGGGCGCGAGCGCTGCACTTCCCGGTCATGCTCTACTTCGTGGCGTTCATCAGCGCCCATGTCGCGCTCGTGATGCTGACCGGGTTCCTGCGCAACCTGAACCACATGTTCGCGTCGCAGGATGCGGTCACCTGGACCGGGTTCTGGGTGTTCATCCTCTCGCTCGTGGTTATCGCGATCGCCTGGGTGGCCGCCCGACCGCTCGTGCTGGCGCCGATCGCGAAGGTGTTCGGCAAGGTCTCGGGACGCTGACGCGGTGGATGAGACCACACGGATCCAGGACTACTGGCGCGACGCGAGGATCGCGATGCCGGAGCTGCCGGAGAAGCAGCCCGAGGCCTGGGCGTTCGGTGCCACGCCGGAGCACGCCGACGAGCTTCTGGAGGTGGTGCTCGCCGGGACCAAGGTGGGCACCGCCTCGTCGCTGTGGGACTACGAGCAGAGCGGAGACCCGCTGCCGGTCGTCGGAGAGCTGAGCATCATCCTCGACGGAGCCGGCGCGCCGCGGGCGGTGATCGAGACCACCGCCATCGACATCGTGCCCTTCGACGAGGTAGACGAGGCGCACGCATTCGCCGAGGGTGAGGGTGATCGCACCCTCGCGCAGTGGCGTGAGGTGCACGAGCGGTACTGGCGCCGGCACTCCGAGAACCCGCGCGGTTACGCGCCGGACATGCCGGTGATCTGCGAGCGCTTCCGGCTGCTGCTCCCGGCCGCCCCCGCTAGTGCTCCTCGGCCCGGAAGCTGATCTCGGGAGTCTGCGAGCCGCCGTCATGGATCAGGGTCAGGAGCAGCTTCGTCTCCCACGCGGCCGCCACGTAGTAGCCGCTCACGCCGGCCGCCACGGTTGCGGAGCTCTGGGGCGGGATGGTGATGGCGCCGGTGAGCGGACCGCTGAGCGAATCGAGCGTCGGTGTCACCTCGATCGACCAGGTCAGCGTCAGCGGCGTCGTCCCGGTGTTCTCGATCACCGCCCCCGGCCAGGTGAACGTCGCGCCGACGACGCTCGCCGGCGCCATGTCCACGGTGAACTCCGCCCGGCGCGATGCGGCGGCGAGCGGTGTGGCGACCGCCGCGGCGATCACCGGTACGGACCAGGCCGCAGCGCGCACCAGCGTCCGTCGTGTGACGTCGTTCGTTGTCCCCTGCTGTTCCATGCGATTCCCCCCACGTCTATGACCTTTGGCCATAGTTCCCAAGACTTAAGGCTAATCGACGGCACGGCTTCGGTGCGGTCGAAGCCGGCAGGTTCTGTCGACGCTCGTCAGGCCGGAAGGTCACGGATCGTGGCATGGGCGGGCGTCGGCTTGGTCTGGCACATTAAGACCGAATGGTTGCGTTTCGACTCGATGTCAGAGGGTGCAGGACGACGAGCCTTGGTCCGACCCGCCGGACCAAGACGCGACCCAGGTGTACTTGTATCCACCAGAGCCCGCTGAGTACCACCCTCCTGCGTATTTCCAGCTGATGCTGATGTAGCCGTATTGAGATTGGTTCTTCGGCACGCAGGCCGGTGGAGCATAAGCCGATGCGGCGGCCGCAGTTCCAAGGACCATCGCTGCGCTGACGCCCAGAACCGCAGCGGCGCGACTCATCCAGAACGAACGCAGCTTCGTGCGATCCCGTGCCATAGTTTCTCCTCATTGCTATCCACGTGTTAGTAGGTAGCATGTTAGTACAGGATCGCTTTGAACAGTGAAGGAGTCGCGAGATTGGATGCCCAACGAAGTCGCTTCGAGCATGTGAGTTACACGAGTGCTGATTGGACAACAGATCCCTGGAAACTGTTGGATGCAGCTGAACGTTGGCGCCCGATGGCCTCAGCGACCGTCCAAACGTTCGATGTGGATACCTTTCAAGGGCTGCACGCCAAAGTGTTGGATTCGCATGGTGCGCACGCTCGGGTGGATACCGCAGAGGCGATCCTCACCATCCTCAATCACGCCGAATTCCGAAAGGGGTCGGCCGCGCACAGTTCGACAGCTGACAGTGACGTCCGAGCACGCGTTCGAGCCGCTGTCGGCGCCAGGCGGAAGATCGAGATCGTGCTGCCGTCTTTCGCCGGGAGGCCGCACAACCCTGCGGCCCACCGCAGGGTCGCCCCGGATCTCGGCGAACTGTACGCGCTTCAAAGGCTGAAGAATATCGCTGACTCCGTGGCGACCATCTATGCGCCAGGACTTCGTTTCGTCTTGATCCTCGATGGCAAGGCCTATCGGCCCTTCTATGGGTACATGCACGAAGAGGCCATGCCGTACGGCCGCAATCTTGACGGTCAGATCGCACTGATTCGCGCCTCCGGCGAGATTCGGACGGTCGACATGCAGGACCTCATGGCGGAACACGCGTATGAGCTGAGCGCTGTTGATCGCGAAGTGCGTGAGAAAGTCCGCGCTGGATGGGCTGATGGTACTTTTCGTGAACGCGCCTCACTTACGCGCGCGCTACGGCAGGGAACTGAGACTGTCGCAATCTCCGCAGCCGTTATTGAACTCTACAAAAGTGGAAGGTCTGCCGAGGTTGACCTCCCGGCATTCTTCGCCCGCGCAGACAGGATCATGCAAGAGCGAGCCGAGAATACGGCGTTCGAATATGCCGTTCTTATGACGAAGCTGCAAAAGGTACAGCTGATCCGTCGCGCCTTCCCTGAGGCCATCAGGGGTACGGTCCACCCCAAACCCCACCAGTATTCGCCACGCCTCACGGACGAGCGGACGGCTATATCGCCGTGGCATGGCGTTCCCATCGTATTCGACGACGGATCGATCGTGACGCGGTACGAGTCTACGATCTATCAAGATTTCGAACATTACGAGGCCGTCTTCGTCGCTGGTGACGAAGCCCCGCTCTACTACCGTTGTCGGACGCACGGGCCGACGCCCTTCTAGGCACCTGAATGCCTGGGCATCGGCGAACGCTCCTTCTCGGCATCGCTCAAGCATTCGCCGCGGCGGCGGCGGGGCTCGTGCTCACCGTTGCCACCGTTGCGGTTGCTCGAATCTCGGACTCCACCGCCATCGGAGGCCTCGCGCAGACCTCGATGATCATCGGGGCGAGCCTACTGACCCTTCCAGCGATGTGGCTCGCGGCGCGACGTGGTCGCAAGGTGGCGATGCTCGCGGCGTTTCTCGTGGCCGTCATCGGTTCAACGATCGCCTCGTGGGGGGCCTTGCTCACGACTTGGCCGCTGGTGTTGCTCGGGCTCTTTTTTGTCGGTGGAGGCACCGTTGCAAGCCTCTCCTTGAGATTCGCGGCCGCGGAAGGTGTCAGTGCAAGCGAGCGGTCTGTACAAATCTCTTACGTGCTTTGGGCTGCGGCCGTCGGTTCCCTGCTGGGGCCGAATATGATTTCTTTCGTCGGCCGATCTGACAGTCTCGCCTTTCTCATGGTCGGAGGGATATATCTGATCGCCGCGCTTGTCGTCTCCTTTGTTGCGCCGCTACCCGCCGAGGGCGATCTAAAACCGAAAGGTATATCGTTCCGAATTCTGCGCGAACGAAAGATCGCGTTCGGAATCGGCATCAGTGCCGTCGCTCACTCGATGATGATCGCTTTGATGTCGATGGCTCCAGTTCATCTCGATCAGGCGAATCTCCTTCCAGTGCTCATCGGATTGTCCATGAGTATCCATCTCGTAGGAATGTACGCTCTCAGCCCGATCTTCGGGCTCGCTTCCTCGAAATTCGGAGCCTTGCCGGTCGCGCTTTTCGGCGGAATCGTCCTGTTCGTCTCAGCGGCTACGCTCGCCAGTGCGAGCGCTCATCATACGAGTCCATGGGTGTTCGGCGGCGGCCTGCTTCTGCTGGGCGTCGGTTGGTCTGCTTCCGTGATCGCGGGGTCGACTCTGGTTTCGCAGGGGTCGACGGAAGCGCACCGCATCGTTGCACAGGGCACCTCGGACTTCGCCATGAACGTATCTGCTGGAGTCGCGTCGATTCTCGGAGGCGTTGTCGTGACGACCCTCGGCTATCCTGTCCTCGCGCAAGTGGGGGGCGTACTCATCCTGGTTTTCGCGCTGCTCTTCGTTTCTCAGGCGCGGCACGCGCGGTGAGGCCGGTTGGGCCCTGGGGCGGTGGTGGAAGTGGCTGACCGACAGTCGATCGTCAGAAGTAGTCCCCACGCGGGCTGTCACAGCCAGTCTCCTATGCGATGATCGGCGCACGCATCGAGACGGCGGCGGCGCACCCCACGAAAGGAAGAACATGGCAGAGGCATACATCGTCGACGCGGTCCGCTCACCTGTCGGCAGACGCGGCGGCTCGCTTTCCGACATCCATCCGGCCGACCTCGGCGCGCACAGTCTCACCGCTCTCGTCGAGCGCACGGGCATCGATCCCGGCGCCGTCGACGACGTCATCTTCGGAACGATCGACGCGATCGGGGGACAGGCGGGCAACGTGGCCCGCACCGCACTGCTCGTGGCTGGATTCCCCGAGCACGTGCCAGGAGTGACGATCGACCGACAGTGCGGGTCGAGTCAGCAGGCCGTGCACTTCGCGGCGCAGGCGGTGATGAGCGGCACGAGCGACCTCGTCATCGCGGGCGGGTTGCAGAACATGTCGCAGGTGCCGCTCACCGCGGCGGCGACCGTGGGGGAGGCATACGGCTTCACCACCCCCTACGCGGAATCACCCGGCTGGCGCGCCCGCTACGGAGACCAGGAGATCTCGCAGTTCCGTGGCGCCGAGCTGATCGCCGAGAGGTGGGACATCTCCCGCGAGGAGATGGAGCAGTTCGCCCTGGAGAGCCATCGCCGCGCGGCACGCGCGCAGGACGAGGGCCGCTTCGCGAACGAGATCGCACCGCTGAACGGCCTCGACCACGATGAGGGCGTGCGCCGTGACACATCGCTGGAACGGATGGCGGGCCTTGCGCCCCTCGCCCCGAACGGTCGGATCACCGCCGCGGTCGCTTCGCAGATCAGCGACGCGTCCAGTGCCGTGCTCATCGCGAGCGAGCGCGCGGTGGAGGAACACGGACTCACTCCGCGCGCCCGCATCCATCACCTGTCGGTGCGCGGCGACGACCCGGTGCTCATGCTGACCGCGCCCATCCCCGCGACGCGGCAGGCGCTGGAGCGCACGGGCCTGCGCCCGGAGGACATCGACCTCTTCGAGGTGAACGAGGCCTTCGCCTCGGTCGTGCTGGCCTGGATGCAGGAGACCGGGGTGCCGCACGAGAAGGTCAACGTCAACGGCGGTGGCATTGCTCTGGGGCATCCGATCGGCGCGACCGGCACGCGCATCCTCTCGACCCTGCTCAATGAGCTGGAGCGCACCGGCGGGCGCTACGGCCTGCAGACCATGTGCGAGGGCGGCGGCGTCGCGAACGTCACCATCATCGAGCGTCTCTGACCGCTCCCCGAAACGAGACGGGCCGCCTCCCCGAAGGGAAGCGGCCCGCTTCAGCGGAAATCGGGATCAGGGGCGGACGAAGCGGACCTCGGTCAGCGTCTCGCCGAGGAACGGCTCGGTGTGCGTCGCGCCGTCGAGCCGGAAACCGTTGCGCGTGTAGAAGCGGTGCGCGCGGGGGTTGTCCTCGGCGACCCACAGATACAGCGGCTCGTCGGTCTCGACCGCGGCGTCGAACAGCTTCTGGCCGATGCCGGTGGAGTGGTACGCGTCGAGCAGGTAGATGAAGTACAGCTCGCGGAACGCCGGAGCATCCTTGTCGCGGGCGGGGCCGGAGCCGACGAATCCGACGATCTCGCCGTCGACGAGCGCGGCGTTCATCTTGAACTCGGGACCCTGCGAGGCCCAGTGCGTCCACAGCTCGGCCATGCGGCGGGGCGAGACCTTCTCGAGCGCAGCCTTGCTGATCAGGTGGTCGTAGGTCTCGTGCCAGCACTGCGCGTGCACGCGACCGAGGGCTTCCGCATCCACATCACGGACCGGACGGACGATGACTTCAGGCTGGGCTTCGGCGCTCATGATCGTGACTCTACGCGCGGCATCCGCGAAGCGGAAATCGGGTGGATGTTCGATGACACTCGACGTGCCGGCTTGGAGGGTTCGTACAACGATGTTCGCAGATCGTGCACGCCTGGCTACGATCGTTCCTCGTGAACGTGATCTGGCGGACCCTCCTGGTGATCCTCGGCGCCCGGCGCCGCGTGCGGCGGGGGAAGACCCTCGACCCGACGGCGGTGGGCAGCATCACCATCACCACTCTGCCGACCGACCTCGACATCCTGCGCCACATGAACAACGGCCGCTACCTGTCGCTGTTCGACCTCGGACGTTGGGATCAGCTGATCCGCACCGGGCTGTTCGACGCGATGAAGGATCGCGGCTGGTACGCGGTCGTCTCCAGCGAGACGATCACGTTCCGCAAGTCGCTGCAGCTGTGGCAGCGGTTCGAGGTGCAGTCGCGGTTCATCGGCCACGACGAGAAGGCGCTGTTCCTCGAGCACCGCGCCGTGGTCGACGGCGAGGTCTACGCGCGGGCGATCGTGCGGGCGCGGATGCTGCGTCGCACCGGCGGCACGGTCAGCAACGAAGAGCTGTTCGCCGCGGTCGGCAAGCCCGAGGGCGTGCCGGAGATCGATGCGTGGGTGCACGACTGGGCCGCGGCATCCGCCCTCCCGCCCGTGCGGGTGAAGGCGCCGAGCGTCTGGGGCTGACCTCGTCCTCAGCGCCGCGCACGAGCAGCGATATATTGACCGTGTGCTGGCGATCCTGAAGACCACCGGGCGCGTGCTGTGGAGACACTGGCCCGCGCTCATGGCGTGGTATCTCGCCGGTGTGCTGGTGCACTACGTGATCACCGAGATCGCCGGGTTCATCGGCGCGTACTCCGCCACCGTCGGGTTCCTCGTCCTGCCGATCGGGATCCTCGCACGGTTGATCAGCCTGGTCGCGATGTTCCTGGTCCTGCGCGACGGGCTGCGCAACCTGCAGGAAGTCGCCCCCCTGCCCGAGGCCGCCGCGGACCGCCGCCGCACCTTCCTCTCGGCGCTGCTCGCCGGCATCCTCCCCTTCTTCGCGGTCTACTGGGCGCAGGGGCTGCTCGGCGAAGACGTGCGGGCGTACTCGATGCGCGCTCTCGAGGTGCGCCAGGGCATCATCGCGTGGGCGACTGTCAACGGCGACGATCCGGTCAGCTCGGTCGACACCGTGCTCAACCTGCCGATCAACGTCTGGACCATCTCGATCATCGTGCTCGCGTTCGCCGGCCGCTGGGCGTGGTCGAAGTGGTCGGCGACGCTCGCGAAGTGGCTGTCGCCGGTCGCGGTCTACTTCGAGGTCGTCTGGGTCTTCTTCTCGGTGATGGTGCTCGGCGACATCTTCGACACGATCAAGGCGTGGGTCGACAGCCGCGCGGCCATGGCCTTCCTCGAGACGGTCAGGGAGCAGATCCTGGATGCCGTCGCCCCGCTGCGCTGGCTGTGGGAGGGGATCGGCTGGCTGCTCTCCGAGGCGGGGCCGGTGCTCCTCGCTCCGCTGGCGTGGCTCACCATCGCGGGTGTGGTGTTCGGCCAGGCGATCGTGGCCGAGAAGCTGCGGGTGGAGAGCGAACTGATCGCCCGGGTGCGTGCCCATGCGGCCGTCATCCCCAACCCACTCGTGCGCCGGCTCAAGGATCTCGGCGAGGAGCTCGGCGCCCGCTTCCGCCCGATCGGACGCGCGCTGCTGCTCATGTGGCGCGCGGGACCCCTGCTCGTCGGCTCCTACGCGCTGCTCTACGTGATCGTGAAGGCGCTCGAGTCCTATCTCGGCTTCGGCATCACCCGGTTGGTCGGCCCGCAGGACTACGTGTTCTGGGCGATCGCCGCACCTCTCGTCTCGCTCGTGCCGCTGCTGCTCATGGAGCCGGTGCGCATCGCGGTGATCAGCGGTGCGTACGACGCCACCCTCGCGCGGCTGCGCAAGCGCCAGCAGGACCGCACGGACACGGCGGGCGTCTCGACGGAGGAGGGTGAGATGCGCGCGGTCGCCGATGCCGCAGGCCTCCTGCCCTCGTCGGTGGATGCCGTCGCCGCCGCGATGGTCACAGCCCCCGTCAGGGACGGCGTCGAAGGTCAGGGTTCGAACTCGAACCTCACGAAGGAGCCGCCGGCGTCGTAGGGGCGCACGTCGACCCAGAAGGGGCCCTCGACATCCTCGGGCACCACGAACGGCACGATCAGCTCGTAGGAGCCGGTCTGATCGCTGACGCAGGTCTCCGGTTCGTCCGCGCTCCATTCCAGCCCGATCTCCGCGCGGACGGGACTCCACTCGCGTCCCGTCGACTGTTCCACGAGGGTCGGCGTCTCGCATCCCATCCCCTCGGCATCAGGATCTACCGGCACCCCGACCGCGATCAGGCGCGTGCCGTCGGGGACGTCGAGACCCGAGAGATCCTCGATCTCGCCGCCGCGCACCGGACCCCAGCCGGCGCCGGCGAGATCCGTCTTCTCGTCTTCGGCGACCACCACGGGCGTGACCGCGCGGGCGCCGAATCCGAAGTACTGGTACCACTCCTGCCACCCCACCGCGATGGCGGTCGCCGGCAGGAGGAGGACGAGCGCGACCAGCGCCAGCGCGTTGCGCCGCCACCAGGACGGCGGCTTCGCCGGGGCATCCGCCATCGCCGGGTCTTCGCGAGGTGCGGGCGGGACGGGTGGGAGCGGGATCGTCATCGGGCCCATCCGTTCTCGTCGAGGAGCACCTCGGCTTCGACGGGCAGCGCGGAAAGGTCGATCGGCAGGTCGATCACGGCATCGCGCACCACCTCGCCGACCCCGGACCCCGGCACGCCCAGACGGAGCGTCGCCCGATCGCCGGTCACGTCATCCGGCAGCTCGAACGCGAGGCTCCCGGAGCGGGGGACGCCGGTGACCAGCCGCTCCGCGGCGAACGTCGTGCCGCGATCGGTCGCGCTGAAGGTGCGGTCACCGATCGTGAGCTCCGCGAGTCGGGACGAGCTCAGATCCTGAGTCACGCCGGTGGCGGCCTCGAGGTCGACGACGAGCCAGGTGCCGACGGCCGACCAGCCCTTCGCATCCGTGACCCGATCCGCGAGGTGGACGTCGGTCACGGTCGCGACGAGGTTGCGCGTCGAGGCCTCCTCGCCGATCTTCGCGACCGTGGGGAACGGGGCGTTCGGGGCGTCGTCGGGAAGCGTCGCCTTCGAGACGCCCCACGCGCAGACGAGGAGCGCGACGGTGGCGAGCCAGATGAGGACGTGCTTCTTCACGGGAGCGTCACCTCGTCGATGGTCGCCGGCAGGGTCGCTCCGACGCGGACGTCCTGCCAGTAGTCGCCGCGCATCACGCTCTGCCCGACGTAGTGGTCGGATTCGGGGAGGGTGAGGGTGATCTCGTCGCCGTCGTGGAAGTCGTCGCGCCCGACGATCCAGGTGAGCAGCATGCGGGCGGGGACGTCGGGCTGCAACCGGGGTGCGCCCTCGCCGTCGTCGGCACGGAGGACATCGCCCTTTGCGTCGAGCCCCTCGATGCGGATGCCGTCGAGGACCGGGGATTGCGGGCCGTTCGCCGTCGACGGTCGCGGCTTGTCGAACGTGTTGACGACGTCGACCGTGACGACCAGGATTCGCTCGCCCTTCTCTTCGTCCGGGAAGACCAGGGTTTGGCCGCTCTCAGCGCTCAGCTCGTCGCGCAGCTCCACACCGACGACGGTCATCTCCAGTTCCGAGCCCGTGAAGGTCTCGCCGACCTCGACGACCGGGATCGGATCGACTGCTGCGGCCTCGAGTCCGCCGAACACGGCGGTGGTCGCCAGCAGCACGGCGCCGGCGCCGGTGATGAGCCACGAGGTCGGGATGAGGTCGATGCTGCGTCGAGCCCAACCGAGGACCTTCGCCCTCGCGCTCGCATTCGCCGCGGTGACGGCCGGATCCTGCCCCTGGGCGGGGCTCTCCGGCGGCGTCGTGGTCACGGCAACAGCTTAGGACCGCGCGGGCGGCGGATCGCTCCTCCGCTTTCCACAAGAACGACACATCTTTCTGCGTCATGCGGGCTCAGGACGGGCACTTCCGGCGCGCGCCTCAGTACTCTGAGCGGGAAGTCAGGGGCAGAGACGCCCCGGTGATCCCGTCGACGCAGACGGGCGGAGGAGGATGCAGTGGCAGTCATCGGCATCGTGCGGGAGCCTGCGGGCGAAGCACGGGTCTCGGCCACCCCGGCGACGATCGCGTCGCTCGGGAAGCTGGGTCACACGGTCAGGGTCGAGCGGGGAGCGGGCGCGGCCGCCTCATACCCCGACACGGAATACGCGGCGGCGGGGGCGACACTCGTCGACCGCGCGGATGCCTGGGGGAGCGAGGTCGTCCTCGCCATCACGGCGCCCGGCCCCGACGAGATCGCGCTCCTCTCCGATGGTGCGACCCTCATCGCGCTGCTCTCGCCGGCGCTCCGCCCCGACCTGGTCGAGTCGCTCGCGCAGCGGGGGATCACGGCCGTCGCGCTCGATGCCGTGCCGCGGATCTCGCGCGCGCAGTCGATGGACGTGCTCAGCTCGATGGCGAACATCGCCGGGTATCGCGCCGTCGTCGAGGCCGCGCACGAGTTCGGTCGCTTCTTCACGGGGCAGGTGACCGCCGCGGGCAAGGTGCCGCCGGCGAAGGTGCTGGTCGCGGGTGCCGGCGTCGCCGGGCTCGCAGCCATCGGCGCCGCCTCGAGTCTGGGCGCGATCGTCCGGGCCACCGATCCGCGTCCCGAGGTCGCCGACCAGGTCACCTCGATCGGCGGCACGTATCTTCCGGTCGATGTCGAGGTCGCCGCCTCCACCGACGGCTACGCCAAGGCGACGAGCGCGGACTACGACCGCCGGGCCGCCGAGATCTACACCGAGCAGGCCGCCGACGTCGACATCGTCATCACCACGGCGCTCATCCCCGGGCGTGCGGCGCCGCGCCTGATCACGGCATCCGATGTCGCGCAGATGAAGCCGGGCAGCGTGATCGTCGACATGGCTGCGGGTCACGGCGGCAACGTCGAGGGCTCGGTCGCGGGCGAGCGGGTGGTCACCGACAACGGCGTGATCATTCTGGGTTACACCGACCTCGCATCGCGCCTGGCGGCCCAGGCCTCGCAGCTCTACGGCACGAACCTCGCCAACCTCGTGGCCCTGCTGACTCCAGCGAAGGACGGGCAACTGGTGATCGACTTCGACGACGTCGTGCAGCGCTCGGTCACCGTCGTGCGCGACGGGGAGGTCACCTGGCCCCCGCCCGCCGTGCAGGTCGCGGCCGCCCCCGCGGCGAAGGCTGCGGCGGCACCGGTCGAGGTCGCGCCGCCGAAGAAGATGTCCACCGCGCGCCGCATCGCCCTCATCGTGGTCGGCATCGCCGCACTGTTCGCCGTGAACGCGTTCGCGCCGGCTCCACTGCCGCAGCACTTCACGGTGCTGGTGCTCTCGGTCGTGATCGGCTTCTACGTGATCGGCAAGGTGCACCACGCGCTGCACACCCCGCTCATGTCGGTGACGAATGCGATCTCGGGTGTGATCGTGGTCGGCGCGATGCTGCAGATCACCTCGCCGCTGCCGGTCGTGCAGGTGCTCGCCGCTGTGGCGGTGTTGCTGGCCTCCATCAACATCTTCGGAGGGTTCGCGGTCACCCGCCGGATGCTCGCGATGTTCACCCTCGGGAATTCAGCGAAGGGCGGCCGGAAGTGACCGTCGACGCGCTCGCCGGGGCGGCCTACATCGTCGCCGCCCTGTTGTTCATCCTCAGCCTCGCCGGCCTCAGCCGCCACGAGTCCGCCCGTGCCGGCGTGGTCTACGGCATCGCCGGCATGACCATCGCGCTGGTCGCGACCGTCGCCCTCACCGTGGCGGATGCGTGGAGCACCGGCGCGTTCCTCGGACTCGGTCTGCTCGTCGCCGCTGTGCTCATCGGCGCGGCCGTCGGCCTGTGGCGGGCACGGCGGGTCGAGATGACGGGGATGCCGGAGCTCATCGCGCTCCTGCACAGCTTCGTCGGACTCGCGGCCGTGCTCGTGGGCTGGAACGGCTACCTCGCGCATCCGGAGATCGCCCCTCAGCTCGTCGGCATCCACAACGCCGAGGTCTTCATCGGCGTCTTCATCGGCGGGGTCACCTTCACCGGCTCGATCGTCGCCTACCTCAAACTCTCGGCGAAGATGTCGTCGAAGCCGCTCATGCTCCCGGGCAAGAACGGGCTCAACATCGGGGCGCTCGTCGCCTTCGTGGCGTTGACCGTCTGGTTCGTGAACGACCAGCAGCTGTGGCTCCTGATCGCGGTCACCGTGCTCGCCTTCGCGCTGGGCTGGCACCTGGTCGCATCTATCGGCGGCGGTGACATGCCGGTCGTCGTCTCGATGCTCAACAGCTATTCCGGGTGGGCGGCCGCTGCGGCCGGATTCCTCCTGAACAACGACCTGCTCATCGTCACGGGCGCACTGGTCGGATCGTCGGGTGCGTACCTCTCCTACGTCATGTGCAAGGCCATGAACCGCTCTTTCCTCTCGGTGATCGCCGGCGGCTTCGGCATTGCGGCACCGACTGCCGACGACGCCGAGTACGGCGAGCACCGCGAGATCACCGCCGAGGGCGCGGCCGAGATGCTCGCCGCGGCGAGCAGTGTCGTGATCACCCCCGGCTACGGCATGGCGGTCGCTCAGGCGCAGTACCCGGTGGCCGACCTGGTCCACAGGCTCCGCGAGCGGGGCGTGGACGTGCGGTTCGGCATCCATCCGGTGGCGGGCCGTCTTCCCGGGCACATGAACGTGCTGCTGGCCGAGGCCAAGGTGCCGTACGACATCGTCCTCAGCATGGACGAGATCAACGACGACCTCGCCTCGACCTCGGTCGTGCTCGTGATCGGCGCGAACGACACCGTGAATCCCGCCGCCGCGCAAGACCCGGGCAGCCCGATCGCGGGGATGCCGGTGCTCAAGGTGTGGGAGGCCGAGAACGTCATCGTGTTCAAGCGCTCCATGGCCGCCGGGTACGCGGGCGTGCAGAATCCGCTGTTCTTCCGCGACAACGCGCAGATGCTGTTCGGCGACGCGAAGCAGCGGGTGGAGGACATCATCGCCGCGCTGTAGCTGTCCCCCCGGTGCTCACCCTGTTCCGGTCGCACTTGCTGTCGCTCCGCACGCCAGAAAGCGGCAGGAAATGCGACCGGAACGGAACGAGCACGGGCGGCGCGGCGCGGAATCGGGCGCATCCAGACCTAGGGTGAAAGTCATGGCTGACATCCCGGCGGATGCCGTGGCATCCGCACCCCTCGCAGACCGTGCTGTCGAGCTTGCTCGGCGGTGGGCGATCGAGGCCGCCGCGATCGAACCCGACCCCGCTGCCGCCCGTCTCGCCGGAGTGCTGCAGGATGCGAACGGGCTGCCGTTCACGCTCGGCTTCGTCGACGGCGTCATGCGCCCGGAGAGCCTGGCGGCCGCGGCCTCGCAGCTGCATCGGATCGCGCCGATCGTGCCGGAGTTCTTGCCCTGGTACCTGCGCTCGGTCGTGCGTCTCGGCGGGGGAGTCGCGCCGATCCTGCCGTCGCCGGTCGTGCCGATCGCGCGGAAGGTGCTCCGCGACATGGTCGGGCACCTCGTGGTCGACGCGCGACCCGCCAAACTCGAAGCCGCCATCGCACGCATCAGGGCCACGGGCTCGCGCCTGAACCTCAACCTGCTGGGCGAGGCCGTGCTGGGCGAGGCCGAGGCGAAGCGGCGCCTCGACGGCATCCACGACCTGATCCGGCGGCCGGATGTCGACTACGTCTCGGTCAAGGTGTCGGCCATCGTCAGCCACCTGTCGATGTGGGCGTTCGACGAGATCGTCGACGAGGTGGTGGAGCGGCTGCTCCCGCTGTATCTGACGGCCGCGGCGGACGGCACCTTCATCAACCTCGACATGGAGGAGTACCGCGACCTCGACCTCACGA
Source organism: Microbacterium sp. GQ128 (assembly GCF_059758615.1). Taxonomy (NCBI): domain Bacteria; kingdom Bacillati; phylum Actinomycetota; class Actinomycetes; order Micrococcales; family Microbacteriaceae; genus Microbacterium; species Microbacterium sp. GQ128. The sequence goes on from NZ_JCAXDY010000002.1 coordinate 877,944, forward strand.
TCGCGGTGTTCACGCGCATCCTCGAAGACCCTCGGCTCGCCGGGCTCGAGGCCGGGATCGTGCTGCAGGCGTACCTCCCCGACGCCCTGCCCGCGCTGCAGGAGTTGACCGCCTGGTCGCAGGACCGCGTCGCGCACGGCGGCGCCCGCATCAAGGTGCGCCTCGTCAAGGGCGCGAACCTCGCGATGGAGCAGGTCGAGGCGCGGATGCACGGCTGGACGCCCGCGACCTACGACACCAAGCTCGACACCGACGCGAACTATCTGCGCTGCCTGGACTGGGCGCTGCGCCCCGAGCATGCCGCCGCCGTGAAGCTCGGCGTCGCCGGACACAACCTGTTCGGCATCGCCTACGCCTGGCTGCTCGCCGGGGAGCGGGGCGTGCGCGAGGCCGTCGAGTTCGAGATGCTCCTGGGCATGGCGCAGGGGCAGGTGCAGGCCGTCTCGCGCGAGGTCGGGCCCGTGCTGCTGTACGTGCCCGTGGTGGCGCCTGCCGAGTTCGACGTCGCGATCAGCTATCTGGTGCGGCGGCTCGAGGAGAACGCCTCTCCGGACAATTTCCTCTCCGCCGCGTTCCGGCTCGGCGATGACGAGGCCCTGTTCGTGCGGGAGCAGGATCGGTTCCTCGACGCACTCGACCGCTCGGACGATCCCACGCTGCGCACCGGACCGCGTCGCACGCAGGATCGGAGCGCACCGGTGCACGAAGCGCTGCGTCCCTCGCCCGTGGCCCCGCTGCCGGAGACCGACCTCACCCAGGCCGTGCTCGGCATCTCGCGCGGCTCCGACGACGGCGGCGGTCGCGAGGCCTTCCTCGAGACGGCGGTGTACTCCGCCCGCGAGCTGGAGCAGGATGCCGGTGGTGCTCCGGGCTTCTCGAACTCGGTCGACAGCGACCCGGCGCTGCCGGTGAACCGCGACTGGGCGCGCGGGGTGCGGGAGCGCATCGCCTCGTCCGAGCTCGGTGACGCCACGATCGCGGCCGCGCGCATCGAGGATGCGGAATCCCTCGAGCGGATCGTGCAGGGGGTCCGAGGCGCGGCTCCGGCCTGGGGCGCCCGCCCCGCCGCCGAACGGGCCGAGGTGCTGCTGCGCGCCGCGGCCGCGCTGGAAGCCCGACGGGGCGACCTGATCGAGGTCGCCGCCTCCGAGACCGGCAAGATCTTCGCCGAGGCCGACATCGAGGTGAGCGAGGCCGTCGACTTCGCCCGGTACTACGCGGCCACCGCGCGCGAGCTGGACGCGATCGCGGGTGCGGTGTTCGTGCCGGCATCCGTCACGGTCGTCGCGCCGCCGTGGAACTTCCCGCTCGCGATCCCGGCCGGCGGAGTGCTCGCCGCGCTCGCCGCAGGTTCGGGCGTCGTCTTCAAGCCGGCCCCGCAGGCGCGCCGCTGCGCCGCGGTGATCGCGGAGACGCTGTGGGAGGCGGGCATCCCCCGTGACCTGCTCGCGCTCGTCGACATCGAGGAGGGCGAGCTCGGCCGCGAGCTCATCACGCACGACGCGGTCGACCGCGTGATCCTCACCGGCGCATGGGACACCGCCGCACTGTTCCGCTCCTGGCGACCCGACCTGCCGCTGCTCGCCGAGACCAGCGGCAAGAACGCGATGATCATCACCCCGTCGGCCGACCTCGACCTGGCCGTCGCCGACCTCGTGAAGAGCGCGTTCGGGCACGCGGGGCAGAAGTGCTCCGCCGCGTCTCTCGCGATCCTCGTCGGACCCGTCGGCCGGTCGCCGCGGTTCAAGCGGCAGCTCGCGGATGCCGTGCGCTCGCTGCACATCGGCCCGCCCACCGATCCGCTCGCCGAGGTCGGCCCGGTGATCGAGCCGCCGCAGGGCAAGCTCGCCTGGGCGCTGAGCGAGCTCGAGGGCGAGGAGCAGTGGCTGATCGAGCCCGCCCTCGACGCCGGAGACGACGGCAGCGGGCGGCTGTGGCGGCCCGGCATCCGCGTCGGCGTGCAGCCGGGGTCGCGCTTCCACACCGAGGAGTTCTTCGGGCCGGTGCTCGGGGTGATGCACGCGCCGACCCTCGAGAAGGCCGTTGAGCTGCAGAACGCCGTCGCCTACGGGCTCACCGCCGGGCTGCACACCCAGGATCGGGACGACCTCGCCTTCTGGCTCGACCGCGTGCAGGCGGGCAACCTCTATGTGAACCGCGGCATCACCGGGGCGATCGTGCAGCGGCAGCCGTTCGGCGGCTGGAAGCGCTCGGCCGTCGGTCCCGGCGCCAAGGCGGGCGGCCCGAACTACCTGATCGGGCTCGGATCCTGGCGCTCGCAGCCGGGCGGACCGGCATCCAGCACGCTGCATCTGCGAGGGCTCGACTCCCGCATCACCGCGCTCATCGAGTCGGCGCAGTCGTCGCTCGAGTACGAGGCGTTCGAATGGCTGCGGCGCTCAGCGCTCTCGGATGCCCTGGCCTGGGACCGCGAGTTCGGGCAGGTGCGCGACGTGTCGCACCTCGGAGTGGAGCGGAACCTCTTCCGGTACCGTCCGGTGCCGGTCGAGATCCGGGCCACGGAAGATGCGGCGCTGCAGGATCTGCTGCGCGTGGTGATCGCGGGCGTGCGCTCGGGAGCGGACTTCGTCCTCTCGACGCCGGTCGGCCTGCCCGCCGACGTGCGCCGCGCGCTCGGCGACCTCGACGCCGCGGTCTTCCTCGAGACCGACGAGGAGTGGATGCAGCGGATGCTCCGCGCGGAGGATGCCGTGGAGGGCGTTGCCGCGCTGCCCGTGAGCGACCGGGTGCGGCTGGTCGGCGGTCGCGCCGCGGTCGCCGCGCTGCACACGGCCCTGGCGACGGCATCCGGGGGCGATCCCGACCTCGCGGTATACGACGGCGAGGTCACGGCGGCCGCCCGGATCGAGCTGCTGCCGTTCGTGCACGAGCAGTCGATCTCGATCACCGCGCACCGCTACGGCAACCTCGATCCCTGGAGCAGCGACGTGATCTGAGCTCGGCTGCCGCCCGCTGCCGCTTGCTGATGCTCCGGTCGCACTTCCTGCCGCTTGCTGATGCTCCGGTCGCACTTCCTGCCGCCCGATTCGCGTGGGTGCGGCAGGAACTGCGACCGGAATGCGTAGGCGTGTAAAGAATTCTTGACACAACCGCCCCGCGGGCGTAGCGTGAGTGTCAAGAATCTTTTACATCGGAGGCATCATGGTCTACGAAGAACGCAACGCCTGGGCGGGACTCATCGTCAGCCCGATCGCGCTGATCGTCTACGTCGTGCTGGTGCTCCAGCAGGCCGGGGGAGCGCCGCTCACCACCGTCGACTGGTTCCCGCTCATGCTGTGGACCATCGTCGGAGGCATCGTCGCGACGATCGTCATCAGCATCGTCTGGGGCATCCTCGCCGGCATGAAGGACCCGGACGGCGCCGGCCGCTCCGACATCCGCGACCGTGACATCAGCCGCATGGGCGGGCGGGTCGAGCAGGCCTTCGTCGTGATCGCCGGGCTCGGGGTCATCGCGCTGTGCGCGGTCGGTGCCGACGTCTTCTGGATCGCGAACACCATGTACCTGGGCTTCGCGATCTCGGCGCTCGTCGGCGGCGTCGCCCGCGTGATCGCCTACCGGCGGGGGCTCATCTGATGGTCAAGCCGACCCTCGTCTCCAACAGCATCCGTGCACATCGCGAGCAGGCGGGCCTCACCCAGGCCGAGCTCGCCCGCACCGTCGGTGTGACCCGGCAGACGCTCATCGCCATCGAGCAGCAGAAGTACTCGCCCACACTGGAGCTGGCGTTCCAGATCGCGCGGGCGTTCGGGGTCGGGCTCGATGACCTCTTCACCTACCCCGCCCCACCCGCATCCGGAGGAGCATCATGACCGAGACGATGAACGCCTGGCGACGCGAGACCTACGGCCCGTCGTCCGGGGTGAGTCTCGAGCAGATCCCGGTGCCGGTGCCGCATCGCGGAGAAGTGCTCCTGAAGGTGCGGGCCACCTCGCTGAACGCGGGTGATGTGCGGCTGCTGCTCGGTGATCCACTGCTCGTGCGCCCGATCTTCGGCCTCACCCGTCCGAAGCACCCGGTGCGCGGCATGGAGGTCGCCGGCACCGTCGTCGCGGTCGGTCCCGACGTCGTGAGCGCCGAGATCGGCGAAGACGTCGTGGGCGAGCTGGTCGGAGGCGGAGGACTCGCCGAGTACGTGCGGGTGCCCGCCTCCCGGCTCGTGCCGACCCCGCCCGACATCACGGCCGAGGCCGCGGCTTCCCTCCCGATCGCCGGCGGCACCGCGTGGCAGGCCCTCGATCTCGCCGGCGTCGGCCTGCGTGGAGGAGAGGCTCCGCGGGTGCTGATCATCGGCGCATCCGGCGGCGTCGGCACGTTCGCGGTGCAGCTCGCCGCGCTCCGTGGGGCCGAGGTCTGGGCCGCGTGCAGCGCCCGCAACGCCCCGCTGGTCGAGCGCCTCGGCGCCGTGCGCACGTTCGACCACCGCGAGTCGCCGCTGAGCGAGATCCCGGCCGGCCGCTTCGACGCGATCGTCGACATCGCCGGAGGGATGCCGCTGCGCGAGCTGCAGCGCCTCGTCGGGCACGGCGGCCGGATCGTGCTGGTCACCGGCGACGGCGGGCACGTGCTGGGACCGATCCCGCGGATGCTGCGGGCTGCGGTGCTGTCGATCGGCTCGCGGCGCATCCGTCCCCTCGCCGCGACGCCGCGACCCGAGGTGCTGGCCAAGCTCCTCGAGCTCGTCGCCGACGGCCGTATCGTGCCCGTGATCGAGCGCGAGTACCCGTTCGCGGAAGCATCCGCCGCCCTCGCCCACCTCGAGGCCGGGCACACTGTCGGGAAGGTCATCGTCCGCAGCTCGGGAGTGTGACGGCCTCGGATGGGGCGCGGCTCTGGCGGCGCACAGGGGGCGGGTGACACAATGGACTCCGGCGTGCCCGAGTCGCATCTTCCCCGTCGCCGGCTCTGAACGAGCAGCGGGTCGAAGGACCGCCGGGCCCCAGGACAGCGTCCGCCGCGCCCGTCCATTCGAGGAGCATCCATGTCGACGCCTGAAGCCGCCGTCTCCACCGCACCTGCCCGCACCGCGCACCGCCGTCACTACCTGATGTGCAAGCCGGAGCACTTCACCGTGAACTACTCCATCAACCCGTGGATGGAGCCGTCGCGGCCCACCGACACCGCCAACGCAGTGGCGCAGTGGCAGAAGCTGCACGACCTCTACCTCGAGCTCGGCCACACGGTCGAACTCATCGAGCCGCTCGCCGGCTACCCCGACATGGTCTACACGGCCAACGGCGGATTCCTCATCGACGGCCGCGCATACGTGCCCGAGTTCCGCTTCGTCGAGCGGCAGGGTGAGGCCCCGGCGTTCGCCGACTGGTTCCGCGCGGCGGGCTACGACACCGTGATGCCGAAGGAGGTCAACGAGGGCGAGGGCGACTTCCTGCTCGTCGGCGACGTGATCCTGGCCGGCACCGGCTTCCGCTCCACAGGAGACAGCCACAGCGAGGTGGGCGAAGTGTTCGGCCGCGAGGTCGTCTCGCTGAACCTCGTGGACCCGCGCTTCTACCACCTCGACACCGCCATCGCCGTGCTCGACCCGGTGCAGGGCACGGAGAACGGCGGCCCCGAGCGCGCGAACATCGCCTACCTCCCGGGCGCCTTCGACGACGCCAGCCGCGCCGAGCTCGAGAAGCGCTTCCCCGACGCGATCCTCGTGTCGGACGAAGACGGCGCGGTGTTCGGCCTCAACTCGTCGAGCGACGGCTACAACGTGATCATCTCGCCGCGCGCCAAGGGCTTCGAGAAGCAGCTGCGCGAGCGCGGATACAACCCCATCACCGTCGACCTCTCCGAGCTGCTGCTCGGCGGCGGCGGCATCAAGTGCTGCACGCTCGAGCTGCGGGGTGCCGAGTGACCGCGGTCGACATCGCCGACGGCGCCGTCGAGGCGAACACCGAGCCGCACGTCGCGCACAACTACCACCCGCTGCCGGTCAACATCGCCCGCGGTGAGGGTGCCTGGGTGACGGATGTCGAGGGCAAGCGCTACCTCGACCTGCTCGCCGCATACTCGGCCGTGAACTTCGGACACCGGCATCCGGCGCTCGTGGCCGCGCTCACCGAGCAGCTCGGCCGGGTCACGCTCGTCAGCCGCGCGTTCCAGAGCGACCGGCTCGAGCCGTTCGCCGCGGCGCTCGCGGAGCTGGCCGGCAAAGACCTCGTGCTGCCGATGAACACCGGCGCCGAGGCCGTCGAGACCGGCATCAAGGTCGCCCGCGCCTGGGGATACCGGGTCAAGGGCATCGCTGCAGGCAAGGCGCGCATCATCGTCGCCGCCGGCAACTTCCACGGCCGCACGACCACGATCGTGAGTTTCAGCGACGACGAGCAGGCACGCGACGACTTCGGTCCGTACACGCCGGGATTCGACGTCGTGCCGTACGGCGACGCGGATGCCATCGCCGCGGCGATCACCGACGACACGGCCGCCGTGCTCGTGGAGCCGATCCAGGGCGAGGCCGGCGTCGTGATCCCGCCGGAGGGCTACCTGCGCCGCATCCGCGAGATCTGCGACGAGAAGAACGTGCTGTTCATCGCCGACGAGATCCAGGCGGGACTCGGACGCGTGGGCGAGACGTTCGCCTGCGACCGCGAGGGCGTCGTGCCGGACCTGTATCTGCTCGGCAAGGCCCTCGGCGGCGGCATCCTCCCCGTCTCGGCCGTGGTCGGAAACAGCGACGTGCTCGGTGTGATCCGTCCGGGTGAGCACGGCTCGACCTTCGGCGGCAACCCGCTCGCTGCGGCGGTGGGCCTGCGCGTGGTCGAGATGCTGCAGACGGGTGAGTTCCAGGAGCGTGCCCGGGCACTCGGCGCGCATCTCGAGCAGGCGCTGCAGCCGCTGATCGGCCACGGTGTGACAGGCGTCCGCATCGCCGGTCTCTGGGCGGGCGTCGACATCGACCCCGCCAAGGGGACGGGCCGCGAGATCGCCGAGAAGCTGCTCGATCGGGGCGTGCTCGTGAAGGACACGCACGGTCAGACCATCCGCATCGCGCCGCCGCTGGTGATCCGCGCGACCGAACTGGACTGGGCGGTGGAGCAGCTCAAGCTCGTGCTCGGTTGATCGAGGTCCCGGCTCGGATGTCGGGAGAACGGACGGATGTCGGGGCGGAACACGGCGTGTCGCCCTGCATCCGTGCATCCGTCCGACATGTGGCACGGATGCCGGATGCCGGATGCCGGATGCCGGATGCCGGATGCCGGATGC
>NZ_JCAXDY010000003.1:0-689220 GCF_059758615.1 Microbacterium sp. GQ128
CCATGCATCCGCGCAGACCGGGTGCGGGGCGCCGGGGAACGGTCGCAGCCGGCGTCACATCAGGATCGTTGCGAGCGGCGACCGCCCACACCGGCCTTGCGGAGCTGATCGGCGATGAGGATTCCCAGGGCAGTGGTACCGACGCAGCTGGCCAGCGTGATCGTGAAGAACAGCGCCTGCACGGCGAGCGGGAAGCTGCCCAGATCGAACGACGCCCACGCCAGCACCGGGTACACGAAGCTCACCACGACAGCGCCGACATAGTGCATCCACGTGCCCCAGTACCGCCAGATCACGAAGAGGAACGGCAGCTCGGTGAACGCCGCCCACCACAGATTCGTCGCCACGCTGCCGAACCCGTATCCCGAGAACGGCACGATCACGAGGCCGGCGAGCAGGCCCACCAGGAGCCCGACCAGCGGGCGTCGCAGCAGACGCAGCGCGATGACCGACGGCAGCATCCAGAGCCCGGCCAGCGCCACGCTCGCGAAGGGCGCCACGGGGAAGAGCAGCGTCGACAACCAGTTCGCCGGCGCCAGCAGCAGGCCGCCCGCCACACCGAGCGCGGCACAGGTCAGCAGGATCGCGGTGGGAAAGCGGAACCGCCCACCCGGCTTTCGCGCGGTACCGCCCGATCCTCGCCGGGAAACCGCCGCGTCCGTGCCGCTCATGCCAGCGGCTCCGCTGCCGCCTCGCGAGCGGCCTTCGATGCCGGAGAAGCCGCGCCGATCTTCCAGTACCCGCAGAAGCTCACGGCGCTCTTGTCGACACCGCGCTCACCCACCAGGTGCTTGCGGGCACCAGAGGCGAGCGCCTGCTCACCGGCCGCATACGCGTGGAACGGGGCATCGGGCAGCGCGGTGCGGCCCAGCGTCTGCAGCGCCAGCGCACCGGGAGCGACATCGTGAGGGCGCACGATCCAGACGACCTCGAGACCGGACGGATGCGGGAACTCCAGCGCATCCTCCTCGCTCGGCACCTCGATGATCGCGGTGCCGGTGGCATCCACGGGCAGCGATGCGCTGATCGAGGCGATCGCCGGCAGTGCCGTCTCGTCCCCGACGAGCACGACGCGATCCGTGCCGCGCTGCGGGTTGAAGGTGAGCCCCTCGTCGATGATCAGCACATGCTCACCCGGCTGGCAGGTCTCCGCCCAGCGCGATGCCGGACCGGCCGTGCCGTCGGCGGCCGAGCCGTGCAGCACGAAGTCCACGTCGATCTCGGCGCCGGCCTCCGCTGTCGCCGCACGATACGCGCGCACGCTGTAGTTGCGCATCACGGGCCGTTCGCCGTCGGGGATGCGCAGGAACTTCAGATACCCGAACATCTTGTTCGCCTTCGCCGGCACCCGCTCGAGGCCCGCATCGCCGCCGATGGGCAGGAACAGCCGGAACCACTGGTCGAAGCCCATCGGCCGGAACTTCTCGATCTCACCGCCGCCGAGAGTCACGCGGATCCAGTGCGCCGAAAGCCGCTCGGTGCGCAGGACCGTCAGATGGATGAGCTCGGTGGTCTCGGGTTTGACCAGCTTGCTGTATGCCATGGGGCGCCTTTCAGGGAAGCTGCCAGGGGAAGAAGGCGACGAAGATGGCGGCGGACGCCAGCAGTGTCGTGAGGGTGAAGACGGTGTCCCGCACACGGAACGGCACGAGATGCCGCTCGGTGCGGGTGGGATGGGCGCCGAAGGCCCGGGAATCCATCGCCAGGGCGACGCGCTCGGCATGGCGGATGGCACCGGCGAGGAGCGGCACGATGTAGCCCCAGCCGCGAGCGATGCGGGCGAACGGTCCGCCCCCGCCGTGGTACCCGCGCACCCGGTGCGCCGCGCGGATCACAGCCAGCTCATGCCCGAACCTCGGCACGAACCGGAACGCCGCCAGCGCCGTGTACCCGACGCGGTACGGCACCCGCAGCTGCTGCACGCTCGCCCGCACGAGATCCGGACCACTGGTGGTGAGTCCGCCGACGAGGGCGAGCGCCGTGATCGAACCGAGGCGCAGCGCCGTCGCCGACCCGATCACCAGAGCACCGCTGTAAAGCGTCCAGTCGCCGATCCGCACGAGCGGCGTACTGCCGTCGACGAGACCGGCGTCCACCCACAGCGAGAATCCGACCGCGACCAGCAGCATGCCCGCCGGGAGTCCGAGCAGCAGCAGAGCGAGCAGTCGACGCGTGAGGCGGGCGCCGACCAGGATCAGCACGTACGCGAGCAGGAGGAACGCGGCCGGGGTGGCGAGGTCGCGGACGAACACGAGCAGCACCATCGCCGGGGCGAAGCCCGCCACCTTCGCGAGCGGATTCAGAGCGTAGAGGAACTGACGCGGCGAGGTCGCCGTCATCCGGGCATAGGGATCGAACGCACGATCTCCGGCGGCGTGGGGAACGCGGCGTGCAGCGCTGCCCGTGACGCCGGCGCTCACCGGGTCACCTCGAGGCCTGCGGATGCCAGCACGCGCTGCAGCGCCGGCATGCGGAGCCCGGCGTCGGCGAACAGCTGCTGATCGCGGAACAGCGACGCGGTGGGACCCGCCGCCCGCACCCGCCCTTCGGCGAGCATCACGATGTGCGTGCTGTGCTCCGCCACGAGCTGCAGATCGTGCGTGACGATCACGATCGTCGTGCCTTCGGCGCGGAGGTTCTGCAGCAGATCGAGCAGCTCGGCCGCCCGCGCGCGGTCCTGCCCGAACGTCGGCTCGTCCAGCGCGAGGACGCGCGGCCGCGTGATCAGAGCCGTGCCGACCGAGAGCCGTCGCTTCTCGCCGCCCGACAGCAGGAACGGGTGCACGCCCGCCTTGTGCTCGAGGCCGAACCGCGTGAGCATCTCCTCGACGCGGGAGGCGATCTCCGTCTCCGGCACATGCCGTAGCCGCAACCCGTGCGCCAGCTCGTCGAACACCGTGTGCGCGATGAACTGGTGCTCCGGGTTCTGGAACACGAAGCCGAGGCGCGCGGCGAGGTCGCGGGGCGAGGCCGTGCCCGGATCGATGCCGTCGATCGATACCTGACCCCGCGGGGGCGGCACGACGCCCGCGAGAGCCTGGATCAGGGTGGTCTTGCCGGCACCGTTCGCGCCCACGATCGCGGTGAGGCTCCCCGGTTCGAGGTCGAGGTCGATCCCGTGCAGGATCTCGGTCCGTCGGCGCCGCACGGTCAACCCGCGGGCACGGATGATCGCCTCGGTGGCGCGTTTCGTCTCGCCGCCCCGCTCATCGCCTCGCTCATCGCCCCGCTCATCGCTCGTCGACCGCGGCGGCGTTCCGCTCGTCGACTGAGCAGAGGAGGAAGAGGCGGCATCCTCCGCGAGGGCGGCGCCGAGCTCGTCCGGAGTCAGCGGCAGGGGATCGAAGGAGAAGCCCCGATCCCGCAGTCGCAGCGCGGCGAGCGTCGCCGCCGGCAGCCAGACGCCCATCCCGACGAGTTCGTCGGCATGCGTACGGATGACCTCGGCCGCCGGCCCGTCGAACACGACCCTGCCGTCGCGGTCGAGCACGATGGTGCGCGTGACGAAGTCCATCGCCGCGTCGAGGTTGTGCTCGACGAGGAGGATCGCGCGGTCTCCGGCGGCGACCACATCGGCCAGTGCCGCGTAGACGTCATCGATGCCCTGCGGGTCGAGGTTGGCCGTCGGCTCGTCGAGCACGATCAGCGGAGAGCCCATCGCGAGGGCACAGGCGATCGCGAGCCGCTGCCGCCCTCCGCCGGACAGGTGATCCGGGTTCTCGTCGCGCCGATCCCAGAGTCCCACCCGACGCAGCGCCGCTTCGACGCGGCCCCGTACGACGTCGAGTGCGAGCAGGAGGTTCTCCGGGCCGAACGCCACCTCGTCGTAGACGGTGCCCGTGACGATCTGCGCATCCGGGTCCTGGAAGACCATGGCGACGTGCGTGCTCAGCGTGGCCGGCTGCGCGGCGGCGGTGTCGATTCCGCCGGCCTCGACCGTGCCGGTCATGGTCGCAGGCAACGCGTGCGGGATCAGCCCGTTGAGGGCGAGCGTGAGGGTGGACTTGCCGGAGCCGGATGGTCCGAGCAGCAGCACGACCTCTCCGGGGTCGATGTCGAAGGTCACGTCGCGGGGCGAGGGGTGCGCGGCATCGGCGTGGGTGAGCGAGAGCTCACGCACGCTCAGCAGGGGCGCGGATGGGCGCACGGCGGAGTCCCGGGTCGACGGATCGTACTCGTCTAACTTAGCTGAGCCTTACCTGATCCGCCATCGACCAGAAACCCGGCGGTCAGCGCCGAGCGACCCCGGCCCTGCGCAGCGCCGAGCCGATCGCGAGCCCCACTGCGGTCCACGCGATCGGGCCGAGCACCGAGATCGCGAGGTACAGGATCTGCGCCCATACAGGCATGACCGACAGGTGCGCGGCGAAGAACACCACGACCGCGACGATCACACCGATCACGGCCGCCGAGATGAAGAAGCGCCACGGCCCCCAGGACCGGTAGCGGGTGAGGGCGGCGACGCCCTCCTGGATGAGCCCGAACAGCAGGGCGGTGCCGATGAACCGCAGCGCCCAGGCCGGGTTGAAGGCACTCGCGATCAGCGCCGCGAACACGTGGGTGATCAGGGCGACCAGCGGCAGTCGCAGCACCTCCTGCGCGATGATCCCCGGCAGCACATGCGAGCCGAGCACGAGGCCGTAGAGGAACAGCAGGGGACTCGCCAGCAGCACGGGGGTCACCCATCCGGCGATGCCCGCGAGGATGCCCGTCGCGACGCCGATCGCTGCGCAGACGAGCAGTACTCGGGTCGTCAGGACGGGGGTGCGGGCCACCTCTCCAGCTTACTGTCGACCTATCGGGAGGGCGGCCGTGCATAACCCTGGCCGATCGGCGAAGGCCGGTTGGCCGATCGACCAGTTCTCTCTCCGGCGGCGAAGAGCGGGGCTATGTTGGCCGCGGTGCAGCAACGCGGTTGCACCGTGATCATCGGGAGCAGCACATGGGTCGAACACCCCTCCGGATGGCAGCAGCCACCACCCTGGCGACTCTGTTCATCGCATCGACGGCAACAACCGGCTACGCCGCGACCGAGGAGGTGACGCATCCTGTCCCGGTCGCGGGCACCCCCGGCCACTACATCGTGGTCATGAAGGCCGATCCGCTCGCCAGCTACGAGGGCGACGTCAAGGGCCTGAAGGCCACGAAGCCCGCCGAGGGCGAGCAGCTCGAGACGCAGTCGCAGGACTCGCAGCGGTACGTCAAGCACCTCCAGACCCAGCAGACCGACCTGATCAGCGACGTGGGCGTCACGCCCGACAACACCTATCAGGTCGCACTCAATGGCTTCAGTGCCGACCTCTCCGGCGAGCAGGTCGATGCGCTCCGTGCGTCGAAGGACGTCCTCGGCGTCTACCCGGACGAGGTCAGGCACCCCGACGCGCAGACGTCCACCGACTTCCTCGGGCTCGGCGACGACCGCAAGGGCCGCGGAGGCGTGTGGCAGCAGACCGGCGGCGTCGAGAAGGCCGGCGAAGGCGTCGTGGTGGGCGTGATCGACACCGGCATCGCGCCGGAGCACCCCTCCTTCGAGGGCAAGAAGATCAAGAAGCAGAAGAAGCAGCAGAGCCGGCACAAGGGCAACCAGCCCTACACCGACGGCACCTACGTGTACTTCGACAAGTCCGACGGCGGGCAGTTCCAGGGTGCGATGGTCGAAGGCCAGGATTGGGACAAGAGCGACTACTCGTCGAAGCTCATCGGCGGACAGTACTTCTACACCGGAGCCGAGGCCGCCGGCTTCGACTTCCAGTACGACTACCTCTCGCCGCGTGACGGCGACGGCCACGGCTCGCACACCGCGAGCACCGCGGCGGGCAACTTCAAGGTCGACGCCGCGATCGAGGACGTCGACTTCGGCACGGTCTCGGGCGTCGCCCCCGGTTCGAAGGTCGCGGCCTACAAGGCCTGCTACGTCGGCCCGGACACGACCGTCACCACCGACGACATCTGCGCGCTGAGCGACCTGGTCGCCGCGATCGATCAGGCCGTCGCCGACGGCGTCGACGTGATCAACTACTCCATCGGCGGCGGGGCTGCGAGCACGGTGCTGGCGCCGGAGGACATCGCGTTCTTCAACGCCGCGGCTGCGGGCGTCTTCGTCGCGACGAGTGCCGGCAACGACGGCCCCGACCCGGTCACGGCCGACCACGCGTCGCCCTGGTACACGACCGTCGCCGCATCGACCATCCCCACCTGGGAGGGCACGGTGCAGTTCGACGGGTTCGAGCAGGCCGGAGCATCGGTGAGCGTGCCGTTCGGTGAGAGCGTCACCGGCCCGTCGATCGCCGCGGTGGATGCCGCCGCGGCCGGAGCCGTCGACCCGCAGCTCTGCCTGCCGGGCACCCTCGACCCCGCGAAGGTCGCCGGACACATCGTGGTCTGCGACCGCGGCGGCAACGCACGCGCCGAGAAGTCGCAGGTCGTGAAGGATGCCGGGGGCATCGGCATGGTCCTCGTGAACGTGCCGGGTGGAGCGGACTCGCTCGACAACGACTTCCACGCCGTCCCGACCGTGCACCTGAACGCCGTGCACCGCGCCGCCGTACTCGCCTACGTGCAGGGCGGCGTCGACCGTCCGATCACCCTCGTCGGCGAGAACACCACCGGCGTGACCACCCCGACCCCGCAGATCGCGGGCTTCTCGAGCCGCGGACCGATGCTGGCCGACGGCAGCGATGTGCTGAAGCCGGATGTCGCGGCCCCGGGCGTCGCGATCCTCGCGGCGACGAACAACGGACCCGATGAGGAGCCGACCTTCGGCATCCTCTCCGGCACCTCGATGGCCTCGCCGCACGTGGCCGGTCTCGGGGCGCTGTACCTCGGTGAGCACCCGAAGGCGACGCCGGGTGAGATCCGGTCGGCGATGATGACCACCGCCTACGACACCGTGCTGCCCGACGGATCGAAGAACACCGACCCGTTCGAGCAGGGTGCGGGTCAGGTCGACCCGAAGCGGTACCTGAACCCCGGTCTGCTGTACCTCAACGGGGTCAAGGACTGGGCGGCGTTCCTCGATGGGAAGGGCCTGTCGGACTTCCCGGGGATCGAGCCCATCGACGGCAGCGATCTGAACCAGGCGTCGATCTCGATCGGCTCCCTCGCCAGCGCGCAGACCGTCACCCGCACGGTCACGTCGACCGAGAAGGGCACCTTCACCGCGAAGGCCTCCGTCCCGGGTGTCGACGTCAAGGTCACCCCGCAGCAGCTGAAGTTCGACAAGCCGGGTCAGACCAAGTCCTTCACCGTCACGTTCGACAACAAGAGCGCGCCGGTGGAGGAGTGGGCGACGGGTTCGCTCACCTGGAAGAGCGCGAAGAACTCGGTGCGTTCGCCGATCGCGGTGTTCCCGGTCACGGCGGATGCCCCGGCAGAGGTCACCGGCACCGGCGTCGACGGCAGCACGTCGGTGGAGATCACCCCCGGTCTCGACGGCGACCTGGCTCTCAACCTCTCGGGCCTCACCGCCTACGAGCTGCTCAGCGACCCGGACAACCCGGTCGAGGGGCACTCGGGCGACGAGAACTCGGGTGATGCGAACAAGGACGTCGCCTGGATCGTGGACGTGCCGGAGGGGACGACGCTCTCCCGGTTCGACCTCGACTCGTCGGACGACGACGGCAGCGACCTCGACCTCACCGTGTACCGCGTGGTGAGCCCGGACGACCTGCGGTACTACGAGAACTGGCAGTCGGCGACCGGCTCGGCAGACGAGCAGGTCACGGTTCCGGCCCCGACCGCCGGCACCTACCTGGTGGTGGCGAACGTGTACTCGACGACGGGGCCGATGACGTGGGACATGTCCTACGCCAACGTGCAGCCGGGCGGCGAGGGTGCGTTCACCGCGACGCCGAATCCGATCGCCGCCGTCCGCGGTGAGAAGACGAGCTACGACCTCAGCTGGACCGGCCTCACAGCCGGCACCCGCTACCTCGGACTCGTCCAGTACGGCGACTCGGCCGTCCGCACCGTCGTGACGGTGACGACGCCGGACGCGGAGAAGCAGACGCCGCCGGCCGAGGCGCCGGAGACCCCGGCACCGGAGACGGATGCACCGGAGGCAGAGGCCCCGGAGACTCCCGCACCGGAGACCCCGGCGCCGACTCCGGCACCGGAGACCGGGGCACCGGAGACGCCGAAACCGGAGTAGCCCCCACAGCACAGCGCCCCGCGGTCTCCCTTCCGCGGGGCGCTGTGTGCGCGCACGGGCATCCGTTCATCGCGTGATCGGTGCCGCTCGTCGCAGCATCCGCTTCCGGCTCCGTGTCCGGCCTCCGCCCTTTCCTAACGTGGGGGAACGCAATGTCGCGTATCCCGAGGAGACTCCCATGACCGCACCGGGCACCGAACCCGTCATCGTCACCGACCCGAAACTCCCCTCCGTCGCCCTCACCGAGGAGCATCACGAGAAGGCGAACCGCTGGACCCTGCCGAAGGTCATCCTCTGGGCGGCGATCGCCCTGCTGGGTGCCGTCGCGTGGACCATGCTCGCGATCGTCCGCGGCGAGACCGTCAACGCGATCTGGTTCGTGTTCGCCGCGGTCTGCACGTACCTGATCGGCTACCGCTTCTACTCGAAGGTGATCGAGAAGTACATCACCCGGCCCGATGACCGCCGGGCCACGCCCGCCGAGGTCAAGCAGGACGGCAAGGACTACGTCCCCACCGACCGGCGCGTGCTCTACGGCCACCACTTCGCCGCCATCGCCGGCGCCGGACCACTCGTCGGACCGGTGCTCGCCGCGCAGATGGGCTACCTCCCCGGCACCATCTGGATCATCGTCGGCGTCGTGCTCGCCGGTGCCGTGCAGGACTACACGGTCCTCTTCTTCTCGATGCGCCGCGGCGGTCGCACGATCGGCCAGATGGCGCGACAGGAGCTCGGCAAGATCGGCGGCACCGCGGCGATCATCGCCTCGCTGCTGATCATGCTGATCATCGTCGCGATCCTCGCCCTCGTCGTCGTCAACGCGCTCGGCGAGAGTCCGTGGGGCGTCTTCTCGGTCGCCATGACCATCCCGATCGCGCTCTTCATGGGCGTCTACCTGCGCTACCTGCGTCCCGGCAAGGTCACCGAGGTCTCGATCATCGGCTTCGCACTGCTGATGGCCGCGATCATCGGCGGAGGCTGGGTCGCCGGCACCGAGTGGGGTCAGGCGATCTTCCACCTCGACCGCACCACCATCGCCTGGGGCATCATCATCTACGGCTTCATCGCCGCTGTGCTCCCGGTGTGGCTGCTGCTGGCCCCGCGTGACTACCTGTCGACCTTCATGAAGATCGGCGTGATCGTCATGCTCGCCGGAGCCATCGTGCTGGTGCGCCCCGAGATCACGGTCCCGGCGATCAGCATCTTCGGCGAGAACGGTATGGGTCCGGTCTTCGCCGGTCCCCTCTTCCCCTTCCTGTTCGTCACGATCGCCTGCGGAGCGCTGTCGGGATTCCACGCGCTGATCGCGTCCGGCACCACGCCCAAGCTCATCGAGAAGGAGCGCCAGACGCGCTTCATCGGATACGGCGGCATGCTCATGGAGTCGTTCGTCGCGATCATGGCCCTCGTCGCCGCGATCTCGATCGACCAGGGCATCTACTTCGCGATGAACGCGCCGGCCTCGGCGACGGGCGGCACGGTCGAAGGGGCCGTCGCCTTCGTGAACTCTCTGGGCCTGACGGGGGTGAACCTCACGCCCGAGATGCTCACCGGCACGGCCACGCTGGTCGGTGAGGAGTCGATCGTGTCGCGCACCGGTGGGGCTCCGACCCTGGCACTCGGCCTCGCGCACATCATGCAGCAGGCCCTCGGCGGCCAGGCGCTCATGGCGTTCTGGTACCACTTCGCGATCATGTTCGAGGCGCTGTTCATCCTCACCGCGGTGGATGCCGGCACCCGTGTCGCGCGCTTCATGCTGCAGGACTCGATCGGCGCCTGGTTCCCCAAGTTCCGTGACGTCTCGTGGCGTCCCGGCGTCTGGATCTGCACCGCGATCATGGTCGCCGGCTGGGGAGCGATCCTCATCCTCGGCGTGACCGACCCGCTCGGCGGCATCAACACCTTCTTCCCGCTGTTCGGCATCGCGAACCAGCTGCTCGCCGCGATCGCGCTCGCCGTGGTGCTGGCGATCGTCGCCAAGCGCGGCCGCAGCTACTTCAAGTGGCTGTGGATCATCGCGCTGCCGCTCGCCTTCACCGCGGTCGTGACCATCACGGCGTCGCTGTACAAGATCGCGTCCCCGGTGCCGGCCATCGGCTACTGGGCGAACCACTTCAAGTACGTGGCCGCCCGTGACTCGGGTGACACCGCGCTCGGTGAACCGGCGGTGCTCGACGCGGTCATCCGCAACACGGCCGTGCAGGGCACCCTGTCGATCATCTTCGTCACGCTCGCGATCGTCGTCATGGTCACCGCCGTGATCGCCACGGTGAAGGCCATCCGCAACGGCGGCGGCGAGAACACCGAAGACGAGCCGGTCGCCTCGCGCCGCTTCGCCCCGGCCGGGTTCCTGCCCAGCTCCGCGGAGCGCGAGCTCGAGAAGCAGTGGGAGCCGATCCTCGCCGACGAGCGCAAGGCCTCGTCGCACTGAGATGGCCGACACCATGAGTCGGACGGATGCCGCGACCACCCTCCTGCGGACGCTGCTGGGCGCCGTGGGACGGGTGGGCCGCGGCATCCGCTGGTACATGACGAACCTGATGGGCGACAGCGCCTATGCGACCTATGTCGCCCATCAGCGGCGCGTGCACCCGGACGAGGAGCCGCTGACCGAGCGGCAGTTCTGGCGGCAGCGGATGGACGACCAGGACCGCAACCCCGGTGCGCGCTGCTGCTGAGATCTGCGGCGGCGCCCTAGGCAAGCTATGACGAACATTCTGGTCATAACTCCGCGTTATGGCTAATATGTTCGTCATAGCTACGTCGAGGAGGTGGCACGCATGGCCGGATATCGCATCACGCGGGACATGGAGGCTTTCGGCGAGCACATCCGGGGATGGCGCATGGTGCTGGGGTTGACGGCCCAGCAGGTCGCGGAGCGAGCGAACATCTCCCGGGACACGCTGCGCAAGATCGAGACGGGCAACGCGTCGGTGACGTTCGAGAACGTCGCTCAGGTGCTGCGGGCGCTCGGCATCCTCGAGGCGGTCGTGAACGCCGCCGACCCGTTGAGCACCGACATCGGTCGGCTCCGCGCATCGAGCCTCGAGAAGACACGCGCGCGATGAGCGACTATGAGGTCTACAGCGACGACCGTGGCGACATGCAGCTGGTCGGACAGGCGCATTTCACGACGGGCAGGTCGCTCGCCACCACCTTCCTCTATGACGCTGCGTACCTCTCACGTGGCGGCGTGAACATCGATCCGTCGCTGCAGCTCGTTCCCGGCCCCCAGTATCAGCCGGGGATGCTGCGGGCGTTCTCGGACAGTTCGCCAGACCGTTGGGGCCGCAACCTCATCGACAAGGCCGAGCGGATAGCCGCCCGCGAGGCCGGTCGGGCTCCGCGGAGCCTCGATGACGTGAGCTACCTCTTGGGCGTGAGCGACGACACCCGCCAGGGCGCGCTGCGCTTTCGAGCCGCGGGGACGGAGAACTTCCTCGGTGCGGAAGCTCATGTCCCGGCGATCGTCGAACTTCCGAACCTCCTGCGCCGCAGCGACGAGCTCTCCGGCGACGAGGACTACACCGAGGCGGTCAAGCAATTGCTCGACACCGGGACCACAGGCCTGGGAGGCGCGCGGCCGAAGGCATCGGTGCGACTCGAGGACGGGTCTCTCGGGTTCGCGAAATTCCCGCATTCCAGCGACGATTGGGACGTCATGGCCTGGGAGGCGACCAGCCTCGGTCTGTTGTCGGATTGCGGTATCGCCGTGCCGGGGTTCCGTCTCACACGACTGGGGGAGCGCTGCGTTCTCATCCTGCGCCGCTTCGACCGGGACGCGACGCAGCAGCGCGTCGGATACATCAGCGCCATGACGGCGATCGGCGCCGCGGACGGCGAGCACCATGACTACGTCGAGATCGCCGACGCCATCCGCGACATCGCGCGTTCGCCTCGCGCCGGGCTCGCCGACCTCTACGACAGAGTGATCGCCAACGTCGTTCTCGGCAACACGGACGACCACCTGCGCAACCATGGTTTCCTCAGCGATGGCAACGCCTGGACGCTCAGCCCCGCCTTCGACGTCAATCCGAATCCGGATCTCGCCAGGAGCCGGTCGACCTCGATCGCCGGTGCCGACACGTATGACACGGAGATCGAGGGTCTTCTCGCGCTCGCGGACGACTGCGACCTGACGCAGCGCAGGGCGCGGGAGCACATGGCGAGGGTGGCCGAGACGCTCTCGTCGTGGCCGGATCGCGCGCGACGCAATCGCATCTCCGAGAAGGAGATCTCACGCATGGATGAATCGATCGCACCGAGGCTCGACCTCGTGGCCGCGGCCGGTCGAAAGTAGCTGATCCCATGACCGACGTCGTCCTCGCAGCGGTCCTCGGCGTGCTCGGCGGCGTCGTCCTGACGCTGCTGCTGCTGCTCGCCCGCCGGCTCGCGCGCGGGGCGACCTACCTCGGCAGCGACGCGGAGCAGGCGGCGCTCACGGCTCTGCATCAGGCGAGCCTCGCCGCTCCGCACCTGCGCGCAGGTCTCGCGGCCCCCGATGTCGTCAAGGCCGCACGCCATCTGCGGGTGCTGCTCGGCAGCGCCGCGGTGGCGATCGTCGGCTCCGACGACACGGTCTCGTTCGACGGCTCGTCCGACGGGCTGGAGTCGGCGGCGGTCCGCATCGCGGCGCAGGTCAGGGCTTCCGGGCGTCGGCAGGTGTTCCCCGCATCGGGCCGTGACGACGACCTCGAGGCCGTCGGCGCGCCGATCCGTGTCGACGGCCGGGTCGTGGGCGTCGTCGTGGCGTTCGCGGCACCCGTGGGGGCGGCACTCGTGCGGGCGGCCGAAGAGGTGGCCGACTGGTGCGCGGCGCAGGTCGAGCTCGGCGGACTCGACGCATCGAGGACGCAGTTGGCCGAGGCGGAGCTGCGGTCGCTGCGGGCGCAGATCTCGCCGCACTTCATCTACAACGCCCTCACCGCGATCGCCTCGTTCATCCTCACCGACCCCGAACGCGCCCGGGAGCTGGTGCTCGAGTTCGCCGACTTCACGCGCTACTCGTTCCGGCGGCAGGGGGAGTTCACCACGCTCGCCGAGGAGCTGGGCAGCATCCACTCCTACCTCGAGCTGGAGCGCGCACGCTTCGGCGACCGGTTGCGGGTGACGCTGCAGATCGCGCCGGAGACCCTCGCGACGGTCATCCCCTTCCTCTCCGTGCAGCCGCTCGTCGAGAACGCGGTGCGACACGGGCTCGAACCGGGCGAGGGCGGGGGAGAGATCCGCATCGCCTCGCGCGACGACGGCACGCACACCGAGATCACCGTCGAGGACGACGGCGTGGGGATGGACCCCGAAGCCCTGCGGGCGACGCTCACCGCGAGCGACGACGGCGTGCACGTCGGCCTCCGCAACGTCGACACCCGGCTGCGCCAGCTCTACGGTGCCGACGGTGGTCTGGTGGTCGAGACGAACACCGGCGCGGGTACCCTGGTGGGCATGCGGGTCCCGAAGTCCCAACCGCAGCACGATCCGGACACCGAGTGACGACGATGACGATGCCGACGAACAGCGCGCTGCCGGTCGATGTCCTCGTCGCGGATGACGAGAACCCCGCCCTGGACGAGCTCGTGCACCTGCTGCGCACCGATCCGCGCATCGGCGAGATCCTCACGGCGTCGTCGGGGGCCGAGGCGCTGCGGCTGATGTCGGAGCGCGCGGTGCGGATCGCCTTCCTCGACATCCACATGCCGGGGCTCAGCGGCACCGAACTCGCCCGGGCCCTGATGACTCTCGCCGTGCCCCCGGCGGTCGTTTTCGTCACGGCCGACGATGCCAAGGCGGTGGAGGCGTTCGAGCTGCGCGCGGCCGATTACCTCCTCAAGCCCGTGCGGGCCGCGCGGCTGCGCCAGGCGGTCGACCGGGTGGTCGAGGTCGGCGACGCCACGGCATCCGGTGACGACGAGGTGCTGCCGGTCACGGTCGGCTCCGCGGTGCGGTTCGTGCGGCGCAGCGAGGTGACCTGGGTGCAGGCGCAGGGCGACTACTCCCGGCTGCACACCGGCGACGGCGCGGGCCATCTGGTGCGCATCCCCATCTCCGAGCTGGAGACGCGGTGGACGGATGCCGGGTTCCTGCGCATCCACCGCTCGTCGCTCGTGCGCGTCTCCGCCGTGACCGAGGCGCGTCTCTCCGGCGCGGAGGCCGCCGTCTCGATCGGCGGGCTCTCGCTTCCGGTGAGCCGACGGATGGTGCCGGCCGTGCGCGAGGCGCTGGTGCGCGGAGAGGGCGCCGGATGACCGAGAAGCCGAAGCGGGTGCGCGTCACGGCCGACCTCCCCGACCGGCGGCCGGCGACCCTCACCCGCGGCATCGCACTGCCCGGTGCTCCCGTGGACGAAGCGGATGCCGTGTACGCGCGGGCCCTGATGCGCAGCCAGCTCCGCCTCGCACTGGGGACGGTCGCCGGGTTCGTGGTCGTGGTCGTCGCGCTCACCCTGGCGATCGCGCTCATCCCCGAGATCGGCCGCATCCTGGTGTGGGGCCTGCCGCTGTCCTGGCTGCTGCAGGCGTACGCGTTCTACCCGATCATCGTGGTGTTCGCGGTGCTGTACGTGCGCACCGCCCGCCGCAACGAGCGCCGGTACCGGGCGCTGCGGGATCGCGAATGAACGCGGTGCTTGACCTCGTCGGGGTCGCGCTGGTCATCGTCGCGACGCTGCTGATCGGCATCTACGGCCTCCGTATCTCGCGCACGACGGGAGACTTCTTCGTCGCCTCGCGCACCGTGCGGCCGGTGTGGAACGCCTCGGCGATCAGCGGCGAGTACCTTTCGGCCGGCACGTTCCTCGGGCTGTCGGGCCTCGTGCTGCTCGATGGTGCGCGCGGCTTCTGGTTCCCGATCGGCTATGCCGCCGGCTACCTCCTGGTGCTCGTGTTCGTGGCCGCCCCGTTGCGACGCAGCGGCGCCTACACGATCCCCGACTTCATCGAGGCCCGGCTGGAGTCGACCTCCGCGCGGCGCGTGACGAGCATCGCGGTGCTCGTCATCGGCTGGCTGTACATCGTGCCGCAGCTGCACGGAGCCGGGCTCACCCTGCTGGTCGTCGCCGGTCTGCCGGAGTGGGTGGGAGCGGTGACCGTCGCGGTGCTCGTGGCGGCGGCGGTCGCGGCCGGCGGCATGCGGGCGATCACCTACGTGCAGGCTTTCCAGTACTGGCTCAAGCTCACCGCCCTCCTGGTGCCGGTGGTGTTCATCGCCTTCGCGCTCAGCGGTGGGCCCCACGACTTCGATCCGGCACTCGTGTTCCCCGTCGAGGCGGGGCCCTCAGGCTTCGACGTCTACGAGACGGCCTCCCTCTTGCTGGCACTGCTGCTGGGCACGATGGGCCTGCCGCACGTCCTGGTGCGGTTCTACACGAGCCCGACCGGGGTGTCGGCGCGTCGCACGACGGTGATCGTGATCGGCATGGTGAGCGCGTTCTACGCGGTGTCGAGCACGATGGGGCTGCTGGCCCGCATCGCCGCTCCCGACCTCGCCGTCCCCGGGGTGGCGGACACGGTGGTGCTGCTGCTGCCCTCGCGGGTCTTCCCCGGGCTGCTCGGGGAACTGCTGACCGCGCTGATCGTCGCGGGGGCGTTCGCGGCATTCCTGGCGACCTCGGCCGGACTCGTCGTGTCGCTCGCGGGCGTGATCAGCCAGGACGTGTTCTCCGGCTCGGTGCGATCGTTCCGCCTGTCGGCCGTGCTCTGCGCCGTCGTGCCGCTCGCGGTCGCGCTGCTCACGGCCCCGGCGGGCCTCGGATCGAGCGTCGGCGTGGTGTTCGTGGTGGCGGCGTCGACGCTGTCGCCCGTGGTGCTGCTCGGCGTGTGGTGGCGCGGGCTCACCGCTCGAGGAGCGGTTGCCGGGATGGTGTCGGGCGGGCTGGCCGCCGGTCTCGCGCTGCTCGTGCACGCGGCGGTCGGGGGAGTGGGGGTCGCGGCGCCCTACCTCGCGCAGCCCGCTGCCTGGACCATCCCGCTCGCCACGGCGGTGACGGTCGCGGTGTCGCTCCTCGACCCGCGGGGGCCGTCGCCGCGCACGGAGCGGTTCCTTGCGCGCGTGCACACTCCGGCGCGCGGCTGAGCCCGGAGGCTCTCGTTCCGACCGGAGCAGGCGCGGGACGCGGGGCGGCGCGTGGCTGGGTCAGGACTGGGCGGACCGCAGGGTCCAGGCGGGCCACCAGCCGTCGGGGAGGCGTGCGAGGAGGTGTGCGGCATCGTCGAGCTGCTCCGCCGAGAGCGAGGGGTCGGGTTCGCCGCCGCCTGACCGTCCGCCGCCACCCGGAGTGCGCAGCTCGGTGTGCAGCCAGCGCCGGTGCCCGACGGGGAAGACCTCCCGCAGGCCGCCGGCGGCGATGGCGAGCAGGGTCTCCTCGAGGTGGTCGGCGACGCTCTCGGCGGTCTCGTCGCACGCGTCGCAGGTGCAGCTGGGCGCGTATTCCCGGGTCAGGGCTCCGGCCTCGATGCGGACGGATTCGGCCGGCCCGGTGAGGGTGACCGTCGCCCCGGTCGTCGGGCGCAGGCGCCAGACGCGTTCCCCCGACTCGTCGGAACGTCGGTCGACGTCGACGTCGTACCAGGTCTCGAGGTGGTCGACCAGGGCGTCGACGACGGACACCACCGGCGCGAAGCGCTCCGGATGCGAGACCCGTGAGTAGGCGTGTTCCGGCGGCGAGTCGTCGCCCCAGCGGGATCCGTACTCGATGATCTGGCCGGACTCATCGACGAACTCCGGGACCGCGAGCACCGGACGCGTGAACGGCACCGGGGCGACGACGAAGTCGATGTCGACCTCGTCGCGGGAGAGGGCTTCGAACTCCTCCGCGTCGCGGTCGGCCTGCGGCCAGGAGGCGAGCATCTCCCGGAACGACTCGCGCTGCTCCGGGTGCTCCACGATCCCCCGCAGCAGGCCGGCGACCGGGATCGACATCATCGAGGTGCCCACTTCCGGCTCGCTCGTGAAGCGCCATAGCGCCGCCGGGTGCGCCACGGCGATCGCATTCCCCAGGAACCGCGCCGTCGCCTCCGCCGTCTCGGGAGCATCGAGGAGTTCCGGGTGCGCGGCCACGAAGTCCCACAGCGCGCTGAAGTCGGTGGCGAGGGCGGCGGGGTCCGCGCCGGCGTCACGCGCGAAGGTCTCGAAGGGCTCGAAGCCCTCCACGAACCGCGCGGGCGGGATCGGCTCGGCGCTCGGCCAGATCAGCATGGCGGAGGTCGTGGCGTCCGGCATCGGCGCGAGCGCGCCGGGGAAGATGTCCGTCGACGACATCGGACTCAGAGCTTCCGGCTCCGCGGCATGAGCCGCACGTCGGGGAGCGGCGGGGCCGGGATGCGTACATCGTGACCCTCGACGGCGCCGAAGCGGGGGGATGCCGCGCCGGTCGCCGACTCCGCCTCCCACTCCTCCCGCGCCGCGACGATCTCGTCGTGCGTTCGTCCGGCGAAGTTCCACCACATCACGATGTCGTCCTCGAAGGGCTCGCCGCCGAGCAGGAACAGCAGGGCGCCCTCAACGCTCGACACTTCGACCTCGTCGCGGGAATCGCCGAGGTAGAGGAGCCCGTTGCGGTCGAGCGGATGCTCTGCGACCACGGCATCGCCCTCGACGAGCATGAGCGCGTGCTCCCAGTCCGCGCGCAGCGGCAGACGCACCCGCAACCCGGGCGCGAGCACGATCTCCGCTCCGACGATCGGGGTGTGCACCGTGGCGGGAGAGCGCACGCCGGCGAACTCGCCGAGCACGACCGTGGCCTCGGCATCCGCGCCGTCGTCGGCCGGGATCACGGCGGCGGGCAGCTCGGTGTGCCGTTCGAATCCGGCCGCGCCATGGCGGGCGGAATCGGGGAGCACGACCCAGAACTGCAGGGCGTCGAGGGGCACCGGTCCGTCGCCGATCGAGTACTCGGAGTGCGAGATGCCGTTGCCGGCCGTCATCAGGTTGAGCTGACCGCGCCGCAGGTCGGCGTCGCTGCCGAGCGAGTCGCGGTGGCGGATCTCACCGACCAGCGGCCAGGTCACCGTCTGCAGCCCGACGTGCGGATGCGGCTCGACCCGCATCTTCGTGTCGGCGGGCCCGAACCGGTCGAGGAAGCACCAGGCTCCGATCGTCGGCAGGTTGCGGTGTGGCAGTGCCCGCAGCACGTTCATGCCGCGCACTCCGCCGAGCGGCACCTCGCGCGGCTCGAGGATGAGGCGGCGCTGCCCGATCATTCGGCTCGCCCCGTCGGGTCCTCACCTGCGGATCCGACGGGTCCGGAGGGAGACTTCGGCCAGCGGATATCGGCGCCGGGCACCTCATGCGTCTCGAGGTACTTGGCGATGTAGGGGCACAGGGGGACGATCGCCTCGCCGCGCTCCGTGGCATCCGCCAGCGCGGCCGCCGCGAGCTTTCCCGCCAGCCCTTGGCCCTGGAACGCCGGATCGACCTCGGTGTGGAGGAAGCGGATGGTCCCGGGGCGCAGGTCGAACACCGCGAAGCCCGCGAGCACGTCGTCGGAGCGGATCTCGTAGCGCGACTCTTCGTCGTCGCGGGTCACGGTGATGTCGGCCATCGGATGCTCCTTCGAACGGGGTGCCTCCAACCTACGCCCGCCCGTCGGGGGTGGGGTGGTCAGCCGACCTTCTCCATCACGGTGATTCCGTGCGCATCCTCCCGGCTCTTCTTGGGGAAGAGGAAGGTCAGCGCCAGGAAGGCGACGAGCATGATCGCGGGGACGATCAAGGTCTGCTGATAAGCCTGCGCCGCCGTGCCCGACCCTGCGGCCTCGAAGAACACCGAGGCGAAGATCGCGACGCCGACCGCGCTCGCGATCGCCTGGACCGCGGTGAGAACGCCCGACGCCGAACCGATCTCGTCATCCTTCACCGCCGCAAGGATCGTGCTGAACAGTGCGGCGATGATCGCACCTCCGCCGACGCCGAACAGGGCGATGCCCGGGGCGATGGTCCAGATGCTGAAGTCGCCCGGCTGCTGGAGCTCGATCCACAGCAGCCCAGCGCCCAGCAGCTGGGTCACCGCGCCGAGTTGGAGCACGGATCGGCCGATCTTCTCCGCGAGCCACGCGCCGCTGATCGCACCGCCGACCGCGGAGCCGAGCGCGAGCGGAAGGTTGCCCAACCCAGCCTCACCCGCACTGAAGCCGCTGCCGACCTGCAGGAACAGCGTCAGCACCAGCTGGGTACCGGTCAGGCTGCTGAAGAACAGGGCGATGCCCACCAGTCCGAATGTGTAGGCGCGGCGGGTGAACATCGTCGCCGTGACGAGCGGGACCCCGCCGCGGGCGAGCAGCTGTCGCTGCTGCCAGCCGAAGATGACGAAGCCGGCCAGACCCGCGGCCACGCACGCCCACGCCCACACCGGCCAGTCCAGCTCGGGGCCGAAGGTGAGACCGAGCACGAGAATGCCGGAGGACGCGACGATGACGGCCGCGCCGAGCATGTCGATTCGGACGGCACGATCTCCGGATCGTCGCGGCAGGATGCGCCACGCCACGATCAGTGCGATGACGCCGATGGGGATGTTCACGAGGAAGACCGACCGCCATCCGAGACCGAGGATGTCGGCCTCGATCAGCCCGCCGCCGATGATGGGGCCCAGGATGCCTCCGAGGCCCAGCGCCGGACCGAAGATGCCGAACGCGACGGCGAGCTCAGTGCCGGAGAGGTTCTCGCGCAGCAGACCGAGGCCCTGGGGGAGCAGCAGGGCTCCGGCCGCGCCCTGGATCAGGCGGAACGCGATCAGCAGCTCGGCGGTCGGGGCGAGTGAGCAGAGCAGCGAGGCGACGGTGAACGCTGCCAGCCCCACGAGGAACATTCGACGACGTCCGTAGCGGTCACCGAGGCGACCGCCGAGGATCAGTCCGGCTCCCAGTGCGAGCGCATAGCCGCCGATGACCCATTGCAGCCCCAGGGCATTCGTCCCCAGGGAGGACTCCAGCGAGGGACCGGCGACGTTGACGATCGTCGCGTCGAGCATGTCCATGATCTCGGCGGCGAGCATCACCCCGAGGATCGCCCAGCGCCAGCGATACGGAGTTTCGGTGGCCTTGTTCATTTCATCTCAATTCTTGATTATCAATCAAATTAGCAATAAGAAGTATTACCATGGAACGCATGGATGTCAAACGGCCCGAGCGGGCGCCGGAGGCGGGTTCGGCGTACGATCCGTCACGTCGGCACGACGCTGGCGAGATTCACGAAAGCGACATCCGCACCCGCGTGCAGCAGCTCACGATGAGGCAGCAACGCTTCGAGCGATCGATCGCGAAGCAGCTCGAACTCGATGCGCCGGGCCTAGAGGTGCTCGACCATCTCATCTCGCGTGGCCCCACGACTCCGACCGAGCTGGCTCATCGCGTCGAGATCTCGACCGCCGCCATGACCCTTGTCCTCAACAGGCTCGAGGACCGGGGGCACGTGCGTCGGGACCGGCATCCCTCCGACGGGCGCAAGCTCATCGTGACGGCGTCGGAGGATGCCGCAGCCGATGCCGAGCGCCTGATCGAACCGCTCATCGGCGAGGTCGAAGCGCAGATCGCCGCCATGAGCGACGAGGAACGAGCGACGGTGGCGAAGTTCCTCGACGACCTCATCCGCGCCTACGACCGGTCGACCGCGGGCTGAACCTCGTCGGCTGTGGATGACGCGCCGCCCGCGTCGGCGGGGGTCGTTACGCTGGAGGGATGCCGCAGACTCCCCGTGACCCGTACGCGGATCTGCCGTACGCCGACGAGCCCTACGACGACGGCTGGGAGTCGTCCGCACCGCCCGAGCCCATGGACTGGGAGCCGCAGGGCGCGGGCTACGAGCCGCCGCTCGACTGGGGGCAGGGGCCGGTCACTCCCGTGGCGCCTTCTTCATCCGCCGGCCGTGCGCCCGCCGTGCGCCGAGCCACCCCGAGCCGCTATCCGACCGCACGCGAGGCGCTGCACACCGTCTTCGGGTACGACGAGTTCCGCGGAGACCAAGCCGACATCGTCGAGCAGGTCATCGCCGGGGGAGACGCCGTCGTGCTGATGCCGACCGGTGGCGGAAAGAGCATCACGTACCAGGTGCCGGCGCTCGTGCGAGAGGGCACGGGGCTCGTCATCAGCCCGCTCATCGCGCTCATGCACGACCAGGTCGACGCGCTGCGCGCCAACGGCGTCAACGCCGCGTACCTCAACTCGACCCAGGCGATCGACGAGCGCCGCGAGGTCGAACGGGCCTACGTCGCCGGCGAGCTCGACCTCATCTACGTCGCCCCCGAGCGTCTGTCGAACGCGCAGACCACGGCCCTGCTGCAGCGCGGAACGCTCAGCGTCATCGCGATCGACGAGGCGCACTGCGTGTCGCAGTGGGGGCACGATTTCCGCCCCGACTATCTCGCCCTCGGCGACCTGGGCGAGCGGTTCCCCGGCGTGCCGCGCATGGCGCTCACGGCCACTGCGACCGCCGCGACGCACAAGGAGATCACCGAGCGGCTGCACCTCGAGGGGGCTGCGCACTTCGTCGCGAGCTTCGACCGCCCGAACATCCAGTACCGGATCGTGCCCAAGGTCGATCCGCGCAAGCAGCTGGTGGCGTTCATCAAGTCGCAGACGCCGGCGAGCGACGACGGCACCCAGCCCGCGGGCATCGTCTATGCGCTCAGCCGCAAGTCGGTCGAGCAGACGGCGACCTACCTCGCCGCTCAGGGCCTCGACGCGCTGCCGTATCACGCGGGTCTTCCCGCCGAGGTGCGGGCGGCCAACCAGGCGCGCTTCCTCCGCGAAGACGGCGTGGTCATGGTCGCGACCATCGCGTTCGGCATGGGCATCGACAAGCCCGACGTGCGCTTCGTCGCGCACATCGACCTGCCGAAATCGGTCGAGGGGTACTACCAGGAGACGGGTCGTGCCGGCCGCGACGGTGAGCCGTCGGTGGCGTGGATGGCGTACGGACTCGGCGACGTGGTGCAGCAGCGCCGGCTCATCGACCAGAGCCCCGGCGACCGCACGTTCAAGATGCGGATGGGGCAGCACCTCGACGCGATGCTCGCCCTGTGCGAGACGGTCGAGTGCCGCCGACAGAACCTGCTCGGGTACTTCGGTCAGGAGTCGCAGCCCTGCGGCAACTGCGACACCTGCCTCGACGACACCGAGACCTTCGACGGCCTCGTCCCGGCGCAGAAGCTGCTCTCGACGATCGTGCGGCTCAAGCGCGAGCGCAACCAGGCGTTCGGCGCGGGGCACCTGATCGACATCCTGCGGGGAGCCTCGACCGAGCGCATCCGCCAACAGGGGCACGACAAGCTCGCGACGTACAGCATCGGCAACGACCTCTCCGACCAGGACTGGCGCAGTGTCGTGCGGCAGCTCCTCGCCCGCGGCATCCTGGTGGCTCAGGGGGACTACGGCACCCTCGCGCCTGGCGAGCAGGCGGCGGGCGTGCTGCGCGGCGAGACCGCGGTGCCGCTACGCAAGGACACCATCGGGCGTCCGGCCTCGTCGTCGCGGGCGCGCAAGGCGAGCGCTGCCGACGCGCTGGATGCCGGTGACCGCGGGCTGTTCGAGGCGCTGCGCGCCTGGCGGGCCGAGACCGCACGTGAGCAGGGGGTGCCGGCGTACATCGTGTTCGGAGACGCCACGCTCCGCGCCCTCGCCGAGCATCGTCCGGCTTCCCTCGCCGACCTCGACGGCATCACCGGCATCGGCGCGAAGAAGCGCGAGGCCTACGGCGAAGGCGTGCTGGCCGTCATCGCCGCCGCCTGACCGCCGCGGCGAAGGGTGCTCCTGTCGTGAGGTGACAACGCGAGGCGGGGGCATCCCGGTCCGCCGTTGGAGGATGCTCACAGCGCACTTCGTCCGGCTTTGTCGCAGACCTACCATGGGGGCATCCCTACTTTCCTGGAGGAATGCCATGGTCGACGCTGCCGTCCGTCCTTCGACGACACCCGATGAAACGCCCGCGACCGCGCTCGCCCCGCAGATGGACGTCGCCCGAGTGAACGAGGCGCTGATGGGCACCTGGGGCGACGTACGCCGCCAGGCGCGCGAGATGATCAAGGACTCCGCATTCTGGCGCAAGGACGAGCTCGGCAAGGACGAGCACCGCGAGCGCGTGCTCAGCCAGCTGCACCTGCTGGTCGAGAACAAGGCCGTGCACCGCGCGTTCCCCAAGTCGCTCGGCGGCGAGGAGAACAACGGGGCGAACATCGCCGGCTTCGAAGAGCTCGTGGTCGCCGACCCGAGCCTGCAGATCAAGTCGGGCGTGCAGTGGGGTCTCTTCGGCTCGGCCGTGCTGCAGCTGGGCACGGCGGAGCACCACGAGAAGTGGCTCCCCGGCATCATGGACCTCTCCATCCCCGGCGCCTTCGCGATGACCGAGATCGGCCACGGCTCGGATGTGGCCGCCGTCGGGACGACCGCGACCTACGACGCGGCCACCGAGGAATTCGTCATCAACACCCCGTTCCGGGCCGCCACCAAGGAGTACCTCGGCAACGCGGCGCTGCACGGTGTCGCGGCGACCGTGTTCGCGCAGCTCATCACCAACGGCGTGAACCACGGTGTGCACTGCTTCTACGTCCCGCTGCGCGGTGACGACGGCAAGGACCTCCCCGGCATCGGCCGCGAGGACGACGGCCTCAAGGGCGGACTCAACGGCATCGACAACGGCCGCCTGTCGTTCGACCACGTGCGCATCCCGCGCACGAACCTGCTCAACCGCTACGGCGACGTCGCGGTCGACGGCACCTACTCGAGCGCGATCGACAGCCCCGGGCGTCGGTTCTTCACGATGCTGGGCACCCTGGTGCAGGGCCGCGTGTCCCTCGACGGTGCGGCATCCTGGGCATCCGCTCTGGGCCTGCACATCGCGATCACCTACGCCACCCAGCGTCGCCAGTTCGACGGCGCGGACGGGCAGGAGGTCGTGCTCATGGACTACGGCAAGCACCAACGTCGCCTGCTGCCGCGCCTGGCCACCACCTACGCGCAGATCTTCGCGCACGACGAGTTCCTGCAGAAGTTCGACGGCGTCTTCTCGGGTCGCACCGACACCCCGGCCGACCGCGAAGACCTCGAGACGCTCGCCGCAGCCCTCAAGCCGCTGTCGACCTGGCACGCGCTCGACACGCTGCAGGAGGCCCGCGAGGCCACCGGCGGTGCGGGCTTCATGTTCGAGAACCGTCTGGTGGGCCTGCGCGCCGACCTCGACATCTACGTCACGTTCGAGGGCGACAACAACGTGCTGCTGCAGCTCGTCGGCAAGCGTCTGCTGACCGACTACGCCA
This sequence comes from Microbacterium sp. GQ128, assembly GCF_059758615.1. Taxonomy (NCBI): domain Bacteria; kingdom Bacillati; phylum Actinomycetota; class Actinomycetes; order Micrococcales; family Microbacteriaceae; genus Microbacterium; species Microbacterium sp. GQ128. The sequence continues at coordinate 24,386 of NZ_JCAXDY010000003.1, forward strand.
AGCAGTTCCAGGGCAAGGATGCGGCGGCGCTCGCCAAGTTCGCCGTGGGGATGACCGCGGGCAAGCTGTTCCACGGCGCCGGGCTCCGTCAGCTCGGCCAGGCCGTGTCCGACTTCGGGCAGGTGAGCCGCTCGGTCGAGCGAGGACTCCGTGAGGAGCAGCAGCATGATCTGCTCGCCGGACGCGTGCAGCAGATGGTCGCCGACATCGCCTCCCGCCTGCGTCCCGGCGCGAAGGACAAGGCTCTGGGCGCCCGCCTGTTCAACGAGAACCAGGCCGAGCTGATCGAGGCCGCGCGCGCCCACGGCGAACTGCTGCAGTGGGAGGCGTTCACCGACGCCGTGCACCAGATCGACGACGCCGACACCAAGAAGGTGCTCACGTGGCTGCGCGACCTGTTCGGGCTGCAGCTCATCGAGAAGCACCTCGCCTGGCACCTGATCAACGGACGCCTGTCGATGCAGCGCGCTGCCGCCGTGTCGAGCTACATCGACCGGCTGTGCGCGCGGCTGCGCCCTCATGCCCTCGACCTGGTGAACGCGTTCGGCTACGAGCCCGAGCACGTGCGGGCGCCGATCGCGAGCGGCATCGAGAAGCAGCGGCAGGACGAGGCCCGGGCGTACTACGCCGACCTCGCCGCCACCGGCAAGGCGCCGATCCAGGAGAAGGCGCTCAAGAAGAAGCAGCGCTGACCGTTCAGGTGCGGTTCATCTGTCGGGAGATCGTGCAAGGTGCAGGACGAATCCGCGCGATCCTCCCGACAGGTGTGCATCCTCCCGACAGGTGTACCGAGCGAGCCGGATGCTGACCGACTCCGGCGAGACCGTGCCGGTCAGGATGACCACTTCGTGAGGTCGATGCCGCGCTCCTCCGCCAGTGCCCGGAGGTGCTCGGCGGAGTCCGTCTCGACGCAGACGCACGCCTGCAATCCCGCGTCGTCCTCGTCGCGCAGCAGGTAGTAGCTGTTCGCGTCGGTCAGCAACTCTCCCGCGGCGTCGCGGAACAGCCATCGGACCTTCACGAGGACGAGTCGCTCGGACAGCGGGTTCGTGTCGAGGAGCTCGTGGCTGACGGAAGCGAGTCCGAGTTCGCGGTACAGAGGGTACGACTGCTTCAGCCCCGCGATCATCTCCTCCCGGGTGTCCAGGACGCCGGAGACCCGGTCATCCGCGATCATCCCGGGCGTCGACCACAGCGTCACCGCGGCCTCGGCGTCGAAATCCGACAGAGACGCTGCATAGCGGTCGAGGTACCCGTCGATGCGTTCGATGTCGATGCTCATGCGCCGAGGGTACGGAGTGCCCGCACGGACCGTCAGGGGCCTTGACGGACGGGGGGTGGACGTCCCTCACGGGTAGGACGGGCGGCCGGCGGTGCGTAGGGTGGATGCCGCCACCAGAAGAAGGAGTCCCCGTGACCCGCGTCCACGCCTACGCCGCACCCCGCGAAGCCGCCCCGCTGGAGAAGACCGTGATCGAGCGGCGGGAGCTCGGACCGCTCGACGTGCTCATCGACATCGCGTACGCCGGCATCTGCCACTCCGACATCCACACGGTGCGCGGCGACTGGGGGCCGCAGAGGTACCCGCTCGCACCCGGACACGAGATCACGGGAACCGTCGCGGCCGTGGGAGAGGCCGTGACCCGGCACGCGGTCGGCGACCGCGTCGGCGTCGGCTGCCTGGTGAACTCGTGCGGCGAGTGCCGCAACTGCCTGCGCGGTGAGGAGCAGTACTGCACCGAGGGCGCGGTGCAGACGTACGGCAGCACGGACCGCGACGGCACCGTCACGCAGGGCGGCTACTCCGAGCAGGTCGTGGCGACCGAGAAGTTCGTCCTGCGCATCCCGGATGCCCTGCCACTGGATGCCGCCGCGCCCCTGCTGTGCGCCGGCATCACGACGTACTCGCCGCTGCGGCACTGGAACGTCGGTCCGGGCACCCGCGTCGCGGTCGTCGGCCTCGGTGGGCTCGGGCACATGGGCGTGCAGATCGCGCACGCGCTCGGCGCCGAGGTCACCGTGCTCTCACAGACCCTGAACAAGAAGGACGACGGCCTGCGACTCGGCGCCGATCACTATCGGGCGACGAGCGATCCGACGACGTTCCGCGAGCTGCGTTCGTCGTTCGACGTGATCCTCAACACGGTGAGCGCGGTGATCGATGTGCGCTCCTACCTGAGCCTGCTGGACGTCGGCGGCGCGCTGGTGTGCGTCGGCGCTCCCGCCGAACCGCTGTCGGTCGGGGTCATGTCGCTCATCGGCGGACGCCGTTCGCTCGCCGGATCCAACATCGGCGGCATCGGCGAGACCCAGGAGATGCTCGACTTCTGCGCCGAGCACGGTCTCGCCGCCGAGATCGACGTGATCCCGGCATCCGAGATCAACGCCGCCTACGAGCGGGTGCTCGCCTCCGACGTGCGGTACCGGTTCGTGATCGACGCGGCCACCTTCGCCGACTGACGTCGGTGGGGGCCGATACGTTGACACGATGACCTCTCTTCTCACGGGCCCGGACGCCCGCGATCGCTGCGCCTGGGTGGGCGACGACGACGAGTACCGCCGCTACCACGACGAGGAGTGGGGCGTGCCCCTGCACGGCGACCGCGCACTGTTCGAGAAGATGGCGCTCGAGGGCTTCCAGGCCGGACTCTCGTGGATCACGATCCTGCGCAAGCGTCCGCGGTTCCGAGAGGTGTTCGCCGGCTTCGAGCCCGAGGCGGTGTCGGAGTTCGATGAGGCCGATGTCGAGCGACTCATGACGGATGCCGGCATCATCCGCAACCGCGCCAAGATCCTGGCGACCATCGGCAACGCCCGCCTCGTGCACGCGATGGCGCCGGGCGAGCTCGACGAGTTGATGTGGTCGTTCGCCCCGCCGGCATCCGGCACCCGTCCGGCGTCGTTCGCGGAGGTTCCGGCCGTCACCCCGGCATCGACGGCGATGAGCAAGGAACTGCGTCGACGAGGGTTCCGCTTCGTGGGGCCGACCACCATGTACGCCCTCATGCAGTCGGCCGGGATGGTCGACGATCACATCGCGGGATGCTGGCGCGCCTAGCAGGTTGCCGTGGGGAATTCTCCCCATCGAGCGGAATATCAGTGCACGGTTAGGATGTACGAGTGCTCAGCGGCCAGTCGGGCCCGCGCACGAGTAATCGGAGAGTGTGACCCTGGGGGGGAACCGGGCATGAAGGCCTTGTCATGGATGCGCGCGCGACCCAAGACGCTGGCGTCCGCCGCGGGCGTCACCGTCGGCGTCATCGCCATCACGACCATGGCCTTCACCTATGAGGGGTTCCCGACCACCAAGGTCGACCTGAACGACGGCGGCGTCTGGATCACCAAGACGTCGAGCCTGCTCGTCGGGCACTTCAACAACGAGTCCACGATCCTCGACGGCGGTCTGCGCACCACCAGCGAGAACTACGACATCCTCCAGGCCGCTGCCAACGTGCTCGTCGTCGACGAGAGCGCATCCACGGTCACGGCGATCGATCCGGCCAGGGTCTCGCTCGGCGACTCCACGATCATCCCCTCGTCCGCCAAGGTGGCGATGGGCGCCAACACGGCAGCCATCCTCGACGAGAAGTCCGGCGACCTCTGGGTCGTGCCGGTGCAGGGCATCGCCTCGTTCGAGATCGAGGCGGCCGAGCCCATCGTCGAACTCGGCGAGAACTCCGACGTGACGGTGGCCGAAGACGGCACCGTCTTCGCGCTCTCCGGAGAACGCGGCGAGGTCGTCACGGTCCCCGTCGACAACGAGGGTGCTCCCGGCGAGGCATCGGCCGCGTCGGTCGGCGAACTCGACCTGTCGGTGCGCCCCACCATCACCGCCGTCGGACGCACGCCGGTCGTGTTCGACGAGGCGGCCGGGGTCGTCACGACTCCCGGAGGCCTGCGCACCGAGCTCAAGGGCGCGGCGGACGCCGTGCTGCAGCAGGCGTCGGCCGAGACCGATGCCGTCGCGATCGCCACCCCGACGGCACTCGTGCGCGTCCCCCTCGACGGCGGTGAGCCGGAGCAGACCTCCGCGGGCGGCGACGGCACCGCGGCGGCGCCGGTCTGGCTCCGCGGCTGCACCTACGGGGCCTGGGCGGGATCGGCCACCTTCATCCGCGAATGCCCCGGCGACGGCAACGATGTGAACTCCCCGATCGACGGCGCCGAAGACTCCGCGAGCCTGACGTTCCGCGTCAACCGCGACGTGATCATCCTCAACGACGCGGTCGGCGGCGCCGCCTGGATGGCGAACGAGAGCCTGCAGCGCGTCGACAACTGGAACGACCTGACCCCGCCCGAGGGCGAGACGGAGAACCAGGAGGACTCGACCGAGGAGACGGTCGAGACCACGCTCCCGGAGCGCAGCGAGGAGAACACGCCTCCGATCGCCGAAGACGACTCGTACGGCGTGCGCCCCGGCGCCACGACGCTGCTCCCGGTGCTCGACAACGACAACGACCCCGACGGCGACGTGCTCGTCGCGGCGCTCGCCGAGGCGCAGCCCTCCATCGGCACCGTGCAGCCGATCAACAACGGCGGTTCGCTGCAGATCACCGTCGGCGAGGATGCCTCCGGCTCGGCCAGCTTCACGTACGAGGTCGACGACGGCCGCAAGGGCAAGGACACGGCGGTCGTGTCGCTCGCGGTGCACGACTGGAACGAGAACGCCGCCCCCACATCGAAGCGGAAGACCTCGCTCGCGGTCGAGACCGGCGGCACGATCTCGTACAACATCCTCCCGGACTGGATCGACCCCGACGGCGACGACATCTACCTGAAGGAGGTGCTCGCCGCCCCGGGCGACGAGGTCGACTTCAGCAAGGACGGTCAGATCACCTACAAGGCGACCGCGAGCCTGCAGGGGCGCAAAGACGTGCAGGTCACCGTCGCAGATGCCTTCGGCAAACTCGGCACCGCGAGCATCGCCCTCGACGTGCGTCCCCAGGGCTCGACCAACCCCAAGACCAACGCCGACCACGTGATCACGCGGGCCGGCGAGCAGGTCACCGTCGCGCCGACCGCGAACGACACCAGCACTTCGCGCGAGCAGTTGCGTCTGAGCCGGGTGCTCGACACCCCCGGCGCCACGATCGTCCCGAACACGGCCAACAAGACCTTCTCCTTCATGGCAGAGAAGCCGGGCGTCTACTACGTGCAGTATCAGGTGACGACGGGTCCGAAGAACGGCGAGGGCATCGTCCGCGTCGACGTGATGCCCGAGTCGGAGACCGACCTCCCACCCGTCGCCGTCCGCGACGTCGCACTGCTGCCCACCGGCGGCGACGTGCTGCTGGGCGTGCTCAACAACGACACCGACCCCGCCGGCGGCATCCTCGTCGTGCAGTCGGTCTCGTTGGAGCCGAGCAGCGGCATCTCGGTCTCGGTGCTCAATCACGAGACGCTGCGGATCACGGATCAGGGCGCGCTCGAGGAGCAGGTGCGCGTCAAGTACCGCATCTCGAACGGCTCCAAGTCGGCCGAGGGCGAGGTCGTGGTCATCCCGATCCCCGCGCCGGAGGAGCTCCTGCAGCCGATCGCCAACCCCGACACGGCGACCGTCCGCGTCGGTGATGTCGTGACGATCCCCGTGCTCGACAACGACACCCACCCCAGCGACGACGTCATGCACGTCGAACCCGAGCTCATCGAGCCGTTCGTCGACCCCGAAGACGGCGAGGCCTTCGTGTCGCAGGATGCGGTGCGCTTCAAGGCGGGCCCCGAGGCCAAGACCGTGTACCTCACGTACGAGGTCTCCGACTCGCGCCAGCAGAAGGCCGCCGGCTACGTCACGATCCAGATCCTCCCGATCGACGAGGAGAACAACGCGGCACCGCGTCCGCAGGATCTCGTCGCTCGCGCGCTCGCCGGCACCGAGGTGAACATCGCGGTGCCGCTCGACGGCATCGACACCGACGGCGACTCGGTCGAACTCGTCGGCATCGAGTCGAGCCCCACCAAGGGACGCATCACCAACGGGCCGAACTACTTCACCTACGAGGCCTCCGACGGAGCATCCGGTGTCGACGTGTTCAAGTACCGGGTGCGCGATCGGCTCGGCAAGGAGGGCATCGCCACCATCCGCGTCGGCATCGCTCCCACCGAGCAGACCAACCAGCCGCCCTACGCGGTGAAGGATGCGGTGGTGGTGCGACCCGGTCGCGAGATCGCCGTGCCCGTCCTCGCGAACGACTCCGACCCCGAGGGCGACAAGGTCTCGCTCCTCAAGGACGGCCTGGAGCTTCCCGACGGCCTGGAGGCGCGCGTCTCCGGTGACCGGGTGCTCGTGCAGGCGCCGAACGGCCCGACCGAGACCTCCCTGCAGTACACCGCCGTCGACGCGCGCGGCGCCGAAGCCACGGCGACGCTGCAGATCACGGTCGACGAGGATGTTCCGCTCCAGGCGCCGGTCGCCCGCGACGACCGCCTGCAGCCGGTGGACCTGAAAGACGGCGGCCTGAGCGCCGACCTGGAGATCCTCGCCAACGACGAGGACCCCGACGGCACCACCGACAGCCTCACCGTCGAGATCGGGGAGGGCGGCACGCAGCTCGAGAACGGCAAGGTGCGCGTCACCGTAACCGACGAGCTGCAGCTGATCCGCTACACCCTCGTCGACCGCGACGATCAGCGGGCATCGGCGTTCATCTTCGTGCCCTCGCGATCCGATCTGCGCCCGACGCTCACCTCGACGAAGCCGCTCGAAGTGGTCAGCGGCGAGACCGAGGAGATCCCGCTGTCGGAGTACGTCACCGTCGCCGGTGGTGGCGACGTGGTGATCACCGAGAAGGAGAGGATCAGCGCGAACCACGCCGACGGCGCCGACCTGCTCAAGGACGAGAGCACCCTCGTCTACACCTCGGCCAAGGGATTCTTCGGGCCGGACTCGCTCACCTTCGAGGTGACCGACGGCGACGGGCCCGACGACCCCGAGGGGCGCAAGGCCACCCTCAGCATCCCGATCAACGTGCTGCCGCCCGAGAACCAGCAGCCCACCTTCGTGCAGGGACAGGTCAACGTCGCGCCCGGAGAGCCGGCGACCTCGCTCGATCTGGCCGCCCTCACCGACGACCCCGACCCCGAAGACGAGGGCAAGCACGACTACTCCCTCGTCGGCGGCGAGGAGAAGGGCGTCTCCGCCCGGATCGACGGCGACGACAAGCTCGTCGTCGAGGCCGCATCGAACGCCAAGAAGGGCACCGCCGTCACGCTCAAGATCCGCATCTCCGACGGCACGACCGAACCGGTCGAGGGCACGGTCGAGGTCATGGTCACGGCCTCGACGAGGTCGATGCCGGCGGCGAACACCGACACGATCGCCGAGGCGGATGCGGGCAAGACCATCACCGTGCCCGCGCTCGCGAACGACTACAACCCGTTCCCCGAGACGCCCCTGAAGATCGTGACCGCGGTCGCGGAGTCGGGTTCCGGCGAGGTGACGTTCACGGACAGCGAGGTCACCGTCACGCCGAACGAGTCGTTCGTGGGAACGCTCGTGGTCCGCTACCGCATCCAAGATGCGACGCAGGATGCCGACCGCGAGGTCAACGGCCAGATCGTCGTCACCGTGCAGGATGTGCCGGATGCGCCCGGCGTCCCGGTCATCGCGAGCGTGCAGGACCGGACGGTCGTCGTGTCGTTCTCCGCACCCTCGAACAACGGCGCCGAGATCACGAAGTACACCGTGAAGTCGGTCGGCGGCAGCTCATACAGCAAGGAGTGCCAGTCCACGACCTGCACGCTCGACGGCCTGACCAACAACGTCGAGTACACCTTCCAGGCGACCGCGACCAACCGCGTCGGCGAGTCCGAACCGTCCGCGCTGTCGGCTCCCGCACGGCCAGACGCTCGTCCGGACACCCCGATCCCGCCGACCCTGGTCTTCGGCGACAAGTCGCTCAAGGTGGCGTGGACCACCCCGTCGACGCCGGGTTCCCCGGTCGACCGCTACACGCTCGAGATCTCGCCCGCGCCGCCCTCCGGCATCACGCAGAAGGAGGTCACGGGCAACTCCACCACGTGGGAGGGTCTCGAGAACGGCTCCGACTACCAGGTCAGGGTGCAGGCGCACAACAGGGCGCCCGACCCCTCCAGCTGGAGCGGCTGGTCGTCATCCGAGATCCCCGCCGGTCCTCCGCTTCCGGCATCGGCTCCGACCACGTCCGAGCTCGCGCCGGTCAACGGTCGCGCGCAGATGTCGGTGAACTGGGGCAATCAGGACAACAACGGCGACGCCATCCGGGGCTACCGACTCGAGGTGCTGCGGGGCGGCCAGGTCGTGGACACGATGACCCCCGGCCCGGAAGCCAGGAGCCAGACGGTCGTCGTCGACCCGTCGGAGACGGCGTACACCTACCGCATCCAGGCCTACAACAAGGCCGGTTGGGGTGAGATGAGCCCGCCCTCCGCGCCCCGACGCGGCGTGGTGCCGCCCGGAGCGCCGACGAGCCTGAAGGTCGTCGAGGAACGCGACCGTGCGCTGGTGATCGACTTCCGTCCGGGGTCGAGCGGTGGCGCGGGTTCTGGCGAGATCTTCTATGAGTACCGGCTGGACCGCGGCGGCTGGAACGCTCTGCCGGGCAACAAGACCATCGGCGGACTCACCAACGGCCACAACTACACCGTCGAGGTGCGGGCCGTCACTCGCCTCCTCACAACGGACTTCGCGGGGTCGAGCTACGCCGGCGCCGTCTCGAACGCCGCACAGGGCAACCCGCACGGGAAGCCGTCCGCGCCCGATGTGAGCGCGGAGTCGCTCGAGACGCAGGTGCGCCTGAACTGGAACGCGAACGGCTCGGCGAACGGACGCAACATCGACACGGTGCAGATCAGCGTCGACGGTGGCGGGTGGCAGAACGTCGGCATGTCCGGATCGGTCAATGTCGGCACCTACAGCGAACATCACACCATCAAGGCCCGAGCGAGGGACAACACCGGCGCGTGGTCGGACGAGAGCCCGACCAGGGGCGCCACCGCGAAGGACCGACCGCAACCGCGCTGGTGGGCGTCGCAGGGCCCGGACTCCCGCAACTGCAGCCCGGACACGTGCTACAAGTTGAACCTGAACACGGCGAACGTCCCCGCGGGCACGTACATGATCCGCTGCCTCGACAACGGGCAGCCGTACCGCTCGTCGTCCGGACAGACCTCGACCTACAACCGGTACAACGTGCCCGCCAACGGCACGATCACGCTCTCCTGCTGGCACGGCGGCATGGGCAGGACCCTGCAGGCCGATATCCAGGGCGTCGGTTGGTCCGAAGGCACCACGTGGCCGTAACGGCGGCGGCTCCCGGCACACGAACTCCCACACGACAAGGAACCCCACACTCATGACAATGACCCCCGAGCAGGCCGCCTGGTTCCAGGGCACCTTCCAGCGTCTGGTCGAGAACGTCGACAAGGCGGTGCAGGGCAAGAAGGAGATCGTCGGTCTGGTGATGGCGTCGATGCTCGCCGAGGGCCACGTGCTCCTCGAGGACGCGCCCGGCACCGGCAAGACGAGCCTCGCCAAGGCGCTCGCGGCGACCGTGCAGGGCACGAGCGCACGCATCCAGTTCACGCCCGACCTGCTGCCGTCCGACGTCACGGGTGTGACGATCTACGACCAGCAGTCGCACCGGTTCGAGTTCCACAAGGGACCGATCTTCGCGTCGATCGTGCTGGCCGACGAGATCAACCGTGCGTCGCCGAAGACGCAGTCGGCGCTGCTCGAGGTCATGGAGGAGTCGCGGGTCACGGTCGACGGCGTCACGCACGAGGCCGGGCGCCCGTTCCTCGTCATCGCCACGCAGAACCCGATCGAGCAGGCGGGAACCTACAAGCTCCCCGAGGCCCAGCTCGACCGCTTCCTGATCAAGACCTCCATCGGATACCCCGACCTCGCGGTCACGGAGAGCATCCTCGCCGGAGCATCCGATCGCAACCCGTCGGCCGGGCTCTCGGCGATCATCACGACGAGCGCCGTCGCGGACATGGCCGACCTCGCCGCCACCGTGCACGTGGAGCCGGCCGTGCTGCGCTACGTGGCGGAGCTGGCCGAGGCGACCCGTGAAGACGGCGCGATCCGCCTGGGCGTCTCGGTGCGTGGCGCGATCGCGATGATCCGCATCGCCAAGGTGTGGGCCGCAGCGCAGGGCCGCCACTTCGTGCTGCCCGACGACATCAAGGCCCTCGCACGACCGGTCTGGCAGCACCGTCTGCTGCTGGACGCCGAGGCGGAGTTCGCCGGTACGAGCAGCGACACCGTGATCGCCCGCGTGCTCGACGGCGTCGCGGCACCCCAGGCCCGAGCAGCGGCCTGATGACCGCGGAGGCTCTTCAGGCGGCGCCGCCGCAGACGGAACGCGACGCCGGATGGCGTGACGTCGCGGCCGTCATCGGCGCGCGCCTTCTGACGCGCCTCCGGAAGATCACCGCGGCGATCCGCCCGCTGGCCTGGGTGCTGATGGCCATCGCCGTCGGCTTCTGGGTGATCGGGCAGGTCGCCGGCTGGGCGGAGTTCACGATCGCGGCCGCGGTGATCGCGATCGCCGTCGGCGTCTGCGCGCTGTTCCTGATCGGACGCACCGCCTACGACGTCTCGCTCGACCTCGCCCGCACCCGCGTGGTCGTGGGGGAGCGCGCGGTCGGCGCACTCACCCTGGCCAACCGCGGCAGCAGAGCGATCCTGCCCTCGCGCGTGGTGCTCCCGGTCGGCTCCGGTCGCGGCGAGTTCGGCATCCAGCGCCTCGCACCGGGGGAGGAGGCGGAGGAGCTCTTCGCCATCCCCACCCAGCGGCGCGGTGTGGTCAAGGTCGGTCCGGTGAGCGTCGTCCGCGGCGACCCGCTCGGTCTCTTCGAGCGCGCGCACCGCCGTGACGATCCGGTCGACCTGTTCGTGCACCCGCGTACCGTGCTGTTCGACGGGCAGTCGCTCGGCTACCTGCGCGATCTCGAGGGGCTTCCGGCCGCGGATCTCTCCCGGGACGACGTCTCCTTCCACGCACTGCTCGAGTATCAGCCCGGCGACGACCTGCGCCACGTGCACTGGCGCTCGACCGCCCGTACGGGGACGATGATGGTCCGCCAGTACGAGGAGACCCGTCGCTCGCACTTCGTGATCGGTCTCTCACGCTCGGCGGGCGACTACGCCACCGACGACGACTTCGAGCTCGGCATCTCGGCGGCGGGCTCGATCGGTCTCCGGGCACTCCGCGACTCGCAGCGCGTCGACGTGCGCGTGCAGGGCCGCGAACTGCCCGCCGGCACCGGCAAGCAACTGCTGGACTCCCTCGCCGCGGTCGAGAACAGCAAGGCGAAGGAGGGCGGCATCGCCGATCTCGCCGGTATCGTCTCGGCGACCATGCCGCTGGCCAGCGTGGTGGTGCTCGTGTGCGGCTCCCGCGTGCCCTCCGACGACCTCCGCCTCGCCTGCTCGCGCCTGCCCTTCGGGGCCAAGGTGCTCGCGGTCGTCACCGACACGACCGCGACCGCGCCGACGCTGCGGCGCATCGGCGACGCCGACGTCGTCACGGTCGGCGCGCTCGAACAGGTTCCCCTCGCTCTGCAGAAGGTGCTCGCATGACCGCGCCCGCCACCGCGTCCGCCGTGTCCACCACGCTCGCCCCTCGTCGATGGATCCTCGACCTCGGGGCGACGGCGCTCCTGGTCGCGACGGCGATGGTGGGGTTCTGGCCCACCTTCGCGGGGCCCTCGTTCCTCCCGGCCGTCATCGGCGGCATCCTGCTCGGCCTCGCGATCGCGGCCGTCGCCACGTGGCGTCGCTGGGGCATCCTGATCATCGCGGGGCTCACCGTCGCCGCGTACTTCGTGTTCGGCGCGGCGTTCGCGCTGCCGCAGACCGCGATCCTCGGATTCATCCCCACCCTCGAGACGCTGCAGAAGCTCGCGCTCGGCACGGTCACGGCCTGGAAGCAGATGCTCACCACGGTCGCCCCCGTGGCGGCGGCCGACGGGCACCTGATCGTCCCGCTCCTGCTGGCGCTCGTGGTCACGACGCTCACCGCCTCGCTCGCGCTGCGCCTGTCGCAGGTCGCCTGGGCGCTGCTGCCGGCCGGCGTGCTGCTCATGCTCGTGATCGCACTCGGCACCCCGGAGCCGGCGTTCCCCCTCGTGCAGGGGCTCGTGTTCGCCGTCGTGAGCATGTCGTGGCTGGCCCTGCGTCAGCTCTGGGCGCCGCAGAACATGGCGGTCTCGGTGAGCGAGGTCGACCCGTCCCGCGCGGCGCACATGCGCACCCGGCGTCTGCTGGCCGGAGTCGCCGTGCTGGCCGTCGCGGGTGGGGCCGGCGTCGCCACGGCCGCCGTCGCGACCCCCGCACAGCCTCGGCACGTGTTCCGCGACGTGATCATCCCGCCGTTCGACATCCGCGACTACCCGAGCCCGCTGCAGGCGTTCCGCAAGAACGTGCGCGACGAGGCCGAGGAGACGCTGTTCACCGTGCAGGGTCTGCCCAAGGGCGCCCGCATCCGCACGGCCGTGATGGACCAGTTCGACGGCATGGTCTACAACGTCACCGACGGCGGCCCGACCTCGTCGAGCGCGTTCGCCCCGCTGCGGTCGAACATGGCGCCGGAGGCGGAAGGCGTCCCCGTCACGCTGAAGTTCGCGATCGACGAGTACCGCGGCGTGTGGATGCCGACGGCGGGAGAGCTGTCGGAGATCCGGTTCGACGGCGACCGCGCCGAAGACCTGCGCCGCGGCACCTTCGTCAACACGGTGACCGGCACCGCGGTGGCCACCCCGAAGCTGAGTGCGGGCGACGAGTACGTGGTCGACGCCGTGATGCCGAGCGAGCCCGACGACGAGCAGCTGGCCGAGGTGGCGTTCGGCAAGGTCGCGATGCCCAAGCCCAGCAACGTGCCGGAGGAGCTGACCTCCCTGGCCGCCGAGACCGTGGCGGGCGCCGAGACGCCGATCGAGCAGGTGCGGGCACTGGAGACCTTCCTCTCCGAGGGCGGCTTCTTCAGCCACGGCCTCGAGGGCGAGGTGCTGTCGCGTGCCGGCCACACCGCCGAGCGCATCTCGACGCTCGTGGGCGCCGACCAGATGATCGGCGACGATGAGCAGTACGCCGTGGCGATGGCCCTGCTCGCCGGACAGCTCGACATCCCCGCCCGCGTCGTCATGGGGTACTACCCCGACGACGAGCAGGCGGGGGAAGCGGTCTTCACCGCCACCGGCGACAACGTGCACGCCTGGGTCGAGGTCAACTTCGAGGGCGTCGGATGGATGACGTTCAACCCGACCCCGCCCGAGGACCAGGTCCCCAACGACCAGAACACCAAGCCCCGCGTCGACCCGAAGCCGCAGGTGCTGCAGCCCCCGCCCCCGCCGCAGGAGCCCGTGGACCTGCCGCCGACTCTGCCCGACGACCGCGAGTCGGAGGACGAGAGCCTGAACCTCGCCGGCATCATCGGCGCGATCCTGCTGATCGGCGGGATCTCGCTCGCGGTGATCGCCGTGCTCGCCTCGCCGTTCATCGTGATCGGTGCCTGGAAGGCCGCGAAGCGCCGTTCGCGTCGAGCCGCAGCCCGCACCTCCGACCGCATCAGCGGTGGCTGGGACGAGCTGACCGACCGCGCCGTCGACTACGGTGCGCGCCTGGCCCCCGGCGGCACCCGCATCGAGGAGGCCGCGGTCGTGGCATCCTCGCTCACCGTCCCGCAGGTCACCGCGCTGGCCGAGCGGGCCGACGCCGAGGTGTTCGGTCCGACGGAACCCAGCCCGCAGGACGTGGAGTCGTTCTGGCACGAGGTCGATGAGATCGTCGGCGGCCTCGGAGCGGAGGCCGGCTTCTGGAAGCGCACGAAGGCCCGGCTGAGCATGCGCTCCCTGCTCGGAGGCACAGCCATGTCGAACGGGTTGCAGAGTCTGAAGGATGCGGCGACCGCGCGCGTTCGCCGCGAACCTGGCACCATCAAGAACAGCACGACGCCCCCGTCCTCCGAGAGTGAGACCCCATGACGCAGCCCGCGCTCGATCAGATCGCGCCGATCTCCCGTCGCGCGGTCGCCTACGTCATCGACGCCCTGATCGCCGGCGGACTCGGCATCCTTCTCGGCGGCGGTCTGCTGCTCGCCTCGACGCTCTCGGGTGGGCTCGAGGCCTCGATCGCCGTGCTGCTCATCGGCGGCCCCGTCGTGAGCCTGGTGCTGCTCGCCTGGTTCGTCGTCTACACCGTCATGCAGGCCGGCAACGGCTCCATCGGCATGCGCGCGCAGGGGCTGCGGCTCGTGTCGGCGGCGGATGGGAGCCCGCTCGGCTTCGGGCGCGCCCTGCTGCGCAACATCATCTTCGGCCTCGCCGGAGCCATCGTCGTCGGCTACTTCAGCCCGCTGTTCGACGGCTCGGGCCGCTTCCAGGGCTGGCACGACAAGGTCGCGTCGTCGCTGATGCTCGACGCCAGGGTGGCCGCATCCGGCTGGTCGCCCGCCCCCGGTGCCGCGACGGCGTCGCGTGCGGATGCGTCGGCCAAGCCGCAGTCGGGCCTCTCGACGGTGCCCTCCGCGCCGGCGATCCCCGGGCTTCCGCAGCCGGCGGCTCCGTCTGCCGCGCCTGCGCCGGCACCCGCGGCGCCTCCTGCACCCGTGCCGCCCCGGCCCGCGGCTCCGGTCGCCGAGACCGGATCGCTGATCGCCTTCGTGCCCGGCATCACGCAGGACGCGCCCCCGCGCCCCGCCCCGCCCCTGGAGTCCGAGCTCGACGCGACGATCCAGCAGCATCCCTCACCTGCCGCCGCTCCGGCACCCGCAGCGCCGCCGGCACCTGCCGCAGCCCCGGTGTCCGTCGCCCCCGAACCGTCCGCGGTTCCCGTCCCCCCTGCACCTCCGGTGCCGCCCACGGCCGCTGCCGCGCCGGCTCCGCTTCCCGCTGCCGTCGCACCCGACGACGCGAACGACGATCCGGAGGTCACCAGGATCAGTGTTCCCGGGCACCGACTCGTCTTCACGTGGGACGACGGCACGCGCGTGCCCGTCTCTCGGCGCACCGTCTTCGGCCGCAATCCCTCCCCGGAAGAGGGCGCCACGATCGTGTCCGTGCGTGATGAGACGCT
Organism: Microbacterium sp. GQ128; assembly: GCF_059758615.1. Lineage (NCBI taxonomy): Bacteria > Bacillati > Actinomycetota > Actinomycetes > Micrococcales > Microbacteriaceae > Microbacterium > Microbacterium sp. GQ128. The sequence continues at coordinate 39,441 of NZ_JCAXDY010000003.1, forward strand.
CTCGCTGTCGAAGACCCATTTCGAGGCCGCAGCCGAGACGTCCGGCGGTTGGGTGCTGGATCGGCACTCCACGAACGGCATGACCATCGTCCGAGACGGGCAGCGCATCGCGTGCCCGGCCGGGCAGCGCGTGCCTGTGCGTCTGGGAGACGCGATCGAGATAGGTGACCGCATCATGACGATCGGCGGCTACGCATGAGGGCCGGACTGATCGTCTCCACCGGGTCTGCGACGCATCCGGGGCTCCGTCGCCTGCTCAACGAGGATGCGCACCTCGCATCGGCGCCCGTCTTCCTCGTCGCCGATGGAATGGGCGGGCATGAGGCGGGCGAGCGTGCGAGTGCGGCGGTCATCGCCGAGTTCTCCCGCTACATCGGTCGTCCTGCGCTCGAACTCGACGACGTCCGGCAGGCGCTGTCGGTCTCGCGGACGAACGTCGAGGATCTGTCGACGTCGGGAAACGGCCGTGCGGGAACGACCCTCAGCGGCGTCGTCATCGCCTCGGTCGACGGCATGGGGTACTGGCTCGCGGTGAACATCGGCGATTCGCGGACCTACCGTCTGGCCGACGGCGAGCTCGAGCAGATCAGCGTCGACCACTCGGTGGTGCAGGAGCTGATCGAATCCGGTGAGCTCACCGCCGAGGATGCGATCTCCGACAGCCGCCGCAACATCATCACCCGGGCGATCGGCGCGAGCAGCACCGGAGATGCCGACTACTGGATGTTCCCCGCCGAGCTCGGCGACCGGATCATGGTGTGCTCCGACGGTCTCACCTCCGAGGTGCCGGATGCCCGCATCCGCGAGGTGCTGACCTCCGAGCCCGATCCGCAGAAGGCCGCAGAGATGCTGACCGACGACGCCGTCAACGCCGGCGGCCGGGACAACATCACCGTCATCGTCGTGGACGCCGTCTCGGTGGCGTCCAGGCCGGGGACGCTCATGGCCACCGACGACACGGATATCGACCTGGACACGCGTCCACGAGAAGCCGCAGCAGGAGGGGTTCGCTGATGCAGACCATCTACCGACCGGGACAGTGGTTCCTGATCGTCATCCCCGGCGCGCTCGTCGCGCTGCCCCCGGATGTCCCCGGCGACGTCGTCGGGCGCCTGTGGGAGCGGATGCCGGAGGAGAAGACGCTCGCCACCGTCGTCGACGTCCTGACGACGCATGTCGGCGGCTCGTTCACCGCACTGCCGTCCTTCGTCGCTGCGGTCGCCGAGGGAGCCGACCTCCGCATCGCGCTGCGCGGCGCCGTGTCGGCGCACGTCGAGTGCGCGACCGAGTCGATCGAGCTCTCCGGCGAGGATGTCACGACCTGGAACGAGCGCTTCCTCGGCGGCGCGACGAAGATCGAGATCACGGTGGAGACGGCGGCGGACGCCGATGGACTGCCCGTGCAGAGCGGCATCGTGCGGGCAGCGGGCGTGAGCGCCGAGCTCGAGCCGAGCGACGCCGAACCCCTGACCGCAGCGCTCGGACCCGCTCCGATCGTGGGTGAATCCGCGGCCGGCACCGCGGCGGCCGAGCTGGTCGCGGGGGAACCCGCGTCCCAGCCGGAGCCCGAGCCGGAGCCCGAGCCGGAGCCCGAGCCGGAGCCGGAGCCGGAGCCGGAGCCGGAGCCCGTCGAAGAACCGCTCCCTCCCATCGAAGACGTCTTCCTCCCGCCCACCGAGGTCACGCTCGCGCCTATCGTCGACGACGACTTCGATCAGCTGTGGGGGGCGACCGTGCACACCGGCGGGACCCCTCCTGTGGCCCCGCCGGCCCCGAGCGCTCCGGAGGGCGACCACGACGGGTCGACGGTCTCGGCCGCCGAACTCCGTGCGCTGCGTCAGCAGCCGCCGGCTCCGAACGACGCGCCGACCGAGGTGCTCGATGTGGCTGCAGCTCATGGCGCGGCAGCCGCGGGACGCATCCGCCTCTCCACCGGGCAGGTCGCTGCACTCGATCGCACCGTCATCATCGGGCGCCGCCCGCGTTCGACCCGTGCGTCAGGAGCGAACCTTCCGCACCTGATCGCGGTCGAGAGCCCGCAGCAGGACATCTCGCGCAGCCACCTGGAGGTGCGGCCCGAGGGCGACACGGTCGTGATCATCGACCTGCACACCACGAACGGCTCCACGCTGCTCCGGCCGGGTGCGGACCCGGTGCGTCTGCACCCCGGAGAGCAGACTCTCGTCCTCTCGGGCGACGTGGTGGATCTCGGCGACGGAGTGACCGTCGCGTTCGAGGATCTGCCGTGACCCGTCGTCCCTCGCCGCCGCCCGATCTGCCCGGCTTCACGTATGTGGAGCCGCTGGGGACCGGAGGGTTCGCCGATGTGTTCCTCTACGAGCAGGAGATGCCGCGCCGCCGCGTCGCGGTGAAGGTGCTGCTCGCCGACCGCATCTCGAGCAGCGCTGCGCAGGAGTTCGCCGACGAGGCGAACGTCATGGCGATGCTGTCCACGCATCCCGCGATCGTCACGATCTACCAGGCGGGTGTGGCCGGCGACGGGCGCCCGTACCTCGTGATGGAGTACTGTCCTCGGCCGAACCTCCAGATCCGCTCCCGCAAGGAGCCGTTCTCGGTCGCCGAGGCCCTGCGAGTCGGCATCCAGGTCGCCGGAGCGGTGGAGACCGCGCACCGTGCCGGAGTGCTGCACCGTGACATCAAGCCGGCGAACATCCTCGTCACCGAGTACAACCGCCCGGCGCTGACCGACTTCGGGATCGCGTCGACGACGGGGGCCACGGGCGAGGCGTCGGGCATGTCCATCCCGTGGTCGCCGCCCGAGTCCTTCGCCGAGCCGCCGCAGAGCGGACCGCGCACGGATGTCTGGGCGCTGGGAGCCACCCTCTACACGCTGCTGGCCGGCCGTTCGCCGTTCGAGCGTCCGGGGGAGCGGAACTCCAGTGCCGATCTGATCGAGCGCATCGAGCGTGCCGCGCTTCCCTCGCTGAAGCGACCGGATTCGCCGGAGAGCCTGCAGCGCCTCCTCGAACGGTCGATGGCCAAGAACGCGGACGATCGCTACCCCAGCGCGGTGGCGTTCGCGCGGGCGCTGCAGAAGGTGCAGATCGAACTCTCGCACTCGGTGACGCCGATCGACATCGTCGATGAGCACCCGCCGGCCGAAGAGCAGGAGGACGACGGCGACGGTCTCACCCGCGTGCGGGAGATCGTCAGCATCGACCCCGACCTGAACTCGTTCACGCGCCCCTCGGCCACGACGCAACGGAAGGAACCGCCGGCGGTGCTGTCGGGCGTCCCGCGCTTCGACGCTCCCGCACCCACGGAATCGGCCGTCGAGCAGACGCAGCTGCGCGCTCCCTCGGCTCCGGCGGTGGTGCCGCCCGCGCCAGGTGCCGAGGACCGCACGATCGCGCGCGCGCCGCGGGTCGTCGCCCCCGATGCCCCCGCTCCGGGCGCCTCCGCGCCGATCGCGCCCGCCTCGGCCGCACCGACAGCCGTTCCGACGCCGCCGCGCAGCCGCAAGGGCCTGTGGATCACTCTCGCCGCTGCCGCCGTCGTCGTCGTGATCGGAGCCGTCATCGGGATGAACGCCCTGGTGGCCGGCATCACGCCCGAGGCGCAGGAGACCGCAGAGGCGGTGGATCCGCAGGATGTCGGTACCGACATGGTGCCCAAGGTCGCCGATCTCGCCGGTACGCGCCAGGGCGATCAGGTGGTCTTCACCTGGACGAATGCGGCTCCACTCGAAGGCGACTCGTTCATCTGGTCCAAGGTCGAGGTCTCGGGAGAGGTCGTTCCGATCCAGACGACGGACGCGACCGCGACCGTTCCCGCCGAGGCGGAGACCGTCTGCATCGACGTGATGCTGCGGCGCGACGACGGTCGCGCCTCCGAGACGACGCGGGGGTGCGTGAAGTGAGCGGTGGAGGAGTGACTGTCGAGTTCGCGGGGGAGTACTTCCCCGTCCAGCGCGGGGGACGATTCATCGTGGGCCGCGAGGGCGACCTCGAGCTCGACGACAACCTGTTCCTGCATCGGCACTTCTTGGAGATCACCGACGCAGACGGCCTGTGGTGGCTGTCGAACGTCGGCACCCGCCTCACGGCGACGGTGACCGACTCGGCCGGAGGGGTGCAGGCCTGGCTCGCACCGGGTGCGCGCCTCCCGCTCGTGTTCGAGAAGACGACGATCGTGTTCAGCGCAGGTCCCACGACGTACGAGCTCACCTTGCACGCGGCGGAACCGACGTTCCATGCGACCAGGCGCGAGCATGACGACGGGGGCGACTCCACCATCGGCGACGTGCCGCTGACTCTCAGCCAGAAGCTGCTCATCCTCGCGCTCGCCGAACCGCAGCTGCGCCGCGACGGCACCGGGATGAGCGAGATCCCGACGTCGGCCAAGGCGGCCGAGCGCCTCGGATGGACGGTCACGCGGTTCAACCGCAAACTCGACAACGTCTGCGACAAGCTCGACCGGATCGGCGTCCCGGGGATGCGCGGAGGTCAGCGCAGCTTCGCGACCAACCGGCGTGCGCGGCTGGTCGAGCATGTCATCGCCTCGCGAATGGTGGGCAAGAGCGACCTGCACCTGCTCGACACCGCGCACTCCCTCGACGAGGCCGAGGGAGAGCAGGAGTGATCTGGGAGATAGACGACGGCGCTCCCGAGATCGAAGGACTCGACGCGTACGGACGCCCCGATCCGGCATACGCCGAAGCGCTGGGGCTGCGCGCCGCGGGACGCGGTTCGCGTGTGCTCGCCGCGCTCGTGGAGTTGGCTGTGGCGGTGGTCATCGCCCTGCCCGCCGTCATCGCTCTGACGCCGGTGCTCGTTCAGGCGTTCTCCGGGGGGTTCGAGCCCGCCGAATTCTTCGCCCGAGACGACCTGGTGTGGCTCATCGTGGCCGCTGCCGCCTCCCAAGGGCTGATGATCGCGTACACCGTGGTCCAACTCGTGCTGCACGGACGCAAGGGCGTGACGCTCGGCAAGGCGATCTGCGGCATCCGCTCCGTGAACGTGAAGACCCTCGAGCGTCCCGGCTTCTGGCGGGGCGCGGTGGTGCGCTACCTGGTCGCGTGCGCATCCCTCCTCGTTCCCCTCATCGGCCCGGTCCTGGTGATCATGCTCTCCCCGTTGTTCGACATCGAGCGGCGCGGACGGGGATGGCTCGACCTCGCGGCGGCGACGTGGTTCGTGGACGTGCGCGGCGGTCTGAACCCGTACGACCAGAAGCGCATGCGCATCGCGCGCAAACGCGTGAAGACGCCCGAGCATGAAGAGCGGGCGCCGCTGCCCTCCCTCGCGACTCCGGTCGATCGCGATGCTCCCGACGAGTACATCCCGAGCGCACGGCTCTCCGGCGGGGTCATCGGTGCGCATCGCACCGCCCCGGGCGCGCCCCCGGAGCAGACCGATTCGCCGGCCATCGACTCGATGGTCTCGGCCGTGCCGCCGTCGCTGGCCACCGGAGCGGCTCCGCCCGCGGCCGCGGCTGTCCCCGCTCCGGCGCCAGCACCTGCTCCTGCCGCAGCTCCCGCTCCTGCGGCCGCGCCTGCCGCAGCTCCAGTTCCTGCGCCGACGCCTGCCGCAACTCTCGCTCCGGCGCCTGCGCCTGCCGCAGCCCCCGAACCTGCCACTCCGGCAGCGCCCGCCGGCGTGCGTGCCGTCCTCGTGCTCGACACCGGTGAACGCATCGAGGTGCGGGGGACGACCCTGCTCGGACGCTCGCCCAGCGCGGCCGCCGGCGAGGGCGTCGCGCATCTGGTGCCCGTCGTCGACGACACCCGCTCGGTGTCCAAGACGCACATCGCCGTGATGCCGGCGCGGCGCGGCGTGTTCGTGGTCGACCGCGCGTCGACCAACGGCAGTGCGATCGTGCGAGGCGGCACGGAGACCGAGCTCGTCGCCGGGCACCCGGCCGAGCTGCAGAGCGGGGACACGGTGCGCTTCGGCGACCGTTTCCTGCAGGTGGAACGGGCATGACCCGAAGCAGTGTGATGCGCCCTCGGCGCGGTGAGGACGAGCGATGAGAGTCAAGCTGACCCTGCGTCGACCCGCAGCACCCCTGACCGACGTCGTCGTGATGGCGGACTCGACGGCGACCATCGCCGACGTCGCGCGGCAGATCGCCACGACCGACCCCACCCGCGGCATCGTCGCCGCGCCGGAGGACGTGCTAACGCTCTCGGTCGCTCCGCCCACGAGTGAGCAGCTCACGATGCTCAACCCCGACCTGCTGGTCGGCGACGCGCCCATCGGCTCCGGTTTCCTCGCCGAGGTGGTGAACGTCGGACCGAACCGGGTCTCGGTGGGGAGCGCGAGCCTGCGCCCTGCGGCCGTGATCCGCGTGATCGCCGGTCCCGCCGCCGGCCAGGAGTTCCCGCTGCCCGTCGGCCATTTCCTGATCGGTCGCGACGCGGCGAACGACATCACGATCGCCGACCCGCTCGTCTCGAAGCGGCACGCGCGGATCGAGGTCGCTGCCACCTTCGTCGAGCTCGTGGATCTGAACTCCGCGAACGGCATCCTCGTCGACGGCGGGCTCGTGCAGCGCCTGCGCGTCATCCCCGGACAGACCTTCGCGCTCGGCGACTGCGAGTTCGTGGTGCACATGGTGAGCGACTTCGACGGCTCGGCGGCCGGCGATCCGGTGCTCGAGCGCGGGGGAGCGCTCATGTTCAACCGCAGCCCGCGCGTCGAGGAGCGCTTCGCCGGGCAGGATCTCGACGAGCCGCGGTATCCCCGCGATCAGGTCTCGCGGCTGTTCCCCTGGCCCATGCTCGTCGCCCCGATCCTCCTGGCGGTGACGATGTACAGCATCACCGGACGGCCGGCGTCCCTGCTGATCGCGGCTGCCTCGCCGATGATGATGTTCGGTAACTTCATCTCCCAGAAGACCAACATCGGTCAGCGCCTGCGCAAGGAGGTGGAGTCGTTCGAGGAGCAGTTCGAGCGGCTCGAGGAGAGGCTGTACCACGCGCACCCGAAGGAGCGGGAGGTGCGGCAGAACGAGGTCCCCGCCGTCGCTGTCGTATTCGATGAGGCGATGCGCCTCGGTCCCCTGCTGTGGACGCGGCGTCCCGAGCACTGGAACTTCCTCGCGCTGCGGCTCGGTGTCTGCGAAGACGTGGCGCGCACCCGGATCAAGCGCACCGAGACGCCGGAGGCGCTGGTCGAGTACGTCGAGCGCGTCGACCGTCTCGAGGAGCGGTACCGCATGATCGCCGACGTACCGATCCTGGAGTCGCTGCAGAGCGTGGGCTCGATCGGCGTGGCAGGTCCCACCTCGCTGGCGAGCGACGCGCTGCGCGGGATCGCGGTGCAGCTGTTCGGCACGCATTCGCCGAACGAACTGGTCACGGTCGCCCTCACCGAGCCGGGCTGGGCCAACGAGCTCGACTGGCTCAAGTGGCTGCCGCACACCTCCAGCGAGCGCAACCCGTTCAAGGAGATGCCCCTCGCCGACTCCGCCTCCACAGGTGCGGCTCTCCTCAGCGGTCTCGAGGAGATCGTGCTGCGGCGCTCGCGCGAGGCGAAGTCGGCCCGCCCCCCGTACGGCGACGACTGGGATCCGATGCGCTACGGCACCGATGTCAAGCGCGCAGCGGAGGATGCGACCTTCCCCGGGCAGACGGCGGTCCTGGTCATCGTCACGAACGACGCACCGGTCGATCGCGCGCGGCTGACCCAGATCCTCGAACGCGGTGCCGACGTCGGCGTGTACGCATTGTTCGTCGCTCCGGTCGTCGCCGCCCTCCCCGCGGCGTGCCGCACGTTCATGGATGTCAGTGCGGGCCTCGACGGCGCCACGGTCGGCACCGTGCGCAGCGGCGTGGACTATCACGGCGTGCAGGTCGAGGGGGTCTCGCACGCGTACATGACGATGTTCGCGAAGCGTCTGGCACCCGTCGTCGACTCCAGCACGGTGATCGAAGACTCCTCCGACATCCCCAACTCCGTGAGCTTCCTCTCCTTGGTGGGCAACGAGGTCGCCGAGGACGCGAACGCGGTCATCGACCGCTGGCGGCAGAACAACACGATCATCGACCGCTCCGGAGCGCCGCAGTCGCGGCTGAAGAAGGCCGGCAATCTGCGTGCCATCGTCGGACAGTCGCAGACCGACGCCATGACCCTCGACCTGCGCACACAGGGCCCGCACGCCCTCGTCGGCGGCACCACCGGCGCGGGCAAGAGCGAGTTCCTGCAGGCGTGGGTCCTCGGCATGGCCGCCGCGCACAGTCCCGACCGCGTCACCTTCCTGTTCGTCGACTACAAGGGTGGCTCCGCGTTCGCGGACTGCGTCGATCTGCCGCACACAGTGGGTCTCGTGACCGACCTGAGCCCGCACCTCGTGCGTCGCGCCCTCACCAGCCTGCGGGCCGAGCTGCACCACCGTGAGCACCTCTTCAACCGCAAGAAAGCCAAGGATCTGCTCGAGCTCGAGAAGCGCCGCGACCCCGAGACGCCGCCGGCGCTGGTGCTCGTGATCGACGAGTTCGCTGCGCTCGCCGGCGAGGTGCCGGAGTTCGTCGACGGCGTCGTCGACATCGCCCAGCGCGGTCGTTCGCTCGGCATCCACCTCATCATGGCGACGCAGCGCCCGGCGGGTGTCATCAAGGACAACCTCCGCGCGAACACCAACCTGCGCGTCGCGCTGCGCATGGCCGACGAGTCGGATTCGAAGGACGTGGTCGACGACCCGGTGGCCGCATCCTTCCCGCCCTCGCTGCCGGGCCGCGGCATCGCGAAGACGGGCCCCGGTCGTCTCGTGCCGTTCCAGTCGGCATATGCCGGTGGCTGGACGACCGACGAGGCGCAGGTCGCCGAGGTCAAGGTGGCGGAGCTCCGGTTCGGTTCCATCCAGACCTGGGAGGCCGAGCAGGCTCCGGAATCGGACTCGCACGACGAGGACCTCGGGCCGAACGACCAGAAGCGCATCGTGGCGACGCTCGTGAACGCGGCGCGCGTGGCACGCATTCCCGCTCCCCGACGCCCGTGGCTCGACGACCTCGAGGGAGCCGTCGATATGCGCGATCTCCCCGTCCTCGGCGACGGTCAGGTGCTGCTCGGCAAGATGGACGTCCCGGAACGGCAGCTGCAGGAGCCGGCGTACTTCCACCCCGACAAGGACGGCTCTCTCCTCGTCTACGGCACCAGCGGCTCGGGCAAGTCCACCGTGCTGCGGACGATCGCGATCGCGGCGGGCTTCGATCCGGCGCACTCGAACGTCGAGGTGTACGGACTCGACTTCGGTTCCGGGGCGCTCAAGAGTCTGGAGGTGCTGCCGCATGTCGGGTCGATCATCTCGGGTGACGACGCCGAGCGCGTGCAGCGGGTGCTGCGCTCCCTCGCCCGGGTGCTCGACGACCGCGGCAAGCGCTTCAGCGCGGCCAATGCGTCGAGCCTCACCGAGTACCGGGAGATCACCGGCAAGGCCGAGGCGCGCATCGTGCTGCTGATCGACGGCTTCCCGCAGTTCCGCGGCGAGTGGGAGTCGACGACCGCGCGGATGCCGTTCTACCAGACCTTCATGCGGATCCTGGGCGAGGGGCGGCCGCTCGGCGTGCACGTCGTCGCGAGTGCCGACCGTTCGGGCTCGGTGCCGACGGCGGTCAGCGCGAACGTCTCGCGCCGCGTCGTGCTGCGTCTCTCGGACGAGTCCGGCTACGCGATGCTCAACGCCCCCAAGGATGTGCTGGACGAGCGCTCTGCCCCCGGTCGCGCGATCATCGACGGTCGCGAGACGCAGATCGCCACGCTCGGCGGCACCCCGAACGTGGCCGAGCAGACGAAGCTCCTCGAGCAGCTCGCCGAGAAGCTGCGTGCCGCCGGGGCCAGGGAGGTGCCCGAGATCGGCGCGCTGCCCACCCGGCTGTCCGTGCGCGATCTGCCCGACCGGATCGGCGAGTTCCCGGTGCTCGGCGTCGCGGAGGACACGCTGGCCGCACGCGACTTCGACCCGGTCGGCACGTTCGTCGTCGCCGGTCCGCCGCTGGCCGGCAAGACGAATGCGCTCAAGGCGATCATCACGTCGATGCGGCGCCTCGATCCGGCCGTCGTGCTGTTCCACTTCGGTGGGCGTCGCGCCCAGCTCAAGGACTACGTCCCGTGGACGCGCAGCGCCGTCACGCCGGAGGAGGCGAAGGAGCTCGCCAAGGAGATCACCGAGCTGATCGCCGACGAGGCGCTTCCGACGCGGGTGCTGGTCGTCGTCGAAGACGTGCCGCAGTTCGCCGACAGCCCCGCCGAGCGCGAGATGAAGGCGCTGTTCCAGGCCATCAACCGCAGCGACCACCTGCTGATCGGCGACGCGGACGTCACGCAGGTGACGAGCGGGTTCGGGTTCATCGGCGACTTCAAGGCCGGGCGCAAGGGCATCATCCTCAAGCCCGACTCGTTCGACGGCGACGCCGTGTTCAAGGTGCCGTTCCCGAAGGTCAAGCGCACCGACTTCCCCGAGGGGCGAGGAATCTTCGTCCAGGCGGGTCGTCAGGTCACGGTGCAGCTGCCGCTCGTCGAGGGGTAGGCCCGTGGTGGGGAGTTGTCCCCATCGACGGAGTCGATGAGGGGTTGTTAGTGTTTCGGAGCCGGGACGGTTGCCGTCGCCGTGCAGGAAAGACCGGAGGGGAGACGCCAGATGGACATCATGCTCGACCTCGCTCAGCTGAAGGACGCGAAATCGGGTCTGGAAGCGGCGATCGGGGAGTTCGACCAGGCGGCGAACACCAATGACGACCTGGAGGGCGCGATCAAGCGCCCGGACGGACGGGGCGACCTGTTGAACCAGGTCATCGATTTCGAGGTGGCCTGGCGCGACAAGCGCGGGAAGCTGCAGGAGAACCTCACGAACATCAAGGACCAGCTCACGTCGATCATCGACGGCTGGACCGAATGGGACACGTCGACCGCGAGTGAGCTCGAGGGGTCGACGAGCACGCAGCAGGTCAGCGCGAGCAGGGCGGTCTGATGCGGTCTCCGAATACCGGCAACGAGCTCCAGATCCTCGAAGGCAACGCGGCCGATATCGTGGCTCGGGGCAACCAGCTCACGACGCTCGCCACGACGATGGACGAGACCGCGACCCAGCTGAAGAGCATCGGCGACTCGTCCGTGCACAAGAGCAAAGGCACCGACAAGCTCGCCGAGATGGCGAGCGAGACTGCGACCGACCTTTCTGCGGCGGCCACCCGCTACTCGGGCACGGGCAAGACGCTGACGACGTACGGCGAGGCACTGGGCGTCGCCAACTCCTGGCTGGCGAGCAACATCGGGGAGGTCGAGGCGGCGGAGCGGGCGTATCAGGCCGCTCTCGACGAGAAGGAAGACGCGGATCTCGCCGCCAGCCTGGCGACGTCGCGCGCTGCGGGGGCCGAAGCCGACTCGGCGGAAGCGGACGCGCTGGACGACGCCGAATTCTCGGCGTCGGCGGCACGGACGAACCTGACGAACGCCACGACCGCGCGCAATGAGATGTGGTCCGCGTTCGACAGCGTCTTCGACGAGTGGTCCGACGCCTACGACGCCGCCGTGGACGGCATCGAGAAGGCCATCGATACGGCCGGGAACAACGACGGCTTCTGGGAGTTCATCGACCAGGTGCTCGACATCATCGCGATCGTCCTGGTGGTGCTCAGCATCATCGCCCTGGTCATCGGCGCGCCGCTCACCGGGTTGCTCGGGGCCATCATCTTCGTCCTGGCGGCGGCGTCTTTCCTGTTGACCACGTTGAAGTTCGCGTTCGGCCGGGCGACGTTGAGCGATGTCGCCTGGAGCGCGGTCGGCTTGCTGCCGTTCGGTCTCGGCAAGCTGCTGTCTCGGGGAGTTCCCACGCTGTCGAGCGTGGTCCAGGGCGGTCGTGGTGTCGTCACCGCCGCGATCCGGTCGAATCTGCCCCGGTTCTCTTTCCTGAGGCCGACGACCTGGGGTACGCCGTTCCGGTCGCTGTTTGCGCCCCTCCAGTCGGTGCGGGCGCTGCCGAAACCGGGGATGCTCACCAATCCGTTCGACGCGATCAGGTTCGGGGGATCGCAGACCGCCCAGACCTCTACCTTCCTCAACACCCTGCGCAGTTCGCCGTACGCCACCAATCCCGGCGTCCAGCAGTTCATCTCGTCGACGGCGGCCAGCCTTCCCGGCGGGATCCGGCAGACCGTGAACGTGATGTCGTGGGGCGGCTTCTCTCTCACGGATGGTTTGGGCCTGATCGATGCGCAGCCGGAGATCCCGGGCCTTCGCGACGTCCGGGTAGGCTGAACGCGTGGCGACGAGGAGTGGCGGATCAGCGGCGGTAGCGAAGTTCTTTCGGGTGGCCATGGGCGTCGTGGTGCTCGTACCTCCCGCGATGCTGATCGCTTTTCTGGTCGGCTCGCTGATCTTCTCCGGCGGTAAGGCCAGTGACACCATGGACACGAAGTGGGGAGTCATCTTTCCGTACCCGCTCTTCGAGGCGCCGAAGGCGCTTCTCATCGTCCTCGGCGTGGCCGCGATCGTGCTGGCGATAGGGGTGGCCGCGACGAACCGTCGCTCGGACGAGGACGGTGTGCGTCGACTGATCGGCCCGGTCGCGGCTTCCGCGGTCTCGTCCGTGATCCTGGCCGGAGTCGCCCCGGAAGACCCAGCTCGCTGGGGTGACGCGTTTATCGGGACACAGTGGATCGCATCGATCTACTTCCTCGTGGCGCTCGGGGTGCTGCTTCTGGGTCTCGCCGTTGCCCGAGCCCGAGCCCGCTCCCGGGAGAGTGCTCGCGGATGACGGCCCTCAGCGGGTTCCGCATCATGATGCCCCCCGGCTGGTCGCAGTACCGTGTCGATGAGGAGGGGCGGAAGCGGTACATCGCGAAGGTGTCATCCCGGATGAAACAGCTGGGGCAGCCTGAGCTCGACGTGCGGCTGCGGATGCTGGCCACCTCGCAGTGGCGTCGGCTGGAGCAGACCCGCACCCACAGCATCTATCTCGCCGATCGGGAGGTCGAGGGGCTGACCCATCTGCCGCTGTCGATCGCGGTCCGCCAGCAGGTCGCCTCGGCCGGTTCCACCTTCGCGGCCGGCCTCCGCACGCTGACGACGGCCGAAATCGTGACCTTCGACACGGCCATCGGGCCGATCCTCCGCTGGGAGTGGACGAAGCCCGGTGAGGGTGAGCTCGAGGGGATCGCCGTCCGCTCGGTCGGGTACGGCTTCGCGCTGCCGGAGGAGAACTCCCGTCGTGGGCTCGTCTTCACCGCCTCGCTGCCCTACCCGGACGATGCGGATCCGCTCCTCGTGGAAGCTGCCATCGAGCTCGCCGATTCGATCATGGAGACCTTCCGGTGGCAGTAGAGCTGCAGTACGACTTCACCGTCGACGGACGCCGCTGGGTCCCGATTCCGTTCAGCTTTCCGTGGAGTGAGTTCGCCACCGCGCAGGAGTGGGCGTCTGTGCTGGCTTCAGATCTGCTCGCGGGCACCGGGGCGGAGTCCACCGCCGAGCTGCTGACCGAGCAGGCGTTGGCGCTGCAGGCGGCGCCGACCCCGATTCCCGGGGGCGCGCACGAGCGTTTCTGGCGCACGGAGTATGTCGGCGGCTATCCGATCGTCATCCATCTCTACATCGGCGAGACGTCGGCGACCACGGCCGACGACCTGCTGCAGTACGCGCGGTTGGGCATCGGCGGGTTCGTGCAGACCTGGAGCATCCTCGAGGGAACCGCTTTCGACGTCGCCGTGAACGTTGCCGTGAGCGCGGAGATAGAGGACGTGACGAGGGCAGGATCCCCGGTCATGACGATCGGGGCGGTCCGATCCATCGGCGTGCGCGACGGGCTTATCTTCCTGCTCGACTTTCTCGACGAGGATCCCGTCCGGTTGGAAGCCGTCCAGCCGGAGGTGGAGGAGATGTTCCGCACGTTCCGCTTCCGCACGGCGTGAGGGTGCACGCACTGCGCGGGGATGGGGAGTTGTCCCCATCGACGGGTTTCGTCGCTGCCCCGTAGGGTGGTGTTATTCGGGCCGGAGGGGTCCGGTTCTCTCAACTAGCGGAGGTGTGGACGATGGCCGATTTCGGTGCGTCTTATGCAGAGATGGAGCAGGTGGCGTCGTCGCTGTCGCAGGCTCGTGATGACATTCAGGGTCAGCTGGACACGTTGAAGGGTCAGGTCGACACTCTTCTGGGTGAGGACTTCAAGACGCAGCACGCGTCGGGCAAGTTCGGTGAGGGGTACACGGAGCTGACGACGGGTCTGAAGACCGCGGTCGACGGTATCAACGACATGTCCGAGTCGCTGCTGGGCATGATGCGTGCGATCCAGGACCTGGACCAGCAGCTCGCCGGCAGCTGACACACAGCACGGCTATACGAAGAGGGTCGACCATGACGGTCGGCCCTCTTCGTCGTGTGTGGGCGTTTACGGTGGGAGCATGAGTGCGTCCGATGCTGTCGAGGAGTTCGAACGTGGCGTCCTGGAGGGGAGCGCGCCTCTGGCCGCGCTGCACGAGGCGACGGGAGTCTCGGGGGACGCGCGGATGCGGGAGCTGGCCGGGCGAATCTCCTTTCCGTCGTGGCCCGGCGCGACATCGGCGACGGCGCTGAAGCGTGCGGCCCAGGATGCCGAGATCGCGGCCGTGCTCGACGAATACGCGGCATCGGCACGTGCCCTGATCCGCCCTGCCGACCAGGAACGATGGGAGGCGCTCGTCGCGGAGATGCAGCGCAGAAGTGGTGAGGGGCTCCTGGTGGATGAGCTCGGGCGCAGCGCTGTCGGCGCAGCCCTGCTGCGCGAGAAGCTCGGCGGACGTCCGCACAGGCCGCAGCAGCGCGGTATCGACTGCGCGTGCGGCTATGCGGTCGACGGAATCCTCCCGAAGCAGGTGTGTCCGGAATGCGGCGAAGTGCTGCTGCGACGCTGGGTGGCCGAGGAGCGCCGGCTGCTCCGCGGAATGCCCGCATACGCGGAAGAGGTCGCGCAGGTGATCGAAGACGTCGCGCAGCAGCAGACGAAGGTGTTCCAGACCCGCGGCGAGTACCTCGTCTCCGAGGCTTTCGGCAAACGGAAGGCGGGCGGACGCCGTATCGGTCGGCTGGCGCGCGCACACCGAGCCGACCTGGCGAACGTCGACCTGCGCCGATGGAGCAGCTTCATCGACCCGCTGTCGCGCGTCGCGACCACGAGCGTGCGTTCGACCGCGCAGAAGGTGCACAAGCGCGGTCTCGGCGCGGCAGCGCTCACCGAACTCGGCATGCGTGCGGACGCGGAGAGCATCACAGCGTTCGTCAAGGATTCCGAGAAGCGCAAGAACAGCAGCTGGAGGGTCTGACGCGCAGCGCGGATGGGGAGTACTCCCCATCGCCAGCCTCGACCTCTGCCAGTAACCTCGAAACGTCCGGGGATGAAGGAGGGGACCATGGCAGGCGAACGCGTGCTCATACCGATCAGTGATCTGAGCATCACCAGCGAGAAGCTCACGGCGATCGTGGCCGAGCTGGAAGCCGCCGCGGCCAAGCAGGACGACGTCGAGAACGCCGTCGGCACACCCTACGGCGACGGTCGTCTGAAGGACCGCTGCCACGACTTCGAGGGCAGCTGGAACGACAGCCGCGACAAGCTGCTCACGAAGCTCAAAGAGGTCGCCCAGCGAGTCAAGGGCACGGTCGACGAGGTCACCAGCCTCGACACCGAGATGGCGACGTCGATGGAGCAGTCCGGTTCGGGGAACGCGCCGGGGGCCGGCCGTCAGCCGGCCGCGGTCTAGGGGAGAGAAGCAGATGCAGACGAACAAGGGACGTGACGTCGAGGTCGTGCCCGGAGACGCCGTGGCGATCGCCGACCGCGGGGCGAAGATCGTCGAGCTCGGTGACAGCATGGTCAGCGCCGCCGCGACGCTCAAGGACATCAAGGACGGCTCTGTCGATGGCGAAGGCTATGCGATGGACAAGATCAAGGATGTCGTCGGCGACGTCCACAAAGATCTCGATGAGGCCGGCCGACGCTACAAGCCGGCAGGCACCACGCTGAGCAACTACGCCGCGGCGCTCGAGACCGCGCAGAGCCGCATGCGCACCATCGTGGCGGACTGCCAGACGAGCCTCACCGAGCTGCAGACCGCACAGTCCAACGCCGCCGACGCCGCCGACGCGCTGCAGGCGCACAACACGTCCACGCGCCTGAACCCGCCGGCGCCCGAAGACGCATCGGCGAGCACGACAGCCGGAACGAACCTCGCCAACGCGGCCTCGGGTGCGGCGTCGACTCTCAACACCGCCGAGACGACGCACAACGACAACCTCGACGCCTTCGACGGCGAGTACGACACCTGGCACGGGGCCTACGAGGCCGCCGTCTCCGGGCTGACGGATGCGAACAAGATCGGCGAGGACTCCACGTGGGAGAACGTCGCCGGTGTCCTCGCCGTCGTGGCCGAGTGGGTGAGCTGGGTCGGTCTGGCGATCGCCGTGCTGGGCCTGATCATCGGCGGACCGTTCTTCGCCATCGCGGCCCTGGTGGTCGGCGTCATCGCGCTCGCCCTCACGGTCGCCCTGATGTTCGACGGGCGCAAGGGCTGGGGCGATCTCGGCTGGGCCATCATCGGCATCCTCCCTGTGGGCAAGCTCGGCAAGATCTTCTCGCGAAAGACGAAGTTCGTCGAGGAGTTCGTGGGGCAGTTCCGCAACCCTGTGCAGCAGATGAGGGGCCTGCGGGGTTTGGCGGGCACGGTGACGCCGTGGCGCGGCATCGTCTCACAGAACTTTGGAGCGTACGCGTCCCGGGTCTCCGGTGTTCGTCAGCTCGGAAACAACCTCGTGGGCGGGCTGGGTGAGCGGTTCTTCTTCGGTGCCAACCGATCGTTCGGTGTGGCGTTCAGTGACGCGGTCGCGTCGACGGGCCCCCGGTTCCAGGAGGTGCTCCGTGGGGCGATGCCGGCGGGGCTCGATGCGATCGCCACAGCCCCGACGAACTCCATGTTCGAGGCCGCTTGGAACACCTTCAGGTGGGCGGATCGTGCTGTTGGCGTGTCGGGCAACGGCAAACCCTCCGGGGGGCTGTCTCCCGCGGGGCTCGTCAACGGGCTCATCTGATGGGAGCGGATGAGGGCTTCGTCTGGGACCTCGACTTCGACGCTGCGTGGTACGTGCCGCTTCCTGCGACGAACGGGGATCGGCTCGAACCTGGTGCGGCCCACGAGTGGATAGAGGCTGCCCTCGCGCGATACTCGGGCGCGCCGATGTCTGATCCGCAGGGGTCCGCGCTGCTGCGCGCGACAGCCGAGGCGTTGCTGTCCCAGGCGCAGGATGACGTGACTCGCCTGTGGTTCGCACCGGAGGACCTGTATAGCGACCTCCTCGTCACCATCTCCGTGTCACGCTCCTCGGGTCCGGGTGGTGCGCCGACCGAGGACGTCTTCGATGACGCAAGTTTCTCGGCCGGGTTCGACCTGCTCCCGCTGCGCACCGAGACCCACGGCAGCGGTTTCATCGCGCGACGGACCACTCAGGTCGAAGGTGAGCGACCGTTGCTGATAACCCAATGGACAGTGCGACTAAACGACGGTACGTGGAGCATCCTTGTCGATACGCTGGGGACGACCCTTCCCGCCTTCGTCTTGTTCGAGGAGCAGCTGATGCGTCTGATTCTGGGAATCCGACTCCCGCAAACCGTGGACGCCTAGTGGTGGGACGCGCGGAACTGGTCGGTATCGAGGAGCAGCTGATGGCGCAGCATCCGGCCCTGGCCGACCGCCATGTGGCGGCGGCGCGTGCGGGAGCCGAGAAGATTCGGGATCTGATCGAGCGACGTGATACCGCGGGCGATACGGATGCTGAGGCGTTCGCCCAGCACTTGGGCTCGATACAGCGCTCGGCGCTGGCGGGTTACGCCGCGTCCGTGCGCGGTATTCTGCCGGCCGACGATCTGGCCCGGTGGATCAGTGCGAGAGATGCGCTGAAACTGAGCGACTACGACGCGCTGCTCGGTGAGGTGGATGCCCCAGGAGCGGCGTCGCTTCTGGACTCGCTTGAGGCGGTACCCGAGGCCGAGACGACCTTCGGTGATCTGGCGACCTTGGATCAGATGCTCGCCGCGATCGTCGACAAGTGCACGTGTGGGTACGCGCGCACGCGCGTGCTCCCCAAGCAGACCTGCTACCACTGCGCGGAAGCGATCACAGCGGCGTGGATGGCGGAAGAGGGCAGAGTCCTCACCCGTGTGCCGGAGCTTCGTCGCGAGCTCGACGGGCTTTTCGATCTACTGGTGGACCGGCTGGCGCAACTCGAGCTCAAGCGCGATGGCGACACCTGGTCTCTGATCGAGCACGAACGACGGAAGGCTCGGCGCCAACTCGCACGGCTGAACCGTGCAGCGCGCACGGAGATCTTCGACGGGATGCTGACGACCTGGCGCGAGCTCGCCGTTGCGGCATCGCACGACCATCGCCCGGTCGCGCGATCGCTGGCGAAGGGGTGGAAGCGGTCTGGACTGGGAACTGCACGCCTCAGCACTCTGACGCTGCAAGGAAACCCAGAGGTCAAGGAACGCATGAAGAAGCGAGCGCAGACGCGATGAACGAGATGAACGACCTCGGTGTGGAGTTCCGCTTCGGCATCCCCGCCTTCCGCCTCGTCCTGCCTCCGGGGTGGGCGACGCATCTGCCGACGAACGCGGGGCAGCAGGAGGATGTGCGCAAGGCCAGCGCGATCTTCATGCAGGCAGGGCGCCCCGATCTGGACGCCGAGTTCCGCACGATGATGGCGCAGGCCAACCAGGGCATGCGGCGCACCAAGGTGTTCGCGATCTACCGGCAGGAAGAAGTGCCGATGGAGGAGCTGCTGCCCCTCTCGATCACGGCCTCTGCGCTCGATGCGCCCGACGGCGAGAACCTCGACGCGTGGGTGACGGAGGCGTTCCGCACCCGCGGCGCGGTCTTCCTCGACGAGAATCTCAAGCACATCGTCCGCTGGTCGGCCGAGACGAAGCGGCCTGCCGGCGCGCAGGCGATCGACGGTGTCGGAGGCCGGACTGTGACGTACATCATCCCGGTGCCGGGGACGTTGCGTCGCAAGGCGCTCGTCTTCACCTCCACGATCGTGATCCCTGACGGTGATGTCATCCCGGCGGAGGTGCTCGACGGCATCGAGCTGCTCAGCGATGCGATGATCTCGACCTTCGCGTGGGAACAGCTGGCCGAGGAGCCGGCGGTCCCCGTCGCCGTGGAGCAGGCGCCGACCGACGGCGGCTGAGCGGCCCTCGGCTCGGGATGGGGAGTTGTCCCCATCGACGGTGTCCGTCGGATGCCCGTAGGGTGGGGGTGTTCGGGCCGGAGGGGTCCGGTTCTCTCAACTAGCGGAGGTGTGGACGATGGCCGATTTCGGTGCGTCTTATGCAGAGATGGAGCAGGTGGCGTCGTCGCTGTCGCAGGCTCGTGATGACATTCAGGGTCAGCTGGACACGTTGAAGGGTCAGGTCGACACTCTTCTGGGTGAGGACTTCAAGACGCAGCACGCGTCGGGGAAGTTCGGTGAGGGTTACACGGAGCTGACGACGGGTCTGAAGACCGCGGTCGACGGTATCAACGACATGTCCGAGTCGCTGCTGGGCATGATGCGTGCGATCCAGGACCTGGACCAGCAGCTCGCCGGCAGCTGACACACAGCACGGTTTTCGGGAGGGGTCGACGGTTCGCCGTCGGCCCCTTTCTCGTGCCCGGGGGATGGGGAGTTCTCCCCATCGGTGATCCGGAGGGCCCCCGATATGCTGATCAGGGCAGAACCGGGGGGTGGCCATGTCAGACGTCGAGATCGACAAGCAAGCGCTCGAGGGCGCGATCCTGCAGATCGGCCAGTCGGTCGGCGACTACGTCGTGTACGCGAACGACATCGCGGCGCGCGACAACGGGGTGGGAAACCCGGTCGGGCGCACCGGGCTGCGGGTGATGCTCGAGAACGCGCTCGGGCAGGCGATGCTCGAGGCCCGGGCACAGCACCTCGCCGGCATCGGGATCACCGACCGCCTGACCACCATCAGCGCGTCGTTCGAAGACCTCGACGTGTCGCTGGGTAGCGGATGGGATGCGGACTATGTCTCTGACCTCTCCTAACCGCGGGTGGACGCTCGAGAAGATCGAGTACGACAGCGGCCAGCTCGAAGGCATCCACGCCGATATCGGCACGCTTCGCGACGCGGGTGGCGATGCGCAGATCGTGCTGCGCAACATCGACGGCGGGCTGGAGGGCAGAGGGCAGAGCATCACTCTCGTGCAGAGCGAGTCCGGTGCCCTCGCGAGTCGGATGACCCCGACCATCGCCACGCTCGGCCGCATCGCCGACGTCGTCCGGGCCTACGGCGAGGCCGTCGCCACGCATGCCAAGGCAGCCAACGACCTCATCGACGACATCGAGGCGGCGCATGCCGCGAACGAGGCCGCGGTCACGAACCTCGACACCGCCGAATCGCAGCAGCAGCTGTGCACCCCCGACGACGATGCGCGCACGCGGGCGACGGCGGAGCAGGACGTGACCGATGCGGAGAGCGTCCTCGCCTCCACCCGCAGCGCCCTCGAAGGTCTCTGGGAGAGCTGGGAGGCCGCGTACTCCCTGTGGGATGAGGCGTACGGCGCGGCGGTCGCCGCGCTCGTGCGATCCGATGGCACGACACTCAGCGAGTCCACCCTCTCGGCGATCGACGCGCTGGCCAACGCCGACAGCCCGGCCGCGGTGACGGAGATCTGGGACAGCCTCACCGATGCGCAGCGGGACGCGCTCCACCGGACGCACCCCGGGTTCATCGGGAACCTCGAGGGCGTCCCGTACCTCGACCGTATGATCGCCAACAGGACGGCATACGACAACGTGATCGACGCAGGGCCCTATGGCGAGCCGCTCGACACGCAGTTCAAGAACCTCGGTATCGAGATCAACCGGTTCGACGGTCAGCTGCTGATGTTCAACCCCTTCGAGCAGCCGCAGGCTACCGCGGCGGTCATGTACGGCGTGAGCATCACGGACGAGAACGGAGATCCGATCGACCCGATGGAGGGGATCACGAACGTCAACGTGCTCGTCGGAGGGATGTTCTCGAGCCTCGGCGATCTCGAGGCGTGGGGAGAGAGCGCCCGCAACCTCAACGGCTATGCCGACGATTACGGAACGGACGCCGGGGTGCGCTCGGCGACCATCGCCTGGTACGGGTACGACTCGCCCAACCTCCTCACCGAGCACACCATGGGCAGCGCCACCGAGGGTGCCGCGACGCTCAGCGCGACCCTGAGAGGGCTCGACAACGAGGTCTCGTCCGGCGTGACCACCTCGGTCATCGGTCACTCGTACGGCAGCACGACCGCGTTCCTCGCGGTGGGCGGATCGGCCGACAACCTCGGCGTCGACAACCTGATCGCGGTGGGCTCGGCGGGTGTGCCGGACGGCTACCACCAGACCTGGACCGGCGATGACCCGATGGACTACTCCGGGACGCAGATCTACGCGTCGCGCGCCCCTGGTGATCTGGTCGCCCGCTACGGTGAACACAGCTCGTTCGGGCACGGCACCAATCCCGAGGAGCTGCCGGGAGCGATCAGCTTCGAGAGCGACGGTGGAACGGTGCCGAGGCTCGATGGCGGAACCGAGAACGGACTCGGGACCCCGGGTCACGCGTCCCATGATGGCGGCAACAGTGTCTGGGGCTGGTGGGAAGAAGACAACGGCTACCTCGCGAGAGACTCGGAATCCTTCCGTAACATTGCCAATATCGTGGCCAACGGCGAACCGCTGTGATGAGTAGGGCGACGTCGAGGCAGGCGGGGGAGCACGGATGAAGAAACGCTGGCAGACGATTGCGGCGACGGCGGTGTTGGCGCTCGCCCTCGCCGGATGCGCGAACGAAGGAGACGGCATGGCGACGCCCACAGGCGATGAGCTGGTAGCTCAGGCCGAGCAGCACTACCTCGACTACCGGGGCGTGACGAATGACGTGCAGGCGCTGATCTTCGACGGTCCGTGGTCGGCGGAGGTCGGTACCTTCGGGATGCAGCCGTCGGGGGCGGGATGCCCGGACGGCTCGTACAAGTTCGACCTCGCCCGATCGACCGAGGTGGATCCGGCCGAGCACCCGGCACTGAGCGAGTCGGTGCGGGAACACCTCACCGACGCGGGTTACGACGTCGAGGGTCAGGAACTCGGATCGGGCGAGTCGAAGTCGACCGACGTGATCGTGCGCAAGCAGGGTGACTTCTCGTTGCTGATGGTGACGTTCATCGCAAACGGTTCCGTGTCGGTCACGGCGACGACCAAGTGCTGGCCGGGAGATCGCTACGAGCTGGGCGACCAGCTGTTCGGCGATGCCAACCTCTCGGAAGGATATCTTCCGCGCGAGGAGTCGCCGAGCGATCCCCTCTTCTTCGGTGTGACGCCGGGCGAGCCGGCCTTCGGCCCGACGCCGAAGCCGACCACGACGCCGTAGCGTCTGCGCCCGGGGCTGGCGTCAGCGCGCCGCTGCGTCGGCGAGGTGCCGGGCGTCGTGGCCGAGGACCTTCACGATGATGCCGTGACGCCGCAGCTCGGCGACCGTGCGCGCACCCTCTTCCGCGTCGCGACCCAGAGCCTTGATGTTCACGACGACCAGCACGTCGCCGTGCTTCAGCGTGGAGATGAGACGCGCGAGGCGGTCGTTCCAGCTCTCCAGGATGTCGGGCGCCGGGTGACGGAAGCCTTCGATCGGCACACCGAAGCGGGTGAGGTCGTCACGCTGCTCGACGACCGAGGGCATCCCCTCGCGCGCGACCACGAGGCCGACCAGACGAGAGCCGTCGGGGCGTGCGGTCCAGAAGTTGCGGTTCTGCTGCAACTCGGTGAAGCACTTCGGGCAGGTCGCGGCGTCGTGCGGCAGGTGCAGGGGACTCGTGAGAGCCTCCTCGACCGACGTGGCCGTCTTCGTGGGATCAATCGTCTCGCTCATCGCGCACCTCCGGCATCCATTCTGCCCTGTCGCAGAGTGCCGCGGTGACCCGATTCACAACAGGCCGAGGGCCTGAACCGTCTCGCGCTCCTGGATCAGTTCGGCAACGGACGCATCCACCCGCGCCCGGGCCCAGTCGCTCAGCTCGAGGCCTTCGACGATCTGCCACTCCCCATCCACGGAGCGCACGGGGAACGACGAGATGAGGCCCTCCGGCACGCCGTACTCGCCGTGCGATACGACGCCCGCCGAGGTCCATTCGTCGGTGCCGAGCACCCAGTCGCGGACATGGTCGATCGTCGCGCTCGCCGCGGAGGCCACCGACGACGATCCGCGCACCTCGATGATCTCCGCCCCGCGCTTGGCGACCCGCGGGATGAAGGTCGTCTCGAGCCAGGCCGGCACGTCGCCGACGATCTGCTCGAGTGCCTCTGCGACCGGCTTCCCGCCGACGGTCGCGTGCGAGATGTCGGGGAACTGAGTGGCCGAGTGGTTCCCCCAGATGGGCACCCGGCGCACGGTGTGCACGGGAACGCCGAGCGTCTGCGCCAGCTGGGCACGAGCCCGATTCTCATCGAGCCGGGTCAGGGCGGTGAATCTCTCGGCGGGTACGCCGTCGGCGGCCGCGGACGCGATCAGGGCGTTGGTGTTGGCGGGGTTGCCGACGACCGTGACGCGCACGCCGGATGCTGCGTTCGCCGCGATGGCCGCTCCCTGCGGGCCGAAGATGCCGGCGTTGGCCGCGAGCAGGTCGGCGCGCTCCATGCCGGGTCCGCGCGGGCGGGCGCCCACGAGCAGCGCGAGGTCGGTTCCATCGAACCCCACGGCGGCGTCATCCGTCACCTCGACGTGCTCGAGCAGCCCGAACGCGCCGTCCTGCAGCTCGAGCGCCGCACCCTCCGCGGCGCCGAGTCCCTGCGGGATCTCCAGCAGCCGCAGCCGCACGTTCTCATCCGGTCCGAGCAGGTCGCCCGCCGCGATGCGGAACAGCAGTGCGTAGCCGATCTGTCCGCCCGCGCCGGTGATGGTGATCGTGGTCGTCATGCTCCGAGCCTACGACCGTTCGGCGAGCTCCGCGCGGAGTACCCTCGACGCATGACCTTCAATCCCGACGCCGACATCTCGGGCAACACCACGCGTCGCCGCGGCCGCAACGGAGCCATCGCGGGCGGCGTGGGCGTGGGCGTGCTCGGCATCATCGCGCTCATCGCCGGACCGCTGCTCGGCATCGATCTGACCGGGCTGATCGGCGGCGGGGCACCGAGCGGAGGCGACGAGCCGGCCGGGGGATCGGTCATCGAGAACTGCGACACCGGCGCGCAGGCGAACGCCGACGTCGACTGCCGCATGGCGGGTGCGCAGCTCGTGCTCGACGAGTTCTGGGCCGACGAGGTCGAGGGGTACCGCAAGCCCGGATTCATCGTGGTCGACGGTGCGACGAACACCGCTTGCGGCACGGCATCCAACGCGGTCGGGCCGTTCTTCTGCCCGGGCGACGAGACGGTCTACATCGACCCGACATTCTTCCAGCTGATGCAGGAGCAGTTCGGCGCATCCGCCGGCGAACTCGCCCAGCTCTACATCGTCGGGCACGAGTGGGGCCACCACATCCAGTGGATCACCGGGGTCATGGACGACTACCCGAACAACGGCACCGGTCCCGGAAGCAACGGCGTCCGCACGGAACTGCAGGCCGACTGCTACGCGGGTGCCTGGATCGGACGGATCTCGGAGGAGACCGACAGCAAGGGCGTCCCGTACCTGCAGCCGACCACGGAGAAGCAGCGCGTCGATGCGCTGAACGCGGCGTTCGCGGTGGGCGACGACCACATCCAGGAGCAGTCCGGCTTCTCGAACCCGGAGAGCTGGACGCACGGCTCCAGCGAGCAGCGGCAGCGCTGGTTCGCCGAGGGGTATCAGAACGGACTCGGCGTCTGCGAGCAGGTACTGACGCTGCCGGCCGATCAGCTCGACCCGTAGTGCCGCACGCGAACCGCTACCGTTGACGAAGGAGTCAGCACGACCGGTTGGGGGACCGATGAAGAAGAAGACGACGGATGCACTGTATCCACCGATCGAACCGCACGAGACCGGGGAACTGCTCGTCGGCGACGGCCACCGTGTCTACTGGGAGGTCAGCGGCAACCCCGAGGGCAAGCCGGTGGTGTTCCTCCACGGCGGGCCCGGCAGCGGCACCTCGCCCTGGCAGCGCCGATTCTTCGACCCCGAGGTCTATCGCATCGTGCTGTTCGACCAGCGCGGCTGCGGACGCAGCACGCCGCACGCGAGCGCGCCCGACGCAGACTTCCGGTACATCACGACCGCGCACCTGATCGCCGACATCGAGCTGCTGCGCAAGAACCTCGGCATCGACAGCTGGCAGGTTTTCGGCGGGTCATGGGGGAGCGCCCTCGCGCTGGCGTATGCGCAGGCACACCCGGATGCCGTGACCGAGCTCGTGCTCCGAGGGATCTTCACCCTGCGCCGCGCCGAGCTGGAGTGGTTCTACGAGGGCGGCGCCGCCGCGCTGTTCCCCGACCGCTGGGAGAGTTTCCTCGCGCCGATCCCGATGCTCGAGCGCTCGCACATGATCGAGGCGTACCACCGGCGACTGTTCGACCCGGATCCCGCCGTGCACGTACCGGCTGCCATCGCCTGGTCGACCTGGGAGGCGGCGACCGTGACGCTGACCCCGGATGCCGCGCAGATCGCGGCGATGTCCGACCCCGAGAAGGCGACCGCGTTCGCCCGCATCGAGAACCACTTCTTCGTCCACCGCGGCTGGTGGGAAGAGGGGCAGCTGATCGCCGGGGTCGACGTCATCCGCCACATCCCGACCGTCATCGTGCAGGGGCGGCACGACGTCGCGACGCCGATGATGACCGCGTGGGACCTGCACCGCGCTTGGCCGGAGGCCGAGTTCGTCGTGGTCGACGATGCGGGTCACGCGGCCACCGAGCCCGGCACCCAGAAGGCGCTGCGCGCCGCGACCGACCGCTTCGCCCGCGCCGCCCGTTGAGTCTCGGCCTCAGGCCTGCAGGGCCTTCGTCAGTGTCTTCAGAAGTCCCACGACGCCGCCGTTCGCACGGTGGCGGGTCAGCCCCTCGCTCACGGCCGCTCCCGTGCGGGCCGAGACGAACCACGGCGGCTTCGGCAGGATCGTGAGGCGTCCGCCGCCGCCCTTCGACAAGCTCAGGGACCCAGCGATCCACCGCGGGAACGGGCGGAAGGGTCCGCGGAGCACGGAGCGCTCCACCCCGTCGAGCAAGAGCGCGTTGTGCACCACGCCGATGCCGCTGCCGACGTCGTCGATGGTGCCGCCCGGGAAGGCGCCCCAGGTGAGGGTCGGGGTGATGAACCCGAAGGCGGTCCAGCCGTTGATCGCGATCGAGCCGTAATGCAGAGCCGTGATCGCGCGCTCGAAGCCGGCGCCGAGTGACTTCTCGGTCGCCGGGTCGATCAGCAGGTTCGCGCCGAGCGTGCCCTGGAGTTTGTCGTTCGCGTGGGCGACGGCGGCGTCCAGGAATTCCTGGCCCGTACCAGGGACCGTGACCACGCCCAGCACCGGCGCGAAGTACTCGGTCGTCTCGAGCGCGGCGGCATCGTCGTCGGCGTCGATCTCGACGAGCAGTCGGTCTCCCAGCACGAGCGCGTCGGGGTAGGCATCGGTCGCGACGTCCATCCGCGAGGGCGAACCCGGGTACCAGATGGGCCGCTCGGGGGCATTGGCGTACGCACGGCGCAGCGCGGCCCGGAACGCATCGGCCTGGTCCCAGTCGGACGACATGATGACGACCTGCCCGGCGATGCAGTTATGGCCGGAGTTCTGCAGGCGCATGGTCGCGATGTGCTCGGCCTGGTAGGTGAGGTCGGCATCCGTCCAGGCGCCGGGCACCACGATGATGGGGGAGACCCCGCCGAGTTCGGCCGTGATCGGCTTCTTCAGCTGCGGGCGGTTCTCGCGGCGACGGCGCTTCGTCGCTGCGGCCCCTTCGCCCTTCGACGGCCCCCAGACGATCGTGTCGAACGTCGCGGCCGAGCCGGTGATGTGCACGTGCACGAGACCGGGATGGCCGGTGAGGTACGCGCCGACCGCCGGGCCGCCGCGGACGATGCGCAGCAGTCCCGGCTCGATGAGGGGTGCCAGCGCGCGCTTGTACACCGGCACCAGGGCGTCCTGCGTGGGGTTCACCTTCAGCAGGGCGGTGCGGTTGTGGGCGAGCAGTTCGTACAGCACGTCGAGGACCGGGATGGATGTCACGTTGCCCGCACCGAGCACGAGTCCGACGCCGCCCGGCTCGGTGGGGGTGCGCTGCGCGAGGCCGGCGCCGGCGCGCGCGGCGTTCGGGGTGATGCCGGGTTCGAGCCAGACCTCGCCGGTGAAGCCGGACAGCAGAAACTTGTCGATGCCGGTCAGGGGGAAGGCGTGCACACGCGTGCGCCCGCCCGGGGCGCGGTCGATCGTGATGCCGTCGAGCGGGTTCGCGCCCCTCGCCAGGCGGGAGAGCGTCTCGATGTAGGCATCGAGGGCGCCGAGCACGCTGTACGGCCCGCTCAGCCACTCCTCGCCGCGCAGCGGGTGCTTGCCGTCGAGCCCCTTGGAGGCGGCGGCGGTGTTCGCCCAGTCCTCGGCCGTGGCGGCGACGCTCGTGCGCACCGCGCGGAGCAGGGTGAGCCGCTGGGCGACGGTGAGGGCGGACCAGGTGCGCACTCCGGCCTGCAGGTCGTCGACCGCGGTGTCGAGGCGTTCCCGCTCGCCCTCGCTGAGCGACGCGGACCCAGTCGTCGGCGTGCTCTTCGAGGCGGATGCAGGGGCGGGGGCTGTGCTCGCAGAAGTCATCGGCGTCTCCTTCGGACGGGATCCCAGCTTAGGCGTCGGAGCTTCCGACGGCCTCGATGTCGGCGCGACGCAGACGGTAGCGCCGGAGCGTCAGCAGGCTCGCGGCCATCAGCACGGCGGGCAGGATGCTGAAGCTGAGCACGATGCCCGCGATCGCGGCATCCGGCTGCTCGACCGTGGTGCCGGCGACGGTCGAGATGTAACCGGTCGCGGCGAGGGTCAGCGACACCGTGGTCGCCCCGAGTGCGAAGCCGACGGTCTCGCCCGCGGTCCAGATGCCGGTGAACGTGCCGGCCTGTCCCGGCCCGGTCGTGCGCTCGTCGTGCGAGATCACGTCGGGCAGCATCGCCATGGGCAGCGACTGGAGCCCGGCGTAGGCGATGCCGGCGACCGCGACCGAGGCGTAGATCCAAGCGCCGGGCGCCCAGACCGCGAACACGAGGGTCGCCGCGGCGGCGGTGAACAGGATGCTGGCCATCGCGAACGCCCGCTCTTTGCCGACGCGCCGCGCGATGACGGTCCAGGCCGGTGTCGCGAGGAGCGCAGGCCCGACGAGGGCGACGAACACGAACGTCACGGCGTCCTCGCTGCGCAGCACCCACGTCGCGACGTACTGCGCACCGGCGAGCATCGTCCCCGTGGCGAGCGCCTGCAGCACGAACGTGCCCAGCAGGGCGCGGAACGGCTGGCTGCGGCGCAACGCCCGGAAACCCGACATGTACTGATCGCGCCAGGTCGAGTCGGCGATCGCGGCGGCCGGTGCCGCTTCGGTGCGCCGGGCGGCGACGGTCGCCGTCCGGGAGGCGATCAGCATGCCGATCCCGATCACGACGCCCGAGGCGATGCCCATCAGGAGGTACCCCACGACGGGGTCGTCGCCGGCGTTGCGCAGCGCGGGGCCGCCGGCGCCGAACAGCAGGATCGCCGCGGTGAGCACGACCACGCGCCAGCCGAGCAGCCGGGTGCGTTCGTCGTAGTCGCCGGTCAGCTCTGCGGGTAGCGCGACATACGGCACCTGGAAGAGGCTGAACGCGGTCGCCGTGGCGAGGAAGGCCAGCAGCACGCTGATCGCCCCGGCGACCGGGCCCCAGGACGGCGGCACGGCGAACGTGAGCGCGAAGAACAGGGGGAGGGCCAGGGCGCCGGTCACCATGAAGCCCCGACGGGATCCGGTGCGGGCGAGCTGACGGTCCGACGCGGCGCCGATCAACGGGTCGATCAGGACGTCCCAGATCTTCGCGGCGGTGACGATGAGTCCGGCCGCCAGCGCGGCGACACCGAGGTTGTCGGTGAGGAAGTACGTCAGCACCAGCCCGGGCAGGGTGGCGTAGCCGCCGGTCCCCAGCGACCCGATCGCGTACAGCACGATCGTGCGCGGGGAGAGGCGGACGGATGCTCGTTCGGGCCGAGCCTCAGTGCTCATCGCGCCAGTGTAGCGGCGCGGTGAGGGGCGCTCAGATCAGTGCGAGCTCGCGCAGCTTCGACTCGACGTCGGCGTTCGACGGCTCGACGTGGTGCGAGGCGTCGGGGTACACGACGACCGGGATGTTCGTGCGACCGGAGATCTCCTTCGCGACGTCCGCGGCGGCGGGCTCGGCGACGAGGTCGATGTAGGTGTACTCGACACCGAGCGCATCGAGCTGCTTCTTGGTGCGGATGCAGTCGCGGCACCAGTCGGCGCCGAACATCGTGATGGTGTCGGAGGCAGCAGAAGTCATGCTTCCAGCCTACGGCCGCCGGGATGGGGTGGCGCTGAGAGCGGGCCGGGGTCTCGCGAGGGGGCGGCTCAGCCGAAGAACCGTCCGAGGGCTGCAGCGACGGCCGGAGCAGCCTCCTCCGCCATGTGATGTCCGCTGTCGATGGCGAAGCCGACGGGTTCCGTGGCCCAGTCGCTCCAGATCTGGAGCGGGTCGCCGTAGAGGGCTTCGAGGTCGTCTCGCTTCGACCACAGCACGAGGGTCGATGCCTGGACGCGGCGACCTGCGGTGCGGTCGGCTTCCTCGTGGTCGCGGTCGACGGTGAGGCCGGCGCGGTAGTCCTCGAGCATCGCGCGGACGACTCGCGGGTCCTGCACCGCCGTCATGAGTTCGGCGTGGTTCGCCTCTCCCATGGTCGCGGGGTCGGCCTTGGGCGCGTACCAGGCGTCGGGGTCGGCGCCGATCACGCGTTCCGGGATCTCCGGTTGGGCGAAGAAGAACCAGTGCCACCAGCTCATCGCGAACGTCGCGTCCGCGCGTCGGAGGTGTTCGCTGATCGGGATGCAGTCCATGACGGCGAGGCGGTCCACGACCTGCGGGTGGTCCAGGGCGAGACGCAGCGCGACGTAGCTTCCCCTGTCATGCCCGGCGAGGTGGAAGTGGTCATGGCCGAGCTGTCGCGCGACCTCGACGATGTCCGCGGCGACGGCCCGTTTGGAGTGCGCGGTGTGGTCGGCGGTGGGCGCCGGTCCGCGGGAGCGGCCGTAGCCGCGAAGATCCGGGCAGATGACGTGGAAGCCGCGATCCACGAGCAGCGGGGCGACGCGATGCCAGGTGGCCGAGGTTCGCGGATGCCCGTGCAGCAGCACCACCGGCGGGCCGGAGCCCCCGTGTCGCACGAAGATCTCCGCGGCGTCCGTCGTGATCGTCGTCGTGGCGAAGCCGGGGAAGAGCGCGTCCTCCTGATCCCGGCCCGGGTGGCTCATCGACCCCTGTCCACTTCGTCGGGCAGATGCTCCACGGGGATCACGACCACGTCCTGCATCTTCCAGTCGATGTCGGCGATCCCCTCCGCGGCGGCGGTGAGATCGTCCAGCGGCACCTTTCGTCGATGCGGCACGACGAAGGCCTCGATGTGGAAGACCTGACCCTGATCGCGCATCCGGACGCCGGCCTGCGCGACCCAGGGCCGACTCCGCAGGTACGACACGATGTCGGCGGCAAGAGGATGCGGGTGCTTGCTGTCGTAGGTGCGGGCGCGCTGATCCATGAGGTCGACCACGGCCGTCCTGGTGTTGCGGAAGCCGTCCCAGATGATGCCGAGGGAGATGAACAGGGCTGCCGCGCCGTCCAGCCACCACGCGCCGACGCCGATGCCGAGCACGCCGACGACCGACGCCACCGTGGTCTGCCAGTCCGCCTTCGCCATGTCCGCGTCGGCGTACAGCAGCTTGTTGTGCAGCACGGGCGCGAGCTTGGACTTCGCGGGGCCGTAGAAGAACACGGGCCCGATGATCACGACCACCATGACGCTCACCATGAGCCACCCGAGCCAGATCGTCTGCCCGAACAGCTGCACGGTGCCGATCGTGGGATGCTCGGCCGCGATCAGCCCGGTCACGGCCTCGACGGCGAGGTTCAGACCCACGGCGAGCAGCGCCACTCCAGCGACGAGATGCCCGACGCCCATCGCCCGGTGCAGGCCGTATGGGTGCTTCTTCGTGGGGTGGCGGCGCACGAAGATCAGCGCCGTCAGAAAGGCGAACTGCGGGATCAGGGAGAGCATGTCCTCGATCCAGGCTGTCCGCATGGCTTGCGACTCACCGACCACGAGGGCGATCACGGCGATCGTGATGGAGGTGTAGACGATCGTGAAGATCTCCCACTTGACCGCGCGACGAATCGCGCGCGCCTGCTCGGCGGGCAGGGTGGTGCGGCCGAACTGCCGGGTCTCGGTCATCCGCCGACCTCCTCGTCGAGGAAGGTCTCCAGGGTCGAGAGGAAGGCGTTCTCGCCGAGCGGCACCAGCATCACGAGTTCGCGACCCTCGGCGCCCTCGATCCCGCGATAGCCTCGCGTGACGCCGGCCTTGTCGACCCAGGGGGTGTCGGGGGTGATGCCGCCGGCGATGAGGTCGAGCTCTCCCACCTCGAGCTCTTTCACCAGCGTCTCCTCCGACGCGACGGTCCAGTCGGTCTCGGCGTCGATGCTGTCGGCGAAGCGGTCCACGAGGTCGACGATCGCGCCGGAGGGGTCGTCACCGCTCACCTCCACCAGCTCGCCATCCGGGGACGTGCCGACGCGGAGCACTCCGCCCCTCACGGAGTCCAGGGTGCCGTCGGGGTCGGTGGGAACGGTGAGCCCGCACCCGGAGAGCAGCGCGACGACGGCGACCCCGGCGAGGAAAGAGACGGGGCGTCGAATGCGCCGTCGGTGCGGCATCTCAGATCTGTCCACACTCCGAGGGTGCTCCGCGCGGCATCGTCGTGCAAAGGCGTTGACGAGCGCCTCTGCCGAGCGCTAAAGCCGCGCCGATCACGGACCATGCCTTGTGAGTAAGGGTACCCTTACCTATACTCGAAGCCATGAGCAGCGCATGCGAGCACCTGCAGGATCCCGACTGGGACGACATCGAAGGTGCCGTGCTCATCGCCGGCGACGCGGCCGATGCCGGCCTCATCGCGAGCATCGCGGCGCGGCTGCCGTGGGACGCGCAGGGCGTGATCCTCCTCGAAGCCGCGGCGCGTATCCAGTTCCGTCACATCGACGTGCCCGAGGGGGTGTCGGTGCGCTGGCTGGTGCGCGGTGACGGCATCCGTGCGCACACACGTGGCGAGCGGCTGGCCAACGCCGTGCATTCCTGGTGCGTCGAGTGGACGTGCTCCGAGCCGCCGTCGCAGTGGACGGTCTGGCTCGGACCGCACACGCCGCCGCACGTCGCGCGGATGGCGCGCAGCCTGCTCGGCGTCGCGAACTGAGCGATCCGGGGATGTGCCCCGGGTGTCAGCGACTTGCGGCGAGGGCGGGCGCGCTCGCGCCGGCAGTGATCGCGTCGAGCGCGCGGCGCAGCGACGAGCTCGACGTGTGCGCCGTGTACGGGAAGTAGACGACCTCGACCCCGACCTCGGCGAACTCGCTCTCCAGGCGCAGCCCCTTGTCGGTTCCGCGCCAGTCATCGCCCTTGAAGAAGTGCGTGAACTGCACGTCGCGCCACGAGTCCATCTTCGACGGCGTCGTCTCGACGTAGACGTCGTCGACGAACGAGATGTGCTTCACGATCTCCGCACGCTCCGCGGTCGGGATGACGGGCTCGATGCCCTTCACCTGACGCAGCATCTCGTCGCTGACGACGCCTGCGATCAGAATGTCGCAGTGCTGCTTGGCGTGACGAAGTAGATTCAGATGCCCGACGTGAAACAGGTCGAAAGCACCAACGGCGTAGCCGATACGCGTCCCCATGATCTCCCCAGATCAGTAATTCCCCAGTAAACGGATCCCCATCCGCTTCGCGACTCCCACAGCCGCAGTTCGACAGTCTAGCAGATCTGGGTTTCGTTCCCCACAGCAACCCATGGAACGATGGAGGCCGCACGCGGTGCGTGCGCGGAACAGGGGGCTGACGTGGGGACACCGGTCACGGTCATCGTGCCGACGTTCAACGAACGCGAGAACGTCGCGGAACTCGTCGCCCGCACCGCCGCAGCGCTCGCCGGATGGGACGCCGAGGTGCTGTTCGTCGACGACAGCACCGACGACACCGCCGCCGAGGTCGAACGGGTCGCGGTCGACGCCCCGATTCCGGTGCGGGTCATCCACCGCACCGACAACAGAGGCGGACTCGGCGGGGCCGTAGCCGTCGGACTCGAGGCCGCGGCATCCGATGTCTGCATCGTCATGGACGGCGACCTGCAGCATCCGCCCGAACTGCTTCCCATCCTGCTGGAGAGGTTCGCGCAGGGTGACACCGACCTCGTCGCCGCGTCCCGCTACATCGGCGGAGGCGACACGAGCGGGCTCGGCACGGCCGTGCGCTTCGGTGTCTCCCGCGTGGCGACGTGGCTGACCAGGGCGATGTTCCCCATCCGCCTCGCGCGCAGCACCGACCCGATGACCGGCTTCTTCCTCGTCGACCGCCGTCAGCTCGACCTGTCGGCGCTCCAGCCGCAGGGCTTCAAGATCCTCCTCGAGATCCTCGCGCGCAATGATCTGCGCATCGCCGAGGTGCCGATGGAGTTCGGCGAGCGCCGGCACGGCACGTCCAAGGCGAGTCTGCGCCAGGGGGCGACCTTCATCGCGCACCTCGCCCGCCTGCGCTTCGGGAAGATGTCGCTGTTCGCGCTCATCGGCGTGATCGGCGCGGCCGCGAACCTCGGCATCATGTGGGCGCTCACCGCCGCGGGCGTGCCGTACGTCTGGGCGGCCATCATCGGGGCCGAGGTCACGATCATCGGCAACTTCCTGCTGCAGGAGCGGTTCGTTTTCGCCGACATGCGCACGGATGCCCGCGCCCTCGGCATCCGCTTCGCCAGCTCTTTCGCGTTCAACAACGTCGAGGCCGCGCTGCGGATCCCGGTGATGGCGCTCATGGTCGAGTCCTGGCACATCTCGAGCGTGCTCGCGACGGCGCTCTCGCTGATCGTCGCGTTCTTCGCCCGGTTCCTGTTCCACTCGCTCGTCGTCTACGCGCCGCAGCGGCGGCGCAAGGGCGATGCCGCGGGGGCCGAGCCGCCGACGGACACCGCCGCCCTGCGGGTCATCCGCGCGATCGATGCCGAGGCGATGAAGCCGGGTGAGCTCTAGCTGCTCGCGGCGAGGTACGCCTCGAGGGCGGCGTCCGCGTCCCGCGGCGTCCATCCCGTCGCCTGGATGCGGCCGAGGTCCAGCACGCTGTTGAGCGGGCGCGGGGCGATCGGGCCCGTCTGATCGGCGAAGTACTCCGTCGTGGTCACATCCGTCACGGCGGACGGGTCGTGCCCGGTCAGGCGGTACACGGCGCGCGCGATGTCGGCCCACGACCGCGGCTCTCCCGCACCGGTCACGTTGTAGACGCCGGAGGGCGCAGCGGTCGACAGCAGGTGCAGGATCGCCGAGGCCAGATCTTCGGTGAAGGTCAGGCGCCCGATCTGGTCGCCGACGACCCGAGGAGAGATGCCCCGCTCGGCGAGCGATGCCATCGTGCGCACGAAGTTGCGCCCCTCGCCGATGACCCACGACGTGCGGACGATGTAGTGCCGCGGAACCGTGGCGGCGACCGCGTCGCCGGCCGCCTTCGTCTGCCCGTAGACCCCGAGCGGTCGCACCGGGTCGGTCTCGGTGTACGCGCTCGACTTCGTGCCGTCGAACACGTAGTCGCTGGAGACGTGCACGAGGGTGATGCCGTTCTCGGTGGCGATGCGCGCCAATGCGGTCACGCCGGTGACGTTCGACGACCAGGCGTCACCGCGTCCGTCGTCGGTCTCGGCGAGATCGACCGCGGTGTATGCGGCGGCGTTGATGATCGCGCGGTAGTCTCGCCAGCGCCGCGCCGTGGCCAGGTCGTCGGCCCGCAGATCGAGCGTCTCCCGCGTCGTGTACTCCACGTGCTCGGCGTCACCGAGAGCTGCGCGCAGGGCGAGCCCGAGCTGGCCGGCGCCGCCGAGGACGAGGATCTTCTTCGGTCCGATCGGCGTCACGTCGGCGAGGCGCGGGTGCGCGAGGTCCTTGGCTGAGACCTCGACGTCGGCGAGCGGGATCGGCCACGCGATCGCCGCGGTCTCGTCCGCGAGGTTCAGGAACGAGTACTCGGCGTCGGGCGACCAGTGGTCGTTGACGAGGTAGGTGTAGGCGGTGTCCGCCTCGAGGGTCTGATACGAGTTGCCGACGCCGCGGGGCACCAGGATCGCGCGCGACGGGTCGATCTCCGTCGTGAAGACCGTGCCGAACGTGTCGCCCGCGCGAAGATCGACCCAGGCACCGAAGATCTTCCCGGTCGCGACCGAGACCCACTTGTCCCAGGGCTCCGCATGGATGCCGCGCGTGGTGCCGACGGCATCGTTGAAGGAGATGTTGTTCTGCACCGGGCCGAAGTCCGGGAGCCCGGCGGCGACCATCTTCTCGCGTTGCCAGTTCTCCTTGAACCATCCGCGAGAATCCCCGTGCACCGGGAGGTCGACGACGAGCAGGCCGGGGATCGGCGTCTCGGTGACCGTGAGCGCCTTGCCGAACTCCGTCATCACTGGCCCTTCGCCGCGTAGAACGACTCGGTCGCGTCCTTCGCCGGCGCCCACCAGTCCTCATTCTCCCGGTACCAGTCGATGGTCGAGGCGAGGCCCGACTCGAAGTCGGAGAACTGCGGCGCCCAGCCCAGCTCGGTGCGGAGCTTCGTGGAGTCGATCGCGTAGCGCAGGTCGTGACCGGCGCGATCGGTCACGTGGTCGTAGGCGTCCGCCGGCTGCCCCATCTGCGTGAGGATGAGCTCGACGACCGACTTGTTGTCCTTCTCGCCGTCGGCGCCGATGAGGTAGGTCTCGCCGATCTCGCCCTTGTCGAGGATCGTGAGCACGGCCGACGAGTGATCGTCGGCGTGGATCCAGTCGCGCACGTTCTGGCCGGCGCCGTAGAGCTTCGGACGGATGCCGCGCAGCACGTTGGTGATCTGACGCGGGATGAACTTCTCGACGTGCTGATACGGGCCGTAGTTGTTCGAGCAGTTCGAGATCGTCGCCTGCACTCCGAACGACCGCACCCACGCGCGCACCAGGAGGTCGCTGCCCGCCTTCGTCGACGAGTACGGCGACGAGGGGTTGTACGGGGTGTTCTCGGTGAAGCGCTGCGGGTCGTCGAGCTCCAGATCGCCGTACACCTCGTCGGTCGAGATGTGGTGGAAGCGGCGCTCGTGCCGGCGCGCGGCCTCGAGCAGCGTGTACGTGCCGATGATGTTGGTGTCGAGGAAGGGCCGCGGGTCGTGCAGCGAGTTGTCGTTGTGCGACTCCGCCGCGTAGTGCACGACCGCGTCGGTCTTCGCGAAGAGCGCGTCGACGAGCTCGGTATCGGCGATGTCGCCCTCGACGAGTTCGACCCGGTCGGCGGGGAGCCCGGCGAGCGACGCGCGGTTGCCCGCGTAGGTCAGCTTGTCGAGCACGGTCACGTGCGCGTCGGTGTGCGCCACGACATGGTGCACGAAGTTCGATCCGATGAAACCGGCGCCGCCGGTCACGAGCAGCCGGGTCATCGCTTTCCTCGTTCCAGGAGTTCGAGCAGGTAGGAGCCGTAGCCCGACTTCACGAGCGCCTCGGCTCGTACCCGCAGTTCGTCGTCGTCGAGGAAGCCCTGGCGCCAGGCGACCTCTTCGGGCACGCCGATCTTCATGCCGGTGCGGCGCTCCATCGTGCGCACGTAGTCGGCGGCATCCGTCATCTGATCGAACGTCCCGGTGTCGAGCCAGGCGGTGCCGCGGGGCAGCACCTCGACCTGGAGCTTGCCGCGCTCGAGGTACTCGCGGTTGACGTCGGTGATCTCGTACTCGCCGCGCGCGCTCGGCGCGAGGTCGCGAGCGATGGCGATCACGTCGTTGTCGTAGAAGTACAGTCCGGGCACCGCGTAGTTGCTCTGCGGTTGCTTGGGCTTCTCCTCGAGCGAGATCGCCTGGCCGGCGTCGTCGAACGCCACGACGCCGTACGCCTCCGGCTCGGCCACCCAGTAGGCGAAGACCGCGCCGCCGTCGATGTCGGCGAAGCGCTTGAGCTGCGTGCCGAGGCCCGGGCCGTAGAGCAGGTTGTCGCCGAGGACGAGCGCCACGCTGTCGTCGCCGATGAAGTCGGCACCGATCGTGAACGCCTGCGCGAGTCCGTCCGGCGACTGCTGCTGCGCGAACGTCAGCGAGATCCCGAACTGCGAGCCGTCTCCGAGGAGTCGTTCGAAGTGGGCGGCGTCGTGCGGGGTGGTGATGACGAGGATGTCGCGGATCCCGGCGAGCATCAGCGTCGACAGCGGGTAGTAGACCATCGGCTTGTCGTAGACCGGGATCAGCTGCTTCGAGACCCCCAGCGTGATCGGATGCAGTCGCGTGCCCGAACCGCCCGCCAGAATGATGCCCTTCATGATCCCCCTCGTGAAAACGTCGATGTCCATGGTGGCGTCACAGAAGGGACGGCCATCCCCTGCCGTCCGACGACCCCCACAGTCGTACGCTCGACTCTAGCGGGTCGCATCGCCGCATGGTGGGCGGATGCTGTGACGGCCGCGGGCTGAGCCGAGCAGCTGCCCTGCGGAAATCGACCCTTGTCAGGAATCGAGCCGGGGGTCCATAGTTGGCTCGTGGAATCCGAGGATGGGGCCTCGCTGTCTCTCACCTGGGCTCATCGCGCCGAACAGTCGGCGCCGGCCTGGGCGCAGAGCCATGCCAGGGGCGAGGTGCCGAGCGTGTGGCCGTACGGACTGGACGCGCTGCGTGATCATGCGGCCGTGAAGGTGATCGATCTCCCGCCGCCCGGTCGAGTTCCTCGTGTGCGAGCGCGGCTGGGCATCGGGCCCCGCCCTGTCGAGGGGCTGGCGGTGTCCTGGGACGAGAACACCGCCTATCGCCTGCAGGTCCTGCGTCCCCGCGCGCGATTCGCCACCGGCGTGATCTGGCTCACAGACATGGCGCGGGCCGGGTCCACACCGCCGCGACTGCTCTCGATGCTGAGCGGTGCGGAGTCCGCGTGGGTGCTCAGCGAAGCACAGGTCGACCCGCTCCGGGACCTGCTGGGGACCCGTGGTCCGCGGGTGTTCGCGATCCCGTTCGGCATCGACAGCGAATTCTTCGGCGCACGCCCTTCTCCGACGCAGCCGCGGATCGTCAGCGTCGGCAACGATCGTGACCGCGATCCGGTGACGCTCTACGCGGCGCTCGCGCGGGTGCTGGCTGCGCGACCGGACACGGAGGTCGTGGTGCAGACCGCTTCAGACCTCGTGCCGCCCGAGGGGGTGCGGGTGGTCCGGCACATGCCGCATGCGGAGCTCCGAGATCTCTATGCGACCGCCAGCGTCATCGTCGTCCCGACCAGACCGAACCTGCACGCCTCGGGCATGACGGTGGCCCTGGAAGCACTCGCGACAGCCCGTCCGGTCGTCGTCTCCGATACGCCCGGCATGGCGCAGTACGTGAGCGAGGGGCGGACCGGACACCTCGTGCCGCCCGGGGACGCGGAGGCACTCGCGGTCGCCGTGCTGCGGCTGCTCGACGACCCGGAACGTGCGGCCGAGCTCGGGCGGAACGGACGGATCGAGGTGGAGCGCAACTTCACGACGCAGATCATGGTCGCGGCGCTCGTGCAGGGGCTGCTGTCCCGGGCGTGACAGCGGCGGTCACGCACCGAGACCCGGGCGCGACCGCCGCCGGAGTCACGTCGTGGTCGGCACGTCGCTGATGACGTACTTCGTCTTGCCGCCCGTGTAGGGCAGCGCGTCGACGTACTCGACGGTCACCGGCACCTCGTTCGCGATCCGCTCGCGCAGCGAGGTGACCGCGCTCTCGATCTGATCCCGCGCCTGCGCACCGTCGCCGACGACGACGCGGATGATGATCGAGTAGTCGGAGAGCTGATGGATCTGGAAGAGCCGGACTGCTTCCGGGTGTGCGGCGAACATCCCCATGAGGCGATGCGCGAGCACGGTCCCGCTGGGCAGACGGATCAGGTCCGTCGTCCGACCCTGCGGCTGCTCCATGAGCGGAAGGGCGCGGCCGCAGCGACACGGTTCCCCTCGAAGGATGCCCTTGTCGCCCGTGCGATACCGGATCATGGGGAACACGCGATTGCGGAGATCCGTGATGACGAGGTCGCCCAGCTGGCCCGGGGCCGCGGGAGCGCCGTCTTCATCCACCACCTCGACGCGTCGGACATCCGCGAACACGTGGAGCCCGTCGCGGTGGCCGCATTCGCCGGCGATCCACCCGAACTCGGAACCGCGGTACTCGTCGTACACGGGCGCGCCGAAGACGGACTCGAGACGGGCGCGGACGGATGCCGTGAGCGGCGCAGCCGTCGTCGCGATCGCCGTCGGTGCGGGGACGGTCAGCTTTCGGCGTTCCAGGAAGTCGGCGAACTCCAGCATCGCTCCCACGTAGCCCTCGATCAGGCGCGGTCGGGTCGCCGTGAGCTGGCGATGGAACGTCTCCATGGTCTCCGCCGAGATGAGACCGGCGTCGAGATAGACCTGCTTGGTCGGCCACCAGGCCACGTCGTTCTTGAGGGTCGCCAGGCGGCCGAAGTTCCAGCGACCCACACGGGCGAGGTCGTCGGACGGCTCCACTCCCCACCAGGAGTACATCCGCCAGCTCAGCGCGAGCGACGGCACCCGGGCGTCGTGGAACGTGGCCAGCGGTTCCCCGGTGCTCCCCCCGGTCAGCGCCGGACGAGCGTTGGCGTCCGTCGCCTCTGCGGTGCGGAACTCCGCCGCGTGCTGTTTCACCGTGGCGCGATCGAGGATCGGCAGCGCCGCCCACGCCTCCGGATCGATCAGGGAGTTCGGGCGGATGCCGAGCTCGCCGTAGTGCCGGCCGTAGAACGGCGAGGACTTCATGGCGAACGCCGCGATGTCGCGTGCGAGCCCATTCTGCATCTGAGCGAACTCGTCCGGCGAGAGGCGCTCGTTCGCCAGGAGCTCGCGGTGGAACGAACCCGCTTTCGCGCGCACGGTCGCTGCTTTCGCGCGGAAGAACGCGCGTCTCATCGGTGTGGACATCAATACAGCCTCTCGTCGTCGAAGGAAGCGCTCGTGGGATCCGGCTCAGTCGCGCCGTCGTTTGTGGACGACGGCCTCGCGGAACGCGTCACGGTGCGCGCGGCCGGCATCGGCCCACTCGCGGCGCGACAGGTCGGGCGAGCCCGTCAGCGTCGACACGGCATGCCATGCCTCGACGACCGTCGAGGCGTCCAGGTCGCCGTCGTACATGAGCACCCATTCCGGGCCGACCTCGCGCGCGAGCGCCTCGTTCGCCTCGTTGCGCGGCACCAGCACCGGACGTGCCATCGACAAGGCGGCGAGGACGCTGCCGGAGTTGTGCATGAAGCGGTAGGCCAGCACGATGAGCTCGGACGAGGTCGCGAGCTGGACGAGCTCGGCATCGCTCAGGAAGTCGAGGTGCAGCTCGACACCCGGAAGGCCCGCGGTCCGGGCACGCAGGTCGTCGCCGAGCTCGGGGGTGGACGGGCGCCCGCCGATCTTCAGGCTCAGTGTCGGCTCGGTCTCGACGGCCTCCGCGTACGCGTCGATGAACCCTTCCAGGCCCTTGTAGCGGCGGACCCCGCCGAAGGATCCGAGTCGTCCGGGCACGCGCTCGGCGGAAGGGAATTTCGCATACCAGTCGCGGTAGTGGCCGTGCAGGATCAGACTGTGCGGTGTCCCCGGAGGCAGCGGCGTCGTCTCGTTGATGAGGATCCGGTAATCCGTGTGGCGGTCGATGAAGCGCAGCAGCCACAGTCGCGGTGCGTTGTCGTCGGGGAGCTCGATGTTGTGCACCGTCCGCACCACCGCGATGCGCCGCGACAGGCGGTGTCGGGCCACGAGCGCCGTCGTGAGGAGGTACTTCCCGGTCGACTTCCACCAGCTCGAGCCGTGCAGCTTGGCCTCGGGCCAGTGCCAGTGGAAGGCGTCGTAGCGGCCGAAGAGGGCGGTCTTCCAGGAGAAGCGCAGGTGCACGAGCCCCTCGGTGGAACCCAGCGCCTCGTCGAGCATCTTGTTGTACGGGTTCGTCGTCGGGCGCGGCGCTCCGAGCGACTGCATCACGCGGATGGTCGATGCGGGGTCGGTCATGGTCGTGTCGTCCTCCGATGGGCGGCTGTACTCGTCATAGCGGCGGCCGAAGGCGGCTGCGACCATCCCGCGGCCGCGGTGCGCGATGCGGGTGCCTCTGGCGTGATGGTCGATGTTCGAGGTGACGGCGCCGAACGCCCGTCTAAGGACGCCGGCAACGATGCGGACGACACCGCCGAGCAATGCGCGTACGCGGAGTGCGCCTCGACGCAGCGCGCCCTCGGTCAGCTGCAGCTCGATCCGCGTGTTCGCGTTCGCCGAGCTGAACGCGCGCTGCGCGGCCCAGGCTCTACTGAGTCTCGCGGCGACGACGGGGTCCTCGGTCTCGGACTCGTTGCACCACACGATCAGGCCGCCTCGGCGCACCAGCTGCCGAGAGAAGAGGGTGTCCTCGCCGCCGCCGAGCCCGAGCGACTGATCGAAGCGGAGGCCGAGTCGACGGATGCAGCGGAGGTCGAGCAGGAGGTTCCCCGCCGCCGCGACCTTGAGCACGGTGCCGGTCTCCCGCGTCGGCCGTCGAAACGTTCCGGAGGTGAGCAGCCACGGGTCCACGTCCTCGTCGAAGATCGAGATCACGCGCCCCATCACCGCATCGGCACCGTGCTCGCGCCAGACCGTGAGGAGGGAGGAGAGCCAGTGCTCCCGCGGGATCTCGTCGTCGTCGATGAAGGCGACCAGATCGCGCGCCTCGCATTCGTCCAGGATCCGGTTGCGGGCCGCGGCGATGCCGGGGGTCGGTTCGATGACGTATCGCACCGGCAGACCTGCGCGCTCCGCGACCTCTCGAGCGGAGCCGGCGGCGTCGTTGTCGACGACCAGCACATCGATCTCGACCCCGAGCTCCCCGCATTCCGCGATGCGCGGCGGGAGGGCGAGGAGCAGAGCCTCGAGCAGCTCCGGCCGTCGATAAGTGGGTATGCCGATCGTCACCGCGATCATGTCGCTCGATTCCCGTCCCCTGGTCATCCGCACCATCCCCCATGGCAGTCGTGCCATCCCCATGGCAGTCGCGCGCCTGACTGCGACGCCGGCTCATCGTACCGCGAACCTCGGATTTCCTTCACCGCGTGGCCCTCTCGCGTATAGTCGTTCTCCTGGGAGTCGACGCCGGTCGCGACTCTGGGGAATTCGACCGGCGACCCGATGCGATCCGTGATGCGGATCCGGGGGGAGGATCACGTGTCGTTCGTCCACGGGCGCTTCGCCGTCGTCGTCGTGAACTATGCCTCGGCGGCGCTGCTGCGACGCAACCTGGTGGTCGTCGCGCGCGA
Source organism: Microbacterium sp. GQ128 (assembly GCF_059758615.1). Lineage (NCBI taxonomy): Bacteria > Bacillati > Actinomycetota > Actinomycetes > Micrococcales > Microbacteriaceae > Microbacterium > Microbacterium sp. GQ128. The sequence goes on from NZ_JCAXDY010000003.1 coordinate 81,902, forward strand.
GGCGCGAGCGATCGATCCGGACGTCTCGGTCATCGTGGTCGACAACTGGTCGAGCGCCGACGAGCGCCGTGCCGCCGAGGAGGTCGCCGCCGAGAACGACTGGCTGCTGATCTCGCCCGACACCAACTCAGGCTTCGGTGGAGGCGTCAACATCGGCGTGACCCGCGCGCTCGCCGAAGGGGCGACCGATGTCCTCGTCATCAATCCGGATGCGCACATCGACCAGGAGTCGCTGCGGCTGCTCGCCTCCACCACGGCGAACGCACGCACGACTCTCGCGTCCCCGCGCATCTCGGACTCCGAAGGGCGGACCTGGTTCGACGGCATCGACCTGCTGCTCGACGACGGCACCATGCGCGCTCGACGCAGGCGCGTCGTCGGGGATGGTCGACCGTTCGCGCCCTGGCTGAGCGGGGCCTGCCTGTGGATCACGCGCGAGGTCTGGGAGCTCGCCGGCGGCTTCGATGACGACTACTTCCTGTACTGGGAGGACGTCGACTTCTCGAGGAAGGTGGTGTCGGCGGGTGGCTCGCTGGCGCTCGTCGAGGAGGCGAGCGCCGTGCACGACGAGGGCGGGACGCAGCGCTCCGGGCCGGAGCTGTCGCGAGCCAAATCCGAGACCTACTACTACTACAACATCCGCAATCGGATGCTCTTCGCCGTGCGTCACCTCGACGACGCGGACGTGCGGCGCTGGCGTCGCTCGATCCCGCGGACGGCCCGAGAGGTGATCCTCCGCGGAGGACGTCGGCAGCTGATCCAGTCGGCCGCACCGATCCGTGCTTACTTCCGTGGAGTTCGCGAGGCGCGGCGGATCGCTCGTACGCAGGGGGCAGACCAGAAGGGCAGGAAATGGTCGTAGACGCTTACCACCGTCTCGCGCGTGCGCAGAAGGGGCACGCTCGCGGCGCGCCCGCGTACTCCGTATACGTGAATCGTCGGATCGGAAGGGTCCTCGCCGCCGTCGCGTACCGGATCGGTCTCACCCCGAACCAGGTCTCGATCATCAGCGCGGTGCACTCGTTCGTGGCCATCGGCCTCATCGCCTTCGGGCCGGTGAACGTGCCGATGGGCCTGCTGATCGCACTGCTCCTCGTCCTCGGCTACGCGTGGGATTCCGCCGACGGGCAGGTCGCACGACTCCGGGGCGGAGGCAGCCCGCAGGGCGAGTGGCTCGATCACTTCATCGACACGCTGAAGATCGCGTCGCTCCATCTGGCGGTGCTGATCGGTCTCTACCGCGTGCTGCCCGACACCCCGCTGCTGCTGCTGATCCCGATCGTGTTCAGCATCGTCGCGTCCACGACGTTCTCGGGCATGCTCCTCAACGACCTCCTCAAGGGCAAGCACGCGGTGGCGTCGACCCACGAACGCGGCGGCGGCACGCTCGTTCGATCGCTCATCCTGCTGCCGACCGATTTCGGTCTGGTCTGCCTCGTCTTCGTGCTCTGGGGCTGGACGTCGGCGTTCCTCATCGGATACGGCCTGCTCTGCGCCGCGGCGACCCTGTTCCTCGCGCTCGCCGCGGTCAAGTGGTTCCGCGAGATCGGAAGGCTCGGGGCCGACGCATGACCGGGGAGAAGATCCTGGTGGTCTGCGCGGCGAACGTCTGCCGGTCACCGTTGGCAGAACTCGCGCTGAGACGAGGGCTGGGGCCGGAATCCTCCATCTCGGTCAGCAGTGGGGGCGTCCGGGCGAATGAGGGCGACGCGATCTGCACGCTGGTGTCCTCGCTTCACGACGACGAGGGCTGGGCGGCGCAGGTGGAGGCTCATCGAGCACGACCGGTCACCGTGGAGCTGATCGAACAGTCCACCCTCGTCCTCGCGGCATCGCGGGACATCCGAGGAGAGCTCGTGCGGCTCGCTCCACGCTCGCGCGACTGGATGTTCACGATCAAGGAGGCGGCGCACCTGGGAACGGGTTTCTCGTCTTCCGCGGCCGACCGGGTGGCGGAGTACGTCGCATACCTGGATCGCGCCCGCTCGCGATCGGTGCCGCTCGCCGTCTCGGACGGCGTCGGAAGCCGGGTCCGGCGGCTCTTCGGGAGCAGGGGCGCGGCGGATCCGAGCAGCATCGCGGATCGCCATGGCGGCCGCGGCCACCGGGAGACGGTCGCCGAAGTGGAAGCGGCGACGGCGACCGTCGTCGCTCAGCTGGGCGGGCACCGCAGACACGCGTCCTGAGTCGGCTCTTGTGGTTTCGCGATTCCCGCACTACGATTAGCCGACGCCGCGTTCTGCGTGGTTGAGGGGACCGAAGCCGAGGGGGCTTCGGGATGGGGAATCTGGGTTCTGGGGAGCTGCAGTGTTCAATGTTTCATCATGCCGTTCTGGGGACGGCTCTTCGCGCTCGAGACGCGCGGTGTTCATCGCGCCTCTGGTGGCGCTCGCGCTCGTGACGGCAGGCTGCACCGCAGCCCCCGAGGCCTCCGAGACGCCGACGCCCGAGGGCACCAGCACCACCGACTGGACGCCGCCCGCTGACGATGAGGCCGCAGGGCCCACCGAGGCTCCGGCGCTGACGGAGGAGAGCGGCGCGCTCGACGAGCCGATCACCCTGTCCACCGACATGGTCGTCACCGTCGACGAGGTGTCGACGATCACCGTCGAGCCCGAGACACCGGGCGAGTACGCCGGTCCGGCCGTCGTCGTCGACGTCTCCGTGACCAACGACTCGGACCGGGCGCAGAGCATCGATTCCGCCGTCGTCAGCCTGACGGCGGACGACGGCGACATCGGAGTGGCCACCACTGCGGGGCCGAACGAGCCGCTGACGGGTGAGCTGGCTGCGGGGGCCGAGGCCACCGGCACCTATGTCTTCATGCTCGATCCGACAAAGGGACGCTCGGTCAAGATCAGCGTCAACTACGCCGCGGGAGAGCCGGTGGCGACGTTCGCCGGCACGCTGCCCTGACGAACGCGCTCCGGCGCACACATTCTCGAATCATCCTTTACAAGCACTTTCGTAATTTCACACATTCACAACACGTTCTGCGGCTGGGGAGTCACTAATGGGGAACACAACAACCACGAGGCGGGCGCTGGGAGCGCTGGCCTCCGTCGTGACAGCAGCGTTGCTGGTCGCGGGGATGACGACGCTGGGGGCGCAGTCGGCTTCGGCCGCAGACGTGTCGCCGCCGCCGCTTCTGCAGCGCGACGAGAACGTCGTGACGTCGGATCCGATTCCGACGGTGCAGATCGACAACGGCTACGTCTGGTCGCAGACCGTGATCGGGTCGACCGTGTACGCGGTGGGCAAGTTCGACAATGCGCGTGCGCCGCTGGCGGTGCCGGGGACGAGCCTGACCGCGCGGTCCAACGTGCTCGCCTACGACATCAACACGGGACAGCTGCTGTCGTTCGCTCCGCAGGTCAACGGTGTGATCAAGGCGGTCGCGGCCTCGCCCGACGGCAGCCGCATCTACATCGGCGGCTCGTTCAACTCGGTGAACGGGCAGGCCCGCTGGAATTTCGCGGCTCTGGACGCGGTGACCGGCCAGCTGGTGCCCGGGTTCAACCCGTCGATCGGCGGCAGCGGTGTCTATGCCATGGCCACGTCCGGGTCCAGTGTCTACGTCGGAGGCCTGTTCACGCAGGGTAACGGCACGGCGCGCAAGAACCTCGCGGCGTTCAACGCCGCCAACGGCGCACTGCTGGGCTGGGCACCGCAGACCGACCTCCAGGTCGATGCGATGGTCATGGACCCCGCAGGCCAGAATGTCATCGCGGCCGGCCGCTTCTCGCAGGTCAACGGCGATCTGACGATGCGCGGCGCTGTTGCCCTCGACAAGTCGTCCGGTGCCGTCGACACCTCCTGGGCGCTGCCGCAGACCGTCAAGAACGGCTCGAACACGGGCGCGAGCTCAGGCAAGGCCGGCATCTTCGGGCTCGCCGCCGACTCCACCGCCGTCTTCGGGACCGGGTGGGTCTACGCCAGCGCCGACGTGGGCAACCTCGAAGGCACGTTCGCGGCTGAGGCCGGGACCGGCCAGGTGCGCTGGATCTCGGACTGCCTCGGCGACCACTACGGCGTGTACTCCACCGGCAAGGTCGTCTACACGACGAGCCACACCCACGCCTGCAGCACGCAGGGCATGCACCCGGAGCAGAACCCGCGCACGCACCGCTACTCCGAGGCGTATACGGCGGACGCCCGCGGAACCCTGGGCAATCAGCCCGCGGCGGGAAGCACCTACAAGAACTGGGCCGGTACTCCGGCGCCGTCCGCGTACGCCTGGACGCCCGACTGGGCTGTCGGCGTCACGACGGGCATGGGACAGGCCGGCCTCTCCATCACCGGAGCCGGCAACATGATCTCCATCGGCGGAGAGTTCCGGTCCGTGAACAACGGACGCTTCGAGGGCCTCGTGCGCTTCTCCACGACGCCGCCGGCCGGAGCGAAGGACGGCCCTCGGGTGTCCGGAGCGAACTGGACCGCCACGGCGCAGTCCTTCATCCCCGGGCGCGTGCGCGTCGCGATCCCGGCCAACTGGGATCGCGACGACCTGAAGCTCACGTATGAGCTGCGCCGCACGGGTACCGCGACGCCGGTCGCCACGACGATCGCCGACGGCACCTGGTGGAACCGTCCCACGATCAGCCTCGAAGACAAGACGGCGCCCCCGGGAACGCAACAGGAGTACACCGTCGTCGCGAGGGACGGCAACGGGAACGCGGTGAGCAGCCAGGCCGTGAGCGTGGCGGTGACGGCAGGAGCCGCCTCCGAATACGTCGATGCGGTCACCGCCGACGCCCCGCAGCTCTACTACCCGCTGGGCAATGCCGCACAGGACTGGGCGGGAACGAACACGCCGGTCTTCGGTTCGGGTGTCACGACGTCCACGTCCGGTGTCGAGAACACCGCGACGGGAGCATCGACCTTCACCGGCACGTCGTCAGGGCGGGTCGCGACCACGAACAGGGCAGCCGCTTCGGCCGAGTTCTCGACCGAGGTGTGGTTCAAGACCAACACCACCAACGGCGGAAAGCTGCTCGGCTACGGGAGCGCAGCATCGGGTGACTCCACCAGCTACGACCGTCACCTCTACATGACCAACAACGGTCGGCTCGTCTTCGGCGCCTATGACGGGAACACGCGGACGATCCAGAACAGCACGGCGCTGAACGACAACGACTGGCACCATGCTGTGGCGACGCAGAGCGCAGCCGGGATGAAGCTGTTCATCGACGGCACGCTCGTCGCATCCGACGCCTCCGCCACCACCGCGGAGAACTACCTCGGGTACTGGCGCATCGGCGGGGACAACCTGACCAGCTGGCCCTCGGCGCCGAGCTCCAAGTACTTCAAGGGAGCGCTCGACGAGGTCGCGGTCTACCCGTACGCACTGACCGCCACTCAGGTGCAGACGCACTACGGCGTCGGCAAGGGCTTCGAGGCCCCGACCGCCTCCTTCACGGCGACCGCGACGGACCTCGATGTGGCCTTCGACGCGAGCGCTTCCGCTCCGGCCGGCTCGGCTACGATCACCGGCTACAAGTGGGACTTCGGCGACGAGTCTCCGACGGCCTCCGGGGCGACGGCGTCGCACACGTACTCGGCCTCCGGAACCTACACGGCGAAGCTCACGGTCACGGACAGCAACGGGCTGGCCGCGACGACGGAGAAGCAGGTCGTAGTCCAGGCGGCGAACGTGCTGCCGACGGCGTCCTTCGAGGTCACCGGCACGGGATTGTCGGTCTCGGCAGATGCTTCCGCATCCACGGATTCCGACGGCACCATCGCCTCGTACGCATGGAACTGGGGCGACGGGACCACATCGAGCGGTCAGGTCGCCAGCCATGTGTACGCCACGGCGGGCACGCGCACGGTGACCCTGACCGTCACCGACAACCGTGGCGGCACCGCGTCGACCACGCGTCAGGCCGTCACCACTCACGCCGACCCGGTTGCCACGTTCACGTCGACGGCTTCGGGTATGACGGTGAACGTCTCTGCCGCGGGGTCGAGTGCCTCCGACGGAGCCACACTCTCCTATTCCTGGAACTGGGGTGACGGCACTCCCGCCGGATCGGGAGCCACTGCCGGCCACACATACAGCCAGGCGGGCGCGCACGACGTCACCCTGACGGTCACCGACAGCCTCGGCGGAACGGCGAGCGTCACCAAGACCGTCACGACGCAGGCTCAGGTGTTCGCGGCGTCCGATTCCTTCGGCCGTGTGGTCTCGAGCGGCTGGGGAGCAGCCGATGCGGGTGGCACCTGGGCGCCCATGAGCGGTTCCGCTGCTGTCACCTCCGTCGCCGACGGCGTGGGCAAGATCACTCTCGCTCCGGGCGAGACGCGCGAGATGCTCCTGCAGGGGACGTCTCTCCTCGACACCTCGGCGCGCATCAGCTACACGCTGTCCGCCGGGCCGTCGACAGGCGTCGCCTACGAGGGGCTCGGCGCGCGGCGCTCCGGTTCGAACGGCTATCGCGCTCTCGCGTGGCATCGCGCTGACGGGGCCACGTGGCTCGTGATCCAGCGCAACGGCACGGCGATCGCCAGCACTGCGGTCGCGGGGCTAACCTGGACCGCCGGCAGCACGTTCAACCTGGCGATGGAGACGACCGGTTCGTCGACCACGACCATCCGCGCCAAGCTGTGGGCGGGAGGTGCCGCAGAACCCGCCGGCTGGCAGCTGTCGACGACCGACGCGACCGCGGCCCTGCAGGTCGCCGGAGCGCCGACGGTGTACTCGTACCGTTCCGGTACGGGCACCGGGAGCAACCTGGCGAGCTTCGACAACTTCACGCTGAAGAACCTCGGGGCCCCGGCGCCGGAGCCCGAACCCGAACCCGAGCCCGAGCCCACCAACGTGGCGCCGACGGCTGCCTTCTCCGCCACCGCGGCGGCACTGACGGTCAACGTCGACGGCAACGCCTCGACCGACTCGGACGGCACCATCGCCTCCTACGCCTGGAACTTCGGCGACGGGACGACGGGGTCGGGAGCGACCAGCTCTCGCACCTACACCGCAGCCGGCACCTACACGGTGACGCTCACGGTGACCGACAACAAGGGGGCGACGCACACCGCCACCAAGCAGGTCACGGTCGCCGCGGCTCCCGTCGACCCGGACCCGGAGCCCGAGCCCGAGCCCGCCCCGCTGGCCGGTGACGAGTTCGACCGGACTTCCGGGCCCGGGTGGGGCAGCGCAACCGTCGGGGGTGCCTGGTCGATCGCCGGTGGCTCGCAGGCGGCGGCCACCGTCGCCGACGGACAGGGAAAGATGGCCCTGATCGCCGGGGACACGCGGCACGCCACGCTCAACACCACGTCCATCACCGACGCGGTTCTCCAGACGCAGTTCCGGGTCGATCAGGCGCCGGCGACCGGCGGCGCCTACGTGGGAGTCATCGCGCGTCAGTCGGCCGCCGGCAAGTACCTGGTGCGTGCGTGGCTCCGTCCTGACGGGACGATCTGGCTCGTGGCTCATCGCGAAGGCACCGTGCTGCTCGCGCAGCCCGTGGCGGGACTCGCCTTCTCGGCGAACACCTCGTACACGCTGAAGGTCTCCGTCACCGGTACGTCGTCCACGGCGATCTCGGCGAAGATCTGGGCGACGGGCGGCACAGAGCCGGCGAACTGGCAGCTCAACACCACGGATGCGACGCCGTTGCAGGCGGCCGGGTCGGTCGGATTGAGCGGCAACCGTTCGGGGAACGCGACGGCGGCACTGGGTGTCTCCTTCGACTCGTTCCGGGTGACCGCCCCGTAGCAGCATCAGGCGACGCATGTGAGGTGCGTTCCCGGACGCCGGCATCCCGAGCCGGCGTCCGAGGGCGTGCCTCACTCGCCGTTGCACGCTGACGTGTTACACATTGATCATGCCGCAGTCGGCGGGAGGGGAGGCTCATGAGATTCGTTGAGCGCAACCACCCCCGAGTAGGATCCTGACGCATGGCCACTGCTGTTCCGATCGTGCTCCTCGCAGTCGGAGGTCTCGCCGCACTGGCCCTCGTCGTCCTGGTCCTCCGGATGATGCCCCGAGCGGCGTTCGCCGTCTGGGCGTGCGTGCTCTTCTTCGTCCCCCTCTGGGTGGGGGTGAACATCAGCTTCTACTGGGCCGCGATCACTCTCCTCACGGCGCTGCTGATCGTCGTCAACTGGTCGATCGTGCCGTTGCGGGCGGCCGACGCCTGGGTCGCGGTGTTCATCCTCGTCATCGTCGGCCTGTACGCCTTCGGCTCGGTGGACCTCGCTTCTCTCGTCGCCGCACTGCTCGAATGGGTCATCCCGTACATCTGGGGCCGGGTGGTGCTCGCCCGCGTCGGAACCGCGTGGGTGACCTCGACGATCGCTGTCGTCGCCGTCATCGCCGCGGCGCTCGCCGTCGTGGAGTTCTTCACATCGTTCAACCCGTTCGTGCTCATCCCGGGGTCCGGGGTCGTCTACGACACCTGGAGCCCGTTGCAGGAACGCGGGGGAGTGCTGAGAGCGGAAGGCGCATTCGGACACTCGATCGCGCTCGGCGCAGCCCTGGCGATGTCGTCGGCCTTCGTCGTCGCGACCCGGTGGCGACTCCTCCCGAAGATCAGCGGGGTGGTGATCATCGCGGTGGCGACGGTCCTCACCTTCAGCCGCGTGGGTCTGCTCACGCTCGTGCTCACGCTCGTCCTGTCCACGTTCCTGATCGTCGGCGTCTCCACCCGCTTCCGGGTGACGGTCGCCGTGGCCGGCGCGATCGGAACGGCCATCGTCATCCCCATCATCGACACCGTCTTCGGAGCAGCCGGGGAGGAGGCGGGCGGGAGCGCGGACTATCGGACCGATCTGCTCGTGCTCCTCGAACAGGTGCAGGTCTTCGGCAACCCGGGCGACTGGCATTCCCTCGTCTCGGGCGACTACTACCTCGGCTACTTCGCCCGCTCCGTCGACAACGCGCTCGTCCTCACCCTGCTCCGGTACGGGTACGTGCCGACCTTCCTCATCATGGCCGCGGTCGTCTGCGCTGCGTGGATGGCGCTGAGGCGTTCGACGCGAAGCCCGGCCGCGCTCGCGGTCGTCGGGCAGCTCCCGAGCCTGGTGGTCGTGGCCCTCATCACGCAGTACAGCATGTTCCTCTGGTTCTGCGTCGGTCTCGCCATCACCTGGGCCAGAGACGCGGCCGGGCCCGGGGGGACAGACGAGGAAGTCGCGGGCGTCGACATCGGTGCCTCGGAGGGGATGCGACTGCCGAGCAGTGCCCGGTCGTCGCATCCACAATCGTGAGGCTGGCGAAACGTTGACTCATCTAGAATCGAAATCTCAGGGGGAATGGGGAACCATGGGCGAGAGCCGGGTCAGTCTGCGCGTCATCGCGAGTTCGCTGCGCAAGTTCTGGTGGCTGATCGTGCTGACCGCTGTTCTCGGCGCAGCGGGGTCGTACGGATATGCGTCCCTGCAGACGCCGCTCTTCCAGGCGACGACCTCTCTGTACTTCGCTCTCAATCAGGGAACCAGCGCCTCCGACCTCAATCAGGGGTCGGTGTACACGCAGAGCCAGATGCTGTCCTTCGCTCAGCTCGCCACCAGCTCGCGGGTGCTCGAGCCCGTCATCGAAGAGCTCGACCTCGACACCACTCCGCGCGCCCTGGCCCGCGACATCGAAGTCTCGATCCCGCAGAGCACGGTCACGCTCCGGGTGACCGGGATCGCGGACGACGCGGAAGCTTCGGCAGATCTGGCGAACGCCGTCGCAGACCAGCTCATCGTCGCCGTCAAAGACGTGGCTCCCAAGGATCCGCAGGGCGAGTCCACGATCACAGCCCAGGTCATCGATGACGCGGTCGTGCCGGAGTTCCAGTTCACACCGAGCAAGCCTCGGGATGCCCTTCTCGGCGGCTTCCTCGGCGGAGTACTCGGCCTGGCCGTCGCCATCCTGATCGGGGTGCTCGACACCCGAGTGCGCAACGAGGAGACGCTTACGCAGGCAGGAGGCGACCCCGTGCTGGGCGTCGTCTCGAAGTCCGCGCTGCTGGCGACGCGCGGCATTGCCGTCGCGCAGGAGCCGCTCGGACACACGTCGGAGGAGTTCCGACGCATCCGCTCCGCGCTCGCCTACGCGAATGTGTCGTCGCGCGTGAAGGTGCTCCTGGTCACCTCGGGCATGCCGGCCGAGGGCAAGTCGACGGTATCGGTGAACCTGGCCATGACGCTCGCAGGCCTCCGCAACTCCGTGCTGCTGATCGATGCCGACATGCGCCGTCCACGAGCGCACGAGCACGCCGGCATCGACGGCTCTATCGGTCTCACGAGTGTTCTGCTGGACGAGGTCGAGTTCGAGGTGGCCAAGCACAGCGTCGCCGACAGCACTCTGGACATCCTCCCCGCCGGCACGGTGCCGCCCAATCCGGCCGAGCTGCTCACGTCGTCGCGCATGGCGCAGCTGCTCGATTTCGCCGCGGCGGAGTACGACTATGTCGTGATCGATTCGCCACCGACGTTGAGCGTCGCTGACGCGAACCTCTTCGCCACTCAGACCGACGGCGTCATCCTCGTCGTCGATGCGACCAAGACGCGCCGCGCTGCGCTGACGAAGAGCATCAAGTCGCTGGAATCCGGCGGTGCCCGCATTCTCGGGACGGTGCTGAACAGGGCTCGTCCCGATCGGCATCGCAGCGAGTACTACAGCGATTGACCGCGGAGCACGGTCCACGCCATCATGGCGTGTATATCGGTCGGAAGGCGCGGTCCGTTTGTCTTTGCCTCCCGAGCCGGTTACTCTTCATGAGTTGCGAGGGGGACTCGCACTTCACCGCCGGGGTGTAAACAGCGGCGAGGTGCTGGTTGATCGTAGAACCTGCCCCAGAAAACGGTGACATCATGTCCTTTCCGTTCCTTGTGCTCCCCCCTTCTCGGGGGACCTCCTCTCGGCTCCGACAGCGCCCCCGGCGGGCGGTCGCGGGTGCTCTCGCCGCCGTGCTGGGGGTCACCGCCGCGCTGACGTCGGTGCCGGCGTCCGCTTCGGCAGACGTCTCCCCGGCAGCGGCGCGCCCTGCAGCGGCGGCTCCGGCTCCCGTCATCGACGACGACATGGACCGCACCGTCCCCGCCGGATGGGGTTCGTCGACCGTCGGCGCGTGGCGCGTCGTCGAAGGCTCCTCCAGCGTCACGGGAGATGTGGCGCTGCTCGCCAGCCGCAAGCCGGGGATCACCGCCCGTGCGAGCGTCGCCGGCGTCTCTGCTGCCGACGTCGACAGCCGATTCTCGCTCTCCATCCCGAAGCTCCCCGTCGGCGGGCCGCTCTATCTGGCCCAGGCGGTCCGCGTCTCCGGCAAGGATTCGTACGCGGTGCGGGTGCGCGTCCATCCTGATGGCTCGGCCTACGTGTCCGTCGTGCGACTCACCGACCTCACCGGAGTGCAGAACCTCGCTGAGCGCCGCCTGCCGCTGACCGTGAAGAGTGGAACCTCGCTCGACGTGGCGCTTCGCGTGACCGGTACCAACCCGGTCGCCCTCTCGGCGAAGGCGTGGGTCTCCGGTACCGCGGAGCCGACGGCGTGGCAGGTGTCGCACACGGATGCCTCCTCCACCCGCATACAGAAGCCCGGTGGCTACGCCTTCGCGCTCTACACCTCTTCCGGGGCGAAGACGGCGGTGCCCGTCGGTATCGATGACATCCGCGCCACCGCCGTCGCTGCTCCGGCGCCGACCCCGACGCCGACCCCGAAACCGACGCCTGCTCCGGCGCCCGCGCCTGCTCCGGCGCCCGCGCCGGCACCCGCTCCCGCTCCGGCTCCCGCTCCGGTCCCTGCTCCGGCACCGGCACCGGCCACGCCGGCAGGCGTGCGTGGCGAACCGGGCGCACGAGTCCCCGGCTCTCTCTCCTACGAGGCTCCGGCGACGGCGATCTATGCCGCGCCCTCGGGGTCGGACGGCGCTGCCGGCACCAAGAACTCACCGGTCAAGACGATCGGAGCCGCGCTGCGTCTGGTCCCGAACGGCGGGACCATCGTCTTGCGCGGGGGCACGTATCACGAGCAGGTCGTGATCCCGCCGCAGAAGAAGGTCACCATCCAGCCGGCGTCGAACGAGGCGGTCTGGCTCGACGGGGCGAAGTCGGTCACCGGGTGGAAGGCATCAGGAAGCACCTGGGTGGTCGACGGCTGGACGACCAAGCTCGACTCCAGCCCGACCTACGTCAAGGGTGCACCCGACTACACCCAGGCCGACTGGCGCTTCATCGACCCGGCCCGTCCGATGGCCGCTCATCCGGACCAGGTCTGGGTGGCAGGCGTGCAGCTGAGCGAGGTCGCCACCGCAGCGCAGGTGAAGGCGGGGACGTTCTACGTCGATGACGCGGCGAAGCGACTCGTGATCGGCACGAACCCCACGGGCAAGACGGTCGAGGCGGGCGTGCTCTCGCAGGCCCTCTCGATCCGTTCGGTCGGGTCAGAGATCCGGGGGATCGGCGTCCGTCGATACGCCACCTCCGTTCCCGAGATGGGCACGGTGATCGCGGCGGCTGCCGACGTGTCGCTCACGGATGTGACGATCCGCGACAACTCCACGACCGGCTTCTACTCGTGGTCTCCGCGCACGACCTTGACCCGGGTGTCGTTGATCGGCAACGGACTGCTCGGAGGCGGCGCCTCCCAGGCCGACGGGCTCAAGGTGACGCAGATGCTCTCCACGGGCAACAACTCGGAGGGCTTCAACCACTCCCCGGTCTCGGGTGCCTTCAAGGTCACGCGAACGCAGAAGGTGACCGTGACGGACAGCGCGTTCACCGGGAACAAGGGGCGCGGACCGTGGTTCGACGAGTCGGTCCTCGACATCGCCTTCACCGGCAACGACGTCATCGGCAACACCGGTCACGGCCTGATGGTCGAACTGTCCGAACGTGCGGTGGTCGCCGACAACATCATCGCTCGGAACGGAGACTTCGGCCTCTTCGTACTCAACTCCGGCAATGTGAAGATCTGGAACAACACGTTCGTCGGGAACGCGAACCGCAACATCAGCATCGGGCAGGACTCGCGCCGCGCGTCCGATCCGAACGCCGCGGGTCACGATCCCCGCACGCGGTACGCGCCGCTGGCGCCCTGGATCGTTCGGAACACCGTGGTGTCGAACAATGTCATGGCGGAGAGCGCCGGCAACTGTCTCGTGTGCGTGCAGGACTTCTCGCTGGTGTTCACCGGTGCGCAGATGGTGTCGAGTATCGACGGCAACCTCTACCACCGCGCTGCGCCGGGCACTCCGCGATGGTTCTCGGCATGGTCCAGGGGCGCGGTGTCGAGGGACCCGGCGGTCACCGATACGCTCTCGGCCTTCACCGCAGCGACCGGGCATGATCGTCGGTCGCAGTTCATCGAAGGCCCGAGCATCGTCGGTACCGGGTACGCGCTGCTGACCCCCCGGACGCCGGGTCAGGCATCGGGGGCGGTGCCCGTACCGGCGGATGTGGCCTCGGTATCGCGACTCCCCGCCAACAGCGCGACACTGGGGGCCCAGCAGCGGTGACGATGTAGGTATGGGTTCACTTCTCGCTGTCGGCGCCCGCGCGCTGACGATGGTCATCGCGCTTGTCTGTGGCGTTCTCACGACGCGCATGATCATCGGCGGCGCGGGCGTCGACAGCTTCGCCCTCTACACCTTGCTGATCACGATCCCCTCGCTGCTGACGTTCACCGACCTCGGCAGCGGGGCGGTCCTGGTCAACGCCGTCGCGACGAGCGACGATGTGCGCACGGACGAGAAGCTGAGGTATCAGCTCACCTCCGTCGGCCGGGTCCTGCTCCTCTTCGCGGCGAGTGCGATGGCGATCAACACCGTCCTCGTGCTCACCGGCGCGTGGGAGGTCGTCTTCGGAGAGGCCGGCGGACGCCCGGGGGCGTCACTCGCGGCGTTCTACTGCGTGACGATCTTCTGCCTCGGGATTCCGCTCGGCGTCTGGGCGCGCATCATGCTGGGCCAGCGCCGCAATCACGTCGTGATCCTCCTTCAGGGATTGATCTCGCCGCTGACGATGGTGGGCGTGTGGTTGATCCTCACCCTGGGCGGAGAGAACCTGCACTCGTTCGTCGCGATCGCATCCTTCGCGGCGTCCTTCCTCGTCTCGGTGCTGGGCATCCTGATCACGGCACGCACGACCTCACCCCTCATCCCGGCGGCTGCCCGAATGGTCCTGCGTCCGCGGCGCTTCCCCGGCGTGCGCGTGATGGATGTCGGCTGGCCGATGCTGGCGCAGATGGTGACGTATCCGATCGCCGTGGGTTCTCAGCGCTACGTGATCGCTCAGCTCGGAGGACCGACGGATGTCGCTGAGTACGGAGTGGCCGGACAGGTCTTCTTCGCGCTCAACGGGTTGGTGATGGCCGGTGGTCTGGCACTGTGGCCGCATTTCGCCCGCAAGCGCCACGACGGCGGTCTCCAGCGCGGTCCGTTCCTGCTCTCCGCGCTGTTCGCCACCGCCATCGCGGTCGCGACGTTCGTGGTCTGGCTGGTCGGGCCGTGGCTCTTCGGCTTCATCACACAGGGTGAGTTGACCGTGCGTCCGAGCACCATCTTCGCCTTCGGCCTCATGATCATGATGACCGCGGCCGTGTACCCGCTGGGGATGTTCATCATGGACAAGCCCGGCATCCGCTTCCAGGTGATCCCCACCCTGAGCATGGCGGCCGTGGGCATCGGCCTCTCGTTCGTCCTCACCCCCGTGCTCGGCATCGCCGGACCCCTGATCGGCGTGGCGTTCGCGTTGCTGGTGTGCCAGCTGATCCCGTTCTCGATCTACATCGTGCGTCACAAGACGCGGCTCACGGCCGGCAGTCAGGAGTCGGTGCCGCAGCCGAGCGACGACGTCGCGTAGACGGGCGTCCGCGTGCGGCGGCCGGGCTCAACGCAGGACGTGAGCGGTGATGCTCGAGCGGTACACGTCGGGGGCGTGGCGGCGGAGCGCCTCGGCGCGGCTGTCGGCGACGGTGGAGACCATCTCGTTCCAGCGCGCATGGATGTCGGTCAGCGCGGTGGCGATCGACTCCGCGTCGCCGGCGGTGACCAGTTGGGCGGTGGCGTATCCACCTGCTGCCTCGCGAAGTCCGCTGCTGTCGCTCGCGATCACGGGCCGGAGAGCGAGGATGCCCTCGACAGCCGTGTTCCCGAACGGCTCGTCGACGCGTGAGGGGACGACGAGGACATCCGCTTCGGCGAGGAACGGCCAGATCTCGGAATGGAACCCGGCGAAGTCGACGGGCACGCCCGCCGCTGTGGCCTGTTCTCGAAGGTCACGCTCGAACCACTCGTACCCTTCGAAGACCGCGCCGAGAAGCGTGACGTCGACGGCCCGTCCCGCGGTGTGCAGCGCTGAGGCGGCCTCGATGACGAGGTCGGGCCCCTTTCGCGGCGATAGCCGGCCGATGTAGAGCACGCGAAGCGCGCGTTCGATGCGCGGACGGGGCGAGATCGGATGCGGAGGAGAGGCGACGCCGTTGTAGACCACGTGCGCACGTCGCGCGAGGATCGGCAACGCGGCGCGGATCGTGTCGAGGCTGAACCGGCTGTTCACGATCGTGCGCTCAGAGGCGAGATGCGGTGAGTAGAGGATGCCGTTCACGAGCCTGTTTCCGGACGCCTCGGCTTCATGTACGTGACTCACCGAGCGGGTCCGCCGCAGCCGGGCGATCAGCGGCCACTGGGGGATGATGATCGTCGAGACGTACACGGCGTCGGGCCGAATCCGTCCGATCAACCGCCACGCGGCACCGAGGCCGCGGAAGGTGTCGCGGAAGAGGCGGGGCAGCCCGCGCGGAGTCAGCAGGACCTTTCGCAGGACGAGCATCGGGATGATGACCACCTCGGCACCCGCCGCGCGGAGCTCCGGGACGAGCAGGCCCGAACTCGGCAGTGCGACCACGACCCGGGCGCCCGCTTGGACCAGGCCGATCGCGCTCTCGAGCAGCATCCGGTCCGAACCGAACATCTCCGCGCCGGGGTGCACGAGAAGGACCGTGCGCCCTTTTCCGCCGCCGCTCATCGCGTTGCCGGATCGGCAGGAGCGGGGGACCAGTCGGTGGTGCGCCGCCGCGCCCGCCGCGCCGATCGATGGATGCTCGATCCCTCCGCGAGCCTGTGTGCGAGGGCCTCGTACTCATCCGCGACATCGTCCCAACGGAACCGGGTGCGCGCGATCTCCTGCACGATGTTCCCGCGTGAGGCGGTCAGGTCCGGGTCGGCCTCCGCGGCGAGAACATGAGCGGCGACGTCGGCGGCATCGGTGAAGAACCATCCGTTGCCGTCCAGCACTTCGCGGTTGAAGGGCACGTCGAAGCCGATCACCGCTGTTCCGGCACCCATGGCGCGCAGGAGCGAAGGGTTCGTGCCACCGACGGAATGACCGTGCAGGTACGTCATCGCGTTCGCATAGAGGGCATCGAGCAGCTCCTGGTCGTACACGCCGCCGACGAGCCTGATCCGTTCGTCGCCCTCGGCAACGCGCTGGATCTCCTGGGTGTAGCCGGCGCTGTACGGCGCCGACCCGACGACGACGAGTGGGAGCTTCGCATCGCTGTCGCGGTAGCCCTCGACGATCTCGAGTACGTGGTTCTCGGGCTCGAACCTGGCCACGACGAGGTGGTAGCCGCCCGAGGTGAGCCCCATCTCAGCGACGCCGCGTTCCGGCAGCTCCTCGAGGATCGGGGCGCCGTAGCGGATCATCTCCGTCGGGACGTCGAACTGATGGCGGTAGTAGTCCGCGATTCCCGGTGCGTCCGCGATCAGGGCGTCGGCGGTCCGGACGCCGAACTGCTCGGCCCACCGGTAGTAGGCCCTGCCGCGCGGGCCCCATTTCGAGCGGCGCCATTCGAGGCCGTCCATGTGCAGGGCGACGGGGGCCCGGCGCAGACGGAGCAGCGGGAGGAAGGGGGAGTTGGCGGCGTTGAACACGAAGGTCGCGTCCGGGCGCCGCCGAAAGCACAGGTGAAGTGCCGAGAGCCCGGTGTGGCTGAGCGTCTCGATCTGCTTCACCGGGACAGCGGGAAGGTGCACGACCTTCATGCCGAGGTACTCCTTCTCCCGATGCTCCGATCCGCGCGTGTAGACGACGACGTCGTGACCGCGATCCGCGAGACGGCGGCCGACTTCCTCGACCGCCGTCTCGAAGCCGCCGTATGCCGCGGGCACTCCTCGGGTCCCCACCATCGCGATGGTGAGGCGGTTCGAATTGCTCATCCGATCAGTATGCCCCGCTGGGCTGCACCATGACCTTGGCAGTTCGCCACATGATCTGCAGGTCATTCATCACGGACCAGTTCTCCACGTAACGCAGGTCGAGGCGCACGCTCTCGTCCCACGAGAGGTCGCTGCGGCCCGAGACCTGCCACAGACCGGTGATCCCCGGCTTGATGTAGAGGCGGCGGAAAACCGTGCCGTCGTAGGCGGTGACTTCGCTGGGCAGCGGCGGACGGGGCCCGACGACGCTCATGTCGCCCACGAGCACGTTCCAGAACTGCGGCAGCTCGTCGAGCGAGAGCTTGCGCAGCACTCGACCGATGCGGGTGACGCGCGGGTCGTCCTTCATCTTGAAGAGGAGGCCGGCGCCCTCGTTCTGCGCCTTGAGCGCGGCGAGCTGCTGCTCGGCGTCGGTCTTCATGGAGCGGAACTTGACCATCTTGAACCGGCGACCGTCACGGCCGACCCGCTCCTGGAAGAAGAAGACCGGGCCCGGCGAGTCGAGCTTGATCAGCAGCGCCAGAATCGGGGCGATCAGAGCGATCGGGATCAGCGCCAGCGTGGCGACGGCGACGTCCAGTGCCCGCTTGAGCAGGTGCTGGCCGCCTTCGTAAGTCGGAATCTGCACCTGGATCAGCGGCAGGCCTTCGACCGGTGCGAAAGAGATGCGCGGACCCGCGACATCGGTGAGGCGGCTGGAGAGCACGAGCTCGGCAGCGGTCCCTTCGAGCTGCCAGCTCAACTGCTTCACGAACTCCGGCTCACCCTCGGGTCGGCTGGCGACGATGATCGTATCTGCGCCGACTTCGGCGGCGATCGACGACACGGAGTTCACGTTCCCCAGAACCGGGAACCGCGTGTCGTCGATCACGATGTCGCGCGCGTTGCCGTCGAGCAGCGTCGCGCCGACCACCTGGTACCCGGATGCGCCGATCGGGTGCAGCGTCCGGACCACATACTCCACGTCGTCCCTGTTGCCGACGACGAGAGTGCGGGAGGCGAACCTCCCCTGGGAGCGCTGCGTCTGCAGCCAGTGGCGCCACAGCCACCTGGTCACCAGAAGCGTCAGCACACCGACGGGCAGCCCCAGCAGCAGCGTCAGTTGCATCGACTTCCATGCGAGCAGGACCGCCACGATGGCGATGATCCCGAATGCGAGTCCGGTGGCGTGCACGACGCCGCGGTACTCGGTGGCGCTGGCGCGGAACAGCGCGGCGTCCCGCGTGTGCATCGCGCTGAGCATGAGGTACCACAGCGCGGCGAGCGGAATGCCGTCGCGCAGGACCTCTGCCCCGGAGACACCGGTGACCAGCTGGATCGCTGCCGTCAGACCGAGCGCGAACAGGATGACGGCCGCATCCGTGATCCGCAACCGCATCCGATAGCGACGCTCCCACTGACGGCGCCGTTCCAGAGTCGCCGAAGCGCGCGGTGTGACCACCGTGCGCGTCACCGACTTGGTGGCTCGCGGAGCCGCGACCGGCACGAAGCCCGTACGAGTGATGCTCAGAGCATCCTCGACGGAAGTCATGCCGAGGCCCCTTGAGCCGTGAATGTACGCAAAAATCCCCAGTGCGACATGTATTTCCCCAGTTTCCCCAGACCATGAACCCCACGTTCACGGCATCGTCTGCGTCCCGACCCCTCGGGTCCTGCTGAAACTCCCCGTGA
This sequence comes from Microbacterium sp. GQ128, assembly GCF_059758615.1. Lineage (NCBI taxonomy): Bacteria > Bacillati > Actinomycetota > Actinomycetes > Micrococcales > Microbacteriaceae > Microbacterium > Microbacterium sp. GQ128. The sequence goes on from NZ_JCAXDY010000003.1 coordinate 100,727, forward strand.
TTCCCACATCACGGAGTGCGTTCTCACCGTCCCACACGGTGATCGCTGACAGCAGGCACTGCAGACTTTCTTACTGTAGCGGAACCTCCCTATGAATCGGAAGTATTTCTTACGAATGGATGAACTCGGCTTCCGAACGGGTGCCGGGCGAGCGCTATTCTGTGGCGGGTGACCGCCGATTCCGTCGCCTCGCGCTTCCAGCTCCGCACGATGTCGCCTCGCGATCCCTCGCAGCCGCATCGCACCGCGAGCACCCTCGAGCTGTTCTTCGATCTGGTCTTTGTGGTCGCGGTGAGCATCGCCTCCGCGGAGCTGCATCACGCGCTCGCCCACGCGGACTTCGTGCACGGCATCACCTCCTACGCGATGGTGTTCTTCGCGATCTGGTGGGCGTGGATGAACTTCACCTGGTTCGCCACCTCGTTCGACACCGATGACTGGCTCTATCGCGTGACGACGTTCGTGCAGATGGGAGGTGTCCTGGTGCTCGCGGCCGGTGTTCCCCGCGCCTTCGAGGACGGGGACTTCACCGTCCCGGTCCTCGGTTACGTCGTGATGCGTGTCGCGATGGTGGCGCAGTGGTTGCGTGCCTCGCGCTCGGCAGGGCCGCTGCGTTCGGCGACACGACGATACGCCTTAGGGATCGCTGCGGTGCAGGTGCTGTGGATCCTCTTCCTGCTCATTCCGAGCGGCCCTCTGCAGTTGATCGCCTTCGTCGTGTTCGCGCTCATCGAGATCGGTGTCCCGGTGTTCGCGGAGCACCGCCGACAGACCCCATGGCACCCGCACCACATCACAGAGCGATACGGGCTGTTCACGCTGATCGTTCTCGGTGAGAGTCTGCTGGCGTCGGCCAACGCCATCATCGACGCGCTCGACGAGGTCGACTCCCTCGGCCCGCTGATCGCGATCGCAGTGCTGACCCTCGTGGTGACGGCGTCGCTCTGGTGGATCTACTTCTGGCCGCCGCATCACCGTGCGATCACGACCTTCCGGCGCTCGCTCCGCTACGGCTACAGCCACTACTTCGTGTTCGCGGCCGCCGCGGCCTTCTCGGCGGGTATCGAGGTCGAGATCGACGTCCTGACGGGAGCCAGTCATCTGTCCACGGTCGCCGCCTCCTTCACGGTCACCATCCCCATCGCGATCTTCCTCATCGGCATCTGGTGGATAGCCATCCGCGAGAACGCCGACCGCGTCGTGAACACGGTGGTCCCGCTGGGTGCACTGCTGGTGCTGCTGGATCCCGTGCTCCCCATCCCCGTGACCCTGACCGCCGTGATCCTCGCCGGCATCGTCGTCGTCCTGGTGCTCCGGCCGCCGGTGGTGCGCGAGGACATCATCAACACATAGGCCGAGCAAAGGCCCCTGATCAGCTGCTCGGGAACCATGGTGGTCAACCACCGCCGGTCCACTCGCGAGGAGCACGATCATGCGCATTCCCGAACCCACCCAGACCCCCGACGGCCCTGCATACGAGGGACGCCTGCTCGACCGCGTCGACGAGGAGGTGGTCGATCAGGGCGCCGCGTTCGACATCCGCACGCTGATGAGCAGGCGGGGCGTCCTCGGTCTCGCCGGCATCGGCCTCGGGGCCGTCGTGCTCGCGGCCTGCGCGCCCACGGCCTCGGGTGGCTCCTCGAGCGCGGCGACGCCGTCCGCGTCCGCCGACGGCAGCGACGCCACGGCGAGCGTGGCGGAGATCCCCGACGAGACGGCCGGACCCTATCCGGGTGACGGGTCCAACGGTCCAGACGTACTCGAGGACTCGGGCATCGTCCGTCAGGACATCCGCTCGTCGATCGATGGCGCGGCGACCGCGGACGGGGTGCCGCTCACCTTCGAGCTGAAGATCCTCGATCTGGCCAATGGGGGCGTGCCCTTCGCCGGAGTCGCGGTCTATGCCTGGCACTGCACCGCCCAGGGCGAGTACTCGATGTACTCCTCCGGCCTGGAAGACGTCACGTATCTGCGAGGCGTGCAGGTGGCGGACGCCGACGGCACCGTGTCGTTCACGTCGGTCTTCCCCGGCTGCTACTCCGGCCGCTGGCCCCACATCCACTTCGAGATCTATCCGGATGTGGCGTCGATCACCGATTCGTCGACCGCGATCGCCACCTCGCAGCTCGCGCTTCCGGAGACGGCCTGCGCGGCCGTGTACGCCGAGGCGGCGTACGAGGGATCCGCGCCGAACCTCGGGCAGATCACGCTCGCGAGCGACAACGTGTTCGGCGATGACTCCGGTGCCCTCCAGATCGCGACGGTCAGCGGGGGAGTCTCGGCGGGATACACCGCCACGCTGACGGTCGGCGTCGACACGACGACGGCACCCACCGCAGGCGCTGCGCCCGGAGGTGGTGCGGGAGGACCGGGAAGCGGTGGGCAGCCGCCGGCGAACTGAGGGTGGCACTGCGGGATTCGAGCCCGAGAAGCCGATCTGCTATGCTGATGATGCAACGTGTGTGCTCGCCCCCTCTCGGCCGCCACGTCGCCACTGATCAGGGCCATCACGGACCGCGCACATCGATGCGTGCGGATTCCGCCCTCGATCTCACATCTTGCGGAGCGCCGATGCGTGTCCGCCACACAGCAATGAGCATCACCATGAGTATGACCACCTTTCCTCCGTCGGATCCGTTGACCTGGAAGCAGGCCGACGCCGACGTGCACGTCGCGACCCGTGCCGGCGAATTCGCCGGATTCGTCGAGTTCGACGGCGCCACGCACCTCGTGCGCGACAACCACGGCACCGAGCTCGGCACGTTCGACGCCCTCGACGACGCCTTCCGTGCACTCGAAGAGGCGCACGAGCCCGCGGGGCCGGGGCCCGCCTTCGCCCCGATCCTTCCGCGGGCATGGCGTCGGATGACGCGCCGCGCTCGCGCCTGAAACGAGGCTTCACGCACACCGGGAGCAGTCCGTCAAGGGGTGCGGATGTATTCCCGTAGGCGCATGGGGCCGGGGCTACTGTGAGGTAAGCGTTGGGCAATCGCCTTGGGCTTTCACAGCTCAAGGGCTCCGATCGTCAGGAGAAGATCATCTCCATCACACAGATCGAACCGACCGCGGCAACGCTGGGTCCGATTCGTCAGACGTATTCCGGCAACGCGGATTTCCCGCCCATGGCCAAGGCATACAAGCAGGTATCGCAGGTGGTCAAGGAGACAGGACTCCTCGGCCGCACGCAGTGGTTCTACGTCTTCGTGGCCGCCGGCATCGCGGTCGCCCTCGGCGGCCTCATCACCGGTTTCATCCTGCTCGGCGACAGCTGGTTCCAGCTGCTCATCGCCGCCGGCCTCGGCATCGTCCTGACGCAGATCGCCTTCCTCGGACATGAGGCCGCGCACCGTCAGATCCTCACCACGGGTCCGGCGAACTTCAAGCTCGCGCGCATCGTGATCGCCAGCATCGGCATGAGTTACTCGTGGTGGGACTCGAAGCACACCAAGCATCACGGCAACCCGAACCAGGTCGGCAAGGACCCCGATATCGAGGTCGACACGATCTCCTTCCTCGAAGAAGACGCCGCGAAGGCGAAGGGGCTCATCAAGCTCATCACCCGCAAGCAGGGCTGGCTCTTCTTCCCGCTGCTCACGCTCGAGGGGTTGAACCTCCATTTCCTCGGTCTGAAATATCTCCTGACGACGAAGAACGTCAAGGGACGCTGGACCGAGCTGAGCATCATCGCGCTGCGGTTCGCCCTCATCCTCGTGCCCGTGTTCATGATGCTTCCGCTCGGAATGGCGTTCGCCTTCATGGGCGTGCAGTTCGCGGTGTTCGGCGTCTACATGGGTGCCGCGTTCGCTCCGAACCATAAGGGCATGCCGATCATCGAGCCGGGCGCTCGTCTCGACTTCTTCACCAAGCAGGTCCGCACCTCCCGCAACATCAGCGGCGGATGGTGGACGACCTGGCTCATGGGTGGTCTCAACTACCAGGTCGAGCACCACCTCTTCCCGAGCATGCCTCGACCGCACCTGGCGAAGGCGCGCGAGATCGTGCGCGACTACTGCGCAGCGAACGACGTGCCGTACACGGAGACCAGCCTCGGTCGCTCGTACATGATCGTGATCGAGTACCTGAACCGTGTCGGACTCTCCGCCGGCGCCGACCCCTTCGACTGCCCCGCAGTGGCGCAGTTCGGTCGGCCGTAGCCCACAGACATCACCGGGCCCGATCAGTCCGGGAACGACAGAGGCGCGAGCAGGAATCCCTGCTCGCGCCTCTGTCGTTCGCGCGTCTACTTGGAGGACTTCTTCTTGGTCTCCACGACGTCGATCGTGATCTTCTCGAGCGGGCGGTCGTCATCGAGTTCGTCTTCGAGCACCTCATCGCCGAGGAAGGTCTCCTCCGGCGTCTCGTCGGCGACGGCCTCAGCAGGGGCCGGGGCGGCCGGTGCGCCGGCTCCGGTGATTTCCGCCGGAAGCGAGTCGTCGGAGAAGATGCCGTCGGGGCGGATGAGTTCCTTGACCTCGGCCATGAAGCTCGACAGCTGCTGCTGCTGCCACCGGAGCTGACGGGTGCGGTCTTCCGCATCGTGCAGCACCGCCGTCGTGTGACCGGTGACCGAATCGACGATCTTCTGCGCCTTCGCACGAGCGCGCTCGAGGGTCTCGCGGGCACGCACCTGGGCTTCGGCTTCGATCGCCTGCGCCTGCGAGCGGGTCAGGCGCTCGTAGTCCTCGGCCCGAGCTGAGATGCGCTGAGCGTGCTCGAGGGATGCCGAGACCTGCTCGTTCGCGTCATTCGTGATCCGCTCGGCGTGCGCGACGGCCTGGTTGTGCAGCACGAGGAACTCCTGCTGCGCGTCGTCCTGGCGGCGGGTGAGGGTCTCTTCGAACTCCAGCACGCGGGCGTTCATGTCGCGGACATCGCGCTCGGCATCGGCGCGCAGCTGAGTGGTCTCGCGCGTGACGAGAGAGCGTAGGGCTGCCGCGCCCTTCTCGGCCTCGGTGCGGATCGCGGTCGCCTCCTGGGCGGCCTGGTTCACCTTCTCGGCGGCGTGGGCGGCTTCGCGCTCGATGCGAGCCTCGTGCGCTGTGTACTCGGTGTCCATCTTCAGGCGAACCTGGTCGGCGTCGCGCTGCGCCTGGGCGGTGATCCGCTCGGCGTCCGCCTCCGCCTCGGCGCGCTGCGCGGTCACTTCTTCCCGTGCGGACGTCATCAGGCGGTCAGCCTGAACGGCTGCGTTCTGGATGAGCACGTTCGCCTGCTCTTCGGCGACCCGCAGGATCGCCTCGAACTGCTGACGCGACGGCGCCTCCTCGCCGTCGGCCTGAGGAGCATCGACGAGCTCGGACGTGAGGGTCGCGACCTGCTGCTCGGCATCTGACACCTTTGCCTGCGCGGCCGTCAACTCGCTCTCGAGGGCTTCGCGGGCCTTGCGCTCCTCTTCGCGCACCGCTTCGACGGCCTCCTCTTCGCGAGCCTGCGCCTCGGCGACGTCGGCCGCCGCCTGCTTGAGCTGGTTGCGAAGGGTCGCGAGTGCGGCGTCGACCTCGCCCTTGTCGTAGCCGCGGAAACCGACGGTGAACGCGCCCTGCTGGTCACGGGGTGCGGTCTCGATCAGCTGGTCGAAGAAGTCCGGCGAGCGCTCGCCGTCGCGGTCGGCGGTTCCGGAGGATTCGCTCATGAGGTTCATGCCTTTCTGGCGTGGCCACACGGCGGAGCTGCGGCTCCATCCCGATGGACGGGATCGTGCGACCGAGGAGGAGGTCGTCTGGGCTCACGCCACGACCGTGACCCGGCGGAGGTCCGGCAGGGCGAGGCGCGCCTCCCAGCCTAGTTGCGACGGCCGGATATTGTGTGCTCGGTTTCTGAGGACGGGCGTCAGATCGGAGCGATGAGGTGGTCCAGGACCAGTTCGCCGGAGGCGTTGAGGGACTTCATCATCTCGGCGACCAGCCGGGCATCGACGGCGGGCGGCTCGGCGTCGTCGAACCCGAACTGCAGGGGGATCGCGGGATGGATCCACACCGTCGCCCGCTTGTCGGTTCCGCTCGAAGGCCGCCACGTCATCATGAAGCTCTCCTGGCGGCGGAGCTTGGTCGCGATCACGATCTTCAGGTGCGCGAGGGTCTCGTCCTCGATGAGGATCGGCTCCGACGTGCCGTCATACCTGAGTCTTCCCATGACTGCACGCTACACCGTGCGAGGGCGCGGATCCGCCTCTTTCCCGGCGGCGTTCGCGGAAGGATCCCGCAGCACTGGTACGGTGACGACGGAGGGCATCACGTCCCTGGGGCCGCCGAGCAAGAGAGAACTTCGAGATGAAGCGACCGTCCCGTGTGCGCCTCGCCCGCATCGGGATCGCCACCGTGCTCGCGGTCGTGATCGGAGCCGTGGCTCCCTCCCTGTCGGCAAGCACCTCCGCGACCGCAGCCGTCAACGACCAGATGGTGTATCCGTCCTCGGGCAACATCCAGTCGAAGGTCGGCGACGGCTGTCGGGGAAACTACCGCGCGCACGACGGCATCGACATCGGCGGTGGGGGCGGCACCCCGATCGTGGCCTCCTACGGCGGAGTGATCAAGTCCCGCACAGCCAACAGCGGCTACGGCAACTACACCGACGTCGAGCATCCCGGCGGTTACGTCACGCGGTATGCGCACATGGCATCGCCCGGCAAGTACGCCCCCGGCACCCGGGTGTCCCGCGGGCAGCAGATCGGCGTCGTCGGCAACACCGGGAACTCCCCGGCGTACCATCTGCACTTCGAGGTGCGGCTGAACGGCGCGGTGTACACGGCGATCAACAACGGGTTCACCTGCCTGTCGAACGTCGCCCGCGGCGGTGTCCTCCCGTTGTACTTCCCCGGACTCGGTTCTGGGCAGGCGCCGGGCGTCGCGTCGGCCGACTACTCGGGCGACAAGAAGGCCGATCTGCTGACGATCGCAGGCAATGGCGACCTGCGCCTGCGCGCGGGGAATGGTTCCGGCGGCTTCTCGGCGGCGAAGACCGTGTTCGGCGGGTGGGGCGGATCCCGCAGGCACCTCACCCATACGGACTTCAACAACGACGGCAAGGCGGACATCCTCGTCACCAGATCCGACGGCGGGCTGGAGTTCTACGCGGGCAACGGCGCAGGGGGATTCGCACCGGCCGCTGGCATCGGCAAGTTCTGGTACAGCCTTCTTCACGTGACGTCGGGCGCCGACTACACCGGAGACGGCAAGCAGGACGTGCTCGGGGTCTCGGCAACCGGTCTGCTCACGATCTACCGGGGAAACGGCAGCGGTGCCTTCGGCGGATCGCACATCCCCCTCGGCGGAGGATGGCAAGGGTTCCACTTCCTCGTCGGCGGCGACTTCGACAACGACGGCAGCGGGGACATCATTGCGGTCGACGTGGACGGCGCGCTCCGGTTCTATTCGGGAGTGCCGGGGGGATTCCGTGCGATGCGGGTGGTCGGGACCGGATGGGGTGAGTTCACCGCCCTGACCGGAGGAGTCGACTACAACGGCGACGGTCATGCCGACCTGCTCGCCCGCACCGCGTCCGGACAGCTCTATCTCTATCCCGGCCTCGGGAACGGTGCATTCGGCGGACGAACGCTGGTCAGTGCCGACTGGGCGGACCACCTCGCCATCGAGTAGCGGCGAGCAGTCCGTGTCTCGGGAGGAGGCCCGGCGTATCGTTGGCGCATGGCCGACCCGACGTTCGAGGAGATTGCCGCCACGCTGTACAGCGGGCCGCCGGAGGCGTTCGTGGCGTCGCGGAAGGCCCGCGCGGGGAGCGTTGACGATCGTGAACTCGCGTCCAGGATCCTCGCGCTGCGAAAGCCGTCGGTCGCGGCCTGGGTGGTGAACGTGTTCGCCCAAGAGCGCGCCGGGCAGCTGGGGGAGGCGCTGCAGCTGGCCGCAGAGCTCCGCGAAGCGCAGGACGACCTGGATGCGCCGGCGCTGGCGAAGCTCGGCAGGGAGCGCCGTGCGCTCACGAGACGCCTTGCGGAGATGGCGGCTGAGCTGGCCGGTTCCCGCGGGGAACGGATAACGCCTGCGACGCGGGATGCGGTCGAGGGCAGCATCTCCGCTGCCTTCTTCGATCCGGCGGCAGCGGGTGCTGTCGCCTCCGGCCGACTGGTACGGACGATCGAGCCGACGGCGTCGACCGACGACATCCGGGACGCCGTGGCGGGCGAGATCCCGGAGCTGGAGTCGGTGCCGCAGCGGCCACCGGATGAGCTGCAGGCGCGGCGCGCGCGCCGCGAGGCGGAGCGAGTGCTCGCCGCGGCCGAGAAGGAACAGACGGCTGCTGAGCGTGAGCTCGAGAAACGAGACGCGGCGCTTCGGGATCTGGAGGGCAGGGCGACGGAACTCGCCGACCGGGTGTCAGAGCTAGAGGCCGAGATCGCTCGCGCCCGCACCGAGGCGGCTCGCGTGGGGGAGGATCTGCCCCCTGCGAAAGAGCGGCGTGAGGATGCGGCGAAGCGTGCGGAGACAGCGGCGGATGCCGCCGATCGCGCACGCCAGGCCGTCGACGCGCTGTAGCCCGGTCCGACGGGACTCAGGCGCGGCTGTGGCGAAGGCGACCGGGCAGGAAGGGCAGCATCGGTGCCCGGTACTCCCACGCGGCGGCATCCTCCGGGGCGAGGGTGGCCTCTGCCTGTCCGAAGCGCCACACGCGGTTGAACAGGTAGACACCGATGGTCACCGGCCGATCGGCCGGAACCTGCCACGTGCCCCGACCCCACTGCGTCGGCTGGCCGCGCTCGCCGAGGACGAGAGTAGGCCTGATGCCGGCGTACAGCGCGAGCCGCGGGCGTCTCATCGTGAGCTCGATCCGACGGGTGTCCGTCGAGGTCTGTCGCGCGGGTGCAGGGCGGGCGTCATCCATGATGCTCGAAGCCTAACCGGGCGGAAACGTGCGTGCTCGCGGGGAGGAAGCCCGCTCTCTCCCGGGCAAAGCAAAACCCCCGCCATGTAGAAGCTAGGCGAGGGTTTCTGGAGTGATTGTAATGATCACTCGTGTGGCTCCGACCGGCATCGATCCGGTGACCTTTCGATTTTCAGTCGAACGCTCTACCAACTGAGCTACAGAGCCGCGCGACCGGCGAACCTGTCGCGTCCTAGACGAAGAGCCCTCTCCGAAGAAAGAGCTCATCGCACGGAGCGACCCTGACGGGACTTGAACCCGCGACCTCCGCCGTGACAGGGCGGCACGCTAACCAACTGCGCTACAGGGCCATACTTGTTTTCAATTGTATCGGAAGGTGTGACCCCAACGGGATTCGAACCCGTGCTACCGCCGTGAAAGGGCGGCGTCCTAGGCCGCTAAACGATGGGGCCGAGTCAGTCCCGGGGGACTTCCTTGCCGACGCTCAAGCATAAGGGATGTTTCGGGCAAATCGCGAATCGAGGGCGCGGCGGCTTCCCCCGGGCGTGTTTCGGGAGGACCATGGACCTGTCCGGCGTGCGTTGTCGACCGTGCGGTCGGCCTGGTGCTGATGTGAAGGTTGTTGTTAGTGTGGCATTTGTGAAACCGGCGGAAGGGGCCGTGTGAACGACGACCAGAACACTCTGGACGCTGCGGTCGCCGCGGCTTCAGACGATTGCGGCTGCGCGCCCAGCCCGACCGAACGCCGTGCGTTCAGCAAAGACGGCCTCAGCCGCCGTGGTGCACTCGGTCTCGGCGTGCTCAGCGTCGTGGCACTCAGCGCATTCGGCATCTCCAACGGGGTCTCTGCCGCCTATGCGGCTTCGTACCCGAGCTGGGACGACGTGCAGCGCGCGAAGAACAGCGAAGCCGCCAAGGCCGCCGAGGTCACCCGCATCGAGGGGCTCATCCAGTCGCTGACCCAGAAGGTCGCCGAGACGCAGGCGGTGGCGAAGGCCACGGCCGACGAGTTCTACGAGGCGCAGCAGAAGTACTTCGCTGCGGCCACCGAGGCTGATTCGCTTCAGGCCAAGGCCGACGAGCAGTCGGCGAAGGCGGACGAGTCCGCGAAGAAGGCCGGTCAGGTCGCCGCGCAGCTCTACCGCAACGGCGGTGACGACACCTCCCTCGAGCTGCTCTTCACCGGTTCTGCCGACAACGCCGACGAGTTGCTCGCTCGGCTCGGCACGATGGACAAGCTCTTCGAGTACAACCAGTCGGTGTACGACGATGCGGTCGCCGCCCGGAACTCCGCGCAGTCGATGAGCGACCAGGCAGTGGTCGCCCGCGACGAGCGCGATCGGCTGCAGAAGATCGCCGAAGAGAAGATGGTCGTGGCGCAGCAGGCCGCCGACGCCGCTCAGGCCGCGCTCGACGAGCAGTCCGCGAATCTCGCCACGATGCAGGCTCAGCTCGCGGCGCTCAAGGACGCGACGGCGAAGACGGTCGAGGCATACAAGGTCGGCGTCGCCATCGAGGAGAAGAAGCGCAAGGAGCGCGAGGCCCGCGAGGCCCGCGAGGCCGCAGCGGCCGCCGCCGGAAACGGTGGCGGTGGTGGCGGCGGCGGTGGTGGATCCCAGGGCAGCGGCGGCTGGTGCCGTCCGCACGGTGGGGGCAAGAGCTCGGGCTACGGTCCCCGCTCGCAGCAGTGCGGTCCGCAGGGCTGCTCCTCGAGCTTCCACTACGGCACCGACTTCGCGAACGGCTGCGGAGCCGCGATCTACGCCGCACAGTCCGGCACCGTCGACTACGCGGGCTACAACGGCGGCTACGGCAACTACATCCGCATCCAGCACGGCGGCGGGATCGGCACCGGCTACGCCCACATCCGCAACGGCGGCATCGTCGTGAGGTCCGGCCAGTGGGTCCGCTCCGGTCAGGTCATCGCCTACGCGGGCAACACGGGTCGCTCGTTCGGATGCCACCTGCACTTCGAGGTCTACCAGAACGGCAACGCCGTCAACCCGGTGCAGTTCCTCGCCCGACACGGCGTCTCCGCCTGATCTCAGGCTCACAGCAACCGAAAGACCCCCGGCCGCTCCTGCGGGACCGGGGGTCCTTCGTGTCTGGCGATGCAGCGGGTCAGTGACCCTGCTCGCCGAAGCGGACGATCGCCTCGTCGAGGATGCGCTGCGCCTCGGCGGCGTTACCCCACTCGTCGACCTTGACCCACTTGTTGGGCTCGAGGTCCTTGTAGTGCTCGAAGAAGTGCTCGATCTCCTTCTTCGTGTAGTCGGCCACGTCGTCGATGTCCTGGATGTGCGCCCAGCGCGGGTCCTTCGACAGCACGGCGACGAGCTTGTCGTCTCCGCCGGCCTCGTCGCTCATCTTCAGCACGGCCACGGGACGGACCTCGACGACGACGCCCGGGTAGATGGCGTGGTCGAGCAGCACGAGCACGTCGAGCGGGTCGCCGTCCTCGCCGAGCGTGTTGTCGAAGTAGCCGTAGTCGGCCGGGTAGCCGAAGGTCGTGTAGAGCACGCGGTCGAGGTGCACTCGTCCGGTCTCGTGGTCGACCTCGTACTTCACGCGGCTGCCGCGCGGGATCTCGATGACGGCGTCGTGTGCGCCCATGCGTGTGCTCCTCAGGAAAAGTTCGGTTGAATGCCGCGGACCAGCCTACCTGCGGCCCCTGTCCGCCCGATGCTCGGGTTCGGCGTCGCCTGATGTGGTTCCGCAGGCGCGCGACCGTTCCGGGAAGCAGCGGTGGCCGAACGCCGTGCCCTAGCGTGGGACCGTGCCATCACTCTCTCCCGCCATCGCCGAGATCCGCCTGGCCGTGCGCACAGCGCTCGCCGACCTGCCCGAGGGGTCGACCGTGATCGTCGCCCTCTCCGGGGGCGCCGACTCGCTGGCTCTCACCGCCGCCACGGTCTTCGAGGCACGGGCCCGCGGGATCCGGGTGCTCAGCCTGACCGTCGATCACGACCTGCAGGAGGGGTCGTCCCTCATCGCCGGCGCGGCGGCGGTCGCGGCAGAGGGCATCGGAGTCGATGGCGCGCTGCAGACTCGCGTCGAGGTCGACGGGTCATCCGGCGCAGGCATCGAGGCCGCCGCTCGCGACGCCCGCTACGCGGCGCTCGCCGGTATCGCGCGTGCGGAAGGAGCGGCCGCCGTGCTGCTCGGACACACTCTCGATGATCAGGCGGAGACCGTGCTCCTGGGGCTCGCGCGCGGCTCGGGTGCCACGAGCCTGCAGGGAATGGCACCCTCGCGCGAGGACGACGACGGGCTCCGCTGGGTCCGTCCGCTGCTCGGCGTCCGTCGCGAGACCACCCGGGCGTTCTGCGCGGCATCCGATCTCGAGGTGTGGGACGACCCCCACAATCTCGACGAGCGTTTCGCCAGGGTTCGGGTGCGCGAGCGCGTGCTCCCCGTGCTCGAGGCTGAGCTGGGTCCGGGCATCGCGACCGCGCTCGCCCGCACCGCGGAGCAGCTGCGGGAAGACGCCGAGGCCTTCGACGAGATGATCCACGAGACGATCGAGGACATCGTCGAGCATGCGGAGGCGGGCATCTCGGTGAGCGTCGCGGCGCTCGCCGCCAACCCCGCGGCACTGCGCAACCGCATCATCCGCCTCGTCGTCGACAGCGAGTTCGGGGTGAGCCTCACGAGGACGCAGACCGTCGAGGTCGCGCGGCTGGTCACCGATTGGCGCGGTCAGGGGCCGATCGACCTGCCCGAGTGCTCGGCCGTGCGCCAGGGCGGACGCATCGTCTTCACCGCATCCGGCCGCTGACGGCGCTGCACCGAAGCGCGTCCGCCTCGCGACCGGATGCGTCGGGCGACGTCTTACTTCTTGCCGCCGAAGAGGCCGCCCAGGATGCCGCCGAGGTCGATGCCGCCGCCCGAGCCACCGCTGTTGCCGCCGCCGAGCAGCCCGCCGATCACGTCGCCGATTCCGCCTCCGCCCGCTGAGCCGCCACTGTTGCTGCCGCCGAGGATCCCGCCGATGACGTCGCCGATGCCGCCCGAGCTCTCGGCTCCGGCATCCGCCTTCGCCGTCTTGTCCTTGGTCGCGTTCGCGATGAGGCCCATCACGATGGGGGCGAGGATCGGGAGGAGCTTGCCGAAGTCGATGCCGGGAGTCGCCTTCGACTCGGTGAGCTCCTTCGTGACCTCCGTCTTCTTGGAGCCGAGGATGTGCGAGACGATCTTGTCGCCGTCGGCCTGATCGATGTCGTCGACCTTGGAAGCGCCGGCCCTGCCCTCGTGCTTCTTCAGCGCGTTCTGGATGGCCGCGGAGCCTTCGTCGGTCTCCGCATTCTTCGCGAGTCCGCCCAGCAGCACGGCGCCGCCCTGCTCCACAGCGACCTTCGCCTCGTCTCGCGAGACACCCAGCTTCTCGGCGATGTCGTCGATCGGAACCTGCGTGAGGATGTCGTCAAGAGCCATGGTGAATCCTTCCGTCCGGGGCGTCCGCCCACATCACCGCTCACAGTAGTGCGGATGCGGTGGGGATGGGGAGATCAGGAGAACCTTGACCGGAGCACAGGGTTCCGTCACCTAAAATCGATCCATGCGCGCCGCGGAGATCCAGGACGACCTTGCTCAGATCCTCGTCACAGAGGAGGAGATCCTCGCCAAGCTCGACGAGCTGGCGACGCAGGTCGCCCAGGACTACGAGGGCAAGGACCTCGTGCTCGTCGGCGTCCTCAAGGGGGCCGTCATGGTCATGGCCGACTTCGCGCGGGCACTGCCGTTCCACGCCCCGATGGACTGGATGGCGGTGTCGAGCTACGGCGCCAGCACCAAGTCGAGCGGTGTCGTGCAGATCCGCAAAGACCTCGACACCGACCTCAACGGTAAGCACGTGCTGATCGTCGAGGACATCATCGACTCGGGTCTGACCCTCAGCTGGCTGCTGGAGAACTTCGGATCGCGTGGCGCCGAGTCGATCGAGGTGCTCGCTCTCCTGCGCAAGCCCGAGGCCGCGAAGGTCCACATCGACTGCAAGTACGTCGGCTTCGACATCCCCACCGACTTCGTGGTCGGATACGGCCTCGACTACGACGAGCGCTACCGCAACCTGCGCGACGTCGCAGTGCTCGCCCCGCACGTCTACTCCTGACGCGCGGCACGCTACGCCGTGGGTGAACGTACAGCGACCCCCTAGGGCGCGCGCGATACGCTGATCCGATCATGGATGTGAAGAAGCTCACCCGGAATCCGCTGATCTACGTCGCGCTGATCGGCCTGCTGCTGTTCGGCGGCTTCCTGCTGATCTCGAATCTGGGTGCGCCCAAGCAGATCACGACGCAGGAGGGGCTCAAGCTCCTCTCCGGCACCACGGTCACCGAGGTCGTCAACACCGACGGCGACCAGCGCGTCGACATGACCCTCTCCAAGGCGTTCGAGGGCTCCGAGAACGTGCAGTTCTACTACGTCGATGCCCGCGCCGACGAGGTCGTCACCGCGATCAACGAGGCAGCTCCCAAGGACGGCTTCAACGACGCCGTGCCGCGTGCGACCTGGTTCGACGGCTTCCTCTCGCTCCTCCTCCCGCTCGTGCTGCTGGGCCTGCTGTTCTGGTGGCTGCTGTCGTCCATGCAGGGCGGTGGCGGCAAGGTCATGCAGTTCGGCAAGTCGAAGGCCAAGCTCGTCAACAAGGAGACGCCGACCGTCACCTTCGCCGACGTCGCCGGTGCCGACGAGGCCATCGAAGAGCTCCACGAGATCAAGGAGTTCCTGCAGGACCCCGCCAAGTTCCAGGCCATCGGCGCGCGCATCCCGAAGGGCGTGCTGCTGTACGGCCCTCCCGGAACCGGCAAGACGCTCCTCGCCCGCGCCGTCGCCGGTGAGGCAGGAGCCCCGTTCTACTCGATCTCCGGATCGGACTTCGTCGAGATGTTCGTCGGTGTCGGCGCCTCTCGTGTGCGCGACCTCTTCGGTCAGGCCAAGGAGAACGCCCCGGCCATCATCTTCATCGACGAGATCGACGCCGTCGGCCGCCACCGCGGCGCCGGCATGGGCGGCGGAAACGACGAGCGCGAGCAGACCCTCAACCAGATGCTGGTCGAGATGGACGGCTTCGACCCGAACGCGAACGTCATCGTGATCGCCGCGACGAACCGCCCCGACATCCTCGACCCGGCACTGCTGCGCCCCGGCCGCTTCGACCGCCAGATCGGCGTCGACGCCCCCGACCTCAAGGGCCGTCAGAAGATCCTCGAAGTGCACAGCAAGGGCAAGCCGCTCTCGAAGAACGTCGACCTCGAGGTCGTCGCCCGCAAGACCCCCGGCTTCACCGGCGCCGACCTGGCCAACGTGCTCAACGAGGCAGCTCTCCTCACCGCCCGCTCGAACGCGCAGCTGGTCGACAACCGTGCCCTCGACGAGGCCATCGATCGCGTGATCGCCGGACCGCAGCGTCGCACCCGCGTGATGCGCGACAAGGAGAAGCTGATCACGGCGTACCACGAGGGCGGACACGCACTCGCAGCGGCGGCGATGAACTACACCGACCCGGTCACCAAGATCACGATCCTGCCCCGCGGCAAGGCCCTCGGCTACACGATGGTGCTGCCGCTGGACGACAAGTACTCGGTCACCCGCAACGAGCTGCAGGACCAGCTGACCTACGCCATGGGCGGACGCGTCGCGGAGGAGATCATCTTCCACGACCCGACCACCGGTGCCTCGAACGACATCGAGAAGGCGACCTCGATCGCCCGCAAGATGGTGCTCGAGTACGGCATGACCACGCAGGTCGGGCCGGTCAAGCTCGGCAGTGAGGGCGGTGAGCCCTTCGCCGGTCGCGACATGGGTCGTGGCCGCGAGTACTCCGAGCGGGTCGCCGAGCGGGTGGATGCCGAAGTGCGCGCGCTCATCGAGCAGGCGCACAACGAGGCCTACGAGGTCATCAGCGCGAACCGCGACATCCTCGACAAGCTCGCGCTGGCGCTCCTCGAGGAGGAGACCCTCGATCACAACCAGATCGCCGAGATCTTCACCGAGGTGAAGAAGCTTCCGGAGCGTCCGCTGTGGCTGTCCAGTGAAGACCGTCCGGTATCGGAGCGACCCCCGATCGAGGTGCCCAAGAAGGACGTCTCGCTCGCGGCATCCGTCGAAGCCCCCGCCACCACGCCGCGTGCGCAGCAGGGTTCGGCGGGAGCCGGGAACCCGCGACCCGCGACGGCGTGACGTGACCGTCGACAGGCACCGTGTCGAGCGACTCACCCGCGAGCTGCTCGAGGCCATCGGCGAAGATCCTGATCGACCGGGGCTGAAGCAGACGCCGTCGCGCATGGCCGAGCTGTACTCCGAGTTCTTCGCGGGGGTCGGCGAGGATGCCGCCGAGCCCCTCGCACGCACCATCAGCGTCTCGCGCGGACCCGCGCCCGACACGCTGCCCTCCGGGGCCGTGCTGCTGCGCGACATCCGCTTCCGTTCCGTCTGCGAGCACCACCTGCTGCCGTTCGCCGGGCACGCCCACATCGCGTACCTCCCGGGTGAGCAGGTCGTCGGTCTCGGCGCGCTCGTGCGTGTGGTCGAGATCCTCGCCGCCCGTCCGCAGGTGCAGGAGCGCCTCGGCGAGCAGATCGCCGACACGATCGCGGAGCACCTCGACACCCGGGGAGTGCTCGTCGTGCTCGACGCCTCCCACGGCTGTGTCACGATGCGCGGCGGACGCCAGAGCGAAGCGTCGACGCTCACGATCGCGGCGCGCGGGGAGTACACGGATGCCGTCGCCAGGACGGAGCTGATCACGCTGATCGGCGCGTCGGCGGGGTCCGGAGCAGCGCGCTGATGACCAGCATCTGGGGCATCGTCAACGTCACGCCCGACTCCTTCAGCGACGGTGGCCGTTACCTCGACGTCGATCGGGCGGTCGCCCACGGCCTGCGGTTGCGGGCCGAAGGCGCAGCGGTGCTCGACGTCGGCGGCGAGTCGACCAGGCCCGGCGCCGCACGCGTGGGTGCCGACATCGAACAGCAGCGCGTGATCCCGGTGATCGAGCAGCTGGCGTCGGCGGGCGTGCCCGTCAGCATCGACACGCTCAACGCGGCGACCGCCGCCGCAGCCGTGCGGGCCGGCGCGCGGATCGTGAACGACGTCTCCGGAGGGCTCGCGGATCCCGAGATGCGGGCGGCCGTCGCGGAGTCCGGCGCCGACTACGCGATCGGGCACTGGCGCGGATTCTCCGCCGACATGTACGCAAAGGCCGAGTACCGTCGCGTCGCGCGCGAGGTGGCGGGAGAGCTGCAGGAGCGCATGGGCGAGGCCGCAGCATCCGGGATCGCGCCGTCTCGGCTGATCCTCGACCCGGGTATCGGATTCGCGAAAGCCGGCGCGCAGAACTGGGACGTGCTGCGGGGACTCGACGAGATCGTCGCCCTGGGGCCTCGCGTGCTCATCGGCACCTCGCGCAAGCGCTTCCTGGCGGAGGCACTTCGTCGGGAAGCCGGCGCGGACGACGAGGTCTCCGAGTCACGCCGCGATCTCGCGACGGCCGTCACCAGCGCCCTGGCGGCCCGCGCCGGAGTGTGGGCCGTGCGCGTGCACGACGTCGCAGGCACCCGCGACGCGCTCGCGATCGCGCACGCCTGGGCCGGCTGAACTCCCACCCAGCCGATGGGGTGGGTCCCCCGTACGCTAGAGGCATGGATTTCCTCGATGAGATCGTCCTCTCCGGTCTGACCGTCTTCGGCCGCCACGGCGTCTACACGCACGAGCGGGAAGAGGGCCAGGACTTCACGATCGACCTTCGCCTGCGCCTGTCGCTGGATCAGGCGGCGGCCTCCGACGACGTGACCGACACCGTGCACTACGGCGAGCTCGCCGAGAAGGTGGCGGCCGTCGTCGCGGGCGCGCCGGTGAACCTGATCGAGACGCTCGCGGAGCGCATCGCCTCGGTGGCTCTCGAGGACGAGCGGGTGCAGAACGTGACGGTGACCGTGCACAAGCCGCACGCACCGATCCCGCTGAACTTCGCCGATGTGGCGGTCACCGTGAATCGCAGCCGCCCGCCGCAGGCGCTCGAGGACATCACGATATGAGCCGCGACCTCGCGAAGGCGCCCGAGGTACCCGGCGCCCGCCCGGCCCGCCCGGAGACCGTCGCCGTCGTCGCCCTCGGCGCGAACCTCGGCGATCGGCACGAGACGATCCGCGCGGCGGCGCAGCGCATCGCACGCCTGCCGCTCGTGAGCGATGTGCGACTCTCCGAACTGTTCGAGACCGTCGCACTCCGCCTCGATGGGCCGGACCCTGAGGCGCCCGCGTACGTGAACGCGGTCGCGCTGGTCACCACGCGTCTCGCCCCGGAAATCCTCCTCGGCATGCTGCATGCCATCGAAGACGAGAACGGTCGGGAGCGCCGCGAGCGGTGGGGCGATCGCACGCTCGACCTCGACCTCATCGCTTACGGAGACGTCGTCTCGGACGAACCGCGTCTGCAGCTGCCGCACCCGCGCGCCGCCGAGCGGCTGTTCGTGCTCGACCCGTGGCTCGACGTCGACCCGGATGCGGAGCTTCTCGGACGAGGGCGGGTGGCCGACCTCGCGGCTGAGCTGCGCAGCCGGGGCGAAAGATGAGGCGCACCTCTGCGGGGCTCCTGCTCCTTCTCGCCCTGCTCGCGGCCGGCGGCGGCTTCCTGCTCGATCATCTGCTCACCGCGGCGGGGCGCATCACGTTCACGCCGTCGCTGCTTCTCCCGGTACTGCTCGTGCTGATCGCGGCCGCCTCACTGGGCGTCGCCTGGCCGGTGCGGCGCAGTGTGCGCTCGGGTATCCGCATCGACCCGTTCCGCGCACTGAGAGCGGCGACGCTCGCCCGCGCGTCCAGCCTGCTCGGCGCCATCATGGCGGGCTTCGGGGCGGGACTGCTGGCATTCCTCCTCTCGCGCCCGGTCGATCCACAGGTAGGGTCGACTGTGGCCATGCTGGCCCTCATCGGCAGCGCGATCGTCCTCACGATCGCCGCGCTCGTCGCCGAACAGTTCTGCACCCTGCCGAAGGATCCTGATGACTCAGAACCCAGAGACCGCGCCCCTGAACCCGGCGGAGGGCACTGACCTCGCCGCCCTCGACCAGGGCACGTACTCCGAGCTGCGGACGGCCCGGAACGAGGCCCGGCTCGAGCTCGACGGCGCGTGGCACCAGATCTCGCCGCGCTACGTGGTCTCGCAGATCGTGCAGAACGTGATCTTCATCGCGATCGTCGCCGCCGCGGCGCTCGTGCTCAGCCTGGTGCTGGACCAGCAGTGGGTGTGGATCCCCGCCGGCATCATCCTCCTCATCACGGTGATCGCGCTCATCATCCTTCCCCGGCAGGC
This sequence comes from Microbacterium sp. GQ128, assembly GCF_059758615.1. Classification (NCBI taxonomy): domain Bacteria; kingdom Bacillati; phylum Actinomycetota; class Actinomycetes; order Micrococcales; family Microbacteriaceae; genus Microbacterium; species Microbacterium sp. GQ128. The sequence continues at coordinate 119,876 of NZ_JCAXDY010000003.1, forward strand.
GAAGGCGATCGGCTACATGCTGCGCGCCGACGACATCGTCTTCCGCAAGGGCATCCTCTGGCAGCGCATGATCGCTGTGCCCTACGGCCGCATGCAGCTGGTGGACATCACCCAGGGCCCGCTCGACCGCGGCTTCGGCATCGCACAGCTCAAGATGGTGACGGCCGCGGCGACCACGGGTGTGCAGATCCCCGGCCTCACGCAGGAGGCGGCGGAGGCGTTGCGCGACACCCTCATCCACGTCGCCGAGACCCGCCGGACCGGCCTGTGAGCGAGCCGCAGCTCCCGCCGTCCCCGACCACGCAGGCGGGCGGCGACCCGTCGACGACTCTCGCCAACGGCGAGTGGCACCGCATGCACCCCCTCACCCCGCTCTTCAAGGGTGGACTGGTGCTGATCATCCTGGCCGGCATCGTGATCACGAACATGCGCGATCGTCTCATCACGTGGGCCATCGCGCTCTTCGCGCCGGAGGAGGCGCACGTCGGCGATTACTCCGGCGGCGATCCCGTCGACTGGGTGCTCTCCAACAACCTGATCCTCGTCGCGCTGCTCAGCGTGCTGGGACTCGTCATCGTGCTCGTGCTGATCTTCTGGTTCGTCTGGCGGTTCCACCAGTTCCGGATCACAGGCGACCACGTCGAGGTGCGCAAGGGGATCATCTTCCGCTCGCACCGCCGCGCTCCGCTCGATCGCGTGCAGGGCGTCAACCTCACCCGACCCTTCCCGGCGCGCATCATCGGACTCGCGAAGCTGGAGGTCGTGGGCGCCGGAAACGATGCGAACGTCGAACTCGAGTACCTTGCGACGTCGCGCGCCGAGTCCGTGCGCGCAGACATCCTGCGTCTGGCCTCGGGCGCCAGGGCGGCCCGCAACGCCGCGATGAACCCCGGTTCTCCGCAGGCACCCGGAACGGCGGTGCCGGCATCCGCTCGCGCGCAGCTCGTCGGATCCGTGAACGCCGGAGTCAACGACCTCCTCGCTGGCGTGGACCTCGCCGACGTCGTTCCCGAGAGCGTCGTCAAGATCCCGACCGGACGCCTCGTCGGATCGCAGTTGATCTCGGGCCTGCTGTGGGTCGTGTTCTTCGGTGCGATCTTCGCGATCGCATTCGGCAGCGCGCTGATCGGCCTGCTGATCGACGGCGACACCGACGGCGGCGTCGTGCTGCTGGGCCTCGGCTTCGGCATGGGCGTGCCGCTGGTGATCGCGGTCATCGGTATCACCTGGGCGCAGATCTCGAAGTCGTTGCGGTATTCGATCGCCCCCACCCCCGACGGTGTGCGCATCACCTACGGACTGCTCACGACCGTGACCGAGACGCTCCCGCCGGGGCGCATCTTCGCCGTCGAGGTGACGCAGTCGCTGCTGTGGCGCCCGTTCGGCTGGTGGACGATCAAGATCAACCGGATGAGCGGCAAGAGCGCGGCTCAGCAGTCCTCCGGCAGCGGACAGCAGTTCAACGTGGTGCTGCCGGTCGGCAAGCGCGCCGACGTCGAGCGCGTGCTCGCGCTGGTGCTGCCCGACGTGCCCGCCGAGAGCATCCCCTCGCTCTGGGAGCACGGCGTCGTCGGACCGGTCGAAGGCGACGCGTACCGCTCGATGCCGCGGCGTGCGTGGTGGCGGCGTCCGTTCTCATGGAAGCGCCACGGATACCTGGTGGAGGAGTTCGGCCTCGTGCTGCGTCGGGGGATCGTCTGGCGCAAGCTCGCCGTGTTCCCGCTCGCGCGCCTGCAGGGCGTCTCGCTCAGCCAGGGGCCGATCGACCGGATGCAGCGGGTCTCCGGCGCGCAGGTGCACACTGTTCCGGGGCCCATCACGGGGTACCTCTCGGGTCTTGAGCGCGCCGATGCCCTGGCGCTGCTCGACGACGTCAGCCGCGCAGCCGCCGAGGCCGCGTCGCGCGACACCACCCACAGGTGGAGTGAGCGGGCGGCCGCCGCGCCGGACGTCCAGCCCGTGGGGCCGCCCGTGTACGCAGGCACGCCCTCCGTGACCAACCCGCCGCCGTTCGTGCCGAACCTCGCACCGCCGGCTCCCGGTGCGAGACCGGCTCCGTTCGCCCCGCCGACACAGGCTTTCACGCAGCCCGCACCCGCGGCGCCGCCGGCGCCTCCCGCACCGCCCGTGGCACCGCCGCCGGCACCGCCGGTCGCGCCTCCCGCACCGGCTGCCGTACCGCCGGTCGCGCCTCCCGCACCGGCTGCCGCACCGCCGGCACCTGCCGCCGCCCCGTCTGCACCTGCGCCCGCGCCGGCGGCGACGCAGCCACCAGCTCCTCCCGCAGAGCCGCAGCTCCGGCGTCGGAGGACGCCTCCGCCCGCACCGTCGGATCAGCCGGAGGAGTGACCGTGGCGCGGGACGGACGCCTCGGCGTCGGCATCATCGGCGCGGGACGTGTCGGTCCGGTGATCGGTGCGGCGCTCGGCGGAGCGGGGCACGCCGTGATCGGGATCACGAGCGGCTCCGATGACGAGCGCGCCTCTGCCGTGCTGCCGGATGTGCCCGTGCTCGACGCGCTGGAGGTCGTGCGTCGAGCCGAACTCGTGGTCATCGCGGTGCCCACCGAGCAACTGCCGTCGCTGGTGGCCGGCATCGCCGAGGTCGGGGGCTGGCAGATCGGACAGCTCGTGCTGCACACCGATCCCGCGTACGGGATCGAGGTGCTGCGGCCGGCCGCAGAGCGAGGCGCGATCCCGCTCGCCGTGCATCCCGCCATCACCTTCACCGGAACCTCGATCGACCTGCGTCAGCTGCAGGCGGGTTTCGCCGCGGTCACAGCTCCCGCCGCGGTGCTGCCGATCGCCCAGGCGCTCGCCGTGGAGATCGGGTGCGAGCCGGTGGTGATCGCCGAGGCGGATCGAGCGGCCTATGCCGACGCGATCGCGACGGCCACCGAGTTCTCGCGGTCGATCATCGGTCAGTCGACTGCCCGGTTGCGCGAGCTCGGCGTGGAGAACCCGGGCGGCTACCTGTCGGCGCTGGTGCAGTCGACGGTCGAGCGGGCGCTGCGCGAAGCATCCGACTCCCCTCCCATGCTCTGAGAGTGCCGGCGGCTCATCGTCCGCCTGAGAAGCCTCCGCCTCCTCCGCCCCCGGAGAATCCGCCGCCGAACGATCCTCCGGCGCTCGACGAGGAGCCCGTCGACGGTGCGGAGTACGTCGCCGCGGACTGCGACGAGGCCATGAACGAAGCCAGCTGCATGCGAAGGGCGAACGAGGCCGGGTCGCCGATCCAGGAAGCGCCTCGCTGAGCCTGCGCGTACGCACGCTCGAGCACGTCGCCCCACTCGTCTTCCAAGCCGAAGAGGATCGCGTAGGGGAGGAGCCGTTCGTAGACGTGGATGACGTCCGCCGTGCCCTCCGGCCGGCGCTCGGCGCCGCTGTACGACTGCAGCATCTGCAGACGGTCGGCGTCTGCGACGCGGATGAACTCTTTCACGCCCTGCAGGTACTCGGAGACGCGAGCGCCCTCGGCCGTGAGGACGGTGTGCTTCGAGAAGGCGTACACGCTCGACAGGAACACGAGGAAGGCCACGATCGACATCACGACGAGCGCGGGGATCGCGGAGAGGCGGCCGCTGGTGGCCGCCCAGATTCCGAGGCCCAGTCCGATCAGGGCGACACCGATCGCGCACCACTGCAGGATCACGGCGCCGCGACTGCGCACCCTCTCGGTGAAGCCTCGGGATGCGGCAGCCGCCGTCCCACTCTGCTGCAGGGCGGTCATGCGGGCCGCGAATGCCTCATCGGCGGCGGGCAGATCGACCACGCCGTCGGCATCGGCATCGAGGAACAGCGCTTCCAGCGCCTCCGCATCGAGCTCGTCCGGTCCCGTCACCTCCGGCAGGCGGCGCAAGCGTGGCTCTTCGGCCTCCAGGCCTTCTTCGATGCGCAGGGTTCCGCGCACGGCGAGGTGCACGATCTCTGCGGGGATCACGTCCTTCGCCCCGGTGATGGCCGTCGCCGCGATGAGTGGGGGCAGGGAATCCGGCACGTCATACTGAGCCACGACGATTCCGGTGGCCACCCGGCGTCTCCGAGTGAATGCCGAGACCGCGAACCAGCTGCCGACCGACAGCCCCGCAGCTCCCGCGGCTGCGACGAACGGGGCGATGTCGCCGACCGGGTCGGGTGTGCGCGCGAAGGGCTGCGTGACCGTGCCCGCCCCGAACCCGATGGCGACCGTCACGCCGTCGCCGGCAGGGCGCTCTCCGGACTCGACGCCGAAGACCGTCACGCGGCCGTCGGTCTGGGGTCCCCGCAGCTCGCACTCCGTCCGGGATCTCGATGGCCCGGTGTAGCAGCGCGTCGATCCGGTGAGCGCTGCGCCCAGCTCTTCATCGAACGCGATGTCGGTGCGGAACCGCTCGATCGGCTGCGTGCTGTCGAGGGGGAGCACATTCCAGTAGAACTCGTCCACCGCCGGGGTCGAGGAACCCGCGGCCGGCTTCGTCGCGAGGATCACATCGCGCATCTCGTACTCGATCACGTAGGTGGTGAGCCCGTGCACATAGTTGTCGTCGTCGCCGGTGAGAACGTACAGCAGCCCGTCTTCCTCGTCGGTCTCATAGGGCACCTCCCGGCCATCCTCATCGGTCACGGAAAGCACTCGCGTCTCGGTGCTCGCCCCCTCGTAAGCGGTCGTGAGTCCGCGGACGATGCCGTGATTCTGGTCTGCTTCCGGGAAGCGGGCGACCAAGGTCTCGGTCACGTGCATCCGCGCGCGGCCCTCGTCATCGAGCCCGACTTCGTACACGGCATCCCACGAGGCGTAGGAGAAGTCGTTCACGTCGTCTGACTCGGCCACCGCGCGCACGTGCGGTCCGAGTCCCGATCCGGTGTCGGCGGCGGCCGTGGCGGGAGTGGTGACCGCGGCAAACGCGAGCGAGAGGGCGGCGAACGCGCGGAGGATCCGTGGATGGGCCATTCTTCGAGGCTACCCAGCGCGTGCCCTGGGGGCGCGCGCCGCCTCGGTAAACTGGGAAGGACTTCCAAGGAGCCCCCACATGACTGACGCGTCTGCCGCGCCCGAATCGGCCTCGACCGACCCTTCTCCCGAAGAGGACGTCCACGAGCAGAAGGCCGTGCGCCTCGCAAAGCGCGAGCGTCTGATCGAGAAGCGGACGGATGCGGGCGGCGGAGCGTTCCCGGTCGGCGTGCCGGTCACGCACACGATCCCGGCGCTGCGCGCGGAGTACGGCGAGCTCGAGGCCGGCGCCGAGACGGGTGTCGTCGTCGGTATCGCGGGTCGTGTCGTGTTCAGCCGCAACACGGGGAAGCTGTGCTTCGCCACCCTTCAGGCCGGCGACGGCTCGCGCATCCAGGCGATGATCTCGCTCGCGAACGTCGGCGAGGAGTCGCTCGCGGACTGGAAGGAGTACGTCGACCTCGGCGACCACGTCTTCGTCCACGGTGAAGTCATCTCCAGCCGCCGCGGGGAGCTGTCGGTCATGGCCGACGGCTGGGCGATCGCCTCCAAGGCGATCCTCCCGCTTCCCAACGCGTACTCCGAGCTCAGTGAGGAAGGGCGCGTGCGCAGCCGCTACCTCGACCTCATCGTCCGCGAGCAGGCGCGAACCACCGTGCGTGCCCGTGCCGCGGTGAACGCCAGCCTGCGTGCGACGTTCACGAGCCACGACTACCTCGAGGTCGAGACCCCGATGCTGCAGGTGCAGCACGGCGGCGCCTCTGCTCGCCCCTTCGTCACCCACTCGAATGCGTTCGACACCGAGCTCTACCTGCGCATCGCGCCCGAGCTCTACCTGAAGCGCGCGGTCGTCGGCGGCATCGAGCGCGTGTACGAGATCAACCGGAACTTCCGCAACGAGGGAGCCGACTCCACGCACAGCCCCGAGTTCGCGATGCTCGAGGCCTACCAGGCGTACGGCGACTACAACCAGATGGCCGCGCTCACGCAGGAACTCGTGCAGAAGGCGGCGATCGCCGTCGCCGGTTCGACGACGGTGACCTGGGCCGACGGCACCGAGTACGACCTCGGCGGTGAGTGGGACCGCATCTCGATGTACGAGTCGCTCTCGGCGGCCGCCGGTCGCACGATCACGCCGCAGGATTCGGTCGAGGACCTCATCGCGTTCGCCGAGGCGAACGACGTCGACCTGCCGCCGCAGGCCACCCACGGCAAGCTCGTCGAGGAGCTGTGGGAGCACTTCGTGAAGGGTGATCTTGTTCGCCCGACCTTCGTGATGGACTTCCCGGTCGACACGTCCCCCCTCGTGCGCGAGCACCGCTCGATCTCCGGCGTCGTGGAGAAGTGGGACCTGTACATCCGGGGCTTCGAGCTGGCGACCGGGTACTCCGAGCTCGTCGATCCCGTGATCCAGCGCGAGCGGTTCGAGGCGCAGGCGAAGCTCGCAGCGCGCGGCGACGTGGAGGCGATGCCGGTCGACGACGAGTTCCTGCGGGCGCTCGAGCACGGTATGCCGCCGTCCGGTGGGATGGGCATGGGGATCGATCGTCTGCTGATGGCGATCACCGGCCTCGGCATCCGCGAGACCATCCTCTTCCCGCTGGTCAAGTAGGTCTCGATGCTCGACGGTCATGCCGCCGAGCTTCTGCGGAACGCCCACTCCGGAAGCATCGCGCCGGCGATCATGGTCTCCAGCAGGGCGGCGAGAGAGTATCGAGGGTCGATCTCGCGCACGAGCTCCAGATAGCGAGCGGCGTGGCTGGCTCGGCCGAGAGCCCACGACAGCCACGCCGCCGCGGTGAGTGGTGCCGGTCGGGCAGCGCGCGGTGCCCGTGCGGCCGCCTCGCGGACGACGGCGAGCGCGAGGTGGAGCCGATCGAAGTCCGGAGCCGGACCCTGGCCCAGGAACAGTCGCCCGAGCTCATCGGGGACCATCTCGCCCGACTTCGCGAACGCGGTCTGCGCGTCGAGCGCGCGGACGCCTCCCGCGAGGTCACTCGCCCACTGCGCGATCGCGACATCTCGGAGCAACGGTCGCTCCATGCACCACAGCAGCGTCGCAGTCGCATACGGCGGGAGGGCATCGGGTGCCGAGAGCACCGATTCGAAGAACGCGGGCACGTCTTCGAGCAGCACGAGCGCAGCGATCAGCTGCGGATTCTCCCGCCCGGTCACCCGCCCCTTCGCCTCTCCGTCTTCGTCGAGCAGCGCCGCGAGCTCGAGTGCCGCTCTTCCCACCCTTTCCTTCTCGGCGAGATCCACATCCGGAAGGCGGGCCCCCGCAGCCTGATCCTCCGAGATGCCGGGTGCATCCGGACCCTCGGATGGGCAGCAGATCTCTGCGAGCGGGTGGAGGTCCGGGTCACGCTCCACGTAGCTCGACCACCCCGACGGTGTCACGCAGAGCGCGTCGACGATGCGGAGCCCGGCGTCTTCCGCGCAGCCGAGCAGTTCGTCGACGGCCACGGCATGTGGGAGGACGAGACCGTCGCGGGTGGCCTCTGGCTCCTCGTCGGTGTACACGACCACGGCGACGGCATCCGTTCCCCGGACGCGAGCGAGGAGGCTGACCGCAGCGTCGGCATATGCCTCGATATCGGCACCGTCAGGGGGCAGATCGAGTCGCATGGCCCCGTCGGTGCGCGTGCCGTGGAAAGGCAGCAGCACGATGCTCCGACGAGGAGTGAAACCCGCGAGAATGGGGACGATGCCGAGGAATGCGGCGGAATCGGTGGCGCGAAGCAGTGTTGTCATCCCGAGAGTGTCTCGGAGCCACGAGCCCGCGGGGTCGGAAAAGCGGCGTTGTGGATGCAGAACCTGAACGCGCGGCGATGTGCACGAGGAGTGGCTCGCGTACCATGGGGTGATGGACAACTTCTGGCTCGCCGCGGCCTGGTCGCTTCTGCCGACCATCGGAGTGAGCGTCGTGTTCGTCTTCGTGCTCCGCGGGATCCTCCGCTTCGACCGCACGGAGCGCAAGGTCCACGCCCAGATCGAGGCGGAGGAGCGCGCGGCCCGGGGTCTTCCGCCGCGCGTCTGAGTCCCACCCATCCGCTACTGTGAAGCCAGCGCACCGGCATGGGCGCGCTGCCGAGGTGATCGTCACCGCGGTGGGGAGGGTGCACGATGACGGCAGAGACCTGGGGCTGGTGGTTCGCCGCCTTCCTGCTGGTGCTCGACATCGTCATCCGCGTCACGGCGATCATCGTCATCCCGCGCAATCGGCGCCCGACCGCCGCGATGGCCTGGCTCCTCGCCGTGTTCTTCATCCCGTTCGTCGGAGTCTTCCTGTTCCTGTTGATCGGAAACCCGCGACTGCCGCGCGCGCGTCGACGCAAACAGGACCAGATCAACGAGTACATCGCCGAGACGAGCGAGCACCTGCACTTCGGGACGCTGCGCCCGAACGCTCCCGCCTGGTTCGGTCCGATCGTCCAGATGAATCAGAGGCTCGGGGCGCTTCCGCTCTCGGGTGACAACGGCGCGCACCTGATATCCGACTACCAGGAGTCCCTCGACGAGATGGCCGAGGCCATCCGCACCGCCCAGGACTACGTGCACGTCGAGTTCTACATCCTCCAGTCCGACACGTCGACGGACAACTTCTTCCGCGCCCTCGAAGAGGTCTCGGCTCGAGGAGTCGAGGTGCGGGTGCTTCTGGACCACTGGGCGAACCGAGGCAAACCGCGCTACAAGCAGACCATCGCCCGACTCAACGCGATGGGTGCGGACTGGCACCTGATGCTGCCGGTGCAGCCGCTCAAGGGCAAGATGCAGCGCCCGGATCTGCGCAATCACCGCAAGCTCCTGGTCGTCGACGGCAACATCGCGTTCCTCGGATCGCAGAACATCACCGACTCGACCTATAACTTGCCGAAGAACATCAAGCGCGGGCTGCACTGGGTCGACCTCATGGTCCGCCTCGACGGCCCTGTCGTGCTGAGCGTGAATGCGATCTTCGTCGCCGACTGGTACAGCGAGACCGACACGGTGCTCGAGGGGATCGACATCGCCCACGCGAACATCGGCTCCGGCGACCTCGACTGCCAGGTCGTGCCGTCGGGCCCGGGGTTCGAGGTCGAGAACAACCTGCGCCTCTTCCTCGGGCTGCTGTATGCCGCAAAGAAGAAGATCATGATCGTCAGCCCCTACTTCGTCCCCGACGAGGCGCTGCTGCTCGCCGTGACCGCGGCTGTCGATCGCGGTGTCCACGTCGAGCTCTTCGTCTCGGAAGAGGGCGACCAAGCGATGGTGTACCACGCCCAGCGCAGCTACTACGAGGTGCTGCTGAAAGCCGGCGTCCGCATCTGGATGTACCGCAAACCGTACATCCTGCACACCAAGACCCTCACGATCGACGACGAAGTCGCGGTCATCGGCTCCAGCAACATGGACATGCGCTCCTTCGGTCTGAACCTCGAGGTCTCGATGCTGGTGCGCGGCGAGGAGTTCGTGAAGGAGATGCGCGAGGTCGAGGACAAGTATCGCTCGCTCAGCCGTGAACTGACGCTCGAGGAGTGGATGCAGCAGCCGTTGCGCTCGACCGTGCTCGACAATCTCGCCCGCCTGACCTCGGCCCTGCAGTAGTCGGCACGGCGCGTCCGGGCTACCGGGGCGATCTGCCCGCGGGCTACCCTGTGAGCATGACCTCTGTGCTCCGTCCGCTCGCCTCCGTCGTCGGTCTCGTCGCTGCGGCGCTCCTCGTCGCGGGATGCACCGTCGGCCCCGGTTCCGACGCCCCGTCGAGTTCGCCAGCTCCCGGTGCGGGAGACGTGGACGACCAGAACGACTTCGAGGGCACGCTGCTCGACGACGGCCGCATGTTCGCCGTCATCACCGTGGGCTCCTCGACGTGCGTGCCGCAGGTCGACCAGGTCACGGCCGAGGGGCAGACCGTCACCGTGACGCTCGTCGACCCCGAGGGCGAATCGCCGAAGCCGTGCACGAAGGATCTCGCTCCGCGCGCGAGCATCGGCGCGCTGCCGGAGGGCGTCGACCCCAAGTCGGACATCACCCTGAACGTGACCTACGGCGATCTCTCCGACGACGTCGACCTCGACGGTGACCCCGCGGCCGCGGGAACGCCGGGATCCACGACCGAGTTCCAGCCCTCCGCCGGGTGGTTCGACGACGGCGGTCTCGTGCTGCTCACCTGGGGCTCGTCGAGCTGCGTTCCGCAGATCGAGTCGCTCGAGGGCGCCGGCAACGCCGGGACGGCGACCTTCCTGACCGACGAGGACCAGGTCTGCACGATGGATATGGCCCCCCGTGCGACCCTGCTCGCGTTCGGCGAGGACACGGTCGACGACGACGGCACCTTCACGCTGACGCTGGTCGGCGGCGGGCTCGACGGCACGGTCGAGGTTCGCTGACCCCTGCGGGTAACCGTGGTGATCTTCTGGGCCACGCTCATCTTCTTGGCCGTGATCAGCGTGATGATGGTGATCAAGCGACGCAAGAGCTGACGGGCGCCACCCGCCTCACAGCATGTGAACCGGGTGGCCGGGCGGCAGTGCGAGCAGCAACGCACCGGGGTCTGCCCAGCACGTGATGCGCACGGCAGCGCCGAACTCGTCGCCGTCGAGCTCGATCGGGATCGGTGCGGGAGCGGCGGCCTCGGCCGCGGTCCCGTGGAAGTAGTGCACCGACGCGTTCTTGCCGCGACGCTCGAGCACACGGCGACCCGCACGGAAGCGCCGCAGCACGGAGTTGTCCCACCAGATCTTGCGCCACACGGCGAACCAGCCGAGCACCCCGGTGGGCTGGATGACGGCGATGTCGAGCGCGGCATCCGTGATCGACGCGTCCGGGATGAGGGCGATGCCGGCGGGAAGCGTGCCGCAGTTGGCGAAGAGCAGACTGTAGGCGCGGTGCGAATGCAGTCGCCCCTCATCGATCTGGTACACGGCACGGAAGGGCTTCGCGCGGGGGAGGGAGCGGGCTGCACCGTCGACGTAGGCGATCCACCCCACCGACTTCTTCAGGTCGGAGCGCGTGTTCGCGATCATGTCGGCGTCCAGACCCATGCCCGCCAGCACGACGAACGCGTGCTCCTCCTCATCGCCGTTCTCACGGGTCAGCCGCGCGCGACCGATGTCGATCGGGTGGCGGAAATCGCCGAGGGCCGCACGGATCATCTCGGCCGGATCGGCGAGCGGCAGGCCGAGATTGCGCGCGAGCAGGTTGCCGGTGCCGCTCGGCAGGATCGCCAATGCCACTCCGGAGTTCGCGATCGCCTCCGAGACGGCGCGCACGGTCCCGTCGCCGCCGGCGACCAGCACGACATCGACGTTGCGCGCGAGTGCCTGCGCGGTCGCGCCCTGCCCGGCGTCCTCGATCGTCGTCGGATAGAAGGCCGGGTGGTCCCATCCGGCCTCGCGCGACAGATCGCGAACGGTCTCGCGCAGATGCTTGCCGTCGACCTTGATCGGGTTGTAGATGAGCGCCGCCTGTCGGAGAACGGGGGCGCTGGTGGTCATGGCGCTACTCTAAACCGGGACGCGGCCGGGTCGCTCACCCTGATGGGGTGAGGCGGAGGGGGCCGCTCGGCGCGGCGGCACCGCACCGTAGACTTGGGAGATGATCGACCTCGCACTCCTCCGCGAAAACCCGGAGATCGTCCGCCGTTCACAGGCTGCCCGTGGAAACGACCAGAGCACCGTCGACGTCGCACTCGAGGCCGATCGATCGCGCCGGGCCGCGCTGTCTGCGTTCGAGGAGCTGCGCGCCGAACAGAACGCGTTCGGCAAGCTGGTCGCGAAGGCTCCCAAGGAGGAGAAAGCCGCCCTCGTCGCACAGGCGAAAGACCTCGCCGAGCGCGTGAAGCAGGCGCAGCACGCGGCGAACGAGGCAGCGGAGGCGGCATCCGCGGCTCTCGCCCGGATCGAGAACGTCGTGATCGACGGCGTCCCCGCCGGCGGCGAGGCCGACTTCGTCGAGCTGCGTCGGGTGGGCGAGGTGCCCGCATTCGACTTCGAGCCGCGTGACCACCTGGAGCTCGGCGAGCTCCTCGGCGCCATCGACATGGAGCGCGGGGCGAAGGTCTCCGGCGCGCGCTTCTACTTCCTGCGCGGCATCGGGGCGCGCCTCGAGATCGCCCTCATGAACCTCGCGCTCGACAAGGCCCTGCAGAACGGTTTCGTACCGCTGATCACGCCGACCCTCGTGCGCCCCGAGATCATGCAGGGCACCGGGTTCCTCGGCGAGCACGCCGACGAGGTCTACCACCTCGACAAGGACGACGACCTGTATCTCGTCGGAACCAGCGAGGTCGCGCTCGCCGGGTACCACAAGGACGAGATCGTCGACCTCGCCGACGGCGCCCTCCGCTACGCGGGCTGGTCGACCTGCTACCGCCGCGAAGCGGGTTCGCACGGAAAGGACACCCGCGGCATCATCCGGGTGCACCAGTTCAACAAGCTCGAGATGTTCGTCTACACGACCGCAGAAGAGGCCGAGGCGGAGCACCTGCGCCTCGTCGCGCTGCAGGAGGAGATGCTCACTTCCCTCGGGCTCGCCTACCGCGTGATCGACGTCGCCGCGGGTGATCTCGGCTCGAGCGCGGCACGCAAGTACGACATCGAGGCGTGGGTGCCGACGCAGGGGGCGTTCCGTGAGCTCACCTCCACGTCGAACTGCACGACCTTCCAGGCGCGCCGCCTCGACGTGCGGCACCGTCCCGCCGTCGATGCGGCGGATGCTGCCGCTCAGGGCGCCGCGAAGACGCAGCACGTCGCCACTCTGAACGGAACGCTCGCCACCACGCGCTGGATCGTCGCCCTGCTCGAGACCCACCAGCAGGCCGACGGATCGGTGCGCGTGCCCGAGGTGCTGCGCCCGTACCTCGGCGGGCTCGAAGTGATCCAGCCCCTCGGCGACGGGCGGGCAGCCCGGTGACGGGCCCCTGGCTGGTCGGGCTCGACGTCGACGGCACCATCCTGCTGCAGGACGAGACGATGAGTCCGGGTGTCCCCGAGGCCGTCGCGCGCGCGTGCGATGCCGGACACGTGGTGACGATCGCGACCGGGCGCAGCTGGATGGCCACGCGACGCTACGTCGAGGAGCTCGGCCTCACCGCCGACTACGTCGTGTGCTCCAACGGCGCCGTGACGATGCGCCGCGACGGCGACGACTGGGAGCGCTGGAACGTCGAGACCTTCGACCCGACTCCGGTGCTCGGACTGCTGCGCGACCGTCTTCCGGACGCCCGGTACATGGTCGAACTCGCCTCGGGGCAGCGGCTGTTCACCGAGCAGCTCGACGACTGGACGCTCGACGGCGGACGACAGGTCGACTTCGACGAACTCGGCGCGCTGCCGGTCTCCCGCATCGTGGTCGTCTCGCCCGGCCATGACGAAGACGACTTCCACCGCCTCGTGGCGGACGCCGGCCTCAACGAGGTCTCCTACGCGATCGGCTGGACCGCGTGGTTGGACATCGCCCCGCAGGGCGTCGACAAGGGCACCGCGTTGGAGCAGGTGCGCACCGAGCTCGGGCTCGACGGCGGGCGCATCCTCGTCGCCGGCGACGGGCGCAACGACATCGGCATGTTCGGCTGGGCGCGCGCACTCGAGGGGCGCGCCGTGGCGATGGGGCAGGCCCCCGACGAGGTGAAGGACGCCGCGAGCGAGGTCACCGCCGACGTCGAGGACGGCGGGCTGGCGCAGGCGCTCGACACGCTTCCAGCACCCGCCCAGGTCAGCGCGGGAGAATAGAACTCGGCTAGACTCACGCCTTGTCGACAGATGCGTCCGTCGAGGAGGGTTGTCCGAGCGGCCGATGGAGCTGGTCTTGAAAACCAGTGGGCAGAGATGTCTCGTGGGTTCGAATCCCACACCCTCCGCACAGCGAGCACGGTGACCCCGCACCGGTGCTGAATCCGAAAGGGTACGAGTGAGCGACAACACGCGACGCCGCCGCACCATCGCACGGCACGGTCAACTGGAGACGCCCAGCTCGCTCAGCCAGCTGCTGAAGTTCATCGCGATCGGCCTGGCCGTGGTGCTCGTCAGCGGATTCGGCGTCGGTGTCTACATCGCGTACGACTTCTCGAGCACCGTCGCGGCGAACGCCGTCGATCTGGAGGGCCAGGAGGTCGTCCCGCCGGACATCGGCGAGTATGAGAGCGGCTTCAACCTCGTCCTCACGGGAGTGGACACCTGCGAGGAGAAGTACAAGGACCTCTTCGGTGACCGGTGCACCGGGGGCGACGCCGAGGGCACGCTCAACGACGTCAACCTGCTGGTGCACGTCTCTCAGGAGCCCCGCCGGATCACCGTCGTCAGCTTCCCGCGCGACCTGATGCTCCCGATCCCGGAGTGCACCGACGACGAGGGCAACGTCCACTCGGCGATGAGCAAGCAGCCACTCAACACGGCGTACACGGACGGCGGCCTGAACTGCGTCGTCAAGACGATCTCCGAGCTCACCGGCCAGGAGGTCCAGTTCGCGGCATCCGTGACCTTCGGCGGCGTGATCGAGATCACCAACGCCATCGGAGGTGTCGACGTGTGCCTGGCGAACCCGATCAAGGACCGCTACACCGGCCTGGACATGGCCGCGGGCACGCACACGGTCGAAGGTCTTCAGGCGTTGCAGTTCCTCCGCACCCGTCACGGTGTCGGCGACGGCAGTGACCTCGGCCGCATCGGCAACCAGCAGCAGTACATGTCGAGCCTCGCGCGCAAGATGATCAGCGGCGAGGTGCTGGGCAACGTGCCGGTCATGCTCAAGCTGGCGAACACGGCCCTGAGCAACCTCGAGGCCAGCACGTCGCTGGCGAACAACCCGATGACGCTCGTCCAGATCGCGCTCGCCGTGAAGTCCGTCCCGTTCGAGGACATCGTCTTCGTGCAGTACCCGACCGGTGCCGACTACGCCGACCCGAACAAGGTCGTCCCCAACGAGGAGGCGGCCGCGGCTCTCTGGAACGCGATCGAGGCGAACGCGCAGCTGCAGATCACGCACGAGAACAACAGCAACGACGGTGTCGTCGTGCAGGAACCGACGGAGCCGACCGCGCCGACCGAGGAGGCGACCCCCGATCCCTCCGCGACCCCGGAGAACGTCGTTGCGCTGCCCGACTCGATCAAGGGCAACTCGGCCGCGCAGGAGACCTGCTCCAACGGCAACGTCCGCTGACACCAGACTGCGACGACGCAACCCGTTTGCGCAGTCGTGCAAGAACTTGCGTACACTGACCCCATGTCGAAGCGACTCGCCGAGGTGGCGCGCAAGGTCGGTGTGAGCGAGGCCACGGTCAGCCGGGTGCTGAACGACAAGCCCGGCGTCTCCGATGCCACCCGTCAGGCGGTGCTCACCGCGCTCGACGTGCTCGGCTATGAGCGCCCGACGAAGCTGCGCGGCGAACGCGCCCGCCTGGTCGGCCTGGTGCTGCCCGAGCTGCAGAACCCGATCTTCCCCGCGTTCGCCGAGATCGTCGGCGGCGCGCTCACTCAGAACGGATACACCCCGCTGCTGTGCACGCAGAACGCCGGCGGGGTGACCGAGTCGGACTACGTCGACCTGCTCCTCGCGCAGCAGGTGTCTGGCGTGATCTTCCTCGGCGGAAACTACACGCAGGCGGACGCCGCGCACGAGCACTACGAGCGGCTGCGCCAGGTGAACCTGCCGACCGTGCTCGTCAACGCCCGCGTCCCCGAGCTGCAGTTCGCGACCGTCTCGACCGACGATGCCGCTGCGGCCGAGCAGGCGGTCCTGCACATGCACCAGCTGGGGCACCGCCGCATCGGCCTGCTGCTGGGGCCGGCGGACCACGTGCCATCGCAGCGCAAGCTCGACGCCGCGCGCCGCCTGCTCGAGAAGCTCGGAGCGCCGCTGTCGGACGACCTCGTCGTGCGGGGCATGTACTCGCTCGAGTCGGGGCAGGCCGGTGCGGCGCGACTCTTCGCCGCCGGGGCCACGGCCATCGTGTGTGCGAGTGATCCGATGGCACTCGGCGCCGTGCGTGCCGCACGTCGCGCGGGGCTGTCGGTGCCGGGGGATGTGAGCATCGTCGGGTTCGACGACTCGGCCCTGATGAGCTGCACCGAGCCGCCGCTGACAACGGTGCGGCAGCCGATCGAGTCGATGGGTCGGGCCATCATCGCACTGCTGCTCGCGCAGATCGCCGGCACCTCCCAGCCGAGCGACGAGCTGCTGTTCGAACCCGAGCTGGTGCTGCGCGCCTCGACGGGGCCGCTGGCCTGACCGGATCCCGGTGGGTGAGGGCTTTTGCGCGCCCGCAAGTCACTGCAAAATTCCAACAATATGTTTAGTTCTTGCATCAAACGATTAGAAAAGCTACATTTGACTCATCGCCACCGACGACGAGGAGATCCGTGGACACCGACGTTCTGCGCACGGCCGCACCCGCCCGCACGCTGACCATGCCTGCGGGCGAGGGATGGTGGCGCACGGCGGTGATCTACCAGGTGTACGTGCGCAGCTTCGCGGACGGCAACGGCGACGGGATCGGCGATCTCGCCGGCGTGCGCGCGCAGTTGCCCTACTTGAAAAGCCTCGGCGTCGACGCTCTCTGGTTCACGCCCTGGTATGAGAGCCCGCTCGCCGATGGCGGGTACGACGTGCAGGACTACCGACGGATCGACCCGCGCTTCGGCACGCTCGACGAGGCGGAGCAGCTGATCGCCGAGGCGCTCGAACACGGCATCCGCACGATCGTCGACATCGTGCCGAACCACATCTCCGACCGGCACGAGTGGTTCCGGCAGGCACTGGCGGCGGGGCCGGGGAGCCCGGAGCGCGAGCGCTTCTGGTTCCACCCCGGGCGGGGCGCGGACGGCGAGGAGATGCCGACGAACTGGGTGTCGAGCTTCCAGGGCGAGACATGGACGCGCACGCGGAACGCGGACGGCACGCCGGGGGAGTGGTACCTGCACCTGTTCACCCCCCAGCAGCCCGACCTCAACTGGAACCACCCGGACGTGCGCCGCGAGCACGAGGACGTCTTGCGCTTCTGGTTCGACCGCGGAGTGGCCGGGGTGCGCATCGACTCGGCCGCCCTCCCGGTCAAGGACCCGGCGCTGCCCGACCTCCCCGCAGGAACGGCGCCGACGTCAGGGCATCCGCACATCGACCGCGACGAGCTGCACGACATCTACCGCGAATGGCGTGCCGTCGCCGACGAGTACGACGGCGAGCGCGTGCTGGTCGGCGAAGTCTGGCTCGACGACGCGGAGCGCTTCGCCCGCTACCTGCGCCCTGGCGAGATGCACACCGCCTTCAACTTCGGGTTCATGACGCAGCCGTGGAGCGCCCAGGCGATGCGCGACTCCATCACGCGCACTCTGGCCGAGCATGCCCCCGTCGGCGCCCCGGCGACCTGGGTGCTCTCGAACCACGATGTCACCCGGCCGGTCACCCGTTACGGGCAGGCCGATTCGTCGTTCGCGTTCGAGCGCAAGCGGTTCGGCACTGCGACGGATGCCGTTCGAGGCGCGCGTCGTGCCCGCGCGGCGTCGTTGCTCGTCGCCGCCCTCCCCGGCAGTCTCTACATCTACCAGGGCGACGAGCTCGGACTCCCCGAGGTGGAGCTGCCGCTCGACGCGATCGAGGATCCCATGCACTTCCGCTCCGGGGGCGTCGATCCGGGGCGCGACGGATGCCGGGTTCCCCTGCCCTGGACGGGAGCAGCGACCCCCTACGGTTTCGGCGGCACCCCGTGGCTCCCGCAGCCTTCGGACTGGGCGAAGCTCACCGTCGAAGCGCAGGACGCCGACCCCTCCTCGACCCTGAACCTCTACCGCGCGGCGATCGCCCTGCGCAAGCGGACCGCCGACTTCGCCGGCAGCGACCTGGAGTGGCTGGAGCTCGGCGCAGACGTGCTCGCCTTCCGCCGCGGCGACGGCACCCTGAGCATCACGAACCTCGGCGCCGTGCCCGTGCCGCTTCCTGCCCACCACGAGGTGCTCCTCTCCAGCGCCCCGCTCGACGGTGCGCTGCCCCCGGATTCCACCGCCTGGCTGGCGCTCCGCATCGCCCCAGGGCGCTCGTCGAGAGCGACCGACTAGCCCTGCACCACCCGATCAGCACCACATGGAAGGACACAGACAATGAAGTCACCGATGAAGGCCCTCGTCGCCGGCGTCGCCGTGCTCACGGCGGTCGGCGCTCTCGCCGGCTGCACGTCGAGCGGAGGCGACGACAGTGCCGACGGCAAGACCGAGCTGCGCGTCGCGACGTTCCCCCCGGGAGCGGACGCGGCCGCGTATGAGGCATTCGCCGAACAGGAGAAGCAGTTCGAGAAGGAACACCCCGACATCGACATCGTGGGCGTCGAGTACGAGTGGGAGGGGCCGACCTTCGCCGTGCAGCTCGCCGGCGGAAGCCTGCCAGACGTCTTCACCGTGCCGTTCACCGACTCCAAGACGCTGCTCGAGAACGGCCAGCTGATGGACGTGACCGATGCGGTCGACGAACTCGGCTACACCGACAAGTTCAACCCGATCATCCTCGACGGCGTCACGGGCGACGACGGCAAGATCTACGGCTTCCCGCGCCAGGCGTACGCTGCGGCGCTGCACTACAACCGCGACCTGTTCACGCAGGCAGGGCTCGACCCCGAGAACCCGCCGGAGACGTGGGACGAGATCCGCGAAGCGGCCAAGGCCATCACGGATGCCACGGGCAAGGCCGGATACGCGCAGATGGCGATCAACAACACCGGCGGGTGGCAGCTGACGTCCCAGACGGTGGCGCGCGGAGGCCGCACGCAGACCGACAACGGCGACGGCACGGCCGAGTCCACGATCGACAACGACGCCACCAAGGCCGCGCTGCAGTTCCTGCACGACGTCAAGTGGGAGGACAACGCCTTCGGATCCAAGGTCGACCTCGACTGGGGAACCATCAACCAGGAGTTCGCGGCCGGCAACATCGGCATGTACACCTCGGGTTCCGACATCTACACCGCGCTCGTGCGCGACTTCGGCATGGACTCGACGATCTACGGGATGACGGTCGTCCCGATGGAGGGCGACGACCCCGGCACGCTCGGCGGCGGTGACATCGCCGTGATCAGCCCCACGGTGGACGAGGCGACGAAGGCCGCCGGCGTCACCTGGATCGACTGGTACTACATGCAGAAGCTCATGGACGAGGACGCGGCGGTGCTCGACGCGAAGACCCTGAACGAGTCCGGTCAGGCCGTCGGCACCCCGCTGCTTCCGGTGCTCAGCCGCGAGCTGTACGACGAGTCGCAGGAGTGGATCGCCGACTACATCAACGTGCCCGTCGACCAGATGGCGCCGTTCAGCGACCGCATCTGGGACCAGACGCCGGTCGGTGAGCCGAAGGTGAAGACCCAGGAGGTCTACGCGCTCCTCGACACCGTCGTGCAGAAGGTTCTCACCGATCAGAACGCCGACATCGACGCGCTGCTCGCCCAGGTGCAGACCGATGCGCAGGCGAAGCTCGACGAGTAACGCTTCATGACGATGACGCTCCCCGAGCAGCGGGCGGCGGTGGAGGACTCTCCGCCGCCCGCTGTGCGCCGTTCCCGCCGCCGCTCACCGCTCACGTGGTTCCGCGGCGGCGGGCTCGCGAACCTCCTGTTCGTGCTCCCCATGCTCTTCGTGTTCGTCTTCTTCTCGTGGTCGCCGATCGTGCAGTCGGTGATCATGAGCCTGCAGAAGACGAACCTGATCGTCTCCGAATGGGTCGGGTTCGACAACTACCTCGCGGTGATCGGCGACCCCGAGCTCGGCCGCGCCGTGATCAACACGCTGTGGTTCGCTGTGCTCGCGCTGCTCTTCGGGTTCCCGCTGCCGCTGCTGATGGCCGTGCTGATGAGCGAGGTGCGCCGCGGCAAGGGCATCTATTCGGCCCTCGCCTACCTCCCGGTCGTGATCCCGCCCGTCGTAGCGGTGCTGCTGTGGAAGTTCTTCTACAGCGCCGACCCGTCCGGCGTGTTCAACACCGTGCTCGGATTCGTCGGCATCCCGCCGCAGCCGTGGATCCAGGACGCGGTGCAGGCCATGCCGTCGCTCGTGCTCGAAGCCACGTGGGCCGGAGCCGGCGGGTCGATCATCATCTATCTGGCCGCTCTCCTCGGCGTGCCGCCCGAGCTCTACGACGCGGCCGAGGTCGACGGCGCCGGCATCTGGAAGAAGGTCTGGCACGTCACGCTGCCGCAGCTGCGCGGCATCCTCTTCATCATGCTGATCCTGCAGGTGATCGCCACCGCGCAGGTCTTCCTGGAACCGTTCCTGTTCACCGGGGGTGGGCCTGCCGGAGCGACCAAGACCGTGCTGCTGTACATCTACGACAAGGCCTTCCGCAACAGTCTGGGCGGCGACTACGGCGAGGCGACGGCCGTCTCGGTGCTGCTCGCGGTCGTGCTCGCCCTGCTCTCCTGGCTGTACTTCAAACTGACCGACCGTTGGAGCACGACGTGAGCCTCACCACCCGCCTCTCGACCCGTGCCGCAGAGAAGGCGGCGGAGAAGGCCGCCGACAGCGTCGGTGATCGCACGGTCATCTCCGACTCGGAGCGCCGTCGCCCCGGCATCCGCGTCGGGATGTCCCTCACGCACGTGTTCCTCGCGGTCGGTCTGGTCGTCGCCGGTCTCGGCCCGATCCTGTGGCTGGCGAAGTCGGCGATCACGCCGACGCAGGACACCCTGCAGCAGCCGTTCGCGCTGTGGCCGAGCGGCGTGGACTGGGAGAACCTGTCGACCGCGTGGAACGACATCCACATCGACCAGTACTTCTTCAACACGGTGATCATCGCGCTCGGCGCCTGGTTCGTGCAGCTGTTCATCGCGACGACAGCGGGCTACGCGCTCTCGGTGCTGCAGCCGAAGTACGCGCCGATCCTGAACGCCCTGGTGCTGGCGACCCTGTTCATCCCGGGGATCGTGCTGCTGGTGCCGCTGTACCTGACGATCGTGCACCCGCCGCTGCTGGGAGACGTGAGCCTGCTCAACAACTACCTCGCGGTGTGGCTGCCGATGGGGGCGAACGCCTTCAACATCCTGCTGGTCAAGCGGTTCTTCGACAGTCTTCCCCGCGAGGTGTTCGAGGCCGCGCGTACCGATGGCGCCGGGCCCTTCCGGCTGTTCTGGTCGATCGTGCTGCCGATGTCGAAGCCGATCCTCGGCGTGGTGTCGGTGTTCGCGATCATCGCCGCCTGGAAGGACTACCTCTGGCCCATGCTCGTGCTGCCGGATCCGTCGGTGCAGCCGCTGTCGGTGCGGCTTCCCGCGGTGCAGTCGCAGACCGAGCTCGATGTGTTCCTCGCGGCCCTCGCGATCGCCACGCTCATCCCCATCGCGATGTTCCTGCTCTTCCAGTCGGTGTTCCTGCGCTCGGCCGGCCTCGGGGGAGCGGTGAAGGGGTAACGTCCTCGCGAGACCCCCGACTCGCGTCGAGACCCCGCCTTTTCTGCGCAGACAGGGCGGGGTCTCGACACGAAAGCGGGGTCTCGGCTCAGCCGGTGGTCGAGCGCCGCACGATCAGTTCGGGCGGGAACACGGTCTGCCGGGGGATGCTCTCCGGGTCGGACGCCTCTTCGAGCACGATGCGCAGCGCGGTCCGGCCGATCATTCGGCTGGGCTGGCGGATCGACGAGAGCGGCACCGCGGCGGCCGCAGCGAAGGGGATGTCGTCGAACCCGATGAGCGCGATCTCGTCGGGGACGAGCACCCGACCGCCGGCGACGAGTGACTGCAGCAGGCCGAGCGCCAGCAGGTCGTTCGCGGCGAACAGGGCGTCCGGCCATTCGCGGCGCGGGCGGGTGAGCAGCTTCGCGCCCGCGGACGCCCCCTCCTCCACCGTCATGGCGGAGGTGGGCACGACTTCGAGGTCGACGTGCACCGAGGCGTTCTCAGCGGCGGCGCGAGCCCCGGCGAGCCGGTCGGTGACCTGGCGCATGTCGAAGGGGCCGCCGACGAAGGCGATGCGTCGTCGTCCCGCCTCGATCAGGTGCTCGACCGCCAGCCGCCCTCCCGCGACGCTGTCGACGGAGACCGATGAGAATCCGCTGTCGGCGCTGAACCTGTCGACGAGCACCGTCGCGATGCCGCTGGCGCGGAAGCGGCGCAGCTGCGTCATGACGTCGCCGTACGGGGCGATCAGGAGACCGCGCACCTGCTGTTCGCGGAAGAGGTCGAGGTACACCTTCTCGCGAGACGGGTCGTCGTCGGTGTTGCCGTAGAGGATCGCGATGCCGTGGCTGGACGCCTCGTCTTCGGCTCCGCGCACCACGTCGCTGTAGAACGGGTTCTGCCCGTCGAGGACCACGAAGCCGACGGTCGTGCTGATGCCCGCGCGCAGCTTTCGGGCGGCGTCGTTGCGCACGTACCCGAGTTCCTCGATGGCCCGGCTCACCCGTGCCACCGAATCGCTGGAGACCTCTTCCGGGCGGTTGAGGACATTCGAGACGGTGCCGACGGACACCCCGGCGCGGAGGGCGACATCGCGGATGCTGACCGGCACGTCCGTCCTCTCGTCGTCGGGTGGATCACGGTTCGGGCATCAGGGGTTGACCTGCGGCCCGCATCACATACACTAGCCTGAAACCCACCTGAATCGATTCAGGTAGATTCATTCCGAACATCATCCCCCTCAACGGAGAGGAAAGCCAGTGGTCGACGAAGCACCCGTCCGCAGTGCTCCCCCCACAGCGCTCGAGCTGCACCGTGTCGTGAAGTCCTTCGGACCCGTGATCGCGCTCCGCTCCGGAAGCCTCACGCTGCAGTCGCGGTCCATCCACGCCCTCATCGGCGAGAACGGCGCCGGCAAGTCGACGCTCGTGAAGATCATGGCCGGGCTCTACCGCCGTGACTCGGGCGACTTCCGTCTGCACGGCGAAGACGTCGACTTCACGAGCACCGCCCAGTCGAAGGCCGCGGGCATCGCGGTGATCTACCAGGAGCCGACGCTCTTCCCCGACCTCTCGGTCACCGAGAACATCTTCATGGGCCGCCAGCCCACAGGGGCTCTCGGCCGTATCGACCGCAAGGCCATGCGCACCGAGGTCGACCAGATCTTCCGCCGCCTCGGCGTCGCGCTCGATCCCGATCGCATCACCGAGGGCCTCTCGATCGCCGACCAGCAGATCATCGAGATCGCGAAGGCCATCTCCCTCGACGCCAGCGTGCTGATCATGGACGAGCCGACCGCGGCGCTCAGCGGGGTCGAGGTCGACCGGCTGTTCGCGGTCGCGCGGAGCCTGCGCGACGAGGGCCGCGCGATCCTGTTCATCTCGCACCGTTTCGACGAGGTGTTCGACCTGTGCGACACCGTCACCGTGATGCGCGACGGCGCCTACATCGACACGACGCCCATCGCCGAGACCACGGTCGACGACCTCGTTCGGCAGATGGTCGGCCGCGACGTCACCGAGCTCTTCCCGAAGCAGGAGGCCGAGATCGGCGATGCGCTCCTCGAGGTGCGCGGGCTCACCAGCCCCGGTGTCTTCCACGACATCTCCTTCACGGTCCGCGCGGGCGAGATCGTCGCCCTCGCCGGACTCGTCGGTGCCGGCCGCAGCGAGGTCGCCCGCGCCGTCTTCGGCGTGGACGGCTACCGCGAGGGAGAGGTGCGGATGCTCGGTGCGGCCGTCCCGCGCCGCAGTCCGACCGCCGCGATGCGCAACGGCCTCGCCCTCGTCCCGGAGGATCGTCGCAAACAGGGCCTCGTGATCGATGCGAGCGTCGGCGGCAACATCACCCTCGCCATCCGCCGCAATCTCGCCAAGTGGGGCCTGATCACCACCGGCATGGAGAACCGAGCGGCGAAGGTCTGGGCGTCTCGCCTCGAGGTCAAGACGCACGCCCTCGACACGGTGTCATCGACGCTCTCCGGTGGCAACCAGCAGAAGGTCGTTCTGGCCAAGTGGCTGGCCACCGATCCGCGAGTGCTCATCATCGACGAGCCGACCCGAGGGATCGACGTCGGCACCAAGTCCGAGGTGCACCGGCTGCTCTCGCAGTTGGCGGGTGAGGGGATGGGGATCCTGATGATCTCGTCCGAGCTCCCCGAGGTGCTCGGGATGGCCGACCGGGTGCTCGTCATGCGCGAGGGCCGGATCACCGCCGAACTCGACCGTGACGACGCCACCAGCGAGAACGTCATGTTCGCCGCCACGCACGCATCGGAGCAGCACGCATGAGCACCACGGCACTGGCGACACCCGCCCCCACCTTCGCGAAGAAGCCCGGCGGCATCGGTCGCGCGCGCGAACTCGGAATCTTCGCCGCCCTCGTGCTGGTGGTCATCGCGGCCACCGTGAAGAACCCGAACTTCCTGTTCAGCGCCGACGGCTGGCGCGACCTGCTGCTGACTCCGTCGATCCTCGTGCTCGTCGCGGTCGGACAGGCGATCGTCATCATCACCCGCAACGTCGACCTCTCGGTCGGCTCGGTCATGGGGCTCACCGCCTTCCTGACGGGACGGCTCTTCATCGACGTCCCCGGCATCCCGATCCCGATCGTGGTCATCGCCGCCGTGATCTTCGGCGCCCTTCTGGGCCTCGTCAACGGTGCGCTGGTGGCCTTCGCCAAGGTGCCGGCGATGGTGATCACGCTCGGCACGCTGTATGCCTACCGCGGCATCAACGTGCTGTGGACCGGCAGCGACCAGGTGCACCCCTCCGATCTGCCGAAGGACTTCCTGCGCCTGGGAACCCAGCAGATCTTCACGATCCCGGTGCTCTCCATCGTCGCCATCATCGTCCTCGCGCTCGCCGCCTGGTACATGCGCAACACGAGAGGCGGCCGCGAGTACTACGCCATCGGCTCCGACCCCGGAGCCGCCGAGCTCTACGGCCTGAAGACCACCCGCCGGGTGCTCAGCGCCTTCGTCCTCTCCGGAGCTCTCGCCGGTCTCGCCGGTGTCTTCTACGTGACGCGGTACGGATCCGTGAGCTCGCAGGTGGGATCGGGCTGGGAGTTGGATGCCGTCGGCGCGGCCGTCATCGGAGGCATCGCGATCACGGGCGGCGTCGGCTCCGTCTGGGGTGCGGCGATCGGCGCGATGCTGCTGATGACCATCAACCGGGCCCTGCCCATCCTCGGCATCCCCGACTTCTGGCAGCGCGCCGTGGTGGGTGTGCTCATCATCGGAGCGATCGTGCTCGACCGGCTGCTCGCCGTACGACAGAGACGGCAGCTCATCGAGGCAAGGGACGAATCATGACCACGACCACCACCACCTCGGGGGTCCGCGTGATCCGGGACTACGACCAGCCGCTGTGGCGGCGCATCCTCATCAACCGCGAGTTCGCGATCATCGGCCTGCTCGTACTGGTCGTGCTCGTGTCCGCCGTGTCGATCCGCGGGTTCGCCCAGCCCATCACGGTCAACTACCTGCTGCTGGACGTGGCGCCGATCCTGCTGATCGCGCTGCCGATGACCCTGGTGATGATCACGGGGGAGATCGACCTCTCGGTCGGCTCGATGGTGGGCCTCGCCAGCGTCGTCACGGGTGTGCTCACCGAATCGGGTGCGCCGTTCGAGGTCGCCGCGCTGGCCGCGCTCGCGGTCGGCGTCATCGGCGGAGCGTTCAACGGCTTCCTCGTCACGGTCGTCGGGCTGCCATCGCTCGCCGTCACCATCGGCACCCTGGCGCTGTTCCGCGGGCTGGCCGTCGGCCTGCTCGGGACCACCGCGGTGACCGACTTCCCGGAGATGTGGACGGCGCTGGCGAAGGCCAAGATCGCCGGCACCACTATCCCCTACATCGTGATCCCGTTCCTGATCCTGCTCGCGATCTTCGTCGTGATGCTGCACTTCACTCCGTTCGGCCGGGGCATCTACGCGATCGGACTCTCGAAGGACGCGGCCCGATTCTCCGGGGTGCACGTCGAGCGGACGAAGTTCATCCTCTTCATGCTCTCGGGTGTGGTCGCGGCGTTCGCCGGCATCTTCTACACGCTCCGTTTCGGCAGTGCCCGCGGAGACAATGCCACCGGGCTCGAACTCCAGGTGATCGCCGCCGTGGTCCTCGGCGGGGTGTCGGTGTTCGGCGGCCGAGGTCACCTGCACGGCGTCGTCGCGGCGGTGCTCCTGATCGGGGTGCTCGGCAGCGGGCTCCGTCTCGCCGGCGTCACCTCCGACGTCATCAACATCATCACCGGTGGCCTGCTGATCTTCTCGGTCGTCGCAGCCAGCGTCCTCGCCTGGGCGCAGCGCGTCCGTGCGAAGGCCGGACCACCGCCCCGCGTCGCAGCCTCTCCCGCACCATGAGGCAGCCTCTCGCCGTCGGCATCCGCCCGCGGTGATCATCACGAAAGGAAGAACAATGACGTTTGCACGCAAGAGGGTCTCGGCGTTCGCCGCCGTGGCCGTCGCCGCAGCGCTCGTGCTGACCGGCTGCGCCGACACCGGCAGCGGGTCGGGCGACGCAGGCTCCGGAGAGGGCGGCGGATCCGACAACCTGTCGATCACGTTCCTGCCCAAGAACCTCGGCAACCCGTACTTCGACACCTCCAGCGAGGGCGGCAAGAAGGCGGTCGAGGAGTTCGGCGGCACGTTCGCCGAGGTCGGCCCGGCCGAGGCCACCCCCGACGCCCAGGTGAGCTACATCAACACCGCCACGCAGCAGGCGGTCGGCGCGCTCGTCGTCTCGGCGAACGACCCGAAGGCCATCTGCGACGCACTCAACGAGGCACGGGACGCCGGCGTGAAGGTCGTCACCTTCGACTCCGACACCAACCCCGAGTGCCGCGACCTGTTCATCAACCAGGCCGACTCCGAGGGCATCGCCAAAGTGCAGATCGACCAGATCGCCGAGCAGATCGGCGGCGCGGGTGAGATCGCCGTCCTGTCGGCATCGGCCAACGCCACCAACCAGAACGCCTGGATCGAACTGATGAAGGAGTACGTCGCGAGCGACTACCCCGACATCACGATCGTCGAGACCGTCTACGGCGACGACGACGACCAGACCTCGTTCGACAAGACCGCGGCTCTGCTGCAGAGCCACCCGCAGCTGAAGGGCATCGTCTCGCCGACCACGGTCGGCATCGCGGCCGCGGCGCGCTACCTCTCCACATCGGACTACAAGGGCAAGGTCGCACTGACCGGACTCGGCACGCCGAACCAGATGCGCGAGTACGTGGAGGACGGCACCGTCACCTCCTTCGCGCTGTGGAACCCGGCCGACCTCGGCTACCTGTCGGCCTTCGCGGCCAAGGCACTGGTCGAGGGCGACATCACCGGCGAGGAAGGCGACACCTTCGAGGCGGGTGACCTCGGCGAGTACGAGGTCGGCGCCGACGGCGTGGTCCTGCTGGGAGACCCGTTCGTGTTCGACGCGGACAACATCGGCGACTTCGACTTCTGAGTGGCGTCGCGAGAGGGCGTCGGGGCTTCGGCTCCGGCGCCCTCTTCGTGTGCGGGTCGGGGTCTCGCGGCGCACGCCTCGGGGTGGGGCGGACTACTCGGCGATGGGCGGATGCGTGTCCCGCGATCGTCCGCCCGACGGCGAGAACTCCGCCCGAGGCGTGGACCCTGGACCGCGGGCGGGGACCCCGGGGAGCGCGAGCGCGGACCGGTACGGGTCAGTGCGGGTCAGCGGGGGTCGAAGCGAGCCGGCGTGTGCGTCGCCGCGACCACGGCGCGCAGTTCCTCGAGCGATGCGGGCGCGGCGCCGAGGGCGCGAGCCTGGACGAGTACGTTGCCCAGAGCCGTCGCCTCGACCGGACCCGCGAGCACCGGCAGGCCCGTGCGGTCGGCAGTGGCCTGGCACAGCAGCCGGTTGAGAGATCCGCCGCCCACGAGATGGATGCTGTCGAGCTCGCGGCCCGACAGATCGGCGGCCGTCCGGACCGCGCGAGCGAACGCCGCGGCGATAGACTCGACGATGGATCGTGCGAACGCCGGTCGCGAGTTCGGGGTGCGGTCGCCGAGGAGCGCCGCGATCCGTCCCGGCATGTCACCGGGCGCGCTCAACGACGGGTCGTCGGCATCGAAGACGGGCACGTCACCGCAGACCTCGGATGCCGCAGCGAGCAGCTCCGGCAGATCGATGCTCGCGCCGTCTTCGGCCTCCCATGACCGCACGGTCTCGCTGAGCAGCCAGAGCCCCGTGACGTTGTGCAGGAACCGGTAACGGTCGTCGACGCCGAGTTCGTGGGTGAAGTTCGCGGTGCGCGCGGCATCCGTCAGCACCGGCTGCGTGAGTTCCACGCCGACCAGGCCCCACGTGCCGCACGAGATGTAGGCGGAGGCAGGACTGGAGAGGGGAGCGGCCACGACAGCCGAGGCGGTGTCGTGCGAGCCGACCGCGATCACCGGCAGGTCGGCGCCGATGCGGGCGGCGGGTTCCGGGCGGAGAACGCCGATCGTCGTGCCGGGGTCGACGAGCCGCGGGAGGATAAGGGTGGCGATGCCGAGGCGGTCCGCCAGCGCCGTGTCCCATTCGCCGTCCGTGACGCTCAGCAGGCCGGTGGTCGAGGCGTTGGTACGCTCGGCCACTGCGACGCCCGTGAGCAGGAACGCGATGAGGTCGGGGATGAGCAGCGCGGTGTCGGCCTCGGCGAGGCGCTCGTCGACGCGGTACTGATACAGCGTGTTGAACGGCAGGAACTGCAGTCCGTTGCGCTGATACAGCTCGGCGAACGGGACGATGTCGTGCACCTCTTCGACGCCGCGAGCCGAGCGCTCGTCGCGGTAGTGGAAAGGCTCTGCGAGCAGCTCGCCGTCTTTCAGCAGGCCGTAGTCGACGGCCCACGAGTCGATGCCGATGCTCTCGATGCGCGGTTCGCGGCGGACGGCCTCGGCGAGCCCAGCCACGACGTGCTCGTACAGGGCGTCGAAGTCCCAGTGCAGTCCGTCTTCGCGCTCGACCGGTCCGTTCGGGAACCGAGACACGAGCTCGAGGTCGAGCCGCCCGTCTCCGATCCGCCCGATCATCACGCGCCCGCTGGTGGCGCCGAGGTCGACCGCGGCGACTGCTCTGGTCGTCATCGCGTCATCCCCGCACTGCTCCTCGCGCCGAGCGGCCCCGTTACGTGCGAGCCACCCCCAAATTCGCAGTGAATAGAGGGGCCGCTCGCACGCAGAGGGGTGGTTCGACCTCGGAGAGAGGGGCGGGCGAGAGTCATCGCAGGAACGCCGCGGCGACGCCGGAGTCGACGGGGATGTGCAGGCCCGTGGTGCGGCTGAGTTCGGGTCCCGTGAGCACGTAGACCGCGTCGGCGACGTTCTCGGGGACGACCTCGCGCTTGAGGATCGTGCGGTTGGCGTAGAACTGGCCGAGGTCCTCTTCGGCGACGCCGTAGGTCGCGGCACGGTTGGCGCCCCAGCCCGAGGCGAAGATGCCGGAGCCGCGCACGACGCCGTCGGGGTTGATGCCGTTCACCCGGATGCCGAACTCGCCGAGCTCGACCGCGAGCAGCCGCACCTGGTGGGCCTGGTCGGCCTTGGTCGCGGAGTAGGCGATGTTGTTCGGGCCGGCGAAGACCGAGTTCTTCGAGGAGATGTAGATGATGTCGCCGCCGAGCTTCTGGTCGATGAGCACGCGAGCGGCGGCCTTCGACACGAAGAACGAGCCCTTGGCCATGACGTCGTGCTGCAGGTCCCAGTCCTTCTCGGTCGTCTCCAGGAGCGGCTTCGAGAGCGACAGTCCGGCGTTGTTCACGACGAGGTCGACGCCGCCGAACGCGAGCACCGCCTCGTTCAGCGCGGCCTGCACGGCATCGGCATCCGCGACGTTCGCGGCGACACCGATCGCGACATCCGTGTTCCCGAGCTCCGCGGCGGCGGCCTGGGCCTTCTCGAGGTCGAGGTCGGCGATCACGACGCAGGCGCCCTCGGCGGCGAGGCGGGTGGCGATGGCCTTGCCGATTCCGGATGCGGCGCCGGTGACGAACGCGATGCGGCCCTGGTGCGTCTTCGGCTTCGGCATCCGCTGCAGCTTGGCCTCTTCCAGCGCCCAGTACTCGATGTTGAACTTCTCGGCGTCCGAGATGGGCGCGTAGGTCGACAGCGCCTCGGCGCCGCGCATCACGTTGATCGCGTTCACGTAGAACTCGCCGGCGACCCGGGCGGTCTGCTTGTTCGCGCCGTAGGAGAACATGCCGACGCCGGGGACCAGCACGATGAGCGGGTCGGCGCCGCGGATGGCGGGCGACTCGGCGGTGGCGTGCGCGTCGTAGTAGGCCTGGTAGTCGGCGCGGTACTGCTCGTGCAGCTCGTGCAGCCGCGCGATCTGCTCCTCGGCGGATGCCGTGGCCGGCAGGTCGAGGATCAGCGGCTTGACCTTGGTGCGCAGGAAGTGATCGGGGCAGCTGGTGCCGAGAGCGGCGAGTGCGGGTGCCTTCTCGGATGCCAGGAATTCGAGGACCACGTCGGCGTCGGTGAAGTGTCCGACCATCGGTTTGTCGGTCGACGCGATGCCGCGGACGGTGCCGGCGAGGGCGGCCGCACGCTCGCGGCGCTCGGTCGCGGCCAGAGCCTCGAATCCGGCGCGGACGCCGCCGAACGGCTGAGCCTTGCCGTTATCGGCGATGTACTGGGCGGCGGTGTCGATGATCCACAGCGAGTTCGCCTCGGCTTCTTCCGAGGTGTCGCCCCAGGCAGTGATGCCGTGGCCGCCGAGGATCGTGCCGATCGCCTGCGGGTTCTGAGCCTTGATCTCGGCGATGTCGAGTCCGAGCTGGAAGCCGGGGCGACGCCAGGGCACCCACACGACCTTGTCGCCGAAGATCTTCGCGGTCAGCGCCTCGCCGTCGGCGGCGGTCGCGATCGCGATGCCGGAGTCGGGGTGCAGGTGGTCGACGTGCGCGGCATCCACGAGGCCGTGCATGGCGGTGTCGATCGAGGGGGCGGCTCCGCCCTTGCCGTGCAGGCAGTAGTCGAAGGCAGCGACCATCTCGTCTTCGCGGTCGTTACCGGGGTACACGTCGACGAGCGCCCGCATGCGGTCGAGGCGCAGCACGGCGAGGCCGCCCTCGGTCAGGGTGCCCAGGTCGCCGCCGGAGCCCTTGACCCACATCAGCTCGACCGGCTGCCCCGTCACGGGGTCGGTCTCGGTGCCCTTGGCGGAGGTGTTCCCGCCGGCGAAGTTCGTGTTCTTCGGGTCGGCGCCGAGGCGGTTCGACCGGGCGATCAGGGCGGCGGCGGTGGGGTTCGTCATGACTCTCCAAGACAGGGTCGAAGCACACGACCGTGTGCACTCATTCTGTTACTTCTTGTGAAAGATAACATGAAACTACGTTTACGGATAGTGGTCAGAGGACGTCGGCGGTCTGCCGGAAGACGTTCAGTCGCTCGTCCGCCGGGTCGAGTTCCGTGATGAGCACCGAGATCTCCTCGCGTTCCAGCGCCCGGGCCACGGACCGGCGCTCGAGTTTGCTGGAGTCGACGCACACCACGGTCGTGCCGGCGTTCGCGGCCATCGCCTGCTTCAGCTCGGCCTCCTCCACCGACACCTCGGAGGTGCCGTCCGCACTGTCGAGTGCATCCGCCGAGGAGAAGAAGATGTCGAAGTAGACCGACCGCATGCTGCGGCGGGCGATCGGCCCGACAAGGCTGCCCGTGGTCGGCTCGGCGGTCCCGCCGGAGATCACCGCCGTCACACCCTCGAGGGGGTGCAGCACCTGGAACGACTCGAAGGAATTCGTGTACGCCGTGAGCCCGGCTCTGGGGCCGATGACCGAGGCGAGCATGTTGACTGTCGAGGATGCGTCGAGCGCGATGGTGCCCCGGTCGGGCACGAGCCGGAGCGCCTTCTCGGCGATCGTCCGCTTCGCGCTCGCTCGGATGGCACGCCGCGCATCGAACGGGCGAGCTCGCGGAGCCGCGGTCGCCCCGCCGCGCACGCGCCGCACGCGCCCCTCGGCCTCCAGCTCGAGCAGGTCTCGTCGGATCGTCATGGACGACACGGAGAACAGCTCGGCGGCGGCCTCGATCATGACGCCCTGGGGGGCATTCGCGAGTTCCACGAGTTCGTCTCGGCGGCGCTGCGCTTCGAGATTGCCGGAAAGAGCCATGGGAGGAATCTATCCGGTGCGCGAGGGGCGGGCGCTACCGGGCGCGACGTCGACTCGCCGTGGCGGAGAGCCGGATGAGGACGGCTCCGAGCAGGGCCGTGAGCACGCCCGCCAGCAGCGCCGGAAGGGGGTCGGCCCCGCTGTCCGCCAGGACCGGGCCGCTCGACGGGGACGGTTCGGGCGTGCCGGGTACGAAGGTGAAACGGGCGGATGTCGCTGCGGGCGCGAGGAGGCCGGTGAGCTCGTACGCGGCAGGATCGAGGACGTACTCGCCGCCGGACGAGACGAGGTCCAGGGCGAGCGAGCATGAGACATCCGTCGGTCCGAGGCTCCCGCGACCGACGATGCTCGCCGACGTCACATCGAGCTCGCCGTTCGGACAGTCCGTTTCGACCGCCGGGCTCTCGGCGGGAACGAGACCGGCGGGCAGAGCGAGGTCGAAACTCCATTCCGGCTTCGCGCCGCTGGGTACCGTCGGCGATCCCGCCAGGTGCGTGTTGGTGATGGTGAGCACGAGCTGGGCCGGCTGGTCGGAAGCGTAGGAGTCGCCGCTCGGCGGAGCCGCGATCACCGCATCCAGCTGCGGAGTCGTGTCGATGAGTGCGAGGTTGTCGAACGCGTTGTCATCGCCGCCGCCGCCGCCCAGGTTGTTGAGCAACGCCACCTCGATGCTCGTGGACTGTGCCAGCAGCGACGTGGATCCTCGGAAGGTGCCCACGTTGTTCCCGTCGATCTGATGGACGGGCAGATCGCACGCGGCGATGGGGCCGGGGAAGGCGGCGACCGGAGCGGACACGCCATCGTCCAACCGCAACGCCAGATCCACGGGGTTCGTGGCCCAGCAGCTCGCTTGGGCCACGTCGACCGTCGCCGTGTAGTAGTGACCGATGGTCACCGCGACCAGGGTCGCAGCCATCACGCCGGCGGGCGACTGCCCCTGGGTGTAGGAGGTCACGGCGTGGTTCGCTCCGGGCTCGGGGCGGGGCACTGCGGGATACGGGTAGTCCGGATCGGAGGCCCAAGACCCCAGCGTCTCCGCAAGACCGCGTGACTGGTTCCACCCCGTTTGCAGGCAGTCCGCTGCCTGGGAGGCGGTGGGAACGGTCGAGACGTCATCGCCGGCGACGATGAGTCCGTTGCAGAACTGGCCGTTCCACGCCGGGTCGGCCCGGTAGCGCTCGCCGCTGCTGCCGACATACCCCGGCACGGGTGGCGCGACCCCGTCGTCGTAGTCGGCGATCGTCTGCACGAACTCCGGCGTGGCCGGAGGAACGGGGCCCTCGAAGCCCTCGTACAGGATCACGGTCGGCGCCGCCATGACTCCCGGTGTCCCCGGCGCGGCAGCGGCCGGGGCGCCGGAAGCGACGAGCACGCCGAGCGCCACGGTCGCGCTCCCGAGGGAGAGCGACCGCGGGAGCGTTGACCTGCGAGGGGCCGGCATGTCTTGAAGGTACGCCCTGGGCCCCCCGCTGTCGACGGGTTGTGCTCAGGCGCCCCAACCGGCCTGCACGCCGCCCACGCGGTCGGCGGCGATCTTCTGCTGGTAGCCGGAGGCGGCATAGGCGGCCATCGGGTCGGCGGCCAGGCCGCGCGACTCCCGCCACTCGGCGAGGGCCGGGCGCACGTCGGTGTAGAACGCATCCATGAAGACGGCGTTCGCGGCGAGCACGTCGCCCGACTTCTGCGCGGCGGTGAGAGCATCGCGGTCGACCAGCAGCGCGCGGGCGGTCATCTCCTGCACGTTGAGCACCGAGCGGATCTGGCCGGGGATCTTGTCTTCGACGTTGTGGCACTGGTCGAGCATGAACGCCACGTCGGGGTTGTTCAGACCCCCGCCGCGGATGACCTCGAACAGGATGCGGAACAGCTGGAACGGGTCGGCGGCGCCCACGATCAGGTCGTCGTCGGCGTAGAAGCGCGAGTTGAAGTCGAACGAGCCGAGCTTGCCGAGGCGCAGCAGCTGCATCACGATGAACTCGATGTTCGTGCCGGGGGCGTGGTGACCGGTGTCGAGGCAGACCATGGCCTTGTCGCCGAGGGCGCTGACCTGGGCGTAGGAGGTACCCCAGTCGGGAACGTCGGTGTGGTAGAACGCCGGCTCGAAGAACTTGTACTCGAGCACGAGGCGCTGGTCGTCGCCGAGGCGCGCGTAGATCTTCTGCAGCGACTCCTGCAGGCGGTCCTGCCGGCCGCGGAGGTCGGCCTGGCCCGGGTAGTTCGAACCCTCGGCCAGCCAGATCTTGAGGTCGCGGCTGCCGGTGGCGTCCATCACGTCGATGCAGGCGAGGTGGTGGTCGATGGCCTTCTGGCGGATGGCCGCGTCCTCGTGCGTGAGGGCGCCGAACTTGTAGTCGTCGTCCTGGAACGTGTTGGAGTTGATGGTGCCGAGCGTGACGCCCAGGTCTTCGGCGTGCTTGCGCAGGTCGCCGTACGAGTCGACCAGGTCCCACGGGATGTGCAGGGCGACGGAGGGCGCGAGGGCGGTGTACTTGTTGACCTGCGCGGCATCGGCGATCTTCTCGTAGGGGTCGCGTGGGGTGCCGGGGGTGCCGAAGACCTTGAACCGGGTGCCGGAGTTGCCGAACGCCCAGCTGGGCAGCTCGATGCCCTGCTTCTCTAGGGTTGCGAGGTGGTCGGGGGAGAGGATGCTCACGATGCGCTGCTTTCGTTGTCGGTAGCGGGGGTGGGGATCTCGCCGTTGGCGGCGAGCTGGTCTTCGAGGTGGAACACCTCGGTGAGCGGGGTGGCCGCCTGGTCGGGGCGACCGTCGAGGCCGTGGAAGAAACGGCCCATCTCGGCTTCCCAGCGCGCGGCGACCGGTGAGGCGGCGAGGTACGCCTGAGCGGCGACATCGTCGTCGGTCTCGTAGTAGCCGAAGAGCGTGCCGTGGTCGCCGAGGAACAGCGTGTAGTTGCGGCGCCCGGCAGCGGCGATCTCGGCCAGCATCTCCGGCCACGCCGGGGAATGCCGTGCGAGGTACTCGTCGAGCAGCTCGGCACGGATCTGCAGCTGGAAGGCGACGCGCGTCATGGGGCTCCTCTGCCGTGGTGACGGGATCATCTGAATCGTTTCAACAATCATGCTACGCAGGCCTCCGGCTGCCCGTCAAGCCGGAGGCCCGACGACCGATTGCCGTACACTGCGGACAGCATCCGGAGCGGCGAGGAGCAGTAGTGGCAGTGAGTGTGCGTGACGTCGCAGCGGCGGCAGGTGTGTCTGTCGGCACGGTGTCGAACGTCCTGAACCAGCCGGACAAAGTCGCGGCGACGACGGTCGAACGGGTGCAGACCGTGATCGCCGAGCTCGGCTTCGTGCGCAACGATGCGGCACGCCAGCTTCGCGCCGGTCGCAGCCGCAGCATCGGACTGATCGTCCCGGACGCGGGCAACCCGTTCTTCGCCGACGTCGCCCGTGGTGCCGAGGCGCGCGCAGACGAAGACTCGCTCGCCGTCCTGCTCGGCAACAGCGACGAGAACCCCTCGCGTGAGGACAGCTACCTCGACCTCTTTCGCGAGCAGCGGGTGAACGGTGTGCTGATCACCCCCGCATCCGAAGACGACGACAAGCTGCTGCGAGTGCAGGCATCGGGCATCCCGGTGGTCCTGGTCGACCGTGAGGTGCCGGGGTCGGCGTTCTGCTCGGTGTCAGTCGACGACGTCGAGGGCGGATTCCTCGCCGCCCGGCATCTGCTGCGGATCGGACGGCGTCGTCTCGCCTTCGTGGGTGGCCCCGAGGGGATCACCCAGGTCGCTCAGCGCCTCGAAGGTGCCCGCCGAGCGGTCGCCGAGGTTGCGGGAGCGACGCTCGAAGTGATCCGGATGCCCGCGCTCACCGTGTTGCACGGTCGTGCGGCCGGCGAGGAGATCGCCGCGCGTGCCGAGCGAGAGCGTCCGGATGCCGTCTTCGCTGCGAACGACCTGCTCGCGGTGGGGATGCTGCAGGCACTGACCCTCTTGCGCACGATCCGGGTGCCGGAGGACATCGCGCTGGTCGGCTACGACGACATCGACTTCGCGACGGCCACGGTGGTGCCGCTGACCTCGGTGCGCCAGCCCGCTCAGCTGATCGGACGCACGGCGGTCGAGCTGCTGCTGAGGTCGATCAGTGATCCCGACGGCGAGTATGAGCGCCGGGTGCGGTTCCGCCCAGAGCTGATCGTGCGGCAGTCGACCGCCGGCTGATTCTCTGCACGCGATCGGCGGTCACCTCGTCAGGGCCACGGATCGCGTATGTGCGCCGTGCCCCAGTTGCTCGATGTCCCGACCCGGAAGGTCGAGTTCGGCGGTGGTGCCGACCGGGACGGTCGCGTCGACGTGCAGTCTGTCGTGCGCGATCCGCCACGAGATGGAGGCCTCGCCGTACGGCGTGCGCTGCGTTGCCGACGCCTGCGTCAGCCCGCCTCCCGGCCGAGGCGCGAACCGGATGCGGCGGTAGCCGGGTTCGGCCGGGGCGAGTCCGGCGACGCTCCGGTGGAGCCAGTCGGCGACGGCTCCGAGCGCGTAGTGGTTGAACGAGGTCATGGTTCCGGGGTTGACCGAACCGTCCGGGAGCAGGGCATCCCACCGTTCCCAGATCGTGGTCGCTCCCTGCACGACCTGGTACAGCCAGGACGGGCACTCCGTCTCCTGCAGCAGGTCGTATGCCGTGTCGGTGTGCCCGGTGAGGGTGAGCGCGTCGCAGACGAGGGGAGTGCCGACGAATCCCGTCGCGATGCGGTTGCCGTCGGCGTGGACGAGTTCGGCGAGACGAGCACCCGCTTTCGCACGCTGCGCAGGGTCGGGGAGCAGATCGAACACGATGGCGAGGGCGTAGGCGGTCTGGGCGTCCGAGGTCATCGTGCCGTCGGGCTCCACGTACGCGGCGCGGAATGCCGCCGCGACCTCGTCGGCGAGGGCGGCGTAATGGACGGCATCCGCCGACTGGTCGAGCACTCGGGCCATGTCGGCGACGGCCCGCGCGGACCGGGCGAAGTAGGCGGTCGCCACCAGGTAGCGGTCGGTGCGCGCATCGCCGGGGTCTTGCGGCGGGGCCGCGGGATCGAGCCAGTCGCCCAGCTGGAAGCCCTCGTTCCACAGGCGGTCGGGGCCCGCGACGGATTCCACCTTGTCGACCCAGCGCCGGGCGCTCTCGAACTGCGCGGCCAGCACGCCGGTGTCGCCGAAGCGCTGATAGATCGTCCAGGGCAGCAGCGTGGCGACGTCGCCCCACGCGGCACCGGGCCGGATCGGATCCCACACCTTGTGGGTCGGGATGACGGGGACGAACCAGGGCACCGTGCCGTCGGGCAGCTGGTCGGCCTCGACGTCACGGAGCCATCCCGAGAGCATCCCCGAGACGTCGAACAGCGTCGACGCGGTCGGGCCGAACACCTGGATGTCGCCCGTCCAGCCCACGCGCTCGTCGCGCTGCGGACAGTCGGTCGGGATGTCGACGAAGTTGCCCCGCATGCCCCAGACCACGTTGCGGTGCAGCTGCTCGACCAGCGGGTCGGAGCAGGCGAACCAGCCCGTGCGTTCGAGGTCGGTGTGCAGCACGCGCGCGGTGAGCGCGCCGGCTGCGGCATCCGCATCGAGGTCGCCCGGCCAGCCGTCGACCTCGACGTAGCGGAATCCGTGGAACGTGAAGCGCGGCTCCCACTCCTCGCCGTCGGGGCGCCCGGCGAGGGTGTAGTGGTCGGTGGAGCGGGCGCTGCGCAGCGGACGTGTGAAGATCTCGCCCTCCTGCAGCACCTCGGCCGTGCGCAGGGTGACCGTCGCGCCCCGCGGTCCCGCGACGCGGATGCGCACCCGTCCGACGAGGTTCTGACCGAAGTCGAGGATGCGCGCACCGCGCGGTGAGGTGAGCACGGCGACGGGAGCGACGTCTTCGGTCACTCGGACGGGCGGTCCGGTCGGCGCCACGAGGGTGCGCGGATCGCGCTCGCGCACGGCGACCGGCGCCCAGTCGCCCTCGTCGAACGTGGGGGTCGACCAGCCCGGCAGCTCCTGCCTCGCGTCGTGGTCCTCGCCGTCGTAGATCCCGGAACGGAGGATGGGGGAGGGGGCGGCCGTCCAGGTGTCATCCGTCGCGAGTGTCACGCGCCGCCCGTCGGCGTAGGTGATCTCCAACTGGGCGAGGAAGGACAGATCCCGGCCGAAGACGTTGCGGTGACCGCCGCGCCAGCCGAGTCGACCCCGGTACCAGCCGTCGCCCAGCCAGGCACCGATCGCGTTCTCGCCGTCGCGCAGCAGGCCCGTCACGTCGTAGGTGTAATACCGAAGTCGCTCGCGGTAGACGGTCCAGCCGGGCGACAGGGTGTCAGTACCGACGCGGATGCCGTTGATCTCCGCGTCGTACAGGCCGTGGGCGGCGGCGTAGAGACGCGCGCGGGCGACCTGGCCGTCGATGCGGAATCCCCGACGCACGAGAGTCGCTCGGCGGGCGTCGCTCTCCGGATCCTCGTCGAGCTCGAGTCCGACCGGCCTCGCGGACCAGTCTTCGGGGTGCAGCAGGCCTGTCTCCAGCCAGGTCTCCGGGCTCGGATCGGACCAGCCGCCGTCGTCGCCCTGCACCGAGACGCGCACGGCGACGCGTTCGCGGGACTCCAGCGCGTGGCTCGGCCACGGCACCAGCACCTGCTCGGAGGAGGCGACCTCGAAGGTCTCCTCTCCGTCGCCGCGGGCAACGGTCACCGCGTAGGACTGCTGCTGCCAATCGGTGGGAGCATCGCTGAGCGTCCAACTCAGACGTGGTCGGGGTTCCCCGATGCCGAGCGGATCCCGGTGGTGTTCGATGCGCGGCGCGGAGACGGTGGTCATGGTCCTCATCCTTGCCGATCGACTCCGTCTGTGCGGTTCCGGCCTCAGGTCGTCGTCTCGCTGCTCCGATCCCGCACGGCCTTCGCGTTCGGTATGCCCCTCGAGAACAGGAGGGACAGGAGGCTGATCAGGATCAGGCCGAAGAAGGCGATGCGCAGCGACGACAGCTGCGAATCGCGGTAGACGGTCGCCAGGGTGTCGGCGTCCGCGTCGCTCAGACCGGCGTCCTCGGCGATGGAGGCGACGTCGGCGGCGGGCACGATCGTGACGCCGTGCTCCGTGGCGGACGCGACGGTGGTCCGGGTGGCGTCGGGCAGATCGCTCGCCGCGACCCCCGACGCGAACGACGTCGACAGCGCCCCGATGAGGATCGAGCCGATGAGTGCGGTGCCGAGCGACGAGCCGAGGTTCTGGAACACGCCCTGGAGGCCGCCGACCTCGCTCGTCTCCTTCTCGGTCACACTCGACATGTTCACGTTGCCGAGCTGGGAGGCGAGCAGCCCGAGCGCAGCGCCGGCGAGGAACATCCCGGTGGCGAAGAATCCGCTGCGCAGATCGCTGGTGGCCGAGCCGAGCAGGATGAGTGCGCTGACGACGAGCGCGAGCTGGCCGATCCGCACGATCGTCCGCGGCGACAGCAGGCGCGAGAGCCGAGTGCCGACGATGGAGAACAGCACGAGGGCGATCGAGAGCGGGAAGATCCGGATGCCGGTCTCCAGGGCATCGAGACCGAGCGTCATCTGCAGGTACACCGGCACCATGAAGAAGAGACCGGCCGTCACGGTGTACTGCGCACCGAGCACCGACAGTCCGCTGCGGAGGGAGGTGATCGAGAACATCCCCACGTGCACGAGAGGCGCCCGCTCGGCGCGTTCGAGGCGCCGCTGCCGGGAGAGGAACAGCGCGAGCAGTACGACCCCGAACACGATGAGCCAGGCGGCGGGGGAGATACCGAGCGGGGCGATGGAGACGCCGCCGATCTCAGGAGGATTGAGGGGCAGGACCCACCCCCAGATCTTGCTCTGCAGCATTCCGAACACGACGGCCACGAGTCCGATCGAGGAGAGCGCGACGCTGAGGATGTCGATCGGCACGGTCTGTCTCGGCGTCGGGTCGGTGACGATCCGTGCGCACAGCACGACGCCGATCATGATGAAGACCTCGGCCACGAAGACGTAGCGCCAGTCGAGGTACGTCGTCACGAAGCCGCCGATCAGAGGCCCTGCCGCGACGGCCGCGCCGGACACGGCGCCGATGATCGCGAAGGCCGTGATCCGCTCCCGACCGCGGTAGTTGTCCGCGACGAGTGCTGCGATAGCCGGGATCACCAGCACGGCGCCCAGCCCCTCGATGATCGACCAGCCGAGGAAGAGGAACTGCACGTTCGGACTCAGCGCGGTGATCAGCGAGCCCAGCGCATACACGCACGACCCGATCACGAATGCCCTGCGGCGGCCCCACACATCGCCGAGTTTCGCGCCCAGCAGCATGAACGCGGCCATCGTCAGGGTGTAGAAGGTGATGGCACCCTGCATCGCCGCGACGGTGGTGTCGAGATCGGACACGACGGTCGAGATCGACACGTTCATCACGGTGCCGTCGAGCACCATCACGAACTGCGCGGACCCGAGGACCGCGATGACGCCCCACTTCTTCATGACGTCTCCTTCGAGCGCGCAGCGGACGCGACGGGGGTGGTGATGTTCGCGCCGGCGCCGCGCATGATGCGCGCGACGGCGGTGATGAGGAACAGCTGACCGGTGATCGCCTCCGCGACCGCGACAGCCTGCGATGTCGCGTTCGCCGGAACGAGGTTGCCGTAGCCGGTGGTCGTGAGGGTGGTGAACGAGAAGAAGAGTTGGTTGGCGAGCGAGTCCTCGCCAGCGTCGCCGAACACGGGGGAGGAGGAGGCGAGCGAGAGCAGATTGAAGACGAACGTGAAGAAGAGGCCCACGAGGACGTAGGCGGTGATCGCCGCCAGCAAGGCCTCGACGTTGAGCCCGCGTCGCTTCACCTGGTGCCCGATGATCGCGATGGGGGACACGAGCAGTGCGAACATCGTCGCCGCGGAGAACACGATGTCGAGCACATGCCCGCTCGCACCGAGAAGTGTCGTGACGATGGTGGCCACCCCTGCGGCTGACAGGATGATCCACGCCACATGCTGGACCGTGCGCGGCGCGGCCGTGACCCGGAAGACGACGGCGACCGTCATGAGCGTGACCAGAAACGCCCACGGGCTCGGATTCGTGCCACGCTGAGCGGCGCACAGCGCATACGAGACCACGACCAGCGCAGCGACGACCGCATACCCCGATGCCCCGCTGAACAGCAGATCGGGGCGTCGATCATCGGTCCGGGCTTTCGCTGCCCGTGCCGACGCGCTCACCGGCCCGGCTCCCAGGAGGTCACCGTCGGCAGGCGTCCGGAGGCGCGGGCTGCGAGGAAGGCCGCGTAGTCCTCATCGTTCTGATCGGCGTAGGTGTCGGCGAAGGCGCAGATCGCCTCTTCGAACGCCCGGCCCCGGCCGAGGTAGCCGGCCACCTCGAGACGATCCCCGCTTCGGGCGTGCCCGCGTGCGAGGGTCTCGCCGCAGATGCGCGCGTAGAGCGCAGCCCCGCCCGGAGTCATCGTCTCCGGATCGACATCGCCCTTCCAGTCGTGCAGTTGGCGCACGTAGAAATCCCGCGTGATACCGTCGGCGCCGGTCACCCGCTGCCAGCCGAGGAAGAGGTCGCTGACCGCCTGCATGAGCCGCTGACCGCGCACGACCCGCTCGCCCTCGGTGTCGTGCGCGCCCGGGCCGAGGAAACGTTCGAGCACCGACGGCTGCGCGGTCTTCGCCTGCAGGAGCAGCGGATCCCTGTCGTTCCTCCCGCTGAGCAGGATGACCCAGGCGCGCGTGCCGACGCTGCCGATCCCGCCGACCGTCCTGGCCATGTGCCGGTAGCGGTACTCGGAGATCGGGTGCCGGTCGCCCGGGAGCGTGTCCTGGTACGCGGCGAGGAGTTCGTGCATGATGCCGACCTCGTCGAGCTGCGCGACGGCTTCGGGGAGGAGATCTTCGACCGGGGTCACCAGCGGCGGGTTCGCGATGATCCTCAGCTGCCCGTCCACGACGTGCACCAGCTTCGCGAATGAGCGCATCCGGTGGCGCTTGCGGGCCTTCTTCACGGCCGCATCGAGTCGCGCAACCGTCTCGTCGTCCGCTCGTCGTCGGTCTCGCTCCGCCCGGATGCGTCGCCGTGCACTGTCGGCGTCGAACCGGTCGTACCAGGCGTCGAGGACGGGGGAGTCGGCCGCCCGCCGCATGGCCTTGCGGTACCCGACGACCGAGGCGCGGACGCAGGCCGCGATCTCGTCGTCCGCGAATCCGCGATGGCGTCCGGCCACCGCGAAACTCGTCGCCAGTCGCTTCAGGTCCCACTCGAACGGCCCGGGGAACGTCTCGTCGAAGTCGTTCATGTCGAAGATCAGCCGGCGCTCGGGGGTGCCGAACAGGCCGAAGTTCGACAGATGCGCGTCGCCGCACAGCTGCACGGTGATGCCGGTGTGTGCGGAGGCGGCGAGATCCGATGCCATGAGCAGCGCGGAGCCGCGGAAGAAGGCGAACGGCGAGGCGGACATCCGCTCATATCGCAGGGGCACGATGTCGAGGTCGCGGGTCGTGGCCTGTCCCTCCAGGAGCGCAACCGGGTCGGGGCGATCCGCCCCCGGACGCCACGACCCCTGCCGCGAGCGGGGGGCGCGAGTGCGTGCGTCGCGGCCACGGTTGCGTCTGAGGGCGAACTCCGGCGCCACCTCATCCGGCGCGGCGAAGTCGTCGCGCTCGTCGGCGTTTCGGTCACTGGCCATGTCGCACCTCGCACCCGCTCGATGACGGCGCGGGATCCGGATGACCGGGGCGGATCCCCGGGGTCGGGTGCGGGCGGCGTCGCACCGCTCATCGTGCCAGCGGGCGACGGGTCACGAGAGTCGCCCATCACCCCTTTCGGGCGAGGGTGCCCGGAGCGGGTCGACGCCCCTCAGGCGTCGCTGGTCGTGGCGCGCTTCGCGCTCGC
This sequence comes from Microbacterium sp. GQ128, assembly GCF_059758615.1. Lineage (NCBI taxonomy): Bacteria > Bacillati > Actinomycetota > Actinomycetes > Micrococcales > Microbacteriaceae > Microbacterium > Microbacterium sp. GQ128. The sequence continues at coordinate 162,621 of NZ_JCAXDY010000003.1, forward strand.
GCCGCGCATGATCCGCGCGACCGCCGTGATGAGGAAGAGCTGACCCGTGATGCCCTCGGCGATCGCCACCGCCTGGCCGCCGGTGCCGACCGGCACGAGATTTCCGTAACCGGTCGTCGTGAGCGCCGTGAAGGAGAAGAACAGCTGATTGCCGAGCGAGTCGAGGCTCTCCTCGCCGAACAGCGGATCCGCCGAGATCTGCGACATCAGGTTGTACACGAAGGCGAAGAACATGCCGACGAGGATGTAGGCGGTGATCGCGGCCAGCAGTGCCTCCAGATTCAGGCCGCGACGGGTCACCTGGTGGGCGATGACCACCCAGGGGGCGACGAGGAGCGCGATCATCGACGCGGCCTAGAGCGGGATGGCGAGCAACGGGCCCTCGAGTCCGAACAGATCGGCGACGACGGCAGCGACCCCGGCGACGGAGAGCACGATCCAGGAGACCCGCTGCACCATCGGTCGGGCCCTGGTCACATGGAAGACCATGGCGACCGTCGCGAGCATGGGGAGGAAGGCCCAGGGGCTCGGGTCGGTGCTGGGCTGTATCGCGCACAGGCCGTACGACACGATGAGCAGGACGAGGACGATCCCGTACCCGAGAGCGCGGTCATCCCACCGGCGGCCGAGCCGGCCTGTGGCGCGTTGCTCGTCCACCGCTTCTGTCAGGGGCATGTCGACTCCACTCCGGTGTCGTGGACGCGTCGTCCACGATGTGCGGCCAGTATCCCAGCGCCGGGGCGCATCCCGTCTCAGGGCGGGTGCGCGTCGGCGGGAACGGGAACCGCACCCCGGTTCGAGACTGCTCGCCGAACCCGTTATGATGGCTGAGTGCATCCGATCTTCGGGTCGGATCCACGGAGACGTCGCATAGTCCGGCCGAGTGCACCACCCTGCTAAGGTGGAGTCCCCTCACGGGGACCAGGGGTTCAAATCCCCTCGTCTCCGCATTGAAAATCCCCGCTCAGGCGGGGATTTCTTCTTTCTGGAGGTCCCAGGTAGATAGGGCGTGATTGCCACTTCTTGGCGGCCAGGTGTCCCCCAGGTGTCCCCCGATCGGGTGACGGGCTCCACAAACTGCCCGACCCGCCGCTGTCTGCTGCCCCTCCATACGTCGCGAACGACGGTGAACGGATCATCGCAGTCGATCACCAGGATGGTGAGGTCGTTGCGATCGGATTCGACCCGGCGTTTACGCTGCAGCCAATGCCGGGGGAGCGGGCAGCGCTCCCGATCGTCGCCGCGCTCTCCCTGCTGATCCTGCTCTCACACCTGATCGCGCATCCTGTCGCCGCTCTCGTCCGCCGGCTCCGCAAGCAGCACGACGGTCGCTCACGTGCGTGGCGTCGTGCGGGCTGGTTTACGTGGGTGGCGGTCCTGGGTCTGGCGGTGTCGGTGCTGCCTTGGTCTGCGGTGGCGAGTGCCCTGCTGACGGATGGCCCGGCACCAGATTCTCCCGTCATCCGTGCAGGTCAGGTTCTGCTCGTCATCGCGGCTCTCGGCATTTTCCCTGCCGTGTGGCGGCTGGTGATGTCGTTCCGTCCATTCCCACGCCGATGGATTGCCGTGGCCTGGTCGATCGTGCTCACCGCAGCGTTCGGAGGACTGATCTTCACGCTACTCGTCGGCGGAATCCTGCAACCCAGCCTCAGCTACTGACACCCCCGGGGGACGGCAACGCTCCCGGATGGCGGAGCAGCACCGTCGCCTCCGCCCTCCCCGATCTACACCGCCGCGACCAGTCCAACGGACGACGGTGAGTTGAATCCTGACCTATCAGCGGGTGGCGAAGACACCCCGCAGAAACGATCGTTTCCGGCGTGATCCGGTCTGGCGTCCCGGAACGGGGTCCGTTAACGTTCACCGGAATCCCGATACGGCGGGGGTTTTCGGTCGGCTCGTGAACCGGCGTTGGCCGGGCGCCGTACGGTAGTTCGGTTGGCCTATCTCTTGATGATCTTCGGCGGGGTGAAGTCTCCGGCAAGGGTTTCGGTGGTGGGCGAGTAGAGCCGAAGCATCGGGGCGAACGCTCCCTGTGGTGCGGGTAGCCAGTTCGCTTCGCGCTCGGTCCCTGGAGATGCGTGCTGAATGTAGATGTCGAGTGAACCGTCAGGGTTGACGATCAATGGGTCTCGGTCGCGAATCACGAAGCGGTTGAGTCGGTTCGGGACCTGGAAGCCTTCGCCGTCGTACATCGTGAGGGACCAGAAGGCATCCACGCCCGGCTGTTGGCCGGCGTCGAAGTGGAGCACGTAGTTGTGCTCCCCGGTGAACGGTTGACCGTCGGCGTCGACGAAGGCGTTGGGGTAGATCGCGTCCTCGGGGAGGTTTGCTCCGAGCCCGGCCATTGCGACAAGAGCGCGCACGCGATACGAGGTGCCGTACGTTCCGAACGACTGCTCCCAGTTCCACCCGTTTCGCACGATGCCGATGCTGGCTTCGGTCATTGCTTTCACGAGATCGTGCAGGGCCGTGTCTCGGGCTGCCGAGACGGCGGCAGTAGCAGCATCGTTCAGCACCGCAGGGTTGAAGTCCTCGCCTGGCACGATTCCGATGGCGCGCATCCGGTGCAGGATCGGGTAATCGTTAGCGTGCGGCGGGTTCTCTTTCAGCAACTCGGCAAAGAGTGTGAAGAAATCGACGCTGCTGAGCGCGTTCACCTGGTCCAGTGGCGGTGTCACATCATCCACGCTCGGGTCGACGGGTGCCGCAGAAGGCGTGCCTGATTCTTGGCCGTACGCGTCCATACGGGTGATGCGGTACTGGTCCTGGATGCGGTGGACTTCCGCGAAATCGTCGGGGCCGTTGCTCTGTGTGCGACCCATGACCCAGACGTGCGGCGTCGGTGCGACTATCAGGTCGAGTCCGCTGGGGACTTCGCCGCTCCACGCGGGCGGCGCGATGAGGAAGTCGCGGGCTTCACCGAGGGTGTTTCGGCTGCCAGGAACGGCGAAGATGTCCGTCCACATGTCGAGCATGGGCGTGAGGTAGTACCGGTCAGGCGCATCGGGCGTGTGGAGAATCACAGGGCCGTCTCGGAGATCGAGCCACGCGAACGAGTAGAGCGTATCGAAGTTGAAACGCACGACGTCCTTGGATTCTGCTGCGGGGTACTCCCGGGCGTGCGCGAACTGGTTCGCCGGTGCCCGCAACAACGCAGTATTCGCATCCGGGACGTTCGTCATCTGGCGCCGCGTGAACTCCATCGTCACGAGCGGGTACGCGTACAGGTACGCGTCGACGGCAACCTTGCTGAGATCGAATTGCGACATAAGTTTGTCCCCCTGGCTCCCTGGTACCTCGAAGCCTAGGGTGAACCGCGCCCCAGAGGCCACAGTTCCGAATGGCGCAGCCCGCAACCACGATGTCAGAGAGGTGCGCGCCTGGCCTGCCGGAAACGATCGTTTTTGGCGGGGGCTCATCTCCCAAAACGGGCGAGGCAGTTCAAATCGCCTCGCCCGTTTACTTGGTTCCGACGCGTTGCGATCAGCCTGCTGCGGGGGCGATCTCGTTCGGCGTCACGTTGAGCTCGGTGCTCGCGAGCACCTTTCCGGTCGTCAGGTCGACCGCGTGCACGCTGTTCGCTGCGGGCTCGGTGACGTAGGCGATGTTCCCGGCGACGACGATGGCGGGGTGGGCGTCCTGCCACTCGGCCGGGCCCTCCCATGCCTCGACGACGGGGAAGCTGTCGGTGATCTGACCGGTCTCGGGGTCGAGCACGTGGATCGAGCCGTCGGTGCTGAGGATGTAGGCGAGGTCGTCCGGGCCGCGCACGACGTCACGGAAGGTGTACTCGACGCTCTCGGGGAGGTCGACGACCTCGAGCGTCTGGGTCTCGGTGTCGATGAGCGTGACGGCGCTGAGCAGGTAGCCCTCCGCGTCGACGTCGTTCTTGTAGTCGCCGACGATGATGGGGCTGGTCTCGCTGACGTAGGCGTTGCCCATGCGGCCGTAGGGCTGGTCGGGAGCGTCGAGCTTGGTGATCTCGCCGTCGTGGTAGACCAGCGCGCCGTTCTCGCAGCCGAAGACGACGACCTCGTCCTTCGCGGTGCCTTCACCGTGCACGCCGGGGCACTGGTCCGACGATGCGATCTCGGTGCCTTCGGCATCCTTCGCCACAATGCTGTTGCGGCCGTCGGCGTTGCCGAGCGTGGTGAGGAAGGTGCCGTCCTCGAGTACGACCGAGACGCCGTGGTGCGCCTCGACGCCGGGGATGGTCTCGACCTTGGGCAGACCGTCCGCATTCGCCAGGTCGGCGGTGTCGAAGATCGTGGTGTCGCTGGTGCCGTCGGCGTAGAGGACGGTCTTGTCGGCGTGCCGCACGACGTGACCCGGGGTGTCGGCCTCGAAGATCGTGTCGGTGAGCTCGGGCTCGTCAGAGGTTCCGGCGGCCGTGTCGAGCACCTGGAAGCCCTCGCTCATCGTGACCATCACGTGGCGGTCGTCGCCGGCGGGGTTGAGGCGGGTGAACGGCTCGGAGTCGAAGTCGGCGACAGTGTCGAGCGTCTCGCCGTCGAGGACGAGGATGCCGCCCTCATAGGAGATCGCGACGCGGGCGCCCGCCGTGTCGGACGTGCTGCTGTCGGGGCTGGACGCCGGGGCGGTCGAGTCGCCGCCGGCAGCGCAGGACGCCAGGGTGACGACCGCGCCGATCGCGACGACGCCGATCAACGCGCGACGCAGGGGGGAGGTTCGCATGTGCATGCCTCTTTCTCTGTGGTGGGGTCTCACGGCGTGAGACCGGTGGTGATGCGTTCGGTGTTGACGTGCATCATGGTCAGGTAGTCGGGGGCGCCCTCGTCGGGGCCGGTGAGCGATTCGGTGTACAGCTCGATGACCTCGACCTGCACCTTCGCCTCACTTGCGAGGGCCTGGACGAGGCGGTCAGGCGACGACGACTCCGCGAAGATCGCGGGCACGCCGGTCTCCTCGATCGCGTCGACCAGGTCGGCGAGATCGGATGCCGAGGGCGCGGCCAGGGTCGTCCCGCCCGGGATCACCGCGCCGATGATGTCGAAGCCGAAGCGCTGAGCGAGGTAACCGAAGACGTGGTGATTGGTGACCAGTGCGCGGCGGTCCTCCGGGATCCCGGCGAATGCCTCGCTCATCTCGGCATCCAGTGCCTGCAGCTCGTCGCGATACGCGTCGACGGTCGCATCCAGTGCGTCGGCGTCGATACCGTCGATGTCGGCGAGCACCGGCGCGATCGCGTCGACGACGTCGATCATCCGCTCCGGGTCCGTCCAGAAGTGGGAGTCCGGCATCCCCTCCGCATCGCCCTCGCTGTAGTCGAGCACGTCGATGGCGTCGCCGGCCACAAACATCGGCACGTCGTCGGCGGCTGCAGCGTCGAGGTGCTGCTGCAGCCCCTCCTCGAGGCCGAGGCCGTTCGAGACGATGAGGTCCGCCCCGCGCAGTGTCGAGGCTTCCTGCGCTGAGATCTCGAAGGAATGCGGGTCGGCGTTGGGCTTCATCAGCGTCACCACCTGCGCCTGTTCGCCGACGAGTTCGTCCACGACGTCACCGAGGATGTTCGTCGAGACCACGACCGTCGGGCGCGAGTCCTCCGGGGTGGAGCAGGCGGTGAGACCGGCCGCCGTGAGTCCGGTGAGGGCGAGGATGCCGAGGAGGCGTGCGGCGCGCATGTCAGCGTCCTGTCTCGGCGACGAACGCCGGTTCGGTGGTGGTGTCGAAGGTACGAGCGATGCGCGCGGCATCCGCATAGTCGATCTCGTAGAGCCGCTGCTCGGTCGGTGCGCTGAGGTACGCACGGTGCTGATCGGCGATGAGGGTGGGCGACCCACCCGCGGCCAGGGTCTCGGCCACGAGCGGCGCGGTCTCCGCCAGCAACGCCCCGGTCTCGTCGAGCACGAGCACGCGGCCGTCCTGAGCGAGCGCGAGCAGGTGGCCGTCCTCATCGTCGACCGCGGTCACGTGCTCGAGGGGAGCGGGCGAGGGATGAAGGGTCCAGGCACGCTCGCGCGTGTCCAAGAGCCAGATCCCCTCGGAGCCGGCAGGGCCTGCGAGGCCGGCGACCGTGGGGCGCCCCTCGCGGTTGTCGAACGAGGTCGCGGCGGGTGCGGTCGTTCCGGCCGGGTAGGGGATCCGTTCGACGTGCAGTTTCTCGTCGTCGTCGACGCGCGCGAGGAGCGCGCCGTCCTCGCAGCCGATCACGGCGCCGACCCGGGTCGTGATGGTGCCGGCCGGAGCGGCGCAGGGCTCCTCGAGGCCCACCGCCTCACCGTCGGCCGTGTAGCCGACGACCGAGGAGCCGACACCGTCGGATCCCTCGGTGACGAGGGCGAAGGAGCCGACCGGGACCACGAGCCCGGCGTGGGGTTGGCGTTCGATGCGGAACAACTCGGTGATCTCGCCCTTCGACAGGGCCTGGGTGTCGAGCAGCACGGCATCGCCGGAACCGGCGAACGACAGGCCGGTGCCGCCGGTGGTCGACAGATTGGTCGTCGCGATCGCGGCGTCGCCTTCTCCCGCGACGGAGCCGAGCAACGTGGGCGCCGCCCGGTAGTAGTGGAAGTGGTCGACGTGATCCCAGGTCCACACGCCGCTGTCGACGATCTCGATGCCGTCGTCGGTTTGGGCGAAGAGATAGCGTCCGTCGGTCGTCATGGCCGTAGGTGCCGGGATCTCGCCGATGTCGGTGACGCTCTCGTCGAGCAGGTCTAGGTGGGTGACGAGCCCCTGCGCGTCGATCGAGGTGAGTCCGAGCTGCGGTTCGGCGACTTCTTCCGCGCCGGCGACCGCGCCGTGTCCGTCGTCGGCCGGGCCGCTCGGCGCCGTCGGTTCGGTGGACGCGGTGCCGCAGGCGGCCAGGGAGACGGCGAGTGTGCCGGTGAGGGCGAAGAGGGCGATGCGAGAGCGCACGGGATCCTTCCTTGTCGTGTGTCGTGCGGGAGGTCGCTTCGTCGCGACGACGGGTTCAGACGGGTCGCGTCCGCGTCCCGAGAGAGTGGACGGCCTGGCGCGCTGCCCATGAGAGGCAGGTGAGCAGGATGGCGGATGCCGCCACCGAAGCTCCGGCGGCCGTCGCGGCGTACCAGGAGGCGAGGAGGCCGAGGAACACCGCGACCACGCCGAAGACGGCGGCGAGTGCCATCCGCGTGGGGATGCGGGTGGTCCAGTGCCCGGCGGCGACCGCCGGTGCGAGCAGCAGGCCGACGACGAGCATCGATCCGACCGCCTGATAGGAGGCCACGACGGCGAGGGTGACGAGTCCGACGAGCACGGGCTGCGCGATCCGCGGGCGCAGACCGAGAACGGCGGCGATGCGGGCGTCGAGGGAGAGGGCGACGAACGAGCGGTGGAAGAGCACGGCGACGATCAATCCGGTGGCGGCGGCGACGGCGAGCAGCACGAGGTCGCTCTGACTGATCGCCAGGATGTCGCCGAACAGGATGGCGGTCGCGTCGGTGGCGAAGCTGCCCGAGTGGGAGATGATGATGACGCCCAGCGCCAGCATCGACACGAACAAGAGGCCGATGCTGGTGTCGTACGACAGGCGCGCGCGTCGTTGCAGCGCACCGATACCCACGCTCATGGCGACAGCGCTGGTGGCGCCGCCGACAAGGACCGGCAGCGAGAGAACGGTCGCCAGCGCGACGCCCGGAAGCATGCCATGAGCCAGCGCCTCCCCGAGGAACGCCATCCCGCGGATCACGACCCACGTACCGACGATGGCGCACAGGATGGCCACCAGTGCGCCGCCGAGCATCCCGCGCTGCAGGAAGTCGAGGGCGAACGGGCCGAGGACGCCGGTCGAATGGATGCTCACGGTTTGCGAGCCTAGACGTTTTTGAGAACGATTATCAAACTCATAAGCTGGGCTCATGACCTCCTCCCGAACGAAGTGCGGCATGATCGCGCAACTGACAGGCATCGACGTCGCTTTCGATGGGCGGGCGGCGCTCTCCGGTGTCCGAGTCGAGTTCGCTTCAGGGACGATGGCCGTCATCACCGGGCCGAACGGCGCGGGCAAGTCGACGCTGCTCGAGGTGCTGGCGGGCACGCGAGAGCACGGCGGCGAGCGTACGGTCAGAGGTAGCATCGCCTTCGTCCCGCAGCGTGCCGCGATCCCTCCGGGTCTTCCGGTGTCGGTGAAAGACGTCGTGAGCGTTGGGGCGTGGGGCCACCTCGGGATGTGGCGCCGGATGGATGCCGCGGCCCGCGCGGTCGTCGAGCAGTCGATGGACCGACTCGACATCCGAGCGCTGGCCAGGCACCCGTTCGCCTCCCTCTCCGGCGGCCAACAGCAGCGAGCCTTGCTCGCCCAGGGGCTGGCGCGAGGCGCTGACCTGCTGCTACTCGACGAGCCGACGACCGGCCTCGACTCCGCCAGCAGCCTCCGAATCAGAACGGTATTGCGCGAAGAGGCCGCGCGCGGCGTCGCCGTGGTCTGCGTCTCGCACGATCCCGCCGTGATCGGCGATGCCGAGCACAACGTTCCTCTCGTGGATGGGCGCATCGGCCCCTCCTGACCTGTCACCGCGCGAGCGTCGCCAGATGCACGGTATGGGCAGAGAGTAGGAAGAGGTCATCCCTGCGGGCGAGGCTCCGAGCGTCGTCGCCGTCCAGCAGCACGTCCAGGGCGCTGCGATCGTCGTCGTCCAACAGCCCGCCGATCATGGAACGGATGTCAAGGTAATGCTCGCGGATGTGGTCGCGGACGCGGTCCTCCACGGGCGCTGGCCAGTCGAGGAGGAAGGTCTTGCTCGCGAGCGGTGTGAGCCCGGCCTCGGCAAGCATCCACCTCCAGTCCTTCCCACCGCCGATCGCGGCGTCGCCGAGCGACCATTCGCGGACGAAGTAATCGCTGAGGGTCGCCTCGAGACGCGACAGGAAACTCGGGCGCCCGACGCCATATCCGCCCGGAAGCACGCGCATGGGCAGGCCGCCCTCGGCTACGGCAAAAACGCCGTCGTCGGCCAAGGCTTCGCCGACCCGGGCCAGTCCCCGCACGGGATCCGGCAGGTGATGAATCACGGCGCTCGCCCAGACGATGTCGGCCGGGCCGAGGGCGGACAGACCCTCTTCGAGATCGGCTTGCACCGTGCGCACACGGTCGTCCAGCCGTGCGCGAGCTGTCAGGCGGCGCGCCGTCTCCAGGATCTTCTCGTTCTGATCGACTGCAAGGACTTGAGTGGACGGCGCGGCGTGCGCGAACGCGCGCGCAGCGAAACCGGCCCCGCATCCGGCATCGATGACGAGCTCCGGGGGTCGTTGAAGCTTCGACGTCACCCAGGCGACCGCGTCGGCGACCCACGGCGACGACACCTGTCCCGACCGCTCCAGACCGGCGGCCTGGTCATCCCAGGTTCGCGGATGGAGACCGTGCTCGCTCACGGCAGCTCCTCGACGTTCACGGGCCAGGCGGGGAGGGGATCCGCGAATCGCCGCCAGGCTGCGGGGCCCGCCGTGAGCTCTTCGTCGGTCACGGCTGCGGCGTCGAAGGCTGCGCGGATCCCGTGTCGGTCGAGGTCGAGTCCGGTGAACGCGAGATCCTGCGCGGTGGTCGCGGCCTCGAGGTCAGCTGAGAGGGGATCGATCCAGATCGCCGAGCCGACCTGATCCCAGCGCGCGAGGATGCCGGCGCGCGTGGCGAGGCGGCAGAACCCGGCTGACCGGAGCGCGGTGCCGAGCCGCCCGGAATCAATGTCGTTCAGCGTCGTGGTGAGCCGGCCGGGATGGAACGGGCGCGGTTGCTCGTAGCGCAGCGTCGTCACCCGGGAGTCGGTCATATGGGGGTCGTGCTCATCGTTGAGGGAGTGCACCCATCCCGCCCGCTCGAGCAACGGCGGCGACTGCGGCGAAGATGCGCACAGCGCGCGGATGTCCTCCGCGGGCCCTCGAGAGAGCCGGACGCGTGCCGCGGGATTGAGGTGCGAGGCGAGTGCCATGAGGAGCGAAAGCTCGGCGGTGGGGGTCGACTCCCAATTCACAAAGCAGATCAGCGTCGCCGCCTCGAGATAAGACACCGCGCGGCGCGCTCGGGAACCGAAGTCGCCCCGGTCGTCGCCGTCGCCGACGGCTTTCATAAGCGGCTCGCCGTCGCGGAGGTCGTGCGCCAGATGCAAGGTGTCGACGACGCAGATGACAGAGGAACGCGGATCGTTGGCCAGGCTGACGTGCGGCAGATCCAGCTCGCTCGCGACGTCCGCCACGATGCTCGACGGCATCCGGGCCGCTGCGGGATGTTCCGGCGAGAGCGGGATCGGCTGTCGCCCTTGCGGCGGCGTCCGCTCCACCAGGGGAATCAGATGGCCACCGGTCTCGCGTGCGAGACGGGCGGCGTACGACTGCCGCTCCGGTACGCACACTCCGACGACGACTAGTGGACTGCTGTTCTGCACGCTCGACCTGCTCCTTCTTTGACCGGATCTCGCTCCCACCCTAGTCTGTTAATGAGAAGAATTATCAATAAGGAGTTCGTCATGAAGGTTCGTGCATCGCTCAAGTCGCTGAAGAGTCAGCCGGGCGCTCAGGTCGTGCGTCGTCGGGGAAGGGTCTTCGTGATCAACAAGCTCAACCCGCGCTTCAAGGGACGTCAGGGCTGAGCACAACACCAGGAGGGGCCGGCGGAAAACATCCGTCGGCCCCCCTGGTCTATCCGGCTGTCGCCGCTCAGTGCTCGTCGTAGTGACTGCCGTGCTCGGCGTGCTTGTGTCCATCGTGCAGATAGTCGATGTGACCATCGTGCTCGACGGTCTCGTGGCCGCAATCCGCGCCGTGCGTGTGGGCGTCGACGGAGTGCTCGGCAACGCTTTCGTGCTCGTCGTAGTGGTCTTCGTGCAGGGCGTGGTGGTGCGTGCCGTGCACGTAGTCGACGTGGCCGTCGTGCTGAACCGCCTCGTGGCCGCAGTCGCTGCCGTGCTCGTGCTCGGTGACCGAGTGCTCGGCGTGGATCTCAATGGTGCTCATCGGATGCTCCTTCGTGAATCGGTTTCTCTTCCAAGACGTGGGCGAGCGCATCGTCCACGACGTGGGCGATGTGGTGGTCGGCCAGTTGGTAAACGGCCTCTCGTCCGGTGCGGGACACGGTGACGATTCCGGCAAGCCGCAGGGTTCGCAAGTGCTGCGACACGAGCGGTTGCGAGAGGCCGCTCCGGGCGGTCAGCGCGCTGACACCGGCCGGCTCGGTCGCCAGTAAACGGAGCAGAAAGAGCCGTGACTTCGAGCCGAGGACCTTGAACAGGTCAGCAGTCGCGTCGAGTCCTTGCTCCGTGTCCATGCACCTAGTTCATCGCAACGCATAAACAAATCGCAATGCGTTTATCTAACTGATGCTCATCCACAGCCGCGCGCAGGATGCGTCAGGGTGCATATGCGGCGGGTCGGCAATCTGCGCAACGACCGAAGGCGTTCATCGCGACGCTGTTCACGGCGTACCCATGAGCGGCCGCCGCCTTAGTGATCCAGTCGTCTGTGGGTGGACTGACGGTGGCGGTGCTTCCGCAGGACTCGCAGATGAGATGCAGGTGATCGGGATGGGATCGGCACGCGCGGTACAGCTGGCGTCCGCCGTACGCAATGGTGTCGGCTGCCCCTGACGATACGAGCGCCAACAGCTGGCGGTACACCGTCGGCAGCGACGCGGATCCCCCGCGAGTGAGCAGTAGATCTCTCAGCGATTGTGCGGAGATGAATCCATCCGCCGCCTCCAGGGCGGCGCGGATGGATTCAGCATGCGCTGAACGACGCCGCGGCATCCCGGTCGCGTCCTCGACGACTATCGGCGTGAGCTGATCAACGTCCACCCGGACCTCCAGTTGCATCATTGTCCGCTCTTATGAATAATGATAACCATTATCAGTAAGGGTGCGTCCGTTGCTGACTCCTTCCCGCGTTCCGTCAGAAAGGGCCATACCCATGTCTGTTTCATCCCGTCTGCGAGGCAGTGCGCTCGTCAGCGCATTCGTGCTCGCAGCCGGATTGGCCGTCCCCACCATGGCGTTCGCAGCAGATGCGCCCGTGGTGAGCGACGATCCGATCCGTTTCGATACCGGGCACATCGACGCCTTCAACCTCGTTCTCAACGAAGACGACAGCGTTCGTCTCGTGCTCAAGGAGGACGTCACCGGCTCTCACGTGCTGCGCACCCCGGAGTCGGTGGATCTCTTCGTGAAGAGCCAGTCGATCATCGCCGGGTTCCCTGAGGTGGCTCTGCCGCCGGGAGCACCGTCGACGCTCTACCATCTGCCCATCACCCAGGATCATGACCTGCTGTGGCCGGGATGGGATACGCAGTCGATCCAGGCCGTGTATCCCGGTGCGAAGACCGAGTTCGACGTGACGGTCGACGGCCCGGGCGATGTCTATCTCTGGTCGCAGGGCGCGTTCGGAGACCCCAAGTCGCTCCTCGTCGGCGGCGGCTACTCGCTCCCCGCGAGCATCAGCCAGCCTTTCCCGGCTCACACCCACGCCAACTGGGGCTTCACCGAACCCGGCTCGTACTCCTTCGACGTCACCGCGAGGGTGGCAAGCGCGGACGGGACCAAAACGTCGACGTCGAACACCGCGACCTACACGTTCACGGTGGCGCCAGCCCCGGAGTCGCTGACCGTCACCGGTGCAGAGAACCCCGTCGACGCCGGAAGCGAGCTGACCCTCACGGCAGCGCAGACGCCAGCGGACTCGACCTTCTCCGCTTACCGGTGGCAGACGCGAGCATCCGCTGAGGCCGAATGGGCCGACGTCGCCGGTGCGACCGCCGCTACCCTGACGGTCGCGGCCCTCGAGGGTGCGCAGTACCGCGCGCTCGTCTCCGGCGGACAGGACTTCTCCACCGGAGCCTCGGTGCCGCTGACGGTGACCTCGCAGCCGGTAGCCGTGGCGATCACACCAGAACCGGTGGTCCCGACCATCGCGATCGCTCCGCTCTCGCACCACTATCACAGCGGCTCACCGATCGACCTGTCGCTCACCACCACCACGCCGGAAGCTCTGAACGGCGAGATCCGGTGGTACCTCCAGCGTGAGGATCAGGACTCTCCCGTCGTCATCACTAGCGCCACCGGTCCGACGCACCGCCTCACCGCTGAGCAGGCGTTGCACGGTGCGAAGGTCTCCGCCGAGCTTCTTGGGGAAGACGGCAAGGCCGTCGCGACGGCTCCTGTCCTCACCATCGACGTCGACGATCACGGCGCGGCGCCGCTGCAGAAGATCGCCGTCAAGGGCATCTCCGACCATTATCACACCGGCGACACCGCCACCCTCAGTGCAGCCGTCGCACCCGCTTCGGTGCTCACGCGGTACGAGTGGTACGTACAGGAGGAGGGCGAGACCACGCCGACGCTCGTCGCGGACGAGAACGGCGCGGAGTACTCCTTCGAGGTCACCGACCGGTTCGCTGGTGCAGCGGTGATCGCTCGACTGACCTACGACGACGGTCGCTCCTACGTCGAATCGGCACCCGTCATCGTGAAGGTCGACGACCACAACGAGATCCCGGCCACCGACCTGACGATCGAGACGAACCGCGATGCCGACGACTACTGGACCGGACAGACGGCAACTCTGACCGCCGCGCAGTCCACGCCGACCGGTCTCACCGACCACCGCTGGCTGGCGAAGCTGCCCGGCGCGACGGAGTTCACCGCTGTCGACGGTCAGACGGCTGCCGAGTACAAGTTCAAGCCGACCCTCGCCAACAGCGGAGTACAGGTCAAGGTGCAGCTGCTGCACGACGGCGAGATCCACGCCGAGTCCGCAGCGGTCACGATCACCGCGCAGCAGCGTCCGGTCGTCACCACGCTCACCGTGAGCGCGGACAAGCAGTCGTACGAGCCGGGCGACACCGCCCGCCTCACCTCCGCCCAGACGCCGCAGACCGATCACGCGCACTACCACTGGTACGTGAAGCGCGCCGGGGCCTCCGACTTCGTGTGGGTCGATCAGTCCAGGGACAAGGATCTCGACTACGCGGTGACCGCAGAGGACGCCGGCGCACAGCTCGTGATCCGCATGTTCGACGACACTCACGCGATCATCGCCGAATCCGCACCGCACACGCTCACCGTGACGGACAGCGGAACCGACCCCGACCCGGTGACCGAACTCACCATCTCGGGCGCGGCGAGCGGATATCACGTCGGTGAGACAGCCTCCCTCGCGGCCGTGCAGAACCCCGCGACGGGTGAGGACCACCACCACTGGTTCATCAAGCGCTCCGGCGACGCGGACTTCTCCGTGATCTCCGGTGCGCTCACCGGCAGCCTCGCCCACGAGGTCGCCGAGTCGGATGCCGGTGCGCAGATCGTGGCGAAGCTGTACAACCACGACCACCAGGTCATCGCAGAGTCGGCCCCGGTCACGATCACCGTGCTCCCGGGCTCTCCGAAGCCGACCACGGCACCGACCGCGCAGACGGAGGCGTCGCTCGAGGGCGTCCAGGCCGGCGGCATCACGCCGTCCAGCAGCTCGGTCGTCGCGGGCCAGGTCATCACGGTGCAGATGGGTGAGGGGACCGAGTACGCCGGCGAGTGGGTGGCCGCGTGGCTGTTCTCTGAGCCGGTGCTGCTGAGCGGCGACTGGATCCAGGTCGCGGCCGACGGCACCATCGCGGTCACGATCCCCGCCGGAACCCCCGCAGGCGCCCACCGGCTCGCCGTGTTCGACGCGTCAGGCACCCTCATCGGCTGGCAGCAGCTGCAGGTGGGAGCGGCCGGAGCCGGAGCGGGCGAGTCGCCGAGCGGCGACCTCGCCGTGACCGGTGCCGAGTTCGGGGGATACCTCACCACGGGAGCGATCCTGCTCCTGGTCGGTGCGGGCGTCCTGCTCGTCCATCGCCGCCGCGCGGCGGCGATGGTCGACAGCACCGAGTGAACACCTGCCGCAGCGCGGCGGACGGATTCCCCGGAGTCCTCCGCCGCGCTGCGGCACCCCCTTCAGAACGACAAGGAAATCCCCCGTGCCGAATCGTCTTCTCCGGTGTGCCGCCGTGCTCGCCGCGGCATCCGTCGTCGTCGGATGCTCTGCTCAGCCGGGCCGCCAGGACGACGGCCGCCAGGACGACGGCCGCATCCAGGTGATGACGACCACCGGCATCCTCGCGGATCTCGCCCGCAACGTCGCCGGTGATCGCGCAGACGTGATCTCCCTGGTCCCCGAGGGCGGAGACCCCCACAGCCACGAACCCTCCCTGCGCGACGTGCGCGACATCGTGTACACCGACGTCGCCTTCTCGAACTACCTGATGCTGGAGGAGCAGAGCCTCATCAAGGCGCTCGACACCAACCTCCCGGACGGCGTGCCGAACATCTCCCTCGCCGAAGAGGCGGTGAAGTACGCGGCCGAGATCATCCCGCTCGTCGAAGACGTCTCGCTCGACACGATCTGGCTCGGGCTGCGTGTCGCCGGCGACGGCGCAGCGCTGGGGGCGAGCCGGACATCCGACGTGCACCTCTCCGCGACCGCGGTCCAGGGGCCCGGCTCCCTCGTGGCATACCTGACCGGAAGCTTCGGCGATGTCGACATCTACTTCGACTCAGCCGACGGCTTCGATGAAGCCGGCGGCTACCGCGACGACTCGGTGAGCATCCCCCCGGATGCCCACACACACCTCAGCTGGGCTTTCACGGAACCGGGAATCTACACACTCGACCTACAGGCGAAGCTGCAGGTCTCGAACGACCAGAAGCCGATAGAGGTCGCGACCGGACAGGTGACCTTCGCGGTCGGCGTCGACCCCTACGATGTGCCGGGGAAGTCGGATCCTGTCGTCCTCGACGCCGGGCACTCCGACCTGACCCTGAACCTCGACTCCCGGGCATTTGAGGTGCTGCTCGACCACGAACACGGTTCGGGCGATATCCACCAAGAGATCTTCCCCCTCGACGACGTCGTCGTCGAGGTCCCGAACAAGGCCCTGCACGAGATTCCGGGAGATCCTGCCTACCGTTTCCTCGGACGGGCCGGTGCGCCGATCTACCAGTTGCCGCAGGCCGTGCTCGGCAAGCACGTCCATGGCGAGATCGATCCGCACCTGTGGCAGAACGTGCGCAACTCCATGGCTTACGTCGAGATCATCCGGGACACGCTCATCGAGGTCGATCCCGAGGGAGCCCCGGAGTACACCCGAAATGCGGCGTCCTACCTCGAGCAGCTGGCGGCACTCGACGCCGAGGTCACGGAGACGATCGCCGAGATACCTAAGGCCGATCGCACCCTCGTGACCACCCACGATGCGTTCGGGTATCTGGCTCAGGCGTACGACGTCACCATCTCGGGCTTCGTCACGCCCAACCCGGCCATCGAACCCTCGCTCGCGGAACGCAAGCGCCTGACCGAGACCATCCGCAACCTCGGCGTTCCCGCCGTGTTCCTCGAACCCAACCTGGCGAGCCGGTCATCCACCCTCGTGGAGGTGGCGAAAGAGCAGGGCATCGCCGTGTGCCCGATCTACGGCGATGCCTTCAGCGAGACCGTCACCACCTACATCGACATGATGCGATTCAACGCGCAAAGCCTCCGCGACTGCCTCGGCAGCACTGAAAGAGAATGAGCATGATCCCCCGACAGACCCGTCTCCGACGCGCCACCGCCCCGGCGCTGATCCTGGCCTTTGCGGCACTCCTCGCACCGACCGTCGCCTCTGCCGAAGAAGTTGACCCTCTCGATCAGACGATCGACCCGGACCAGTCGCAGGGTACCGGCCAGGTCGTCCGCGACGCGGGGCACGTCGACTTCGGACCAACGCTCAACACGGGCGAGTGGATCATCCAGATCCACGACGACACCGAGTCGCCGTCCTATTGGCGTCACCTCGAAGATGTCGTCATGAAGGTCAACGACGCATCGATCCTCCCCGTACCGGATGCCGAGGCGTACAGCTTCCTCGCCGAAGAGCCCGGCACTGAGGTGTGGGTCGTGCCGCAGACGCAGAAAACCGGTGTGATCTGGACGGGCTGGAACACCCAGGAACCGAACGTGCTGGATTCGCTGAACCTGGGCACCACACTCAACATCTTGGGTGTGGAAGGTCCGGGAGACGTGTCCGTCTATCTCCAGAGCGGCAACTTCGGAGATCCGCAGCCGCTGTGGTCGACACATGAGCCGTTCCCGCAGCAGACGTGGATCGAGGTCAACACGCACACTCATGCCAACTGGGTGTTCACCGAACCAGGAATCTACCTCGTGGAGATCCAGTTCGACGCCGAGCTCAACACGGGTGAAGCAGCCTCCGCCCGAGACACGCTGCGATTCGCGGTCGGCGATGCCACAGACCCGCAGGAGGCTTTCGGGATGACGTTCGCGCAGACGGAGATTCCGTCAGCGGTGCCGTCGGAGCCCAGCGATGCAACCGCGATGTCGGACGACTCCAACGAGCTGGGCGTCATCGTCTGGGTTGTTGTCGGCGGAGTGGCCGTCGTCCTCATCGCCGCCCTTGTCGTGGTCGGAACTGCGACCCGTCGGGCCAAGTCCCGAGCGTTCGCCGCTCGCCGCCAGTCAGAGGGAAACGAATGAACACCCTCGACGTCACCGACCTCACCGTCCAGCTGGGCGGACGACGCGTGCTCCATGACGTGAACCTGCGCATCGACACCGGAGAGTTCGTCGGCCTGATCGGTCCGAACGGTGCAGGCAAGACCACACTGCTTCGATCCATCCTTGGCCTCATCCGCACCGAACACGGGCGCGTCCACGTCGACGGTCGAACCGGAGCGCAGGCTCGTTCCCGAGTGGGTTACGTGCCGCAGCGTCACGAGTTCGCCTGGGACTTCCCGATCTCGGTCGAAGACGCCGTCATGACCGGGCGCATACGGCGGATCGGTTGGCTGCGCCGACCCGGCGTCTCGGACTTCGATGCTGCTGCTGAAGCGCTCGAGCGCGTGCACATGGACCACCTGCGCACACGACCCGTGGGTGAACTGTCGGGCGGTCAACGACAGCGCGTCCTCGTGGCGCGTGCGCTCGCCCTGCGGCCCAGACTGCTGCTGCTCGACGAACCCTTCACGGGTCTCGACATGCCCACGCAGGAGTTGCTGATCGAGCTGTTCCGCGAACTCGCAAGCGAGGACAAGGCCGTGCTGATGACCACTCACGACCTGGTCGGCGCCATGCATGAATGCTCACGACTCTGCCTGCTCAACCGCACCGTGATCGCCGACGCGCCGCCATCCGATCTCGTCGACCCGGAGGTCTGGATGCATACGTTCGACGTGAAGGCCACGAACCCGCTGCTGAAGACCTTGGGGGTCTCCGCCTGATGCTCTCCCCGATCGATTTCATTCAAGATCTGCTGAACCCGGACCTGGGATTCCTTCCGAAGGCGCTCATCATCGCGATGATGTCGAGCGTCGTCTGCGGCGTCATCGGATGCTACGTCGTGCTCCGTGGCATGGCTTTCATCGGCGACGCGGTTGCCCATGCTGTTTTCCCCGGCCTCGCTGTCGCCTTCGTGATCCAGGGCAACCTGGTGCTCGGTGGGGCCGTCGCCGGTGTGCTCACCGCGATCCTCGTCGCCGTGTTCTCGCAGAACCGCCGTATCAAAGAGGACTCGATCATCGGCGTCTTCTTCGTGGCCGCCTTCGCCCTCGGCATTGTCGTCATCTCACAAGCGCCCGGGTATGCCGGCTCCCTGCAGCAGTTCCTCTTCGGATCGATCACCGGCATCCCCGACGAAGACATCTACACCGTCGCGATCACCGGCGTGCTCCTGCTGCTCATCGTCTTCCTCTTCCACAAAGAGTTCGTCGCCGTCACCCTCGACCGAGAAATGGCGCGCTCCACCGGCGTCCCCGTCTTCATCCTCGATCTCGTGCTGTACGTGATGGTGGCCGTCGCGATCGTCATCTCCATCCAGACGATCGGAAACATCCTCGTGCTCGCGCTGTTGATCACTCCGGCCGCCGCAGCGAGACTCCTTACGGACAGGCTCATCGCGATGATGATCCTCGCCCCGGTGATCGGTGCCACCTCCGCTCTGATCGGGCTGTACGTGTCCTGGAGCTTCGACCTTCCGGTCGGTGGAATGATCGTCCTCGTCGCCACAGCGGTCTTCCTCCTCGCTTGGTTCTTCGCACCCCGACACGGACTGCTGATGAAGTACCTGCGCCGCCGCACCCGCGCAGAGCAGATCGCGGAACCGGGCACGACCCAGCCCATCATCGACGACGCCACCACACCGGTCCCCGAAGGGGCGCTCCGATGACCCGGCTGCACTCACCTCGTCGTCCGGTCCGCCTCGCATCCATCGGGGCGCTCCTGGCGCTCACCCTCACCATGCTCGTACCAGCGGGTGCGACGGCAGCCGACGCGCCCTCGGCGATCGATGCCACGCTGCTTCAGATAGGCCAGACCGATGACGGCCCGCTGATGATCGGCGCCGCGGACAGCACGGGCACTCCCGTCGCCTCACCATCCGCATTCCGTGTTTCTTCGACCGACCCCTTTCCAGCTGCCTTCGACGCAACCGGCGTGCCCCTTGAATCGAGCGCCGTGCTGGTCGAGTGGACCACGGTCGCACTTCCAGGAAGCGCGGCTCCCGGGCGGACCGATGCGGAGGGCGCACAGGTCATCGTCACCTCCGCGGATGACAGCACGGTGCTGCTGGGCTCGGGGACAGACGCTCCACAGAGTCTGCAGATCGCGGCGGGCGAGCGGCTGGCCACATCATGGCGCTTCACCGCACCCGGCGACTACACCATCACCGCGACGGCGACACTCCTCGACGAGGCCGGCGTATCGCTGCACACGAGCCAGCCTCACACTGTCTCGTTCCAGGTCGAGGCTCCCGCACCTGTTCCCCATCCGGTTCCCGCCCCTGCTCCTGACCCGGCACCCGCACCCGGTGCGGACCCAGACCCGGATCCGCCGCTACCCGAGAACCCCGGCATCCCGCTGCCCGAGAATCAATCCGACGAACCGGCGCCCCCGAGCCGGGAAAAGACGATCGTTGAGAATGTGCACACCGACACCGTCTCTGCTTACCTCGACGGCGACAACCTCGTTCTCGACACCAAGGCAGACATGGACGTCAACGGTGACGGCATCGTCGACTTGGGGACCCGCCTCGCGACGAGCGACGTGCTGTTCCACCTGAGCGAAAAGGCACGAACGCAGGTCCCTAACCTTCCGTCCTACGCATTCCTCGGACAGCCCGGAGACACCATCTGGTTGGCGCCGCAGACACAGAACCGCGAAATCATCTGGCCGGGCTTCAGCACAGAGGACCCGCGACTCGACGGGCAGGTGCAGGGTGACACGCTCGATGTCCGCCTGCTCGACGCGCACGGTCCCGGCGAACTGGAGGTCTACCTGCAGAACGGCCCCACGGTGAACCGCGTATTCAGCTCCACTTCATCGCTGCCCGCGTGGTCGACCGGGGTTCCCCAGCACACGCACATGAACTGGGCGTTCACGCGATCCGGCACCTACACGCTGACGTTCGAGATGTCCGGCACGGTCAGCGGACGCGCGCAGTCGGCCCAGAACGACTACACCTTCATCGTCGGCGACATCGATGACCACACCCGAACCACAACCACTACGCTCACCGCCTCCACAGCAGCCGCATCCTCAGGGCAGGCGGTCCTGCTCAGCGCGAAGGTCACACCGTCCGATGCGACCGGGGCCGTGCAGTTCGGCGACACGGTCAGCAACCGCGTGCTCGGCCACACGCCACTCGTCGACGGGGAGGCCGCGTTCCTGGCCACCGCGCTCACGCCGGGAGAACACCGTCTGGTCGCGGAGTTCGTTCCCACCTGGAGCACGGATCATTCGAGTTCCAGCTCGCCTCCGGCGGAGGTGACGGTCGACGGTGAAGTTCTCCCGAAGCCTGACTTCGACGACCGCACCCCGCCCCTCGACGCCGACTTCGATAGGAACCTTGCCGGGGAAGGGCTGGTCATCACGACCCCCGGCAAGGCGCTGTCGAAGGGAACTCTTTCGGCCCGCGTCACACACACCACTGCAGCTGGGCGTTGGCTGTCGGTCTGGATGCCTGGACAGAAGCCCGAATGGCAAGGCTGGGTCCAAGCTGACTTGCGGGGCAGTCTCACCATCGACCTCCCCGCCGGCATCCGCCTCGGCGCCCATCGGTTGGCGGTCGAGCTCGACGACGGCACATTCCTCGGTTGGGATGAGTTCACCGTGACCGGGATTGGCGGAGGCGGTCAGACACCGGTGCCACCGCCACCCCCGGTGCCGATCGGACCGGCACCCACAGCCCCCAGCCAGCAGTGCGTGCCGGGAGTGGTGCTCGAATCAGGACACATCGACGCCTTCTTCGTGTCCGCAGCGAACGGCAAAGCCGTACTGCAGCTCATGGAAGACGTGACGGGCCACCGCGTGGTCAGGGAGGCCGAGAACGTACTGCTGCGAGTGAAGGAGTCGGCCTACCGCAGCAACATCCCCAGCGGCACCCCAGGGGCGCCTGCCGGCTACGTGCTACCGCTGACACAGAACCCAGGCCTCATCTGGCCCGGCTGGGACACGAACCGCACCGCCGCCAGCGGCTACAGCGATGTTTCCATCCACGTCTCCGGGGTCAACGGCCCGGGCCGGGTGTACCTGTCCAGCCAAGGATCCTTCGGAGGCATCGAGTCACTCCTTGCCGGAGGCGGGTATTCGCTTCCCGGCGTCATCCGCGTTCCCGAGCCCGCTCACACCCACGCCCAGTGGGTCTTCTCGGAGAAAGGAATCTACAAGCTCACCGTGCATGCGGTCGCCACCAATCCGAAGACCGGAGCATCCCTCCGAACGGCCGCTCACACGTACGTCTTCCAGGTCGGCGACGTGCCCCTGGGCGATGCGTTCTGCGGGCTGAGCTCCGCCGATGCCAGCGCCGCGAAGGAAGTGAACGCTGCCGTCGACGCAGCGGCCGCCGAAGCTGTCGCAGCGGCACAAGCAGCCGCCGTCTCGGGGACCTCGACGGAGCTCCTTGAAGGACGCAAGCGTGAGTTCACCGACTCGAACGAGACGACCGCGGGTCCGGTGATCGCTGAACAGGAGCTCCCCATCGTGCTCGGGATCGTCGCAGGCGGAGTGCTGATCATCGGCGGCATCATCGGCGCCGCCGCCTGGTACCTGCGCCGTCTCCGCGCTGTGCCCGCCCCCGCGGCGCCAACGAAGGCCAGCGGATGAGCACCGAACGACGAACGGCCTTCGGCGCACTCCTCGCGGGAGAGGATGCGGAAACGACGCCGCCGGCGCACGAGAACATTACGCCACATGCGCGATATAGGTGGATGATCCTCGGGGCGGCCGCCAGCTTCGCGGCGGGAACGATCCTCCTCATCGCCAGCGTCTCCGCCGTGTCCTCGACGGATGCGCCCGAGAGCGTACCCGTAGGGGCGACACCATCGAGTGAAGAGGGCGTCACCGCGGAGCCCTCATCCGCACCCACACTCCTCAGCCAGGAGAAAGGATCGCCGCAAAGCCTGATCGACCAGACGTGGGTCCAGGAATACGCCGAGATAACAGGGATACCGGCTCGTGCGCTGTCTGCCTATGCTGGCGCATCCCTGCACGTCGCTACGGAGTTCCCTGACTGCGCACTTGGCTGGAATACCCTCGCCGGCATCGGGCACGTCGAATCCCACCACGGAACAATCTACGGTTCGACCATCGATCACGATGGCGTTGCATCGCCGGCGATCATCGGCATCCCGCTCACCGGCGAAACAACCCAAGCCATCCGAGACACCGACCACGGCGAACTCGATGGCGACACCGTATGGGACCGCGCGGTCGGACCGATGCAGTTCATCCCCACGACATGGGCGGAATGGGGCACCGACGGCAACGGCGACGGCAAGGCCGACCCCCAGAACATCGACGACAGCGCACTTTCC
Source organism: Microbacterium sp. GQ128 (assembly GCF_059758615.1). NCBI lineage: Bacteria > Bacillati > Actinomycetota > Actinomycetes > Micrococcales > Microbacteriaceae > Microbacterium > Microbacterium sp. GQ128. Next base: position 185,426 of record NZ_JCAXDY010000003.1, read on the forward strand.
GCTGCCCGGTACCTCTGCAGCATCGGCGGAAACCTCAACGACGCGGACAGGTGGATCGCCGCAGTCCACGCCTACAACCCGACAGTCGAATACAACAACCTCGTCGCCGAAGCAGCGGAGCACTACGGGAGCTTCTGACGCCCCGACACGTTCCGACGCGCGACCCCGCGAGTCGAGCGTCGCCGAAGCCGCGAGCCACTACGCGACCAGCGGCCTCTGAGCAGCACAAACCGAAATCTTTGAGAGAACGAGAGGGAAGACCTTGACTACACACTCACCGCCGCGACGCATCGCGGCCATCCTCGCTCTAGCGGTCGCGGCCGGATCACTGCTCCTACCCACCGCAGCGACCGCCGCCGAAGGTGTTGCGCCGCAGCCGACGGAGTATCGCGTGCTCGCAGGTGCGCACGTTGACATGGTGTCGACTTTCCTGGACGACGACCAGCTGACTCTCGGAACCAAAGCCGATGTGCCCGAAGGCGCCGGCACGCGCTTCGACGCACAAGAGGTGTGGTTCCAACTTGAGAACACGGCACAGCAGTCCGTGCCGGCAGGATACGAGTTCATCGCGACCGAGGGCTCCACCGTGTGGCTCGCATCGGAGGTCAACCCGGGGGCGGGTCGGCTCTGGCCCGGGTTCAACACCGAATCGGTCGGGCGAGGCGCCATCGACAACGACACCACGGAATTCTCTCTCGCCACTTTCGAAGGCCCCGGCGAACTTGAGGTGTACACCGGCGGTGGAAGCGACCCCCTGAACCGCCTGTGGTCCTCACAGGACCCCAGTATCCGCACGTTCGACATCGGCCGAACTCACATGCATGCCAATTGGGCGTTCACCGCAGCCGGAACATACCGCCTCGGAGTCAACAGCACCGTTACCGTGAACGGTGCAGACCAGACCGCGTCCGCGACATACACCGTCGTTGTCGGCGACCTCGAGGAGCCGACAACAACGACAACAGCGCTGTCCGCATCCGGCACCATGCTCTTGAGTGGAGATCCTCTGACTCTGAGCGCACGTGTCACCCCGGCGGATGTCGAGGGGTTCATCGAGTTCCGCGACGGAACGACAGTCCTCGGACACGAACCTGTGAGCGATGGAGCAGCGAACTTTACCGCGGCCGCTCCCGCAGTCGGGACGCACTCGCTGACCGCCAGCTACGTGCCGACCGTGGCTAACTTCACCGCCGCATCCACCTCTCCCCCCGTGGCCGTTACGGTGACCGACGGATCGGGCGTACAGTTCGGGATCGCGGGCATCGAACCGCTCTACGCGCCGGGCGAGACGCTGAGCGCCCGCGTCGTGGGACACACCCCGAGCGCAGACCAGACCTACCGGTGGGTCTGGCGGCAGATCGGCACAGAATCCGCCTACGTGCTTCGCGGCGGAGGCGAGGAGGCCCAGGGACGTCTGACGCTGCCCGTGGACATGACCCACAACGACTATGAAGTCAGTGTCCAAGTGCGCCAGGGGAACACGGCTGTCGCGCAGTCATCATGGGTGCCGATGAAGGTGCGCTCCGCGGTCCAGCCCCTGACCGCCAGCTTCCCTGACGGCGAGATCTACCTCGGAGATGAGATCTTCGTCGAGCTGGATGGTGCGCTCGCCGACGGCGACACTATCCAGGTGGCCCAGCGGGGGACAGCGGGGCCGTGGTTCGGATTCTCCGACTACGTCCAGACGGATGCGGACACGCTCAACCTCAGGCCCACCTGGCAGTCCACGGGGGTGTCGTGGACGATTCAAACGGTTCGTGACGGAGTGGTCGTCGCACAATCAGTCCCGGTCGCCAAGGACGTCGTGCTCCGAGAAGTGCATGTCGAAGGTCTTCAGGGCGTCTACCGCGTGGGTCAGACTCTTCGCACTACGGCACGGGTGTACCCCGAGATCGAGGGGCTCATCTACACGTGGTCGCTGCAGAGGTCGCTGTCCGAGGCGCCGTACTTCGAAGAGCGCATAATCAAACAGGGCTCGGCGGAATCCGATCTGTCCGTGGAGCTGCCCATCGGGGTAGAGCATCAGGGCTGGAGCCTCGCCTTCATGCCCAGCCTCCCCGAGGGGCACACCTCCGGCGCGACCCAGGTCGGTGCCTTCAGTCAGGTGCTGAACGTATCCGACAGCTCCCCGGATACGCAGCTACTCTTCTTCGAAGCCCTCGGCGAGCACTACCACCAGGGGTACGACGTAAATCTCAATCTGATGGCGGACCCTGCCCTCGCCGACGGCGACACCATCGCATGGCAGTGGAAATGGCCTGACACTGAGGAATGGGCCGCTCTCCCCGGCGCGTCCGGCATGAACCACACGCTGGTAGCTGAGCAGGCGATGCACGGCGTCGAGGTTCGCGCCGTGCTCGAGTTCGCGAACGGCGCCGATGAGCTGGTCGCGGATCCTGTCACCATCCAGGTCGACGATCACGGCTCGCCGGCACGACAAAAGGTCACCATCACCGGAAGCCAGGTCGGCGGCGACATCCTCACCGCGGCGGAGGGCGATTCGGTTACCGTGTCGAGCGACGTCGCAAATGGCACCGTCCTCAACTCCTTCCAGTGGTTCCTCACTTCGCCCGGCGAAGCGGAAGCCGTACCCATCCCGGGGGCGAACGAAGCCACCTACGAGTTCGTCGCGACTTCTCCGCAAGACGGCGCCGAACTCAGTGTCGCCGTCGTCAAGCCCGGAGGCGCGCTGGCCTACGGCCCATCCGCGCCAGTGACCGTGGCGGTGACCGATGCGACAATGCCCCCGGGGCAAACGAAACCTGATGCAGCGCCGCGAGATCAGAATGCCGAAATCCTCGAGGATGTCTCGGCGGGCGGGATCGCGCTCGGCTCGATGGCGGTGGCACCGGGGGATCGGCTCACCGTTGAGCTCGGGGCCGGACAGGCCGACGCCTGGGTGGCAGCCTGGCTGTTCTCCACCCCGGCACTTCTCGGCGGCGATTGGGTACAGGCCGACAGGGCGGGTTCCATCGAGGTCCGTATCCCCCTTGATGCGGTGCCGGGGGAGCATCGCCTGGCGGTGTTCGACTCGGAGGGCTCACTCATCGGATGGGCGAGCCTCGAGGTCACGCAGGCGAGCAATCCGTCTGTAGTCGCTGGAGCACTTCCTGCCACCGGAGGTACGGTGCCGCTGACAGTGGTCGCCGTGGCGATGCTGCTGATCGCAGCGGGCGCAATGTTCGCTAGGGTGCGTCGTCCCGCGGGTCGCACCACTTAGTGCCCTGACTCGACTCGCAAGCGGGCCACGCCGATCGAGGTGGGGGAGCGGACGTCGGAACAGGCGTCCGCTCCTCCTTGTCGCGTCTGGACGCGACAAGGAGGAGTTTCGCCGAGAATCATCCTCATGTCGTTCTGACGTCATCCCGTGGCGGAAACGATCGTTTACGGCAGGCTGGTCGGCTCCCACACGCAGAAGCACGACACGCCGAAAGATGATCCGCCGAAACCCCCTGCCGAAACCCAAACGCCCTTCGCCCTATGGAGACAGACTCGCCACGATCACAACGGTCCAAGGTATCCGCTTGTTGGCAGAAGAGCTTGGCGTTTCATCCGGCATCGTGGCTGGTCAATGGGCTTTTCTTACTCAGACATGGGGCGGTCCCAGCGCGAAACTCAGAGAACGAGTCGACCCGGTCGATGCTTTGAGTTGATATGGCTGCCGGCTGGTCGCAGAGGCACCATGCGGATCCTTTGTCCAACGGCCGTTGGACTCTTGGCGCTCGGTCGTGCGGTGGAGGACATGATGGATGATCTGGTGCCCGACTCCTACGCCGCGACGCTGGACGACCTCAAGAAGCGGGTGCACGCAGCACGCCAGGAGGTGCAGCGGAGGGTCAACAACGAGTTGCTCCGGCTCTGGTGGCGCCTCGGGTCGCACAATCCTGCGTAGCTTCGCGGAGGCCTGGCCGGACGAGGACTCGAATGTCCAACGGCCAAGGACCCGTACGCACTGCAGTTCCTCGCGATCAACAGCAGCGCGTCCGAACGGGAACTCGAGCCACGCATGCTCGACCGGATCCTCGACACCATGCGCGAGCTCGGACCGGGCCTATAGTCTCAACCCGGGTCCGGGCACGAAGACGCGACAGCGCACTCTCCCGATGCGGTCACACCTCTACTCAAGGAAATAGAAGTCATCCTCGCCTGATTGGATGACGGCGTGCACGAGATCCAGATTGCGCAGCGTGCTTCGCACGTAGCGTGAGACGCCCTGCAGCAGCTCTACCAGTTCCGTGCGCCACGGAACTGGCTGGTTGCCGAAGCGCGGTGGGTAGAGCGGAATCTCCTGCCGATCCACCACAAGAAGCTGACTGATGTGAATGCTCAATGCTCGAGAGCGAAAATCCTCGAGCTGTCTCCGCACTTTCTTTCTTCGCTCGCGACCCTGGTCGTCGCCGTCCACGGCAGACTCGAGAGCATGTTCCGCGACATCACGACCGTCGTCTTCGACGTGCTCGGCACTCTCGTCGACGAGCCCCGCGGTCTCCGTACCGCCATCGCCGAAGCGGTGGGCACCGCCCGCGACACTGAGGCGCTGCTCGGCATCTGGCAAAGTCACATCGACCAAGAGCAGGCGCGCATCGCGAGGGGCGAACGCGACTACGCCGACACGGAGACTCTCGATCGCGAGGCGGCTCTGCGGGTGGCTGAAACGGCGGGGATCGACGACCAGGCCCTCATCGGCCGCCTGGCGTCGGCGGCTGAGCGGCTTCCGCCCTGGGACGACTCCGCCGACGGTGTCGCGCGACTCGTGCAGCGGTTCCGTGTATTCGGGCTGTCGAATGCGACGACGAAGACGCTGCATCGGCTGGCAGAGCACGCCGGGCTGGAATGGGATCTGGCGCTGTCGGCTGACGCCGTGCGCGCCTACAAACCTGCCCCCGAGGTCTATGCTCTGGCGGTGGAGGCGGCGGCCGGCGATCCGTCGAGAGTGCTGATGGTCGCGGCCCATGCCTGGGATCTGCGGGGTGCGCAATCGATCGGCATGCGAACCGCGTATGTGCAACGCCCGGTGGGCGACCCGCCGACTTCGACAGACACGTTCGATGGTCGATTCGACGGACTTCGGCAACTCGCCGCCGCGCTGATCTCGAGCACGTGACGCATCGATCTCGTTATCTCAGCGACTTCCTGCGGAGCGGGCGACGCCGATGGGCTCGACCTCCGTCGACTCGTTGGCGATGCCGAACCGGATCAGCGCGCGTGGATCAGACCGGTAGTCCGGAGGCGGCACATCGAGCGCGCTGGCCTGGAGAAGGGTGAAATCGGCCGCGGAGCCGACGACGCGGAGCGTCCCGACCGGGAGGCAGTCGACCACGAGCTGGAACTCCTTCTCGCCCTGGTGCACGGCGGCTCCGGAGATCGACCAGGCGGTGAACTCGTTCGCCGTGCGCGTGCTCAGCCAGTTCTGCTGCACCACACCGGTCACCCGCAGCAGGGCGGTGGTGCCGCGGAGACGCGAGGACTGTCGCAGCTCGAGCAGGACGCCCACGACTCCGCCCAGGACATCGACGAGGATCCGGGTGATCTGTGCGCCGACGAGAGCGTCCGTGTTCAGGAACGGATTCTCCTCGCGCGGGAGCGGCGGTAGCTCGCCGGGGACGCCGATGAGCAGGTCGTTAACCATCATGTCGAATCGTCTCCCCAGTCCCCCGACCCTTCGAGAATATGTGATCGCGGTTCACATACTCTGTGCGCCGCGTGTGAACGGGGCTTCCGGAGCGCCGCTCGATGCCGCTCAGGGCACTGCGACGGCCGCAACCTTCCGATAGTCTCGCCCGCGTGGCCGGCCCGGGCGGCAGGAGCCCGAGCCGATCGAATCGGACTCGAGAAGTCGGGTTCCGATGGCCGGGGCGCGGCGACGATGGTGGGGAAAGGAGGACCTCATGATCGGAACGCTCAACGCCCTGGTAGACCTGGTCGAAGCCACCGGCTCCGACGAGATCGACGTCGCCGGGTTCGCGCGCGAACACGGCACGACGGAGTATCACCTGCGTCGGATGTTCTCGGCGCTGGCCGGCATGCCGCTGTCGGAGTATGTGCGGCGGCGTCGCATGACGCTCGCCGGTGCGGAACTCGCCGCCGGTGCCTCGAGCCTGCTCGATGTGGCTGTGCGCCACGGGTACGGCTCGGTCGAGGCTTTCGGCCGCGCCTTCCGTGCGGTGCACGGCATCGGCCCGGCCGACGCGCGCCGAGAAGGGGGTCCTCTCCGTACACAACCCACGCTCCGGTTCCGCCTGAGCGTCGAAGGGAGCATCCCGATGGACGTCACCATCACCCACCGTCCGGCATTCGTCCTCGCCGGTCACGCCGCCGAGGTCCCGCTGATCCACGAGGGCGTCAACCCGCACATCCAGGCGCACATCGCCGCGATTCCGCCCGAGGAGCATGCGCGCCTCAAGGCGCTCGGCGACGCCGAACCAGCGGGGATCCTCGCGGTCACGGCCGACGTCGAGCCGGATGCGCCGGAGGGCACGCTGCTCGCGTATCTGCACGGCGTCGCGCTGCAGGACAGCACCGCGGTGCCCGACGACCTCGATTCCCTGCGCCTCGACGAAGGGTCCTGGGCGGTCTTCGCCGCGCGGGGGCCGTTCCCGGCGACGCTGCAGAACCTGTGGGCGGCCACGGCGACCGAGTGGTTCCCCTCGAACCCCTGGCGACTGCGGCCCGGACCCTCGATCGTCCGCTACCTCGAGTTCACCGGCGACTTCGCATCGTGCGAGCTCTGGCTGCCGGTCGAACAGGGCTGAACCCGGTGCACCGCGCGGAGATCGCTCAGCGCGGGGCATCGCCCTTCATCGGCGGGCGATAGGTGCCGATGATCGCGGCGATGAGGTCGGAGTAGGCAGCATCCTGACTGGAGAAGCTGCCGTTGTTGCGGCCGTGTCGCAGCACCTCGACCCGGTCGGACACCGCCTGCACGTCGGCGATGTTGTGGCTGATGAACACGACACCGAGCCCGAGTTCGCGGAGCTGCTCGATGTGGGTGAGCACGTCGGCGGTCTGAGCGACGCTGAGCGAAGCGGTCGGCTCGTCCAGCACGACCAGTCGAGGCTGGCTGATGAGGGTGCGCGCGATCGCCACGGCCTGTCGCTGACCACCGGAGAGGGCGTTGAGCGGAGTGCGGGTCGAGGGGATGTTGGCAGCGAGATCGCTCAAAGCCTGCCTGGTCGCATTCTCCATCTCGCCCTCGCGCAGCATCCCCTTGGAGGTGCGCAGCTCGCGTCCGAGGAAGACGTTCGCGGTGACGTCGAGGTTCTCGCAGACCGCGAGGTCCTGGAAGACCGTCGCGATGCCGAGTCGGTTGGCTTCGGCGGGGGAGGAGATGTCGACGCGCTCGCCGTTGATGCGGATCTCGCCGGACGTGGGTGTGAGGGCACCGGCGATGACCTTGGCCAGCGTCGACTTGCCCGCGGCGTTGTCGCCGACGAGGCCGACCACCTCGCGGGCGTTCACGGTGAAATCGACGTCGGTGAGGGCTTCGACGGCGCCGAAGCGCTTCGTGATCCCGCGCAGGGTGAGCAGTGGCTCGGCCTGCGACGCCGAGAGAGTCATGAGCGGCCCTCGAGAAGCTGGGACGGGTCTGTCGACTGCAGGATGTGGATGGTCGCGCCGACGAGAACCGTGTCCTTGCCGAAGGAGGCGGGAATCGGCTCGCGTCGAGGAGCGCGACGTTGCGGCGCGTGCTCGCGCAGGGCCGCAGCGAACGGCAGCAAGAAGACCGGGCCGGCGTCGGTCAGCTCGCCGCCGATCGTGATGATCTCGGGGTCGAGGGTCTGACAGACACCCGCGACCACGCGTCCGAGCGTCGCGCCGGCATCGGAGACGACTCGCGCGCAGCCGGGGTCTCCGGCGGCGGCCCGGGCGATGACGTCCTTGAAGGTGACCTGCCCGTACGTGGCGCGCAGCGGCGCGGTGACGGCCTCGGCTCCGACGACGGTCTCGAGGCAGCCGCGCTGGCCGCAGGGGCAGATGGATCCGGCGGGGTCCACCTGCACGTGTCCGATCTCGCCCGCCGTGCCTCCGCGTCCGCGGTAGAGCCTCGAATCGAGGATCACGCCGGCGCTCGTCGTGTACGAGGCGCTGATGAACAGGCTGTCCGAGACGTCGCGTGCGGTACCGAGCGTCGCCTCGGCGAGAGCGGCGAGATTGGCGTCCTTCTCCACCAGCACGGGGCATCCGAGACGCTGTTCGACGACCGTGGCGATGGGCTGCGATTCCCACCGCCTCATGACGCCGGCATACGAGACCAGACCGGAGTCGGGGTCGATGGGCGCCGGAACCGCGATGCAGATGCCGATCAGTTCGTCGGCCTGCGCCGCGATCATCTCGAGCATCTCGACGATGAGGAGGGTGATGCGATCGAGCACCGTGTCCTCGGCGTGATTCGCCGGCAGCGGCATCGAGCGGTCGGCGAGCACGGACTGCCCCACGTCGTTGAGACGCACCCGCATGCTGCGACTTCCGATGTGGACGGCGGCCACGAGGCCCGCACGCCGGGCGATGGTGACGAGCTGTGCGCGCCGGCCGCTCCGCGAGGTGGGGTGCGTCTCCACGAGGCCGGAGAGCGACAGCTCCTTCACGATCGCCGACACCGTCGCGGTGGACAGGCTGGTCGCTTCGGCGAGCTCGACCTGGGTGAGCCCGCCGAAGCGCTTGACCGCATCGACGATCTTGGCCGTGTTGGCCTCGCGCAATCCCGACTGGGAACCGCTCGACCATCTGCTCATAGCGGGAGCATATCGCCTCGGATCGGCACCGCCGGGGTCAGCGTGCGGCCCCCGCCCGGCGCTTGTTCCAGACGTCGAACGCCACGGCGATCAGGAGCACCAGACCCTTCACGACCTGCTGCGTCGCCTGGTCGAGACCCATGAGCTGCATGCCGTTGCTCATCACCGCCATGATGAGACCGCCGACGATCGCTCCGCCGACGCGTCCCACACCGCCGGTGACGGCGGCCCCGCCGATGAAGCAGGCAGCGATCGCGTCGAGCTCGAACATGTTCCCCGCTCCCGGCTGTGCGCCGTTCGTGCGCGAGGAGAACACGACGCCGGCGACGCCGGCGAGGAGCCCCATGTTCACGAAGATCCAGAAGTTGACCCGACGCACGTTCACGCCGCTCAGCAGTGCGGCGTGCAGGTTGCCGCCGATGGCGTAGACGTGACGCCCGAACACGCTCTTCTGTGTGATGACCGAGTAGGCGATGATCAGGACCGCGAGGAGGATCAGCACGAAGGGGAGGCCCCGGCTGGTGGACAGCTGGTAACCGAACCACATCACGACGGCCGCGATCAGGACGATCTTCGCGATGAACCATCCCAGGGCCTCGACCGACTGCTGGTGCGCGACCTTCGATCGGCGGCTGCGCACCTGCCACACCGCGTAACCGCCCACGCCGATGGCGAAGATCACGAGGGTGAACACGTCGACCCCGTAGCCGCCGAAGAGACCGTTGAAGAATCCGTTGGCTATCGAGTAGTAGGTGCCGCCGAAGGGCGACAGCGAGACGTTGCCCAGCACGATGAAGGTCAGGCCACGGAAGAGCAGCATGCCGGCGAGGGTCACGATGAACGCGGGGATGCCGACGAACGCCACCCAGAAGCCTTGCCATGCGCCGACCAGGAGGCCGACCACCAGCGCGGCGATGACGCCGACCCACCACGGCAGCTGCATCCGGATCACGAGGACCGCGGCCGTGGCACCGGTGAGGGCGACGACCGAGCCGACCGAGAGATCGATGTGACCGGCGATGATGACGATCACCATGCCGATCGCGAGGATGAGGATATAGGAGTACTGCAGCACGATGTTCGTGAGGTTCCCGGGCGAGAGGAACGTCGGGTTCAGGATGGCGAAGAACGCCACGATCGCGACGAAGGCGACGAGGATGCCGCTCTGGCGCAGGTTGCGCGTGGCGAGGCTCAACAGGTTGGTGACGCCGGTCATCGTTCGGCCGTCCTTTCGACAGTCATGAGTTGCATGAGGTTCTCCTGGGTGGCCTCGGCGGCCGGCAGCTCACCGGTGATCCTGCCGAAGGCCAGGGTGTAGATGCGGTCGCAGATGCCCAGCAGCTCGGGCAGCTCGGACGAGATGACGAGCACGCCCTTCCCGGCCGCGACCAGGCGGTTGATGATCGTGTAGATCTCGTACTTGGCGCCGATGTCGATGCCGCGGGTGGGCTCATCGAGGATCAGCACGTCGGGCTCCGTCTGGATCCACTTGCTGAGCACGACCTTCTGCTGGTTGCCGCCGGAGAGGTTGCCCACGAGCTGGAGCACACTGGGCGTCTTGATGTTCATCTCGGCCCGGTACTGCTCCGCGATCCGGAGTTCCCGGTTCGCGTCGATCCAGCCGCCGGGGCTGATCATCCGCAGCGAGGCGAGCGTGATGTTGTGGCGGATGTCGTCGATGAGGTTCAGCCCGAACTTCTTGCGATCCTCGGTCGCGTAGGCGATCCCGGCACGGATGGCCGCGCTCGTGGTCGACGTGTCGACCTCTTTGCCGCGGACGAGGACCCGCCCCTTCGCGTTCCGTCCGTAGGTGCGGCCGAAGACGCTCATGGCGAGCTCCGTGCGCCCAGCACCCATCAGCCCCGCGATGCCCACCACCTCTCCCGCACGCACGGTGAGGGAGGCGTCGTCGACCATGATCCGTCCCGGCTGGGTCGGGTGATGCACGGTCCAGTTCTCGATCCGCAGCACCTCCTCGCCGAGTTCCGGTACCCGCTCCGGGAAACGATGGGCGAGGTCGCGGCCGACCATGCCGCGGATGATCCGGTCCTGCGTGGAGGCCGGATCGCTCATGTCGAGAGTCTCGATGGACCGGCCGTCGCGGAGGATCGTGGTGCGGTCGGCGATCGCATCGATCTCGTTCAGCTTGTGCGAGATGATGATCGACGTCATCCCGCCGTCGCGCAGGCGCCGGAGCAGGTCGAGCAGATGCGCCGAGTCGGTGTCGTTGAGCGCCGCGGTCGGCTCGTCGAGGATGAGCAGACGCACGTTCTTCGACAGTGCCTTCGCGATCTCGACGAGCTGCTGCTTGCCCACGCCGAGCTGGCCGACCGGCGTGGCGGGGTTCTCGTCGAGACCGACCTGGGCGAGCAGTTGGGAGGCCTCGGAGTTCGCGCGGTCCCAGTCGATGAGCCCGCCTGCGCCGCGACGCTCGTTGCCGAGGAAGATGTTCTCGGCGACGCTGAGGTAGGGGATCAGCGCGAGTTCCTGATGGATGATCACGATGCCCACCTGCTCGGAGTCGCTGATGGATCCGAACTTCGCCTCCTCGCCCTCGTAGACGATCTCACCCTCGTACGCGCCGTGCGGGTAGACACCCGACAGCACCTTCATGAGGGTGGACTTGCCCGCGCCGTTCTCGCCGCAGATCGCGTGGATCTCGCCGCGGCGGACATCGAGGTCGACGCCCTGGAGCGCCTTGACTCCGGGGAAGCTCTTCTCGATCTCCCGCATCTGCAGTACCGGTGTCGTCATGAACCGGGTCCTTTCCGTCGAGAGGGGCGTGACGTCGTGTCGACGTCACGCCCCCGGAGCGATGACTACTCGGCGACGCCGGAGTCGACCTCGGCCTGAGTCCAGTAACCGGAGTCGACCAGCAGCGAGGTGATGTTGTCCTTGTAGACGATGTCCGACTGCAGGAGGTACGACGGCACGACCTTCACACCGTTGTCGTAGGTCTCCGTGTCGTTCGCCTCGGGCTCCTCACCCTCGAGCATGTCCTCGGCCACGACGACCGACTGCTCGGCGAGCTTGCGCGTGTCCTTGAAGATCGACGCGAACTGCACGCCCTGGTCGATCAGGGCGATCGATCCGATCTCGGCATCCTGTCCGGTGACGATCGGGAGCCCGTCCGCGATGGTCCCGCCGAGACCGCCGGTGCCCTGCAGCGCCGTGATGATGCCGCGTGAGATCCCGTCGTAGGGGGAGAGCACTCCGTCGAGCTTCGTGCCGCCGCCGTAGGTCGAGGTGAGCAGATCCTCCATGCGCTTCTGCGCCGTCTCCTGCTGCCACCGCAGGATCGCCGCCTGCTCGATGTCGGTCTGACCCGACGGCACCGTGAGCACGCCCTCGTCGATGTAGGGCTGCAGCGTGTCCATCGCTCCCTGCCAGAAGAAGTGGGCGTTGTTGTCGTCGAGCGAGCCGGCGAAGAGCTCGATGTTGAACGGACCCTTCTCTCCGGTGTCCTTGCCGTCCTGGTCGAGCACGCCGAGGCCGACCAGCAGCGAGGTGGCCTGCTGCACGCCGACCTTGTAGTTGTCGAACGTCACGTAGAAGTCGACGTTCTCGCTGTCGCGGATGAGACGGTCGTAGGAGATCACGGGGATGTTCGCTGCGGCGGCCGCGTCGAGCTGCGAAGACAGCGCGGTGCCGTCGATCGCGGCGATGATGAGGAGGTCTGCGCCCTTGGTGATCATCTGGTCGATCTGCTGGCCCTGCGTCGGGATGTCGTCGCCGGCGTACTGCAGTTCGACCTGGTAGCCGGCTTCTTCGAGGCCGTCCTGCACGGCCTCGCCGTCGGCGATCCAGCGCTCCGAGGTCTGGGTCGGCATGGAGACGCCGATCAGGAGATCGCCCTTGTCGCCGGAGGCCTTCTCGCCGCCGCCTGCGGCGCCTGCTCCACCTCCACCGCAACCGGCGAGGGCGAGGACTCCCGCGAGGCCGAGGGCCGCGAGTGCATACTTCTTCTTCATTCCGAGCTCCTTTGCTGTGCAATGCGTCCCCCGGCCGAAGTCCGGAGGGTCAGCGTCCCCGGCCATTCGGGATCCGCCTCGGATCACTTTCTTGAGTTCGAGACTCGAAGTCAAGGAAACGTGATCGATTCGTGATGATGAGTACGAGGCGGCTTCGTTCCCGGATTTCTTCTCGAGCACGGGGATTTTGCGGAGATGGAGCGCGAAGGGGTGGGGTTTAGCTTCGAGACTCGAAGGTAAACCGGACTGGAGAAGCCACTGTCAGCGCCTCGTGCGACACTGATCGCACGGACCAGGGAGGCACGTCATGGCGGCGATCGACCCCAAGAAGACGATCGATACATACCGGGCGAAACGCGGTGAGTTCCGCATCGTCGAGGTGCCGCCGATGCAGTACCTGATGGTCGACGGCGCGGGCGATCCGAACACCTCTCCGGCCTATACGGAGGCCGTCTCGGCGCTGTTCCCCCTGGCCTACACGCTCAAGTTCGCGAGCCGCAACGAGCTCGGCATCGACACGGTCGTGATGCCCCTCGAGGGGCTCTGGCACGCGTCGGACATGGCGACCTTCACCACACGTCGCGACAAGTCGGCCTGGCAGTGGACGCTGCTGATCATGGTCGGCGACCACATCACCGCACCGATGTTCGCCGATGCGGTGGAGTCCGTGGCGCAGAAGGCCGCGAAGAAGAAAGAGCCGGTGCCCGCACTCGGATCCGTGCGGCTGGAGACCCTCGACGAGGGGACGAGCGTGCAGACTCTGCACGTCGGTCCGTTCGACGACGAAGGGCCCGTCCTCGACGACCTGCATCACCGCTTCATCCCCGAGAACGGTCTGACGATGAGCGGGCTGCACCACGAGATCTACCTGAGCGACCTGCGTCGCACCGACCCGGCGAAGCTGCGCACCATCCTCCGGCAGCCGGTGTCGCGGAGCGCCTGAGGGCAGAAGGCGTCGGGAAAGCAAGCCCCTCCACCGGGTCGGCCGTCGGCGATACTCTTCAACGATGAGCACGGTCAAGCACGCTGCGCGCGTCGCCCAGGGGTCCACGGCCTTCCGTCGCATCGCCCGTGTCGGGTTCGTCGTCCTCGGTCTGATCCACGTCATCATCGGCGCCATCGCCATCACCATGGCCGCAGGGGCTTCGGGAGACGCCGACCAGGACGGCGCGATGGAGCAGCTCCGGAACAACCCGGTCGGCGGATTGCTGCTCGTGCTCGTCGCCACCGGGCTGATAGCTCTGGCCGTGTGGCAGATCGCGAGCGCGTTCCTCGCGGCCGACCCCGCCGAGACGAAGAAGTGGGGGCAGCGCGTCAAGCTCTTCGGCATCGCGCTCGCCTACCTCGTGGTCGCGGGCATGGCGCTCATCTATGCGCTGGGCGGCGACGCCGAGTCGGAGACCGCGTCGAAGACCCTGAGCGCGGTGGTGCTGTCTGCTCCGGGCGGCGTCGCTCTGCTCGTCGTCATCGGACTGTCCGTGGTGGGCGTGGGGATCGGCTTCATCGTCGGCGGCTTCACGCGCGGTTTCAAGAAGCTGCTCGACCTGCCGACGGGCGTCGCACGCGGGGGCATCGTGACGCTCGGAGTGATCGGCTACTTCGGCAAGGGCATCGCGGTGGCCGTGACCGGCGTGCTGTTCGTCGTCGCCGCGGTCACGCAGGATCCGGAGAAGGGTGCGGGGCTCGATGCGGCGTTGCGCAGTCTGCTCGAGCTGCCTCTCGGCGGACTCGTCCTGGGTGCGGTCGGAGCGGGCTTCGCGATCTACGGGGTCTTCTGCATCGCCCGGTCGCGCTACGCCCGCATGTGAGCAGGGCGCGGACGCCGGGCGGTCGAGAGTGCGGCCGCCCGACGCCGGTCGGTCAGGCCGGACCCCAGAAGCGGTCCTCGGCCTCCTGGTCCTCGCTGATGAGCCAGACCTCGGCGATGCGGTCGCCGGCGACGCGGAAGACGTCGACCCCGTGCTGGTCGAGGTCGTCGTGTCCGGCACGCTGCGCACGGAAGCGCACGGTCGCGGACACGAGGTCGCCGCTCTCGGTCGCCGAGTCGGTCTCGAGCACGAACGTGCCACCGCTGAGCTCCATGAAGCGGCCGAGGTGCGCGAGGATCGCGTCGGGGCCGACGTGGTCGCCGGATGCCTGGTTGGCGCCGGGCTGATGCCACACGGCATCCGGATGGAAGGTGGCCGCCAGTGCCCCCATGTCTCCCGCGGCCAGGGCCGCACCGTACTGTCCTACAACGTCGATCGCCGACATGATGCTCCTTCTCTGTGGTCGGTACTCTGGAGCATCCAGCGTCTCGCCGAGGGCGCGGTTACTTCAACGTCACCGGGAGGAGCAGCGCATGTCGCGCACGTGGACGGTGTTCTCCGCCAGCTGCCCGTCTCGGGCGTCACTCGCCCGCATCGCGAACAAGTGGACCGCGATGATCGTCGTCCTCCTGCACGAGCAGCCGCTGCGCTTCGGTGAGCTGCACACCCGGATGGACGGGATCACGAAGAAGGTGCTCGTCGACACCCTCCGTGCCCTCGAACGCGACGGGATGCTGGAGCGCGCCATCGGCGACGACGGCCATTCGCGCTACCTGCTCACCCCGCTCGGGCGGAGCCTGCATGAACCGCTCCGGGCGCTGCAGGTCTGGGCGGAGTCCCACGTGGAGGATGTGCTCGACGCGCAGGACCGCTACGACGAGGTCGCCGACGCGAAGACGCTCGACGGGCGCTGACCCGCGGGCCCACCCCCGGCTCACAGGTGGGAAACTGGAACGATGAGCGTTTCTTCCGGTGTCGACGTGATCGCCCCTCTGAGCGAGACCGAGGTGCAGCGCATCCGCGAGGACTTCCCGATCCTGCACACGCAGGTGCAGGGGCACCCGCTCGTGTACCTCGACTCGGGGGCGACGTCGCAGCGGCCGTCGGCCGTGCTAGATGCCGAGCGCGAGTTCTCGACCACCATGAACTCGGCCGTGCACCGCGGGGCGCACACGCTCGCCGCCGAGGCGACCGAGCTGTTCGAGGATGCTCGCAGCAGTGTCGCGCGCTTCATCGGGGCGCACGACGACGAGGTCGTGTGGACCTCGAACGCGACCGAGGCGATCAACCTGGTCGCCTACTCGCTGTCGAACGCATCGCGCGGGCGCGGGGGAGCGGCTGCCGAGGGGCTCCGGCTGCGTGAGGGCGACGAGATCGTCACGACCGAGATGGAGCACCACGCGAACCTCATCCCGTGGCAGGAGCTCGCGGCCCGCACCGGGGCGACGCTCAAGGTCATCCCGCTCGACGACGACGGTGCACTGCGCCTCGATGTCGCCGCCGACCTCATCACCGCGCGGACGAAGCTCGTGGCGTTCACGCACGTCTCCAACGTGCTCGGCGTGATCAACCCGGTCGAGCGTCTGGTCGCGCTCGCCCGCGAGGTGGGCGCCCTGACCCTGCTCGACGCCTGCCAGTCGGCACCGCACCTGCCGCTCGACGTGCGCGCGCTCGGCGTCGACTTCGCCGTGCTGTCCGGCCACAAGATGCTCGGCCCCACCGGTATCGGGGCGCTCTACGGGCGCCGCGAGGTCCTGGCCGCGATGCCTCCGTTCCTCACGGGCGGTTCGATGATCACCACCGTCACGACGACCGAAGCCGAGTACCTGCCGCCGCCGCAGCGGTTCGAGGCCGGCACGCAGCGGGTGTCGCAGGCCATCGCGCTCGCCGCGGCCGTGGACTATCTGACCGAGGTGGGGATGCCGCGCATCGCCGCGCACGAGGCCGCCTTCGGACGCCGTCTCGTCGACGGACTGAGCGCGATCGACGGGGTGCGGGTGCTCGGTGCCGGCATCGATCTTCCGCGCGTGGGGCTCGCGAGCTTCGATGTCGCCGGCATCCACTCGCACGATGTGGGGCAGTTCCTCGACGACCTCGGGATCGCCGTGCGCGTCGGGCACCACTGCGCGCAGCCGCTGCACCGGCGCCTGGGCGTCACCTCGTCGACCAGGGCGAGCACCTACCTGTACACGACCGAGGCCGAGGTGGATGCCGTGATCGACGGCGTCGCCGGGGCGATCGACTTCTTCCGGAGGGGCGCATGAGCGACCTGCAGAACCTGTACCAGGAGCTGATCCTGGACCACTCGCGCACCCCGCACGGCTACGGTCTGCGCGAGGAGATCGCGGCCCAGTCGCACCAGCTGAACCCGACCTGCGGCGATGAGATCACGCTGCAGGTGCACCGCGGCTCCGACGGGGGCGTCGAGGCGATCGCCTGGGAGGGACACGGCTGCGCGATCTCGCAGGCATCCGCCTCCCTCCTCGCCGAGCTCGCCGAGGGGCTCACCGTCGAGGAGCTCGAGGTGCGCATCGCGGCGTTCCGCGAGGCGATGCGCTCGCGCGGCAAGATCGAGCCCGACGAGGAGCTGCTCGGCGACGCCGCAGCCCTCGGTGGGGTGTCGAAGTACGTGGCGCGGGTCAAGTGCGCCATGCTCGCGTGGGTCGCCGCGGAGGACGCCCTCACCCGCAGCTGAGGTGCAGGATGGACGCATGCCCGTGCATCTGAAGCCGTTGCCCGCCGGACGCTTCGACGAGTGGCGGGCCGCGGCGAGGCGGCGCCTCATCGACGGCAACCGGGCTTCGGGGAGGCGCGTCGGGGATGATGCGGTCGCATTCGCCGACGAGTACCTCGACGAGCTGCTGCCGCACGGGGCGGCGACGCCGACGGCGCGGGTCATGCGGATCGTCGACGCGGAACAGCGCGAGCTCGGAACCCTGTGGCTGGTGCTCGCAGGCGCGAAGCTGTTCCTCCTCGACCTCGCCGTCGAGGCCGAGCTGACCGGCACCCAGAACGATGAGCTGGTCGCACGGATCGAGACCATCGCGCGCGACATGGGCGCGACGCAGATCAGCGCACCCGTCTTCCCGCAGGCGGTCGCGGCCCATGCGCTGCTCGACGGTCGCGGCTTCGGGGTCGCATCGATCCAGATGGTGCTCGAGCCGGTGCCGGTGCGTGAGGTCTCGTCGCATGTCGTCGTGGCCCCGATGTCCGACTCTTACTTCCCCCGGTTCCTCGCGGCATCCGAAGAGGGGTTCGCACGCGACCTCGTGGAATCCGGCCGCTACTCGCCGGAGGAAGCCGCCGCCGAGTCCCACCGTCAGCTGGTCGAGGAGCTGCCGGACGGACTGGCCACCCCGGGGCAGGAGCTCTTCACGGCCGCGGTCGACGGTGTCGAGGTCGGCATCCTCTGGCTCGGCATGCGCGAGCGCGATGGACGCCCGCATGCGTTCGTGCTCGACATCGAGGTCACCGTGGATCAGCGCCGCAGGGGGTACGGGCGCGAGCTCATGCACGCCGCCGAACGTGAGGCTCTCCGGCTCGGCGCCGACTCGATCGGGCTGCACGTGTTCGGCTTCAACTCCGCCGCCGTCGAGCTGTACGAAAGCCTCGGCTACCGGCGCACCGAGGAGACGCTGCTCCGCGAACTGTGATGCTCGGTCACGGGATGACACGAAGGGAATAGTGCGGTGTGCTCGACGTTGCCCCCAACATGACAACTCTCGGAATCATCGGTGCAGGACACATCGGCAGCCAGGTCGCGCGCGTCGCGGTGGCGAACGGCTACGACGTCGTGATCGCCAACTCGCGTGGGCCGGAGACGCTCGCGGCCCTCGTGGAGGAGCTCGGGCCCCGCGCGAAGGCTGCGACGGCGGAAGACGCCGCGGCAGCCGCGGATGTCGCGGTCGTGACCGTCCCGCTCCGCGCGATCGACGCGCTCCCCTCCGCACAGCTCGCCGGCAAGATCGTGCTCGACACGAACAACTACTACTTCGAGCGCGACGGTCACATCGAGGCACTCGACAAGGGGGAGACGACGACGTCGGAGCTGGTGCAGCGCGCGCTCCCGGACTCGAAGATCGCGAAGGCGTTCAACCACATCTACGCCTCGGAGATCACGAGCGACGGCAAGCCGGCTGGAGCCCCGGACCGCCGCGCGCTGGCCACCGCCGGTGACGACGCCGAGGCCGTCGCCTTCGCGACGCGCTTCTACGACGAGGCCGGCTTCGACACGGTCAACGTCGGGTCGCTGAGCGAGTCGTGGCGGGTCGAGCGCGATCGCCCGGCGTACGTCGTGCGGCAGAACGCCGAGGAGCTGACCGCGAACATCGCGATCGCGAACCGTCTGCCCTGAGCGCCGCGGGGCGAGCGCGACGGCGGCGAGCGCGCTCGTCCCGGACCGGGGCATCCCGGGCGTGTTGGGATACCAAAAGTTGAGTAACCCGGCCCGTGATGCGAGAATGCCCAGATGGCGGGGGCTATGGGGACAAGCGGCGAACTCGAATCGGTCAGGGTCACGCGCATCCTGCGCGACGACATCGTGCTGGGGCGACGGGTGCCGGGGTCGCGTCTGGTCGAGCGCGACATCGCGGCCGAGCTGAACGTCTCCCGCCTCCCGGTGCGTGAGGCCATCCGCGCCCTCGTCGCCGAAGGAGTCGTCGTCGCACGCCCTCGCACCTGGGCGGTCGTGCGCGAGTTCACCCCCCGCGACATCCAGGACTTCGCCGAGGTGCGCGAGGCCATCGAGACACTCATCTTCGTCTTCGCCGCCGAACGGCACGACGAGGCGGGTATCGCCCGGATTACGGCGGCCTACGAGCGCGAGCTTGCGGCGGCCGAAGCCGACGACTCGGAGGCGGCGCGGATCGCGGCGGCGGAGTTCCACGAGGTCGCGGTCGAACTCGCCGGGAACGAGATGCTCGGGGAGCTGATCGCGGTGTTCCTCACCCGTCTGCGGTGGCTGTTCGGACAGCACGACGATCTGCTCGCCATGGCCGACGAGCACCGCATCATCCTCGAGGCGATGGTCGCACGCGATACGGCGGCGCTCCGCCGCATCATTCCTGCTCACCTCGCCAGCGGCCAGTCGGCGGCGGAGCGGCGCCTCGCCGACGGCAGCGACCTGCTCGTCTGAACCCCGGCGTCCCGCTCGCGCACATTGGGGGACACCGACGATGAGTGCAGTTGTATATTGGACCGGTCGGAGTCGGTCCGGAAACGTTGCGCTGTTCTGGGGAGCGAGATGCGGAGTCTTGCTGTCGCGGTCGGGTGCCTGCTGCTTCTGGGGGGAGTCGCGCTGGTCGCGATCGCCGATCAGGAGCGGGTAGCGGACATCACCGCCGTCAAAGCGGAGATCGTGCGCGTCGAGCGCGCTCTGGACGAGTCCCACGGGGAGAATCTCGAGCTCGCGCAGAAGCTCACCGCGCTGCGGTCGCAGATCGCCGAGCAGGATTCCGAGATCGGCGACACCACGGGGTTCCTCCGGTGATGCGCCGGGTGCTTGCGGTCACGCTCGCGGCGGCGACCGTGCTCTCCGCCGGAGTGCTCGCGAGGGCGGACGGCCTCGAACGGGAGCGCATCGCGGTCGTGGCGGAGTTCGGCACCCTTTCGCAGCAGTACCACGCGGCCACCCAGCGCACCGAATATCTCCAGGCGACGATCGAGCAGGCGGAGCAGGTCACCGCTGATCGCGCCTCGGTGCTCGCCGTCCGTCCGGCGTTCGTCGCCGAGATTGCCGCGCTGAGCCGTGCCTTCGACAACGCGGAGGGGATGGTCGACACCGCCGCGCATCGGGCGGCCGCGCTGTCGGCGCAGCAGACCGTTCTGGCCGAGTCGGACGACCCCGCGGTCGTCACCGCGGCGACGGCCACGGTGCACGCACTCGCCGAGAAGGTCGGCACCCAGGTCGCCTCCGTGCAGGCCGCGCAGAGCGCAGGACCGGGCGGCCCGGCCTGGTCATCGAGCGGGCCCGAAGGCTACGCGCGGGTGCGGGCGGCGCTCGACCTCGTCGGCGGCGGGGGCGTCGGGCTGTACGAGTCGTCCTCGTGCGCGGGTGGCAACGCACCGGCCTGCGCCAACAGCAACGGCTACATCAAGTACCGCGCCGACATCGTGAACTGGAGCGCCGGTCGGTTGAACTGGGCCATGGCGCACGAGCTCGCGCATATCTACCAGTTCCGGGTCTGGGGCGCTCTCACGTCGTCGAGCGCATACGCCTCGATGTTCGGCAGCGACCCGGAGTTCCTCGCCAACTGCATGGCCGTCGTCCGCGGCTACCCCGGCTCGGTCGGGTGCAACGGCGATCAGCAGGCCTGGGCCTCGGGCATCTGGGTGGGCGCGGTCCGCTGACGCCGCCCCGGTGCGGTCAGGCGACCGGTGTGGTCGTGTCGACGGCCGCGCGCAGCGGGCGCCGCATCACGCGCCAGTACGACGACGGGGCGATGCGCGTGAGCACGTCGATCAGCCGCGCCTCGCGTCCGACCATCGTGCGCGCAGCCCTTCGCTCGGTCGCTCGGACGATCCGGGCCGCGGCATCCGCCGGATCGGTGTGGTACATCGCGGCCTGTGCCGCGGCGGCACGAGCAGCGACGTCCGGATCGATCGCGGCAGCGTAGCGGCCGTGCAGGATGATGCCGGTGCGGACGCCGGCCGGGTAGACGGCGCCGACGCTGACCGTGGTGCCCTCCAGCTCGTGCCGCAGCGCCTCGGAGAACCCCCGCACGGCGAACTTGCTCATCGCGTAGGGGATGCGCCCCGCCGGAGCGGCGAGCGCGTACACGCTCGCGAAGTGGGTGATGTGTGCGGCGGGCGCGGCGCGCAGGGCGGGGAGCAGCGCCTTGGTGATCGACACCGTGCCCCAGAGGTTCACGTCGGTGAGCCAGCGCATCTCCTCCATCGTGAGCTGGTCGAGGTTCCCGAGCATCGACGACCCCGCGCAGGTGATCAGGGCGTTGATCCGCGGATGCGCCGAGGTGATCTCGTCGGTTGCGGCGAACACGGCGTCGTCGTCGCGGAGATCGACCACGTGCGTGGTGACCGTCGAGCCGTCCAGTTCCGCGGCGATGCGCGCGAGCGCGGCGCCGTCGTGATCGATCAGCGCGAGGTGCGTGCCGCGGGCTGTCAGCAGTCGGGCGATGTCGGCGCCCATGCCGTTCGCCGCTCCCGTGATCACGGTGGTGCTGCCGGCGAGATCGAGGTGTTTCATGAGTCTCCTGCGGTGCGCGATCCGGGGCCGTGGGGGCGGATGTCGGAGGGGTGGGGCATGCTGATCCGGAACCATTCTGGCCGACACCGGGCCCCAGTGATACCGGTACGCTCGTGGAGAGGAGGTGCCGGTGGGACGGACAGCGGATGCCATCGCCGAAGGTGTCGCGATCGCGACGGCTGCCGCGCGCCTCGCGGTGAAGAATCACATCCTCATCGGCACCATCGCCGAAGACGGCGTCTTCGACATGGAGAAGTACATCGACGACGCGCGGGAGGCGCTGCGCGCGATGGCCGAGGAGTCGGAAGAGGCGGCCGCCAACGTCACCGCGCTGCGCAAGCGGGCGAGGGGCAGACACTCCGATCCCGTGGGCACGCACGACTACCGCGACCGCGATGTGCGAAACCTGCGCCGCCGGGCCAAGCAGTCCACCGGAGTCGGCCAGCGCCTGCGCGAGATGATGGAAGACCGGGAACGTCTGGCGCAGATCGTCGAAGAGGCGCGCGACGCCGCCTGGGCCGACGTGCGCCACAATCTCGACCGTCGACTGCGGGTCGAGGGCATGCGTCCCGATCAGGATCCCGACTACAACCGCATGCGCGAAGCACGCATGCAGGCCCTGCGACTCGTCGACCTGCAGGCGCTCTCGTCCGAGCAGCGTGCGAAGGCCAAGCGGCGCAAGAAGCAGCAGAAAGCCGAGGCGGCGAGCGACTGAGCGCTCGTTTCGCTTTCGCGTCAGGACTGTTGTAGGCTGTTCCACGGCCCGCTGAGCGGGCTGGGCGCCCGTAGCTCAATGGATAGAGCATCTGACTACGGATCAGAAGGTTAGGGGTTCGAGTCCCTTCGGGCGCACACTGTGTTGAGACAGTGAGAAACGGCTTCCACTTCGGTGGGGGCCGTTTCTGCGTTGTGCACGCACCGGTGAAAGCGGGCGGCGTTCGAGGTGGCACGCCGTCGCGCACTCGTCGCCGCAGGGTCAGTAGCCGGGTCCGAGGCCGGTCGAGAACGGGTCCGATTGATCGTTGTACGTCACGCGGATGTCGATGCCTCGCCCATGCGGTTCGAGGAGTATGTCGATCTGATCACCGACGTCCTGGCGCATCACATCCGTGCTGTCCAGATCGAGATCCGTGACCACGACGAACGAGCACCAGTACTCGCTCTCACCCGCCCAGAACTCATCGATCTCCGGCTCGACATCCAGTGTGCTGCGCACCACGTCGCTGACCTCTTCGGAGAGCGCTTCACAATCCGCGTACATGGTGTACTCGCCGAACTGGCATCCGGTCAATCCGAAAACGAGAAAGAGACCGATGATGCTCGTCGGGGCGGAGGTGCGGGAGTTCATGACGTCACCGTATCCGCTCCGCTCAGAGCAGGCTCGTGATCGCGGGGTCGCGACGGGCGACCTCCGCGGCCGTGGCCACGATGACCTCGCGGATGGCCGCGACTGCGACCGCGGGAGTGACGTCCGCCCGGTGGGCGAGGCTCACGGTGCGGGTCATCATCGGGTGCGTCAGTCGGACCGACCGCAGCGCGGGACGATCGAGCAGCACCATCGCCGGCACCACCGCGACGCCGACACCACGCTCGACGAAGCGCAGCACGGCATCCATTTCGGCCCCCTCGAGCACGTGGGTGGGCACGAGGCCCTCCGCGCGGAAGGCGGCGTCGGTGGTCGCGCGGAGTTCGTATGTCTCGTCGAGAGCGATGAGCGGGAGTGTGGCCAGGTGGGCGAGGCTCATCGCGGGCATGGTCGAGACGGGCGGCTCTGTCGCGGCCGAGATGACGACGAGCTCTTCGGCGAGCAGCGGCATGCGCGTGAGGCTGAAGCCCGACGGCGGCGGACCGTCGGACTCGGTGATGAGGGCGATGTCGACGGCGCCCACGGCCAACTGCTCGACGAGTCGACGGGAGCCGCTCTCGGTCAGGTGCAGATCGACGCCGGGATGGCTCGAATGGAACACGCTGATCGCCTCGGCGACGAGGCTGATGCAGAGGGTCGGCGGCGCGCCCAGCCGCACCCGTCCCCGGCGGAGGCCGGCCAGCTCGCCCATCTCGTCCTTGATGGCGTCGGCTTCGGCGAGCATGCGCTGAGCGCGGGGGAGGAGGGTCTCTCCTGCGGCGGTGAGCGCGATGTGGCCGCGTGCGCGGTGGAACAGTTCGGCGCCGAGTTCGCGCTCGAGGGTCGAGATCTGGCGGCTCAGCGACGGCTGTGCCAGGTGCAGGTGCTCGGAGGCGCGGGTGAAGTGTCCGAGGCGTGCGACCTCGACGAACCCGCGGAGCTGCTCGAGGTTCATGGCCCATAGCCTACCGGCATCGTTTCCACTCGAACTATGCATTGGAGTTATTAGGGTCGCCTAATTAGCGTGAATCGTATGTCTACCCCCGAACGTCAGATATCCACCACCGTCCTCGTCATCGGAACCGGCGGCTCCGGCCTGCGCGCGGCGATCGAGATCGCCGAACACGGCGTCGACGTGCTCGCCGTCGGCAAGCGCCCGCGTCAAGACGCTCATACGTCCCTCGCGGCCGGCGGCATCAACGCGGCACTGGGCACCATGGACGCGGAGGACAGCTGGCAACAGCACGCGGCCGACACCATCAAGGAGAGCTACCTGCTCGCCAACCCGCACACGGTCGAGATCGTCACCCAGGGCGCCGAGCGCGGCATCCGCGACCTCGAGCGGTGGGGCATGGACTTCGCCCGCGAAGACGACGGCCGCATCTCGCAGCGGTTCTTCGGTGCGCACACCTTCCGCCGCACCGCGTTCGCCGGCGACTACACCGGCCTCGAGATCCAGCGCACCCTCGTGCGCAAGGCCGAGCAGCTCGAGGTCCCGATCCTCGATCACGTCTACATCACCCGTCTGCTCGTGCGCGACAACGTCGTGTTCGGCGCGTACGGCTTCGACCAGGCCGATGGCACCCGCTATCTGATCCACGCGGATGCGGTGATCCTCGCAGCCGGCGGGCACAACCGCATCTGGCGCCGCACGTCGTCCCGTCGCGACGAGAACACCGGCGACTCCTTCCGTCTCGCGGTCGACGCCGGCGCACGCCTGCGCGACCCCGAGCTCGTGCAGTTCCACCCGTCGGGCATCATCGAGCCGGAGAACGCCGCCGGCACCTTGATCTCCGAGGCGGCACGCGGGGAGGGCGGCATCCTCCGCAACGCCCTCGGTGAGCGGTTCATGGAGAAGTACGACCCCGAGCGCATGGAGCTGTCGACCCGCGACCGCGTCGCGCTCGCCGCGTACACCGA
This sequence comes from Microbacterium sp. GQ128, assembly GCF_059758615.1. Taxonomy (NCBI): domain Bacteria; kingdom Bacillati; phylum Actinomycetota; class Actinomycetes; order Micrococcales; family Microbacteriaceae; genus Microbacterium; species Microbacterium sp. GQ128. The sequence continues at coordinate 210,406 of NZ_JCAXDY010000003.1, forward strand.
GATCAAGGAAGGACGCGGCACCGAGAACGGCGGCGTCTGGCTCGACGTGTCGCACCTGCCGCGCGAGACGATCATGACCCGGCTGCCGCGCGTCTACCAGACGATGATGGAGCTGCAGATGCTCGACATCACCACCGACCCGATCGAGATCGCCCCCACCGCGCACTACTCGATGGGTGGCGTGTGGGTTCGCCCGGAGGATCACCAGACCGACGTCGAAGGGCTGTACGCGATCGGCGAGGCCTCGAGCGGGCTGCACGGAGCGAACCGGCTCGGCGGCAACTCGCTCATCGAGTTGCTGGTCTACGGGCGCATCGTCGGGCAGGCGGCCATGGAGCACGCGGCCGGTCTCGACGCACAGCGCCGGTCGGCGGAGGCCGTCGCCGCCGCACGCGCCGAGATCGACGACCTTCTCGCCGCGGAAGGGCGCGAGAACGTCCGCGCCCTGCAGCGTGCCATCCGCAACCTCATGACCGAGTACGCGGGTGTCGTCCGCTCGGAAGACGGGCTGCGCGCCGGACTCGCCGACCTCGACATGATCGAGGGGCGCATGGAAGACGTGGGGATCCACCCGGACATCGCCGGGTTCCAGGACCTCGCCCACGCGTTCGACCTCAAGGCCTCGGCGCTCGCCGCTCGTGCCACGCTCGAGGCCGCGCTGGAGCGCCGGGAGACGCGCGGATGCCACAACCGCAGTGACTTCCCCGACACCGACCCGACCCTGCAGGTGAACCTGGTGTGGTCGCCGACGGCGGGCGTCACGCGCGAGGAGATTCCCGAGATCTCGCCCGAGATCGCCGAGCTCATGCGTGAGGTCGACACCGAGGGCAAGCTCGTCGAGTAGCTCCGCCGAGACCCCGACTTCGCGCCGAGACCCCGCCCTGCTGATGTCTGCAGGGCGGGGTCTCGGCGGTGACCCGGGGTCTCAGCGAGGTGCTCAGTCGGCCTGCGGTTCCTCCGTGTCGATCACGCCGATGCCGACGGCCTCGTGGTCGGGCTCGGGCTCTTCGCGCTTCGGCGCCTTCGGCTCCTGCCCGGGGTCCTTCTCGGTGCTCGGCTCCTCGAGCTCCTCGGTGCTGGGCACCTCGCTCGGGTCGGCGTCTTCGGGCGATTCGGCCTCGGCGGGGGTCGTCGCCTCGCCCTCGCTCGTGTCGGAGGCTGGAGTGGGGGTCGGGGTCTGCGCCTCGGGCGAGAGTTCGTCGGCGGGATCCTGGCCGGGGGTGGCGTTTGTCATGATGGCCCCTTTCATGGTGTCGTCCGCTCAGGATGCCTCGTCGGCTGCTGTGGCTGAAGGGGCTTGACGCGGCGCCGAGTTAATCGAGGTGAACCGAGGACGCGGATGCGGCGTAGCCTGGAGGGGTGACTGCGTACGTCTCGGCTTTCGACCTGTTCTCCATCGGAGTGGGGCCGTCGAGCTCCCATACGGTCGGACCGATGCGGGCGGCCCTCGACTTCGCGCGACGGCTCACCGCGACCGGCACCCTCTCGCACGTGGCACGCGTCGGCAGCACGCTGTACGGGTCGCTCGGTGCGACCGGCATCGGCCACGGCACACCGGATGCGGTCGTCGCCGGGCTCCGCGGACTCGCACCGGAGACGTGCGATCCCGCCGAGGTGAGGTCGGCGTGGACGGACTTCCCTGCGGGTGGTGCGCTGTCCATCGACGGCATCCATGACGTCCCGTTCGCGAAGGATGACATCGTCTTCGCGCCGCGCACCCGGCTGCCCGGGCACCCCAACGCCATGACGATCACGGCGTGGGATCCCGAGGGGCGGATCGTCGCCGAGGAGACCTACTACTCGGTCGGCGGCGGCTTCATCCGCAGGGACGGGGAGGACGCGAAGCTCACGACCGCGGGGTTCCCCTACTCGTACCGGGACGCGGCCTCGCTGCTCGCCCTGTGCGACGAGAACGGACTGTCGATCGCCGAGGTCGCGCGGCTCAACGAGACCTCGCTCCGCGGCGAGGAGGAGGTCGCGGCCGGGCTCGATGCGATCTGGGACGCGATGTCGGGATGCGTCGAGGCCGGTCTGCACGCCGACGGCACGCTTCCCGGCATCCTCAAGGTCAAGCGGCGGGCCGGAGTGATCCGCGGCCAGCTCGAAGCGGTCGAGGCCGAGGGACATCGCGAACTGCCGGGCGAATGGCTCGGCGCCTTCGCGCTGGCCGTCAACGAAGAGAACGCGGCGGGCGGACGAGTCGTCACCGCGCCGACGAACGGTGCCGCCGGCATCCTCCCCGCCGTCGCCATGTACTGGTGGCGGTTCCTCGCCGACTCGGGGCTCGGCGCGGGGAATGCCGTCACCCCGTACGGCGAGCTGGTCGGCAGTGCGCTGCTGGGGTTCGAGCCGGACGTGCGGGCTCTGGATGCCGCGAGCGACCTCGACGAGGAGCAGACCGCCGAGGCCAACCGTCGCCGCGGCATCCGACGCTTCTTGCTGACCGCGACCGCGCTCGGATCGCTGTTCAAGGCGAACGCGTCGATCTCGGGAGCCGAGGGCGGGTGCCAGGCCGAGGTCGGCTCGGCCTGCGCGATGGCGGCCGGTGGACTCACAGCGGTGATGGGCGGAACGAACCGTCAGATCGAGAACGCAGCCGAGATCGCGATGGAACACCATCTGGGGCTCACCTGCGACCCGATCGGCGGTCTCGTGCAGATCCCCTGCATCGAACGCAACGCGATCGCGGCATCGACGGCGGTGACGGCCGCTCGTCTCGCACTGCGCGGAGACGGCAGCCACTACGTCTCGCTGGATGCCGTCGTCGAGACGATGCGCCAGACGGGGGCTGACATGTCGACCAAGTACAAGGAGACCAGCGAGGGCGGCCTCGCGGTCAACGTCATCGAGTGCTGACACCTCCATCCTTTCTCCCCTCCTTCCTTTCTCCCCTCCCTCCTCACCCCGTCGGCCGAGCGGCCCCGTTGCGTGCGACCCGCCCCCTTGAGTACGCACGCAGAAGGGCCGTTCGCACATGAAGGGCCGGGTCGGCCGCGCGGGGATGGGTCCCGCGCGATCCCGTGTCGGCGGATGCCGGTAACCTCCACGAGAAGTGCGCGGAGGAATCACGATGGATGAGTTCTGGGAGCCGACCTCTCGGCGCCGACGGCAGCAGCCGGTCGTGGCGGTGCGCCCGAACGACGACGCACCGACGCCCGGAGCGGGATGGCCGACGAACATTCCCGCCGTCGCCCAGGTGCTGCGGGAGGGGATCGATCTCGACCCCGGGGTCACGTTCCTCGTGGGTGAGAACGGCAGCGGCAAGTCCACCCTCGTCGAAGGGGTCGCGCTCGCCTACGGCCTCTCTCCGGAGGGCGGTTCTCGGCAGGCGCGGCACACCACGCGCGCGACCGAGTCTCCGCTGTCGGACTGGCTGCGGCTGCAGCGGGGCGTGGGAGCGAACCGGTGGGGCTTCTTCCTCCGCGCCGAGACGATGCACTCCTTCTACACCTACCTGGAGGAGAACCCCTCACCCCGGGGCGATGTCGCGTTCCACGAGATGAGCCACGGCGAGTCCTTCCTGGCGCTGTTGGAGAGCCGGTTCGACGAGCCCGGTTTCTACTGTCTCGATGAGCCCGAGGCGGCGCTGTCGTTCAACTCGACGCTCGCCCTGATCGCGGTGCTCCGACGCATCGCCGACGAAGGCGGCCAGGTGCTGTGTGCGACGCACTCGCCGGTGCTCGCGGCCCTGCCCGGCGCGAAGATCCTCGAGGTGGGGGAGTGGGGCGTCCGTCCGGCCGAGTGGGGCGACCTCGAGATCGTGAACCACTGGCGCTCGTTCCTCGAGCATCCGACGCGCTACCTGCGTCATCTGCTCGACTGAGGGCCGAGCCCCGCGCCGTCGGCACGCGTCATAGGCTGGCGGTCATGACCGAGCAGAAGGCGCCGCGCCGGCGAGGGCGCCCCCGGGGCGGCTCTGACTCGAGGGCGCGCATCATCGCGTCGGCGGTCGACGACTTCGCCGAGAAGGGGTACGACGGGGCGACGGTCCGCTCGATCGCCGCTAGAGCCGGCGTGGACTCGGCACTCGTGCACCACTACTTCGGCACCAAGGCCGATCTCTTCGCGGAGGCTGTGGGCATCCCGCTGCGACCCGACGTCGACGTGCCGAAGATCCTCGCGGGTCCGCGTGAGGAGGTCGGTGAGCGGCTGATCCGCTACGTGCTCGAGGCGTTCGAACAGCCGGAGGTCCGTCGACGAGGAGTCATGCTGATACGCACCGCCCTGGGGAGCCGTCTCACGACCCCGTTGCTGGCGGGGTTCCTCTCGCGCGAGCTGCTCTCCCGTGTCGCCCGCAGCCTCGATGCAGACGACGCCGATCTACGGGCATCGCTCGTGGCGTCGCAGATCGCCGGGCTGCTGATCGCCCGCTACGTGCTGCGGCTCCCCGCGCTCGCCGCGGCGTCGGTCGACGAGCTCGTCACCCGCGTCGGCCCGACCGTACAGCGCTACCTCTTCGACTGACCAGCCCCGGGATCCGCCGCGCCGGCCCCCGGCATCCTCCCCCCGGCATCCGCCCTCTTCCGGCATCTGCCCTCCCCCCGGCATCCGCCCTCCCCCGGCATCTGCCGACACAACTTCGGATTCCCCGGCCGACACGCGGGGCAGGCGGTCGACCAGCCGGCGTGTCGGCTCCGATCTCCGAAGTTGTGCGGGGGCGGAGCGTGGGCACGGGCGGGGGTGGGATCCCCGCGTATCCCGTTGACGCGATAGATCCGCGGGCGCATAATTCATCACATGATGAATAACTCGGCCGTCGAGATCGCGCAGCTGCGCGTGCACCGTGGAGCAGTGCAGGTCTTCGACGGGATCGACCTCACGATCCCGCGCGGACAGATCACGGGTCTGCTCGGGCCGTCGGGGTGCGGCAAGACCACCCTCATGCGCTCGATCGTCGGCGTGCAGCGGATCGCCGGGGGAGACCTCACGGTTCTCGGAGAGCCCGGCGGCGCCCGGAAGCTCCGCCACCGCGTCGCCTACGGCACGCAAGGGGCCGCAGTGTACGGCGACCTCAGCGTGCGCCAGAACCTCTCGTACTTCGCCTCGCTGCTGAAGGCGCCGAAGGGGGACGTCGACCGGGTCATCGATGAGGTCGGGCTGCGGGCCCAGGCGGGGCAGCTCGTCGACGCGCTCAGCGGCGGCCAGGCGACGCGCGTGTCGCTCGCGGTCGCGCTCATCGGCTCGCCCGAGCTGGTCGTGCTCGACGAACCGACCGTCGGCCTCGACCCCGTGCTGCGCGCCGAGCTGTGGGCACTGTTCCGGGGTCTCGCCGACCGCGGAGTGACGCTCATCGTCTCCAGCCACGTCATGGACGAGGCGGTCCGCTGCGACCGGCTGTTGCTGATGCGGGAAGGGCGGATCATCGCCGACACCACGCCGTCGTCGCTCCTGGCCGACACCGGCACGACCGACGCCGAGTCCGCGTTCCTGGCGCTGATAGAGCGGGACCGCAACGGTGACGCGGACACCCCACGAACACGTCGTGAAGCGCGGGAACACCGCGAGGGGGCCGCAGAATGAACGGCCGCCGGATGCTCGCCACCGCGGGGCGCGTGCTCGCCCAGCTGCGGCACGATCCGCGGTCGATCGCCCTGATGCTCGTCGCGCCGAGTCTGCTGGTCGGGCTCTTCGCCTGGCTGTTCAGCGACCAGGAGGGGGTGTTCGACCAGTTCGGCGGCGCGATCCTGGCGCTGTTCCCGTTCATCGTGATGTTCCTCATCACGTCGATCACGACCCTGCGCGAGCGTCGCTCGGGAACCCTCGAGCGCCTGATGACGACGCCCCTCGAGAAGGCCGACTTCATCCTCGGTTATGCGCTCGCGTTCGGGCTGATGGCCCTGCTGCAGGCGGCGATCACGGTGTCGTTCGCGGTCGGGGTGTGCGGGCTCGACGTCGACGGGCCGCTGTGGCAGCTGGGGCTCGTCGCGGTCGTCGACGCTCTGCTCGGCACGGCGCTCGGACTGCTCGCCAGTGCCTTCGCGCAGACCGAGTTCCAGGCGGTGCAGTTCATGCCGCTGCTGGTGTTCCCGCAGATCATCCTCGGCGGCCTGTTCATGCCTCGAGACCAGATGCCGGATGTGCTGTACGCCATCTCGGACTGGCTCCCGTTGAGCTACGCGATCGACACGATCAACGCGGTGGCTGCGGGTGACGAGGGCTGGGACGTGTTCGGTCCACTGCTGATCGTCGTCGCCTTCGCGGTGGGCGCCCTCGTGCTCGCGTCGCTGACGCTGCGGCGGCGCACGCGCTGAGTCTCCGACTCCGGTCGCGGCTCAGCGCGCCGCGCGGTTCTTCGTGTGCTTGGTCGGCACGGCGGCCCACGGGTCGTCGGGCCACGGATGCCGGGGATAGCGCCCACGCATCTCGGCGCGCACCTGGCTGTAGGGACCGGACCAGAAGGAGGCGAGGTCGTCGGTGACCGCGAGCGGACGCCCCGCGGGGGACAGCAGGTGGAAGAGGACCGGCACCCGTCCGTCGACGAGCCGCGGAGTCGCGGCCCACCCGAAGCACTCCTGCAGCTTCACGGCGACGACCGGCCGTGCGTGCGGGTCACCGTCGGGCTCCGGATAGGCGATGCGGATGCGGGATCCGCTGGGCACCTCGAGCCGTTCCGGTACGAGCTCATCGAGGCGCGCTGCCTCGGGCCACGGCAGCAGACGGCGAAGAGGCGATGACAGCTCCAGCCGTGCGGCGGGGTTCCGGCCGCGAGGCGGTCGAGCTCAGGTGCCAGCCACGCGTCGAGGGAGTCGACCAGCCCAGCGTCCGAGACATCGGGCCAGGGGTCGCCGAGCTCCCGCCGCAGCAGTGCCAGTCTCCGGCGCAGCGCGTCTGCGGTGTCGGACCAGGTGAACATGCCGAGCCCGTCGCGGCGGAGGGCTCGGCGCACGGCGTCGCGGCCCTCCTGCGCCGATGCCTTCACGGGGGCAGCGGACCGAAGGATGGCGCCGATGCGCCGTTCGCGTCGGGCCTGGACGCGACCTCCGACGAACTCCGCCTCGACGCGGTCGGTCATCAGGTGGCTCGCGGCCTGCTCCAGCTGCGCTTCGGTGAGCACCGCTGCGGCGCGGATGATCGCGCCGGACCCGGCTGCCGCGCGCGCGGTGGCGCGCGCGACGTCGGCGACGGCGAGCCATTCCACTGCGGCGAGCGTGCCCCGCACCCCCGCCCGGGTCCCGGATGCCAGCAGGAACGTCGCTCCGTCGGCGGTGCGCTCGACGCGACGCGCGATCCTCTCTGGGAACGCCAGCGCGATCACGAGCCCGACTCCGTCGAGGTCCGAGCGGACGCCAGGTGTCGCCGCGACCATGCGCTCCAGGCGGTTCGCATCGTCGCGCCATCGGCGGGTCTCCGGGCTCCGACCGCCTCGCAGCGCGATGAGAGCTTGCGCGACATCGGCATCCGCGATTCGCACGTCACCACCCAGGAGGGCGACGACCTCCGCCGCGAGCCGGCTGCCGACGACCGGGCTGCCGTCACGGAGCGCCCGGGCGAGTCGAGGATCGGTCGGAATCCGTGCCAGGATGCGGCCCTCGGCGGTGGCGCGACCCTCGTCGTCGATCGCGCCGAGACCACGGAGCACCGAGATCGCATCGGCCAGGTTCTCGGCGGGCAGCGGATCGATCATCCGCAGTCCGATGCCGCTCGGGGCGCCCCAGCAGGCGAGAAGCAGCGCGGCATCCGCGAGGTCGATCACCGCGATCTCGGGCACCTGTCGAGCGGGCGCCGCTGCGTAGGTGCGCTCGTCGACGCAGCGGATGACCGTACCGGGCCCCTGACGGGTGCCGCGTCCCGCCCGCTGCACGCACGACGAACGCGAGGCCGCGGTGGTGACCAGGCCCGTCATGCCGCGGACGGCGTCGCGCCGCGGGTGCCGCGACAGGCAGCTGTCCACGACCAGGCGCACCCCCGGCACGGTGAGGGAGGACTCGGCGAGCGATGTCGTGACGATGATGCGCGGAAGGTCCCGCGGTGTGCGGCCGCGGATCACGGCATCCTGCTCGGCCGGCGGGATCTGGCCGTGCAGTTCCCGCACATCGAAGGCGTCGGTCGCATCACGGACGCGGCGGGCGATCTCCGACACCTCGCGCGCACCCGGCGCGAAGACCAGCACGTCCGCCTCGGGGTCTTCGCGCACCAGTTCCTGGGCCGCGGATGTCGTGACTCGCGCGACATGATCGAGGAACCCCCACGTGACTCCACGCTCGTCGAGGCGCGGCACGGGGCTCGGGACCCAGCGCTCGGTGAGCGGGAAGGCGGGGACGTCGTGGTCGACGACCGGTGCGGGGGAGTCGTCTGTGCCGATCACGGCGGCGATGCGCGCGGCGTCGAGGGTGGCCGACATGGCGATCACCACCAGGTCGTCCCGCAGCTCACGCACCTCCGACAGCAGCCCGATCAGGAGGTCTGTCTCGAGCGCGCGCTCGTGCACCTCGTCGAGGATCACGGCATCCACACCGTCGAGCCCCGGGTCGTCGAGCATCCGTCGAAGCAGGACTCCGGCCGTGACGAACTCGACCCGCGTCTCGCGCCCTGCCGATCGCTCGCCGCGGACGGTGAAGCCCACGCGCGAGCCGAGGGGCGACCCGTCGAGGTGGGCGAGGCGTCGGGCGGCCGCACGGGCGGCGACACGGCGCGGCTGGGTGACGATCACGCGACCGGTGCTCCGTGAGGCGAGGAGCGGTGGCACGAGGGTGGTCTTGCCCGTGCCGGGTGGGGCGGTGACGACGACCGATCCGCTCGCATCGAGTGCCGCCGACAGCTCGTCGAGTGCGGCCGCGAACGACAGCCCCGCGCCGATGGCGGCGAGGTCGAAGGCGGCGGACGTCATCCGTCCAGTCTGCCCGGTCGTGCCGACGAAACAGCGGATGCCGCGACCGAGATCGGCCGCGGCATCCGCTGTCGTGAAGGTGCGACTACTCCGCTGCGGGAGCCTGCGGTGCGGGCGGCGGCGGGGTGGTCGGCGTCGACACGCGCGGCGCGGGTGCCGCTGGCGTGGCTTCCGCGACTCCGGCCCCGAAGCCGCGGCCGACGGCCTGCCCCTGGATGATGCCGGCGAGGTCGAGCCCCGTGGCCGAGTGGACGCTGTCGAACACCGAGCGCAGTGCCTTGGCGCTGTCGGCGCCGACGACGTTGGAGGCGCCGTCCTCGCCGGAGCTGCCGATGATCGACACGTTGCCGATCGCCGCATAGCCCTTCGAGAACTCGGCCATGATCGACGGCAGCACCTCGAGCACACGCTGCGAGAGGAAGGCATCCTGGTTCGAGGCGATGGCCTTGGCTTCTGCCTCGAGTGCTGCAGCACGGGCATCACCCTCGGCACGGATGGCGTCGGCTTCGGCGCTGGCACGCAGTCGGCGGGCCTCGGCTTCGGCTTCGGCCTGGGCGCGCAGGGCGTTCGCCTCACCGCTGGCCTTCGCGATCGCGGCCGCGGCCTCACCGTCGGCGCGGGCCTTGTCGGCCTGTGCCTGCTGCTCGGCGATGCGGGTGCGGGCCTCGGCCTGCTTGACCTGCTCGATCGCGGCTGCCTCGGCGGCGCGCTCGCGCGTGTAGAGCTCGGCCTGTGCGCGGGTCTCGGCCTCGTACCGCTGCGCGTCGGCGACGCGCTTGACGTCGGCGTCGAGCTGGGCCTGCTTGTTCTCTGCCTGCTGCTGCAGAACGGCCTGCTCGGCCTGGGCGCGGGCGAGGGCCTCGGCCTGCTCCGCCTCGGCGCGGGCACGACCGATTCCGGAATCGGAGTTCGCCGTGTTCGTGTCGAGCGCGGTCTGCTCGATCAGGTTGGCTTCCTTGTTGGCGATGTTCTTCTGGTTGATCGCGCGGTCGGCGTTGGTCTGCGAGATCTCGGCTGCCTGACGCTTCGCCTGGATCTCGGGGGCGCCGAGGGACTGGATGTAGCCGACCTTGTCGGTGATGCCCTTGATCTGGAAGGAGTCCAGGATCAGACCCTGCTCCGCGAGCTCCTGCGAGACATCGGCGGCGATCTGGTCGGAGAACTTCTTCCGCTCGCGCATCAGCTCAACGACCGACAGGGTCGCGACGATTCCACGGAGAGCGCCTTCGAGCTGCTCGGTGGTGAACTGCTCGATGGCCTTGTCCTGCGAGGCGAAGCGCTCGGCGGCACGGCGGACGTAAAGGGGGTCGGAGCCGATCTTCACGATCGCGACGCCGTCGACGTTCAGCGTCACGCTGTCGAGGGACTGCGCTTCGGCGTTGAGGGAGACCTGGCGCGAGCGCAGGGAGATGATCTCGTGGCGCTGCGTGATCGGATTGACCAGCGACTTGCCGTTCACGATGACCGTGACCGGCGATTCGGCCATCTCGGAACTGGTCGTCCCGTCGGCGGCGATGACGGCGCGCTGGATCTTCTGCTTGCGCCCCGAGATGACGAGTGCCTCGTCGGCTCGGGCGACCTTGATCCAGCTGCGCGCGAACAACAGCAGGATGAGCAGCAGGACGACGGCGACGACGACTGCGATACCGACGATGACGAGGATGCCGACGATTCCGGCGATCTCCATGGATGACCTCCCTGGTTCCCCCCGAGGGGGCGGTCTGACGTGCCCGCGGCGGTGCAGGCGTACGCCCCCACCCTGCCAGAAACGGAAGCGGGTCGTTCCCGCGGCCTCCTGATGGGCGGAGAACTCGCGATGAGGAGGAGATTCCGCAGCAATAGTTCCGCCCGACGCCGAGATCTCCTCCCGACGGGGACGAGCCGGAGCGTCGTAGCAGTGCGTCAGCGGGTGCGGAGCTTCTCCGCGAGGTCGCGCAGCGCACGCAGCTCGTCGTCGTCGAGGCGCGACATCCGGTCGGCGATCGAGCGTCCGTGCACGGTGGCGAGCGAGCGGAACGCCCGTGCACCTTCATCCGTCGCGCGGATCAGGGCGCCGCGGCCGTCGTCGGGGTCGGCGCACTTCGCCACGAGCCCGCGCGTGACCATACGGTCGACCAGGCGCGAGACGCTCGGCTGGCTGATCAGCATGTTCGCGGTGATGTCTCGCAGCCGCGCGGTCATGCCGGGGGAGCGGGTCACGGTCAGCAGGACGTCGTACTCGGCCTGAGCCAGGTCGCTGTGCTCGAAGTCCGTCATCATCTCGGTGAACAGCTCGTGCTGCGCGCGGAACAGGCTCTCCCAGGCCTCCAGGGCGAGCTTGCGATCGGTCATCCTCACAGAATAGTGGGAACAGTAAAGGGCCGGTCGGAGAGGCTCCCGACCGGCCCTTGTCCCTTGCACCAAGAGTGTCCTGCAATCACATGCGGTGTATGCCACAGCAAACATTCACCGTGTGATCACTGTATAACGGCGAGATAACGAATGCAACGGTTTGGTCACGGAAGTTTCAGGATCGGACAGGCACGCCGATCGCGAGCCGCTGCTCCGCGAGCGGGCAGGCGAACACGTCGCGCTCGCCGAGTCCGACGCGGTTGATGTAGCGCACGACGATCGCGTACGAGGCGAACAAGCCGACCTGTGTGTAGGCCACCCCGTGGGCCCGGCAGTACTCGGCGATGAGCGGGGCGGCCCGGCGCAGGTGCGGACGTGGCATCGACGGGAACAGGTGGTGTTCGACCTGATAGTTGAGGCCGCCCATCGCGATGTCGAGGAAGCGACTCCCACGGACGTTGCGACTCATCAGCACCTGCCGGCGGAGGAAGTCGAGGGTCATCTCCCTCGGTACCACCGGCATCCCTTTGTGGTTCGGGGCGAAGGCGATGCCCATGTAGAACCCGAACAGCCCCAGTTGCACTGCGAGGAAGACGAACGCGATACCGGGGGAGAGTACGATGAACACCAGCACCAGGTACCCGATCATGCGGATGCTGAGGAAGACGATCTCCGCCCACCGGCGTTCCAGCCGCCCGCGTGCGAACATGCGCCGCACGCTCGACGCGTGCAACGACAGCCCCTCGAGGAGCAGGATCGGGAAGAACAGCACTCCCTGGTGTCCGCGCAGCCAGGTGATGACCGGGCCATGGTGCCGGGCCGCGGCCTCGGCGGAGACGGCGATCACCGGGAGTTCGATGTCGGGATCGGAGCCCAGCTTGTTCGGGTTCGCGTGGTGGCGGGTGTGCTTGTGCTGCCACCAGCCGTAGCTCATTCCGACGAGGAGGTCGCCGAGGATCAGGCTGATCCAGTCGTTCCAGCGACCCGACACGAAGATCTGCCGGTGCGCAGCATCGTGCCCGAGGAAAGCGATCTGGGTGAACACCACCGCCAGGACGGCGGCCGTGAACAGCTGCCACCAGGTGTCGCCGATCCAGACGAAGGCGAGGAGGCAGGCGCCCAGGAGCACGGGGGCGGCGATGAGCTTGGTCCAGTAGTAGCCGTACCGACGGCGCAGCAGCCCGCGACTGCGGACCTGCTGCGCCAACTCGGTGAAGGCACTCGATGCACGCGGTGCGCTGTCACGCGGGCGAGTGCGGATGGTCGGACGGATGCCGTCCATGATGACCTCTTCTCCGGCGCCGACCTCGACGGCGGCACCGTTGTGCGAACCGATCCTCAGCGATTCCCGGTCGTCGTCGAAAGCGGCCCTCGCTGGTGGGTTCAGCGTCAGGCTACGCCGCGAACCTGCGTGCGCTCTCAGCTATCGACGCACAATCGAACGAGGGTTTTACACGGGACACCGCTCTGGATGCGATACATTGCATGGTAGGTAGAACTTCAGGCTCTACGTTGCTTCAGGCTCAGTGGAGGAAAATTGGCACTCTCAGGCGGACCCCTCGAGCGCAGATCGATGAGCGACGAGGCATATGCCCGGTTGCAGGATGCGATCATCAACGGCGAGCTGCGTCCGGGAGAGCGTCTGCGGGACTACGAGCTCGCCGAGCGACTGGGCACCTCGAAGACTCCCATCCGTCACGCGCTCGACCGGTTGGCCGATCACGGCCTGGTCGAGATGCAGCGCAACCGCTACACGCGGGTGGCGCCGATCGATCTCGATCGAGTTCGCAACGCGGTCGACCTCTTCGGCGACATCTGGATCGGCTCCGTACGCCACGTCATGCCGGTGATCCAGGACGACGACATCGCGTACCTCTCGGATCTCGCCGACGAGATGTCGAGGTCGGTCAAGACGCGCGACGTCGCAGGGTTCGGCATCGCTCTCCGTTCCATCGCCACCGGGTTCGCCCGCATCGAGGGAAACGCCGCGCGTGCGATCATCATCGAACGTCTCGGACCGCAGATCCGGCGCTTCAGTCAGCACTCGCGAGACGCCTTCGACTGGGATGCCGTCGAGGCGTTCACCGTGGCAATGCGCGATGCGATGATCGCCCGCGACGCCGTCAAGACCCGGGCCGTCCTCGTCACGCTCTTCGACGAGGTGCTCCCCGCGACGATCGACCGTGCTGAAGCTGCCGGTCTCGCCGAGGTCAACGAGGACTGAAGTTCCGCGAGAGCGCCGCCATCTCCCGGCGTTCATAGAGATGAGTACCTCCGTCGGCACACGTGAGTGAACGGCGTGCCAACTTGTATTGACACCTTCGTCTGAAAGGGCGAGCGCCGGCGATCGACGTTCGAGACTGGGCTCCGGGCATGGACCTCCCCATGCCGGTGAACCCCACAGTCTCGGAGATCAAATGTCCTCGTTCCGCAAGCGAGCGGTTGTCGTGACAACTGCAGCCGCCTGTCTCGTGTCCTCCCTCTCAGTCGTGCCCGCCGCTGTCGCCGCCGACGCCCCGCCCGTCAAGACGCTGGTCGTCGGCATCGACGGTGCTGCGTTCGACTTCCTCGACGATGCGGACATGCCGAACCTCGACGCCCTCATGGCGCGCGGCATGGTCTCGTCGAGCAACCTGTACGGAACGCCGATGGCCGGAACCATCTCCGGGCCCGGCTGGTCGACCATCGCGACGGGTGTCTGGCCCGACAAGCACAACGTTGTCGACAACAACTTCTCCTCGCCGCGCTACGACCTGTACCCCGACTACCTCACGCGCATCGAGGCTTCCCGACCGGCGCGCTCCACGGCCGTCGTCGCCACCTGGGCTCCGATCGCGACCACGGTGTTCGGTTCAGCCGTGGACTCGCGTGTCCAGGGTGGCAGCGATGCCGGCACGGCGGCCAAGGCAGTCGAGACGATCGCCGCAGGGGCGGACGACGTGTTCGTGCACCTCGACGAGGTCGACGGTGCCGGCCACAGCGGAGGAACGAATGCCGCCGCATACGGGCGCGCACTGGCGAAGGCAGACGGGGAGCTCGGGCAGATCCTCGCCGCCGTCGAGGCCCGGCCGGACGACGAGGAGTGGCTGGTCGTCGTGACCGCCGACCACGGCCACACCCCGACGGGCGGACACGGCGGCAGCAGCCCGGCGGAGCGCGAGGTGTTCGTGGTCGCCGCAGGACCCGGGATCGAGCCCGGTGTGCGTCACGACGTGAAGATCTCCGATATCGCGCCTACCGTGCTCTCCGCAGTCGGCATCGCCGCCGACCCGACGTGGAAGCTCGACGGTACGGCGGTGCCGTCGCTCAAACCCGATGCCTTCGACTCGCTGCGGCCTTCGCTGCAGACGCGCGCCGACGAGACGCGCCCGGGGGCGGACGTGCTCGGCTGGACCCATGCGGCGCCCGAGGGGTGGAGCATCGACAATTCGCGCATGCCGGCGGGTGGTGTGAAGGAGTGGTCCGGCTGGTCCTTCGCGACCGACGAATTCTGGACGAATGTCGAACTCGGCCAACGTCGGGAGACCTCGGTGCGTGCTCGCGACGTCTTCGCGGTGGCCGATTCCGACGAGTGGGACGACAAGGCGCACTCCGCCGGGGCGTTCGACTCGACGCTCGTGAGCCCGGCATTCCCGCTCACCGGCGCGAAGACGGCGACCCTGTCATACGCCACGAACTACTTCATAGACGGCCCGCAGTCGGCAGAGGTGCTCGTGAGCTTCGACGGCGGCCAGGCGCAGTCGTTGAAGGCGTACACCGCGAACACGAACACGAACGAGCAGCTCGCGTTCGAGGTTCCGGCCGGCGCGCGCACCGCGCAGTTCCGCTTCCACTACACCGGCACCAACAGCGCGTTCTGGGTCGTCGACCGGGTCGCACTGGGCCAGGCGGCAGCGCCCGGCGACACGACCGCGCCGACCGCGACGATCAAGGAAGGCGCCTCCTTCACCGTGGGTGCCGACGGTGCGTACGACCGGGTGAGCTACAAGCTCTTCGACGCGGGCAAGGTCGCGTCCGTCACGATCAACGGCGTCATGAAGGACCTCGTCGACAACACCTGGTCCGACGTGAACTTCCTGAAGCCCGGGGTGTTCGGTGCGGTAGCCGGACTGAACACGATGGTGGTCAGGGACGTGGCGGGCAACACGAAGACGGTCACGTTCACCCTGAACTGACGGCGGCCTCCGCGGGCGCGCTGAACCGGCGCGCCCGCGGAGGAGCCCCACTCGGCCGAGCCACGCCGTTCCAGGCGAACCCACAGGAACCGCAAAGGGTCGTCTCCTAGCCTGGAGAAACCAAGGGGAGTACTCCGATACGGTCGGGTCGTCATTACGGATGCACGTCGCATCCCGGGCCACCGGTTCCTGTTCAGGAATGGAGAAGACTTTGGCGGCGCTTTCGCGCCCCGAGTCTGGAGTACCCGTTTGGATATCACCCCCCTGATCTGGATCATCACGATCGCGGTCACGATCGCCTTCTTCGTCTACGAGTTCTTCGCGCACGTGCGCACGCCTCATGAGCCGACGATCGCGGAGTCGGCGCGCTGGTCGATCTTCTACATCAGCCTCGCGCTGCTGTTCGGCGTCGGCATCGGCGTCTTCTCCGGCTGGACCTTCGGCGGCGAGTACTTCGCCGGCTACCTGACCGAGAAGGCGCTGTCGATCGACAACCTGTTCGTCTTCCTCATCGTGATGACCGGCTTCGCGGTGCCGAAGATCTATCAGCAGAAGGTGCTGATGATCGGCATCGTGATCGCGCTGATCCTGCGCGGCATCTTCATCGCCGTCGGCGCGACGCTCATCGAGAACTTCTCCTGGATCTTCTACCTGTTCGGCGCGCTGCTGCTCGTGTTGGCCTACCGTCAGGCGTTCAGCAACCACGAGAGCAACCCGGCGAACGGACGCTTCATGACGTTCGTCCGTCGGCACCTGCCCGTCAGCGATGAGTACAACGACGACAAGCTGACCGTCGTCAAGAACGGCAAGCGCTTCGTCACGCCGATGCTGCTGACGATCATCGCGATCGGGTTCATCGACCTGGTGTTCGCCGTCGATTCGATCCCCGCGATCTACGGGCTCACCGACCAGGCGTACATCGTCTTCACCGCCAACGCCTTCGCGCTCATGGGTCTGCGCCAGCTGTACTTCCTCATCGGCGGACTGCTCGAGCGGCTCGTCTACCTGGCCCAGGGACTCGCGGTCATCCTCGGGTTCATCGGCGTCAAGCTCGTCCTGCACGCGCTGCACGTCAACGAGCTGCCGTTCATCAACGGCGGTCAGGGCGTCGAGTGGGCGCCGGAGATCCCGATCTGGTTCTCGCTGCTGTTCATCGGCGCCACCATCGCGGTGGCCACGGCGGCGAGTCTCATCAAGACGCGTCGTGCCCCGGATGCCGTCGCCACGCCCACCGACACCACCCCCACCATCACTCAGAAGGAGCACTCTTGAGCGCGCAGCGCTGTTCTGACTCTTCGGACTCCGACAGTACGAGCGCCCGGTTCATCCCGGGCGCCCACCCCACCACAGACGAGGCGGCCCGCTGATGGGCGATCTCCTCTGGAACATCGCCCTCGTCTTCGCGTTCGTGCTCATCGGCGGTGTCTTCGCCGCCACGGAGATGGCACTCGTCACGCTGCGCGAGAGCCAGATCAACGCGATCGGCCAGCGCGGACGCCGAGGGGCGAAGGTCGCGGACCTCGCCCGCAACCCGAACACCTTCCTCTCCGCTGTGCAGATCGGCGTGACCGTCGCGGGCTTCGCCTCGGCCGCCTACGGAGCGACCTCGATAGCGCCGTCGCTGGCACCCGTGCTGGTGTCGTGGGGGCTCGCGCCTGCCCTCGCCCTCACGATCGCGACGCTCGTGCTCACGCTCGTCATCGCCTACCTGTCGCTGGTGCTCGGAGAGCTCGTGCCCAAGCGGCTCGCGATCCAGCGCAACGCGCAGTTCGCGTATGCGGTGGCTCCTGCCCTCAACGGCTTCGCCACGGTCATGCGCCCGGTGATCTGGCTGCTCTCGGTGTCGACGAACGCCCTCGTGCGGCTGCTCGGCGGTGACCCGCACAAGACCAGCGACGAGATGACCGACGAGGAGGTGCGCGACATCGTGGCCAGCCATCAGGGACTGCCGGACGACGAGCGACGGATCCTCGACGATGTTCTCTCCTTGCGGGGCCGGCAGGTCAGCGAGGTCATGCGACCGCGCCCCGAGGTCGTCGCCCTCGACGAGACCGCGAGAGTCGGCGAGGTGCTGGCCCAGGTGCGAGACCTTCCGTACTCGCGCTACCCCGTCTCGGAGACCTCGATCGACGACATCACCGGATTCGTGCATGTCCGCGACCTGTTCGAGGCCGCATCCGACGACCCGACCCGTCCGCTGAGCGCGCTCATGCGCGAGATCCCCTACATCCCGTCGTCCGCCCGGGTACTGCCGGCCCTGACCCGGATGCGCGCGGAGGGGCACCACATCGCCGTCGTCGTCGACGAATACGGCGGCACCGACGGCCTGGTCACCCTGGAAGACCTCGTGGAGGAGGTCGTCGGCGAGATCTTCGACGAGTACGACGCCGAGGTGTTCATCTCTGCCGACGACGGACTCGACGGGCGCCTCAACCTGCAGGACTTCGAGGAGGCGACGGGGCTCGCCATGCCGCGCGGCTCGTCCGACACCATCGCCGGGTTCGTGACCGAGCAGCTCGGCCGCCTGGCTGTCGTCGGCGACACCGTCGAGGTGCCGGGCGCGACGATCCAGGTCGCCGAGCTCGACCGACGTCGGATCTCGCGTGTTCGAGTCACCCCCGCGCAGGTCGTGGAGCCCCAGGCCTGATCGTGCGGTCGGCGGGCGGTCAGGGGTGAGGTACGCGGCTACCCAGGTCGCGGAGGCCCTCAGTCAGGATCTCGACCAGCAGGCGGGCGTACCGCCCGTCGGGGTCGAGGTCGGGATCGAAGACCGTGATCGAGGCGCCGACCGCGTGCGGGGCGAGTTCGAGCAGCAGTGCGGTGAGCTCGGCCGGCCCGATCCCGCCGGGGTCGGGGCTGTCGACGGCGGGCATGATCGCCGCATCGAGCACGTCGACGTCGACCTGGAGCCAGTATGCAGAGCCCGCCACGGCGGCGGCCGCGGCCCCGACATGGGCGGCGCCGCGGGAGAGGACGTCGGCGGAGGAGAATACACCGCCCAGGGCGCCGCGCACCTCCGGCAGGTCTTCGTCATCGTCGCGGTGGCCGATGTGCGCGGTGCGCTCGGCCGCGAAGGAGGGGCCGAGCCCGTCGATGTCGGCGACGGCCGACCAGTGTCTGCCGATCGCCGCGGCGAGAGCCTCTCCGGCCACGCTCGCGCATTCGTCGCTGTTGCCGGGATGGCGGAAGTCGGTGTGGCCGTCGACGTGCACCAGTCCGATGCCGCGGCGGCGCACGGTCGCGAGACCCGCACCGAGCAGGATCGCGCAGTCGCCTCCGATCACAAGCGGCGCCTCGCCCCTGTCGAAGGCGGCGCCGATGCGTGCGGCCAGGCGCCGCGAATGGTCGATGGTCGCGCTCTCGTTGCGCACGCGCCCGGGCGCTCTCGTGGCGTCGTCGTCGACGTAGCGGCCGGCCAGGACGACGCCGGAGTCGGTGGCGCCGAGCTCGGCGAACCGTGCGAAAAGCCCGGCTTCGCGCAGTGCCTCCGGAGCCTTCGCGGCGCCGGGGACGCTGCCCGGCTCGGGGGGACGGAGGCCGAGGTTCGAGGGAGCCGACAGCAGCGTGATCATGCCTGCATCCTGCCCCGGGGGTCGGACATTCGCGCGGGGATCAGGCCGGGAAGCGCACCCCGGTGATGCTCTCCGCCGCTGCCCACAGCGCCGTCCCGATCTCCGCGGAGCGCACCTCGTCCGACGCGGCCACCCGTGCCGGTGCTCCACGGAACTCGAGCAGACCGCCGGGTCCCCAGTAGTCGCCGTTCCTCACGTCTGCGGCCGTGGCCGCATGGACGACGGGCAGCGCGCCGCCGTCCTTTCCCTGCACGAGCAGACGGGTCGGCGCGGACAGGGCGCGGACGACGCCCGAGACTTCGGCGAGACCCGGACGCGGAGGGGTGAGCGGGTCGACTGCATAGCCCGGGTGTGCGCAGACAGCAATTCGGGAGGAGCCCGACCAACGTCGGGACAGTTCGAAGGTGAAGGACATCAGCGCGGCCTTCGACCGCCCATGCTGCCGGAGCGAGGAACCGGTCCAGGGGGCGTCGAGGGCTGCCGGATCGAGCGTCGCGAAACGGTGGGCGATCGAGCCGACGGCGACGACGCGGGCGTCCGGGGCGAGGGCGGGCTCGAGCTGCGCCACGAGGGCGAAGTGTCCGAGGAAGTTCGTGCCGACCATGAGGTCGAACCCGTCGCTGGTGCGGGCCGAGTGGCCGGCAGCCTTGACTCCGGCGTTGCAGATCACCGCGTCGATCCGTTCGCCGATTCCCGTCGCAGCGCCGCGCACGCTGTCGAGGGAGCCGAGGTCGAGCGGCAGTATCCGGAGGTCGGCGTCCGGCACCTGCGTGCGGATCGCCGTCACCGCCGTCGCCGCGCGTTCGGGGGAGCGGCATCCGAGCAGCACCCGCGCACCCCGCGCGGCGAGCTGCTCCGCGCACCAGTACCCGATGCCGGCGTTCGCACCGGTGACGAGCATCGTGCGTCCGAGCAGGTCGCGGGTGGCATCCATCATCGCGCCTTCAACCTACCTGGGCTCCTCGGGGTCCCCGCCGACCCGGCCCTCTTCGCGCGAACCACCCCTCTGCGTACGGCCGCAAGGGGGTGGCTCGAGCAGAAAGGGGTGGCTCGGCAAGGACGGAAAGAGGGGGGGGGGAGGGGAGGGGAGGGAGGAGAGGGGAGGGAGGAGAGGAGAAGGGTCAGCCGTCGTGCTCGTCGTCGAGGAGCATGCCGACCGACGTCGCGCAGGCATCGCCCTTCCACGCCTCGACGCCCTCACGTACGGCGAAGGCCGCGATGACCAGTCCGGCGACGGCATCCGCCCACCACCACCCGAGCAGCGAGTTCGCGACCAGTCCGATCACCACTGCGGCAGAGAGGTACGTGCAGATGAGCGTCTGCTTCGAGTCGGCGACGGCCGTGGCGGAGCCGAGCTCGCGACCCGCACGGCGCTCGGCGAACGACAGGAAGGGCATGACGGCGACGCTGACCGCGGTCAGGACGATGCCGACGGTGCTGTGCTCAGGACGCTCGGCCATGACCAGCGCCGCCACCGAGGTCGCGGTGACGTAGGCCGCGAGGGCGAAGAAGGCGACCGCGATGACGCGCAGGGTGGGCTTCTCCCAGCGCTCCGGATCACGGCGGGTGAACTGCCAGGCGACCGCGCCCGCAGACAGGACCTCGATCGTGGAGTCCAGGCCGAACCCGATGAGCGCGGCGGAGGAGGCGACGGATCCGGCAGCGATCGCGACGACCGCCTCGATCAGGTTGTAAGCGATCGTGATGCCGACGATGAGGCGGATGCGGCGATGCAGGGTCTCACGGCGGGTGAGGGTGAGCGTGGCGGTCATCAGCAGGTGCAGCCTTCGCCGGAGCAGCAGTCCGGCTCCACGATGAGCGTCACCCGCATGAGCATGTCGAGGGCGGGGGCGAGGTGCCGGTCCGCCAGACGGTAGCTGCTGCGGCGGCCGTCGGGCACGCTCTCGACCAGGCCGCATCCGCGCAGACACGCGAGATGGTTCGACATGGCCTGGCGCGAGACGCCGAGCGCTTCGGCGAGGTCGGCGGGATAGCGCGGGGACTCTCGCAGTGCGAGCAGCACGCCGGCGCGGGTGGGATCGGAGAGTGCGTGTCCGAGACGGGCGACGGCGGCCGTGTGCGTGGGGGAGGAGGCGAGCGCGGTGGTCACGGACCCACTGTACAGAAAAGCATGAATTCAGGAAATGATGGATATGCGGCGGGGGTGCGACGAGCCCGTCGCACCCCCGCCTCGGGAAGCTCAGCGGATCGCGTACACCGCGCTGCCGACGATGACAGCCACGATGGTCGTCCAGCCGATGATCGCCAGCGCCTGCCAGAAGAGGATCCGGGCCTTGCCGATGCCGGACGCCGCGAGCATCGTCGCGGTGAACTGGGTCGGCAGCAGCAGGGGGCCGAGCAGACTGACTCCGGGAACGCCGTAGCGCTCGAACGCGCGCTGGAACTTCTCCCGACGTGCGGTACCGTGCCCGGTGTCGGCCGTGTCCGCAGGCACCTCGTCCGCCGTGCCGCCGCCGGCGAGTGCGACCGCCCTCGCCCGCGAGCGATTCACGACGGCCTGTCGTGCTCCGGAACTCACCAGCACCACGACCAGGACGCAGAGGAAGTTGCCCACGATCGCGGCGATCGCGGCGACCACGGGCGGGATGCCGCCGATGATGCCGATGCTCACCGCGCCCTCGCCCTCGATAAAGGGGATCGCGCCGGCGAGGGCGACGATGAGCGGCTGCACGAGCTCGGGAACCTGGGCGACCAGGTTCTGGAAGGTCTCGATGAGGTTCATGGGGTGCTCCTGGATGTCGGTGCGAACGGTGTCTCCGCTGCGATGACTCCAGTCCACTCGACGGGCGGTCTCCGCGGCAGTGTCGGGCCGTCACCGCTTCCCGGGTGGATCGCATGACGCATCCGTGACAACTGTCACGGCCCTATCGTGGGAGCGTGAGCAGCCGCGCCGAGCCCCTCGCCCCCGTTGAACCGAGTCCGGGGGCGCGACAGCTGTCCCGTGGTGTGACGGCCACCTGGTGGTACACGGCGAGCGCCGTGGTCATGTTCGAGCTCGCCCTGGTGGCCGCGTGGACGCTCGTGACGCTCGCGATCGACCGTCAGGGCTTCTCCGCTCTGGTCGTCGGCGGGGGCGGACTGCTCTGGAGTGCTTCGACGCTCCCGCTGCTGGCCGATTATCGGCACCGACTCGACGCCGAGCCGGGCGTGCGATGGCTGCGTCTGGCCGTGCCGTTCCTCGTCGCCGTGGTCTACGGAGTCGCCGCCGGAGCGGTGGTCGGCAGCTGGCAGCTCGCCCTGATGCCGATCGTGCAGTCGCTCGTGCTGCTCAATTGGCAGCGCGGAGTGCGGTACAAGGTGGTCATCGCCGCCACGATCGTCCTCGCCGCCGTCGCCGTCGTCGATTCCACGCTCGACGTCTCGGACGAGATCCCGCTCCTGGTTCCCGTCGTCTACACGGTGTTCCTGCCCGTGATGACCGTGACCTCGTTGTGGTGGTGGGACGTGCTGATCACGCTGGATCGGGCCCGCGCCTCCGAGGCGAGGCTCGCCGCCACGCAGGAACGGCTGCGGGTCGCCACCGATGTGCATGATCTGCAGGGTCATCACCTCCAGGTCATCGCCCTGCAATTGGAACTCGCGGAGCGTCTGCTGCCGACCGACGCCGACGCGGGGATGGAGCAACTCCGCGCAGCGCGGGTGAGCGTCGACGAGGCGCGCCAGGGCACCAGGGACCTCGCGACCCGCTTCCGCTCGGTACCGCTGGGGGATGAACTCGCGAATGCTCGCGACCTCCTCACCGCCGCCGGGCTCGACGTGGAGTCCGTCATCGATGCGGATGCCGATTCGGCTCCGGCATCCGCTCTGGGCCCCGTGATCAGGGAGACGACGACGAACGTTCTCCGGCACGGCGGGGGAGCGCGGGCGCGGTTGGCGCTCCGCAGGACCGCGGATGCCTGGCGGTACGAGATCGCGAACGATGTGATCGCGGGGGCCGAGGTCGAGCATGACGGCTCCGGGTTGGAGGGTGTGCGCCGCAGGATCGAGGAGGCGCACGGCGCCCTCGAGGTACGGCGCGACGCCGACGAGTTCGTGGTCGTCGTGACCGTGCCGACCCAGGGGGAGGATGCTCGATGATCCGCGTGCTGCTCGCCGATGACGAAGGCATGATCCGCTCTGCCCTTGCCGCCCTGCTGCGGCTGGAGGAGGACATCGAGGTCATCGCCGAATGTGCCGACGGCGAGCAGGCCGTCGCGGAAGCCCTGCGCCTGCAGCCGGACGTGTGCCTGCTGGACCTCGAGATGCCGGGCCTCGACGGCGTGCAGGTCGCCGAGAAGCTGAACAGGGCGATCGCGACGCGGTGCGTGGTCGTCACCCGTCATGCGCGCCCGGGCGTGCTCCGTCGCGCTCTGGCCTCGGGGGTCTCGGGCTTCCTGCCGAAGTCCCGCGGTGCCGACGAGGTCGCCGCCGTCATCCGCCGGGTCGCCGCCGGCGCCCGCTACGTGGATCCCGAGATCGCCGCCGACGCTCTGAGCGACGAGCGCTCGCCGCTCACAGACCGTGAACTCGACGTGCTGCGCGCCGGTCGTCGTGGTGAGACCACTGGGCAGATCGCCCGGGCGCTCTCTCTTGCCCCGGGCACTGTGCGCAACCACATCTCGGTCATCCTCGGGAAGCTCTCCGTCGGCACGCGTCAGCAGGCCGTGCTCATCGCCGAGGATCGCGGCTGGATCTGACGGCCGATATGCTGTCGGGCATGGGAACAATATGCGCCGCGCCCGTGATGGGGCGCAACCTCGTGTTCCGCGACCGCCGCGCCTGACGGCGCGCTCGCTCTTCGCACGCATCTGCGCGCCGTCCACCGAGATGTCATCGCACCTCGGGACGGGCAGTCCTCACTGACGCCTCTTCGCGTCCTCCCCTCCTTCGAGGTGCTCCGATTCTTCTTCTGGAGCGCACTCATGCCTCGTTCAATCCATGGTGGCCGTCACGAACTCGGCCAGAACTTCCTCACCCATCGTCCGACCCTCGCCCGCATCACCGACCTCGTCGGGCGCACCTCCGGCTCGATCCTCGAGCTCGGGTGCGGTGATGGCGCACTCACCCGCTCGCTCACGACCCTCGGCAGACCCCTCGCGGCGATCGACATCGACGAGCACCGGGTGCATCGACTCCGAAGGGCACTGCCCGGCGTGCGCATCGAGGTCGCGGATGCGACCCGCCATCCGCTCGACGCGGACGTCGTCGTCGGCAACATCCCGTTTCATGTGACCACGCCCATCCTGCGACGGCTGCTGTCGGGTCGTGGGTGGGACCACGCGGTCCTGCTGACGCAGTGGGAGGTGGCGCGCAAGCGAGCCGGCGTCGGCGGCGGAACGATGATGACCGCGCAGTCCGCGCCCTGGTTCGAGTTCTCGCTGGAGGGCCGCGTCCCGGCATGGGGGTTCTCGCCGCAGCCGAGCGTCGACGGCGGGGTGCTCGCCATCAGCCGCCGCGGCTCACCGCTCGTCCCGGTATCCGATCGCCGGGCGTACGAGGCGTTCGTGGGGGCGATGTTCACGGGCCGAGGCTCGAACCTCGCTGCGGTGGTGGCCACGGCGGCGCGCACACCCCTGCCCCGGGGTCGACAGGCGGTCGCGGCGGCCGGCGCCGAGGACCGGCGTCTTCCCCGCGATCTCCGCCCCGAGCACTGGGCGGCGCTCTGGCGCCACGTCTCCCGCGGGTGAGATGACCGGGCCGTCGCGCACACCCCGTGCGCGACGGTCCGGCCTGCCCCTGGTGAGCTCGACGTCGGAGCATCCGGGTAGCCTCGACGCATGTCCGCCTTCGGAACGCTCGCGACCCCGGTCGGTGTCGTCGGCGTCGTCAGCGACGGCGTGGCGATCACCCGGGTCACGTGGCGGTCCACTCCGCCCGAAGGTGCCACCGCACAGCCCGATGCGCTGCTCGCCGAGGCCCTCGCGCAACTCGCCGCCTACTTCGCGGGCACGCTGCGCCGATTCGACGTTCCCGTCGACCTCGGCGTGCAGACCGCGGCGACCAGAGCAGTGCTCACGGCTCTGCACGAGACGGTCGGGCATGGCGAGACGATCACGTACGGCGGCCTCGCCGCGCGCAGCGGCACCGACGTCCCGGCCAGGGGCATCGGGTCGATCATGGGGGCGAACCCCGTCCCACTGATCGTGCCCTGCCATCGGGTCGTGGCCGGCGACGGCCTCGGCGGATACTCGGGCGGCGACGAAGGTCGCGGGCTCGAGACCAAGCGCTGGCTGCTGGAGCACGAGGGGGCGCTGCCGACCTCCCTGTTCTGAGCAGGAGCGGCGGCATCCGTCATCCCGTCATCTCGCCGGCGAACACCCTGCGAGAATGGACGTGCCGAGTCCCGAGCCGAGGAGCCAACGTGCAGTTCATCTCCACCCGCGGCGGCATGCAGCCGCAGTCGTTCAGCGAGACGCTGTTGGAGGGCCTCGCGCCCGACGGGGGACTGGCGGTGCCGGAGGTCATGCCCACCGTCGACGGCGAGACGCTCGAGCGTTGGCGTGCGCTGACGTACCCGCAGCTCGCAACTGAGGTGCTGAGCCTGTTCGCGACCGACATCCCGCGCGCCGACCTGGCGCGGATGACCGACGCGGCCTACGCCGACTTCCCCGACGGTGTCGTGCCGCTGCGCGCCATCGACGACGAACTGACCCTGGTCGGTCTCTCCGAGGGCCCCACGCTCGCGTTCAAGGACATGGCGATGCAGTTCCTCGGACAGGTGCTCGAGTACACGCTCGAGCGCAACGACGCGGTGCTCAACATCCTCGGCGCGACCTCGGGCGACACCGGCTCCGCGGCCGAGCACGCCCTCCGCGGCAAGGAGCGCGTCGCGGTGTTCATGCTGTCGCCGCAGGGGCGTATGAGCGCTTTCCAGCGAGCGCAGATGTTCTCACTCGACGACGCGAACGTGCACAACATCGCGGTCGAGGGTGTCTTCGACGACTGCCAGAACCTCGTGAAGAAGCTCGCCGGCGACCTCGACTTCAAGCGCGCGCAGCACCTCGGAGCGGTGAACTCGATCAACCTCGCGCGCATCACGGCGCAGACCGTCTACTACTTCTGGGCGTGGCTGCGAGCGACGGATGCCGGCGGCTGGACCGAGCTGTCCTTCACGGTGCCCTCGGGCAACTTCGGCAACATCCTCTCCGGCTTCTTCGCGAAGCAGATGGGACTGCCGATCCGTCGCCTGGTGCTCGCCGCGAACGAGAACAACGTGCTCGACGAGTTCTTCCGATCCGGCGTCTACCGCCCGCGCAGCGCCGCCCAGACGCTCGCGACCTCCAGCCCGTCGATGGACATCTCCAAGGCCTCGAACCTCGAGCGCTTCATCTTCGAGCTCGTCGGCCGCGACCCCGCCCGCGTCGTGGGGGCGTGGGACGACCTCGAGGCGCAGGGGTACTTCGACTTCTCGGCCGAGCAGGAGCGCTTCCTCGAGGAGTTCGGCATCGTCAGCGGAACCTCGACGCACGCCGACCGGCTGGCCACGATCCGCTCGGTGTACGAGACCACGGGCGAGGTCATCGACCCGCACACGGCCGACGGCGTCAAGGTCGCACGCGAGTATGTGGAGCCGGGCGTTCCGATGCTCGTGCTCGAGACGGCCAAGCCGGAGAAGTTCGCCGAGACGATCCACGAGGCCATCGGCGTCGAGCTCGGCTACGCGCCGGAGCTGCAGGAGATGCTCGACGCACCCCAGCACGTGACCGAGATGGCCGACGACGAGCAGGCTCTCCGCGCCTTCATCGAGGCGAACGCGCTGCACTGATCGTCAGGGCGGTCGTCGAAGCCCCGCTTTCCCGCCGAGACCCCCTCCTGTCGCTGTCGGCAGGTGGGGGTCTCGGCGTTTCGTCGGGGTCTCGGCGGGAGGTCTCCGGGCGCGAGCGCCGCGCGAGAGTCGCGTGCAATGCGCACATACCGACGTGATTCTCGTGCGATGTGCACATATCCTCGGGCCGGAGGGCGTGGCTACTGTGGCCCACAACCCGTTCCCTCCCCCCGAAGGACCCTCATGGCACGCACGGCGCACGCAGACGACTTCGCGCTCTCCCGAGTGACTCCCGAGGCCCGCAAACCCTGGTTCGGCATCGCAGTGCAGCGATTCGGACAGGTCTCGGCCCTCTCGCAGTTCCTCCTCGGCGCGACCCTCGGATACAGCATGACCTTCGGCGAGGCCGTCCTCGCCTTCCTCTTCGGCTCGCTCATCCTCGAGGTGATCATGTGCGTGGTCGGCTTCATCGGCCAGCGCGAGGGCCTCAACACGGCACTCCTGGCCCGCTGGACCGGCTTCGGTGAGATCGGCGCATCCCTGGTCGGGCTCGCCATCGGCATCAGCCTCATCGGCTGGTTCGGCATCCAGTCGGCGATCTCCGCGCAGTCGCTCGACGCCCTCATGCCCGGCGCACTGCCGGTGTGGGCATGGAGCCTCATCTTCGGACTCGCCGTCACCGCGATCGTGGCTTTCGGATTCGTCGGGATGCAGTGGCTCGCGAACATCACCGTGCCGCTGTTCCTGATCCTCGTCGGCTGGTCGGTCATCACCGAGCTGAGCCGCCACGACATCGGCGAGCTGCTCACGGGCCCCGCCCCGGGACCGACCATGAGCGTCTGGGCCGGAACCGGCATCGTCGCCGGTGGCCTCATCGTCGGC
The DNA here is from genome assembly GCF_059758615.1 of Microbacterium sp. GQ128. Lineage (NCBI taxonomy): Bacteria > Bacillati > Actinomycetota > Actinomycetes > Micrococcales > Microbacteriaceae > Microbacterium > Microbacterium sp. GQ128. Next base: position 237,958 of record NZ_JCAXDY010000003.1, read on the forward strand.
GCGATCATCACCGGCGACATGACCCGGTTCAACCGCTCGCGCGCCGACGTCATCAAGCAGACCGTCCTCGGCGTCTCACTCGGAGAGTTCGTGATCGGCCTCGCCGGAGTGCTGCTGGCACATGCCGCGGCCACGGGTGACATCGTCGCGATCGTGACCTCGTCGGTCGGCTTCATCGGCCTGTTCATCGTGCTCACGGGCACCCTGAAGATCAACGACTGGAACCTGTACTCCTCCACGCTGGGTCTGGTGAACTTCATCTCCACCGCGTTCGGCAAGAACCTGCACCGCGTGACGACGACGATCGTGCTGGGTGTCGTGGGGTCCGTCCTCGCCGCGGTCGGCATCCTCGGCCAGTTCACCGAGTTCCTGATCGTGCTGAGCGTCGCCTTCCCGCCGATCGCCGGCATCATGGTCGCCGAATACTACGTGGTGCGCCGCTGGCGTCCCGACCTCGACGCGACGCGCGAGGCCGGCACCCTCCCGGCGACCGCGCCGCGCATCGTTCCCGCGACGATCGTCGTGTGGCTGGTCTCCGCTCTCGTCGGCTACTTCGTCACGTGGGGCATCCCGTCGCTGCTCAGCCTCTTCCTCTCGATGGCGCTGTACATCGTGGCGGGCAAGCTCGGCTGGGTCCGCGGCGTCGGCGTCGCGACCACCCGCCAGGCCGCACCGGTCGAAGAGACCGCAGCGGCCTGAGCCACCAGAGACAGACACCCCTCACAGGAAAGCGAGAATCATGCACATCGGCATCGACGTCGGCGGCACCAACACCGACGCAGTCCTCATGGACGGCACCCGCACACTGGCGGGGGTGAAGCACTCGACCACCCCCGATGTCACCAGCGGCATCATCCAGGCGATCGAGGACCTGCGCGCCGGACATGCCTTCGAGGGCACCGACATCGACGCCGTCATGATCGGCACGACGCACTTCATCAACGCGCTCGTTCAGGCCAGCCGTCTGGCCCCGGTCGCAGCGCTCCGGCTCGGGCTTCCGGCCACGCGGGCGCTGCCGCCGCTGATCGACTGGCCCGAGGTGCTGGTCGAGGCGACTCAGGCCCGCAGCTACCTCGCGCACGGCGGCTACGAGTTCGACGGCCGACCGATCTCACCGCTCGACCCCGACGAGATCCGGGCGCACGCCGAGGACATGAAGGCGCACGGCATCCGCTCGGTGGCCATCTCCTCGGTGTTCAGCCCCGTGAACCATGATCTCGAGGTGCGGGCGGCCGAGATCGTCGCCGACGTGCTCGGTGCGGATGCCGCCATCTCGCTGTCGCACGAGATCGGGCGGATCGGTCTGCTCGAGCGCGAGAACGCCACGATCATCAACGCCGCGCTGCGCGAGCTCGCCTCCGAGATCGTCGACGGTCTCACCTCGGCCGTTCGCGCCCAGGGCATCGAGGCGCCGATCTTCCTCAGCCAGAACGACGGCACGCTCATGGATGAGGAGTACGTGCGCCGCTACCCGGTCGCGACCTTCGCCTCGGGCCCGACCAACTCGATGCGAGGTGCTGCGGCGACCAGCGGGCTCGACGACTGCGCGGTGATCGATGTGGGCGGCACCACCGCCGACATCGGTCTGCTGATCAACGGCTTCCCGCGCGAGACGGCGAACGAGGTCAAGGTCGCGGGCATCCGCACCAACTTCCGGATGCCCGACGTGCTCTCGCTCGGCATCGGCGGCGGCAGCATCGTCGACGAGGAGACCGCCGAGGTCGGTCCGGCATCCGTCGGTTACCGGCTGACGACGGAGGCGCTGGTCTTCGGCGGCTCGACCCTGACCGCCACCGACATCGCCGTGGCGGCCGGTCGAGCCGAAGTGGGCGATGCGAGCAAGGTCGCCCACCTCGACCCCGCGTTCGTCGAACGGGTGCTGGGGCGCATCGCCGAACGCGTGTCCGAGGCCGTGGACCGCATGCGTACCTCGCCCGAGCCCATCGCGGTGGTCGCGGTCGGCGGTGGATCCATCCTGCTCCCCGATGAGCTGCCGCTGTTCGGCACCGTGCACCGCCCCGAGAACTACGCGGTCGCGAACGCCATCGGCGCCTCCATCGCGCAGGTCGGCGGCGAGATCGACAAGGTCTACGCGATCGAACCCGGCCGTCGTGAGGAGACGCTCGCCGAGGTGCGGGCCGAGGCCGTCGACAAGGCCATCGCCGCCGGTGCGAGGCCCTCGACCGTCTCGATCATCGACTTCGACGAGGTGCCCATTCCCTATCTCCCCGGCAACGCCACGCGCATCCGCGTCAAGGCCGTCGGCGACCTCGACATGGGGGCGTGACATGAGCTGGACCATCACCCCCGCCCACATCGACGGACTGGCCCGCGGCGCCGCCGTGCTCGGTACCGGCGGTGGAGGAGACCCGTACATCGGTGCCCTCCTCGCCCGCCAGGCACTCGCCTCCGGTGATGTCACGGTCGTCGCTCTCGACGAGGTGCCCGACGATGCCCTCGTGCTCTTCGTCGCCATGATGGGTGCCCCGACCGTCATGGTCGAGAAGCTCCCGAGCCTGGCCGAGGTCATCGAACCGGTCAAGGCACTCAGCGTCCATCTCGGCCGTCCGATCACACACATCGCCTGTGCCGAGGTGGGTGGCGTGAACTCGACCATCCCGATCGCCGCCGCAGCCGCGCTCGGACTGCCCCTGGTCGACGCCGACGGCATGGGGCGCGCGTTCCCCGAGCTGCAGATGGTGCTCCCGACGCTGTACGGCGTGACCGCATCGCCCCTCGCGTTCAGCGACGAGAAGGGCAACACCGGCGTGCTGCAGACGGCCGACAACTCCTGGACCGAGCGCATCGCCCGCGTGGCCTGCGTCGAGATGGGCTGCTCGGTCATGATCTCCGGATTCTCCATGTCGGGTGCGGCCGCGCGGGAGTCGCTCGTCTCGGGCTCGCTGTCGCGCTGCATCGAGATCGGACAGCGCATCGCCATCGCGCGTGACGAGAAGACCGACCCGGTGGACGCCGTCGTCGACCTGCTCGGCGGGCGCGAGCTCTTCGACGGCAAGGTCGTCGACGTGCACCGCGCCACCACCACCGGATTCGCCCGGGGTCGCGCGCGCATCGACGGGGACGCCGGCACCACGCTGACCCTGCAGTTCCAGAACGAGCATCTCGTCGCCGAGGCCGACGGGGTGGTGCTCGCGACCACCCCCGATCTGATCATGGTGCTCGACGGCGAGTCCGGCGAGCCGATCACGACCGAGGGCCTGCGGTACGGCCAGCGCGTGCGGGTGATCGCGGCCCCGGCCGACGAGCGCTGGCACTCGGAGGCCGCCCTCGCCATGGTCGGGCCCGGCTACTTCGGCTACGACATGGCGGCGCACCGCTACGACGGCAGCATCTCCGCCGGAACGGCATCGGCGGGAGTCGCGGCATGAGCTGGCAGCTCACCGCCGCAGACCTCCCCGACCTCGCCCGCGGCGCGACGCTGCTCGGTACCGGCGGTGGCGGTGACCCCTACATCGGCAAGATGCTCGTCGAGCGGGTGCTGGGGGAGGGGAGCATCACGATCCTCGACCCGGACGAGCTCGCCGACGACCTGTTCGTGATCCCGACCGCGCAGATGGGCGCGCCGACCGTGATGATCGAGAAGATCCCGGCCGGCACCGAGCCCACCCTCGCGTTGCGGACCCTCGAGGAGCACCTCGGCCGGAAGGCGGATGCCACCATGCCGATCGAGTGCGGCGGCATCAACTCCATGATCCCGCTCATCGTCGCGGCCGAGACCGGGCTCCCGGTGGTGGATGCCGACGGCATGGGCCGCGCATTCCCCGAGCTCTCGATGGAGACCTTCGCCGTCTACGGCGTGCACGGGTCGCCGTTGGCGCTCGCCGGGGAACGCGGGGAGAAGGTCGTCATCGACACCGGCGACGACGACCGGCAGATGGAGTGGCTCGCCCGCGGCATCACGATCCGCCTCGGCGGCGTCGGTCACATCGCGGAGTATGCGATGACCGGAGCCGACGTGCGGCGGACGGCCGTGCCGCGCACGATCTCGATGGCCCTCGCGCTGGGCCGCGCCATCCGGATCGCCCGCGAGGACCACCGCTCCCCGTTCGAGGCGATCGCCGACACGCTCGCGACGACGCTCTACCCGCACCTGCGCGAGCTCTGCGTGGGCAAGGTCATCGACGTCGAGCGGCGCACGACCGAGGGCTTCGCCAAGGGCCGGGCGGTCATCGCACCGCTCGGGGCGGAGGAGGGCGACACGTTCGAGATCTCCTTCCAGAACGAGAACCTCATCGCCCACCGCGGAGAGACCCTCGTGGCGATCGTGCCCGACCTCATCTGCGTGGTCGACCACGAGACCGCCGAGCCGATCACGACCGAGGGGCTCCGGTACGGACAGCGCGTGCGAGTACTGGGCATCTCCACTCCCGAGATGATGCGCACCCCCGATGCGCTCGCCGCCTTCGGCCCGTCGGCATTCGGGCTCTCGGCGGAGTTCGTCCCGGTCGAGACCCTGTCCGCAGGCGAGGGCGTTTCTCCCTAGGCTGGAGCGCATGATGCTGCAGCGCGACGGCCTCACGGCACTCGCCCGCGGGTATGCGCTGCTCGGCTCGGGCGGCGGCGGCTCCACGACCATGCTCGAACTCATGCTCGCGCGCGCCGGAGACTGGCCGATCGAGGTGTCGCCGATCTCATCGCTCGACCCGGACACGCCCTGCCTCGGGGTCGCGTTCGTCGGCTCGACGATGCTGCTCGGGGAGCGGCTTCCGAGTGAAGAGCCGTTCGCCCGTCTCCTAGCCGCGGTCGAGCGGTGGGTCCGGCATCCGATCCCCGCGGTCTGCTCGCTCGAGGGCGGGGGCATGAACGGGCTCGCGCCGCTGACGCTCGCCGGGTCGCACGTCGTCGTCGATGCGGACTGCACCGGTCGCGCGGTGCCCGGTCTGGATCAGATGTCGCTCTTCGTCGACAGCGTGCCGGGGCTCGTGTTCGCGTGCGACACCGGTGCCGACGGAGTCGCGCTCGTGGAGGCGCATCGGGCCATCGATGCCGAACGGGTCGTGCGCTCGGCGATCATCCAGGCCGGCGGTGTCGGTTGCGCGGTGCTCGGCGGCTTCACCGTCGGCGACCTGCGGGAGCACGCGATCGGCGGCCACCTCGCGCACGCGCTCGAACTCGGCAGGGCGTATCTCGCCTCCGCCTCCGCGCCGCTCCCGCTCCTCGCCGACGCCCTGGGGGCCGAACTGCTCGCCGAAGGACGCATCGTCTCGGTCGTGCCCTCACTCCAGGACCCGCACGTGAACGCGGTCGAGATCAGCGGACTCGGTGGCGCGGTGCACCGGGTTGTCACCCGATCCGAGGCCCTTGCCGTGCTCACCGACGGACTCCTCGTCGCCTCCGCCCCGACGATCATCGTGATCGTCGACGCGGTCTCCCGGGAGATCCTCGAGGCTACCGAGTTGGGTCTCGCCCGGAATGTGGCGGTCTTCGCCGTCCCGGCGCCGGCATGGTGGAACGCTCGGTCGGATCGGCGAGCCAAGGTGCTGCCGTCGGCCTACGGCCTCGACGACCTGGATGCGGCGTGATCGAGCGGCTGCGGTTGAGTGCCCTTCTCGCTCACGCGGAGAACGGCGGGTTGCGGCAAGTGGCCGGCCCCTCGGATGCCGCGTGGGACGCCGTCGCCGTGGGGGCGGGAGAGGCGGAGCTAACCGAGAGCGGTGCAGACCGGCTGGCTATCGTCACATCGGCGGCTCCGACCGCGACCTGGCAGCAGGACGCGCTGCTGCGACGACTGCGCGACCGCGGATTCACGGGACTCGCGATCCCCGGTGCGATCGGCTTCGACGCGGGCGCATTCCGGCTCGCGGACCGCATCGGTCTGTCCCTGCTCGACGTCGAACGCCCGGTGCAGCTCGCGAAAGCCTGCTGGATGCTGATCGAGGCCCGCGATGCGCTGACGCTCAGCCAGGTGCGCAAGGTCGCCCAGTCCTTCGAATACGCCGCCGACGACCTCGCCGACCTGCTGGGGCACATCGCGGCGAACCTCGGTGTCGGGGCCGCGCTGATCGACTCGTCCGGTGTGCTGCAGGAGGCGGGCGCCCATCTCGACGAACGTCTGCATGCCGCGATCGGCTTCGACTCCTGGCTCGATCAGGCCAGCGCGGACGGCTCAGCGGCGGCGTCCGTTCGCGTCGACAGTCCGGGGCGCAGCGGTCTGCGGCTCGTGCTCTTCGGGCGCGGGCTCGGCGAGGCGCAGGTGCAGTCCCTCTCGGTCGCCGCCGAGATCGCGATGCCGGCCGTTGCGGCGCGCATCCTGATCGACGAGGTCGCGGCCGTGAACGACGTCGCCGTGTCTTCGGGTCTCCTTCGCGACTTCGTCGACCTGCACGGGGCGGCCGATGCCGATGTCGAGCGTCGCATGGCGGAGCGCGGTTGGCGCACGGGCGGGTATCACATCGGCTTCCGGGTGGTGGCGAGGGGACGGCTCGATTCGTTCTCGCTGCTGCGTTCGGTCAGCGCTGCTCTCTCGGCGATCGACGGAGAAGCGCATACGACGACGGCGGGCCGCGGGCTCAGTGGATGGCTGTCGTTCGCGGAGACCCCGGACCCGGATCGGGTGGAGCGCGCCGTGGCAGCTCTGCGCGCGCTGCACCTGGGAGTCCTGCGCGACTTCGCCGTGGCGACCGGTGTGGGCTCGTTGCAGGCCGGGGCGGAAGGCCTCGCCACGACCCTGGACGAGGCCGGCGACGCGGCGCGTATCGCGGCATCGCGCTCCGCGACGGGATGGTTCGTCCGCGTCGACAGTCTCGGTCTGGAGCAGCTGCTGCTCGCCTGGACCGGGAACGACACGTTCGTCCCGGCGGCGGAATCCCTGTTGGCCCCGTTGCGGGCGGGGGGAGGGGAGCTGCTCACCACGCTCTCCGCCTACCTCGACCACGAGTCGGGTATCGCGGCGACGGCGCAGGCGCTCGGCCTGCACCGCAACACCGTCATGGTCCGGATCCGGCGTGTGCAGGAACTCCTCGGCATCGATATGACCGACCCCGAAGCGCGACTCGCCCTGCACCTCGCGTGTCGCGCCGTGCAGCCGCGCTGAGCAGCGTACTCCGTCTTCCCGCTCAGTCCTCCGGGTCGCCGTGCAACATCCACGGGATGCCGAAACGGTCGACGAGCATGCCGAAGAGTCCGCCCCACGGTGGCACGTCGAGCGGCATCGTGATCGTCGCCCCCTCGGCCAGCTTCTCCCAGACCGCTCGCGTCGCGTCCTGCGAGTTGCCGCTGAGCGAGACCGAGAACCCCTGCGGCTTCTCCCAGGGCATGCCGTCGGGCGAGTCGGACGCCATGAGCACGAGTCCGCCGGGCGCGTCGAGCTGGGCGTGCATGACGAGGTCCTTCTGGCTCGGATCCTGCACCATGTCGGGGAACTCTCCGAAGGTGTTGATCACGAGCTCACCGCCGAGCACGCTCCGGTAGAACTCCATCGCCTCGCGGGCTTCGGTGCGGAACGAGAGATACGGGTTGAGAGCAGGCATGCGGACTCCAGGAGGTGTGAGGTGAAGTGACGGCATCGCTGACGCTCAGTCTGCGCCCGGTGGATGGTCGCCCGCAAGGGGCCGACGAGGACGGAGTCCCCTCACGCCGGAAGCGCCTTGACCGCGGCGGTCAGCACCTGGGGGACGGTCGGCACGCCCTCCGCGCGGAACACCTCGACTCCTGATGCATCGCGGATGATCACGGTCGGGGTGAAGCCGATGTCGAGCGCCTCAGCGGCATCGGGATCGCGGGCCACATCGATCTCCGTGATCGTGGCATCCGGAAGGAAGCGAGCAGCGTCGGCCAGCGCAGACCTGGTCCGTGCACACGCGCCGCAGAAGGACGATGAGACCAGGGTCAGTTCCATGCGCACCTCCTCGGATCGGCGTCGGATCTCTGTGGTGCAACAGCAGCGGTCGCGGCACTGTTCCCGCGGTGCTCAGGCCCGCAGGTCTTCGGCGAGCCACTCGTCGAACGTCTGGACACCCAGGTCCGCATCGGGGCCGGGCAGAGCATGTCCCGCGCGCATCCCCGCCATCTGGGGCCCCGGCACGTTCAGGGCCGGAATCCATCCGCGATGTCCCTCCCGGCGGGCGAAGGCGCGGATCATGTCGGCCAGGCTCTCCTCGCGTGGGCCGGCGAGGTCGCGCACGCGACCCTGCGGCGACCCGGCAGCGAGTGCGGCGAGGCGCGCGCCGACTTCGGCGGCAGCCACGGGCTGCGTGCGCGCGTTCGGTGCGAGGTGCAGCGGCCCCACCTTCGCCCGCTGGAACATCTGACCGGCGAACTCGTGGAACTGGGTGGCTCGGAGGATCGTCCACGGAACGCGTGATGCCTCGACGATCTTCTCCTGCGCGACCTTGCCGGCGTAGTAGTCGTAGGGGATGCGATCGATTCCGACGATCGACAGCAGCACGACGTGACGGACTCCCGCACCCGCTGCCGCCGACAGCAGGTTCCCGGTCGCGGCGGTGAAGAACTCGATCGCCGCGCTCGCTTTGAGGGTCTGGATGCTCGCCACGTCGATCACCGCGTCCGCACCGGCGAGGGCGGCATCCAGGCCCTTCCCGGTCACCAGATCGACACCCTGCGATCGACTGAGCGCCACGGCCTCATGCCCCGCTGCCCGCACCGCCTCCACGGTGTGCCGGCCCACGGTCCCGGTTCCTCCGGCGGCGACGATCCTCATGTGCGCTCCTTCTTCTTCTTCTCAGTACATCCTTCTCCTGGTTCGACGACGTAGACCCACGAAACGTGAGGCGTTCGGCGGAAACAGTCTCAATCCGGCGGTCATGCAGGTCAGGATGGACTCGATGGATGATCTCGATGTTCTCGACGCCGAACGCCGCCCGCTGCTCGCGCTCGCCTACCGCATGCTCGGCACTGTGGCGGACGCCGAGGATGCGGTGCAAGAGACGTACGTGCGCTGGTACCGCTTGACCGACGCGGAACGTGCCCGGATCGTCAACCCCGCCGCGTGGTTGACACGCGTCGCCGGTCGAGTCTGCTTGGACATCCTGGGGTCCGCTCGTGTGCGCCGCGAGACCTATGTGGGGCAGTGGCTTCCGGAACCGGTGCCCCACGGCTCGCTGTTCGCCGCCTCTCCCCATCCCGATCCGCTCGATCGCGTCACGCTCGACGAGTCGGTCGGGATGGCGTTGCTCGTCGTCTTGGAGTCGCTCACCCCGGCCGAACGGGTGGCTTTCGTCTTGCACGACGTGTTCGGGGTCCCCTTCGCGGAGATCGCGGAGACCGTCGGCCGCAGCCCGCAGGCGGTGCGGCAACTGGCCTCACACGGGCGACGACGCGTGCAGGAGCGGCGTGCCGGGCTGGCGACGAGGGAGCAGCACGACGCGGTGGCGAAGGCATTCCTCGACGCTGCGGCGAGCGGCGAGCTCGGCGCGCTGATCAGCCTGCTCGATCCGGACGTCGTGCTGGTCTCCGACGCGGGAGGCAAGAAGTCGGCTGCGCTGCGACCCGTCACCGGGTCGGACCACGTGGCGCGTTTCCTGCAGGGCATCGCCCACCGCAATCCCGACGCCGAGGTCTCTCTCGTCCGCGCCGCGGGCGGCCTGGCGGTGCTCGCGACGCTCCACGGCCATGCCGACACCGTTTTCTCCTTCGTGGTCAAGGGGGGCAGGATCTCTGAGGTGCTCGCGGTGCGCAACCCCGACAAGCTCACGCAATGGTCGTGATCGGCTTGACCTTGTCCTGAGGGCAGAGAGCATCGTGAAACCTGTGAGCCACTCCGACGACCTCCTCAACATCGGTCCCTTCTCCGAGGCCGCCCTCCTCTCTCCGAAGGCCCTGCGCCTGTATGAGAAGCGCGGCCTCCTGGTGCCGCATGCGGTGGACCCAGACAACGGGTATCGCTTCTATCGGATCGAGCAGGCGAGGACGGGGCGGCTCATCTCCCTGCTGCGGACGGCGGGCATGAGCCTCGATGCGATCCAGGAGGTGCTCGCGCTGCCCGACGGCGACGCGATCGCGGCTCTGGATACGTTCCGGGATCAGGTTCGGACGGCCGCGGCCTCGACCGCCACGCTTCTCGACCAGGCGCGCGGCCATTTCAGAGGATCACCGATGAACACGAAGTCCCTCACGACCGACATCCGCCCCGAGCAGGCGGTGCTCAGCCTGCTCGTCACGACCTACGTCGGAGAGCTCGACGAACGCATCCGCGAGGCGCTCGAGCGGTTGAGCGCGCTGGCGGCCGAGCGCGGTCTCACCGTCCCCTCCGACGCTTTCGGCATATTCCACGCCCCGATCACCGCCGACAGCGACGGCCCCATCGAGGTGTGCCTGCCGGTCGATCGCGTCATCCGCGACACCCCGGAGGGGATCCGGAGCCATCGACTCAGCGGCGGTGCGGCCGTCGCCGTCACGGTCGAGGGTGACGACACGGCGTTCCCCGCGATCCTCGCCGCCTACGATCGCGGCTGCGAGTGGATCGACGAGCAGAAGGCGACCAGGGTGGGACCGCCCCGGGAGATCTGGCACGTGCTTCCCTGGGACGACACGCGTCCGGCACGCATGACGGTGCTCTGGCACTACGCGTAAGCGCCGCCCAGAGACGCTGCGTCCGGACGGAGGCAGCCGGTGCCGGGGCGCTCGGTACGATGGCGATTGTGACCACATCGACCGTGCGCCCCGGCATCGCCGAGCGGCTTTCGCAGATGACCCGGATCCCGACGGTCTCCGCCGAGCTCGACGAGCGCGGGGCCGCCCCGTTCGAGGACTTCGTCGCGTTGATCGCCGAGCTCTATCCGCTGACGCACGAGAAGCTGCGACTCGAACGGCACACCGACTTCGGGCTGCTGTTCCACTGGGAGGGCAGCGGCTCGGCGCCGGGTGGCCCCGCCGTGCTGATGGCGCACTACGACGTCGTCCCGGTCGACGAGAGCGACGCGTGGACCCATCCGCCCTTCGACGGCGTGATCGCCGACGGCTCGGTGTTCGGGCGCGGCGCGCTGGACGACAAGGGTCCGCTCATCGTCGTGCTCGAAGCGGTCGAGAATCTGCTCGCAGACGGGTTCGTCCCGCCCCGCGACGTCTACCTCTCGTTCGGCGGCAACGAGGAGACCTACGGGAAGGCGGCCGAGGAGATCGCCCGTGTACTGCGTGCACGGGGCATCGTGCCCTGGCTGGTGGTCGACGAGGGCGGAGCGGTCGTCGATGCGCCGCTGCCGTTCGTCCCCGGTCGGGCGGCGATGATCGGCGTCGGCGAGAAGGGCGTGATGACGCTGCGGCTGTCGGCGCGCGGCGACGGCGGGCATGCATCCGCCCCGCCGTCGCTCACCGCTGTGCGGCGGATCGCCCGAGCCGTCGACCGTCTCGGACCCGCGACCTTCCGTCCTCGCGCCTCGAAGGCGGTCCTGCGGATGCTGTCGCAGCTGGCCGCGCAGACGCCGGGGCCGGCGCGCCACCTGCTGCGGTTCCTCGGAGCGGCGCCGCTCGTGACCGGTCAGGTGTTCGCGGCGCTCGGCGGCGAACCGGCGGCGCTCGTGCGCACGACGGTCGCCCCGACGATGCAGTCGGGCGGGACGGCGGCGAATGTGCTGCCCTCCCAGGCGTCCGCGACCGTGAATCTCCGCATCGCGCTGGGGGAGACGACGCAGCAGACCGTGTACCGCGTGCGCCGCCGCATCCGCGATCCGCTCGTGTCCGTCGAGGTGGTCGAGGCCAGCGAGCCGTCGCCCGAGTCGCCCACCGACAACGCGCAGTTCGCCCTGCTCGCGTCGGCACTCGAGGTCTCTCATCCCGGGGTTCCGGCGGTGCCCTACGTGATGATGGCCGCCACCGACTCCCGGCACTTCCACCGCTTCTCGCCGGCGGTCTACCGCTTCGCTCCGCTGGACATGTCGAACGCGCAGCGGGCTTCGATCCACGGGGTCGATGAGAGCGTGGAGATCGCGGCGCTGGAGCGCGGAGAGCGATTCCATCGCGCACTCCTCGAACGGCTAGGGTGATCTCACCCTCCTCCCGCCTCGCGCGGGAGCACCCGAACAAGAAGCAGGAGACGCGATGACGCGCACCCGCACTCTGGGCACCCTCGCCGTCGTCGTCGGCTTCCTCGCGTTCGTGGAGTTCACGAGTGGTGTGCTGCAGGGCTATTACACGCCGATGCTCAGCGACATCGCCCGCCACCTCGGCATCCACGACGCCGACGTGAACTGGCTCGAGGGCGCCCAGCTGATGCTGTCGGCGCTCGTCGTCCCGGCCTTCGCGAAGCTCGGCGACATGGTCGGGCACAAGCGGATGCTGCTGATCTCCACCGCGGTCACCGCGGCGGCGGCGCTGGTGTTGCCGTTCACGGACTCCTTCGGCGTGTTCCTCGCGGCCTGGGCGCTCATGGGCTTCTACGTGGTCTGGCTCCCGCTCGAGATCGCGCTGATCTGGTCCCGGTCACGGCGAATGGAAGGGCGCTCGTCGATCACGGCCAAGGCCGCGGGTCTCCTGGTCGCCGCGCTCGAAGGCGGGGCGATCATCGGCGCGCTCGTCGGCGGTGCGCTGATCGACGTGCTGCCGCTCACCGTCGTCCTCCTCGTCCCGGCCGTGCTCATCGTGGTGTGCTTCTTCGTGATCCTGCTCGGGGTGAAGGAGTCGCCGGAGCCCACCGGCGGCATCTTCGACACGGTCGGCCTCGTGCTGATCTCCCTCGCCCTCGTCTGCTTCACGGGTGGTCTCAGCCTGCTCCGCCTCGAGGGCGGTCTGGTGAATCCGTGGTCCTGGGCCGTGGTCGTCTTCGGCGTGCTGCTGGTGATCCCGTTCGTGCTCTGGGAGCTGCGTTGCGACGACCCGCTGATCGACGTGCGCATGTTCCGTTCGCCCCTACTCGGTCCGGTGTTCCTCACCGCGGGCCTCTTCGGGGTCAGCGTGCTCGGTGCACAGGCGCCGCTGTCGACGTTCGCGCGCACCGATCCGTCTGTCTACGGCTACGGTCTCGGCACGAGCGGTTTCGCGACCTCGCTGATCATCGGCGTGTACCTCGTGGCGATGATCGCGGGTGCGCTGCTGTTCCCGACGATCGCGCGCTGGGCCACTCCGCGGGTCACCCTGATGGGCGCGTCTGTCCTGGTGGGCCTCGGCTTCCTGCTCTTCCTGCCGTTCCATGACACGTACGGTCAGGTCATCACGAACATGGTCGTCGTGGGTCTCGGCTCCGGCGCGCTGGTCGCCGCTCTGCCCGCTGCCGCCGCCTCGGCTGCTCCTGCCACGCAGACCGGTGTCGCGACGGGGCTCACGAACTCGGTGAAGACCGTGGGTGGGGCGATCGCCTCGTGCGTGTTCGGCATCGCGCTGCTGCACGGTGTCGCCACCACTGCCGGTGCGACCGAGGGGACCGCAGGTTCGCTCGCGGGGTACTTCACCGTCTGGATCGTCTGCGGTGTCACCGCGCTCGCCGCGGCGGTCATCCTCGTGTTCGTGCCGAAGACCGCGTTCACCGATCGCTCGGTCGATGCGGAGGTCGCCCCGGTCGTCTGACGCCGGCCGGATCAGTCGCGATCGAAGCCGAAGGTGCGCTTCACGATGGCCTGCACGTCGCCGTCGAGCCCGTCGATGCGTGTGTTCACCGCATCGAACCGCGTGTCCACGGCGTCGAACCGCGCGTTCATCTCGTTGCGGAGTCCGCCGATCTCACTGCGGACGACGTGGATGAACAGCGTGGAGACCACGGTCAACGTGCTGAACATCAGCGCGCTGAACGCTCCGATCATGGTCCAGATCTGCGCGTCATTCATGAATTCCACTCCGTCATCGTCGCATCGATTCTGCAAGCCTGCCAGGGCGGGAGCAGCGAAGATATCGGTGCCCCGGGAATGGGGGACAAGTCGTTCTCGAGCGGTCCGGGGGAGGAGCAGTCGATCCGCCTCCACGTGGACGGCACGCGAACCGGGCGGTGGGAGTCCCACCGCCCGGTCCTGCTCAGTCGCCCTTCATGTTGACGAGCTGCCGCAGCGTGTGCCGGATCGACACCAGGCTCGCGGCATCCGCCATCACCTGGTCGATCGGCTTGTACGCCTGCGGGATCTCGTCGATGAAGGCGTCGGTGTCACGGAACTCGATGCCCGTCATCGCCTCCCGCAGCTGGTCGTGCGTGAACGCCCGCCTCGCGGCCGACCGGGAGTACTCCCGCCCCGCGCCGTGAGGTGAGGAGTTCAGTGACTGCGGGTCGCCGAGCCCTTCGACCACGTACGACGCGGTGCCCATCGACCCGGGGATGAGCCCCGGACGACCGGCGTCGGCCTGGATCGCACCCTTCCGCGACACCCACACCTGCTTGCCGTAGTGCTTCTCCGATTCGGTGAAGTTGTGGTGGCAGTTGATGCGCTCGTGCTCGTCCACCGCGGTGTCGAGGAACCCCGACACCTGGCGGATGACCCGGTCCATCATCTCCTCCCGGTTCAACAGGGCGAAGTGCTGAGCCCACCGCAGCTCCCGGATGTACTGCGTGAACTCCGGCGTGCCCTCGACGAGGTAGGCCAGGTCGGGGTCGGGGAGGTCGATCCACCACTGCTTGCATAGCCGCTGCGCGACACCGATGTGGTGCCCGGCGATCTTGTTGCCGACACCCCGGGAGCCCGAGTGCAGGAACAGCCACACCCGGTCGAGCTCGTCGACCGACACCTCGATGAAGTGGTTGCCGGAGCCGAGCGTGCCCAGCTGCAGCCGCCAGTTCCCGGCATACTGTGCGGGGTCGAAGCCGTTCTTCTCGGCGAGCTCCTCGAGCTCGGCGATGCGCGGCTCGGCCGTCGCGACGACCTTGCGGTTGTACCGGCCGGCCGACAGCGGAATGGCGCGCTCGATCTGCTCCCGAAGTTCTGCGAGGTCGCGGCCTCCCAGGTCGCTTCTCGTGAACTGGGTGCGGACGGCGATCATGCCGCAGCCGATGTCGACGCCGACGGCCGCGGGGATGATCGCGCCGAGCGTCGGGATGACCGAGCCGACCGTCGCCCCCTTGCCGAGGTGCGCATCCGGCATCAGCGCCAGGTGCGGGTGGATGAACGGCATGCGGGCCGTGGTGTGCGCCTGCGCGAGTGTCGTCTCGTCGATCAGCGATGCCCACGACAACAGCCGTGTGGAGAGCCTCTCCATGATTCCTTTCCTTGTGGTGGTGTCCAGCCACAGGTCAGGGTGCTGCTCTCCACACGGAAAACGCCCCGGACCTGACGGTGCGGGGCGTTGCGAGAGCGGATGCTGTCACACGGCGCGCGCCGGAGGGTACGACTCGTAGCGGTCATTGAACTTCGGCTGAAGCTGCAACACCGCTCCGATGGGAAGGTTCCGCTGGGCGGTCATCCGTCGACTCCTCGGCTGGCGTGCTGCGCCGATCGGCACAGCTTTCCGAGAATAGGGGGCGACACGCCCGGGCGTCAAGCCGTCTCGCGCGGCGGGTTGTACATGAACTCGATGCGAATGCCGTCGGCGTCCTCCACGAACGAGGCGTAGTAGCGCTCCGAATAGCGCGGGTACTCCTTGGGCTCGCGGACCGCCGTCCACCCGGCTTCGACGGCGATCGCATGCAGGCGCTCGACCTCCTCGCGCGTCGGTACCGCGAAGGCGATGTGCTGCCAGCCGATCTTGCCGTGCCGGTGCGGGGCGGAGTCTTCATCCCAGGTGTACAGGATGATCTCGGTCTCGTCGCCGTTGTTCCAGGAGACCGAGTGGTCGTCTTCGCCGCCGCTCCGGTAGCCCAGAGCGGTGAGGACCGGATGGAACTGCGCGCGGCCGCGCTCGAGGTCGTCGACGGTGATGCCCAGATGATCCAGAAGAGCCATGCCCCCAGTGTTGCAGAAGGGTCCGACAGGGTCAGGGAGCGATCCTCCCGAATGTGGCGGGGTCGACGGGCCGCTGACGCCGGGGGAGGTTCTCCACGACGAGAAGATACGACTCGGTCACCAGCTCCCGGACGAGGTCTTCCGGCAGCTTCCCACCCGGGCGGAGTGTGATCCAGTGCTTCTTGTTCATGTGATAGCCGGGGATGATGTCATCGAACTGCCGGCGAAGCGCGTCCCCGTCTTCGGGCGCCGCCTTGAGGGTCACGATCTCCGCTCCGATGACCGCGGTGAGCAGCATGAACACCTTGTCACGCACCTTGAACACGTCCCATTCCGGACCGAAGGGATGCTCGAGACGAGATCCGGGGAGCTCCTCCGCGCGGTCTCGCGCGCACTGCTGCAGGCGGTCACTTTTCATGAGCACTCCAACCTCGAGACAGCGAGAACCGCGGTGTGCACCACGGTACTCACCTCCACCGACAACGGCGGAGCCGGAGGGACAGGGTCAGTGCGGAGCGTGGTACTCGGCTTCGCCACGCTTCCAGTAGCCCTTCACGACGGCGTTCGCGGTGTCGACTCCCCAGCGCTCGAGCAGTGCCCGGCCCGGCTTGACGATCGACTGCTCGGCTGCGATGAAGACGAACGGGTCGGACCCGACGGCGTCTTCTGCGGTGAGCGCCTCGAGGAAGGCGATGAGGGCTGAACCCGACGGAGCATCCCCGCGGTGCAGCCACTCGATCTCGACCGGCGCCTCGATCTCGAACTCGCGCCCTTGGTTCACCGTCTCCACGACGATGCGTGCCGGGGCTCCCGCGGGGATCAGCGCGGCGAACCGCCGGATGGCGGGGATCGCGGTCTCGTCGCCCACGAGCAGCCAGGAGCCGGGGGTGCCCTCGATCACGGCCGAGCCGCGAGGTCCGCCGACGCCGATCGAGGAACCGAGCGGTGCCGTCGCCGCCCACGGCGCCGCGACGCCTTGGTCGCCGTGCACGGCGAACTCGACGTCGAGCCAGTCCTCGCCCCAGGCGAGCGGTGTGTATTCGCGGCTGGGCGAAGCGCGCAGCTCCTCCACGGAGCCGACCGGCCCGGCCGGGAAGAACAGCCGCATGTGGTCGTCGGAACCCCGCGACTCGAAGCCGGCGAGGTCGGAACCGGTCAGCCGCACCCGCACGAAGTCCGGAGCCAACCATTCACGGGCACTCAGAGTCACGGTGCGGAAGCGCAGCTCGAGGCCGCGACGCTCGATCGAGAAGCCGGATTTCGTATCGCTCATGAAGTAAGGCTAACCTAAATACGTCGAGGGAAGGTCACCCTAACCTCGTCGTCCCGGCGCCTTCGTGTGCGCACAGATCCCGCAGAACAGGAGTCTCTCCATGTCCGTGCCCAGAACCCTCACCGCCACGAGCACCGCCCTCGTCGGCCTGCTCGTCCTCGCCGGCTGCGCTACCGGCGAGACGGCCGAACCGGCGAAGACCGAACCGGCGGCAGCATCCGTCACGATCGAGGACAACACCGGCACGCACGAGATCGCGACTCCTCCGGCCTCCGTCGTCGCCCTCGACAACCGCACCTTCCAGACGCTGTCCGACTGGGGAGTCGAGCTCTCGGCGGGTGCCGTGGCGCTCATGCCCGAGACCGTGTCGTACGTGAAGGACGACGGCATCGTCGACATCGGACTGCACAGCGAGCCCGACCTCGAGGCCGTCGTCGCGGTCGAGCCCGACCTGATCATCAGCGGCCAGCGCTTCACGCAGCACAACGCGGCCATCGCCGATCTCGTGCCCGAGGCCACGATCATCGATCTCGAGCCGCGCGAGGGCGAGCCCTTCGACGAGGAGCTCAAGCGCCAGGTCACCGTGCTCGGCGAGATCTTCGGCAAGCAGGACGAGGCGAAGAAGCTGGTGGACGACTTCGATGCCGCGGTCGAGCGTGCCAAAGACGCCTACGAGGACGCCGACACCGTCATGGCCGTGAACACCTCGGGTGGCGAGATCGGATACCTCGCCCCGACCGTCGGCCGCTCGCTCGGGCCGATCTACGACATCCTCGGCCTGACTCCCGCGCTCGAGGTCGACGATGCGACCGACGACCACCAGGGCGACGAGATCTCGGTCGAGGCGATCGCGGCGTCGAACCCTGACTGGATCCTCGTACTCGACCGCGACGCCGTGTTCGCCGCGGAGACCCCGGACTACGTGCAGGCGGCCGAGATCCTGGAGAGCTCCGAGGCGCTCGCCGGCGTCACGGCGGTGAAGGACGAGCAGATCGTCTACATGCCCACCGACACCTACCTGAACGAGGGCATCCAGACGTACACGACGTTCCTCGAGGACTTCGCCGACGCCCTCGAGGCAGCGAAGAACTAAGGTACGGCGGCGGCGTCCGGATGACTCGGGTGCCGCCGCACCGTCATCATGACCCCCACAGAAACCACCCCGTCGCCCCGGTACGCCGGGCGGCTCTTCGACGGCAAGCTGCTCATCGGCGTGCTCGTCGTCGTCGTGCTCCTCGTCGTCTCGCTCCTCACCGGTGTGTACGACATCGCCGGCGCCGACGACGGCGCGGAGATGTTCCAGATCACGCGCGTGCCCCGGACGATCGCCCTCGTCCTCTCGGGCGCGGCGATGGCGATGGCGGGCCTCGTGATGCAGCTGCTCACTCAGAACCGCTTCGTCGAGCCGACGACGACCGGAACCACCGAGTGGGCGGGACTCGGGCTCCTGACGGTCATGATCCTCGTCCCGCAGCCGTCGCTCCCGCTGCGGATGGCGGGCGCTGTGCTCGCGGCGTTCATCGGCACGATGGTCTTCTTCGCCTTCCTGCGCCGCGTCGCGCTCAAGTCGTCGCTCATCGTCCCGATCGTCGGCATCATGCTCGGCGCGGTCGTCGGCGCCCTATCGACCTATCTCGCGCTCGCCACGAACTCCCTGCAGATCCTGGGCGTGTGGTTCGCCGGCAGCTTCACCTCGGTGATGCGCGGCCAGTACGAGATGCTGTGGATCGTGGCGATCATCGGGGTGATCGTGTTCTTCGTGGCCGATCGGCTGACCATCGCCGGTCTCGGCGAGGAAGTGGCCACGAACGTCGGGGTGAACTACAACCGGGTCATCCTGCTCGGCACGGTCCTCATCGCGATCACCACGGGTGTGGTCACGGTCGTCGTCGGCAACCTGCCCTTCCTCGGACTGATCGTGCCGAACATCGTCTCGATGGTGCGCGGCGACGACCTCCGCAGCAACCTGCCGTGGGTGTGTCTGCTCGGCATCGCGATCGTCACGGTGTGCGACATCATCGGACGCACGATCATCATGCCGTTCGAGGTCCCGGTGTCGCTGATCCTCGGTGTCGTCGGCGCCGTGGTGTTCGTGCTCCTCCTGCTCAGGCAGCGTCGACGTGGCTAGCGGGGTGGGAGAGCAGGTGGCGGCGGTTCCGGTTCCGGTGCCGCGATCGTCGGGCTCGTTCACGACCCCTCGTGCGCGCCGTCGGTACCTCATCGTGCTCGGCCTCCTCGTCGTCCTGGCCGCGGGCTCCGGCTTCGGCCTGCTCGCCTGGGGGAACCCCATGCCGGTCGGCTCGACGGGGTTCTGGCGCATCGCCCAGCACCGGGGGATCGATGTGACGGTCATGGCGCTCGTCGCGATCGCGCAGGCCATCGCCACGGTGAGTTTCCAGACGGTCACGAACAACCGCATCATCACCCCGTCGATCATGGGGTTCGAGTCGCTCTACCGTGTGGTGCAGACCTCGACGGTGTACCTGTTCGGGGTGGCAGGGCTCGTGGCGATCCAGGGCGTCGGCCAGTTCGCGATCCAGGTCGCGATCATGGTCGGGCTCGCCGTCGCGCTCTACGGCTGGCTGCTGTCCGGGCGATACGGCAACCTGCAGATCATGCTCCTGGTGGGCATCGTGATCGGCGGGGGACTGGGCGCGATCGCCACGTTCATGCAGCGCCTGCTCACTCCCAGCGAGTTCGACGTGCTGGCCGCCCGGCTGTTCGGCAACGTGTCCAACGCCGATCCCTCCTACCTCCCGTTGGCGGTTCCCCTCGTCGTCGCGGCCTCCGCACTGCTGTGGCTGCGATCCCGGCGGCTGAACCTGATGGCTCTGGGCCCGGATGCCGCCCGCTCCCTCGGGGTCGACCATCGACGCGAGCTCTTCATCGTGCTCTTCCTTGTCGCCGTGCTGATGGCGACCTCGACCGCGCTCGTCGGACCGATGACGTTCCTCGGCTTCCTGGTGGCGACCCTCGCGTATCAGTTCGCCGACACGCACGACCATCGGCTCATCTTCCCCGTCGCGGTGCTCACGGCGTTCACCATCCTCGCGGGCGCGTACTTCGTGATGAAGAACGTCTTCTACGCGCAGGGGATGGTGTCGATCCTGATCGAGCTCGTCGGCGGCACCGTGTTCCTCATCGTCATCCTCAGAAAGGGCCGACTGTGATCTCACTCGACGGCGTCCGCCGTGACTACAGCAGCGAGGTCGCGATCGGCCCCGTCGACCTCGAGATCCCCTCCGGGGGCATCACCGCGCTCATCGGACCGAACGGCGCCGGCAAGTCGACCCTGCTGACGATGATCGGCCGACTGAACGGTATGGACGCCGGCGCGATCGAGATCGCCGGACTCGATGTCGCCTCGACGAAGTCGAAGGACCTGGCGAAGGTCGTGTCGATCCTGCGGCAGGAGAATCACTTCGTCACCCGGCTCACCGTGCGTCAGCTGGTCGGCTTCGGTCGCTTCCCGCACTCGAAGGGGCGATTGACCAGGGCGGACGAGGAGATCATCAGCCAGGCGATCGACTTCCTCGACCTCGGACCGCTCGAGGGCCGCTATCTCGACGAGCTCTCCGGTGGGCAGCGCCAGCGCGCCTATGTCGCGATGGTCCTGGCGCAGGACACCGAGTTCGTGCTGCTGGACGAACCGCTGAACAACCTCGACATGCGGCATGCGGTGCAGATGATGAAGCACCTGCGCCGGGCCGCGGAAGAGCTCGGACGCACGATCGTCATCGTGCTGCATGACATCAACTTCGCCGGGCACTACTCCGACCACATCTGTGCCATGAAGGACGGGGCGGTGGTGGAGTTCGGCTCACCGGCCGAGATCATGACCGACGACGTGCTCACGCGCGTGTTCGACACCCCGGTCCGCGTCGTCGACGGGCCCTCGGGACCACTCGCCGTCTACTACTGAGGGACGGATGCGGTGCGCGAGGCTGCTCTCAGAGCTCGATGCCGTGGTCCTCGTCGTTGACGCCGGCGTTGTTGCCTCGGCGCGACTCGTATCCGAGGAACCATCCCAGCCAGACGATGGCAGCCAGCAGCACGCCGAGCCAGACGTTCTGGAAGATCAGCCCGACCACGACGCCGACGATGAGCAGGCCGACGGTGATGGAGATGCGCAGCGCAGAACGGGACATGGCACCAGCATAGGTGGCGGCGTCAGCGGTGGCGATGGTCTTCGGGCGCGAGACGGGGCCCCCGGCGCGGCTCCTGAACACCGCTGGCGACGATGAGGCGCACGACGCGCTGCCGTTGACCCGCCCAAGGTGCGAGGAGCTCGAGCATCCCCTCGTCGTCGGTGCGTTTGCCCGTCAGCGCATAGCCGACCTCGTGGGCGAGGTGATAGTCGCCGACGCTGACCGCATCGGGATCGCCGAGGGCGCGGATACGGGTCTCCGCTGCCGTCCAGACGCCGACACCCGGCAGGCTGGTGAGCACACGGTCGCGGTCAGCGCCCGTGGGAGCAGCCGCGTGCACAGCGCGGGCGATGCGGTCGCCGCGCTCGGCCGCGCGCACGATGGTGCGGGACTGCGGCGGTTCGACCCCGGCGTGGTGCCAGGCCCAGGACGGGATGCGGTACCACTGCTCGGGTGCGGGAGCAGCGAACATCGGTCGCGGCGTCGGACCGGGTGCGCGCTCGCCGAAGCGCGACACCAGCCAGCGCCAGGCGCCGAAGGCCTGCATGCCGGTGACCTTCTGCTCGATGATCGCGCACGCGAGAGCGTCGAACACCTCGTCGGTGCGTGTCAGGCGCAGGCCGGGATGGCGTCGGGCGGAATCGGCGACGAGCGGATGCCGCGACGCATCGAAGTCCCCGGCATCGTCGTGGGCACCGCACAGCGCGGGCACGAGTGAGAGCGCATGTTCGGCTCCGGGGCCCCAGGCTGCGGCCCTGACCTCGTCGCCCGACATGCGCAGGGCGAGTGTCGCGGGGCCGAGCGGCGTGCGCATGGCGCGCCAGATGACGGGGCCGTCGATGACCATCGTCGGGTCGGTGCCACCACGTCGGAGCATGCCGACCGTGCGTCGGAGATCGAGCGGGTGCGGAGGCCGGTAAACGGTCTCACTGCGACCATCCGCGGACGCGGCGTCGGTCGTCGCAGGATGCTCGATCAGGGTCATGCGCCCACCCTACGCGCCGGCCCTGACACGGACCCGAGGGTTCTCAGAAGCGGTCGGGCGAGGGGGTGCCGTGGCCGTAGCGGATGACGACGTCGGCGTGGCGGTCGAACCGGTACCCGATGCCGCGCACGGTACGGACGATGTCCTCGTAGCGGCCGAGCTTGGCGCGAAGGCGGCGGACGTGCACGTCGATCGTGCGCTCGCCGGGCGTCTCGTCGTCCTGCGCCTGCCAGAGCGCCGAGACCAGCTCGCTGCGCTCGATGGTGCGTCCCTCGCGGAGCACCAGGTACTGCAGCAGCTCGAACTCCTTGTAGGTGAAGGCCGCGGACTCTCCGTCGATGAGCACGCGCTTGCGGGAGATGTCGACGGTCACGCCGGTCTCCTCTTCCACGACGTCCTCTTCGGCGGCGGCCTTGGTGCGGGCGATCGCACCCGGCTCCTGGAGGGCGAGGCGGACGACGTCGAGGTCGCGGCCTCCGGAGCCGTGCGGGGCGAGGGCGACCGTGGCGTGCGTCTCGGCGCCCGGTGCGAGCTCGGCGAGAGTGCGGCGCAGTGCGTCGACGAGGAGGGGGAGGCTCACTCCGGCTTCGGCTGCCTTGATCTCGTCGAGTCCGACATAGAGGGCGAAGCCGCGGGGCGAGCGGACGGCGGGCAGATCGGCGCCGGCGGCGGCCAGGGGGGCAGCGGTCTCGGGCTGCGTGCGGATCGCGGCGGTGGTGGCGGGACGCTCGAGAAGTGCGGTGTTCGACATGATGATGAGTCCTCAGGACGTGAGCCCGGATCGAGCGGGGCTCTGATGCGTTGCATGAATGACCGGCGGAGCCGGGAAGCGAGCAAAGGGTGGATGCTCGGTGACTCTGCCCTCGCAGATGGCGAGGCGTCAGGTCAGGCGGGGTGGCTGTTCGTTCAGCGACACATTCGGCAACACATGCCAACGCGACCGGGCATCATCATCCCGGCAGTCCTGTTCGCCTCCTGGGCGGACAAAGGGCTTGCGTTGGTGGTCATGGGTGGATTATGTCCGATCGTGACCGCCTGTGTCAAAACGCCCGGGCGACCGCGAGCGGGCGTAACGTTGCTCGGATGACGATCTCGCACACCGTCGGCGGCTTCATCCTGACCGACGAGAAGGACGCGTCGCGCTACACGCTCATGCGCGACGGAAAGCTCGTGAGCGTTCTCGACTACCGCGACGACGGACACACGATCGCCCTCACCAGGGCCTTCACCGTCCCGACTTTCCGCGGCCACGGCTATGCCGGGAAGGTCGTCGAGGGGGCCGTCGCCGACATCGAGGAGCGCGGCGACCGCAAGATCGACGCCGTCTGCTGGTACGTCGCCGACTGGTTCGCAGCGCACCCCGAGCACGCCCCGCTGCTGCGCTCGCGCTGACTCGCGTGCATTGTGACGCCGTGTTACGGCCCGCTGCTGCGAGGATGGGCCCATGAAACTCGCTGAGGCCCTCACCGCACGCGCCGATCTGCAGCGCCGCATCGAGCAGCTGCGCGCCCGCATCGTCGCGAACGCCCGCTACCAGGAGGGTGAGGAGCCGGCCGAGGAAGCCGCGGCGCTCATCGTCGAAGCGGACGCCGCGCTGACCCAGCTGCGCGACCTGATCCGTCGCATCAACGCGACCAACGCGCGGCTCGACCTCGGTGCCGACGGCACGATGACGGATGCGCTCGCCGCCCGCGATGTGCTGCGTCTGCGCCACTCCGTGCTGACGGACGCGGCGGCCGCGGCATCCGGCTCGAACGACCAGTACCTGCGCCAGATGAGGTCTGAGCTGCGGCAGGTCTCGGCGCTGCCGGTCGCGCAGCTGCGATCGAGGGCCGACGCCGTCGCACAGGAGCTGCGCGAGCTCGACAACCGGATCCAGCAGGCGAACTGGGCGAACGACCTCGAGGAGGAGAGCGGAAGTCGGTAGTCGCGACGAAGCGGGCACAACCCTCAGCCGGCGGGGCAAGCCGGCACCTGTTGGGCGGAGGGCAGCCCTGATATCGCATCGCGCAGCCCCGCACGCCGCACAGGTGATGGTGCACAGCGCATCTCGCATCACCGCGTGTCGATCGTCGCGACGAGGGTGGGTCAGGGGACCTTCCGCTTCCTCCTCGAACATCATGCGATAGAATGGAGTTCTGCTCAGCCCCGTTGGCTGAGGTGGTCAGGCGTCCAGGTACGCGCTGATCCGAGGCTCGAAACCTCCGGCATCCTCATCAGACACCGGAGGTTTTTCCATGTCTTCGTCCCTGCGCGCCCATCCACATTCCCGGTGGTGGGCACTCATCGTCATCTCCCTCACTCAGCTCGTCGTGGTGCTCGACGGCACCATCGTGAGCATCGCGCTTCCGCGGGCCCAGGCCGCTCTCGGCCTCACCGACGGGCAGCGGCAGTGGGTCGTCACCGCCTACGCGCTGGCGTTCGGCGCGCTCCTGCTCTTCGGCGGACGCCTCGCCGACTACATCGGGCGCAAGCGCATCTTCATGATCGGCATGATCGGATTCGGGGCGGCGTCGCTGTACGGCGGATTCGCACAGCAGGGGTGGGAGCTCATCCTCGCGCGCGGGCTCCAGGGGGTCTTCGCCGCGCTGCTCGCCCCGGCGGCGCTGGCTCTGCTGACGGTGACGTTCCCCTCCGGCCGCGACCGGAACACCGCCTTCGCCGTGTTCGGGACCGTCGCCGGAACGGGAGCCGCGGTCGGCCTCCTGCTCGGAGGACTGCTCACCGAGTTCGCCGACTGGCGCTGGTGTCTCTTCGTGAACGTCTTCTTCGTGGTGGTCGGTCTCATCGGCGGTGCCCTCTTCCTCACCGAGAGCAAGGCCGAGGGTGAGAACCGGTACGACGTCTGGGGCACCATCACGGTGACCCTCGGGCTCGGGGCGCTCGTCTACGGGTTCAGTCTCGCCGAGCACGGATGGGGTGATCCGCTGACGATCTCGTTCCTGGTGCTCGGGGTCGTCCTGCTCGCGCTCTTCGTCTGGATCGAGAGCCGGGTCGCACAGCCGCTGCTGCCGTTGCGGATCGTCGCCGACCGCGTCCGCGGTGGGGCGTTCCTCATCCAGGGCGTCGCCGGGGCGATCATGATCGGCGCCACGATGTACCTCACGTTCCACCTGCAGTTCGTGCTCGGCATGGGCGCGTTCCCGGCGGGGCTCGCCACGCTGCCCCTGCCGATCGCGACCATGATCATCGCGCCGATCGCGACCCGGCTGCTTCCGGTGATCGGGCCGCGACCGATGCTGATCGTCGGCCCGCTGCTCGCCGCCGCGGGGATGGTGTACCTCTCCGGCATCACCCCGGACGGCGCGTACCTCGTGCAGGTCGCCCCTGCGCTGGTGGCGCTCGGCGTCGGGATGGCGTTCATCTTCATCCCGCTGCAGAACCTGGCGCTGTCGGGGGTGGCTCCGCACGATGCCGGCGTCGCGTCCGCCATGGCGAACTCGGCGATGCAGATCGGAGGGTCGATCGGACTCTCGGTGTTCACCGCCGTGTACGCCGCCTCCGTGGGCGGACACGCCCAGGGTGAGCTGGCGCCGTCGCAGCTCACCGATGCGTACGGGTGGACGTTCATCGCCGCGGCGGTCTTCATGGTCGCAGCCTCCGTGATCGCGGTGTTCCTGGTGCGAGGCACCAAGGAGGAGCTGATGCCGATGCAGGGCGAGCGGTCCCTCGCCGCGCACTGAGCCGTGGCCGCGGCATCCGTCCGGGCGCAGATCGCCTGATTCCCGCCCCGGGGAACGGATGCCGCGGCACGCCTCGGACGTAATGTCCGAGGGTGTTCGTACCGTGTGAGTATGCGAATCCTGCACACCTCCGACTGGCACATCGGCCGGACGTTCCATGGCAACTCGACCATGGACGCGCTCGCCGAGGTGCTCGGGGCGCTCACGGAGCAGGTTCGCGAGAACGAGGTCGACGTGGTCGTCGTCGCGGGCGATGTCTTCGACTCCGCGACGCCCTCGGGCGCCGCCTACACGCTGCTCGGCGATGCTCTGGTGTCACTGCACGAGACGGGTGCCCGCGTCATCGTCACGAGCGGCAACCACGACTCCGCTGCGCGGCTCGGCTTCCAGGCCCGTCTGCTCCGCGAGGGCATCCACGTGCTCACCGATCCGCTCGCGGTCGGTCTGCCGGTCACCATCACCGACGCCGAGGGGCCGGTGCACTTCTTCGGCATCCCCTATCTCGAACCGGCGATCGTCCGTCAGCACTGGCCCGAGGGCGACAGCTCGGGGCGGCAGCTGCGTACGCAGGCGCAGACCATGGCTCACGCGATGGATCTGGTCCGCGCCGGTATGCGCGAGCACGAGGGGCGTTCGGTGGCGATCGCGCACTGCTTCGCGGCGGGTGTCGACGCGACCGCCGGCCTCGAGCGCGAGGTGCGCCAGGGCGGACTCGACGTCGTGCCGCTGAGCGTCTTCGACGGCCCCGACTACGTCGCGCTCGGACACATCCACGGGCGGCAGCAGATCAGCGAGCGCGTCCGGTACGCCGGCGCTCCGCTGCACTACAGTTTCGGCGAGCAGCACAAGCCCCGCGGATCCTGGCTGGTCGAGCTCGATGCCGAGGGACTCGCCGCAGTCGAGTGGCTCGAGCTGCCCGTCCCGCGTCGACTCGTCACGCTCACGGGCTCGCTCGAAGAGATCCTCGCAGCCGACATGGTCGCCGAGCACGCCGACGACTGGGTCTGCGCCGTCTACACGGATGCGGTGCCGCAGTCGGAGCCGATGCGGCGTCTGCGGGAGAGCTATCCCCACTGCGCGATGGTGCAGCATCAGCCGGCGGCTGTCGCCGAGGTGGAAGAGAAGTCGTACGTGCAGCGGCTGCGCACCGCCGTCACCGACGCCGACCGTATCGAGGCGTTCCTCGAGCACGTGCGGGCAGGTCGTGGGCCCACCGCAGTCGAGCACGAACTGATCCGCGCGGTGCTCGATGAGCGCGTGCGCGCGGAGGCACTCGTCTAGATGCGTCTCCATCGCCTGGAGGTCGAGGGCTTCGGTCCCTTCCGTTCGCGGCAGGTCGTCGACTTCGATGCCTTCGCCGACGACGGCATCTTCCTGATCGCCGGCCGCACGGGGGCGGGCAAATCGAGCATCCTCGACGCCGTGTGCTTCGGGCTCTACGGCGGCGTGCCTCGCTACGACGGCGGCGAGAAGCGGCTGCGCAGCGATCACTGCGAGCCCGATGATCCGTCGGAGGTGGTGGTCGAGTTCAGCACTCCGGCGGGCCGCTTCCGCGTGACACGCTCGCCGGAGTACCTGCGTCCTGCCAAACGCGGTGGCGGCATGACCAAGCAGGCATCGGCCGTCGCCCTCGACGAGTGGACCGACGCCGGTTGGATCGGTCGTGCCGCCCGGGCGGTCGATGTGGGGAACGAGCTCGACGAGATCCTGCAGCTCAGTCGCGAGCAGTTCCTCCAGGTGATCCTGCTCGCGCAGAACCGATTCTCCGAGTTCCTGCTCGCGGGCAGCAGAGACCGCCAGGCACTGTTGCGGCGACTGTTCGGCACACAGCGGTTCGAAGACGTGCAGGCGCGGTTCGACGAGCGTCGCCGGGAGGCGGAACAGACACTCGGTGCCCGGCTCGCGACGGTGAATGCGCGTATCGACGAGGCTGAGCAGCTCGTGGTGGCGAGCGGGCTCTTCGGCGACTCCGACGACGGGACAGCGCCGGCCGACGACAGGGCGGCGTCCGGACCCCTGCCGGTCGACGATCGCCTCGAAGCCCTCCGGCGCGCGAGGGCGCGTGCCGACTATCGGGCGGAGCGTCGAGCCTCGGAACGGGCGGAGGCGGAGAAGCGTGCGGCTGATGCCGACGCGGCGCTCGCCACGGTGCGAGAAGAGCAGCACGCCCAGCGGGAACGCGATCGCGCCCGGGCAGCGCTCGAGCGGCTGGATGCCGAGGCGCCGTCGATCGATGCTGCCCGTGCCGAGCTCGCGGCCGCGCGCGCCGCTGAGGCGGTGCGGTCGACGATCACTGCCGCGGCCCGCGCGCAGACGGCGCTCGCCCGCGCGTCCGAAGACGAGCAGCGGGCACGAGAGGTGTGGGAGGCGTACGAGGTCTCTGTCGACGGCGACCTCGAGACCTGGGTGGCCGACCGTACCAGGGAGAGCGGATCCTGGGAGCGGGCGCGCGAGCTCGAGGGGCAGGTGCCGGCGCTCGAGGCCGAGCTGCTGTCCGCCGAGGAGGCCGTAGCCGCGGCGACCGCGCGTCTCGAGGCCGGAGAGGCGGAGCGCACAGACCTCCCCCCCGCGATCACCGCGCTGACGGCGGAACGCGATGAGAAGCGCCGCCTGGCCGACCGGGCGGGCGATGCCCGAGCGGCCCAGGAGGAAGCGGACGCGCGACGGACGGCTGCCCGCGAGGCGCAGCGGCTGCAGACGTCGCTGGCCTCGACCGAGGTCGAGCTCGCCGACGCCACCGCCGTGCACGCCACCGCGCAGACGAACCTCGCACAGCTGCGCCAGCGTCGGATCGACGGGATGTCCGGTGAACTCGCGTCGAGCCTGCGTGCCGACCAGCCGTGTCCTGTCTGCGGCTCACTCGAGCATCCGGCTCCAGCCACGCACGCCGATCCCATCTCACCCGAAGACATCGCCGAAGCGGAGAATGCCCGAGACGTCGCGGCGCAGCGGGAGCGTGAACTCTCCTCGGTGTCGTCGACCCTGCGCGCCGAGCTGGCGGCCGCCACCGCGCGCGCCGATGAGCGGAACATCGAGCAGGCCGACACGGAGTATGAAGCGGCTGCGGCGGCGCACGCGCGGAGCCTCGCCGCCGCCGACGAACAGAAGGCGCTCGACACGCGACTGAGTGAGCTCGTCGACCGGGTCGCACAGCTCGACGCCGAGAAGACCGAGAGCGTGGCGGCCCTCGCTCATGCGCGGGAGCAGCACGCTCTGCTGCGGCAGCGGAGCGCGGAGGCCCGCGAGCTGATCACCGAGGCACGAGGCACGTTCGACACGGTCGCCGAGCGCCTTGCCGACATGGGCGCACGGATCTCTGCTGCCCGGGCGGTCGCCCAGGCGACCGCCGAACGGCTGCGGAGGGCGCAGGCGCTCGCCGAAGCGGAGGCCGAGCGGGACGCCGCGCTCGCCGACTCGCCGTTCGACGATGCGACTGCCGCCGAGCACGCTCTTCGGCCGGTAACGGCGCAGGAGGCTCTCGACCAGCGGATCGGCGAGCATGCCGTGCAGCGGGAGAAGGAGCGAGCGATCCTCTTCGACCTGGAGTTGCGGACGCTCCCCGAAGAGCCGATCGACGTCACTCCCGTCGAGGAGACTTCGGTGGCAGCCCGCACGACCTGGACCGACGCGGTCGACGCGGCGGCCCGAGCTGCGGGTACCGCCGAACGCCTCGGGAGCCTGATCGAGTCGGCTGCCGCCGAGCACGCACGCACCGCCGAGGATGCGGCCGCGTTCGAGGTCCTGCAGAACCTCGCCGACACGATCGCCGGACGGGGCGCCAACACCCGCAAGATGACCCTCGAGACATTCGTCCTCGCAGCCGAGCTGGAAGAGATCGTCGAAGCGGCGAACCGGCGGCTGCACGACATGTCGACCGGCCGCTACCAGCTGCAGCACTCCGATGCGCTCGCCGCTCGAGGGGCCGCATCCGGGCTCGGCATCGTGGTCTCCGACGCCTTCACGGGTCAGACGCGGCCGCCGCAGTCACTGTCCGGCGGCGAGACGTTCCTCACGTCGCTCGCGCTCGCACTCGGCCTCGCCGAGGTGGTCACGGCCCGGGCGGGCGGCATCCGTCTCGACACGCTCTTCATCGACGAGGGATTCGGATCGCTCGACGGTGACACGCTCGATGTGGCCATGCGCACGCTCGACGAACTGCGCCAGGGCGGCAGGACGGTCGGAGTCATCAGTCACGTCGAGGCCATGCAGGAGCAGATCCCGGCGCAGCTCACGGTCCGGGCGCTGCCGAACGGTCCGAGCATCATCGAGGCGCGCTGAGTCGAGGCGCCCTGAGCCGAGGCGGAGCCGAAGGCGTCCGCGGTCTCAGACGCCGTACTCGGCGCGGATGAAATCGCGCAGCTGCACGCTGCAACGGGCGACGGCCTCGCGCCAGTCGGTCAACGCGCCGTCTTCGGCCTGGTCGGACACGGCGCGGAACACGCGGATGGGCACGCCGAACTGGCCTGCGACCCAGATGTAGGCGTAGGTCTCCATGTCGACCAGCGCCGCTCCCGATGGGCGGATCACGGCGGTGACTTCGGCGTCCTCGACGAAGTGGTCACCGGTGGCGATCAGGACGCCGTCGCGCCCGGTGGTGACGCGCGCCGGCAGCGAGACATGCTGACCGGCGACGCCGTCGAGGTCGGTGACGTCGTGCTGGAACGCGGTGCCGACCTCGTGGACGGTCGCCTCGAGATCGGGATCGATCGCGCCCGCGGTGCCGACGACCACGACCTCGTCATAGACCTTGGCGTCGAGAGCACGCGTGAGGGCGTACGTCGCCTGAAGCTTGCCGGGGCCGGTCACGAGTCGGTCGAAGCCGTCGAGCTCCTCCGGGAAAGCGGACAGTTCGGATGCGAGCGCGGCGACGAGAAGTTTCACTGCCACATTCTCTCAGGTCGAGACTGACAGGAGCATGCGAGCGCCGCGGCGTCACCCTGACGTAACACGGAAGGGAGATACTGGGTCCAGGAAACGAGCGGAGGATCACATGTCGTTGCAGCAGCAGATCTCTGAGGACCTCGGCGTCAGGGCCGAGATCGACCCCGAAGCCGAGACCGAGCGTCGCATCGGTTTCCTCGCCGACTACCTGCGCACGACCGGAGCGAAGGGCTACGTGCTCGGCATCTCCGGCGGGCAGGACTCGACGCTGGCCGGTCGCCTGGCCCAGCTCGCCGTCGAGCGGGTGCGGGCCGAGGGCGGCGAGGCGAAGTTCCTCGCCGTGCGTCTGCCGTACCGCGTGCAGCACGATGCCGACGATGCTCAGGCCGCGCTCGCCTTCATCGCCCCGGACGCCTCCGTCGAGGTCAACATCCAGAACGGCGTCGACGGTGTCGAGGAGGACATCGAGTTCGCGGTCACGAGCGACATCAGCGACTTCAACCGCGGCAACATCAAGGCGCGGGTCCGCATGGTCACGCAGTACGCGCTCGCAGGCCACGACGGGCTTCTCGTGATCGGCACGGACCACGCCGCCGAGGCGGTGACGGGCTTCTACACGAAGTTCGGCGACGGCGCGGCCGACATCCTCCCGCTGTCCGGCCTCACCAAGCGCCAGGGACGCTCGCTTCTGCAGTTCCTCGACGCCCCGGATCGGCTCGCGTTCAAGGTGCCGACCGCCGACCTGCTCGACGGCCAGCCCGGTCGAGCCGACGAGGACGAACTCGGTCTCACCTACGAGCAGATCGACGACTTCCTCGAGGGGCGTTCGGTCGACCCCGAGGTCGCCGGTCGCATCGAGGCGCGATACCTCGCCACGCAGCACAAGCGACACCTCCCGGTGACCCCGGACGACAGCTGGTGGCGCTGACCGCCCGCTCGCCTCTGCGGGAGTGCTCCGCTTCGCGTCGTGTCTGATGTCGCGGATAGTGTCGAAGCATCCGACAGAACGGGAGCATCGTGCGGATCGACACTCAGGCGCAGCGCGTCATCTGGAGCGCGAGCGACCTCAAGGCGGCCGCCGAATGCGAGTTCGCGTGGTGTCGGGCCATCGACGCGAAGCTGGGGCGGGTGCCCGCCGTCGAGGAGCCGGAAGACGCGACCCTGAAGCGTGCCGCAGAACTCGGCGACGTGCACGAGCAGAATGTGCTGGCCCGGTACATCCACGACCTCGGTGATGCGCGCGTGCACCGCATCGAGAAGGTGTCGTCGGTCGATGCCGAGGCGCTGGCGGCCGCGATCGACGAGACGGTCAGGGCGCTGCGCTCCGACGCGCTCGTGGTGTTCCAGGCGGCCTTCGCCACCGACGAGTTCGTCGGTTTCGCCGACTTCCTCCGCAAGGACGACGACGGCCGGTGGCGCGTCCAGGACTCCAAGCTGGCGCGCAAAGCTCGCGTCACCGCCCTCATGCAGCTCGCGGCATACGTCGACCAGCTCGACCGGCTCGGCATCCCGCGGTCCGACGAGGTCGACCTCATCCTCGGCGACGGCACGCTCAGCACCCATCAGGTGGATGACCTCCTTCCGTTGTTCCAGGTGCGGCGGGCCCGGCTGCGGGCACTCATCGCCGACCGTCGTATCGCCGACGGTGCTACCGGCGAGCCGCTCGCCTGGGGCGACGATCGGGGCGATCTGCAAGTCGTGGCCTGCGGGCGCTGCGCGACCTGCGAGGAGCAGGTGCTCGCGCATCGGGATCTCCTGATGGTCGCGCGGATGCGCCCCGTGCAGCGCGCCCGGCTGCGGGCATCCGGCATCGAGACGATCGATGCCCTGGCCGAGGCTTCCGCGGCGCCGGTCGGCATGAACATCGACACGTTCGAGACGCTTCGTGCCCAGGCGCGGCTGCAGCTGCTCGCCGATGCCGAGGGGCGGCCCACCTACGACGTGCACTACGCCCCGGCGATCCACACCCTCCCGCTTCCCAGTCACGGCGACATCTTCTTCGACTTCGAAGGTGACCCGCTCTACACCGAGCCCGCCGCCGACGGGGAAGGGCACTGGGGCATCGACTACCTCTTCGGCTGGGTCGACAACGCCGACCAGTACTCGGCCCTCTGGGCGCACACCTTCGCCGACGAGAAGCGGGCGCTCGAGACGTTCCTCGACTTCGTGAATGCGCGCCGGGTCGCCCACCCCGGCATGCACATCTACCACTACGCGCCCTATGAGACCTCCCACCTCGTGGCGATGGCGGCACGGCATGGTGTGCGCGAGGGCGAGGTGGATCGGCTGCTGCGCGAGGGTGTGTTCGTCGACCTGTATCCGCTCGTACTGCGGACGGTGCGCGTCGGTTCGCGTTCGTACTCGATCAAGAAGCTCGAGCCGCTGTACATGGGCGAAGACGTGCGGACCAGCGACGTGCAGAAGGGCGACGACTCGATCGTGCAGTACGTCGCGGCTCGAGAGCTCGCGGCGGCGGGGGAGCGGGCCGGCGCCGAGGCGGTGCTGGCAGACCTCGCCGACTACAACCGCTACGACTGCGTGTCGACCAGGCGCCTGCGCAACTGGCTGATCGACATCGCACGCAAAGAGGGCGTCACCCCGGCGCCGCCGGACGAGGCCGACGAGGTCATCTACGAGCCGTCGCCGCGCTCGGTCGCGCTCCTCGCCGATGCGGAGCGTGCCGTCGAAGCGGGCGACGATGGGCTCGTGCATCGGCTCGCCGCCGCCGCGATCGACTACTTCCCGCGCGAGGCGAAGAGCTTCTGGGTGTCGCATTTCCAGCGACTGCGCGAGCCGGTGACCATGTGGGACGGCACGCGCGACGTGGTGCGGGTCGACCGTCCCTCCTCGACGGTCCGTCGCGACTGGAGCATCGGAGAGGGGCGCCGGGTGATGTCCCGCGACGTCGAGATCCGCGGCGAGGTTTCACCGGGCACCACTCTCGGTGCCGGGTCGCAGCCGTTCGCGCTGTACGGTGTCCCGGCGCCGTTCGACACCGAGGTCCCCTCGCGCGCGGTGCATGTGCCGCACACCGTCACCGTGGCGGAGGTGCTCGACGACGGTTACCTCATCACCGAATCGGCGGTCCAGGGGCAGACGTGGGACGAACTGCCGCTCGCCCTCACTCCAGCCGCGCCGCCGCGTGTCGTGTCTCTTCAGGGCGCGATCGACGAGTGGGCCGATGCGGTGCACGCCGCAGCTCCGGGGTTCCCGCACGATGCCGCGACCGACATCCTCCGTCGGATTCCGCCGCGCACCGTGTCGGGGAATCCGCTGCCCGCTGCGGGCGACGACACGGTCGACGCGATCGTGTCCGGGGTGCTCGACCTCGACGACAGCTATCTCGCGGTGCAGGGCCCTCCGGGAACCGGGAAGACCTACACGGGATCCCGGGTCATCGCGCGACTCGTGAACGAGCACGGCTTCAAGGTCGGCGTCGTCGCGCAATCCCACGCGATCATCGAGACGCTTCTCGAGCGGGTCGTGGCCGACGGGGTCGCACCGGCTCAGGTCGCCAAGGCCCCGAAAGACCCGAACGGGGAGCACTCCTACACGACGATCCCGAAGACCGGGATGGCGACCTTCCTCTCCGAGCACGCGGACGAGGGTGCCGTCGTGGGCGGGACGGCCTGGGACTTCAGCAACACCCAGCGCGTCGACCGCGGCGGACTCGACCTGCTCGTGATCGACGAGGCCGGTCAGTTCTCGCTCGCCTCGACCATCGCGGTCGCTGCCGGCGCGAAGAGGCTCCTGCTGCTCGGAGATCCGCAGCAGCTTCCACAGGTGAGCCAGGGCGCCCACCCCGAACCGGTCGACGCCTCCGCGCTCGGGTGGGTGATGGACGGCGACCCGGTCGTGCGGCCGGAGTACGGCTATTTCCTGGCGCGCTCCTGGCGGATGCATCCGTTCGTCGCGGCCCCGGTATCGAAGCTCGCCTACGCCGGGCAGCTGGCATCAGCCCCCGGCACCGAGCTGCGATCCGTCGGGGGGATCGACGCCGGCCTGCACGTGATCCCGCTGCGGCACCGTGGCAACTCGACGCAGTCTCCCGAGGAGGCGGCCGAGGTCGTCCGGCTGGTCCGCGACCTGGTCGGGCGCACCTTCACCGACAACGACGCGTCCCGGTCGGCCAGACCGCTGGTGCCCGCCGACATCATCGTGGTCACGCCGTACAACGCGCAGCGTCAGCTGGTGCTCGATGCCCTCGCGGAGGCGGGCTACCACGATGTCCCGGTCGGCACGGTAGACAACTTCCAAGGCAAGGAGGCGGTCGTCTCGATCACGTCGCTCGCGGCCTCCAGCGGGCGGGACGCACCTCGCGGCCCGGAGTTCCTCCTGCTGCAGAATCGACTGAACGTGGCGATCTCGCGGGCTCAGGCGGTCGCCTACCTGATCCATTCGCCGGCGCTGCTCGACGATCTTCCGTATACGCCGGAGGGGGTCGCTCGCCTCAGCGCCTTCGCACGTCTGGTCGGAGCAGCGGACTGAGCACTGCGCGGTCCGGCGGCCTCTGCGGCCATGACCGCGCAGCCGATGACCGCGCAGCCGATGACCGCGCAGCCGATGACCGCGCAGCCGATGACCGCGCAGCCGATGACCGCGCAGCCGATGGCCGCGCAGCCCATGACCGCGCGAGGGACAGCGTCGGGTCAGACCGTGCCGTAGAGGCGATCGCCCGCGTCGCCGAGCCCGGGAACGATGTAGCCCTTCTCGTCGAGACGCTCGTCGAGTGCGCCGAGCACAAGGGTCACATCGCGGTCGCCGGCCATGGCCTCGATCGCGGCGACGCCCTCGGGCGTGCCCAGCAGGCAGATCGCGGTGACGTCCTTCGCGCCGCGGTCGAACAGGAACTGGATCGCCGCGGCGAGCGAGCCGCCGGTGGCGAGCATCGGGTCGATCGCGAAGCACTGCCGGTCGCTCAGGTCGTCGGGGAGGCGCTCGGCGTACGTCGTGGGCTCGAATGTCGTCTCATCGCGGACCATGCCGAGGAATCCGACTTCGGCGGTCGGAAGCAGCTTGACGAGGCCCTCGAGCATGCCGAGGCCGGCGCGCAGGATCGGCACAACGATCGGGCGCGGCTCCGAGATCTTGACCCCCGTGGTCGTCGTGACCGGCGTGGTGATCTCGATCGGGCTCACCTTCACGTTGCGGGTCGCCTCGTACGCGAGCAGCGTGACGAGCTCTTCCGTCAACTGCCGGAACACCGGCGAGGGGGTACGCGCGTCGCGCAGCACCGAGAGCTTGTGAGTGATGAGAGGGTGGTCGGCCACGTGAACGCGCATGGATACAGGGTAATGCGCCGCGCCTCCCACGACGACATCGAGGCCGTCGGCTGCTGTCTCCGGCCACGATCGGCGGCTGTCGTAGGCTCGACGCATGACCGCTGCCGACGACCTCGCGATGCGGCGGGCGCTCGAGCTCGCGGCCGAGGCTGCTGCGGCGTCGGAGATCCCCGTCGGCGCCGTGGTGCTGGACCCCGCCGGACGGATCATCGCCGAGGGCCGCAACACCCGCGAGGCCACGAACGATCCGACCGGGCACGCCGAGGTCGAGGCGCTCCGTCGGGCGGCGACATCCGTCGGCTCCTGGAACCTCGAGGGGCACACGCTGGTCGTGACCCTCGAGCCGTGCATCATGTGCGCCGGTGCGATTCTTCAGGCCCGCGTCGGTCGGGTGGTCTTCGGCGCCTGGGATGACAAGGCGGGGGCGGCGGGCTCGATGTACGACGTGCTGCGCGACCGGCGGCTGCCCTACCGGGCCGAGGTGATCGGCGGCATCGAAGCGGACGCGGCGACGGCACTGCTGCGGACGTTCTTCGAGCAGCGGCGCTGAGCCCCGGAACTCGGTGGTCCGCAGAGCGTCAGCCCTCGACCTCGACCGTCGACCAGGCGACGTCGACGAGGCAGAGCCCGTCATCCGCCTCGCGGTAGAAGATGTCGCCGGGGAACTCTTCGCCTCCGGCCACGCGCTCTTCGGGGAGCGAGAGGTTGATGCTCCACTCCGGATCCAGCACGGCCTGGTCCGGCCAGTACTCGGCGACGAAGCGCTCCGGCTCCTCTGCCGACAGGCCTTCCCAGTCAGCCGGTTCCCGCAGCTCCGGATCGTGACCCTCACAGACGTACACGTCGGCGTCGCCGGAGGCCGCCGCATCGATCAGGTCTTCGGTGGACTGGATCACCGCGGCGCCGTCGGCTCCCCAGATCACGGTGTCCATCGAGCAGGCCGAGAGGCCGACGGTGAGTGCGGCCGCGGCGCCGACGGCCAGGACCAGCTTCGCGCGATTCATGGAGCCCGGGCCTCAGTCCGACGACTTCAGCACGAAGACGTCGGTCGACGGCTCGGGGTCGATCGCCGGGCGGTACACGTCCGGCTCGATGTACACGATGCGAGCGACCGGCACGGCCTCGCGGATGCGGGCCTCGATCGCGTTGATGTCATCGGCGGCTTCACGCAGCGGCTTGTCGGCGTTGAGGGCGATCTTCGCGGCGACCATCAGCTCGTCCGGGCCGAGGTAGAGGGTCTTCATGTGGATGATCTTCTCGATCTCGTCGCCCGCGTTGATGGCGTCCACGATCCGATCGTGGTCGGCCTGGGTCGCGCCCTCGCCGACGAGGAGGCTCTTGGTCTCGATGCCCAGCACGATCGCGATCAGCACCAGCAGCACGCCGATCATCACGGTGCCGAGTGCGTCGAACACGGGGTTCCCGGTGAGCAGCGTGAGGCCGACGCCGAGCAGGGCGAACGTGAGACCGGTCAGCGCGCCCACGTCCTCGAGCAGTACGACCGGCAGTTCGGGCGCCTTCGAGCGGCGCACGAACGACACCCACGACTGTCCCTTCTCCCGCACGAGGTTGCTCTCGCGGACGGCCGTGCGCAGCGAGAACGACTCCAGCCCGATCGCGACGACGAGCACGACCAGGGGCAGCCACCACCACGTCTTGTCGAGCTCGTGCGGGTTGGTCAGCTTCTCGACACCCTCGTAGATCGCGAAGAGACCGCCCACCGAGAAGAGGATGATCGAGACGACGAACGCGTACACGTAGCGCTCGCGGCCGTAGCCGAACGGGTGGGCGCGGTCGGCCTCGCGTCGCGCTTTGCGTCCGCCGAGCATGAGCAGCAGCTGGTTGCCCGAGTCGGCGACGGAGTGGATCGCCTCCGCGAGCATCGAGGCGGAGCCGGAGAGGGCCCAGGCGAGGAACTTCGCGAGGGCGATGCCCAGGTTCGCCAGGAACGCCGCGACGATGGCCTTGTTGCCTCCGGATGCACTCATGGGACGAGTCTAGAACCGCCCGCGCGAGGTTGCGGGAGTGCCCGCCGTAGGATGACGACATGGCTGATTCGCTTCCTTCTCTCGCTTTCCTGGGTGCCGGCTCGATGGGCGGTGCGATCCTTCGCGGAGTGGTCGCCTCCGGCATCCGGATCGACGGCGGGATCACCGCGACGAACCGCACGGCGGAGAAGGCCGAGGCGTTCACCGGCCTCGACGGGGTGACCAGTGTCGCGCTCGCCGAGCGGCCGGACGGCAATGCCGAGGCCGCCGCCCAGGCACGGATCGTTCTCGTCGGCGTCAAGCCCGCGATGGTTCCCGACCTGCTCCGCGAGATCGCTCCGCACCTCGCGCCCGACGCGATCGTGGTGAGCGTCGCCGCCGGCGTCACGCTCGACACCTTCGCCGACGTGCTCGGTGCCGACGCCCGCGTCATCCGCTCGATGCCGAACACGCCGTCGACCGTGCGCAAGGGCGTCACCGGGCTCGCCGCGGGTTCCGCCGCCACGCCCGAGGATCTCGCCCTCGTCCGTCGACTGTTCGAGACCGTCGGTGCCGTCGTCGAGGTTCCGGAGTCGCAGATCGATGCACTGTCCACGATCTCGGGCTCCGGGCCCGCGTACGTGTACCTGCTGATCGAGGAATTCACGAAGGCAGCCGTCGGCATGGGCTTCGCCGAGTCGGATGCCCGGCTGATGGTGGAGCAGACCTTCATCGGCGCGACCGCCCTGCTCGACGCCTCGGGGGAGGACCCCGCCGAGCTGCGCCGTCGTGTCACGAGCCCCAAGGGAACCACCGAGCGCGCGGTCGCCGTGCTGCAGGACGCGCATCTCGACCGGACCTTCGCGGATGCCGCCGACGCGGCCCTCGCGCGGGCGAAGGAACTCGCCGCCGGGGCCTGAGCCATGCAGCTGCGGATCGGGGGACCCATCTGGTACTGGCGGGGACCTGCGCCGTTCCACTTCGTCTCCGTCCCGGCTGCGGAGAGCGAGATGATCCACGACATCGCGTCGATCGTCACGTACGGGTGGGGGATGATCCCCGCGTCCGTCACCATCGGCTCCACGACCGTGACGACGGCTCTCTGGCCGAAGGACGGCGGCTACATCGTGCCGATCAAGAAGGCGCTCCAAGACCGCGAGGGCCTGGGCGTCGATGACGTGGTCGAGCTCGTCCTCGACATCGACGCCTGACCCCCCGCGCCCTCGCGTCCGGTCAACTCTCGCTCGACACCTCGGCGAGCACCTCCGGCCAGCGCCGGTTCAGGATGCTGCCGCCCAGCATCGTCCCGCCCCAGAGGGCCACAGCGCCGAGCACGACGCCGCAGACGAGACTCACCCAGCCGAACGCGGGAGTCCAGATGCCCGCGATCGCGAAACCGAACGCCGGTGCCCCGAGCACGAGCGTGATCGGTCCGATGATGATCATCGCCAGCAGCGACTGCACGCCACCGGACGAGCCGCGGCCGAGGGGGTTCGCCTCGGGGGCGGGCGCACGACCGGGAAGGAAGCTGCCGACCCACGCCCCGGCGCCTGCCGAGATCGCCGTCAGGCCGAGGGCGGATCCGATGCTGCCCGGGAGCAGGTCCATCCGACCCGCGATCAGGCAGGTGGCCACGCACAGAAGTAGCGTCACGGGAATCGAGATCAGCCCGAATCCGAGCAGTCGTCCTGCCCGGTCGGCCGCGCCGCTGACGCCGCTCAGGATGTGCGCGGCGACCGCGTCGTTGTCGTAGGCGATCGCCATCTGCACGACCGTGCCGGTGAGAAGGGCGTTGATCGTCGGGATGAGGGT
Organism: Microbacterium sp. GQ128; assembly: GCF_059758615.1. Taxonomy (NCBI): domain Bacteria; kingdom Bacillati; phylum Actinomycetota; class Actinomycetes; order Micrococcales; family Microbacteriaceae; genus Microbacterium; species Microbacterium sp. GQ128. Next base: position 277,759 of record NZ_JCAXDY010000003.1, read on the forward strand.
GATCGCGGGGCCGAATCCGATGGACTCGTCCTGCAGCCCGTTCATCAGGGACAGGCCGATGAAGATCGCGGGCAGCAGCAGGAGCATCACGATGTTGACGATCTGCCGGGGATCGCGCCGGAAGTACCGCAGCGTGCGGGCGGCGATCGCCCCGGCCGGACTGGCCGGCAGCACCCGATCCAGCAGCCCGACCGAGCGCACCCGTCCGCCGCCGGTGTCCTGGATGGGGGCGACCAGCCGTGCAGCGAGCAGTCCCTGTGCCGCGAACCACAGCAGGGCGACCGTCGCGAGGGCGATGACCAGGCGGAGTGCCGCAGCCGGGAAGTCGCCCTGAGCCACGGCTCCGGACACCCCGAAGACAGCACCGACCGGCGTCCAGGCAGCGATGTCGGCGATGGTGGTGAACGCTCCGCCGACGTCGTTCACCCGGACCAGCGCGCCGATCCCCACATTGAGCAGGACGCCGGACGAGGAGAGGAGCACCACGCCGACGATCACGACCAGGTCGCGGGCGCTGCGTCGGGCGAGCCAGCCGGCCAGCACACCGCTCACCACGCGGGCGCCCAGCACGCACGTGGCGACGGCGACGGGGATCATGATGAGCGCGGTCAGCAGCGCGGGCAGGCTCACCGACCAGCCGAGAAGCATGAGGAGCAGAGCGACAGTGGTGCCGATGCCGCCCACCGTCGTCGCCCCCGCCACCACGAAGCCCGGCAGCAGGGAGCGTGCCGTCAGGGGGAGCAGCGCGAATCGTTCGGGTGCGAGCGAGTCGTCGGCGCTGACCAGGATCGACCCGATCCACCAGCCGAGGACGATGACCGCCCCCGCCAGGACGATCACCGTGACGGCGGCGTCGGGAGCGGCGATCCGCAGCGCCACCAATCCTGCGGCGAGGCCGGCGAGGAAGCCGAGGGCGATCAACCCCGTGATGACCAGGGTGACGATCATCCACGGATTCCGCGACAGCTGATGGCGCAGCTGCCGCCAGCGCAGGCTTACGAGGAGCGCAACCATGCGAGCGTCTCCGTCCCCAGGTCGTGTGCACCCACAAGGGCGAGGAACCGCTGCTGCAGCGACAGTCCGGCGCGCACCTCATCCAGAGTTCCGTGCGCGAGAAGGCGGCCCTCCGCGACGATCGCGACCCGGTCGCACATCGACTCGACGAGCTCCATCACGTGGCTCGACAGCACCACGGTGCCACCGCCGTCCACGAACGCCCGCAGGATCTGCCGGATCGTCTCGCCGGACACCGGGTCGACGGCTTCCAGCGGTTCGTCGAGGATCAGCAGGCGGGGCGCATGGATCAGTGCGCAGGCCAGGCCGATCTTCTTGCGCATGCCCGCCGAGTAGTCGACGACGAGCCGGTCCCGGGCGTCCGTGAGGCCGAGCGCGGCCAGGAGTTCGTCACTGCGCGAGACGACCTCGGCTTCGGGCATGCCGCGGAGCAGCCCGGTGTAGCGCAGCAGCTCGGCGCCGGTGAGGCGGTCGAGCATGCGGATGCCGTCGGGCAGCACACCCATCCGCGCCTTCGCGTCGGCGGGGTTCTGCCACACGTCCGCACCGAGCACCCACGCGGCACCGGCATCCGGTCGCAGCAGGCCCGTGGTCATGGCGAGGGTCGTGGTCTTGCCCGCACCGTTCGGGCCGAGGAGTCCGAGCATGGACCCGGCAGGCACGTCGAGGGAGAGGTCGTCGACCGCGATCTTCTGCCCGAACTGCTTGCGGAGCCCACGGAGGGCGAGGACGGGAGGGGCCGCTGCGTTGTCGGTCATGCGTCCCATCCCATCACGGGGACGCATGACGGGGCATCCGCCGCGAGGGGGAGTCGAGCTATCGGATGTATCCGGGCGTCAGCGGTCGAGGCCGGCGAAGCGCTCGATGTCGCTGTTGGTGCCCGAGACGATGATGAGGTCGTGGTTCGTGACGATGGTGTTCGCCTCGGCGTAGCGGAACGGCTTGCCGGGGCTCTTCACACCCACGACCGTGACCTTGTACTTCGAGCGCACGCCGGACTCGTTCAGGCCGACGCCGCGGATGAACTTCGGCGGGTACATCTTGGCCAGGACGAAGTCGTCGTCGAAGCGGATGAAGTCGAGCATCCGCCCGCTCACGAGGTGCGCCACGCGCTCACCGGCCTCGCGCTCCGGGTAGATGACGTGGTTCGCGCCGACGCGAGCGAGGATCTTGCCGTGCGACTGCGAGACGGCCTTGGCCCAGATCTGCGGCACCTTCAGGTCGACGAGGTTCGCGGTGATCAGCACGGACGCCTCGATCGACGAGCCGACGGCGACGACGGCGACCTGGAAGTCCTGGGCGCCGATCTGGCGGAGGGCGTCGATGTTCTTCGCGTCGGCCTGCACCGTGTGGGTGACCCGGTCGGACCACTTCTGCACGAGCTCGAGGTTGTCGTCGATCGCGAGCACCTCGCGGTCGAGGCGGTCGAGCTCTCCGGCGCACGCGGCGCCGAACCGACCGAGACCGATGACGAGGACGGGAGCGTCGCCCCGGAGGACTTCAACCAACGATCGGCCTTTCCACGGGCAGTGAGTAGTACTGCGTTCGCGATGTCGCGGCGACCGCCGCGGCGAGTGTCACTGTACCAACGCGGCCCATGAAGATGGTCGCGGCCAGCACGTAGGAGCCGGAGTCCGGCAGTTCGGCGGTGAGACCCGTCGACAGGCCGACGGTCGCGAACGCCGAGATCACGTCGAAGAGCACGTGACTGATGTCGGCCTTCGTGATCTGTGCGATCACGATGGTGGACAGGGCGACGATCGTCGCTCCCCAGGCGACGACGCTGAGCGCCACGCGCTGCACGTCGCTGGGGATGCGCCGGCCGAAGGCCTCGACCGACTGGCGGCCCTTGGCCTCGGACCAGACGGCGATCGCGAGCACGGCGAGAGTGGTGACCTTGATGCCGCCGGCGGTCGATGCGGAGCCGCCGCCGACGAACATGAGCATGCTGGCGGCGAGCAGGGACGAGCCGTTCAGGTCGTCCATCTCGATGACGTTGAAGCCACCGGACCTGGTCATGGCGGAGAGGAAGAACGCCTGGAACGTCGTATCGGCCGCATCCATCGACCCGAAGGTCTTCGGGTTGTCGTACTCGAGGATGAGGAACGCCGCGGCCCCGAGCACGAACAGCAGCACGGTGGTGACGAGCGTCAACTTGCTGTGCAGCGACCACCGCTTCACGTGCCAGACGTGCTTGGCGAGGGTGTAGATCACGGGGAAGCCGATGCTGCCGAGGAAGACACCCACCATGAGGAGGAACAGCACCAGATAGTCGTCCGCGAAGACCGCCACGCCGCCGTCGTTCGGGGCGAATCCGGTGTTCGTGAACGCCATCGCCGCGAAGTAGGGGGCCTCCCACAGCGCGGCGATGGGGTCGACCTTCGCCATCACGAGCGCCGGGTAGAGCAGCGCCGCCAACGATGCTTCGATGATGAGAGCTGACACCGCGACCGTGGTCAGCAGCTGGCCGACCTCGCCGAGCCGCACGGTCTGGCTCTCGTTGACCACGCCGCCGTGTGCGCGGAGGGGGTTGGTGTCGCCCGCCGCCAACAGCTTGGCCCGCAGTCCGAGCCGCTTCGAGATCAGCATGCCCATGAGAGACGCGAGCGTGAGGACGCCGAGCGCGCCGATGTTCACCCCGAGGAAGATCAGGACGTGGCCGAACGGTGACCAGTGGTTGGCCATGTCGACTGTGGCGAGGCCGGTGACGCAGATGGTCGAGACGGCCGTGAAGAGCGCATCACTCAGCGGTGTGACGGTGCCGCTCGCGGACGCGATCGGCAGTGACAGCAGCACCGTGAAGACCAGGATCAGCAGCGCGAACACGACGATCGCGAAGCGGGACGGCGACGACGTGACGAGGTGCTTCACCCGTCCGGCGGCACCTCTGAGGGCCTGTCGTGGGGACGACGCCGAAACGATGCCCGACATCGCTGCCCCCTCGTGATTCTCTCTCGTCCGCACACCGCGGACACACGGCGCCAGTCGCCGAGCCTTCGTCATGGTACTCCGTGCCGGAGCCGACTACCCTGATCACATGACGGACATCTTCGACGTGATCGCAGACGGTACGAGGCGAGACATCCTCCAGCTCCTGCTGCGACGTACGACCGAAGGGGAGACGGGCACCAGCGTCAGCCAGATCGTCGCCGATCTCGGCATCAGCCAGCCCACCGTGTCGAAGCATCTGAAGGTGCTGCGCGACGCCGAGCTGGTCTCCGTGCGCGAAGACGGCCAGCGTCGTTTCTACAGTCTCGCGGTCGAGCCGCTCGAGGTCGTCGACGACTGGCTGGTGCCGTTCCTCGTCGACGCATACGGCGACGAAGCTCCCGACATCGACTACCCCGTGCCGGACAGTGCCGCGCACGCCGCCGAGGTCGTCGGTCGCGCCGCGGCTTCCGCGAAGCATGTCGTCGCCAACGCACTCAAGCGCCTCGGAGCCTGACCCCTCGCCCTGACCGGAATGAGTCCCGGGGGAACGCCTCGCCCCTGACGACCGGGGGGCAAGTCGTCAGGGGCGATCCGCAGGTCCCCAGACCCGCGTGGACTCGGCGGGGTCGGTGCGAGTCCTGTACCGACCATTGCAGTCTCGTCTGAGCGAACGGCACGGAGCGCCTATGGCTCAGCTGGGATCCGAGCCGTGGCGGAAGGCAATCACCGGCGGCCCGCCTTGCGGCGGAAGAGCCACGCGCCCCACGTCACCGCGATCAGCAGGATGACCAGGCACCATCCGATCGCCCACCATGCCTCGCTCTGCAGCGGCGTATCCATCAGCAGGGATCGGATCGTCTCGACGATGGGAGTGATCGGCTGGTTCGCCGCGATCGGCTGGAGCCACTCCGGCATGCTCGCGACGGGCACGAACGCGCTGGAGAGATAGGGCAGGAACAGCAGCACGAAACCGTATCCGTTCGCGCCCTCCGGGCTTCCTGCGGCGAGACCGATGGCTGCGAACAGGTACGTGATCGCGAGGATGTACAGGGTGATGAGGCCCGCCAGCGCGATCCACTCCCCGAGGTTCGCGGTCGGCCGGAACCCGACCAGTACGCCGACGCCGATCACGATCGCGGTGGCGATCAGGTTCCGCAGCACACTGGCGACGACGTGCCCGGTCAGCACGGCGCCCGCTCTCAGCGGCATGGTGCGGATGCGGTCGATGATGCCGGTGCGCATGTCGTTCGCGACATACACGGCGGTGGACGATGCTCCGAAGCCGGCGCAGGTCAGGATGATGCCCGGCACAACGTAGTCGACGTAGGCGCCCGACGGGTCGATGGCGCCGCCGAAGACCCACGTGAACATGAGCATGAGCATCACGGGCAGCATGATCGCCATCAGCAGCGATTCACCGTCGCGGACGGAATGACGCAGGCTCCGTCCGACGAAGACGGCCTCGGCGGTGAAACCGCGCAGTCGCGGACGGGGAGTGGGAGCGGAGGGGGCGGATGCCGTCGCTCGAGGCGCGGCCAGGGTGATGTTCATGCGTGCTCCTTCACGGGGCGAGGGGCGGAGGCAGGGGAGGTGACGGCGAGGAAGACGTCGTCGAGGGTGGGGCGGCGCAGCGTGACGACGCCGTCGGCGCCCTCCTCGTCGAGCAGGTCGAGCGCTCGCCGCAGGTCGGCGACCGTGCCGTCGGTGGGGATCTCGCGGTGGAGCACCCCGTGGTCGTCATGGAGCTCGACCGTGTCCCCGCCGATGCGCGCCTTCAGCTCCGCCGGTGTGCCGAGCGCCGCGATGCGACCGTCGTGCAGCACCGCGATCCGGTCGGCGAGCTGATCGGCCTCCTCCAGGTACTGCGTCGTCAGGAACACCGTGGTGCCGGAAGCGGCGAGCATCCGGATGATGTCCCACAGATCGCGGCGGCTGCGGGTGTCGAGGCCCGTGGTCGGTTCGTCCAGGAACAGCACTTCGGGTGTCACGACGAAACTCAGGGCGAGGTCGAGGCGGCGGCGCATTCCCCCGGAGAACGTGCGCACGGTGCGAGTGGCGGCATCGGTCAGGTCGAACTGGGCGATCAGGTCGGCGGCGCGACGCTTGGCCGCGGCGCGGCCGAGTCCGGCGAGGCGCGCGAACATCACCACGTTCTCCGTCGCCGTCAGCGCGTCGTCGACGGCGGCCGCCTGACCGGTGAGGCTGATGCGGCGCTGCACCTCGAGCGCGTGCGTGCGCACGTCCCACCCGGCGACGGTCGTGGTGCCGGCGTCGGCGGCGGTGAGGGTGGTGAGGATGTTGATCGTGGTCGTCTTGCCGGCACCGTTGGGTCCGAGCAGGGCGAAGACCTCCCCGCGTCCGACGGTGAAATCCAAGCCGTCGACGACGGTCTTCTTGGCGAATGCCTTGTGCAGGCCTCGTACCTCGATGGCTGTATCCATCAGGTGATCCCTTTCTGTGTATGGAGAAAACTGTATATGGGCAACGCAACTGTGTATGACGATAACACACTGTTTATTAAATAAACAGAAGTAGGATGATCGCATGACTGAGACCGAGCCGCCGGAGCTGCCACGGGGGATCGCGCTCGCCTGGGGCGTCGCCGCGAATCCGCAGCGCGGACCCAAGCGGGAGATGAGCGTCGAGAAGATCGTCGACGCGGCCGTCGAACTGGCGGATGCCGAGGGAATCGGCGCCGTGTCCATGGCAGCGGTGGCGGCGAAACTCGGCTTCACGCCGATGTCGCTCTACCGCTACGTGACCGCGAAGGACGACCTGCTGCTGCTCATGCAGGAGGAGGCGACGGGTCTTCCTCCCGAGAGTCACCTCGAGGTCGACGGATGGCGCGGGCGACTGCTGGCGCTGTACGAGGCGCAGATCCTGCTCTACCTCCGTCACCCCTGGATGCTGTCGCTGCCGATCACCGGCTCACCGATCACGCCGAACAGTTCCGCATGGATCGATGCGGGGCTCACGGCCCTGGAAGAGACGCCGCTGACGGCAGAGGAGCGGCTGGCCGTCGCGCTCGCGATGACGGGGCACGCCCGCTGGTGCGGGATCGTGCAGGCCGGCTACACGGAACAGGCCCGCGGCAGCGGACTCACACCGGACGAGGTCTCGGCTCGGGAGGCGGCACTCTTCGACCGGGTGATCACGTCGGAGGAATTCCCGGCTCTGCGGCGCGCGATCGATGAAGGCGTGTTCCTCTCCGCGGCCGATCCGTTCCGCTTCGGGGTCGAGCGGACACTCGACGGCGTGGCCGCCTACATCGCCGGACTCGATCGCGCCGAGCCACGGTCCGCGGCGGCCGAGTGGGTCGATCTCGATCCCGCGGAGCTCGCCGGTGATCGCCGGCTCAAGGACGCGCAGAAGGCTGTGCGTGACGCGGAGAAGGCTCTGCGTACGGCTCACAAGATCGAGCGGCAGGCGCTTCGCGATGCGCGGGAGCGATTGGCCAAGGCCAAGAAGTCGGTCTGATCCTCCCGCGGCGTCGGCAGTCTTCGCCATGATGAGGACATGACGGCCGAATACAGAGCGCACTTCGACTTCACGATCGCCTTCGCAAACGGGGGCGGCATCACCGGCGACGGATTCCGTCTCGACCTCCCGCATCCGGACATGACGTCCGAGGAGATCGGCGCGCTCCTCATCCGGCATCTCGGCTTGGCGCTTGTGAGCACCGTCGATCTTCACGGTCTCCGGATCGTCGAAGAACCCCACCGGGGCAGTCGAGGCGTGCAGGCGGTCCGCGATTCGGTGGAGGACGCGGTGATCGACCTGAGCCATCCCATCGAGGCGGGTCTGGTGACGTACCCCGGGCTCCCCGCGCCGACGATCACCCCGTTCCTCACTCGCCAGGACTCCCGCACGAAGTACGCGCCGGGAACCGAGTTCGCGATGGACGTCATCACGATGATCGGCAATACCGGCACGTATCTCGACTCGCCTTTCCACCGATACGCCGAGGGTGGCGACCTCGCCTCGCTGGACCTGCGGACCCTCGTCGGGCTGCCCGCCGAAGTGTTCCACCTCCGCGATGCATGGACGCCGGAGCAGCGCGGCATCCGCGCGGCCACCCTCGCCGACCGCGATCTTCGCGGGTCTGCTGTCCTGCTCGACACGGGGTGGGACCGACACTTCGGCGCGCCCGAGTATGCCCACGGCGCGCCGTACCTGGCGGAGGACGCCGCTCGCTTCCTGGCCGACGCCGGGGTGCGTCTCGTCGGCATCGACTCTCTGAATATCGACGACACCGAGAGTGGAGGGGAGCGCCCGGCGCACAGCATCCTGCTGGCGGCCGGAGTGCACGTGGTGGAGCATCTGACCGGCCTGGATGCTCTTCCGGCTCGGGGCGCTCACTTCACGGCGGCACCGCCCGCGGTGCGCGGGTTCGGTACGTTCCCCGTCCGCGCGTTCGCGACCGTGCGCTCTTCCCGCTGATCACAAGAGCCACACGGGTTTACATGCGTCCCAGCTACCCCATAGAGTGTGCACATCGAGAAAGGGGTACGTGGGATGCCCGAGGTTCCAGATGTCCGATTCCTCACGGTGGCCGAGGTCGCCGAGCTGATGCGCGTGTCGAAGATGACCGTCTATCGGCTGGTCCACGCCGGGGAGCTGCCGGCCGTTCGCTTCGGCCGCAGCTATCGCGTGCCCGAATCCGCCGTGGCCGACGCGCTGCAGCGGCCCATCGCCGACGTCGGTTGAATCCCGGGAGAAGCCGCCGTGGACGTCAGCACGTTCTACGCTCTCTTCTCCACCACGTGCTTCACGCTCACGGGACTCTGGTGGAACGTCGTCCGCGCTCGCCGTGACTGGACCGCGAATCCCGCGATGCGCCGGACCATCGGCGGCATCTACCTCTCCTTCTTGCTGCCCGCCCTGATGGGGCTCTTCGCGCAGGTCGGCGGCGCCGAGACGCCGATCCTGTGGCGTCTGTCCTTCGTCGTCGTCGCGATCGTGGGCGGCGTCTCCATGATTCGCCTGGTCGCGCAGGCCGGGAAAGACGGGACGCCGAGGTCGGTGCGCTGGATCCAGGCCGGCACCGTGGTGGTGTACGCGGCGGTCGCCGTGATCGGAGTAGCGCCGCACCTCGTCGCCCCGCTCGGACTCACCGGGATCCAGGTCGAAGCGCTCCTGCTCATCGGGCTCGTCGCCCTCGGGCACGCCCTCGTGTGGCGGTTCCTGGTGACGGACGAGGTTCCGGAGTGAGGCCGGACGGCGGAGCCCGTCGGATTTGCTAGACTGACCCGAGGCATTTTCCGTGCCCGTACCCGGGTGTCCGATTTCGGCGACACCCAGCCACTGACTTAGTGAGGTTTCCGTGGGTTCTGTCATCAAGAAGCGCCGCAAGCGCATGGCGAAGAAGAAGCACCGCAAGCTGCTTCGCAAGACTCGCCACCAGCGTCGCAACAAGAAGTAAGCGACCAGACACGAGCGCCTGTCTTCGGACGGGCGCTTTGTGTCTCTGCCCGCAGCTCCGTACCGCCGAGAGGAAGCCATGAAGTCGATCACCGTCACCGAACTCGCCGAGCGGTCGGGTGTCCCGCTCATCGATGTGCGGGAGGTGGACGAGTTCGCCGCGGGTCACGTGCCGGGCGCCGTCAACATCCCCATGTCCGAGATCGGCAACCGGCTCGACGAGTTGCCGGCGGAATCGTTCGACGTGATCTGCCAGGCCGGCGGTCGCTCGGCTCGGGTCGTCGAGGCGCTGGAGTTGCGCGGCTTCGATGCCACCAACGTCGAGGGCGGCACGGGGGAGTGGATCTCCCAGGGGCGCGCTGTCGAGGTGCCGTCGGCGTGACCACGCTGACGCTGATCCGCAAGCCCGACTGCCACCTGTGCGAGGTGGCCTTCGACGTGATCGACGCTGTCGTCGCCGAGCTGCCCGACGCCGCGGCGGAGCAGATCGAGATCGTCGAGGCGTCCATCCAGGATGACCCCGCGCTGTACGAACTGTGGTGGGAGAAGATCCCCGTCGTCCTGATCGACGGCGACCTGCACGCGCACTGGCGGGTGTCGCCCGACCGGCTGCGCGAGGCGCTGGAGGCCGCGGTTCGCGGCGAGGCGCAGATCGAGACGAAGGAGTCCCTGTGACCATCCGCCATGTCGTGACGTGGAAGCTCGCGGCCGAAGACGCCGCCCTGCGGGCAGAGCAGGCGGCCGAGGTCGCTCGTCGCCTCAACGCCCTGGATGGCGTCGTGCCGCAGCTGCTGTCGATCTCGGCCGGCGCCAACGCGGCCTACCCGGAGACGAACTGGGACGTCACTCTCGTGGCCGACTTCGCCTCGGTGACCGACATCGATGCGTACCAGGTGCACCCTGCGCATGAGGAAGTCGCCGGCTACATCCGCTCGGTGGTCGCTTCCCGCGTCGCGGTCGACTTCGAGCTCTGAGACGGCGTCGCATCCCCTGCGGCACTCGATTTCACGGCTTGGGCGCCGTGCACTTGCAACCCAAACGTGATACGTCCGCTGCCCCATGTCATTGGTCACGCGACGAGCCGCATGTTTAGATGTTCTCCTACCCGTCCGTGGGCATACCCCGCCCTCGTCCTTCAGGAGCCGACATGACTCGTCGTAACCTCATCGCCGGTCTCGCCCTCATGGCGACCGCCACTCTCGCGCTCGCCGGCTGCGCGACCGGTTCGTCCGATGCGGGCAGCAGCGACGCTCCCGCCGCCGGCGACGAGTACGGCCTGGCGGAGGCGGGCACGCTCTCCGTGTGCTCCGACGTGCCCTACCCGCCCTTCGAGATCGAGGACACGAGCTCCGAGTCCGGCTACTCGGGCTTCGACATCGACCTGCTCACAGCGATCGCCGAGAAGCTCGACCTCAAGATCTCCGTCCAGGACGTGGCCTTCGACCCGCTGCAGTCGGGCGCGATCCTCGTTTCGGGCCAGTGCGACATCGGCGCCTCCGCGATGACGATCACCGAGGAGCGCAAGGCGAACATCGACTTCTCCGACCCGTACGTCGACTCGCTGCAGTCGCTGCTGGTCCGCACCGACTCGGGCATCGAGTCGATCGACGACCTCGACGGCAAGAACGTCGGCGTGCAGCAGGGCACCACCGGCGAGTCCTACGCGACCGAGAACGCCAAGGGCGCCCAGCTGGTGCAGTACGGCGGCGACGGTGAGCTGTGGCCGGCGATGCAGGCCGGTCAGATCGACGCCATCCTCCAGGACCAGCCCGTCAACTACGTCCACGAGCAGGAGAACTCCGACTACAAGATCGTCGAGACGTACCCGACCGACGAGTCCTACGGGTTCGCCTTCGCCAAGGGTGAGAAGGACGAACTCCGCGAGGCCATCAACAAGGCACTCAAGGAGCTCCAGGACGACGGCACGTACCAGGAGATCTACGACGAGTACCTCGCGGCCAAGTGACCGGCGGAGTCGGTAGAGCGGGAGGACCTCGACGATGGCGTTGAGGCGCACGACCAAGGCCAAGCTGTATCGGTATTCCGTGTATGCGGTGCTGCTCGCGATCGCCGTCTGGGCGATCCTGACCACCGACTGGGCGAAGATCGGACCGCTGTTCTTCAACCCTGAGGTCGCGGCGAAGATGTTCCCCGGGATCATCACGACCGCCCTCGTGAACACGCTGTGGTTCACGGCGGTGGCGTTCGCGGGGGGCTTGCTCCTCGGGGTGCTGCTCGCCCTGATGAAGCTGTCGGTCATCGCGCCGTTCCGATGGATCGCGACGGTGTGGATCGAGCTGTTCCGCGGGCTCCCCGCGATCCTCACGATCTTCGGCATCGCCTTCATCCTGCCGATCGCGGTGGGCGTTCCCGGAACGAAGCTCGGCGGACCGGTCGTGCTCGGACTGATCGGTCTGGTCCTCGTCGCCTCGGCGTACATGGCCGAGACGATCCGCGCCGGCATCCAGGCAGTCCCGAAGGGGCAGACGGAGGCCGCGCGATCGTTGGGCATGTCGCCCCTGAAGACGACCTTCTGGATCATCGTGCCGCAGGGGTTCCGGATCATCATCCCGCCCCTGACCAACGAGTTCGTGCTGCTTTTGAAGGACACGTCGCTGCTGTTCATCGCCGGGTCCTTCATCTGGTCGAAGGAGCTCACGAACTTCGCCCGCGATGCGAGCACCCAGAACGCGAATGCGACCCCGCTCATCATGGCGGCGGTCCTGTACCTGATCGTGACGATTCCGCTCACGCGCTTCAGCGCGTGGCTGGAGCGACGGATGTCGAGGCAGCGATGATCACCGAGAAGATCGATGTGCACGCCCCCGCGATCGACGTGCAGGGGCTCGTGAAGTCGTTCGGCGACAACGAGGTGCTCAAGGGCATCGACCTCACGGTCACCAAGGGCGAGGTCGTCTGCGTCATCGGACCCTCGGGCTCCGGCAAGTCGACCCTGCTGCGCTCGGTGAACCTGCTCGAGGAGCCGACCGCCGGTCGGGTGCTGATCGAGGGGATCGACATCACCGACCCCGACGTCGACATCGACGCGGTGCGCACCCGCATCGGCATGGTGTTCCAGAGCTTCAACCTGTTCCCGCATCTGGATGTGCTCGGCAACCTCACGGTCGCGCAGCAGCGGGTGAAGAAGCGGTCGAAGAAGGAAGCCGAGCTGATCGCACGCGCCATGCTCGAGCGCGTGGGGCTGTCCGAGAAGGCGGACGCCTACCCCGGACACCTTTCCGGCGGACAGCAGCAGCGCGTCGCGATCGCCCGTGCGCTGTGCATGAACCCCGACATGATGCTGTTCGATGAGCCGACGTCGGCACTCGACCCCGAACTGGTCGGCGAGGTGCTGCAGGTGATGCGGTCGCTGGCCGACGAGGGCATGACGATGCTCGTGGTCACGCACGAGATGGGCTTCGCCCGGGAGGTCGGCTCGCGCCTGATCTTCATGGACGGCGGGCACATCGTCGAAGAGGGAGACCCCCGCGAGGTGCTCGCGAACCCGCAGCATCCGCGGACGCAGGACTTCCTCTCCCGCGTGCTCTGAGGGTGCGGCGGCACGGTCCGCCGAGACCCCGCCTTCACGCTGAGACCCCCTGTTGCAGATGTCTGCAGCAGGGGGTCTCGGCGTGAAGTGGGGGTGTCGAGCTAGTCGGTCTCGACGACCTCGGCGTCGGCGGCGTTCCGGCGGACGGAATCGATGCCGTTCAGGGCCGCAGCCTTCGACGAGTAGCCCTCACCCGTCGCGATGACCTCGCCGTTGCCGGCCTTCAGACGGAACCGGTACTCGCCGGACTTGTCGGTGTACAGCTCGAACGTGCCTGCCATGAGGCGTCCTTTCTCTTCTCTTCGATGGGGGGAGTCCGCCCTCGCGGCTCACGCTAGTGGTCCCGGTATATCGGAGGGAAGAGCAGGCTCACCCGCGTGGGTGCACGGCGACGGGCTCCGGGGCGACGGCGATACGCACGCGCTCGCCGAACGACGGATGGATGCCGGGGGCGTGCTGCACCCGGACCAGCTCGCCGGACTCGGTGCGGACCAGCGTGCGCCGCATGCTGCCGAGGAAGGTGCTCTCCTCGACCAGGGCCTCGGTGGCGGCGTCGGCTGCGGAAGCGAAGTAGACGTTCTCGGGTCGCAGATACACGTCGACCGGGCCATCCGCCGGGGACTGCAGCGGAAGTCGCTGACCCCACACCAGCACGTGGTCGCCCTCGGCGACACCCGAGACGACGCTGGAAAGACCTACGAAGGCCGCGACCCCCGCTGTGGACGGGGTCGTGTACAGCTGCTCCGGAGAACCGATCTGCTCGATCCGCCCCGCGTTCATCACCGCGATCCGGTCGGAGACGGCCAGCGCCTCCTCCTGGTCGTGGGTGACGAAGACGGTCGTGATGCCGAGGCGCAGCTGGATGCGGCGGATCTCATCGCGCAGCTGCACGCGCACCTTCGCATCCAGCGCCGACAGCGGCTCGTCGAGCAGGAGCACCTTGGGCTCGGTGACCAGCGCCCGCGCGAGTGCGACCCGCTGCTGCTGTCCGCCGGAGAGCTGGTGCGGGAAGCGGTCGGCGAAGTCGGCGAGACCGACGAGAGCGAGCGCATCGACGGCTCGGCGCGAAGCCTCCGCCTTGCCGATCCCACGCCGGCGCAGGCCGAAGGCGGTGTTCTCCGCGACCCGCAGGTGCGGGAACAGCGAGTACGACTGGAAGACCATTCCGATGTCCCGCTTGTTCGTGGGCACTCGCGACACGTCGCCACCGCCCAGGAGCACGGCACCGGCGTCCGCGCCCTCGAGTCCGGCGAGCACCCGGAGCAGCGTCGTCTTGCCGCATCCCGAGGGGCCGAGAAGCGAGACGAACTCGCCGGGCGCGATGTCGAGGTCCACCCCGTGCAGCACACGCGTGCCGGCGTAGCTCTTGACGATCCCCTGAAGCTCGACGCGGGTGCCCTCGCCCGCCTGGGCGAGCAGCAGATTGTCCTTGGTGCGCGGCAGCGCGTGGTCGAGGGTCATGAGCGGGCCTTTCCGGTGCCGCGGGCGACGCGGCCGATGACGAGGAGCAGGAGGAAGACGAACACCAGTGCCAGCAGGGTGAAGATCGCCGGCGCGTAGGGGTCCTGCTTGTTCACGACCACCATGGCGGTCTGGAAGACCTGGCGGTTCAGGAGCGAGGCGATCGTGAATTCCCCGAGCACCACGGCGATGGAGATGAGGGATGCGGCGAGCAGGCCCTGACGAAGGTTCGGGGCGAGCACCTTCAGCACGACCGTCGGCCAGCTCGCACCGAGCGATCGCGCCGCCTCGGAGAGGGTGCGCAGGTCGGCCGCATCGATCGATGCCTGGATGGACCGGAACGCGAACGGCAGCACGGTGATGCCGTAGGCGAAGGCGAGCGTCCAGGTGCCGGTTCCGAAGGCGCGGCCGATCTGCAGGTAGATCGGGGCGAGACCGACCACGAGCACGATGGCGGGGATCGAGATCGGCAGCAGCACCGCGAACTCGAACACGGGCTTGAGCTTCGGGAAACGGAGGTTGACCAGGATCATGGTCGGCGCGAGCAGCAGCAGCACGATGGCGACCGTGACGACCGCGAGGATCAGGGAGTTGCCGAGGCCCGTCCAGATCGGCTTGAGGGTCGCCGCTGCCGCGGGGTCGAACAGCGCGCTCCAGCGGACGAACGACAGCCCGCCTTCGGGATCGCGGAGCGTGAAGAGGAAAGTGGACACCAGGGGCACGGCGAAGAACGCGCCGATCAGGATGCCGATGACCCACCGCGTCGCGAGGGAGGGGCCGAGCCGGTTCACGACTGCCACCTCGCCGCGCGTCGCTGCACCAGGGAGTACAGTGCCATCACGATGCCGACGATGACGATCATGCCGAGCGCGAGGGCGCCGGCGAGGTTCTCCCGCCCGAGCACCGTCTCGCTGGTGAGCGCCGTGCGGATCTGCAGCGGCACGATCTGCGCGCCCTGACTGGCGAGGGCGGCGGCAGTGGCGTACGACGAGAACGCGTTCGCGAAGAGCAGCAGCAAGCTCGCGAGGAACGAGGGAGCGAGCACGGGGATGCCGATCCGCAGCCAGAAGCTTGCGCGGGTGCCGCCGAGCGTGAGGTTGGCCTCGGCCCACTGCGGCTTGAGCGCGGCGAGGGCGGGCATGAACGTGATGACCATGAGCGGGATCTGGAAGTAGATGTACGGGAGGATCAGCCCGGGCAGCTCATAGAGCCAGGTGCCGTTCTCGAAGATGTCGACCCCGAAGGAATCCTTCAGGAAGACCGTGACGACGCCCTGGATGCCGATGGTCGCGATGAACGCGAACGCCAGCATGACGCCGCCGAACTGGGCCAGCACTCCGGCCGCGGCATCCACGGCGGAGCGCGTTCGCCCTTCGGGGTCCATGCCGAGCAGCGCGTAGCAGACGAGCGCTCCGGCCAGGGCGCCCACCACGGCGGTGAGCAGCGAGAGTCCGGCCGAGTTCGCGAACGTGTTCAATACGACGGGGTCGGCGAGGGCCGACATGTTCGCCCACGTGAACGAGCCGTCCTTCGTGAAGAACCCCGAGCCGATCGCGAGGATGGTCGGGACGGCGAGGAACAGGACGATGTAGGCCGCGAACGGGACGAGCCCGAGCCAGGCGAGAGTCGGAGCGGACCGCCGGGCCCTCGCATGCGGCGAGGGCCCGGCGGGGGAGGGGGGAGCGGATGCCGCGGCATCCGCTCCCGTTGCCGTGAGGGTGGTCACTGGACCGCCGCGGCCCACTTCTCACCGAGCAGCGTGCCGGCGTTCGTCGACTGCTCCTCCGTCGGGACGACGGTCTCCTCGGGTGCCTCGGGCAGTGCGCTCGCGAGGTCGGCATCGATCGTGCCGGCCTCGGTCATCGCCTCCATGCGCACGGGGCGCGCTCCACCCTTCAGCCAGAGGTTCTGCACCTCGTCGCTGTAGAGGAACTCCTGCCACAGGCGAGCCGCCGCCGGGTGCGGGGCGTCGACGTTGATGGCCTGGTTGTAGTAGCCGGCGTACCCGGTGCCGTCGAGCACGACGACCTTCCAGTCCTCGTTGTCGGCGGTGTGCGAAGCGTTCAGGTAGTCCCAGTCGAAGACGACCGGGGTCTCTCCACTCGTGATGGTCGCCGTGGTGACGTCGACCTTGAGCAGGTTGCCGGCCTTCTGCATGTCGGCGAAGAAGTCGATGCCGGGCTGGAAGTCGTCGAGCGTGCCGTCGGACTGCACGGTCGCGAGACCGACGGCGGCGAACGCGGCGCCGGCCTGGGTCGGGTCGCCGTTGATCGCGACGGCTCCCCTGTAGTCGGCGGACAGCAGGTCGGCGAGCTCGGTCGGCGCCTCGAACTTCGACGAGTCGTAGCCGATCGACATGTACCCGCCGTAGTCGCCGACGAAGAGGCCGGTCGGCTCCTTGAGCTCGTCCGGGATCTCGTCCCACGTCTGCACCTTGTAGGGAGCGAAGGTGTCGGTGCTCTGCAGCGCGACGGTCAGACCGAGGTCGAACACGTCGGGAGCGGTGTCGAGGCCCTTGTTGGTCTCGGCGGCCTGGATCTCCTCGGCGCTGGAGACATCGGGCGAGGCCTCGTTGATCGTGATCTCCGGGTACTTCTCGGCGAACAGGTCGAGGATCTCGCCGTAGTTCGCCCAGTCGCGAGGAAGCGCGATGACGTTGAGCGAACCCTCCTCCTTGGCGGCGGCCTCGAGGTCGGCGAACGTGCCGAAGTCCTCGACGGAAGTGGCGGCAGCGGCATCGACCGTCTCGCTGCTCGAAGCGGGCGCATCGGTTGCGGACGCGCAGGAGGTCAGCGCGAGTGCGGCCGTGGTGGCCAGGGCGATGCCGGCGCCGATGCGCGCGCGGCGGGTGAAGCGAGCCATGAGTGTCCTCTCGGTGTCCGGCGCTGTGAGCCGGTTTCGGGTTGCGAGAGGACACTATGAGGCGCAGGTTGCCGACCGTCCCGGGTCGGGTGAACGGGGAATGACGCGGCGGTGGCGGGACGGGGGTAGTACGGCGCGCAGTTCACTCGGCTTTCTGCGCTTCGCTCGGCCGGAATCCGAGGATCGGGCCGCGGATGCTGCGATTGGCCGCGCGAACGGGGCGGTGTCAGGCTGAGGGCACGTTGTACTTGAAGCCGCGGTGCGAGCCCACGTAGCCGAGGCGCTCGTAGAAACGGTGCGCATCGGTGCGGGCGGCATCCGAGGTGAGCTGCACCATCGCGGCTCCGACCGCGGGGGCTGCCGCCTCACCCACCCAGCGCATCACCGCCGAACCGATGCCCGACGAGCGCAGACTGCTGTGGACTCGGACGGCCTCGACCAGAAGGCGCCGCGCACCACGGCGGGACATCCCGGGGATCGAGGTGAGCTGCAGCGTGCCGACGACCGCCCCGTCGAGTTCGACGACGAGCAGGTCGTTCGAGGGCTCGGCCAGGATCTCGGTGAGCGCCTGCGCGTAGACGGGGCGGTCCTCGTCGGATGCCACATCGCCGCGCGCCGCGCTGATCGGGTCGTCCGCGAGTAGGCCGATCACGGCATCCGCGTCGTCGACCGTCGCTCGCCGGAGCACCGCCGTGCCGATGCGCGATTCGAACGAGTGGGGCAGCGGGAGGGCGTCGAGCATGCGACCAGTCTGCCAGCGGGCGGGGCGGATGCCGGTCGGTCCGACTCTCTGGAATCATGGCCGGGTGGATATCGGCGCCGTGCTCGGACTGGAGCACCTCACGTGGGGAATGCTCCTCCTCGTCGTCATCGCCGCGTTCTGCGCCGGATGGATCGACGCTGTCGTGGGCGGGGGAGGCCTGCTGCAGCTGCCGGCGCTGCTGCTGATCCCGGGCATCTCACCGGTGCAGGCCCTCGCGACGAACAAGCTCGCCTCCGTCTTCGGCACCGCGACCAGCAGCGTCACCTACTACCGCCGCGCGAAACCGGACATCCGCACGGCGCTGCCGATGGCGGCGATCGCCTTCATCGGATCGTTCGGGGGCGCCGCCGTCGCGACGGTGCTGCCGCCCGCCGCGTTCAAACCCATCATCGTGATCGCCCTGCTGGTCGTCGCCCTGTTCACCGCGTTCCGGCCGCAGATGGGCGCGGCGACGAAGCTGCGCTTCCACGGGCACAAGCACCACATCATGGCGGGAGCGGCCGGGCTCGGCATCGGCTTCTACGACGGGATGATCGGCCCGGGCACGGGGACCTTCCTCGTCATCACGCTGGTCGCGCTGCTCGGCTACGACTTCCTGCAGGCGAGCGCCAAGGCGAAGATCGTGAACCTCGCCACCAACGCCGGTGCCCTGATGCTGTTCATCCCGCACGGGGCGGTGCTGTGGTTGCTGGGCGGCATCCTCGCGGTGGCGAACGTCGCAGGCAGCTACCTGGGCTCGCGGATGGCCATCTCGCGCGGCACGACCTTCATCCGCGTCGTGTTCCTCGTGGTCGTGGTCGCCCTGATCGCGAAGCTCGGCATCGACGTGTGGAACGAGAACATCGTCCCCGCGCTCGCGGCGATGCGCTGACCCTCACCACCGAGGCCCCGGATACGCGCCGAGACCCCGGGCTGCGGATGGCGGTTGCCCGGGGTCTCGGCGGTGAAGCGGGGTCTCGGCGTCAGGCCTCGTCGCCCTCGGGCTCGAAGTCGACGCCGGCCTCGGCGCGCTGCGCGTCGGTGATGGGCGCGGGAGCGGAGGTCAGCGGGTCGAAGCCGTTTCCGGACTTCGGGAACGCGATGACCTCGCGGATCGACTCGGTCTTCGACAGGTGCTGCAGCACGCGGTCCATGCCGAGCGCGATCCCGCCGTGGGGCGGAGCGCCGAACTTGAACGCGTCGAGCAGGAAGCCGAACTGCTCGTCGGCCTGCTCGTCGCTGATGCCCATGACCTCGAACACGCGCTTCTGCACGTCTTCGCGGTGGATGCGGATCGAGCCACCGCCGAGCTCGGAACCGTTGCACACGATGTCGTACGCGTAGGCGAGAGCGGATCCGGGGTCGGTGTCGAACGTGTCCTGGAACTCGGGCTTCGGACCCGTGAACGCGTGGTGCACGGCGGTCCACGCTCCGGCGCCGACAGCCACGTCACCCGAGGCCACGGCGTCGGCCGCAGGCTCGAACATCGGAGCGTCGACGACCCAGGTGAACGCGAACTCGTCCGGGTTCAGGTAGCCGAGGCGACGGCCGATCTCGACGCGGGCGGCACCGAGCAGCGCACGGCTCTCCTTGGTGGAACCGGCGGCGAAGAAGACGCAGTCGCCCGGCTCGGCGCCCACGAAAGCGGCGAGTCCGGCCTGCTCGGCCTCGGACAGGTTCTTGGCCGCGGGGCCGCCGAGCGAACCGTCTTCGTTGAACAGGACGTAGGCGAGACCGCGGGCGCCGCGCTGCTTGGCCCAGTCCTGCCAGGCGTCGAGCTGCTTGCGCGGCTGGCTCGCGCCACCGGGCATGCGGACCGCACCGACGTACTCCGCCTGGAACACACGGAACCGGGTGTCCTGGAAGTACTCGGTCGCCTCGACGAGCTCGAGGCCGAAGCGCAGGTCGGGCTTGTCGGAACCGTACTTGGCCATGGCGTCGGCGTACGTGATGCGCGGGAGCGGGGTGGCGACCTCGACACCGATCGTCTTCCACATCGCCACGATGAGCGACTCCATCAGCGTGATGACGTCTTCCTGGTCGACGAAGCTCATCTCGATGTCGAGCTGCGTGAACTCGGGCTGGCGGTCGGCGCGGAAGTCCTCGTCGCGGTAGCAGCGCGCGATCTGGAAGTACTTCTCCACACCGCCGACCATCAGCAGCTGCTTGAACAGCTGTGGCGACTGCGGCAGGGCGTACCAGCTGCCCGGGCTCAGGCGGGCCGGCACCAGGAAGTCGCGGGCGCCCTCGGGCGTCGAGCGGGTGAGGGTCGGTGTCTCGACCTCGGTGAAGTCCTCGGCGTGCAGCACGTCGCGGATCGCCTTGTAGACGTTCGAGCGCAGGCGCAGGTTGGCGGCCTGGGCAGGACGACGCAGGTCGAGGTAGCGGTACTTGAGGCGCGCCTCCTCGCCGACGGTCTCGGTGTCGGCGACAGCCGTGGAGACCTGGAAGGGGAGGGGTGCGGACTCGTTCAGCACCTCGACGTCGGTCGCGATGAGTTCGATCTCGCCCGTCGGCAGGTTCGGGTTCGCGTTGCCCTCGGGGCGCAGCGACACCTCGCCGGTCACCTTCAGGACGAACTCGTTGCGCAGCGGGTGGGCGATCTCCTCGTCGCGGATGACGACCTGGGCGATGCCCGAGGCATCCCGCAGATCGATGAAAGCGACTCCTCCGTGGTCACGACGGCGGTCGACCCAACCCGAGAGGGTGACGGTCTGACCGATGTGCTCGGCTCGCAGAGAGCCTGCCGAGTGGGTGCGAAGCACGGAGTATTCCTTCTGATCTGGGAAATGGGGAACCCGGCCATTCTACGGGGGTGTGCGACTCCTCCCGGCGGGGGTCCGTCGGTCAGTAGGGTGGCTGTGAACGAAAGGTGCCCCATGAATCTCGCCCTCGTCCCCGCGGCCGACGTCCCGGTCGTCCCCGACTTCCTCAGCCAGTTCTTCTCCGGGACCACCGGCGTGGTGGCGCTGATCTTCTACATCCTCCTGGCCGTCGCCTGGTGGAAGGTGTTCACCAAGGCCGGCTACCCGGGCATCCTCGCCCTCATCCCGATCGTCAACGCCATCTTCCTGCTGCGCATCGCCGGGATGTCGGGCTGGTGGGTGCTGCTCTACCTGGTGCCGATCGCCAACGTGGTGCTCGCGATCGTCGTCGCCGTCAAGGTCGGCGCCCGCTTCGGAAAGGGCGGGTTCTTCTCCTTCTTCCTGCTCTTCGTGTTCTCGTTCATCGGGTACTTCATCCTCGGCTTCGGCGACTCCCGCTACCGCAAGGCGTGACATGACGGCGTCTCGACTGCATCTCGTCCGACACGGCGAGGTGCACAACCCGGCTCGCGTGCTCTACGGTCGGCTTCCCGACTATCACCTGAGCAAGGCCGGCCGGGGGATGGCTGCGGCCGCTGCCGACCACGTGGGATCGCTCGATCGCCCCGTCGTCGCCCTGTACGCCTCGCCGCTCGAGCGGGCGCAGGAGTCGGCGGAGCCATTCGCCGAGCGCTTCGACCTCGTGCCCGAGATCGACATCCGCCTGATCGAGCCGGCCAACGTGTTCGAGGGCACGCAGATGCGTCGCTCCCTCCTCAACCCGTTCAACTGGTGGCACCTGCGTCAGCCCTCGGTGCCGAGCTGGGGTGAGCCGTACACCTCCATCGCGGAGCGGATGCTCGGAGTGATGGACGAAGCGTGGGACGCAGCGCCGGACGGCGATGTCGTGATGGTGTCGCACCAGGCCCCGATCTGGATCACGCACCTCCGCGTCGCGGGTCTGCCGCTGCGGCACGACCCGCGTACCCGGCGCTGCGCTCTGTCGAGCGTCACCTCGTTCGAGCGCGTCGGCGATGTCTGGCGCGAGGTCGCCTACGCGGAGCCCGCCGCGACGGGCTCCGCGATCGACGTCGGCGCGGTCTGACCCGTTCGAATCGCGCAGATGGTCTTCTCGCGTCTGGGATGCGACCGTTTGCGCGATTCGAAAGGCGGGTCAGTGCTCGGCCGCGAGGAGTGACTGGATGATGCCGACCGCGGCGAGCTGACCGGCCGCCGCTGCCAGCAGCACCGAGGCCATTGGGGCGGGGAGGCTGGCGCGGTGGGCGAGGTCGCCGGCGGCGAAGACACCCGGGATCGAGGTGCGGCCGAAGTCGTCGATCTCGATCGATCCGGACTCGAGCATGGCCAGCCCGAGGTCCGCGGCGAAGGGTGCCCGCTGGCGCATCGCCCCCGAGGCCACGAAGATGCCGGCGACCGCGCGCTCGTCGCTGTCCGTGCGGATCCGCACACCGTCGGTGTCCTTCTCGACCGAGGTCACCGGGGTGCTGCTCACCCGTGCGCCCGTCGCTTCGAGCATCCGCATGTCCTCGTCGGAGAACACCTCGTCGACGGGGAAGACGGTGATGTCGCCGACGATGCGCCCGAGCAGCCCGATCAGATGGGCGGCCCGCGGCGGTGCGCCGAGGATGCCGATGGGCTTGTCCGCATGCTCGTGTCCGTCGCAGAACGGGCAGCTGAACGCGAGCGTTCCCCACAGGCCCTGCAGTCCGGGGACGTCGGGGAGGTCGTCGGCGACGCCGGTGGCCAGGATGACCCGACGTCCCTCGACCGTCGAGCCGTCGGCGAGGGCGACTCGGAACGCGCCCTCGCTTCCGGAGATGCCGGTCGCTCCGGTGTCGCGGATCTCGACGTCGGCGTAGGCGGAGAGCTCCGCGCGGGCGGTGGCGCGGAACTCCGCCGGCGGTGCGCCGTCTTCGCCGACCATGTTGTGCATGTGCAGGACGGTGCCGTTGCGGTACTCGCCCGAATCGAGGAGCAGCGTCGAGCGGTGCATGCGTCCGAGGGTCAGAGCGGCCTGCAGTCCTGCCGGTCCTGCGCCGATCACGATGGCGTCGTACATGGGTGTCCTTCCCGATGGAGGTTGCGTTCTCCGTCAGTCTGTGACTTCATGTCAACATGAAGTCAAGCGCTGAGCATCCGTGGTCCGTCGGAGACGTCGCCGCCCGATTCGAGCTGCCCACCAACGTCCTGCGGCACTGGGAATCGGTGGGTCTGCTGCGGCCGCCGCGCGACTCGGCCGGACGCCGCCGATACGGCGAGGACGAGGTCGTGCGCATCGCCGTGATCCAGCGAAGCAAAGCGGCGGGGATGACCCTCGAGCAGATCGCCGTGCTGCTGGACGACGGAAGCGCCGGACGGCATCAGGTGCTGCAACAGCACCTGGACGACCTCGATCGGCGCATGGAGGAGATGCGTCGGTCGCGAGAAATGACCGAGCATGCGATGGGGTGCCGGGCCCACGACATCGCGACCTGCCCGCGGTTCCGGGCCGGTGTCGACGACGTCCTGGCGCGGTTCTGACGCCCCTCGCAGGCCGTCCTGCATCCACCTCGCGCATAGGTTCCTCTGCGTAAACTCGGAGTCGTGCCACGCGATTCGACGGTCCGTCAGATCCGCAGCGGCCGCTCCTCCCGCACCCGGCTTCCACGCCGTGCGGTCGGTGCCGCGCTCGCTGCGGTGCTCGCCATCGGTCTGAGCGCCTGCGCTCCCGATCCGGTCAGCGAATCGTTCCTGAACGGTGAGAACACCGGCTACGTCGCCGCCGACGGAGCGGTCGTCGAGATCCCCGTCGCCGAGCGCGGCGAGCCCGTGGCGTTCGGTGGAGTCACCGAGACCGGGGAGAAGTTCGACAGCGCGGACATCGCCGGCAACGTCACGGTCGTCAACTTCTGGTACGCCGGGTGCGCACCGTGTCGGCTCGAGGCCGCAGACCTCGAAGCCGTGTGGCAGAAGTTCGGCGACGAAGACGTCTCGTTCGTCGGCATCAACACCCGCGACCAGGCCGACACCGCCGTCGCGTTCGCCGAGGAGTACGCCATCACGTACCCGAGTCTGATCGACGTGGACACCGCCGAGGCCAAGCTCGCCTTCGCGAAGGTCACGCCGATCGCCGCGACACCGACCACGCTCGTGCTCGACAAGCAGGGTCGCGTCGCCGCGCGCATCATCGGTCCGATCGACGGCCCCTCGATCCTCTCGACGCTCGTCAAGGACGCGCTCGCGGAGGACTCGTGACCTGGCCGGTAGTGCTGTGAACCCCGAAGCGATCATCGGCTCCGGCGCTCTCTGGATCGCGATCCCGGTCGCGATGCTCGCGGGACTCGTCTCGTTCCTGTCGCCGTGCGTGCTGCCGCTCGTTCCGGGTTACCTGGGATTCCTCGGCGGTGCGGTCGCGCCGCGCCCTGCCGTCATCGCCGACGGCGAAGGACGCACCACGACCCAGGCGGCCGAGACGACGACACGGGGCCGACTCGTGCTGGGCGTACTCCTGTTCATCCTCGGTTTCAGCCTGGTGTTCGTCTCCATCACCGCACTCGGCGGCGTGGCGAGCGTGTTCCTGCTGCAGTGGGGCGAGATCATCACGCGCATCCTCGGTGTCGTGATCATCGCCATGGGCCTGGTCTTCCTCGGCCTGTTCGGCTTCGCGCAGCGCGAGCTCCGCTTCCACGTCGATTCCAAGGCCGGCATCATCGGCGCTCCGCTGCTCGGCATCGCGCTCGGCATCGGCTGGGCGCCCTGCCTCGGCCCGACGCTCACGGCGATCTTCGCGCTGTCGTTCAACGCCGGCGACCCGGTGCGCGCGGGCTTCCTCGGGCTCGCCTACTCGCTCGGCCTGGGCATCCCGTTCCTGCTCGTCGCACTCGGCTTCGGCTGGGCGACGAAGGCGATCGGTTTCCTCCGCCGCCACATCCGTGTGGTGAACGTCATCGGAGGGGTGCTGCTGATCCTCCTCGGCATCCTGATGGTCACCGGCCTGTGGACCGACATCATGTCTCGACTGACGGCGGTGATGGGCAGTGTCATCCTCCCGCTCTGACCACTCCGAGAAGACCCGCCCCGAGAAGACCACCACGAAGAACAAGGGTGCCGTGAACAGCGACTCCAGCGATCCGCTCCGCCCGTCCGACCACGTCGACGGCGACGACTCGATCACCCAGCCGCGGCTGGGGTTCGTCGGCTGGCTGCGGTGGGGCTGGCGTCAGCTGACCTCGATGCGCACCGCGTTGATCCTGCTGCTCGTGCTCGCGATCGCCGCGATCCCGGGCTCGATCTTCCCGCAGCGGATGGCCGACCCGAACGGCGTCACGCAGTGGGAGCGCGACAACCCCGACCTCTTCCCGGTGCTCGACGGACTCAAGATGTTCGACGTGTACCTTTCGCCGTGGTTCTCGGCGATCTATCTGCTGCTGTTCGCCTCGCTCGTCGGCTGCGTGATCCCGCGCATCAAGCATCACGCCAAGGCGCTGCGCGCCCGTCCGCCGCGCACCCCCGCACGGCTGCAGCGGCTCGAGGACTACCGTGCCGTGACCCGCGATCCCGCCGCCGACTCGGGGACGAAGACGGGGGACGCCGAACCTGAGGCTGCGGCATCCATCGACGTCGCCACCAAGCAGCTCAAGGCTCTCGGCTACCGGGTCGAGCGCTACGACCGCGGCCGCACGTTCTCGGTCTCCGCCGAGCGCGGGTACTGGCGCGAGACCGGCAACCTGCTCTTCCACCTCGCGCTCGTGGGTGTGCTGGTCACAGTCGGCGTCGGGGGCGGCTTCTCGTACACGGGCCAGCGCGTGCTGGTCGAAGGCGAGACCTTCGCGAACACCCTGCTCGACTACGACTCGATGAACCGCGGCCGCTTCGTCGGCGACGACGCCTTCTCGCCGTACTCGATGCGGCTCGACTCGTTCGACGTGACCTACCAGCCCTTCGGCGAGCCGGGCTCGGGCCAGGCGGGCGACTTCTCGGCCAACGTCACCGTGCAGGAGAACGGCGAAAAGCGCACAGGAGCCGTCAAGGTCAACGAGCCGCTCGGGGTCGCCGACGACGATGTGTTCCTGCTCGGCAACGGCTACGCGCCGACCGTGACCGTGCGCGACCCGGACGGCAACGTCGTCTTCACGAACAGCACGCCGTTCCTCCCGCAGGACACGAACATGACCTCGCTCGGGGTGCTGAAGATTCCGGACGGCCTGGCCGAGCAGGTCGGACTGGTCGGGTTCTTCTACCCGACGACGGGTGTGCTCGAGAGCGGCGCCTTCTTCTCCGCCTACGGCGACCTCACGAACCCGACGCTCACGCTCGATGTGTACACCGGCGACCTCGGCATCAACGAGGGCGTGCCGCGCTCGGTCTACGTGCTCGACACCACCGGCATGACCAAGCTCACCGGTCGCAGCACCGACGTCGAATCGATCGAGCTCGTCCCCGGGCAGACCGCGCAGCTGCCGAACGGCCTCGGCTCGGTCACCTTCGACGACGAGTCGCCGGCGGGGGCGACGGATGCCTCCGAATCGGTGAAGAGGTTCGCGTCGCTGCAGATCCACCGCGACGAGTCCGGCGTGTGGGTGCTCGGCTTCGCGCTGCTCGCCCTCGGCGGGCTCATGATCGCGCTGTTCGTGCCGCGTCGACGCGTGTGGGTCAAGGCCACCGCGCACGACGGCGAGATCGCTCTCGAGTATGCCGCGCTCGCCCGCGGTGAGGACCCCACGCTCGCGGCCGCCGTGGACGACCTGGTCGCAGGTCACGCACGACTGCTCGACGCGGCGGGCGGCACCACCGTGCGAACCGAGACGAATGCCGCCGACGACGACACCGCGGAGGAGTCCGCAGCGTCGGACGCCCCGGCCCCAGACACCCGGAAAGTAGACTGACACCATGCTCGAGCTCAACGTGATCTCGCCGGTCCTGCTGTGGACGGCGATCGCGATCTACGCGGCGGCCTTCGTGGCCTACGCCTTTGATCTCGCGCGGCGCTCGCAGGCCACGGCCGACGCGCAGACGGTCCGCGAGTCGGTGCTCGTCGGCGCCGGCGGGGGATCCACCGTCGCCGCCTCGGGCGCCCCCGGTGCAGAGGTCCCGACGCAGCGTTTCGTGATGGCGCGGATCGGCACCTCGCTGACGGTGCTCGGCTTCGTCTTCCACCTCGCGGCAGCGGTCACCCGTGGCATCGCCGCGGGCCGCGTGCCCTGGGCGAACCTCTACGAGTTCGCGATGATGGGCACGCTGCTCATCGTTGCCGTGTTCCTCGTCGTCCTCACGCGCCTGGACCTGCGCTTCCTCGGCACCTTCATCACCGGGCTCGTCGTGGTGCTGCTCGGCCTGGGGGCGACGAACTTCTACGTCGACGTCTCGCCGCTGATGGATCCGCTCAAGAGCGTGTGGCTCGTCATCCACGTGTTCGTCGCGTCGCTCGCCACGGCGTTCTTCGCGCTCGCGTTCGCCCTCTCGGTGATCCAGCTCATGCAGTCGCGCCGTGAGCGTCTCGTCGGAGAGGGCGCCGCGAAGACCGGGCCCGGGTTCCTCCGCACGTTCCCGAACGCGGTGCGCCTGGAGAGCCTGGCGTACATGTTCACGATCATCGGGTTCATCCTGTGGACCTTCACCCTCATCGCCGGATCCATCTGGGCGTATTACGCCTGGAGCCGCTTCTGGGGCTTCGACGTGAAGGAGACCTGGACCTTCGTGATCTGGGTCATCTACGCCGGATACATCCACGCCCGCGCGACCCGCGGCTGGCGCGGCAACCCCTCGGCCTGGCTCGCGATCGTCGGCTTCTCGGCCGTGATCTTCAACTTCACCATCGTGAACGTGTTCTTCAAGGGACTGCACGCCTACTCCGGCCTGAGCTGAGTCTCCTCGGAGACTGACCCGAGACCTGTCCGCGGCACGAGCCGCCGGACGGGTCTCGTGCGTCTGACGCGTGCGGAAACATGCCGACGACGCCCGCGATACGCGGTTGTATGCTCATCGCAGGGGAGCGCGCCGGAGGCAGGAGCCCACATGCCCGTACTCGTCGGAATCGTCGAAGACCATCCCGCGATGCTGTTCGGCATGGCCACGATCCTCAACCGCAGCGGCGGCATCCGGGTGGCGGCCAGCGGAGCGACGGCTGCCGAGGTCGCGAGCCTCTCTCGGCGACTCGACGTGATCCTGCTGGATCTCGCACTGTCCGACGGGTCCACACCGGCCGACAATCTGCGCACCCTCGAGCCGCTCGGAGCGAGCGTCGTCGCCTACACCGCGGGTGACCAGCCGCATCAGTTGCGCGAGGCTGCGCGGGCGGGGGCCGCCGGCATGATCAACAAGTCCGACTCGCTCGAAGTCATCACCGCATCCGTGCGGCGGGCGGCTCAGGGCCACATCCTCGCGACATCGGAATGGGCCGCCGCGCTCGACTCCGACCATCAGTTCGTCGCGGCGCACCTCAGCCGCCGCGAGTCCGAGGTGCTCTCCCTCTACGCTTCGGGGGAGACGGCCGAGCGGGTGGCGCAGACCCTGTTCCTGTCGCGCGAGACCGTCCTCGACCATATCCGTCGCATCCGGGTGAAGTACGCGGCCGTCGATCGGGCCGCACCGACCAAGGTCGACCTGTTCCGGCGAGCCGTGGAAGACGGGCTGGTCCTGCAGAACCTGTGACCGACCAGCAGGCCGGTCAGCCGGTGAACGGCCAGATCAGCGGCACGTAGAACACCGCGACCACGAAGAACAAGATCATCAGCGGCCAGCCGAAGCGAGCATAGTCGCCGAAGCGGTAGCCGCCGGGCTCCATCACCATGAGGTTCGCCGGCGTCGCGACGGGGGTGAGGAACGCCGCCGCTCCGGCGATCGTGAGCGCCATCAGGAACGGGAGCATCGACGCATCCATCGCGGCGGCCAGAGCGACCGCCACCGGAGCCACGATGAGCACCGTCGCGGTGTTGCTGATGAGCTGTCCGAGCACCAGCGTGATCAACACGATCACCGCCACGGCCGCGTGCGGTCCCGCGTCGCCCAGGAGCGAGCGGAGCCCGTCGGCGATCAGCTGCGCGGCGCCGGTCTCCTGGAAAGCCGTGGAGAGGGGGATCATGCCCGCCACGAGGATGACCGTCGTCCAGGAGATCGCGCGGTAGGCCTGAGTGATCGAGACGACACGGGTGAGGATCAGTGCTCCGGCGGCGAGAAGACCCGCGATGGCGGCCGGCACGATCCCCGTCGCGAGCAGCACGATCATCGCGACCAGGATCACGGCGGTGCGCTTCGCCCCCGTCCCGAGAGGCACCGAGCGGCGGAGGGTGAGTGGGGCGTCGACGACCAGCACCTCGTCGCGCCTCGATGTGTGCCGGTGCAGGTCGTCCCAGGACCCGTCGAGAAGCAGGGCGTCGCCGGCCTGCAGATCGGTGCCGGACTCGTCCAGCGCCTCCTGCCCACGCCGCACCCCGAGCACGACGAGGTCCCCGGAGGGCGTGCACATGCCGGGGAACACATGCAGCCCGATCAGGCTCGAACGCGGGGGTACGACGACCTCGGCGACCCCGCGCGAGGCGGACACGAGCGCCCGGTCGGGAGAGAGGGCATAGTCGGCCCGCAGCGTAGACGCGAGCCGTTCGAGATCGATGGGCGCGGAGGCCGGAGTGCGCTCCGGCAGCAGCTTGTTGCCGAGGAGCAGGATGATCGCGAGTGTGCCGACGAGCAGCGGGAGCCCGGCGAGGGCGAACTCGAAGAAGCCGAACGGCCGGGCGCCGTTGTCGGTGGCGACCTCCGACACGATGATGTTCACCGGGGTGCCGGTTAGGGCGAGCATCGACCCGGCATGGGCCGAGAAGGCGAGCGGCATCAGCATCTGCGAGGGGCGGATACCGGCGCGGGCGGCGACCACGACGACCAGGGGCAGGAGCGACGCGACCGAGCCGTTCACGCTGATCACGGCCGTCATCGCGGCGGTCAGCAGCCCGATCGTGAACAGCAGGCGTCGACGGCCGGTGCCGGAGCGGGCGACGACCTCCTGCCCCGCCCACGCGATGATGCCGGTCGATTCGAGCGCCTCGCTGACCACGAACAGGGAGGCGATGAAGAGCACCGTCGGGTCACCGAATCCGGCGAGAGCCGACCCCAGATCGAGCACCCCGGTCAGGTACAGAGCCACCGAGACGCCGACGGCCACGACGCCGAGCGGGATGCGGTTGGAGACGAAGGCGATCACCGCGCACAGCAGGATGACGAGGGTCGCGACGATCGGGTCCACGGCCCCACGATAGGGCGCGCTCCGGATCGCGGCGACCCCCCTAGTTCTAGGGGGTGTGCTTGCAGGAGCTTCTCGCTCGACACGATCATGGGGGCTATGGCTGCGCAGAAGTCGGTGGGTGCCTCGGATGCCGAGAGCAAAGGGTTTCTGAACTGGATCGAGAAGGTCGGCAACAAGGTGCCGGATCCGACGATCATGTTCGTCTACCTGATCGGCCTGATCGCGGTGCTCTCCGCCATCCTGTCCTGGATCGGGGTGTCGGTCACGGACGACGTCGTGATCCCGGTCCCGAAGGACGAGTTCTCCCAGGTCAACGAGCGCTTCGGCGGCAACTGGGAGGTCTACGACACCACGACCGGGATGCCCGCGGAGATCCCCGACTACACGATCGAGGAGCAGACGTTCGAGGTGCGCAACCTGCTCTCGATCGACGGCATCCGCTTCTTCTTCTCGTCCTTCGTCGACAACTTCGCCGGCTTCGGTGTGGTCGCGGTCGTGCTCATCGCGATGGCCGGTGTCGGCGTGGCCGAGCACGCAGGGCTCATGGGGGCGATGATCCGCCGCGTCGTCAAGGTCGCACCGCGTCGGTGGCTCGCGTTCATCCTGATCTTCGTCGGTGTGCTGTCGTCGGTCGCGACGGATGCCGGGTACCTGATCCTGGTGCCACTCGCCGCGGCCGCGTTCCTCACGGTCGGGCGGCATCCGCTCGCGGGTCTCGCCGGCGCGTTCGCGGGCGTCGGCGCGGCGTTCGGGGCGAACATCCTGATCACCCCGAGCGACAGCATGCTCACCGAGATCACGAACGAGGTGCTCACCAGCGCCGGGATGCAGCCGATCGAGGTGACGCAGAACTTCTATTTCGGGATCGTGTCGACGTTCCTGCTCACGGCAGTGGCGCTGATCGTGACCGTCTTCGTGACCGAGAAGCGCCTCGGCTCCTACGATCGCAAGGAGATGACGATCGCCGACGAGAGCGAGGGCGTCGACAACGATGCCGAGGCCCGCGGGCTGAAGTTCTCGTTCTGGGCGCTATTGGGCTTCGTCGCGCTGATCCTCGCGCTCACCCTGCCGCCCGGCGCACCGCTGCGCGACCCGGAGACGGGCGACATCATCGGGACAACGCCGTTCATGGCGAGCCTGGTCTTCATCATCTCGCTCGCGTTCCTCGTGTGCGGTATCGCGTACGGCGCCGGGGCAAAGACGCTTCGGGGCGGCTCGGCCGCGGTCGGGGCGATCGCGAAGACGTTCGGGAGCCTGGGCGGCCTGCTCGTGATGTTCCTGATGATCGCCCAGTTCATCGCCCTGTTCAACTGGAGCAACCTGCCCACCGTCGCCGCCATCTCGGCCGCCGAACTGCTGGAGCAGGCGAACGTGCCCGCGATCGTGCTGCTGCTCGCGTTCATCGTCGTGATCGTGATCCTCGACTTCATCCTTCCGGGCCTGGTGCCGAAGTGGGTGATCTTCGCGCCGGTCTTCATCCCGATCTTCGCGTCGCTCGATGTGGCGCCGCAGACGCTGCTCGCGGCCTACCGCGTCGGCGATTCGCCGGTGAACGTGCTGACCCCGCTCATGGTCTACCTGCCGTTCATGGTGACCGTCGCGCAGCGATACAAGAAGGAAGCCGGGATCGGCACGATCATCGCGCTGATGATCCCGTATGCCGTCTGGATGCTGCTGTCGTGGACCGCGCTGTACGTGGTGTGGTTCCTCCTCGGCATCCCCTGGGGGCCCGGCTCGCCCGTCGACATGGTCGGCTGAGCACGCCCCGCCCGGCAGGCGCCGACACGGACGGCGCCATCCACGAAGAACTCGCCACGACGAAGACTCGCTACGACGAACACTCGCAACGAAGAACCGCAACATGAGGAGCAGAGCCCATGGACCGCAGACCGAACAAGCTGATCCCCGCGGATCTGAAGACGACCCCCGGCCTGGACGCGCTCGACGCCGTGGACGTGCGGGTGGGGGAGATCGGCGCAGATGTCGAGGCCCTCGGGGTCGGGGTGTACTCCGACGGCGATGTTCCGGCCGGGTTGGGATTCGACCGCGCAGGCCTCGAAGACGCGGCCTTCACGGCGGCTCCCGGCACGTCGCTCCTCCTGCCCCGCGCCGGGGAGCCCGATCTGGTGCTGGTCGGACTCGGCGCCCGTGACGACGCGGGGGTGCGGGGGCTCCGCGACGCCGCGGCCACGCTCGCCCGTGCGGCATCGCGGCGCGCGACACTGGGGCTGCGGATCGAAGACCTGGCGGGTGTGGACGCGGCCGACGCCGCGCGGGCACTCGCCGAAGGTGCCCTGCTCGCCCGGTACCGCTACACGGTGCTCAACGCCTCCTCGAAGCACGTCCCGCTGTCCGCGTTCACGATCGACGTCCCCGGGGCGAGCGCCGCGCCGGTGGAGGCCGCCCGCAATGCGGCCAGGGCCACCGTGGTCGCCCGCGACCTGGCGAACACGCCTCCCGGACACCTGACCGCGGTCAACATGGGTGAGATCGCCGTGGAGCTCGGCGCCCGTTTCGGATTCGAGGTCGAGCTCTTCGACAAGCAGGCGCTCATCGATCTCGGCTGCGGCGGGCTGCTCGGCGTGAACCAGGGCTCCGTGGAGGAGCCTCGCATGATCAAGCTGGTCTACACCCCCGACGGCGGAGGCACGCGGCATCTCGGTCTCGTCGGCAAGGGCATCATGTACGACTCCGGCGGCATCAGCCTCAAGCCCAGCGACCCGATGCACCTGCTCATGAAGATGGACATGGGAGGGGCGGCGGCCGTGCTCGGTGCCTTCGTCGGGCTGCGCGACGCCGGGGTCGAGGCCAAGGTCTCGGGCTGGCTGATGTGCACCGACAACATGCCTTCCGGCACGGCGTACAAACTCGGTGATGTGCTCACCGCGCGTGGAGGCACGACGATCGAGGTGAAGAACACCGACGCCGAGGGTCGCCTCGTGATGAGCGATGCACTCGTGCTCGCGAACGAAGACGAGGTGGATGCCATCATCGACATCGCCACCCTGACCGGCGCCGCGCTGGTGTCGCTCGGGGCCGCGACCGCGCCGGTGTTCGGGAACGACCAGTCGACGGTCGACCTGGTGCGCGCGGCGTCCGCTGCCGTCGACGAATCCGTGTGGCAGCTGCCGCTGGAGCAGAAGTACCGCAAGCAGCTCGACTCCGAGATCGCGGACATCGCGAACCTCGGTGGTCAGTTCGCCGGGGCGACGACCGCAGCCCTGTTCCTGGCGCACTTCGTCGGCGACACCCCGTGGGCGCACGTCGACATCGCCGGCACGATGCAGACCGAGAAGGATGACTCCTGGCGCACCGCCGGGGCCACCGGGTTCGGCGCACGCCTGCTGCTGGAGGCGGCGCGCACCTTCGCGCCGGCATCCTGACCTCCTCGGCCTCGCAGGCGCGGCGAAACGGAGACGGAACGCGGTCGGCCCGGCGCGTCATGACGTGACACGCCGGGCCGGGAGCGGATGGTCTCCGTTTTGGCAGAGGAAGGAGCAGGTCAGGCGGTGGCGAGGACCGCCTTGGCCGAGGTCGTGCGTCGCAGCGTCACCGCGAGCGTCGTGGCGATCAGCGACAGCACACCCCAGACCACCAGTGCCGCGACCGCCGAACCGCTTCCGGCGATCAGCCCGGCGAACGCGGGAGCCGTCGGGAGGGCGGCGCCGATGCTGGAGAGCCACCCGGGCACGGTCGAGATGAGACCGGTCGCGACGGCGAGTACCCCGACGAGCGCGGAGATCCAGCGTCCGACGCCGCCGAACAGTGCGACGAGTGCCTGGTTCACGGCAGCGAACGCCACGCCAGCGAGCACTGCTGTTCCGGCGAACGCCCACCACGCGGCGGCGTCGTAGCTCGCCACGATCTGCACGATCAGCGACACCAGCAGCCCCTGTCCCGCGCCGATCAGGGCCGCGGGTGCGAACGCGCGCAGCGTCAGCGCGGCGGACGAGCGTCGGGAGGTGAGGGTGCGCGCCGTGTGGGCGCGCATCACGATGAAGGTGGCGAGTCCGCCGAACCACAGCACGACGGCAGCCAGGAGCGGGATCGCGGTCGGACCGAAGATCGTGTCCATCGAGGAGTTCGACGACACCGGGTCGGCGATCACCGAGGCGAGCGACTTCGAGTCGCTGTCGCTGAACGAGGGGAGCGAGTCGGATGCCGTGCGCAGCCCACCCGCGAGGTCGCCGGTTCCGGTCGCCAGGGTGTCGATCCCGGTCGCGAGTTCGGTCGTGCCGTCGGCGAGGGCGGTCGCACCGTCGGACAACTGGGTCGCACCGGTGGCGATGCCACGGGCGCCGGTGGCGGATGCGGCGATGCCCTGGTCGGCGAGCTGCGTGAGTCCACCCGACAGCTGTGTCGCCCCGGCGCCCGCCTGGGTCATCTGGGAGGAGAGCTGCGATGTGGCCTCGGTGTCGAATGCGGTCAGCCCTGCGGCCGTTCCGGCTGCGGCGCCTGCGGAGGTGTTCGCCGTGCCGACGAGCTTGTCTGCGTTCGTCGCGAGCGCACTGAGTTCGTTGCAGAACTCCGGGGTGGCTGCCGCAGCGCACTTCGCGACGAGGCCATCGATACCCGCCGAGAGTCCGGTCACGCCCTTCGCGACTCCCCCCGCCAACTGGGAGGCACCGTTCGCGCCTTCGAACAGGCGATCAGGCACCAGCCCGTTCTGCGACAGCGTCGCGGCGCCGCCGGTCAGCCCCGAACCGATCTGCGCCGCACCCGCCGCCGCCTCCCGCGTCTTGCCGGCGATCGTGTCGAGTCCCGTGGCCAGCGACGACGCTCCGGAGCCGAGTTCGCCCGCGCCCGAAGCCAGCTTCGTCGCGCCCTCGGGGATCGCCGCGGCACCGGTCGCGGCGTCCCGTGCACCGTTGGCGAGCTTCAGTGCGCCGTCTGCCGCCTCACCGATCTGGTCGCCGATCGTGGTGAAGCCGACCAGGATGTTCTCGGTCGTCGCCTCGGACAGCATGGTGCCCATCGTCGAGGCCGCGACATCGGCGATCTGGCCGGTGATGAGGTCGTCGGCGACGAGACCGTCGTCCGGAGTGGTCACGGTGATGGTGGCCTGCTCGGCCTCGCCGCCGCCGTCCGAGATCGCCTGACCGGCCGAGGTCGCCGCAGCGGAGAACTCTTCGGGGATGGTGATGACCGCCTGGTACGAGCCGTCGGCGAGACCGTCGGCCGCATCCTCTTCGTTCGAGATCACCCAGGTCAGGTTGGAGTCGAGGTCGTCCGACCCCTCGACGAGACCCGCGGCCAGCTGGCGCCCGAGCGGGGTGACCTGGTCGTCGATGGTCACCGGCTCGTCGAGGTTGACGATCGCCGCGGTCATCGAGTCCAGACGCTCGGTCGGGTTCTGCAGGGCCGCGACCAGGATGCCGCCGACCGCCGCGGGAAGCAGCAGCACGCCGAGGATGGTCAGCCACGTGATGGGCTTGCGGGAGCGCGCGCGCTCGATGGGGAGGGTCATGCGGTCACCTCGGTGGATTCTGCGGCGCTCCGGCGAGGAGCACGCGTGTCGAGAGTTTCGGGGGCGGGCCAGCCGGCTTCCGCGAGGGTGGTCCGTGCCACATCGGCATCGGAGGCGGTGGCGAACACCGCGAGTGTGCGCGACGCCGCGGCATCACGCAGCATCGCGGCCGCCTGGTCGCGCTGGCCGCCGGTCAGGCGATCGATCCCGTCGATCACGACGATCTGCGACTTTCCGCGCAGCGCCTCGGCGAGATCGGCGAGGGCGGCATCGGCGTCGTCGACCAGCACGCACCCGACGTGCGAGCGCACCCACGCCCCGCGGCCGGGCAGCAGGTGGCCGGCGACACGGAGTCGGCCGTCGGTGGGCGTCACCCGGCCCGCGATCGTGAGCGCGAGTGCCCGTCGGGCCCGCACATCGCCACCGGTCGCGACGAGCGCTCCGCCTTCCGGGATGCGCAGGGACAGGTTCTCGACGATCGGCGCATCGGCGCTGATGTCGAGATCATCGGCGGCGACGATCGAGCCGTCTCCCGGCCACTCGGCCAGGTGTCGTTCGCGCTCCACGGCCTCGCCCTCGACATCGACCCGGGGGAGGATCTTCTCGAGCCAGGCCGGCAGTTCCCAGGCGCGCTCGCCGAGGATCGCCATGAGGGCGGGGATCAGCGTCATCCGCACCAGGAAGGCGTCGATCGCGATGCCGGCCGCGAGCCCGAGAGCGATGGGTTTCAGCGACGAGTCGCCCTCGGGGACGAACGCCACGAAGACCGCGAACATGATGAGGCCCGCGGCCGTGACGACCTTGGCCGAGCCGGTGAAGCCGCTGCGGACGGTGCGCAGCGCGGCAGCGCGGCGCGTGGCCCGATCGGGGCTCTTCGAGTCGGGGTCGTGCACGAAGTCCTCGCGCATCCGCGAGACGAGGAACACCTGGTAGTCCATCGCGAGGCCGAACAGCACCCCCATCAGGATGATCGGCATGAAGCTGATGATTGGTCCGACCTTGGCGACGTGCAGCAGGTCGGCGAACCAGCCCCACTCGAACACGGCGCCGACCACGCCGAATGCGGCGACGATCGACAGCAGGTAGCCGGCGGCTGCGGTGATCGGCACCCACAGCGAGCGGAACACGATGGTGAGCAGGATGAGCGAGAGCCCGATCACGAAGATGCCGAACGGCAGCAGCGCATTGCCGAGCTGGTCGGAGATGTCGATGCCGATGGCCGTGAAGCCGGTGACCTTGAGGTCGATCCCGAACTCGTCGAGCCACTCGTCGTGGTGGCTCCGCAGCTCGCGGACGAGGTCTGCCGTCGCCGGGTCGTCTGGAGCGGTCTCGGGGATGATCTGCACGATGCCGGTGTCGGCGGTCTCGTTCGGGGTCGCGAGCGCGACCTCCTTGACTCCGGGAACCTCGGCGACGGCGTCCCCGAGGTCTTCCATCAGAGTGAGCGGGTCGGTCGAGGTGACGATCGTGCCGGTGAGGATCATCGGGCCGTTGAACCCCGGTCCGAACTCCTCGCCCACGAGGTCGTAGGTCTGACGCGCCTCCGAGTCCTTCGGCAGCACGCCCGCGTTGGGGAGCGCGAGGTTGAGGCTGAGCGCCGGGATCGCCACGATCCCGAGGCCGATCACGACGGCGAGCGAGACCAGGATCGGGCGTTTGGTGACGCCGTTCACCCACCGGGCACTGCCCTTCGCGCGGGCGGGGGCTGCGGGAGCATCGTCGTCGTCGGCCTTCTTCTTCGCCTTCGGCGCGCGCTTCGGACGGCCCACGACCTTCCCCTTCATGAAGCCGAGGAAGGCGGGCGTCAGCGTGACCGCGATCGCGACGGCGACCGCTACGGAGACGGAGGCGGCGATGCCCATGGTCGTCAGGAACGGAATGCCGGCGAAGCCCAGACCGATCAGGGCGATGAGCACCGTGACACCGGCGAAGACGACGGCCGACCCGGCCGTGCCGACGGCGCGCGAGGCGGACTCTTCGGGGTCGACGCCCTCGCGGACTTGGTCCTGATGTCGCGCCATGATGAACAGCGCATAGTCGATGCCGACCGCGAGTCCGAGCATGAGCGCGAGCAGGGGGGTGGTGGAGGACACGGTGGCGAAGGCGGTCGCGGTGAAGATCCCCGCCATCGAGATGCCGACGCCGAGTATCGCCGTGAGCAGCGGCAGGCCGGCCACCACGAAGGAGCGGAATGTGACGATCAGCACGAGCAGCGCGATGAGGAGGCCGACCGCCTCGGTGAGCGTGACGCCCGGGATCGAGATCGCGAAGAGGTCGCCGCCGAGGGAGGTCTGCGCGCCGTCGGGGAGTTCGGCGTCGAGGTCCCTCACCACGGAGCGCAGCGCATCCTTCGTTTCGTCCGAGACGTCGGTGGATTCGCCGTCGAACTGCACGCGCACGATGGCCGCCGTGTCGTCGTCGTTGATCATGCCCTCGACCATCTCGTCGTAGGGCGAGGTGGCGGCGAGCACGCCGTCGAGGTCGCCGAGTTCGTCGACGGCATCCTCGATGTGGTCGCGGTAGTCGTCGTCCGTGATCTCGTCACCGTCGGCGGCCACGACGATGAACTGCGCGTTGGTCCCGCTCACCTGCGGGAACGAGCGCGAGAGCTGCTCGAGACCGGCCTGCGATTCCGTGCCGGGGATGGAGAACGTGTTGTCGGTTCCCGCTCCCAGCACGAGTGCTCCGGCTCCGGCGATGCCGAGTGCGAGCAGCCAGGACACGAGGACTCGCCATGGGTGCCGGAAGGACCAGCGGCCGAGCGAGGACAGGAGTGTGGACACGCGTTCCTCCGAGGGGTGCTGATTGGATACACAGGTGTATCCGATACATACATGTATCGTAAATTGACCCGCACGCGTGAGTCTGTGTGCCGGGTGTGAATCGTGCGAGAGTGAAGGGTCAGGAGGTTTCGATGTCGACACCCGCAACCCGCAGCCGTGAGAACACGCGCGCCCGGCTGCTCGAGGCAGCGGCGCAGGTCTTCGCCGAGGTCGGTCTCGACGGCGCCTCGGTCGAGGCCGTGTGTGAACGAGCCGGCTTCACCCGGGGTGCGTTCTACTCCAACTTCGAATCCAAGGACGAGCTGTTCCTCATGCTCGCCGCGAGCGTCTCGGAGGTGCGCGTGAGCGGAGTGCGCACCCGCGTCGAAGAGCTGACGGCGGAGGGCGCCCTGGTCGAGGGGTGCGATCCCATCGAGCTCGTGCAGCAGATCATGGAACTCGGCGGCGACGATCGCTTAGGCGTGATGCTGCTGAGCGAGATCCGCATCCGAGCCCTACGCGATGCGAAGTTCGGCGAGGCCTACCTCGCACAGGAGAGCGAGATGGTGTCGAGCATCGCGCAGATCATCGACGACATCGTCTCGGTGAGTGCGCTGAAGCTGCGTCTGCCGGCCGAGACCGCGGCGCGCATGCTCATGATCCTCTGGGAGGGCATGACGGTGCGCGGAGCGATGGCGGGCCAGGACGACGCCCAGTTGCGGCAGGCCGGCAGCGAGCAGCTCGGTCGGCTCGTGCAGCTGATCATCGAGTCGTAGAGCGCGGAGGTCGCCCGAGATCGGTTGCGCTCGCCGCAGCGACCGCTTCGAGTTCAGCGCACGCGGCTCGACAACTCGTAGTGGGAGCGGGCGAGACGGGCGAGCCACCATTCGCGGCGTTCGTCAGAGGCGGCGAGTCGGTCGAGCGCTCCGTCGTCGGGGGTCACGCGGTCGGCCGAGATCGAGCCGTCGACCGGGCGTCGGTCCGCCACGTCGTCGAGGGACAGCGAGGCGGTGCCGAGTCCGCAGTCGTAATCCAGCGTCGGGAGGGCTGCAGCGAGTGCGGCTCCCTGGGACAGACCGACCGCCGTGTCGAGCGCGCTCGAGACGACGACCGGCAGGCCCGCCGCCGTGACGATCTGCAGTGCGTGCGTGATGCCGCCGAGCGGCTGGGCCTTGATCACGAGCAGATCGGCAGCACCCGCGCGGGCGACCGCGAGCGGGTCGGATGACTTTCGCACGCTCTCGTCGGCGGCGACGGGGATACCCATGTACTTGACCCGCTTGCGCAGATCCGCGAGTTCCGGCACGGTCGCGCAGGGCTGCTCCACGTACTCCAGGTCGTACTCGCACAGGGCGTGGACGGCATGCTCGGCTTCATCGACGTTCCAGGCGCCGTTGGCATCCACGCGGATGCGTCCCTCCGGTCCCATCGCGTCGCGCACGGCGCGAACCCTCGCCACGTCGTCCGCGAGGCTCTGACCTGGTTCGGCGACCTTGACCTTGGCGGTGCGGCACCCGGGGAACCGCTCCAGAAGCTCGGCGACCTGGGCGGCATCCACCGCGGGAATCGTCGCGTTCACGCCGATCCTGTCGCGCACGGGCGCCGGCTGCTCCCGCCACGCGAAGTCGATCGCCGCAGCGAGCCAGGTCGCCGCCTCGGTGTCGTCGTACTCGGTGAACGGCGAGAACTCCGCCCACCCCTCCGGCCCCTCGAAGAGAAGCGCCTCCCGCACCTCGACTCCGCGGAAGCGGCTGTGCATCGGGAGGGCGACGACCCTGGCCGAGTCGAGCAGGTCTGCGAGCGGCGGGATCATGTGCCCATTCTGCTCCGTCGTGGCCTCCCCGCGCGGTTCGCCTCTCGGGTGAGTCGCCGCACGCCCCGCCCTCTGCCCCCGCCCCGCCCTCTGTGTCCCCCGCCCCGCCCTCTGCCGAGCGCACGACTTGCTGTCGAGCGC
This sequence comes from Microbacterium sp. GQ128, assembly GCF_059758615.1. Lineage (NCBI taxonomy): Bacteria > Bacillati > Actinomycetota > Actinomycetes > Micrococcales > Microbacteriaceae > Microbacterium > Microbacterium sp. GQ128. The sequence goes on from NZ_JCAXDY010000003.1 coordinate 317,962, forward strand.
ACGGCCTGTGCACGCGACGAAGCCGTGCGCTCGAGGAGAAGCCGTGCGCTCGGCGATCACGGGAAGCGGGAGTGTGTCAGCCATAGATGTGTGGTTGACAATGGTGTGTGACGCACAGTAATGTGATCGACATGAACGAGACACTCGACACGCACCTGCAGGAACTGCGGCGCGGCACGGTGGTGCTCGCCTGCCTGCAGCTGCTGCGCGCGCCGGGTTACGGATACTCGTTGCTCGAGCAGCTGGAGCAGCGAGGCTTCGCGACCGACGCCAACACGCTCTACCCGCTGCTCCGTCGACTCGAGAAGCAGGAGTACCTCACGAGCGAGTGGAACACCGACGAGGCCAGGCCCCGCAAGTTCTACCGCACCTCGGATGCCGGCATCCGCCTGGCCGACACCCTCACCGACGAATGGCGGTCGCTCACCACGGCGATCGCGTCCCTCACAGCAGAGGAGAACTGACATGACCACCACAGCCACGCTCACCGAGCGTTACATCAGCGCGACCATCCGCAGCCTCCGGCCCGAGGCGCAGGACGACGTCCGCGCCGAGCTCGAAGCCTCCATCGCCGATGCGATCGAGGCGCGGATCGAGCAAGGGGAGGCGCCGGAAGACGCCGAACGCTCCGTCCTCACCGAGCTCGGAGACCCCGCAGCGCTCGCCGCCGGGTATGCGGATCGCCCGCTGTACCTCATCGGCCCGCGCTTCTATCTGACCTGGTGGCGGCTGCTCAAGCTGCTGCTCACGATCGTGCCGGTGTGCGTGCTCGGAGCCGTCGCACTGGGGCAGACCATCTCCAACGCCCCCGTGGGTGAGATCATCTCGACCTCGATCCTCGCGACCGGTGGCGCGATCCTGCACATCTGCTTCTGGACGACGCTCGTGTTCGTGATCCTGGAACGCAGCGGCAGTGCGACGGCGATCGAGAAGTGGGACGTCGACCAGCTGCCGGAGCCGACGGAGAAGGGAGTGGGGCGCAGCGAGCTGATCGCCTCGCTCGTCTTCCTCGGCATCGCGATCGGCGCTCTCCTGTGGGATCGCTACCGTGGCTTCGTCCACGTCGACGGCGAGACGTTGCCGATCTTGAACCCGCAGCTGTGGCCGTGGGGCATCGGCGTCCTGTTCCTGCTCATCGTCGCGGAGGCCGTGTTCGCGATCGTGCTCTACCGCCGGGGGCGCTGGAGCACCGGACTGGCCGTGGTGAACACGGTCCTCGCCGTCGCGTTCCTCGCCTGGGTGCTCGTGCTGCTGTTGACCGGTGACCTGGTGAATCCGGAGTTCCTCGCGCAGGTCACCGCGGCCGGCGGAGAAGGATTCGCGGCAGGGCAGGCGGAATCGGCCGACGAAGGCGGGGTGTTCCGCATCCTCGCCGTGCTGCTGGGGTTCGGCATCGCCGTGGGCGTCGGCTGGGACATCGTCGACGGCTGGAGGAAGACGGTCCGCGCAGGTCGCCGCTGACCAGTGCGGTCGAGGAGGCGCCGTCCCGATCGGGGCGGCGCTTCCTGCGTGCTCGGCGCGGACCGAGGAATAGGCTGATGCCGTGACCACCGCATTCGTCTCCGACCTGTTCGACCCGGCCGAATGGGTCCTCGCGCCCGGCGCCGAGGACTACACCGACATCACCGCGCACGTGTCGCACGACGGCGGGGTCGCGCGCATCGCGTTCAACCGGCCGGAGGTGCGCAACGCCTTCCGGCCGCACACCGTCGACGAGCTCTACCGCGCTCTCGACATCGCCCGGCAGGATGCGCGCATCGGCGCAGTGCTGCTCACGGGCAACGGCCCCAGTCCGAAGGACGGCGGGTGGGCGTTCTGCTCGGGCGGCGACCAGCGCATCCGCGGTCGCGACGGGTACAAGTACTCGGATGCCGAGACGGCGATCGTCGACGGCGCGAGTCGCGCGGCGGTCGGACGCCTCCACATCCTCGAGGTGCAGCGGCTCATCCGCTTCATGCCCAAGGTCGTCATCGCGGTCGTCCCGGGTTGGGCGGCCGGCGGTGGGCACTCCCTGCACGTGGTGTGCGACCTCACGATCGCCTCGGCCGAAGAGGCCCGGTTCAAGCAGACGGATGCCGACGTGGGCAGCTTCGACGCCGGGTACGGCTCCGCCTACATGGCCCGGCAGACCGGACAGAAGTTCGCCCGCGAGGTCTTCTTCCTGGCCGAGGAGTACTCGGCGCAGCGTGCCTACGAGGCCGGTGCCGTCAACCGTGTCGTGCCGCACGCCGAACTCGAGCGGGAGGCGCTGAAGATGGCGCGCACCGTGCTCACCAAGTCGCCCACCGCGATCCGCATGCTGAAGTTCGCCTTCAACGCGGTCGACGACGGCTTGGTCGGCCAGCAGGTGTTCGCCGGTGAGGCGACCCGCCTGGCCTACGGCACCGATGAGGCCGTCGAGGGCCGGGACTCCTTCCTCGAGAAGCGCGACGCCGACTGGTCGTCGTTCCCCTGGCACTACTGAGTCGGAGATCCGCATGACCGCCCTGATCCCCACGGATGCCGAAGATCCGGATCTGCTGCGGGATGCATTGCAGCGCGCCCTCGAGGGTGGACCCGCGCTGGGACTCGGCATGGTGGCCGGCGCGCCCGAGAACGTGGCGGACGGCATCGCGGCGGTGATCGCGACTTCCGGGTCGAGCGGCATCCCGAAGCGGGTCGCACTGAGCGGTGAGGCGCTGCGCGCGAGTGCCGAGGCCACCGCGGCGCGGATCGGGAGCGGGCGCTGGTTGCTCGCTCTGCCCGCCGGCTACGTCGCAGGGTTGCAGGTGATCGTGCGGTCGATCCTCGCGGACACCAGGCCGGCCGTGCTCGACGGCCGCTTCTCGCCGGCATCCTTCGCCGAGGCGACCCTGGCGATGCTGCGTCCGTCGCCGGGGGCGGGGGTTCCCGATCTGTACACGTCGCTGGTCCCGGCTCAGATCGCGACGTTGCTCGATGCCGCCGACGACACGGCCGTGCGTGCCGCGCTGACGGCGTACCGGGCGATCCTGGTCGGCGGACAGTCTCTGCCGGAGCCGCTGCGCGAGCGCGCGGCCGACCTGGGTGTCCGGGTGGTCCGCACCTACGGATCGACCGAGACCAGTGGTGGCTGTGTCTACGACGGTGTGCCGCTCGACACCGTCGGCGTGCGCACGGTCGACGGGGAGCTGCGTATCGCCGGGCCCATGCTCGCCGAGGGGTATCTCGGTGACGCCTCCTTGACGGCGCGCACCTTCGTGCGGGACGAGCACGGCATCCGCTGGTACCGCACGGGCGATCTCGGGCTCGTGGAAGACGGGGTGGTGCGCGTGCACGGCCGCGCCGACAACGTGATCGTGTCCGGGGGCATCAACATCTCGCTCGATCGGGTCGAACGGATCGTCCGGCGCATCCCGGGGCTGCACGAGGCCGTCGTGGTGGGCGTGGAGGACGAGCACTGGGGCGAGGCATCGGTGATCGTCGCGGCGCGCGGCGAGGTGCTGCGGCGCAGTGAGTCCGAGCAGCTCGCACAGGCGCGGGAGGCCGTGGCGGACGAACTCGGCAAGCACGCCCGCCCGTCCCGCCTCATCCTGGTCGACGAGATGGATGTCCTGGTTTCAGGCAAGCCCGACCGCGAGGCCATCCGGCGGGCCGTCGCAGACCTGCACTGAGAGCCGCTGCCAGACTGGGTCGCATGGATGTGTTGCGGCTGGCAGGAGTGCCGGGAGTCGGGAAGAGCGCCGTCGCGTGGGCTGTCGCCCAGCGTCTGGCGTCTGACGGAGTGCCGACCGGGTATCTCGATATCGATCAGCTCGGCATGTGCTATCCCGCTCCGTCCGATGACCCCGACCGCTGGGCGCTGAAGGAGACCGCACTCGCCCGGCTCGCCGCACGGTTCCGCGACGCGGGCGTCGAGCGGCTCATCGTGTCCGGAGTCGCCGATCCGACCCAGCCGCCTCCGATGAACGGGCATCCGACGGTTTCTCTCTGGCTCGACGCGGGGGAGGAGACGAGACGGAAGCGTCTGGCTCCCCGCCGGTGGGAACGCGAACAGGTCGCCGCCGCGCTCGCCGCCGGCACTGCGGAGGCGACGGTGGCGCACCCCGCCTGGCAACGCCTGGACACGGAGCGGTCGACGATCGAGGAGATCGTGGAGGCTGTGCTCGACCACCGGGCCGCCGGCGCAGCGCCCGCAGCAGAAGAGGGGAACCGTGATGGGCACGGGCCCGGGCGGGTCATCTGGGTCACCGGTCCGCGGTGCTCCGGCGCCTCGCGGGTGGGTTGGGAAGTGGCCCGCACTCGGTGGAGTGCGGGCGAGCGCACGGGCTTCGTGGACGTGGCTCAGCTGAGTTTCGCCTGGAACGCGGGGCGGCTCAGCGGAGTCGAGAATGCCGCCGTCCTCCACCAGGTGTTCGCGGCGGTCGACGCGCAGACCCTGATCGCCGTCGCGCCGTTCGAAGCGGATCCGGCAGAAGTGCGCGCGGCTTTCCCACGAGCGGACGTCCGCTTCTTCCGCCTCGATGCCGACGATCGCACGCGCCGCGACCATGCGGTCCGGAGGGCGGAAGGTGCCGACGGCGCGCTCCTCGCCGGCGACGACCTGCTGGGTGCATCGGCTGCAGAGATCGAGAGGATCGTCGGGATCGGAGAGAGTCAGCGTGCATCGCCGCTGCGCGCGGGAGAGACCCTGATCGACGCGTCGACGCCATCGGTGAGGCAGGTGGTCGACAGGGTGATCGAGTTGGCCGACGGGGGTGCTCTGCCAGACTGAAGCATGGCCTCGTACACGCACGGACACCACGAATCAGTTCTCCGCTCGCACAACGTGCGCGACATCGCGAATTCCGCGGCCTACCTCCGTCCGCACCTCACCGCCTCGACCCGGCTCCTCGACGTCGGAGCGGGGCCGGGCTCGATCACGGTCGACTTCGCCAGCGTCGTCGCGCACGTGACCGCCACCGAGATCGACGAGAACGCCCTGTCGCTGTCGCGTGCCCTCGCGGCGGACCGCGGCATCGAGAACCTCGACTTCTCGGTCGAAGATGTGCACGCGCTCAGCTTCCCCGACGACTCCTTCGACGTCGTGCACGCGCACCAGGTGCTGCAGCATGTCGGCGACCCGGTGCAGGCGTTGCGGGAGATGCGTCGCGTGGCGGTGCCCGGTGGGATCGTCGCCGCGCGCGACGCCGACTACGCGGGCTTCCTCTGGTTCCCGGTCCTGCCCGAGCTCGATCGGTGGCTGGCTCTGTACCGGGCGGCGGCCCGCGCGAACGGCGGCGAGCCGGATGCCGGTCGCCGACTGCTCTCCTGGGCGCGTGCCGCAGGGTTCGACGACGTCACCGCGACGGCATCCACCTGGTGCTATGCATCTCCCGCGGAGCGAGCCTGGTGGGGCGGGATGTGGGCGGACCGCATCCTAGAGTCCGCGCTCGCCCGGCAGTTGGTGGACAGCGATATGGCCACACGTGCCGATCTGCAGGAGATCAGCGACGCATGGAAGCGCTGGGCCGACGACGGCGACGGCTGGTTCCTCGTGCCTCACGGCGAGATCCTCGCTCGCGCCTGACCGACACCGCAGGGATACATCCACGGACGGATGTCCCGTGCGGTGTGCTCGCGTAGCGTGGGGGAGTGATCCGCCCGCTCTCCCGCACGGCGCTCGCGCTCGACATCGTCGGGGCGGCGCTGCTCTTCCTCGTCCTGTTGCCGATGTCGCTGGTGTTCTACGGGCCGGGAACCGGGAACACGGCGATCGGAGGCGCGTCCGTCGTCGCGGTCGTGTTCGCGGCCGTGCTGATGTTCGGCGGGGTCGCGATCGGAAGACTCGCGCCGGGCTGGTCCCTGGCGGCCGCCTGGGCCGGGGCGATCCTGCAGATGATCGCCGGCTTCGGGCCGCTCCCGATCGACTTCGCGATCCTGCTCGTGCTCTACGCCACGGCGGCGTGGGGCACGAGGCGGGTGCTCTGGTGGGGCTTCGCCTCCGCTCTCGTCGGTGGACTCGTCGCCGCCCTCTACATGGTGGTCGTGAACGGCGTCGCTTTCGGCACCGGCACCGGATGGGAGAAGGTGACGGCCGGCACTCTCCTTCTCGTCGTGTCGGTGATGGCCTTGGGCTTCGCCTGGGTGTGCGGACTCCTGTGGCGGGTCGTGCTGCGCGCACGCCGCACCCGTGCCGCCCAGCTGCAGGCCGAGTCCCTCGCGGTCGAGGAGCAGGAGCGCGTGCGCATCGCCCGCGACATGCACGACATCGTGGCGCACTCCCTGGCCGTCGTCATCGCCCAGGCCGATGGTGCGCGATACGCGGCCGCGGCGAAACCGGAGTTGGCGACGGAAGCGCTCGGCACGATCGCGCAGACGGCGCGCGGGGCGCTGAGTGACGTGCGGATGCTGCTCACGCAGCTCCGGCATAGACAGGGCGACGGCCCGCAGCCGACGCTCGCCGACCTCGAAGCCCTGTTCGCACAGGTGCGGCAGGCGGGGATCGAACCGCGCGTCACGGTCGACCCGATGCCTCCGGGCGAGCCGCCGGGCGCGATCCAGCTCGCGGTGTATCGCATCCTCCAGGAGGCGCTGACCAACGCGATCCGCCACGGCGACGGGGCCGTCGACGTGCACCTGGCCTGGTTCCCGGATCGGGTCGACGTCGATGTGCGCAACACCGTGTCGCGGGACACCGTGATCGCGTCCGGAGGGCACGGGGTCATTGGGATGAAGGAGAGGGCGCAGCTCGTCGGCGGTAGTCTGCAAGCCGAGCGCCGAGGGGCACAGTTCGTCGTCCACGCCACGCTCCCGATCGGAGTCCCCGAATGATCAGAGTCGTGCTCGTCGACGACCAGGCGCTGTTCCGTGCCGGCATCCGGATGCTCGTCGCCTCGCAGACCGACCTGGAGGTGGTGGGCGAAGCCGGCAACGGGCAGGAGGCGCTCGACGTCGTCCGCGCGACGCGGCCCGACGTGGTGCTGATGGACATCCGGATGCCGGTCATGGACGGTCTCACGGCGACCGCAGAGATCCTCGCCCGGCCGGAGCCGCCGCGCATCGTCATGCTCACGACGTTCGACCTCGACGAGGCGGCCGCGCGCGCGATCCGGCAGGGAGCCAGCGGCTTCCTGCTCAAGGACGCCGACCCCGAGTTCCTGCTCGCCGCGATCCGCACCGTGCATTCGGGTTCGAGTGTGATCGCCGCCTCGGCGACGCGTGATCTGTTCGCGCATTTCGCCGAGGCGCCCAAGCCCGTCCCGCCGCAGTACTCCACGCTCACCGACCGGGAGAAGGAGATCTTCGCGCTCGCCGCCCGTGGCCTGTCGAACGCCGAGATCGCGGGCCGGGAGTACTTGAGCGAGGCGACCGTCAAGACGCACATCAGCCGCATCCTCACCAAGCTCGCGCTGCGCGACCGTGTGCAGCTGGTGGTCTTCGCCTTCGAGCACGGCCTCGCCTGACGCGCGGCGCTGTTCTCCGCCCTCACTCCATGCCGACCCGGCCCCTTGTGTGCGGCCCGGCCCCTTGGGGACGTGCGTAGGGGGCCGGTTCGCACACAGAGGGGCCGGTCGGCGAGCGTAGAGGGCGGGGCGCTGCAGATCATCCCTGCGATGTACGCAGATGCTCCGGTCGGGCGATGACCGGCGCGAGGCTCGGGAAATAGCGTCGAAGGCATGGAGATCACGACCACCGACCTGGGGCTCGCCGCCCGCGTCCAGCACTTGAAGAAGACCTACGGCTCGGGCGAAGGCACCGTCCGTGCGCTCGATGACGTCAGCGTGGGCATCCGCCGCGGACAGTTCACCGCGATCATGGGGCCCTCCGGTTCCGGCAAGTCCACCCTGATGCACATCATGGCGGGGCTCGACAGCCCGACGGAAGGGCGCGCGTGGATCGGTGACACGGAGATCACGGGCCTCGGCGACATCGACCTGACGATCCTGCGCCGCCGCCGCGTCGGCTTCATCTTCCAGGCCTTCAACCTGGTGCCCACGCTCGATGCGCTCGGGAACATCATGCTGCCGTTCGAGCTCGACGGCCGCCGCCCGAGTGCGATCGAACGCGCGCGCATCGACGGACTGATCGAGTCGCTCGGGCTCGGCTCGCGCCTGAACCACCGCCCGCACCAGCTGTCCGGCGGGCAGCAGCAGCGCGTGGCCATCGCCCGCGCCCTGGCGACCGCCCCCGACCTCGTGTTCGCGGACGAGCCCACCGGCAACCTCGACTCGAAGACCGGGCGCGAGGTGCTGCGCCTGCTCGCCACTGCGAGCCGTGAGCACGGCCAATCCATCGCGATGGTCACGCACGACGCGATCGCCGCGAGCCACGCCGACCGCGTGCTCTACCTCGGCGACGGTCGGATCGTCGCCGACCACCCGCGTCAGACCGCGGAGGAGATCTCCGCCTACATGCTCGCCGCGGAGGTGGCGGCATGACCGCGGTCGCGACGGTCGTCCCCGAGTCGCGGGCGACCGGACCCCGCCTGGCCTGGCTGCGCGACCGGGGCATGGGCGCCAGCATCCTCGTCGCCGCGCTGTCGGCCGCGTTCGGCGTGCTTCTGGTCGAGATCACCGCCTACATCGGCGCGGTCCTGCAGGCCGATCCCTTCATCGGAGACAGCGAGACGCTCGCGTTCGTGGTCGCCCTGCTGTCGGTGCTGCTGACGGTCGTCGCGATGTACGTGGCCGCGATCGTCACGGCGAACACCTTCTCGACGATCATCGCCGGACGCACGCGGCAGATCGCCCTCATGCGTCTGATCGGCGCGACCGCGCGCTCGCAGCGGGCTCAGGTCGGCAAGCAGGGTCTCGTCGTCGGTCTGCTCGGCGCCGCGATCGGTCTGCTCGTCGGCATCGTGCTGGCCGTGATCGGGGTGCAGATCGGGTCGCAGCTGATCGACAACGTGCCGGATTCGTTCTCGCTCGCACAGCCGTTCATCGCCCTGCCCGCGATCGGTGTCGCACTCACGACCTGGGCTGCGGCGTGGGCCGGCTCGCGCCGGGTGCTGTCGGTGACGCCGCTGCAGGCGCTGGGCGGATCCGTCGAACGGACCCACGACGAGGTGTCCGGGAAGCCCGGCCGCCACGTCGGCGCCTGGATCCTGCTGATCACCGGAGCCGTGCTCCTCGCGGCGGGGGTGGTCGTCGGACTCCTGACCCCGCTCGGCGTCGTCATCGCCTTCTTCGGCGGAGTCCTCTCGTTCACCGGGCTGGCGCTCGGATCCGTGCTGTTCATGCCGCCGGTGCTGCGTCTGGTGGGCCGGATGTTCGGCTCCAGCGCCACCGCCCGTCTCGCCGCCGAGAACGCGCTGCGCTATCCGGAGCGGTCGTCGCGGATGGCGATCGGCGTGGTGATGGGCGTGACGCTCGTGACCATGTTCGCCGTCGCGCTCGAGTCCGCGAAGCGTCTGATGATGAGTCAGGTGACCGGCGAGATCCCGGAGGAGTTCTTCGCTCCGTTCGACGCCTTCGCGGCGATCATGATGGTGCTGGTCGCCGTCTCCGCCGTCATCGCGGCCGTCGGCCTCGTCAACCTGCTCACGATCGGTGTGGTGCAGCGTCGCCGCGAGCTCGGCCTGCTCCGCTCGATCGGGCTGTCGAACCGACAGGTGCGGCGGATGGTGCTGCTCGAGGCCACGCACATCACGGTGGCCGCGACGCTGACCGGTCTCGTGCTGGGCATCGTGTACGGGTGGATCGCGGCGCAGTCGCTGCTCGGCTCGGTGCCGACGCTGCCGGACTTCACACCCGCCGGGCTCGTGGCCCCGCAGGTCCCGTGGATCCCCGTCGCCATCATCGTCGTCGCCACGGCGGTGCTCACGCTGGTCGCTGCTGCCACGCCCACGCGCCTGGCCACCCGGGTGGCTCCGGTCGAGGCGCTCGCGGCCGACTGACGGCTCTAGGCTGGTCGGATGCCGTCGCCGCTCGATCAGTTCACGTACCAGGTCCGTCTCGACTGGGGTACCGCGGGCCTCGCCCGTCTCGCACCCGCCGACATCGTCGTGGTCGTGGATGTGCTGCGGTTCTCGTCCACGGTGATCGATGCCGCAGCCGCCGGAGGCGACGTGAGTCTGGCCGAAGCCGAGGGATGGTCGCGGAACGGTGCAGCGGTCGCCGCCGCGGCCTCCCCGGAGGCGATCGTCCTCGTCGGCGGCATCCGCAACGCCTCCGCCGTCGCCCGGGCGGTGCAGACCATCCAGGAGCGTCGACAGGCGCGGACCTCGGTCGCGGTCATCGCTGCGGGAGAGGCGGATGCCACGGGCACGCTGCGCTTTGCGGTCGAGGATCAGCTCGGTGCGGGGGCGATCATCCTGGCGCTCTCGGATCGGGGCATCGATCACACTTCGCCGGACGCGGCGGTCGCCGCCGAGGGGTTCCGTGCCCTCCGCGGCGCGCTGCGGCACATGATCGGCGCGAGCGGATCCGGGCGCGAGCTGGCCGAGCGCGTGGTGTCCACGGCGCGTATCGAGGCATCCGGCCTGACCCCGACATCGACGACGGATGCCGCCGTGCTCGATGCCGTCGACGTCGTCCCGGTGCTGCGCGATGGGTCGTTCACCCGGTTCGAGTGAACCGCGCCGCATTCGCTCCGCGGCCGAAACGCGCCCTCGCCGCTCGGGCGGATTTCTCCCCGTCGGGCGGCCACCCGTCGTTGGACTCTCCTCCCCACACGCGGATCTCCGCCCGACACCGCGCGGGATGCGGGCGTTCGGGCGTCGCGACGTAGGGTCGTGGCATGAGGTACCTCCCCGCCGTCGTCGTCGACATCGTGTTCGTGCTCATCTTCGCTGCGATCGGTCGTGCCTCGCACGATGAGAATCCGGCGGGGTTCCTGCTCACCGCCTGGCCGTTCCTGATCGCCGTGGTGGTCGGCCATCTCCTCGCGGCATTGCTCCCCGGCAGGCCCCGTCGACCGTGGTCGGTGCTGTGGGGCGCGGTGGTGTGGGTTGTGACGGTCGCCGGGGGCATGCTCATCCGCGTGCTCAGCGGCGACGCCGCCGAGGTCCCGTTCATCATTGTGGCCACGATCGTGCTCGGTGTGTTCCTGGTCGGCTGGCGGGCCATCACCGCCCTGCTGCGCCGACGTCGCACCGCATCGGACGAGCACGAGGAATCCGTCGCTCCTGAGACCGAGACTGAGGCCGAGGACTCCCACGACCTCCCGCGCTGAGCGGCGTCAGCGCGGCATCTGGGCGGCGAGTCGCACGTTGGACGGGATCTCTCGCCGCGTCCATGCGAAGACGTGCCGGGCGTCGAACGTGCGCGAGCAGCGTGCACACGAGGTGGCCCTCGTCGGCCGCCGATGCCGGTAGGTCACGTGGCCGGCCGGGCACAGACCCACCCAGGGGGCGAGCTCGACAGCGGTCTCCCCGTGGTGCGTCGTTCCGCCGACGTAGCCGAGGTCGTGCGCGACGCGCTTCCATGCCGGCCCATGCGCGGCCGCGTGTCCGGCGAGGGCGTGCGCCACCTCATGCAGCAGCACCTGGTGGATCTCGTCGTCTTCGAAGCGCGCGGCGAGGTAGCGCGAGACCGTGATGCGCTTCTTCGTGTAGTCGCATTGTCCGGCCCGCCGCTTGGCGTGGTCGAAGCCGAAGCTCCAGCTGTCATCGAGATGCAGCGTGATCAGTGCTTCGCCCCAGACGCGCACACGGTCGAGTTCCGCCATGCGCCCAGATTATGCCCTGCGACCGACATTCGTGGTCGAGGGCAGGCTCAACCCGCGACGAGCTGAGACGGACGGCGGCGTTCTGCCGCCTCGATCGCGAGCAGCACGGTTTCGAGTTCGCTGTCCTCTGCGCCGGATTCACGCCGCAGGAACAGCGACTGCTTGAAGCTGTCACGTGCGGTCTCGTAGTCGCCCGCGTCGAAGGCGTTCTTGCCGTGGTGCTGATACGCGAATGCCGCGATCGACAGCCAGCGCTGGCCCTCGGCCTCGGTCGCGCAGGTGGCCAGCTCCTGCTCGGCGGCGGCGTGCGCACCCCGGTATTGCAGGATCGTCGCGTGCAGCACTCGCGCGCGCAGCACATCCTTGCGCGTGCCGGCCATGCGCGCCTGGCGCACGGTCTCGTCGGCGAGCACGAGTGCCTCGTCCAGACGGTCGAGCACCTTCAGCAGCCACACGCGCTCCAGCAGAGCGGGCAGGCTGCGCTGCGACTCGATCTCCGCGAGGCGGGCCGCGCACTCATCGAGATCGACCTTCTCGCGGAGCGTCTCCTGGTCGTATCCCCGGATGAAACTCATTGCTCTCCTTCCGCAGCGTCCCCGTCCAGTCTGCCTTCCGGTCGCGTGCTCGACGGGGCGGCGCGCCCTGGGCGGCGCATCCGAGCTGCGACATACCGCCGCGCGGGTCCGTGTCGATCGTCACGGGGCGCAGAGCCGGCCGAGGTCAGCGCAGGAACAGCGAGGCGTCGGGGCGAGGCGACGCGACGGCATCGGCATCCGTGACGACTCTTGCTCCCTGCAGGAAAGCCTCGGCCTCGGCTCCCTGCGCGATCTTCGCCGGGTGCGGGCCTGCCGCCAGCATCCGCGGCAGCCACTCGGACGGCAGGGGAGAGGCGGATGCCGCGATCACGAGGTTCCCGAACCGCCGTCCTTTGAGCACCTGCGTGTCGGCCAGGATGCCGATCTCGGGCAGCACCTCGGCGATCGTCGCGGCCTGACGGCGGGCGAAGGCGAGTCCGGGGCCGTCGGCGACGTTGACGAGCAGCACGCCGCCGGGAGCGAGCAGGGCGGAGAGCTCGCGGTAGAACTCGATGCTCGTGAGGTGGGCGGGGGTCTGTGCGCCGGAGTACACGTCCGAGACGACGAGGTCGCAGCTCGCCTGCAGGGCGCTCGGCAGCTTGCTGACTCCCTCCCGCGCGTCGCCGATGCGGATGCGGATGGCCGCGCCCTTCGGGAGCGGCAGGTGCTCGCGGACCAGCTGGGCGAGCGGTGCCTCGAGCTCGATGACCTGCTGGCGGGAACCCGGTCGGGTGGCGTCGATGTACCGCGGGATCGTGAGGGCGCCCGCGCCGAGGTGCACCGCCGTCAGCGGCCCGGGTGCAAGCTGATCGATCACCGCGCCCATGCGCACGATGTACTCGAAATGCAGGTGGGTCGGATCATCGAGGTCGACGTGGGACTGCGGGGTGTCGTCCACGATGAGCTCGAACCCGCTGGTGAACTCCGACGGCACGATGCTGGCGATGCCGCCGTGGTCCAAGCGGACCTGCGGGTGCTCGGTGTCGCGCGATCGGTTTCGGCCCATGGGCCGAGCCTACGCGTCGGGTGAGAAGGTCAGCGCAGCTTGCCGTTTGCGCAGGTCTCCTGATCCACCGTCTGGCCCGAGATGGCCGGGTCGAGCGTCGCGCGCGGCGCCGGGGTCTGCGTCGCCGGGGCGTCCGTGGACGGCGGGGTCGCCGGCACCTCAGGTTCGGTGCCCGGTGCGGGTTCGACGAGTTCGACGCCCCCGTTGTTGCTGACGTCGCCGGTGAGCTGGACGGGCTGACCCGCCTTCAGCGCGTCCCAGATGGTGGCTGCCGCGTCATAGTTCGGGACGACCCGATCGGAGTCGTCGGGGTCGCCGAACACCGGGTACTGCAGGAAGACGAAGTCCGAGAAGGGCACGTCCTTGATCGAGAGCGCGAGCTGAGCGAGCCGGACGGGATTGGCCAGCTCGTCGCTCGGGTCGATGTTGTCGACGACGGTGTTGGCAAGTCCCAGCACCTTGCCCGGATCGCTGAGCACCTCGTCGCTCATGATCTTCTTCACCAGTCGAGACATGTACTGCTGCTGGTTCGAGACGCGGGCCATGTCGCTCTCGTCGCCGACACCGTGACGGGTGCGGATGAATTGGAGCGCTTCGTAGCCCGAGACCGTGCGCGGCCCCGGCTCCCAGTTGATAGCCGTGTGTCGGTCGCGGATGCCCTCTCCGCCGATGCACACCTCTACTCCGCCGATCGCGTCGGTGACCTCCATCACTCCGTCGAAGGCGATCTTCGCGGCGAACGGGATCTCGATGCCCGTGAGCTGGGTGACCGTCTTCGCGACGCAGGAGAGCCCGGCGCGCTGGAAGATCGAGTTGATCTGCGTCTTGTTCGTCGCCGAGGCGACGGATCCGTCGGGGAGGGTGCACTCCGGGGTCTCGATCATCAGGTCGCGGGGGAGCGACACCACCGTGACGTTGCGGGGCTCGGCCGAGACGTGCACGAGCAGGTTCACGTCGTTGAGGATTCCGCCGTCGGCCTCCGAGCAGCGCTCACCGAGCAACCCGGTCGAGACCTCGCCGCACTCGTCGGTGCCGATGATGAGCATGCTGAACTCACCGGGGAAGGCGCCGATCTGGGGCGGCTCCACCTCGGGGGCGTCTTCGAGGGTGACGGCACCCTCGCTGAACCGGTTGAAGTAGTCCGTCACGACGAACGCGGCGACGGCGATCGCGGAGACGAGGATGACGCCCAGCGTGATCCCGGCGATTTTGAGAAAGCCCTTGGCGGGCCCGGGAGTGGGGAGAGTCGCATGGCGCGCGACCGTGGAGCGGTCGGCTTCGTCGTGGCGGCGCATGCCCGCGAGCCTACCTGCGGACCCTGCAGGCGCCGCGCAGGTCGAGCCTGGGCAACACCTGGGAGAGCCCGCGTTGAAGCTGATGTTACGGCCACATGACGATTGTGAGAGGAACTTGCAGGTAATTAGTTAGTCGTGGATACTTTTTCCTAACCCCCGGTGAGTACCCGATATTCGCCTGGACTTTTCAAAGAGGAGATCCCCGCATGCACAAGCGCATTCTTCCGGCCGTGGCGCTCGGCGCCGTGGCCACGCTCGCCCTCGCCGGCTGCGCCGGCGGCGGTGACACCGGCTCCACCGACGGCGAGGGCAAGGAGCTCACCGTCTGGATCATGAAGGGCACCAACCCCGACGCGACGGCTTTCTATGACGACGTCGCCGAAGCCTTCGAGAAGGAGACCGGCGCGACGGTCAAGATCGATGAGATCCAGTGGGCCGACGCACACGACCGTTTCGTGACCTCCATCGCCGGTGGCACGACTCCGGACATCGCCGAGACCGGCACCACCTGGACCGCAGAGTTCGCCGACGCCGGCGCGCTCCTCCCGATCGACGAGTACGTCGACGGCGAGAAGGGTCTGCGCGACGACCTGGTCGAGGGCCTCGAGGTCGCCGGCACCTACGAAGACGAGCTGTACGGCATGCCGTGGTACGCCGGCGTCCGCTCTCTCATGTACCGCGCCGACGTGTTCGAGGAGCTCGGTCTCGAGGCTCCGAAGACGTGGGATGACATCGTCGCAGCCGGTGACGCCATCAAGGCCGCCAAGCCCGACATGCTGCCGTTCCCGGTTCCGGGCGACGCCGAGTTCCAGGTCTACCCCTGGGTGTGGGGCGCCGACGGCGAGATCGCCACGAAGGACGGCGACACCTGGACCAGCGAGCTCGACAGCGCCGAGTCGCAGGCCGGCATCGAGTTCTACACCGGCCTCGCCACCGAGCACGGCTTCTCCTCCGCAGGTGCCACCACCTGGAAGGAGACCGACCTTCGTGACGCGTTCACGCAGGGCAACGTCGCCATGATGCTCTCGGGCTCGTGGACGCCGAACTCGCTCATCGAGGCGAACCCCGACCTCGAGGGCAAGATCGGCGCCGCGGTCATCCCCGGCCAGGACGGCGGCATCGCCCCGTCGGTGCTCGGTGGATCGCACCTCTCGATCTTCAACACGACGAAGAACGCCGACCTGGCGTGGGAGTTCGTGAAGCTCGTCACGACCGGTGAGTTCGCCGAGCAGTGGTCGGACGAGACCGGCTACTTCCCGGGCGTGCAGTCCGCGATGGAAGAGGCCCTCGCCTCGACCGACCCGCTGGTCGCACCGTTCGCCGAGCAGATGGTCGACGGCGGAGCATCCGTCCCGGTCACCCCGAACTTCGGCGCCGTCCAGGCGAAGAAGACGACCAACTCCATGATCCAGGCCATCCTCAGCGGGCAGAAGGACGTCGCCACTGCGACGAAGGACGCCTCCGCCGAGATGACCGAACTGCTCAACCAGTAAGGAAGCATCCCTTCCATGTCGATGGTGCAAGCGCCACTGCCGGCCACGAAGGCGGAGTCCCCCTCCGCCTCCGTGGCCGGCGGCCGGAAGCGACGCGGTCTCTCGATCGTCGCGGCCCGCCCCTGGCTTCTTCTCGCGCCCGGGCTGGTCATCCTCGCGGTGCTCATGCTCTGGCCTCTCGTCCAGGTGTTCATGTACTCGCTGCAGGATTACGGCCTGCGCGAGATCAACACCGGTGAGAGCAACTGGATAGGTCTCGACAACTACGTCGAGGCGCTCACCAACCCGACTCTCTGGACGGTGGTGCTGCCCAACACGGTCGGCTTCGCCGCCGTGGCGGTGTTCGTCACCGTCGCCGTCGGCACGCTCGTCGCCCTGCTGCTCGCGCGGCTCGGCACCACGTGGCGCGTCATCGTCTCCAGCTGCATCATGGTCGCCTGGGCGATGCCCGCCGTGACCGGCACCTACGTCTGGACCTTCATCTTCGACGCCGACCGCGGCATCTTCAATCAGGTCCTCACCGACCTCGGGCTCATGGACGACCCGGTCAACTGGTTCACGAACCAGTGGTCCTTCTACGCCATTGTGCTCCTCAACGTCGTGCACCACGGCTTCCCGTTCGTGGCGATCACGGTGCTCGCCGGACTCCTCGGCGTCTCGAAGGAGATGCTCGAAGCGGCGGCTCTCGACGGCGCCGGCGCCTGGCGTCGCTTCTGGAAGATCATCTTCCCGACGCTGCGTCCCGTGTTCTCGGTCGTGATCATCCTCTCGACCATCTGGGACTTCAAGGTCTTCGCGCAGGTCTACCTGATGCCCGGCGGAGGCGGCGGCAACCGCCAGGTGCTGAACCTCGGCGTCTGGTCTTACGTGGAGTCGTTCGGGCAGAACCGCTACGGCTTCGGCGCGGCGCTCGCTGTGCTGCTCACGCTCGTGCTGATCGGCATCACGATCGTCTACATCCGCTCCCTCATGAAGGAGGACGAGCTGTGAACCCGCGCCCTCGGCTCCGCTCCCGGATCGGACTCGGCATCGCGGTCGCCGCGGTCCTGATCTTCACGCTCTTCCCCGTCTACTGGATGGTCTCCAGCGCATTCGACGGCAAGGCCTCCAGCGGTGGGCAGTCGCTCATCCCGCAGGAGTTCACGTGGGACAACTTCGCGTTCGTCCTCACCGACGGCGGCTTCGGCACCTACCTGCGCAACTCGGCCATCGTCGCCCTCGTCACCGTGCTCGTCAGTGCCCTGGTGTGTCTGCTCGCGGCTGTCGCGGTGGCGCGATTCAAGTTCAAGTTCCGCACGACGATCCTGATGATGATCCTCGTGGTGCAGATGGTGCCGCTCGAGGCGCTCGTCATCCCGCTGTTCCTGCAGGTCAAGAGCCTCGGACTGCTCAACAGCATCCTGGGCCTCATGGTCGTCTACGTCGCCCTGTCGCTCGCCTTCGGCATCTGGATGCTGCGCGGATTCGTCGCCGCCGTCCCGGTCGAGCTCGAGGAGGCCGCATACATCGACGGCGCCAGCTGGTGGCGGATGTTCCGCTCGGTGCTGCTGCCGCTGGTCATGCCCGGCCTCGTCGCGACGAGCATCTTCAGCTTCATCACGGCGTGGAACGAGTTCATCTTCGCGATGACGATCCTGGGTGCCCAGACCGACCAGTACACGGTCTCGATCGGTCTCAAGTCGTTCTTCGGCCTGCACTCCAACGACTGGGGCAGCATCATGGCGGCGTCGACCATCATCACTGTCCCGGTCATGATCTTCTTCGTGCTGGTGCAGCGCAAGCTCGCCTCCGGCATGGTCGCGGGAGCCGTGAAGGGATGACCGACGAGCTCGAGCGCCTCGCGAACGGGGTGCTGTGGCCGGGATTCTTCGGCACCGAGGCGCCGGAGTGGCTGCGCGCCGAGCTGCGTGACGGCCTGGCCGGGGTCGTGTACTTCGGTCAGAACGTCGGCGAAGGCCTCCCGGCGCTCAGCGCGGCGATCCTCGACGCGAACCCCGACGCCCTGATCGGCATCGACGAGGAGGGCGGCAGCGTCACCCGCCTGGAATCCGCCACGGGGTCGACGGTCCCGGGAGCCGCTCAGCTGGGTCTCCTCGACGACCTGGTGGCCTCGGAGAAGACCGGGGCGGAGCTCGCCCGACGCGTGCGCGCGGTCGGCGCCAACGTCGTGCTCGGTCCGGTCGCCGACGTCAACACCGACCCCCGCAACCCGGTCATCGGCGTGCGGGCCTTCGGCGACGACGAGGCACTCGTCTCGCGGCACGTCGTCGCCACGATCGACGGCATCCAGGACGCAGCGGTCGCTGCATGCGTCAAGCACTTCCCGGGTCACGGCGACACCCACATGGACTCGCACCACTCGCTCCCGGAGATCACGCTCGACCTCGACGAGTTCGAACGCGTGCACCTGGAGCCGTTCCGTGCCGCTGTCGATGCCGGCGTGGATGCGGTGATGACCGCGCACATCGTGGTCCCCGCGTGGGGTGAGCAGCCCGCGACACTCAACCCGCGTGTGCTGGGCATGCTGCGGGATTGGGGTTACGACGGCGTCATCATCACCGACGCGCTCGATATGGCCGCCATCCGCGAGACGGTCGGGCTCGGCGGGGGAGCGGCCCTGGCACTCGCTGCCGGCGCCGACCTGCTCTGCATCGGCAACCCGACCAACCCGGGCGATGCCGCGCTCCCCGACCAGGATGAACGGGACTTCCGCGCTACCCGCGATGGGATCGTCGCCGCACTGCGCGACGGCTCGCTCTCGCGCGAGCGCGTCGAAGAGGCGGCCCGCCGGGTCGCCGACCTCGCTGCGAAGCTCCGGGCCGCCGCCGACCGCGACCAGGGACCCGCCGACGACTTCGACGCCGCGGAGATCGTGCGTCGCGTCCTGACGGTCACCGGCGATGCCCCCGCTACGGCATCCGAGCTCGCCGTGATCGACGCCCGTCGCCGCTCGACGCTCGCGGTCGACAGCGCCGGCTCGTATGTCGCGAACGCCCTTGCCGATGAAGGACTGCGCGTGCGGCTCGATGTCGCATCCGCCCCGCTCGCCGAGCAGGACCGCGTGCTGGAAGAGGTCACCGCGGCCCCGGGCACGACGGTGCTGCTGATCGACCGACCGGACACGGATGACGCGCAGCGGGCTCTCGTCGAGCGGGCGGCGGTGCGCGATCCGGCAGCGGTCGTCGTGAACGTCGGTCTTCCGACGGCGAACGCGCTGCCGCTTCCGACCGTCGAGGTCGCCGCGGCCAGTAGGCTCGGTGCGCAGATGGCTCGCGATGCGCTTCTCGGACGTTTCGCAGTGCAGCAGAGGACCAGCGCCGGCTGAGGACAGGATCACTCCATGGACGATGACGTTCTGGCACGTGTGCGGCGCTCGCTCTCGAAGCTGAGCGCGGCGGAGGCACGTGTCGCGGAGACGATCCTCGGCGACCCGACACTCGTCGTCGACCTGGCGATCAACGACCTCGCCCAGCTCTGCCGCACCTCGCTGTCGACGGTGGCCCGTTTCTCCCAGTCGCTGGGGTACAGCGGCTACCGGGAGCTGCGCGTGGCGGTCGCGCGCGCGATCACCCTGGAACAGGCGCAGCAGGCGCGGTTCGGTCTGGACACGACGGCCATCGATCCGGACGACGGGCCGACGGCCATCGCCGCGAAACTCGCCGCGCAGGAGATCGACGCGATCGAGAAGACCGCGCTCGCTCTCGATGCCGCTGCCCTTGACCGGGTCGCCCGTGCGGTGGTCGACGCCCGACACATCGATCTCTTCGGCCAGGCGGCTTCGTCGTTGACGGCGCAGGACCTGCTGCTGAAGCTGTCGCGCATCGGGTGCTCGGTCTCGCATTCGCCGGATCCACATCTCGCGGTGACGACGGCCTCGCTGCGGACCTCGGACGACGTCGCGATCGCGTTCTCGCACGGCGGTGAGACTGCAGAGACCCTGCGTGCTCTCGAAGTCGCCCGGGACGCCGGCGCGCTGGCTGTCGCCGTCACCAGCGTCGCGGAGTCCGCCCTGGCGCTCGCGGCGGATGTGGTGCTCCTCACCCACGCGCACGAGTCGCCGTTCCGGATGGCGGCGATGTCGAGCCGGATCGCCCAGCTCGCTCTGGTCGACGTGCTGTTCGTGCGCGTGGTGCAGCACCGGGGCGAACCGGTCGCCGTGTCGCTGCAGCGCACCCACGACGCGGTGCCCGCCCGCCGCCGCCGCAGCTGAACCCCATGCCTCCCCGCGTGGGGAGGAGTCCCCCGTGTCGGGCGGAGAAGCCCGAGGCAGAGGTCCGCCCCACGGCGAGTTCTCCGCCGCGGCGCGCGGCTCAGTCGACGTGGTCGCGAGTGCTGAGGAGCGCCCGGGTCGCGATGCGGTGCCCGCGGGCGACGCTCCCCGTGAGGGACAAGCCGGTCAGCACTCCGGCGAGGAATCCCGCTGCGAACGCGTCGCCCGCACCGATCGTCTCCACCACCGGCACGTCGAGTGCGTCACTCTCCGCCCGCTCTTCGCCGTCGAAGGCGACGGCACCGCGGGAATCGGTGACCGCCAGGTATCGAGGCTGGGGGAACAGCGCGCGCAGCTCCTGCGGGTCGCCGGTCCCGAACACGGCCTCGGCATCCGGTCGGGTGCAGAACACGATGTCGGCGCGGCGGGCGAAGTCCGAGACGGTCGCTTTGCCCTCCGCTTCACGCCCACGCCACAGGGCGGGCCGCCAGTTCAGGTCGAAGCTCACCAGCCGATCGGGACGACGGTCCGTGAACAGCGCATCCTGGGCAGCCAGCGCGGATGCCGAGATGGCGGGCGTGATCCCGGAGGTGTGCACGAGCGCGGCCTCGGAGAGGAGGGCGGATGCCGTCGGCGTCACCAGCGTCCGGGGTGAGAGAGCAGCGGCGGCGGAGCCCGCCCGGTAGTAGTGCATCGTCCCGTCCACGATCCCATCGGAGCGGGCGGAGAGCTCCTTCACGTAAAGCCCGGTCGGGGCCTGATCGTCGACTTCAACCGCCGCGTCGTCCACGCCGTGCGCGCGCAGCTCCGCGGTGAGGAAGCGACCGAAACCGTCGTCGCCCACGCGGGAGAGCACCGATGTCCGGATGCCCGCAGAGGCCAGGGCGATCGCGGTGTTCCACTCGGCGCCGGCCAGGGAGCGATGGAAGGTGCGGCAGTCCTCCAGCGGTCCGGCGGTGGCGGCGACGAGGGCGACCATGCCCTCGCCGAAGCAGACGGCGAGCGGGGTGGAGTCGGGCACGGTCTGGACACTACCCGATCGACGCGGCTCACGCCGATACCGGATTGCAACGTGTATTGGTTTGGCATCTGCCGATCTGCTGGGTACCGTCGAGTCATCACCGTCGCCGAGGCGAAGAAGCCTCGGGACGCGCAACGAAGCGCCCGACAGGGAAGGTCACACAATGCACCAATCAGTCAAGCGTCGGCGAGGACTCATCGCCGTCACCGGAGCCACGATCGCCGCGATCGCCCTCGCAGGGTGTGTCGCCAGCGAGCGAGGCGATGACGGCTCGGACGCCGGCGGCGATGTCGACGGCACGTTCGTGTTCGCGGCATCCTCCGACCCGGCCAGTCTCGACCCCGCGTTCGCTCAGGACGGCGAGAGCTTCCGTGTCTCGCGCCAGATCTTCGAGGGACTGGTCGGCACCAAGCCCGGCACGGCAGACCCGGCACCGCTCCTCGCCGAGGAGTGGAAGTCGTCGGACGACGGCATGTCGCACACGTTCACCCTCAAGGAGGACGTGACCTTCCAGGACGGCACCCCGTTCAACGCCGAGGCCGTCTGCGTCAACTTCGACCGCTGGTTCAACTGGACCGGTCTCGCCGCGTCCGAGGCGTTCGGCTACTACTACAACAAGCTGTTCAAGGGGTATGCCTCCAACGCGGCCGATGCCGTGTACAAGTCGTGCACCCCCGATGGCGACTACTCGGTCACGATCGAGCTGAACAAGCCGTTCGCCGGTTTCATCCCGTCGCTCTCGCTCCCGTCGTTCGCGATGCAGAGCCCCTCGGCGCTGCAGGAGTTCGGTGCGGATGAGGTCGCCGGCTCCGCCGAGGCACCGCAGCTGTCCGAGTACGCGATGGGGCACCCGGTCGGCACCGGCCCGTACCAGTTCGACGAGTGGGCGCCGGGCGAGCAGGTCACGCTCAAGGCCTACGACGACTACTGGGGCGAGGCAGGCCAGGTCGACGAGATCATCTTCCGCACGATCGACGACCCGACAGCTCGCCGCCAGGCGCTCGAGTCCGGCTCGATCGACGGCTACGACCTGGTCGGCCCCGCCGACACCAAGGCGCTGGACGACGACGGCTTCACGATGGTGTCGCGCCCGCCGTTCACGATCCTCTACCTGGCGTTCAACCAGGCGATCCCGGAGCTGCAGGACCCGAAGGTCCGTGAAGCGCTGTCGTACGCGGTCGACAAGGACGCCCTCATCAGCCAGGTGCTCCCCGAGGGCACCCAGAAGGCGACGCAGTTCGTGCCGGAGGTCGTCAACGGGTACAACCCCGACGTCACGACGTTCGACTACGACCCCGAGAAGGCCAAGGAGCTGCTCGCCGAGGCCGGCTACGACGAGGCCAACCCGCTGAAGCTCACCTTCAACTACCCGGTCAACGTCTCGCGTCCGTACATGCCGGACCCCGAGCAGATCTACACCGTTCTGTCGTCGCAGCTGTCCGAGGTCGGCGTCGAGACCACCCCGGTCTCCGAGGAGTGGGTCGAGTACCTCGACCGCACCACCGGCACTGCCGAGCACGGCATCCACCTCCTCGGATGGACCGGCGACTACAACGACACCGACAACTTCGTCGGAGTCTTCTTCGGGCAGAAGAGCTCCGAGTGGGGCTTCGACAACCCGGAGCTGTTCCAGAAGCTGACCGAGGCGCGCGGCGTCTCCAAGCTCGAGGAGCAGACGCCGCTGTACGAGGACATCAACGAGATGGTGGCCGAGTTCATCCCCGGCGTCCCGCTCGCGCACCCGGCGCCGACACTGGCGTTCGACCCCCGCGTGAAGAGCTACCCGGCCAGCCCGGTGAACGACGAGGTCTTCACCGACATCGTCCTCACCAAGTAATCGGCCTGACCACCTGATATGCCGAGTCCCGGTTCCGCACGAGTGCGGGACCGGGGCACGGCGTACCTTCTGATCGACGGAGATCTTCGTGCTGCGCACCATCGGCAGGCGACTGCTGTTCCTCATTCCCACTCTGTTCGGGCTCAGCATCCTGCTGTTCGCCTGGGTCAGAGCCCTTCCCGGCGGCCCCGCGGTCGCCCTTCTCGGCGAGAAGGCCACACCGGAGGCCGTCGCCAGGGTCAACGAGCTCTACGGCTTCGACAAGCCGCTCATCGAGCAGTACTTCATCTGGATCGGACGTCTCCTCCAGGGCGACTTCGGCACCTCCATCCAGACGAACCGACCTGTGGTCGAGGAGTTCATGCGCCGCTTCCCGGCGACGCTCGAGCTCAGCGTCATGGCGCTCATCTTCGCGGTGGGCGTCGGTATCCCGCTCGGATACTGGGCCGCTCGACGGCACGGCAAGTTCACCGACCACGCGTCGGTGGTGATGAGCCTGGTCGGCATCACCATCCCGGTGTTCTTCCTGGCATTCATCCTGAAGTACGTCTTCGCCGTGCAGCTCGGATGGCTGCCGTCTGATGGCCGTCAGGATCCTCGGATAGACGCGACCCATCCCACCGGGTTCTACGTGTGGGACGGCATCATCACCGGAGAGTTCGACGCCGCGTGGGATGCCATCCTGCATCTGATCCTGCCCGCGCTCGCGCTCGGCACCATCCCGCTCGCCATCATCGTCCGCATCACCAGAGCCAGCGTGCTGGAGGTGCAGAACGCGGACTACGTGCGCACGGGGCGGGCGAAGGGCGTCGGATCCTCGACACTCCGCAGCCGCTTCATCCTGCGCAATGCGATGCTCCCGGTGATCACGACCATCGGTCTGCAGACCGGACTCCTGATCTCGGGCGCGGTGCTCACCGAGACGGTGTTCGCGTTCCCCGGCATCGGGTCGTTCCTCGCGAGGGCCATCTTCACCAGGGACTTCCCCGTGCTCCAGGGATTCATCATCTTCATCGCCATCGCGTACGCGCTGATCAACCTGGCGGTCGATGTCTCCTACAGCTTCATCGACCCGAGAGTGAGGGTGCAGTGATGTCCCTCCCCATCGTCCGAAAGGAGGCGGTCGTATGAGCATCGCTCTCCCGCCCGCCCAGGGCCCGTCCGCGGAGAGCGGCGGCAGCATCGACACCGTCGCGATCGCCCAGGCGGATCTGAAGAACGGCTCCGGCGGATACTGGCGAGACGTGTTCCGCCGGCTCCGCCGCAATCCGACGGCGTGGATCGGCGCGATCATCGTGCTGCTGTTCCTCCTCGTCGCCGCCCTCGCGCCGTGGCTCGCTCCCTATCCGGAGACGGCACTGCCCGGCGCGAAGTACATCACCCCGACCCACATCCCCGGCCCCGGCGAGGTGCCGGAGTTCCCCCTGGGACTCGACCGCTTCGGCGGCGACGTGCTGTCCAAGCTCATCTGGGGTGCACAGGCATCGCTCATGATCGGCGTGATCTCCACCGCGATGGGGCTCGCCGGCGGAATGATCCTCGGCCTCCTCGCCGGCACGTTCGGCGGATGGGTCGACACGCTCATCATGCGCGTCGTCGACATCATCCTGTCGGTTCCGAACCTGCTGCTGGCAGTCTCGATCGCTGCGATCCTCGGACAGACCCCGTTCGCGATCATGATCGCGATCGGGGCGTCGCAGGTGCCGATCTTCGCGCGTCTGCTGAGGGCCTCGATGATGCAGCAGCGATCGAGCGACTATGTGCTCTCGGCGCAGACCCTGGGGCTCGGCCGTGGCAGCATCACGATGTCGCACGTGCTGCCCAACGCCATCGGTCCCGTGATCGTCCAGGGCACCCTGACGCTCGCGACCGCCGTGATCGATGCGGCAGCGCTGTCGTTCCTCGGTCTCGGCGGCGGCGGACCCGCGACCGCCGAGTGGGGGCGCATGCTCACCTACGCGCAGGCCGAGCTCGCGATCGCACCGTGGCTCGCGTTCCTCCCCGGCATCTGCATCGCCGTCACCGCGCTCGGCTTCACCCTGCTGGGCGAAGCGTTGCGCGAGGCGATGGACCCACGGACGAGGGCGCGATGAACGCCCGCGACGAAGGCGCGATGCGCGCCGCGAAGGAGAATCAGATGTCGACCGAGCCGCTGCTGTCGGTCCAAGGACTCGCGGTGGACTTCGCCACTCTGGACGGGGTCGTGCACGCCGTCGAGGGGGTGGACCTCGAGATCCGTCCCGGTGAGACCGTCGCGATCGTGGGCGAGTCCGGTTCCGGCAAGTCGACGACGGCCATGGCCATCATCGGCCTGCTCGCCGGGGGAGGGAAGGTGGCGTCCGGCAGCATCCGGCTCGACGGGAAGGAGATCTCCCACGCGCCGGAGCACGAGCTGCGGACGATCCGTGGTCGCGACATCGGCCTCGTCCCGCAGGACCCGATGTCGAACCTGAACCCGGTGGCGAAGATCGGCACCCAGGTGGCGGAGGCGCTGCTCGCGCACGGACTCGCCACTCGGCAGAACGTGCAGGCGAAGGTGGTCGAGGCCTTGACCGCCGCCGGCCTCCCCGACCCGGAGCGCCGTGCCAAGCAGTATCCGCACGAGTTCTCCGGCGGCATGCGTCAGCGGGCGCTGATCGCGATCGGTCTGGCGTGCAATCCGCGACTGCTGATCGCCGACGAGCCGACCAGTGCGCTCGATGTCACGGTGCAGCAGACGATCCTCGACCAGATCGGGCAGATGACCCGCGAGCAGGGGACGGCCGTGCTGCTCATCACGCACGACCTCGGACTCGCCGCCGAGCGCGCGGAGCGGGTGGTCGTGATGCATCGAGGCAGGGTGGTCGAGCAGGGCGCCGCCCGACAGATCCTCGAGGACCCGCAGCATCCGTACACGCAGTCGCTCGTCAAAGCGGCGCCGTCGGTGGCGGCGGCGCGGCTGCGGCCGGAGGCGTTCCGGGTGCAGGAGAGGGACGCGGAGGCGGATGCCGTCGTCGACGCAGCGCCCGCCGACAACATCGTCGAGATCGAGAACCTCACCAAGGTGTATCCGGTGCGGGGCCGCGGCGAGGACTTCGTGGCCGTGGACGATGTAT
The DNA here is from genome assembly GCF_059758615.1 of Microbacterium sp. GQ128. NCBI lineage: Bacteria > Bacillati > Actinomycetota > Actinomycetes > Micrococcales > Microbacteriaceae > Microbacterium > Microbacterium sp. GQ128. The sequence goes on from NZ_JCAXDY010000003.1 coordinate 344,101, forward strand.
CGCTGGTGATCCCCCGCGGTGAGACCGTCGCGATCGTGGGGGAGTCCGGTTCGGGCAAGACCACGACCGCGCGGATGCTCCTGAAGGTGATCGAACCCACGAGCGGGCTGATCCGCTACGAGGGCAAGGACATCGCGTCGCTGAGCAAGGCGGAGACGAAGGAGTTCCGCCAGCAGGTGCAGCCGATCTTCCAGGATCCGTATTCGAGCCTGAACCCCATGTTCACGATCGAGCGGCTGATCGGGGAGCCGCTCGACTTCTACAAGCGGGGGAGCAGCGCCGACCGGCGTGCGCGCGTTCGCCAGCTGCTCGACGACGTGGCGCTGCCGCAGTCGATGCTGCGCCGGTATCCGTCCGAACTGTCCGGCGGTCAGCGGCAGCGTGTCGCGATCGCGCGGGCGCTCGCGTTGTCTCCCGATCTGATCGTGTGCGACGAGCCGGTGTCGGCGCTGGACGTGCTGGTGCAGGACCAGATCCTGAAGCTGCTCGGCGACCTGCAGCGCGAGTACGGCCTGAGCTACCTCTTCATCTCGCACGACCTCGCGGTGGTGCGCCTCATCAGCGACTACGTGTGCGTGATGAAGGACGGGAAGCTCGTCGAGGCGGCGTCCTCGGAGGAGATCTTCACGAACCCGCGCGACCCGTACACGCGGCGTCTGCTGGCGTCGATCCCGGGCAACGAGCTGAACATCGCGTCCTGAGCTGCCTCGCCGAGACCCCGGTCTTCCGCCGAGACCCCGCGTTGCGGGCATCGGCAGGCCGGGGTCTCGGCGCGAACACGGGGTCTCGACGGAGGTGCTCGGATGCTCATACCGCAGCATCCGAGATTGGTCAAGGATTGAGGTTGCCATGTCGCACAATCGTGCGTATAGTTGGTAGTTGCGCTCGCTTCTCCCTGCCCTCATATGGTGGTCGGCATCTGTTGAGTTCCCGGGCGCACACTCCACCTGACGACAAAGGAATCGAGAAGCCCTGCGGGGCTCACGGAGGTTATTCCCTTGGCTGCTGCTCGCAACGCATCCACATCCACCACCACCAAGAACGGACGCGGAGCTTCCCGTCTTTCGTTCGCCAAGATCTCCGACACGCTGACTGTCCCAGACCTTCTTGCCCTGCAGACCGAGTCCTTCGGTTGGCTGGTCGGAAACGACGCCTGGAAGGCGCGCGTCGCCGAGGCCAAGAAGCAGGGTCGCACCGACGTCAACGAGAACAGCGGTCTCGGCGAGATCTTCGAGGAGATCTCTCCGATCGAGGACCTCGGCGAGACGATGCAGCTGTCGTTCACGAACCCGTACCTCGAGCCGGAGAAGTACTCGATCGAGGAGTGCAAGGAGCGTGGCAAGACCTACGCCGCTCCGCTGTACGTCGAGGCCGAGTTCATGAACCACCTCACGGGTGAGATCAAGACCCAGACGGTCTTCATGGGCGACTTCCCGCTCCAGACCGACAAGGGCACGTTCATCATCAACGGCTCCGAGCGCGTCGTCGTCTCGCAGCTCGTGCGCTCGCCGGGTGTCTACTTCGACAAGACCCCCGACAAGACGAGTGACAAGGACATCGTGTCCGCTCGCGTCATCCCGAGCCGTGGTGCCTGGCTCGAGTTCGAGATCGACAAGCGCGACCAGGTGGGCGTGCGCGTCGACCGCAAGCGCAAGCAGTCGGTCACGGTCTTCCTCAAGGCGCTGGGCATGACCAGCGAGGAGATCCTCGCCGAGTTCGCCGGCTACACCTCCATCGAGGAGACGCTCGCGAAGGACACGATCGTCACGAAGGAAGATGCGCTCCGCGACATCTACCGCAAGCTCCGTCCAGGCGAGCAGGTCGCCGCCGAGGCCGCCCGCGCGCTGCTGGACAACTTCTACTTCAACCCGAAGCGCTACGACCTGGCCAAGGTCGGTCGTTACAAGATCAACCACAAGCTGGGCCTGGACCAGCCGCTGACCTCTTCGGTGCTCACCGTCGAAGACATCGTGGCCACGATCAAGTACCTCGTCCGCCTGCACGCTGGCACCGAGGAGACCTTCACGGGCATCCGCGGTGGCAAGAAGGCCGAGATCCGTCTCGCGACCGACGACATCGACAACTTCGGCAACCGTCGCATCCGCGCGGTCGGCGAGCTGATCCAGAACCAGGTCCGCACCGGTCTGTCCCGCATGGAGCGCGTCGTCCGCGAGCGCATGACCACGCAGGACATCGAGGCCATCACGCCGCAGACCCTGATCAACGTGCGCCCCGTCGTCGCCGCGATCAAGGAGTTCTTCGGAACGTCGCAGCTGTCGCAGTTCATGGACCAGAACAACCCGCTCGCGGGTCTGACCAACAAGCGTCGTCTCTCCGCGCTCGGCCCCGGTGGTCTCTCGCGTGACCGCGCCGGCGTCGAGGTCCGTGACGTCCACCCGTCGCACTACGGCCGCATGTGCCCCATCGAGACGCCTGAAGGCCCGAACATCGGTCTGATCGGTGCTCTCGCGACGTTCGCGCGCATCAACTCGTTCGGTTTCATCGAGACCCCGTACCGCAAGGTCGTCGACGGTGTCGTCACCGAGCAGATCGACTACCTGACGGCTTCCGAAGAGGTCGACTTCAACATCGCGCAGGCCAACGCCCCGCTCGATGCCAAGGGTCGCTTCCGCGAGAGCCACGTCCTGGCCCGCCCCAAGGGCGGCAGCGGCGAGGTCGACCTGTTCGTTCCCGAGGAGATCGGCTACATCGACGTCTCCCCGCGCCAGATGGTGTCGGTCGCGACCTCGCTCGTGCCCTTCCTCGAGCACGACGACGCACAGCGCGCCCTCATGGGCGCCAACATGCAGCGTCAGGCTGTGCCGCTGCTGCGCAGCGACTCGCCGCTCGTCGGAACCGGTATGGAGGGCTACACGGCCATCGACGCCGGTGACGTGCTCACCGCCGAGAAGGCCGGTGTCGTCTCCGAGGTCTCCGCGGACCGCGTCGTCGTCATGCTCGACGAGGGCGGCACGCAGGAGTACCACCTGCGCAAGTTCGACCGCTCCAACCAGGGCACGTCGTACAACCAGAAGGTCGTCGTCAACGCCGGTGAGCGCGTCGAGGTCGGAGAGGTCATCGCCGATGGCCCCGCCACCGAGAACGGCGAGCTGGCCCTCGGAAAGAACCTCCTCGTCGCGTTCATGACGTGGGAGGGCTACAACTTCGAGGACGCGATCATCCTGAGCCAGGACCTGGTGAAGGACGACACCCTCTCCTCGATCCACATCGAGGAGTACGAGGTCGATGCGCGCGACACCAAGCTCGGCAAGGAGGAGATCACCCGTGACCTCCCCAACGTCAGCCCGGAGCTGCTGAAGGACCTCGACGAGCGCGGCATCATCCGCATCGGCGCCGAGGTCCGCCCCGGGGACATCCTCGTCGGCAAGGTCACGCCGAAGGGTGAGACCGAGCTTTCGGCCGAGGAGCGTCTGCTCCGCGCGATCTTCAACGAGAAGAGCCGCGAAGTCCGTGACACCTCGCTGAAGGTGCCCCACGGTGAGCAGGGCACGATCATCGCCGTCAAGGAGTTCAACGCCGAGGACGGCGACGACGAGCTCGGCTCGGGCGTCAACCGCCGCGTCGTGGTCTACATCGCCCAGAAGCGCAAGATCACCGAGGGTGACAAGCTCGCCGGCCGTCACGGCAACAAGGGTGTCATCGCGAAGATCCTCCCGATCGAGGACATGCCGTTCCTCGCGGACGGAACTCCGGTCGACATCGTGCTCAACCCGCTCGGCATCCCCGGTCGAATGAACTTCGGCCAGGTCCTGGAGACCCACCTCGGGTGGATCGCCAAGCAGGGCTGGAAGGTCGAGGGCACTCCGGAGTGGGCTGCGAAGCTCCCGAAGGACGCATTCGAGGCCGCTCCCGGCACGAAGGTCGCCACCCCGGTGTTCGACGGTGCGAGCGAGGAGGAGATCGCCGGTCTCCTCGACGCGACCATCCCGACCCGCGACGGCGTGCGCCTGATCGACTCCTCCGGAAAGGCCCAGATGTTCGACGGCCGCTCGGGCGAGCCGTTCCCGGCTCCGATCTCCGTGGGCTACATGTACATCCTGAAGCTGCACCACCTGGTCGACGACAAGATCCACGCACGTTCCACGGGTCCGTACTCGATGATCACCCAGCAGCCGCTCGGTGGTAAGGCGCAGTTCGGTGGACAGCGCTTCGGTGAGATGGAGGTGTGGGCCCTCGAGGCCTACGGCGCCGCGTACGCGCTCCAGGAGCTCCTCACGATCAAGTCCGACGACATCCTCGGCCGCGTCAAGGTGTACGAGGCGATCGTCAAGGGCGAGAACATCCAGGAGCCCGGCATCCCCGAGTCCTTCAAGGTGCTCATGAAGGAGATGCAGTCGCTCTGCCTGAACGTCGAGGTCCTCTCGGCGGACGGCACGCTGGTCAACCTCCGCGACACCGACGATGAGGCGTTCCGCGCCGCAGAAGAACTCGGTATCAACATCTCCAGCCGCTTCGAGGCCGCCTCGATCGACGAGATCTAATCCGCTGGTGTGCTCGGGAGCCTCGCTCCCGAGCACACCCCAGCAGACTTCTCAAAAAGAATTCCGACACAGGAGAATCAGTGCTCGAGTCAAACACTTTCGATGAGCTTCGCATCGGCCTGGCCACCGCGGACCACATCCGCGCGTGGTCGTACGGTGAGGTCAAGAAGCCCGAAACCATCAACTACCGCACCCTGAAGCCGGAGAAGGATGGTCTCTTCGGAGAGCAGATCTTCGGCCCGTCCCGCGACTGGGAGTGCGCCTGCGGCAAGTACAAGCGTGTCCGCTTCAAGGGCATCGTCTGCGAGCGCTGCGGCGTGGAGGTCACCAAGAGCTCCGTCCGTCGTGAGCGCATGGGTCACATCGAGCTCGCCGCTCCCGTCACCCACATCTGGTACTTCAAGGGCGTGCCCTCGCGTCTCGGCTACCTGCTCGACATGGCGCCGAAGGACCTCGAGAAGGTCATCTACTTCGCCGCCTACATGGTCATCTCGGTCGACGAGGATGCTCGTCACCGCGACCTGGGCACGCAGGAGAACAACATCCGTCTCGAGCTGAAGACGCTCGGCGACCGCCGCGACTCCAAGATCGCGGAGCGCCTGGCCAAGCTGGAGGAGGAGCTCGCTGCTCTCGAGGCAGAGGGTGCCAAGGCCGACGCCAAGAAGAAGGTGAAGGACGCCGCCGAGAAGGAGATGTCCCTCATCCGCAAGGGTGCCGACGAGCAGATCGCCAAGCTCGAGCGCGTGTGGGAAGACTTCCGCACCCTCGAGGTCGGGGCGCTCCGCCCCGAGGACGACGTCTTCCACGAGCTGCAGGACCGCTTCGGTCAGTACTTCGAGGCCTACATGGGCGCCGAGTCGATCCAGCGTCGCCTCGCGGCGTTCGACCTGGTCGCCGAGGCGGAGAACCTGCGCCTGCAGATCTCCGAGGGCAAGGGCCAGCGCAAGATCCGTGCGATCAAGCGCCTCAAGGTCGTCAGCTCGTTCCTCGAGACCGGCATGAGCCCGGCCGCGATGGTCCTCGACGTCGTCCCGGTCATCCCGCCGGAGCTGCGCCCGATGGTCCAGCTTGACGGTGGCCGTTTCGCGACGTCCGACCTGAACGACCTGTACCGCCGCGTCATCAACCGCAACAACCGTCTTCGTCGTCTGATCGACCTCGGTGCCCCCGAGATCATCGTCAACAACGAGAAGCGCATGCTGCAGGAGGCCGTCGACGCACTGTTCGACAACGGCCGTCGCGGTCGTCCCGTCACCGGTACCGGCAACCGTGCCCTGAAGTCCCTCAGCGACATGCTGAAGGGTAAGCAGGGTCGTTTCCGCCAGAACCTGCTCGGCAAGCGCGTCGACTACTCGGGCCGTTCGGTCATCATCGTCGGCCCGCAGCTGAAGCTGCACCAGTGCGGTCTGCCCAAGCAGATGGCGCTGGAGCTCTTCAAGCCGTTCGTGATCAAGCGTCTGATCGACCTCGGTCACTCGCAGAACATCAAGGCCGCCAAGCGCGCGGTCGAGCGCACCCGTCCCGAGGTCTGGGACGTGCTCGAGGAGATCATCCGTGAGCGTCCGGTTCTGCTGAACCGTGCACCCACGCTGCACCGCCTCGGCATCCAGGCGTTCGAGCCGCAGCTCGTCGAGGGCAAGGCCATCCAGCTGCACCCGCTCGTCTGCGCGGCGTTCAACGCCGACTTCGACGGTGACCAGATGGCTGTGCACCTGCCGCTGTCGGTCGAGGCTCAGGCCGAGGCCCGCGTGCTGATGCTCGCCTCGAACAACATCCTGAAGCCGTCCGACGGACGCCCGGTCACCCTGCCTTCGCAGGACATGATCATCGGTCTGCACCACCTGACCACGGTCAAGGAGGGCGCAGCCGGTGAGGGCCGTGCATTCGGTTCGGTGGGCGAGGCGATCCTGGCCAAGGACGAGGGCACCCTCGACCTGCAGGCGAAGATCCGCATCCGCATCCCGGGTCTGACCTTCCTCGAGGGCGAAGCTCCCGAGGGCTACGAGCGCCACGGTCTCGTGGACGCTTCGCTGGGTCAGGCGATCTTCAACGACACGCTGCCGAAGGGCTACCCGTTCGTCCGCGAGCAGGCTGACAAGAACAAGCTGTCGCAGATCGTCAACAAGCTGGCCGAGGAGTACCCCAAGGTCGAGACCGCTGCATCGCTGGACCGCATCAAGGACGCCGGCTTCTACTGGGCCACGCGCTCCGGTGTGACCGTCGCCCTGAGCGACATCCTCACCCCGCCGAACAAGGCGGAGATCGTCGCCGGCTACGAGAAGCAGGCCGCGAAGGTCCAGTCGCAGTACGAGAAGGGTCTGACGACCGACTCCGAGCGTCGCCAGGAGCTCATCAAGATCTGGACCGAGGCTACCGACGAGGTCCAGGCCGCGATGAAGGCGAACTTCCCGGAGGACAACACCATCAACCGCATGGTGTCCTCGGGCGCCCGTGGTAACTGGCTGCAGATCCGGAACATCGCCGGTATGCGTGGTCTGGTGAACAACCCCAAGGGTGAGATCATCCCGCGTCCGATCATCTCCTCGTACCGCGAGGGTCTGTCGGTTGCGGAGTACTTCATCGCGACGCACGGTACCCGTAAGGGTCTGGCCGACACCGCTCTGCGTACCGCCGACTCGGGCTACCTGACCCGTCGTCTGGTGGATGTCTCGCAGGACGTCATCATCCGCGAAGAGGACTGTGGCACGTCGAAGGGCCTCGAGCTCCCGATCGCCGCTCCGAACTCGCAGGGCGAGCTGGTGCGCGACGCGAACGTCGAGAACTCGGTGTTCGCTCGTACCCTGGCCTCCGACGTGGTCGACAGCAAGGGCGAGGTCCTCGCTTCTGCCGGTGACGACGTGGGTGACGTGCTGATCGACAAGCTGGTCGCTCTGGGCGTCGAGACCATCAAGGTGCGCTCGGTCCTGACCTGCGACTCCGCCGTCGGTGTCTGCGCACAGTGCTACGGCCGTTCGCTCGCGACGGGTAAGACCGTCGACATCGGCGAGGCCGTCGGCATTATCGCGGCCCAGTCGATCGGTGAGCCCGGTACCCAGCTGACGATGCGTACCTTCCACACGGGTGGTTCGGCATCGGCGGATGACATCACGCAGGGTCTTCCCCGTGTGCAGGAGCTCTTCGAGGCGCGTACCCCCAAGGGCGCGTCGCCGATCGCCGAGGCCGATGGCCGCATCGCGATCGACGAGACCGACAAGGGCAAGAAGGTCATCCTGACGCCCGACAGCGGTGAAGAGCCGGTCATCTACCCGGTGCTGAAGCGTGCGACGCTTCTCGTCGAGGACGGGCAGCACGTCACGGTCGGTCAGCCGATCCTGGTGGGCACGCTCGACCCCAAGGAGATCATGCGTGTCATGGGTGCTCGCGAGGTGCAGCGTTACCTCGTCGGCGGCGTCCAGGGCGTGTACCGCTCGCAGGGTGTGCCGATCCACGACAAGCACATCGAGGTCATCGTCCGTCAGATGCTCCGCAAGGTCACGGTCGTCGATCACGCCGACACGAACCTGCTGCCGGGTGAGATGGTCGACCTCAAGCGCTACCAGTCGATCAACCGCGAGACCGTGGCAGAGGGCAAGCGCCCCGCGTCGGGCCGTCCGGAGCTGATGGGTATCACGAAGGCGTCGCTCGCGACCGAGTCGTGGCTGTCGGCCGCCTCCTTCCAGGAGACGACCCGCGTGCTCACCGAGGCTGCGATGCAGGGCAAGCGCGACCCGCTGGTCGGTCTCAAGGAGAACGTCATCATCGGTAAGCTCATCCCCGCCGGAACCGGTCTCTCGAAGTACCGCGACGTCACGGTCGAGGCCACCGAGGAAGCCAAGAGCGAGCGCTACCCGAACCGGATCTTCGCATCCGACGGTGCGTACGCCGACGGTGACTTCGGCTACGTCGACTTCGACGCGTTCTCGACGGACGACATCACCCCCGGTACTTATAACTGAGTGCTGAGTGATTGAGGAAGGCCCCGGGTTCGCCCCGGGGCCTTTTTCGTGCCCTCGGTGATGTTGCCGGTCCCGCCGAGTGCACAACTTCGGAGATCGCGGTGGGCGCGCCGCCCTCTGGGCCGTCGGCGCGGCGTGTCGGGCCTGATCTCCGAAGTTGTGCGGCGGACGCGTCGCCGGGAGGAGCCTCGATCGGCAGCGGACATCGTGTGGCGCGTGCGAGGTGCGGGGTGAGCGCCGGGGGCGCGGTAGTGTCGGCGGGTGAGCAACGAGACATCCTCCTCCCGGTCCGTGGTCGTGATCGGCGACGCTCTGATCGACGAGATCCACGACCAAGCCGGTGTGCGCGAGCTCGTCGGCGGGGCAGCGCTGAACGTCGCCGTGGGCCTTCGTCGGCTGGGGATCGACACCACGCTGATCGCCATGGTGGGCGAGGATGAGGCCGGCGCGCACATCCGCGAGTATCTGTCCGATCACGGGGTGCGTCTGATCGCCGGTGATGCGCCGCTCGGCTCATCACGCGCGATCGTGCGGCGGGCGGCGAACGGTGAGCCGGAGTACGTGTTCAACGAGGCGGCTCGGCAGCGCAGCATCCGTTACTCCGACGAAGCACGCGAGGCGATCGTGGATGCCGGGCTCGTCGCGGTCAGCTGCTTCCCCTTCGACGAGCCGACAGAGGTGGATGCTCTCGTCGACGCCCTCGCGGATGCCCGCGTCGCACTCGATCCCAATCCCCGCCTCGGGATGCTGCGTGATCGCGTCGAGTTCGTCCGCGGTTTCGAGCGGATCGCCGCATCGGCTGCCATCGTCAAGGTCGGCGCCGACGATGCAGCGGTTCTCTACGATGGCGACCTCGACGCGCTGCGCGGGCGCCTTCGCGAGATCGGCGCCGCCGCGGTGCTGGCGACCGCGGGCGCTGCCGGGGCCACGCTCGACACGGACGCTGGCATCCTCTCCGCACCGATCACCCCGCTCGCCGGTGACGTGATCGATACGGTCGGTGCGGGAGACGCGACGCTCGCAGCCGTCGCCGCCGGGCTGGTGTCCGACTCACCGAACGCGCTGGATGAATGGCGCGTGCTCCTCATCCGGGCAATGGACATCGCGGCCGCGACGTGTCGTGCGGAGGGCGGTCTGCTGCGCACTCCGGAGTCGTCGGCGGATGCCCAGCGCGGGGTCCGTGGCAGCTGACGGTTCGATTTCTTGCACCCGCCTCGGGCAGGTATGCTTGTCTTTCGTGCCCCCGGTTGGCTGTTCAAGTCGGACGGGTGCGCTCTGGCGAGTTACCCAAGCGGCCAAAGGGATCTGACTGTAAATCAGACTGCTCTGCATTCGGGGGTTCGAATCCCTCACTCGCCACCAAGAGTTGTTCGTGGATCTCAAGAAAGATTTCCAGGAAACTCGAAAAGCAGAGAGAAACGCCCCCGAACCGGGGGCGTTTTTCGTTCTCGCGCCGCTCTCAACCACTCTGGGAGAGCTCAACACATCCTTGTTGCGCGCATCCAGGCCGATCACCCGCCATCCGGGCATACTCGCGCCGTCTGTATTGCTGAGGGGATGCCACTGAGCCATGTGCTCCAGCAGGAACGGGGCGCGCGTCTACGTGCGCGCGGGTCCGCGTCTGCTTCGGCGGGCCTGGCGTGCTTCGCGGAGCATGAGACGCGTGCGCGCGGATGTGCGCCGGCTGCGGCGGCTGCGCGCGGTGGGTGGGGTGATTCCGTCTTCGATTTCCCCTGCGCGTTCGTCTCGTTCGAGGAGGAAGTCGCGGATGCGCTGCAAGTTGGCGGCGGCGATGGTCATGACCTGCAAGAACGCCTGGGCGGCGCGGCCGCGCATGCGTCGCCTACCTGGCTGCGCGAGGGCGAAGGTTGCGGAGTCTTTGACATAGTCGTTTGCGGATTCGACTTGGGAGCGGGCGTAGCCGAACATCGATTCCCACTCGTCGGTGCCGTACTGGTAGTGCTGACCGAACTTGCCGTCGTCGGTGATATCGAAGCTTGTGCTGGTCTTGTTGGTGCAGAGCTTGCCAGGTGCCTTCGGGGTGTTGAGGATGGGGAGCAGGGTGCGGCCGGGCTGTGCGGCTTTCGGGTTGAGCTTCAGGTCGCAGGATGCGGTCGGGGAGCCGCCGGCCGCGGGGCACTTCTTCGCTGTCTTGCCGCGGCTGTCCATCTTCTCTTTGTCGGTGACGAGGAACGGCGTGCGCTGGTTGATGAGGTTCTTCCAGCGAGCGTTCCGTGTGGCCTCACGCGCCTTCCGTTCCTCGTTCGTGAGGGTGGGGTCTTCTTCGTCCTTCCGGGTTCCCTTGCGGAATTCGAGGGTGGCGTTGATGAGGTCGGGATGCTCTGCCATGGACGGGCAGTACCAATTTCCGTCAACCATGATGGCACCGTGGGCGTGATGTTGGATGCCGAGTGCCCATTCCTTCGTCGGGTACTGCATGACCAGCTTGATTCCGAGGGCACGGAGCGGGTTCTGGAGCTCATGGGGCTTCCCGCCGGGCAGGTAGGCCTGGTCGCTGACGAAGTGGTCGATGGTGTGCCCGCGTTCGATGAGGGAATTCACCAGGCGCATCGCGGAGGGTGCGGGCTCTTCCCCGGGACGGTGCTGGTCGTACGCGACGATGAGGGACGGCACGACGTCGGGCTGGGAGGGGTCGTTGGAGGTGACGACGGCGAACTCGGCTTCGAGAGCGTACTCGCGGACCCGCGCCTCGGTGAACACGTCGGTGGGCTTTCCTGCGGCGGTTCGGAGGTAGAAGCCGTGGTCGGGCTCGATGGAGATCTTCTCGTGCGGTTTTTTCCGAGCCAGCCTTTCTTTGCCGATGCCGCGGGCGAACGCTTTCAAGCGGGTGGCGTCGACGGCGAGGGATATCTGCGCGGGTCGGTACTGGGCGGGAAGCATCTGGTAGGTGGCTTCGAGCATCTGGTTCGCGAAGATGTGCGCGCGGCGCGCTTTGGTCTTCATCTCTTCGTCTCGGAGCCTGCGGTCCTCTAACGCGTCACGGTACTCCTGCACGGTCAGCCGACGCTGGCGGGTGGGGAGCGGGTAGGCGTCGAACAGGTTGATGATGCGGCGTGTGCTGTTGCGTGCGCGCTCGAAGAGCGCATCAGCCGGAGCGAGAGGGTCGTGTTCGATGCCGAGGATGGCGGCGGTTTTCGGCCTGAGACGGCTTCGGAGGATGTCTTCGACACGGCGGATGTGCATGGGCTGGTGTTCGCAGGCAAGGACCAGCCACAGGATGAGGGTTGCGCGGACCGTCAGATAGGGGCGTCGTCCTCCTTTGTATATGCGGTCTTGTTGTTCCCAGAGCAGGACGAGGTCGACGAGTCCGGACTCGTCGATGACCATGGCCGCTTGGCGGATTGTCTGCTTGGGGATTGGGCCGCGGGCCGTCGGGTCGTGGCGGAGGAGCACGTCACGCATGAGCGCCCCCGTTTCGAAGCATCGTTCGCTGTTCGTGCTCGGTCGGCATGTCGATGTAGGGGGCGAGTCGTCGCAGGAACGCTGCGTCGAGCAGGCCTGCGGCATTCATGACTACGGAGGCAGGGGTGCCGCCGTTCATTTGCGTGACGAGCCAGGTGTTGCGCATGCGCCGGGGGACGGGACGCAGGCCCCCGCCGAGCTCACGGCGGAGGCCATTGAGTGTCTGGCCTCCGCGGTCTGTGCGTCCGGGCGCGATGAGCCAATCTGCGTCGCTCGCGTGGGTTCGGAGGTCTGCGAGCTGTGACGCCCACGCGCGCAGCACAGGGACGGTGCGCGCCCGAGGCCCACGGACCTCGACGTCGAGGTCGCCGCCATCGCGCATGATGAGGTCGTCTGTTCGCGCGGCCATCATCTCGCTCGCGGTGAGGCCGCAGCCAAGGGCGAGGGCGGCGATGGCGGTGCTGTCGAGGCGTTTACGGGTGCTGGGCTGGTAGGCAGCCCACGAGCGGATCTCGGTGATGTCCTCATCGCTGTACGGGATATCAGAAGGGGACAGCGGCGCCACTGTCCGACGGGGTGCCGGGTCCTCACTGAACAGTGCGCGGAGGATCGCGGCTTCACGGGCGGCGCCTTGCGGACGGATCTGGGAGGAGCGGTGCTGCGTGTACAGATCGATGAAACGTGGAGTGAGCGCGTCGTCTGCGTGGGCGACAAGACCGCACTCTCGCGCCCAATGGACGTAGCCGGTGAGTGTCGCCAGCGCTTGTCGCGACGATGCTTCCGAGTGGGTATCGAGATAGGGACGCACGGATGCGACGACCGAGTCCCGCATCTGCGCCCAGTCGTCCGCGGGAAGGAACGGGTCGTACGTGTCGAGAAGGTCAGAAGTCACAGTCATGCGGGATATATGCGCGCAAGCACCGCTCTGACGACCGTCGATGCGCCATAGAAGCACACAGACGAAGTGGTGTGCGTGCGTCGCGCACGCACCGCTTAGAATCGAGTGGTGAGTCGCGCACCGAGAGACTTCTTGTTCGATCCGTCGACGTTCGGGCGGCCGGGGGCGAGTGACTGGGTGCCGACCTCCACACCTCGAGATGAGGCTGCGTGCGCAGCGGCCCGGCTGCAGCATCACGGGGCATTTCGCGTGCGGGCGTTCCTGCTTGCGGAAGACCGGAGTCACGGGTCTCTCGCAGGGGCCCTCGGGTGGCGGCGTGAACGGTTGTCGAGAGTCCTTGGTGGGCAGGTGTGGGTGACGCTCGCGGACCTCGAGCAGATCCTGCGCGAATGCCGGTCGAGCGTGGCGGGAGTGACCTGGGCGAATACGGCGGTGTCGGACCGGGCGACACCCGCCCGGCAGATCGTCGCGGCGTTCCTGCGCGAGCAGTTGCAGCTGCTGGACCCGCCCACGCTCTCGCACCCGACATTGGGTGGCGCGCGCCCACGGTAAGCGATGCATGCTCTTAGTAGTGCGGGAGGAACTTCTCGTATCGGACGAGGGCGTCCATGGATTTCACGCCGGCAGCGTGCAGGAGCTGGTGCATCGGAGTGCCGACCGTGAGCTGCTCCACGATCCAGGTCGCCCGCATCCGCTGAGCAGTGGGGTGCATACCGACCCCGCTGGAGCGGTCGACGAAGACTGTCACGATGTTCGCGTGCCAGCGCGTGCCAGGGCGAAACAGCGTCGCCGATGCGTCGTCGGCGTTCCGGACGACCTCGTCGAGTAGCGGTGCCCAGGCTGGGTCGACCGGTACCGTGCGTGGGCGCAGGCCACCCACCTGCACGCGTGTCCCGGACTCTTCGACATCGAGAGCTCGAACGCTGCACAGGTCACGGGTCGGCAGGCCCGCTCCGAGGCCAAGGGCGACGAGTGCGCGCGCGGACGCGCGCCTGGCCGCGGTGTTCTGGTACTCGGCCCACGCACACAGCTCGCCGAGCTCGTCAGGCGTGTAGGGCTGGCTGGGTGGCGCGGCTGCGAGGGGAGTGAGGGGAGGTAGTGTCTCCACGGTCCCGAGGTGCTCGCCGATCCTCAGGAGCAGGGCGCGCTGGCGGCCCCGTGTGGAAGGAGACGAGGTCGGCATCAGGTCGACCGCGTACGCGATGACGTCGCGGCGCAGGAGCGCATCTCGCTTTAGGGAGAGGCCCGCGACGTTGACGCACCAGTCAACGTGGTGGGCGACGGCGTTGGTGACGGCAGCTGGCGAGTAGGGGACGTGCGGAAGGGCGTCGTCGACGATGTTCATCACGAACGATTCCACGCGCTGCCAGTCCTCGTCCGGCAGGTCCGGGCTGTAGTGGTCGACGTTCACGAGCCTCCCGTCGCACAGGGTCAAAGATCTTGTGCCGAAAGTACAGGATGCTGTGCTGTAGTTCTAGGGCGGGTGGCGTGTTCTTGAAAGGTGGCTGTTGCTGAACCTGATCTGACGCGTCTGCGTGCTGTTCTCAATGAGCGGCGCCATGCAGCGGGGTTCACTTTCGAGCAACTCGCCGAGACCTCAGGGGTCAGCCGGCAGACGCTGCTGAATATCTCATCCGGCAAGTACAACGGCGACTTGCGCACCTGGCTCAAACTCAGTCGAGCGTTCGGCACGACCGTCGACGAGCTCGTCGGCGAAGTCTGGGCTTAGCCTGCAGCACCCCACACCAGGTCGCTGGCGTCGATGGATACCTGCGACGCCTGCGGCGCGCCGGTCTCATCAACGGGAATGGTGACGGTCACTGACGCTGCGCCCGCCACGGAGGTCCACTCCCGGTCGAGAGAGCCGTTGTACTGCTCCGCCGCGAACGCTGCCGTGTAGTGGTGCGTTACAACCCCGTCGGCGAACAACGGAGGAGACGCCTCGGTGAGCGAGGCGAGGTGGAAGCCGCGTCCAGCTCGTCCGAAGCTCGTGGCGCTGTCCATGGGAAGGGTCCCGTTGGCGATGGACTCTTCGGCGGCGATGGTCGCCTCTGCCTCGGCAGAATCCTTCGTCTCGGTCAGCAGGGCCCGTACTGAGGCTTCGTCGTGCTCCGGGGTGACAGATGCACTGGATCCGGGTGTGACGATCACGGTGTCATCCGCGAGCGTGTAGGGGAAAGGAAGCGGCTCCTCCGCTGTCACCGCGTAGACGCCGGGGAGGAGGTGCAGTGCCTCCGCGCTCTTGTCGGTGCCCGTGAGTGTCGCCTGTCCGCCGTTGGTGCGGGGTAGATGCAGCTCGCCCACAAGGACCGGGAACTGCGCGAACGTGTCTCCGCCGTGCTCACGCACGACCACGAGCTCACCGTCGACGGGAGTCTCTCCGACGGTGAAGCGGAACGTCACGCGCGCCTGGTCGAAGCCCTCCTCCGTTTCCCAGTCGCTGACGTCTTCGACGTCAATGTTCGCAATGGGTTCCTCGATCGCGTCGACGTGCTCGAGCGCCGCGTCGAAGGCCTCGTCCCCGCGAATCACCGCAGCCAGCGCTGGCGCATCCCGCTCCGCAAGTGCGTTGAACGCCCGCGTGGCGACCGCCGTCGGTGTCTCGCGGGTCGTCCTCGATACGAGCGCCAGGGTGACGACGGCGATGACGACGAGGGCTGCGCACGCCCCTAGGGTGATGAGACGTGTCCGCGATGCGGCGAGTGACATGGGGATCCCTTTCGATCACAAGTGGATGCCCGAGTAGCGCGAGAAGAAGGCTCCCGGCCTAGCATCCTGTGCCACAGTACAAGATGCTGTACCAGCAACGGACGATAGAGCCCACCCCGGGGCTGGGGTGGATGATCCCCGGGGCGGGCAGAGTGAATGCTGGCGAGTCCTCTGTGATGGTTACGCCCGGGCGCGGCGGCGGGCTCCCACGATGATGAGGCTCAGTCCGGCGAGCAGCGCGGCCAGCGCGCCACCGACGAGGAGAGGGGCGGGAGTGCCGCCCGTGGCGATGAGCTTCTGGCCCTTGAGGCTGAGCGTCTCATCCGGGTCGCCGCAGACACCGCGGTTCACCTCTCGGTCGAGCTCGTCGTAGGTGACGGCGACGAAATAGAGCGTCGAGGCTACGTCGGGGTTGAACACGTGAGGTTCGCTCTTCACTTCGAGCGGGTGCTCCTCGTCGTAGAGGCCGCCGGCGAGGGGTACGTCGGCGCTGGTCCAGGCGAGGTTTTCCTTCGTGCACGCGGTGGTGCCTGTGGGGACGAGGTAGGCCTCGAAGTTCATCCGGCCGTTCTCGGGGACGTAACCGGTGAGAGCTGCCGTGTCCCAGACGTTGACACCGTGCTCGATACCGGTAGTTGCTCCGGTCTCGCTCATCGCGACGGTCTTCACGTCCAGGGCGAACGACGTCTCCTGGGCGATGCCGCACGCGCCGGCGTGAATCAGTTCCCGCTCTCCGACGGGGTTGCCGTCCTCATCCGTCCCCGGGGTGGACCACAGCTTCTCCGACCACAGGTACTTTGCGTTTTCCTCGAGTTCATGGGTGAACGACGGGTAGTCGCCGTTCTCCGTCACGGTGGTACCGGCCTGGTCCGTGTCGCTGGCCACGAGGTTCTCTGGTACGCAGACCCAGGACAGGTCTCCGGGCTCGAACGTGGCTGCGGCGCCGGCGTCGTCGAGAACCGGGTCGCCGTTGTCGTCCGTCGTCGGGTAGTCGATGACCCAAGCGCCGTCCTCGTTCTGCACCATGGGTACCTGGTACAGGTCGAACGTGAGCTGGGCGCCGTTGGCCGGCAGGTGTCCGTCGATGATGGCGGTGTCGTGGATGCCTTCGCCGATGCGGCCACCGGCAGACGCCTGAGTCGTCACCGTGGGCTGGAGGATGGTGGAGATCTCCGAAGGGACACCGTAGTTGTCCACGACGTCAACGATGTAGTCGGCAGTGCCTCCCTGGTCGGAGCGGAGGATGCTGAACACCCAGACGATGCTTCCTTCGCCGGACGCCGGCACCCGGATGGCGCCGTCGTCGAGCGTGGTCGGCGTCGAGATGTTGGCGTTGTCCGTGACCGTCTCGGTGTGCGTGCCAAGGTGCACCGCCTCGTCGGGGATCTCCGTGCCCGGAACCTCTGCGATGTCCGCTGCGGCACGAGGGTCGTAGTAGGCGTCCCAGCGGGCGACGACGGGGACGTTCTGTCCGTTCTGCTGCAGCCACACGCCGTCGGTGGTGACCGTTGCCGTGTCAGCGGCCGCACCTGACAGCAGGACGTCCTTGTCGACGACCTCGGTGTTCACCGTGAACTGCATCGGGGTGATGCTGGTTTCCACCGTCTGACCGAAGTGGTCGGTGAACGAGTAACCGTCGGTCAGGTACATGCGGGTGATGGCGGACTGGTTGTCGTAGTGGATGTCCCACACCCAGGTGTAGTAGCCCGCGGTGTCCACGGGGTCCTCGCTGGTGGCCTCATACGTCACCGTCGGGCCATCTGTGGTGGATGTTGAGGCAGCCGCGTGCCCGGCGACAAGTGCGTCGGACGGAACCGTTTCGGACTCGGTCGGCTGATCCGCGAACGGACCGTAGAGCGTGCCTTCGGCGTTCACGACGCGGTAGCTGCCGTCCGCGGTGCGTGGCCAGAAGTTGTTCAGCCCTTCGCTGTCAGGGACGGTGCGGAACGTCAGGGTATCGGTTGCGTGCTCGCCCGGCTGCACATACGCAGTCGCGGTCGTGGACAGGGCCGGGTTGAAAAGGACGGACCGGTCGGTGGGGTCGGTGCCTGCGACGGTGAACTGGGTGGAGGAACGGGGGCCGGGACCAGCGGTCACCTGCTGGCTTCCGGTGGTCCAGACGTGCACGGCGCCTTCCCAGCCTGTACCTGCCGCCGTGAACGTACCGGTGCCGGAGATCTTGTAGGGGGCGCCGTCCTCAGTCGGCGGGACACCGGTCACCGGGTACGGGGTGTTGGCGTGCATGCCGGAGAGTGTCTTCGATCCGGTCGTGGTGAAGATGCCGTTCGTGAGTGTGACAGTGCCCGTGGAGCCGGCGGTACCGGCCATGGTGATGGTGCCGAGGTAGTTGTTGAAGTTGTCGACCTGGAACGTCAATGAACCCGAGCCGCCACCGACAGGACCAGCCGTCACCGTGGAGGCGGCGGTGATGAGCTCCTGCGCGCGGGCGGCGACAGCGGCGGCTTCGGAGCCCCCGATGGTGCCGTGCAAGACCCAGTTCACGTAGCCGGGAAGGTCCCACGATCCGTTCCAGCTATGCGACTTGAACATTGCTCCGGGGTTGGCGATGTACTTCACCGCGAAGCTGACGGCAGCCGCCTCTCGGTTGCTGCCCGTCTGTCCGAACTCGGTTACCAGGTAGTTGATGCGCGCGAGATCATTGCTCGTTAGTGTCCTACTCCCGAAGGGGCTGTCGGAGTGGACGCTGCTCTGGTGCCCGGCGCTGGTGGTGCCGCCGGAGGGGTTCGAGACGCCGGGTTCGATGCAGTACACAGTGCTGCCGTCGGGGGCGACGAATCCGCCCTGCCAGCCGACGCGGTCATCCCACGTCCCGTAACCATGCCCCGGCGTTGCGGCCTGGGCGGGCTGTCGGATGGTGACGAGGGCAGTCAGGGCCAGCGTGAGTACGAGAAAAACGACGACGACCGCCTTTGCCGACTGGCGCAGGCGTGGTGCAAGTGTGATTTCCAAGACGAATCCGTTCTGAGCGCCTGCCTACATGCAGCGATCTGTGCATGGCGAGGCGCGTTCACCAGTTACCCTGCGGCACATGAGAACGCGCCAGGAGCCAGAGGTATCGAGGGCGGGAGCTGGCAGCCCGGGTTTCCTCCCGTAGTTCCTGCGAGGTGCGGGCGCCGCGACACGGAACCGGTCAAGCGATCCGTTGGCCCCGTGTCACATTCATCGAGACGGCACGCATCCCATATAGGCAGCTCAAGCGTGTCGGGCTGTCCTGGTCGTGTGATCCGACGGCTGTCATCGCTGTTGAGCTCGCCGCACGGCATCCGGCCGTCGGCTTCATCACGCCGCACGCTCCTCAGGCGCGGCCTGAACGGCTCGCCCGGCAATACGGCATCGACCTCCCCGCGGGAACCGCGCACACGTTTCAGGGACAGGAGTATCCGACGGTGATCTTCGATCTCATGCAAGACAAACCACCCTGGGTCGCAGCCGCTGACCTGAAAGGGGGGAAGGGCGCCACCAGCGCCGCAAAGCTCCTGAACGTTTCGCTGACCCGAACGAACGAGCAGGTTCTCCTCCTCGGGGACCGGCACTTCGTGCGCGGGCGTGACATGCCCGGCATGCAAGTAATAGCCGCCCTGGAACATCACTCCGACTTCGGTCGTGAGCGCTGGCGACCCCAGCCTTCTTGCTGACCCGGAGCCCACCAGCGCCACTACCGCTGGGACTGTGCCCCGGCGAGGCGGAAGTGTTAGTGGCCGTTCCTCGGGTCACTGCGATCGGATGGCAATCTTCTGCATCGTCACAGCGATGAACGGCCGACGGGAGGCGGACCCGATGACGCCACAGTCGCCGCGTCGCGGCCACGTCCCGCGGATCGAGGCTCTTCGGCACCGCCGGTAGGAAAACGCATCTCGAGCTTTCAAGACGCATCTCGAGGATTCAGATAACTTGGCCTTGACGCGCGACGATCAGGGTGTGTCAGTCCGAAGCGCTGACGTATCCGACGAGGTGACAAAGGAGCGGATCATCTCAGTGCGGTCTTTGCTTGTGACCTCGTTCGTTTTCACGTGCAAGGTGGGGATCTCCAGGTGGGGAAGAAGTCCGACCTCGACGGTTCGGCGGTACCTCATGAAGTCCACGTACCCCTCGAAGCCCGTGAGTCCAGAACGCTGACCGTAGCCCTGACCGGTGTGGTACTCGATGACGGAATTGAGCCACTCCGCAGGTCTTTCTGCTGCCGCGCGCTTGAGGGTGTCCTCGGGGTCGCCTGGGTCCAGATACACCAACATCGGATTCTTCATTGCGATGGCTGCGAGTAGGCCGGACACGTGGCTCTCCAGTTCGACCGGTGGGCGGTCGAAGCGTGCAAGGAAAATGCAGCCGGGGTTTTGTAGGAGGACACACTCCCAAATGTGAGTGGTTTCATCGTCTGCGCGCCGGCCAAACCGTCCCCAGCTGGACCTGAGCGCGCGTGAGTGTCGCTCAGGCGAGACCTGTCCGTCGTAACTGTCGTAGGCGGCGAGAGACCGCCGGAGCGCGTCCGAGAACTGCTTGTCGGAGGAATAACGGACAGTGTGATGTCCGGGACCAGCGTGGACGAGGGCGTTTTCCAGTGCGTGTGCCTCAGAGGGGTGAGCGGCGAGCACTCGGCCGAGTGCGGCGTCGTTGAGGAGCGCGACCTGTTCGAAGTCTACGGGGTGGTCCGTGCGGCCCTCAGGCCAATGTGTGGTGGCGACGCCTGCTGCGGTCAGCTGGTGGGCGAGTGCTCGCGAATCGGTGCTTTTTCCCGAACCCGGTAGCCCTTCGAACATCACAACCCGTGACAGTGTCTCCGTGTCCATGATATGAACGGTCCGATCCTCTCGATTGCGGGCGGTACGCGATCGTTCTGCGACTGCGTGATGCAACGGATGCTACGCATGCGGCTACTGATGGCCCGAGCTAGCTCTTGCGGTTCCATCCGCGTAGACCCTGCCGGAGGGCGCTGCCCGTCGTGGGGCATGGTTAGGAGGTGGAGTGTCCGCTGGGGCTGGGGCTGTATCCCGATGAGGTGATGAGCGCACTGATTGCGGAGTGGCGCGTCCGATGGAGAGTGCGTGCCGAGCTCTGGTCACTCACGCGAAGCGCCGCGAACTGTTCACCTGTGGGCCAAACAGTCCCCAGCGTTCCGATGAGTTCTTCTTTCGAGGACTCTGCGAGTCGCCGGACAAGATGAATCCGACCGAGCGCCCCGAGGACCACAGTGAGGGGCTCGGCGAGCGGCGTATGACCGGCGGCGACGGGCAGGCGGAGGTGCGGCTGCCTGATCCGGGGCGCCTCGGTTGACAGCCGCCATCCAGCTGATTCGATGACGGCTCGCAATGCCGCGAGACGGGTGGCGGGTGCGGTCAGTACCGGTAGGTTCCCCAGGCTCAGGGCTCGCCATGCTCGGTCGCCGGGCTCGACATAGCCAACTCGGTGGTCCGGGTGGCCAAGCCCGGCTAAGCGGTGCGCTTGAGGTACCTCTGGGGGAAAAACGTATGCGCGCCCACACCCGGTGAGCACTACGTCCCTGGCCGAGGTGATGTTTTTTGGTGTTCCGGGCGCGGACAGCGCCCCAGTCCCGGTGTGGGGGATCATGTTCCTCCTCGTTCGCCGCTTTCGAGGGCTCTCTGAGCGTAGGCCCGCGCGTTCTCGGATGTGGTGCGTCCACCAGAATGCGGTACTGAGCTGCGGAACTGCAGTGCATGGTCAGGACTTGGCATACGGTTCATCCCCGGGCCGCACGCGTTGGCCGCCCCTGCTGAGATCGACGGTGTCGTCGCGCTCGGACGCGTCGGCTTCTATGACAGACGCCTCAACCGGACTGCCGGTGTTGCGACGCAACACCCGCAGCCCGCATCCAGCGAGCAGGAGCAGGCCAGCGACTGCAATGAACGCCGCCACACCGCCCCAGCCCGTCGCGGCGAGGGCTGTGGCGGAAGAACCCGCACCAGTATCGGACGTTGTTCCGCCGCCGGGGGCACCTGAAATCGGGACATTCACGACCGGTTCAGTCAGCGCAGTCTTTCCGTCGACCTGCACATAGTACGCGTCCGTATTCAGCACGTATCCGTCGGGCGCTGAGGTCTCCGTCAGTCGATACCACCCCGGTGCGAGGTGTGTGACGGTGAGTTTGCCCGCACGCGGGTCTTGGTCTTGACCGGCGCATTCACGTGGCTTCTCCGCCACACAATCGGCCACCTCGAGCGCCACCGCGTCCGCCTCCGGGTCTACTCCAGCGTCGCTGGTCGGGACCAGCGACCAGGCGGAGCCGGTGAGGAAGTCCTTGGAGGATGCAGTGCCAACCTTGGCCCAAGACAGCGACGGCGTCACCGCGACGGTGAACAGGGCGGAAGCTCGCATCCTCAGCGCGGTGCTCGAGGCGCGGGCCACGGCTGTGTTGACGTACGCGTCGCCCTCTTGGGCGCCGGCAACCACGACGGGCACCGTGACCTCGATGACCTCGCGGAACTTGAGATTCTTGCTGATCACACGGAAGGCTGTGGCCTGTGTAGTGAAGGCCGTGGACCAGATCTTCGACGGCTCCCCAATGCGGCCATTGGAGCGGTGCGCCGGATCCTCGTTGAGGGTATCGGCGGTCGCGGTGGTGTACAGGACGGTTGCACCCGGCGGAGCCTGCACAGGCGCACGAAGAGTTATGTCTCCACTGAATGTTGTGCCTCTGCTGTCGCCGTGGTGCGGAAGGATGTCGACAATGTCGGTGAACGCAGAAACGTTCGGGTCGTAGGAGGTGAGCCGTAGGGTCCAATCGTTCTCGGCTGTCCCGGCGTCCAGGTTGACTGTGGCCCGCTCGACAGTCTTCGTGAGGGTCGTGTAGCCGGAATCGGGGATGACGAAGGTCGCAGAGGCCGTGCGGCTGTTTCCCTGACTGCTCGCGGAGGCCGTGTTCTTGTATACGGAACCTGGCGCGGCGTCATCGGGGACGGCGGCCTTAAAATTAATGATCTGCGGGGCTTCGTTCGGTTGCACGTCGCGGTACGTCCAGGTGAGCTTCTGACCGCTGGCAGGTGCGCCGGTGATGATCGGTTCCGTCTCGGCGCTCCCGACCACGTACTCCATGCCAACAGGCAGAACGTCGCTGACGACGAGACTCGCTGTCGGAGGCTGCGCCAGGACGGTCTCAAGGCCAGCGTCTATGCGATAATCCGCAACCGTGCCCGGTCCGTACTCCCGCTGCAGGACACGCTTTGAGATGGCGGGTACGGAGCCGACGACGCGAAGGACGTCCCGGCCGACGCTTGCGTAGGAGTACCGCAACCCGGGCGTCGCGATACCAGGGTAGACCTGCGCGGTCGTCGGGCTCGCGGGTGTGGTGCGGTGCTGGGCGGCTTGCACTGCGGGAGTCAGCTCCCAGCTGTTCGCGCCCTCGCTCAGCTTCGAGGTCCAGGTCCAGATGTCCTGACCGAGTGGGGCGGTCGGTTTGATTCGCTGTTCAGTGACGAGATGGACGAGCCCGTTGAGCACCGTCGTCATCGGGCCCATATCATTGGTCACCTGCAGTTTGACGGCCTTCACGGTCGACAGGTCATCGGGGGGAGTAGTCGACCAGCCGTCGGGGTTTCCTGCGTCGGCCTGACCGCGAACCGTGGTCGTCCCGCATTCGAAAAGGTTGGGGTCTACGGGTGCCCCGGTGCGAGCATTGACCATCTCTCCGGTGTAGTACCAGATATCACGGTCATAGCTGTCGTCGTAGTAGGGCTTTGTGCCATCGAGCCCGACGCGCGCGCCGGTGAACTCGACGAACTCCGTGTCGAACGTTTTGCAGACCCAGTTGTCAGTGGGGGAGTAGTTCTGCGGGGTTTTCACGGCGCTCGTCGACATGACGACTGCACCTGCGGGCGCGCGGTAGCTGTCGGTCCAGGAGATACCCCCATACCCTTCGGGTCGCTGGCTGGAGAGCACCCATCCACCACTCCACGCTCCCCTGGTGATGGGCGCTGCATTGGTATTGTTCGACGCGTCGTCGGTATAGGTCGAACCGTCCTGTGCGGTGTAGACGGGGGTGGATGCTTTCAGCGTCATCTGAGACGCGGCTTTCCACGGCACCTGCAGCAGGATGTCGCCCGCGGCAATCACGTTCATGGCGCTGGGCAAAGGCTGACCGTTCGATTCGAGCGCGGGACCATCGGAATAGTCCAGTCCGGACAGCGTCAACCGGAACAGAGCAGGGCCGACCTTCTCCAATGTGCAACCAGGGAAACGCGTTGACCGGTCCGGAGGGGAACCCTCGCTGGAGAAGGGGTACTCAGGCTGTCGACGATCCAAAGGAACGCAGTTCTGCCCGGCACGTAGCTGAACCGCGGAGTACGGCTCCTGAATGGTTAGGTCATAGCTGACCGACGTTGGGCCCGGAGAGGCTCTTCGCGCATGGCTCAGCGAAAACGGGAACGAGACCAACTGATACTTCGTCTCGGAGCTCGCCGCAGATGTGGGAGCTCCCTTGTCAAACTTTGCATCCATAGCGAAGTCCGCCACGACCGGGATCCTCGGGAGCTCGAGGCTACGGCCGGCAAATTCGGCACGGACCGCGACCTGGCTGCCGGGAGGGCCGTCGGCAACCACGCCGGTAAGGGTGAATTCCGCGGTGCCCTGGTTGCGTGTACCGAGATTGCAGATCAAGGAACGGCCGTCCGCCGACAACGAAGACTGAGGACGCACCTTGTTGCCTGCACCGTCCAGATCGGTGGACACGCACGTGCTTGGCAGCGATGTGAAGTGCGCATTGTCAGCACTCACTTCAAGGACAATGTTCGGGACCGGCTGGTTTGATGGCGCGGGCGACGAATCATTGATGTCGAAACGCCAGACAGCCCTAACTGTGTCGAGCCCCGAAACCATCGTGTCGGGCTGGTCTACCCATGTGCCCGTGAACTCGAACGAGGTGACATCCGCGTGGGACGGGGCTGTCGGTGTGGCCGCCGCAATGCTGAGC
The DNA here is from genome assembly GCF_059758615.1 of Microbacterium sp. GQ128. Taxonomy (NCBI): domain Bacteria; kingdom Bacillati; phylum Actinomycetota; class Actinomycetes; order Micrococcales; family Microbacteriaceae; genus Microbacterium; species Microbacterium sp. GQ128. Next base: position 368,527 of record NZ_JCAXDY010000003.1, read on the forward strand.
ACTGCCAAGATGCTGGCGGCCGCCGGCCAGCGGCGACTCTTTGTCCACCGGCGATTCGAAACGTCTCCTGCACTCACGTGTATCGCCTCCGCAACTGCCAACCGTGCGTCGGCAAATCTCGACAGTCGTGCCATTCTTGAAGAAGGCATCAGGATGCCACCGTGGACCTAAGAGGAACGGCGAGAACTGCCTGTGGTGCGAGTGACCCGTCCCTCACTTGGGTGGTCAACCGGACGCCCGGTCGTACGCTGCATCGCCTAGTGAGTACCCGACAGGTAGCGGCTAGGGGCCCGGGCGGCGCTTGGGATCGAAACGCCGATGGTGGTGGATTGATGCTCTTCAATCTTGGCGCGTAGTCTCCGCGCGGCCCCGGGCGCAGAGGAGCGCTCCCCATGGCGCATCCTTCGAGCGTGCACCGAGGGGGAACCTCTGGGCGGGCGGCGAGACTAGAAACGCTCGACTCTTCGGTGAGCTCGTCCGCTGCGAGCGTTCGTCGAGGAGAACGCTGTCTACCTACCAAGGGCCAGGGAACTCGTTCCATGCGCGCATGATCATCAGCTCGGGGTCGCACCGTCGGTAGCGGAGGACGCGAACGGTGGGGGTCTATCGCCGCGTGAAGTGCCGCGTATCCCTGAACGCAAGAACCGCGGCGTTGCGTGGTTGCCAGCCGAGAATCTTGGAGCCCGGCCCCCGCGTAGAGGGCGCACCTTGTTCATGCGCGAGCATGCACTCAAGGGGCGAGCCGTCCCACTGCTGCGGGGCGGTCCACTACCTATATCGCTTGCCATAGCACTGGAGTCGACCCGGATGGCCAGATGCCTTCTCGACGCGCCGAGGACGATGGGCTAGTGCGTGTGGTCGGCAAGACACGGTGGCCGCGTGTCGTGTGCGACACCGACGGAATCCCCCGCCGCGTTCGTGAGCACGGATGCGAGCGATAGTTCCGACCGGACCGGACGAATACTTTTCAGTGAGCGAGATTTGAGGGTACAGCAGTGACAAAGACCGATGCCGCGCGGAGTGCCCGTGCGGTACCCGCCGCGTTTCAGCGTCCCCGGGTGCCAGCAGTACTCGTCGCACTAACATTGCTGCTGGCACCACTCGGGCAAGCAACCAGTGCTACCCAACCTGCGATGGCTGCAAGCGAGACGGCAGTGTCGGGGATCATCAACACCTATCAGGCGGTGACCGGCATTAAGGGCAACGCAGTCACTGTCGGGGGTGCGCCACGGGGAGCCTCAGCGAGCTTCCGGCAAGGCGATGAAGTCATGCTTATCCAAATGACAGGAACGTCACCGTCGGTGGCGGGCTCTGCCTTCGGACGCTACGACATCGCAACCGTCACCGCCGTGTCGGGAAACGTCCTGACTCTCTCAAAAGTCACGCACGAATTCGATCCTGTCGGCGAAGCCGTGCAACTTGTCCGCATGTACAGCGAACCGGGCACAGTCGTCGTGAAGGAAAAGGTCAAGCCCGTCGCTTGGGATGGTCAGACGGGTGGCGTCGTGGCGATGGTTGGACAGAGCCTCACCGTCGAAGCAGACATCGATGCGTCCGCGACAGGGTTCACCAACGAGCACCAGCCCACGGCGGCGGTCGTCGCCGCTCAAACCTCCGGCGCGGGAGGGACAGTCGGACGCGGTAGCGACGGAGCAACCGGTACGAATTATGGGACGTGGGACTCGAACTTCGCAGACGGCGCCAAGGGTAAAGGCGGCGGCGGCGAAGGGGGTGGCGGAGGCGAAGGTCTCAGGACCGTTGCTTTCCCGCAACCGGCACCGGGCCCGACCAAATCCGGCTCCAACGGTGGTGGGCTCGCGGGCGGCGCAGTGAATCACGACCAAACGAGCGGCACTTCATTCCGCGCGCCGGGGGTAAACGGTGGTACGGGCATTGGCTTTGACCTGCCCATCAGCGCAGGGGGTGGAGGCGGCATCATCGGCGGCGGCGGCGGCGGCGGTAGCCGTAGCGTCTCGGGAGCCGGCGGCGGAACCGACGGCGGCGGCAGCGGTGGTTTCACCAGGAGTTCGGACCACGGATCAGGCGGCTCCGGTGGAGGCGTCCGGAGCGTCGGCAACGGTGGGGATGGGCAGGCCGGGAGGAAGTCAAACGGTTCCACCTACGCGAGCGCCGGTGGTGGTGGTGGTTCGTACGGCGGCGGGGGCGGCTCCGGTGGAGCGAACTTCGAGGTTGGTCTCGGCGCGGGTGGCGGAGGCGGCGGAAGCTGGACGGGGGGCGGCGCTTCAGGCAACGGTTCCTATTACCACTTCGAATACAAGGGCTCAGTTACCGCTACATACAACCTGCCTCGCGGCGGAGCGGGAAACAGTGCCGTGAGTCAGCAGATCCCGGACGAGCGGCATGGTCTCAACGCCACAAATCCATATCTCATGCTGGGTGGGGCAGGTGGTCTGGGCGTCGGTTCCGGAGACTCCCGTCTGGGAGGCGCAGGCGGGGGGATCATCTATCTGGACTACAACGTCATTACCGGAGCCGGAGGCAAGATCGCTGCCAACGGCGGTGCCGGCCGGTCCGGCGTGCCTGCGTCACCTGGGGGAATCACGTCGTCTTCGGGTGGTGGTGCAGGTGGCCAGATGCGGGTCCGCGTCGATCAGCTCCCCCAGCCGATCTCGTTCACTGTCGATGGCGGAAAGGGCGGCGATGACGCATATCTGGCTGAGACATGGGGAGCAATCGCCCCTCCCGGGGCGGGTGGCGGTGGGGGCGGCGTGTGGCTGGAAAAGACTGGAGCAATGAACTCGTCCCCGGCGTCCTCGGTGCCGAACGTCACATTCAGCGCCGCTGGTGGCAGCTCCGGGCGTGTGCTCCAGTACGCTCTGATACCCACGACTATCTGCGACGCCTCGACCAGACGAGCAGCGCAGGGCGGCGCGGGTGGGAACGGATTGTTCGCGGTCTCGCCGCTTGTACGGGCAGCGACAGTGACGACTGAGGCCACTGACACCGCGGACGGCGACCACACTCTTGCTCAGGACGGGGGCACCATTCGCGACCGGCTCACGTACGCAAACCTCACGGAGAACGCGCAGTACACCGTCAGGGGAGAACTGGTCGAACATGCGTCCGGCCAGCCCACGGGCATTGTGGGCACAGCCTCGTTCCGGGCCGGTGCTCTCGGAGCCGGCGAAGTGGATGTGGAGTTCGCGGTGCCGACCGGTTACGCGGGTAAGACGCTCGTCGCATATCAACGCATCTACAACGCGAGCAACAACATGGTTGCCGCTCATGAGGACCTGGACGACGAGCGGCAATCGATCTCGGTCGCAGACGTCTCCACCGTCGCCGTGGACGAGGCGGATGGTGACCACACGCTTGCAGCCGCAGGTGGAAAGATCGTTGACACTGTCTCTTACGTCAATCTCGCTCCGGATGCCGAGTTCACCGTGAATGGTGTCCTGATGGACAAGGCGACGAAGAAGACAACGAAGATCGAAGGCATGACGAAGTTCGTTACCGACAGTTCTGGCGACGGTTCCGTCGAAGTCCCATTTCAGGTCCCCATCGGCTTCCAAAACCACGTGCTGGTCGCGTTCCAGCAGATCGTCGATACACATGGCACCGTTGTTGCGCGACATGAGGACCTCGACGACTCCGCGCAGACGATAGTCGTTGCTGACATGGCGCTCATCGTCGAAAAGGTCGATCAAGCAGGCTCGCTGCTCGACGGCGCAACCTTCGAACTCTGCCGCGAAGTCGGTTGGAACGTTGAGTGCGACGGGCAGGCGCAATTCCGCAATGACCTCCTTGGTGTCTTTTCGCTGGAGAACCTAGACCCAGGCATCTACTACCTGAAAGAGACACGGGCGCCCGCCGGCTACGAAGCGTTGACACAACTCATCCGATTCAGCGTCGACGATGACGGCGACGTTTCGCTTTTCACCGACCATGCGAGTGTGGCTCTGGATGGCCGGACGATCACTGTGACGAACACCCTCCGCCCGATCGAGGTGCTCAAGGTCGGATCGGACGGCAAAGCGAATGTCGAGCTTGCTGGCGCGGCGTTCTTGATCTACCCCTTCCAAGGACTGAATGGGAATGGAGGAATTGAGCTTCCCGCAGGCGCGGTCCCCGTACGGGGTGTCGAGTACGCGGTCAACCCGGCAAACAAGGGCACCTATGACCGGTTGGTGGAAGAGCACAGCAGCTCTGCGCTGAAAGTCGCCAGCTCGCCATCCTTGTCGGCGGGGCTTGTGAGCGTCACTGGCCTGAAAGCAGACACACCGTATCTGCTGGTCGAAGTCCGCGCTCCGTTCGGGTATCAACTGCTCGCCGAGCCGGTGCCCTTCTCGTTCAACAAATCGATGACCGTGTCTATCGGCCGCGCAGGCGATCACCCTGAGGCGATAAGCACCGAGAAGAATCGCATCGTGATCGCCGACGTCGCCTCGCTGGTTCTGCCTTTTGCAGGCGGAACGACGAGCGGGGTCGTCTACACGGCGGTTGGGTTGCTCGCCCTGATTACCATCTCCATTTTCGAACGCCGTCGCCGGACCCGAGAGTTGAGCAGGCTGTTGTAGCCGTCGGGTGCTCTAACACGCGAGAGGTATCTGCGAGGTCCGCGCGAATGGACCGCGCAGATACCTCTTATGCGTGCGGATGACGCGAGGTACAGATGGCTTCCGGTGCCCGACGGCACTCGCTATTCATCTCACACTTCGCGATGCACATAATTCGACGTCGGTCCGTTCTTTACGCGGCCATGGGCGCAACACTCGTGGGGCTGTGGATCCGTTGACGGAAACGGCGCAGAACGTTACACCGCGCCAACCGCTGCTTCGTGGCCCCGTCGAAATGCGCAATATCGTCCCAACCGACGATGGTCGGGTATTTGTCGTCCCCAAGTGGCTCCCCACCAGCGAACGGCGAATCGGGCGGCATCGCGACCAACACCTTGTTGAATACATCGTCCAGCATCCATAGGTGTGGCGCTCACAAGACCTCCCGGGACACACACGGCGCGGTTCGTCGGCATCTGCGGTGGAGGCAACCATTATTGCTGCACGCGTGGAGGCTGGGTCGTGGCCGTTCCCTCGGTAATCCGGCTCTCTATAGACGCGCAGCGGGCGACGCATCCAATGCCAGAGGCGTCGCCTGTCGGAACAGCACCAGAGGTGCCCGATATCTCGACGTCTCCGCCTGCCAGTGCAGATATCGAACCTTCGACTCGTTCCCCATCTGAGCGGGCTCCTTTTGTGGATCGGTACGCCTCCATCCTCTGCGAGCACTTACAGGCGACCCCGTCCGATGTCCACCCATGTACCCAACTAGGGCACCGTCGCACGCAATTGGGCGGACTTTTTACGCATTACTGACCGCATCACCAGTGGTTCCGCCACGATGGAATTCGCCTCCTGGGGCGCTGCGTGGGCGAACAAAGCGGTCCACATAGGCCTCGCTGAAGCAGGTCGAAGCGGCCTGATGGTCGTTTGAGTCCTACCCCACTTGCCACCGGGAGCGGCGACTCGAAACACCTATGCGGTCGCGACAGCCTCCAAGTCGATCAATAGACGCGAGGCTGTCGGCGGAGTTGAGGGGCATCTCTCACGAGCGCATAACGAACGCGAAATCACTAGAGAGAGATTACATTGAAACGTAGAACAAGGTACGCCTGGCTCGCAGGTATCGGTAGTGCATCATTGCTGCTCGGGGGCGGGACCGCCGCGATGGCTGCGCTGATACCCGAGCCCGTCAGCCCCCCTTCAGTGAGGCTGGAAGTGACGGACCCGTACGACGACCTCACCTCTACCCGATGCTCGGGTGACGCGGCGATGGGTACGGCGGTCATCCAAGCCGCAAACACTACGGGTGCCACGGTGTACGCGCTGGCCGGAGATACCCTCGAGTTCATCGGAACCACGAAGGCTTGTCAGCGTGAAGAGAATGCCGTCGCAGGGACCGACTGGGGATTCTACGCCGATGAAATGGGTTGGCGGATCCGTCCCGCGGGAGGGACAACCACCGAACTTGGGCCGGGTGACGTTCTGCGATCTGGTCGCGACACCATCCCCACGCGGAGCAGGTATGAGCGAACCGTTACTCCTGCCGATTCGGGAGCTCGGCTATCCTTTGGGGTTGCAACCGCGGTGGAGTCGCCTAATGGGCTCGACACGGTGAGCGCACTAACGACAGTGTTCCTCTCGGTCCTTGATCCGCAGCTGCACCTTGCAAAGGAAGTTTGCGTCGCGGATACTGCATCCGCTTGCGATCCGGAGGATGATGCAGCGTGGACTGAAGCGACCGAGGTCGCAGAGAACGCCAACGTTTTCTGGCGGTTGACCGCATCGAACGTCGGGAACACCGATCTCACGAACATCCGCGTCGAGTCCGACGTGATCGATGGCGGGACGAACGAAGCCCCCCAGTGTGATGACATCATCGCCGACACGCTCGCTGTCGGGGCGAGCGCCAGCATCGTCTGCATGTCTCCGGGAATCACCGGTGAGCGGGTCATCAACGCTGCGAGGCTGACGAGCGACTTCGTCGACCCATCCGGGGGGAAGCTCAGTTCGCGATTCCCTACGGGGGTACTCTCCAATGTGGATGAGGCGGAAGTGCAGGTCCATGACCCTCGTCTCGTTCTGACAAAGCAGGTCTGCAGCCTCGGTACCGGGTGCGATCCTGCAGTCGACGACAACTGGATTGAACACGCCGTGGTTCCGGTATCGACTGACGCTCAGTGGCGGCTCACTGCCACCAACGTCGGTAACGTGCCGCTCGCCGACATTCGGGTGGTTCGGGAGGAACTCAGCGGTGGCAAGACGGGCCCCAGCGTCGAGTGCGGAGCTCTCGAGTTCGGAGCCTTGAAGCCGGGAGAATCCGCCTCGCTCGACTGCACCACGTCAACAATTGACGACATGCTGGCCGAGACCATCAATACCGCCCGTCTCCACGGCCAACCTGCTGACAGCGAGGGAGAACCGCTGACACTCTTCGTCGACGGTGTGGACTCTAACGACGACTCTGCGGGCGTCAAGGCGAACGATCAGCCTGCAGAGAACGAGGAGCCCCCCGCGGAAGCCCTTGTCCCCAACCCTCAGGAGACTGACCCGTCTGCCCCCGCCGTCGCCGACGCGAAGGATGGGAGTCTTGCGCAGACTGGAGCGGAGCTCGCCACGACGGCGCTTGCCGCAGCACTTGTGATGGGCGCGGCCGGTGCCGCGCTGATTGGTGCACGCCTGAGGCGCGCAAACAGAGACCAGGCGGACGAGATCTGACGTCCCCGCATACGTGAGACAGGGCCGCTCGGCTCGAGGGCCAGTGTCCTTGAACCGAGCGGCCCTGTCTTGCTCTGGGGGCGCGTCGGGGTCGCTGTGGGCGCAGGGGGCTTGCGAACGCCGCCGCGCAGCGGGTGAGACGGGCGATCCCGGCCTCTGTATGACCCCCGAACTCATGTCGCTTCGCGGCGACGTTGCTGTCCGCCCGGATACGGTGGTCGTACCTATCTGCGCGGTCGGATGCCCGCAGCGTGCCAGACGGTAGCCGTCTTCGCCCCGCACACACTCATCCTGTCTCCCGGGCGCGGCAACGAAGCGTTTTGCGAGGCGCGTTGTGTAACGCAGCCGTCGGGCGTTAGGTGTTATCGGGCGCGTTGCAGCAGCGCGATGCACTGCGCAAGCGCGTTGCAGCAGCGCGGAGCGTGCAGTGTGGATGTGGGCTACCGGTCGGTGCGACCGCTTAAATACCGCAGGTCGAACACTGAGTTCTCCGTGGGAAGCACTGTGGCCTCGGCGGTCTCACTGACACTCGGTACCAGTCCCCACCCCTCGAGAGCGTCACTCGACGCGCCCGAACAGCGCGGGTGTCTGGGATCGAGCTCCTCCCGAAAGGACATCAGATGCCCCCCGCCTCGTCGACGCTTGTTGGCCGCGACCACGAACTCTCCCTAGCCGTGCAACTGTTGCAGGAGGGCGAAAGCGTCACGGTTGTGGGCAGGCGAGGCAGCGGACGCACTGCTTTCGCTGAGATGCTGTCTGACCGGATGAAAGAAGCCGGGTGGCGGATACTCCGGGTCAGAGGGGTTGCTTCACTCCGGCAGCACCCTCTGGCCGCTCTACACCTCGCGGCGGTTCTTCCGGCTGGCGAACCTCGCCCGAACGGTATTCAATCCGTCGCTGACGCATTGGGTAGGGAGCTCCGCTCACACCGATCCATCATCGTCGTCGATGATTGGGATGACCTGGATGAATCTACGTGGGGCGTTCTCGACGCGCTCAGGCGTGCTCACACTGTTCCAGTGGTGGTCACGCGACTCTGGGGCCACGATGCCGGACCGGCCGCAACCGGAATCCCGGGTTCCGCGCGCGCTCCCGGGCTGGTTATTGAGATGAACCCACTGGGTTTGGAGGACCTGTCTTCCATTGCAGAATCGGTGCTCGGCCAGCCCGTCGAGATGGGGACGTTCAGCAGACTGTTCGGGAAATCTGGTGGACTGGTCGGTGTCCTCCTCAGCGTGGTGACGGCCGCGGTGCAAGAGGGCCGCATGCGATTGACTAACGGAATGTGGGTCGCCGACCACAACCTATGGAGCCCCGCGCTCCGAGGGGTCGTCGAGAGGTACCTCGTCAACCTCGCCCCTTCGGCCCGTGACGCGCTAGAGATGATCGCGCTTGTCGGCGGCAGAGACGTAGAGACCATCCGACAGATCGTCGATTGGGAGGACATCGAGATGCTTGAGAAGCGTGGGGTGATTCAACTCGTCACAAGCGGCCAAAAGCAGATTGTCACCGTTGTGCCACCATTGCTCGTTGAGTTCTTCCGGCACGAAACGCTAACTGCTCGACGAATCCGACTGACTGAGCTCATCGGGGAGCGCCTCGACTCTGAATGTGGAGAGGAAGCGCTGGCGAACTTCGGCGAACCTAATTTCCCGGTGAAAGACAATCACGCCGTGTTCGTTCGACTCGTGCAGGAGCGGCTACGGACGCGCCGTTTGCTTGCGCGAGCGGAGTGGAAACGGTCGCCCGCGGCAGATACCGCTGCTTCCTATGTGAAGGCGCTCATGCAGGATGGTGGTGACCGAGAGCAGATCCAGGCGGTGTTCGACAGCGCGCGTGTTGTGCCAGGAACAGCATTGGATCACGCGCGCCTCACCGCGGTGCGGGCACAGTGGATCGCTCATGTGGAGGGTGATCTGACGGCTGCGCTCAGGGAACTTGAGGATCGATCGGCGTCTGTAGGCGAGTACGCCCCAATGTTGCGCGCGACGAGAGTCTACCTTCAGGCGATGCACGCAGAGATTCCTGACGACTTCGAGCTTCTCCTCGAAGTCCACAGCTCCATGCCCGCCCCGGTCCGAGCCGCACTACGAGATGTACACGTGATGATTCTCACCGCGTCCGGAAGATTCGACACCGCGCAGCGCGTCTATCGGGAGTATCTTGCAGACGCGCCGGCGGTCGCGTGGATAGAGCCCTCTACCCACGCACTGCAGGTACTCGCGCTGCTCGGGTTGGGTGAGCACGCGGCCGCTATGGCGATGGCCACACGAGGGGTCGAGGACGCGAAGAGTGAGCTCGACATCGACGCGATGCGCGCGTGGGGCACCGGGCTCATCCTCGGCTACGTTAATGCGGGGGACTACGAGCCGATTGATGACCTGCTGGGCTCGCTACTCGGTGCGGGTGAGCCTCCGTTGCTCCCCATAGAGTCGCGGCAGATCTTGCTTGGAGCGGCGGCAGTTGTGATGATTCGTCAAGGCAACTCGAACATAGGCGAACGATATTTCCGGCACCTGCTTTCCGCGGGCACCGAGGATGGGATACTCCCCTGCCAGAACACGGCATGGCCGTCAGCCCAACTTCACGCATTCAACGGCGATGTCGCTGAGGCTGCCGAGGTGCTGTGGCGTGCGGGTGATCGACTCTGGAAGCGGGGCGGCCGCGCGGCCGCGTTGAGTATCATGCTCGCCGCGGCGGAGATCGCGCCGCGTGAAGACTGGTTGACGAACCTTCGCGAGTATGTCCCCGCAGTGCCCAGCCCCCTATACGAAGCACAGCTTGAGTATGTGCACGCGAAATTTGCCGGCGACCCGCACGCCCTCGCAAAATCTGCCGAAGGCCTACACCAAGTTGGGCGTGACGGTATGGCCGTGGCCGCATTGCGGCGCTCGGCGCATCTCTTTCGTGACGCTGGTGAAGAGCGGCTCGCACGCAACGCGGACCACGAGGTGAAGGCCATCTTGTCCGAGCTCCCGAGGCCCGACATCGACACCGCACGGTTCCTGGTCGCTGCTGTCACCCTAACTGGTCGTGAACTCGAAGTGGCAAAGCTCGTCGCCGAGGGGCTATCCAATCCGGAGGTGGCATCGCGTCTGGTTTTGAGCGTGCGGACAGTGGAGAGCCATATGCATCGCATCATGCGCAAATTGGCTCTCCCAAACCGGCAAGCGCTGAGGTCGTATGTGAAGGGCTCCGGCGCGCTCCGCTAGCTGTGCAGTGAGCGGGTGACGGGGTGGCGTAGAAGAGTTGCCGCGCGAGACGCTCGGTGCGAGCTGGCTCTGCGGGCGTGCACGCTCGCACGTCAATCTTGCTTTTTCTCCGCCAGCGGAGCCACCCAGTACATTCCGCTCTCGACGAGGCACATGTCTTCTTCGCTGACGCCTCCAATCGACGGGGCCTTCCCGGTGGGCCATTCCACGGCATAGTCGTCCGAAGTGAAGGTGGTTACGACCGCGCCGTAGGCGGCCATGCAAGCGGTGAACTGGTTGGCACCTTCAGTGAACTCACCGTCGGTTACTGCTTCGTCGAACAGCACACGGTGCACCCACCGGTCGCTGGAGTCATTCCAGGCTTCCGTGTACAGCGCAGATTGCGGGCCGTCGAAAGCGGGGGCGGGCGACAGGGAGGGCACAGTGAAGGACGAGTCGTCGTTCGTGAGCCCGGTACACCCGCTGAGGGTGCAAAGGAGGGCGGAGAAAAGCACCAAGCGAAATCCTCGGCGGTGGCGTGTGTTCACGAGAGAGCGCTGACGGTGTGCCTATGACTCATCGGAGGCACGACGGTTCGCGCATGAGTCTGAGCAACCAACTCGAACAGAAGCTGTGTTGCGGCCTCGATTTCCAAAACCTCACCAGAGCTGAGTGCCGTGGCTACGTCGTTGACAACCCTTGACGAGGGGGCCTCGCCTGCAAAGGACGCGTGCGCACCGCGTAACGCGTGTTGCGCGCCGAGTCGGGCTTCTAATAGGTGGGAACGCTGCAGCCGGTTGCTGACGGTATCCGAGACCCCTTCTATGAAGTAACCCACGCTGCCAGCGAGTGCCGGTGCGGGAGCAGACGTGGCGATGCTTTCCGCAGCCCGAGCGAGGTGGTACCTAGCGTCTCGGCTGAGGTTGGGGAGCGCCTCTCGCAGGGCTGCCGATACGAGTCGCCCGGCGTAGGCGAGAATCGCAGGCACGTCTGCGGCTGGGATGTCGGTCACACGCGTGTACCTTGACCGCGAAATCTCAACAAGGCCAGCGGCTTCGAGGCGCAACAGCGCTTCACGGATGGGACTTCGGGAGTAGCCCAATCGCTGCGCGACGCTTCGATCTCTCAGGAGGGTGCCCGGCGGGAACTCGCCGGACAGGATGGCCTCACTGAGGTATGCGAACGCGTGAGCGGACAGTGAGGGATGGGAGGAGGGAGATGGCTCGAGCATGCGCGGAGTGACACTTTCTGTCAGGGGGGTCGGGGAATTCATCGGTACTCGAGCAGAGCGCACAGTGGCCACACTTGGCACATCATCTGATGCCGAGAAGTAGAGAGCGGGGCTCGCGTCCCTTGATATTCATCGCACGAGCGCCTGCCGCTCTGCACCAAACCAGCATGACCGCACACCGTCGCTTGGAGGAGCGTTCCTAGGCGAAAAAACCGTGATGCGTTCCTCCGCTTGGGTACAGCGGCGCGACATGTTGGGTGCCGTGGCCATGAACCTTTCAAGTTTTCAGCTCGAACGTTGCGGACGGCTCATGAAGCTGCGCCCAGCACCTACCACCCACCACCCAGCCCGCAGCCCGCGGAACGACTGTACGGAATGCAGGTGCGGTCGTGCCGCGCCCCACGCACTCTATGAGTGCCACCCCGGGCGCCGCGACGGTTCTGCAAGGCAGGACTGAGTCACAACTTACGGGCACACGTGGGACCGAGCTTTCTCTAACGCATGATTGGTCCAGCGTATTGCGGCACGACGAGCGGCTGGGCGAGCACGCCCGCCGTCCGTGCACAAGCAGTCGAACCTTCACGCATAAGCATTGGACCGGAGCAGCTGTCCGCAGGGCGGATCGTTGAGTTGCGGACTGGTGGGGCGCCACGGCATGGCGGGCGCGTCGAGGTGTGCGCAAAAGAGAGAGTCAGTTCGAAGCTGGCCACAGGTACCTAAGTCCCGGAGGCTGGTACCGCTAATCGACGCGTTCGTACTTACGTCAAGCAGACCGGGCCGACACTTCCGATGTGACCCGTGTACTCGAATCGATTAGCGCCTGCCCTCGGGACGGCGCTGACCTGACGTGGGCGCGCCGCTCTCTTGCGGTCACTCTGATTCTGCTCTGCTTCGTGATTGCTGGTGGGGCACCTGCATCTTCGGCTGTAGATGCCGAGGAGCCGAGCGCTGATGCGGCCCCGGCCACGGTTCCCCTCGGAACGCTGAAGGCGCACCACAACTCGGTGACGTTCGCTTACTCGAACTGGACCACGCGGCCCAGAGGGGCGACCGAGTGCCTGGGGACCAACTGGCTGGGAAGTGCGACCACCGAGCCCGAGAACAAGGCAGGCGCCCAGTGGTACCGAGTCAGCCATGGCGCTGTCTTCGCCACCGGGCTGTGCGGAGGCGGGACAACCAGCATGCACTACCTGCAGAGCAAGATCGGTGTCATCGGCGGGGCACCTACGTCTGCGGTCGTCGGGACGCCCTTCGTCCTAGGGGCGATCAGTCACACCAACAACCCGGTCTATTCGGAACGGAACGAATCCGCCACGTATCTGATGGGCACAGCGCGGTACACGATTCCCGCCCTCAACAACATGACCGTTCCGCTGTCGTGGCGGCTCATCGAAACACAGAACAGTCTCACGGGCGCATCGTGCTTCACAGCGCCCGGCACATCCCCGTGCCCGGACCGCCTGACCTTCGACATCACGAGCACCTACTCCGTCACATCGGGCGGCATGCCCTACACGCTGCGAATCTTCCACTCACAGGTGGGTGCCGCTAACACCGTCGTCAATGGGACGAACGCGGATACCGAAGCCGTTCCCTGCCCGACGAAACCGTCGGGACAGGACCTATCCGAGCACGTGACTCTTGAAGCGCAGCTAACCAAAATCTGCGTGTACGGGATCCTCGAGCAAGAGCGGCCCGTCACGATAACCAAGAAGGTGGAAGGAGCCGCGGCACCTGCCGACGCGTTCTCGTTCACCGCGACCAGTTCCGAAGCGAGCTCGGCGTGGACGACACCGACCAACCAGTTCACCCTCAAGAGCGGCGAGTCCGTCGGACCGCGGACGATTAGTTCCGGCTCCAGTGTCTCCTTCCAAGAGAACCCGCCGACGGGCGCATGGAAGTTCATTTCGGTCTCGTGCGTGGACGGCACAGGTGCCGCACTCACAGGAGCGTCGTACGACGCTGCCGCGCGGAAGGTAAGCATTGCGTCTGTTCCGACCGCGTCGACCCTCCAAGCGGTTCCGATCTTGTGCACTTTCACCAACCGCCACGACACGACTGCGGCGCTGACCCTGATTAAGGAAGTTGCAGGAGGCGCCGCCTCGCCCTCGGATTGGACACTGTCCGCGACGAGCTCCGGGACAACATCGCTCACTGGCCCGTCCGGTGTCAGCAGCGCGACGTTGAAGCCCGGTGATTACCGCCTTACGGAAACCGGGCAAGCCAACGGGTATGTCCAGGTCGGTTGGAAGTGTAGATCTACTGGCCACGTATCGAGTGATCCGGTGATGCCGACCGCAGACACAGTTCGGCTCGCACTCGGAGACCAGGTGACTTGCACCGTCACGAATGTCTACACAACTGGCTCGTTCACTGTGGAGAAAGCTCTGGACATCGGCGATGGGATCGTAGAGCCGGTTCTCAATGACCCGAACGCTCTGTTCGCCTTCGACTACACCTGCGTGCTCCCACACCAGCCAGCGATCACCGGAGTGGTCTACACAAGTGTTGGGCGTGCAGCTCCCTCCCCCCAGATTCCGGTGGGTGCTGAGTGCACCGTGACTGAGCGCGCTGATACCGCCATGCCCAGCTTGTCCAGTCCCGCAAGTTCGTGGGGTGATGTGTCGTTCACGGTGGACGGGCAGCCGGCAGCAGCCGTTGAGCGTGGCGTTCAGCTGAGCATTCCGGTGCTGAGCAGCCCGACCCCGATTGCTGTGGTGGCGACAAACGAGGTCGACGCCGCGGCCCTCGCCGTAAGGAAGGTTGACGAGAGCGGAAAATCCCTCGCGGGCGCCGTTTTCCAAGTGTGCGAAGACCGTTGGTGGCTCCCGCCGGAATGCGGTCTCGGAAACATGGCGGAATCCCCTTCGGGGCTGTTCACGCAATCGGACCTTACACCGGGCACCTATTGGTTGCGCGAAGTTCAGGCACCTTCAGGGTACGAACGGCTGCACGAAGACGTGAGATTCACGTTGCATGCTGACGGCTTAGTAACCCTCAGCGACCCAGCGAGCTCGGACAGGGTGAGCCTCGACGGCCCAGTCATCATCGTAAGCAACAAGACCCTGCCGATTGAGGTGCTCAAAGTCAACGACGCGGGCGACACGCTTACAGGTTCCTCCTTCCTGGTATTCCCGTTCGCCGGCCTCCCGATTCAACTAAACCCGCAATCCCGACCCATCCCGGGCGTCACCTATCGCGTTCACCCCGATGCGCTGCGGCCATATAGCGCCGTTGCTGCAGCGCACCCCGAATGGGAACTTTCGATCCAAGCGGATCCCAAAGTCTTTCCCGGGATGGTGGCGGTCGACGGGCTGAAACCCTCCACGCCGTACCTCCTTGCGGAGATGACCGCGCCGGACGGGCACACACTTCTCGCCCAACCCGTCCCTTTCACACTCGACGCGGATCGCAACGTCGACATCGGTTTGCAAGAACAAAACCCTCAGGCCATCGTCTTCGATGGCAACCGCATCATCGTGACTGATGACCGCGCGATCACGCTCCCTTTCACCGGAGCGGCTGAGACGCAATCGCTGTTCTGGTTCCTCATCGGCTCTGTCTTCCTGGCGTCGACCGCCGCGTGGCGCATCACCCGTAAGCGAGCCCCCTAAGCCCGAAGCCAACAGGCTTCGAACGACACCCGTCTCTCGGTGTCACAACTCCCGCGATCTCCGCGGGCATATGAAAGGAAAAATCATGTCCGTACGACCGATCAAGGTGCTCGTGCGCGGGATGGCCGCAGTAGCGGCTGCCAGCGCCCTGGTGCTCGGTGGTGCTGCCGGTGCAATGGCCGCGCCCGACGCGCCGACAATCCCAGTAGATCCGAACCTCAAGGGTTCCGTTGCCATCCACAAGTTCAAGACTCCGCCGGCTGGCCCGGGGGTCGAGAGTACCGGAAAGTTGATGGACACGACCGGCCTCGAGCCGCTCGGAGGGATCACGTTCACCCTTGCGAAGCTGACCGAGTACGACCTGACCACAAACGCCGGCTGGGAGTCGCTCAGCGGTCTCACGCCGGCGGTTGCCGCCACCAAACCGAAGGCACCCGCTGTAACGGTGACGACCACCGCCTCGGGTCTCGCGGTCGCGAGCTCGCTTCCGCTTGGCGTTTATCTCGTCACTGAGACTGGGTATCCCGCCAATGTGGTTCCCTCCCAGCCGTTCCTCATCACCATCCCGATGACCGATCCTGAGTCGCTCAACAAGTGGATGTACGACGTTCACGTGTACCCGAAGAACCAGGTTCTCGGCTCCACGAAGACCGTGGTTGACGCGTCGGCCGTGAAGGTTGGCGATCCCGTGACCTGGACGATCCGCGGCGACATCCCCGGTGGCACCGTTCTCGACGGCTACAAGATTGTCGACCCGCTCGACGCCCGCCTGACCTACACCTCTGCCAACCCGGCAACGATGTCGCTGGTTAACGCCACGGGCTTCGACCTGGTCGCCGCAGACTACACCGTCGGCACGGCATCGGTCGGCGGAAAGACCGTCGTTACCGGACAGCTCACGGCCGCTGGTCTTGTCAAGGTTGCCGCAGCGAAGAAGGCATTCCCTTCCGCGCAGGTGCAGCTCGTGATTCCGACCACCGTCAACACCGTTGGTGACGGAGAGATCCTGAACTCCGCCCTGATCTACCCGAACCTGCCCAGCTTCGTCATCCAGCCCGGTCAGCCGGGCGGACCCGTTGCCCCTCCCACGGAGGAAACCAAGTGGGGAAACATCGACATCCTCAAGGTTGACGACAAGGGCGCGAAGCTCTCGGGAGCCGAGTTCCAGATCTTCCTGACGGAAGCGGATGCCCGCGCAAAGACGAACCCGCTGACGGTGGGCGGCAAGGCTACCTTCGTCACCGACGCAAACGGCGTGGTGACGATCTCCGGTCTCCGTCAGACCAACTGGGCGAACGGCGCTGCCGTAGCTGAGGGCGATGCCGGATGGCAGCCCTACTGGGTTGTTGAGACCAAGGCGCCCGACGGGTTCGAGCTGCTCGCCGAGCCGCTCTACATCGAGGTCCTCGATGCAGACATCACCATCGATGAGACCGTGGTGAACGTCCCCCACAACGGCGGCTTCGTCCTGCCGTTCACGGGAACTGAAGTCCACCCGCTCGTCGTTTACGGTGCTGGCGGGGTGCTGCTCCTTGGAGTCGCACTGATGGTTATGCGTCAGCGTCGGAAGGCTTCTCACACGGCCGAGCTCGTCGCAGTCGAGTCCGAGTAACACCCAGAAGGTGCGTGAGTGGGGACATCCTCACTCACGCACCTTCACCCAAGCCTCACGACATCGCCCCGCCATGTTGCAGGGCATTCGCCGCGGGTGCTGCGTAATCGATGCCGCCAACAGCTAGTCCTACCGTCCACTAGCCACTCGGCCAGACGAACGCTGGCCACTCATATATCTATGCACTCACCGTCGCGCCCATCCCCATCACAGGGTGGGCGGGTGAAAGGAAAGCACATGTCCATACGACCGCTATCGGTGCTTGTGCGCGGGCTAGCTGCAGCAGCGGCTCTCAGCGCCCTGATACTTGGCGGTGCAGTAGCCTCTGCATCCGCTGACCCGACGATTCCGGTGAATCCAGAGCAGAAGGGCTCCGTAAGCGTCCACAAGTTCAAGACCCCCGTGACCGGACCCGGCGACGTGCAAAGCAGCGGCAAACTCATAGACACGACGGGGCTGGAGCCGCTACAAGGCGTGACGTTCACATTTGCAAAGTTGAAAGCCTATGATCTCACGACCAATGCAGGGTGGAAAGCACTGGATGGCCTCGACGCGCTGCAAGCAGTCGGGCTAGACAAGGACCACGTCGTCACCGCGACCACCGATGATGAGGGGCTGGCCGTCGCGGATGAGCTCCCGCTGGGCGTGTACCTCGTCACGGAAACGAGGTACCCCGCAGACGTCGTGCCCGCCCAGCCATTTCTGATCACGGTTCCTATGACGGACCCCGATGACCGCGACACTTGGATGTACAACGTTCACGTGTACCCAAAGAACCAGGTCCTCGGCGTCACGAAGACGGTGGAGGATCTGCCATCGATCTCTATCGGAGATCGAGTGGCGTGGACCATCCGGGCTGACATCCCCGGCATCGACCCGATCAGCGGGTACAGGATCGTGGACCCGCTTGAGGAGCGCCTGTCGTATAACCCGACCAACAACGCCGTAGTCTCAGTGATCAACGCTCCGGGCTTTGATTTGAGTGCCGCCGACTTCACGGTCGGCTCGGCCATCGTTGCGGGGAGGACAGTGGTCACGGCGGAGTTCACGTCCACTGGTCTGGTCAAGATTGCGCAGGCGAAGAAAGCTTTCCCGGCTGCCCAGGTTCAACTCGTCATCCCTACGACGGTGAACGCCATCGGAGACGGAAACATCGAGAACTACGCCGAGGTCTACCTGAATGGACCGGCTCCCGCCATGGTGCGAGCAGGGGCGGGCATCGTGACGCCCCCGGTGTCGACGAAGTGGGGCAAGATTAGCATTCTCAAGGTGGACGAAGAGGATGCTCCGCTCGCCGGCGCTGACTTCCAGGTCTTCCTGTCGAAGGAAGATGCTCTGGCGCTGCGAAACCCAATCGCTATGGGCGGTGTGACGACGTTCACGACGGATGCAAACGGCCAGGTCGAGCTCGCAGGTCTGCGTCAGACCGGTTGGGCGAACGGCGCCGCCGTGGCGGAGGGGGATCCGGGCTGGCGGCCGTACTGGGTGATTGAGTCGAAGGCCCCGGCAGGGTATGAGCTCCTCGCTGAGCCGATATATGTGGAAGTGGTTGCGCCTGCGGACCAGGGCGTCATTAAGGTCGTGAACACGCCCCACAACGGCGGGTTCACGTTGCCCTTCACCGGAGTCGAGATCAACCCGTTCTTCGTTGGTGGTGCGGGCGCTGCGATTCTTCTCGGGATCACGCTGATCCTCGTTCGTCAGCGCCGCACGGCGATGGATGGAACCGAACTCGCTCCTAACGAGTAGAAGTCCCGTAGGTGCGTGAGCGGGTCTGCTCCCTCGCTCACGCACCCCGCGACGACACATTCCTGATGACCGGACTAAATGAATGACTCAGACGCAGTTCCGCAAGAACACAACACGAGCACACCGCCGCCGCGAGGCGCTCCGGCGCCTACCCCTCGTTCTCGGGGCGCTTCTGGGGGTCAGCATCTTGTTTTATCCGTTGGGCAGCACCTGGCTCACCGCTCAGGCACAGGCGGGCACCCTTGGTACTTACGCGTCGTCCGTCGACTCGACGCCCATTGATAAACTGCAGCGACTCCGCGATGACGCGAAAGCCTATAACGCTTCTCTCCCTCTCGGACTACTCCGGGATCCTTTCGCAGCCCCGGCACAGGGCAACCCGACTGAGGACAGCGCCTACGATGGCACTCTCAGGGTCGAGGGCACAGAAGTGATCTCGCACCTGTCGATCCCGGCCATTCACCTTGACCTCCCCATCTATCATGGTGTTGACGCAGCTACCCTCCTTGAAGGTGCCGGCCATCTCACGGGCTCCTCCGTCCCGGTCGGAGGAGCCGGGACACACGCAGTCATCACTGCTCATTCAGGCCTGACCAACGCCATGATGTTCACGGAGCTGGATCAGCTTGAGGTCGGAGATTATTTCGAACTGAGTACTCTCGGCGAGCGCCTGCGCTACCAGGTGGAAGAGATACTCGTAGTCAAACCTGACGATATCTCTTCACTTAGGATCACCCGTGAGGGTGACTATGTCACTCTCATCACATGCACGCCAATCAGCGTGAACAGCCACCGGCTGCTCGTGAGGGGCTCTAGAGTTCCTCTGCCTGAGACGGATCGAACCGCAGGCGGTGAAACCGGTAGCGCAGGGTTCCCATGGTGGGCTGTCGCATATGGGCTCTCTCTCCTGGCCGTCGGTGCGTTGGTGCTCATGCCACGTCGAGGCGCTCAGAGCACTCCGAACAACAGCCGAGCTTCTGGGCGGGCTCGCGCGTAACGCGAGTTCACCGGGGATGGGATTGGCTCGGAGCGCCCCTGCGTTCCAGCCGCATCCTTCTCGATCTCTATCGCGTTCTGCCGGGGGCTTCCACCGATGACGAGCGGGATACGTGCGGTGCGAAGACGCCCGTGGGCGGATCCGCATTATACGTATACAGCGACTCGTCCCACGCACCGCTGCCGCTACAGTACCTGTGCGGCAGGTCTGTGCCCCGCATTTGTGCCCATCCGGCTCAGTCGAAGCGTGGCACCTGCTCAACTGGTGCCTGTGAAACCTCATCCACGTAGAGGCCGACCCCTGGGGAGGTGGTTGCTGACCAGCCTCGGCATCGGTCTGATGGCACTCGGCGTCGTGTTGGCCTGCGTTCAGGTGGCGCAACCGGAGATCCTTGAGAAAGCCTATGGGGTTCTGCGCTCCGCAGCGATCGCGGTTGAAGACGCGACTACCGCCGAACCCCCGAGCGTTCGTCTCGGTAAGGAAGGTGGGTTGGAGCTCCTCGACGCATGCGACGGGTCGTTCTCCGAGATGACCTCGTACCGAGGCGGTGACACGATTCCTGTCTTCGCTGCGCACAACAACTGCGGGGGCGACATCATCTACTCGTGGCAGGTCGGGCAGCTCGTGCGGGTGGACGGACTCGAGACCACATACGTCGTGATGGAAGCGCGGGACACCCGTAAACGGTGGGCTACCGCCGAGGAGCTCACAGGGCTGCACGGAGACCTCGCGCCGCAGACGTGTTACTACGGCGAGGATCGAATGAGATTTGTCGGGCTCGCACCCGTAGAGGCCCAACCCGCACGCTGACAGCACAGATCCCGTCGTTGGTTGGGCCGTCGTGTCGGACCGCCGCTCGATGGACACTTAGATGACGCCGCCGTCACAAGAGAACGGATGATCACCGACTCCATTGTTTGAGTGCCGCCGGCGGCTCGCGCCACACCAGCAGGCGGCCGACGAGCTCGCGGCCCGCAGTGATCGACTTTCGATGTCCGATGGTGCGCGGGTGGCCTCGTGCCGGTCACTTATTTGTAGCGCTGACGTCGAGGGCAAGGGTAACGACGGTGTGATCGAGCCGGGCATGCTTGTCACGGCGTTGTTCGAGGAGGACCCGATTCCCACGCAGGTCGTCCTCGGAGATCGACCATTCGTTCAGGACGCGCTCCGTACCCCCCCTGCTTCACCACTCGGACCCGCAGTGAACGGTGGTCTTACAGGCGACATCGTCGCATACCAGGCGCCAAACCGGACCATTCTGGTCACCTTGCTCGCGGCAACGCCCGCCGTGTAGCTGCGGCACCCGCGCTCACTCTCCGCGCGGCGCGACGATGGGCAGAGGCTCCCGCCGTCACGCCTGCGCATCAGCCGTCCCGAGACCTGCGCTGGAGCGGGAGGCACGGATGCAGGTCCCCCAGCCGTGTACCCCTTCCGCCCGCTTCTCCCTTTGGTCAGCCAGCGGTCGGGAACTCAAAGTGGCGAAACCGCTCCCGGGAGGTCTCTCCAACTGTGAACTCGCTTCCCGTCTCGTGCTGAGCGTTAGGACAGTGGCAAGCCTTATGCACCGCATCATGAGGACCATACGCTCCGGAGAACAGCGATGTGTTGCGGTCGTAAGTGGGACACGCAGGCGGAATACGCCCTCATGTTCGTGCGGCCGCTTACGTACGGTCGCGTAGGAGGGGCGCCACCCGGGGGAGTTGGGTGCGGCTGTCGAGACCCAGTTTGCGAAGAACGCGGTGCATGTGACTTTCGACGGTGCGGGTGCTGATCACGAGAAGCGCGGAGATCTCCGCGTTCGTCATCCCGTCTGCGGCGAGACGTGCCACCTCCCGCTCCCGTGACGATAGCGACAGCGCTCCCGCGCTGAAACGCGCCGTGTCGTACATGCGACCACTAGTGCTGGCAAGCAGCCGTTCCTCCTCCTCACGGGAGTGACGCGCGTCGTCAACCAGGCCTGCATCACCGAAGAGCTCTCCCGCGCGACGGAATGCAGAGATCGCATAACTGATTCGGCCGCTCTCATGAAGCTGCCGGGCGGCGTCCCGGAGCAGATGCGGGTCCTGTTTCACCAGAGCAAGCGCATATTCATCGCCCGCGCGGAGGAAAGCGCCCTCAACGAGGTCTAGGCGAGGATGTGCGAACGCGTACCTATCGGCAGCGGGGGCGGCGGCGAGGCTGGCGATGTAGGCAAGAGCTGCGGAGAAGCGGGCGCCACGCTCCCAGAGCGTGTTCGCGGACTTCCAGAGGATCTCAGCCGAAGCGTCGAGATCACCATCTGCGGTCTCTCGTTCCGCGCGCGCCCAACTCGCTGCCTGCGCGGGGAGCGCGCCGTCTGCCGATTCCAGATGCTCCAACTCGCTGGTGTACCGCCCGCCAAGTGCTACGTCCCCTCGACGATAGGCGGCGACTGCGGCGAGGTTGAGGACGGAGATGTGGTGGCCGCGCGGCAGGGAGTACGAGTCGCCGGTGGCGAGGAGGATGCCGAGCACCCGCTCCACTTCGGTCAGGTCGCCGACGAATGCTTGGGTGAGCGCGTACGCCGAACCGTATGCGCGGACGGCATCCAGGTCCAGGCGGTCCAGCGCGTTCAGCATCCCCCGCTCGGTGACCTCTAGCGCCTCGCCGACTCGTCCTTCCCCAACGAGGGCGTACGCGAGCAACACACCCGCGGCGTGGTGGGGTTCCTCCGGTCGGAGTTGTTCGATGCGACGGAATACACGGTGCGCGACGGTGAACTCACCGTGGATGACGGCGAGATACATTTCTGCTTCAGAGACGGCGAGCTTCGCTTCCGTGGTTTCCGCAGAAACCGGCGGCATTGCCTCCGGAATGGTGGACATGCTCGCGTCGATCACCACGCGCGCCGCCGCGAATATGGCTGCTTCTTCGTCTGTCGCCGGATGCGCGAGTAGTTCTCGCGCCCCATCAGGATCGCCTTCCGCGTACGCAAGCCATTTCGCGCGGGTGACAAGGAAACTCGTGCGGTCGGAGGGGGTACCGTCGGCGAGGTCCGTTTGCTCAAGCGTCGCAACGATCTCCTCCCGCGGGGCGGTGGAGTGCATTAAGGCACGAAGATGGCGGACCGCTGGTCCCGGACTGGGGTCGCGCACCCACGCTTGCCTCGTGATGATGCTCTGACTGCGCAGGCGTTCTTGCAACAACCGGCTCAAGGTCGCACTCTGACCCTCATGGACGGCAGCGCCCGCGCTCGCTGCGGCGGCAACGATGGAGAGCGGGTCGTTCTTCCCTACACGTTCCGAGATAACGTCAAGAAGACGGATGTGGCGGGCCGCGAACGGAACGTTGCGGACGTAGTCCACAATTAGAGGAGGCGTCACTGTGACGAGCTGACGTAGGCCGTGCGCGGTGACGTTCACCAGGCCGCGCTCCTCGAGCAATTCGAGGGTCTCGGCGGGGATGAGTTCGCGCGCCGTATCGAAGTCGGGTAGGCCGACAAGTGCGAGGATCTCCAAGGCGTCACGGGATACGTCGTCCAGATTCTCCAGATGCGCTTCGATGACGCCCTGCAAACCAGGAGCCCACAGGGTATTTGTCGCATGCCAGCGGCCGTCCTCAGACCGCACGATCCGTCCTTCGCGAGTGGCTGCGTCGGCAATGTTCAGTGCCAGGCCGATAATGCCTCCGGACTTCGCGAAGATTTCCTGTGTGGTTGTCATTTCGATGGGCGCGCCAAGCCGGGAGGTGAGCACTCGTTCCATGACTTCGAATGGGAGGGGATCGAGCTTCACCATATAGGCCGGATCCAATGACGACGCCGCGAGCCCGGATGGTGTGTGTCGTGCGCGTAGGCCGTCCAATCGGGAGACGACTAAAGGCGTTCCGGACAGACGACGGACGGCCTGAGCGACACCCCAGCTGCTTTCGTCGAGGTCATCCCAGTCGTCCAACATAATGACAGCGGGCCGGCCCGTGACCATGGATGTCACCGCGCTCAATGCCTCGCCGATGGCTGAGAACGGCCGGGGCCCGCTGGCGCTGCCGAGACCCGCGATGGAGAGCGCTGCAAGAGGGTGTGTGCGGAAGGATGCGATACCGGTCACCCGCATGATGGCCCATCCCAGATCTTCCAGCCGGCGCTGCAGCTCGTGGAGCAGTGCAGTTCGCCCGCTGCTGCGCGGTCCGACAATGTCGACGCTTGTCCCCGCGAGGAGTGTCTCGACCGCGAGTTCGACTTTGCGTTCTCTACCGATGAACATCGACGCCTCCCTGAGACTGACCGTACTGCGCGGCCGTATCAGGGGCAAGCGGTTCGCCGCCACCGACGCTTGGGTCGCGACCCGACGGGAAGTGTGAGAGCGCCCTGCATGTGGCGCAGGACGCTTCTCATCGGGAGCGGGTGGCCGTGCTTGTCGGAGCGTGCGTTCCCTTCGCCTTCACCGACAGGGCAATACTGCCTTATCGATGCGCACTCTCCGTGGCCTGTCTGAGTGTTTGCGCGCGCGGGCGGCGTCATTCCGCGTCATATGGGAGTCAATGTGCGCCCGGCGTAGCGTTTCTGCGCCCTAAAGGCGGTACCTGCAAACGAACGGTGCGCGGTGTGCTTAAACGGTGACGTGCGTCGCGAGCACCGTATTGGGCGCTGGATATGGTCCGGTACACGGACCGTTGTATACCGTGAAGTAGCTCGCGTTGACACGGCTGTTGACTCCCCCCCCCCGGGGGGTATCGCGCGGACGCGATTCGTAGTCATCCGAATTCGTGGCTGGCGGTGTGTGACTGCCGGGCTCCGGTCAATCCGTGGCCTTCAGGTCTCACGAACGGACCCCAGCAGCGCTGACACCAGCCGTCCGCACTCCGAGGGGCGGCACAGTCCGCTCTAGCGGTGCGCAGGGGGTGGCCGGAGTCGCGTTTCGGCCATTCCTGTCGTGAGTCAGATTCTGGCCAGTGGAGGTTGATGGACGTGAGCGGTGATGCGCTCCATCGCCGCCAGGCAGTAATTGCGGGATAGCGAGCGACGGTTGGCACTTATCGCAGCACCAAACCGCACGCAATTCGCTGTGGCCATCACCGTACTGCCGCGCGGCCGCCACGTGACGCTGTCGTGGCCTTGTTACGGTTTCGCTCTCGCCCGCGACGCTCCGCCGAGTGCCGCGCACTCTGAAGGTGTCACCGTATGACGAATCCATTCGAATGGCTGGCCGCCCGCGAAGAGCCACCACTGCGGTCGTTGACCGCGCAGGCGAACGCCGAGAAGGCGGCGGCGTTCGACGAGTATCCGCATCGCCGCGGACGGGGCGACACAATGCCTGCCAGTCGCGAGGGACGCGCGATGCGGGCGCTATTCAACACGCTCCTCGCCCCGGTGTCGTCTCGCGAAGCGAAACTCGGTGCTGCACATGAGTGACTACGAGGTCCTTGAGATCGGGGAGCCTGAGGTGTGGCGGGAGCACTTCGGGGGATTCAGCGTCGCCGAATCGCGAGAGGGGCGACGCGTGATTGACCACGAATTGCTGATGCAGTATGTCGGGATGACGGTCAACGCTCTCGCTCCCGGCGAGGAGGCAGGTCATTGGCATACCCACTCGCAGGCGGAGGAACTGTATGTCTTTCTCGGCGGGCTTGGTGAGCTCGCTCTCAACGACCAGGTCGTTGTTGTTCGCTCGGGGATCGTGGTGCGAGTTGGACAGGGGGTGTGGCGCACCTGGCGAGCGCTGCCGACCAGTACGGATGAGCTTTTGTGGCTTTGCATCCGGGGGAGCGGAGACCTTCTTCCTCATGTTCCGCGCGATAGTGTGCGTGACGCCTCGCGTGCGATGCCGTGGGACGCTCCCAATGTTTCGAGGGGATCTGCCTCGTAGGGGACCATCGGGTTGGGGTGAAGAGTGTTGCACGCGGGTAAGTGGAACGTCCGCTTTGGGATCGAAGGGGATTCCAAGGGATTCGTCGCAGCCAGTAGGCCTATGCGGTCGCGGCCGGTGCGCGCTCACCGAGCGACGATCCGGCGTCGCCGCTGAGCCGGAAGTGCGAGCGCGGGTTGTGCAGCAGGTTCGAGGACACGCGGCCTGTACGGGCCTCGTCACTATGTCCCCGGCCGCTGATCGCCCTCAGCACGAACTTGGACAAGGCAGTGCCGATGTATCGGTGCGGCCCGTGCAGGCGCCCAGTCCTGGCCGCGCCGAGTGTCATATTCCGGCGGCGTGCAGTGATCACCACCGGAATCTTCGGCCAAGTGCCTGAACTTGCGACGAGTGAGTCGTGGGGCTCAGTGGAGGGCGCGCATGCCCTGCAGTAGCAAGGCGCGGGTTTCTTCCGAGAATCGACGGCGCCGACCGCAAGCGCGGGTTGTGCTCTCGGGAGGCAATGTTCACGAGTTGACGTTCGCGCTCAGCGTTCGGTTACCCGGCGCAGGAATTGCAGTACTTGAGATGCGCAGGCTGTCTGTAGCTGTTGGGCACCGAGCCTCGGTTCGCCGTGCCGCGCCGGGTTAGGGCCTCGGCGGGGCTGCGGGCTGCAACGCCGATTCGATCGCCGGCAGGTATCCGTGTACGTGGCCAGCGGCGTTCGGATGGAGGATGTTGATGAGCTGTGTTGGGTCGATGTCGTTGATCCAGGCGCGCGGGCTGCCGCCGCGGATCGCGCCGTGACCCTCGAAGCTGGGGCGGACGTCAACGAACGTGACGCCTGCCTCCGTCGCGGCGACTCGCATTTCCTCGTTGGCGACGTCGACGGCCACGTTCATCCTGGCGCGGGAGCTGTCGCTTACGAGGCGGGTTTTCGCGGGGGTGAACAGGTGCGGGTAGCCGATGACGAGGATGCGGGCGTCGGGGGCAACGCGGCTCTTGATCGCGCTGTACGCCTGTACCATCCTCTGGTGGAATTCGGGACTCCTCGCCTGCGTCTCCGAAGCCTCGATCGCCTGTACGCAGACGCCCGAGGGGACGTCAAAGAACTCGTTGAACGCACAATCGATCAGGATCTGCGCGAAGTTGAGGTCGTTGCCACCGGCCGAGACGGTGACGAGGTTGGTCTCGGGTGTGAGAGCGTTCAGCTGCGGTCCGGATTGTATGTCGAAGAAACCAAGAAAGCTCTGGGAGGCGGCGTCGATGTTGTTCACGACTGCCTGTGCGCACGCGACCGATTTGTATGAGGCGGCTTTCTCTGCCGCGGCGAGCAGAGCGGAGTAGGACTCGGGGCTCTGGAAGCAGAGGTTGTCGTAGGCCCAGGGTGCGCGCGTGCCCAACCCGGATGCGTACGAGTCTCCCATCGCAACGTAGTGGACCGGTTTCACCGGGGTGAGCAGATCCATGACCGTGACGTCGTCGTGGGCGCGACTGACCCAGATCCACAGCATCCAGTAGCCAGGGTTGCGTTCCTCCGCGGTCAGCGTGCCCGTGCCTGAGTCGTCGAAGCCGAGGATGCGTGAGGTGTCGCTCGCTGGCCCGATGCCGTGTCCCTTGGATGTGTCGTGCCGGTCGAGGTAGCTCCAGGCGTACTGCTGGTCGGCTCGCCCCTCCGCACACGCCTCGGCATGGACCGCACCGGAAACACCGGTTAGGCAGAGCGCCAGCGTGCCGGTGCCATACTTTACTGGCCCCGCCGAGCCCATCGCGGGGAACGACCAGGTCGCGGCGCTGCCGACCACCGCCTCGACCGAAGCACCCGTGGTACCGGCGATCGGGGCGCCGGCCGTCGGCACGCCGACCGCCTCGAAGAGCGAGGCGCCGCGACCGTTGTTCGTCACCCACGGGCCGCTAATCCTCACCGTCGAGTCGGAGGAGGGAGCAGCCTGAGCCGGCGCGACGAGAGCGAGTGGGACGGCCAGAGTAAGAGCAGCCAGCGTGGCGACACGTGCTCGAGTTCGGGTTCGCGTTCGTCGCCTTGGAATGGCCGCTGCCACACCGGAAGCCGTCAGGATACTGACAATCATCGTCCAGCGAAGACTCAATGTCGTTCGACGGTATGGAACCTTTGTTGCACCCACGCGCGCACCCTTCCGCAATCGCCGACCGTCTGGTGGCAATCTCGAAAGCCTCACGTACCGTAGCGCCGTTTCATGCCAGATATGACGATCACCCGAGTGTTAACACGGCGGATCGGCACGATGCGCCCGGTCCTTCCGTGGGGGACTGGGGCGCCGTACGTGGCACGTCCGACAAGCCCGTCGCTGAGGACGCCTGACTGAACTGCGAAACGATGTCGAAGACCGACCCGCGAGGAGCCCGGTAACCAGAGCTAGAACTCGCTCCCCCTTGAGCGGGGCCTCCAACTTTCGGGCGCGCGCCACTGCATCCGGATTCTCGGTCGTGGCGTGCTCGGCATCCGTGAGCGCTGCACCCTTTGACACGTCATCCTCGAACTGCTGAATGACGGCGTCCGAATCATTCACTGTCTGGAGACGACGCTGAGGCGGCCTGAGCACCGGTGCCGATCGGCACGAGTGCACTCGTGAAAATCTCCTCCGCTGTCACCGCCCCACGAGGCGAGCCCCGCGACCTCGTCATCGAGGTGAACTGAACTTCGAAGTCGGGGCAGCGGGTGACAAGACGCGCCTTGCCCGTTACGTGGGGTCCTGACACCAGTTCAGTGTCGACGCTTCCATTCGGATTCATCACGGCCGGTGTTAGTGCCCGCAAGCTGCGGCCCACAGACTGCGTGAGCGTACATGAGTGTCGAATGAAGGGCGACGGGCGCTGACGGCGCGGGAGGGTCTCCCTGTCCTGTCTGGCTCGCGTCAGTAGGGCGACGAACTCGCTCTCGCACTACGCGTGCAGGAACTGGGCCAGTGGAGGCCACGGCCGAAGATGTGGCTCACGGTGGGTGGGGCGGGACCGCCTGCCGATGTGAATCGAAGCGTGCGCCGCAGTCAGTGAAGTAGTAGCGACGTCAGGGAAGCGTGTCATGAGCGATCGCGCTGTAGGCGTTGACCCCGATCGAACGTGCATTGCTAGGCCTGCAGCGGACTGGGATGGACGCGTCGTCGAAGCACCAAGCCAAGAATGAGCGCAGTGGACGCGAAGGCCGTCAGCGAGGCGGCACCTGCAAGGTCAGCGCCCGTTGCTGCGAGGCCGCGGTCGAGGACGACGGTCGCGCTCGAGGTCGCGGAACGGACGATCAGGCCATCGTCTCGTTCACTGATCGCGAAGGCAGCATTGGTGACCCGGCCTTCCGCGATGTGCATGGCGTCGAGCGTGAGCGTGGCAGTAGCAGTAGCGCTCTGTCCTGGCGCCAGCACTCCCGGCTGCCCCGGCCACCGGTAGACCAGGTTACTCAGCCCAGGCAGCCGGTCCGTGATGCTCACACTACTGAGGGCGACGTTTCCCGCGTTTGTCACGGTCACCGTGTAGCGGATGGGCTCTCCGACCAGTGCGGGGACACTCACTCCGGAGGAGTCGGCCGTTTTCGTGATCTGTAGATCGGCGATTGCTTCGAGAAGAACGGTCGCCTCCGCTCGCCCGGGTGGCACGGTCTCACCAGTGATGCTGGTTGCGGTAGCGACTGCTTCGTTGCGAAGTTGGCCGTTCAGGATCATGGTTTCGCTGATCGAAATCTGCGCCACACCGGTAGCTTGCTGACCCGGTCCGAGGACGCCGGGGAGGCCGGGCCAGCTGATAGTGATCGGGCCGAGTCCGGGGAGTTCATCGCTGATCACGACGTCGGTGATGCTGACATTCCCGGTGTTCTCGACGAGGAACTCGTATCCAAGAAGGTCTCCAGGGCGCACGGGATCTGCGAGCTGAGACAGGTCAGGACTTTTCTCTAGGCGCAACGCGGCAAACTGGGGGAGCGGCGTGGTCGCCGTCGCATCATCGGACGCGATGACGGCATTGTCGGGGGCGGTCCCCTCGGCATAAGCGGTGTTGGTCACTTGCCCGGCGTTCAGATGGCCCTGAGTGAGAGGCAGCGTCGCAACGCCTTCTGCGACCTCGCCGGGAGCAAGGATTCCCACGTCTCCAGGCCAGTCGATGATGATACTGTCCAGCCCAGGGAGAGCGTCAAGCACGGAGACATCACTCAACGTGACATTCCCCGTGTTCGTGACGATGAACCGGTACATGAGCTCGTCACCAGCCATAGGCAACGGGGGCAGCGTCCCCAGGTCGGCAGTCTTTGTCAGAGTCATTGCTCCTTCCTGCTGGAGGGAGACCGTTGTCGACTGCGGGTCCGAACTGACGGGTCCGAACGGACCCGCGCCCTGAGCTGTGGCGGTGTTTGTGACAGAACCGGCATCGATCTCAGCGGTAGTCAAGGACAGCGTTGCTGTTCCGGTTGCTGATTCGCCGGCTGCTAGGACCCCCGGCATTCCCGGCCATTGCATGTTCACTTGCCCAAGCCCGGGCAGCGGATCGACGATCACTACGTCGCTGAGCGTGACATTTCCCGTGTTCTCAACAACGAACGAGTACGCCACCTGATCGCCTGCGGCGGCAGGGCTAGACACATCGGAGGCGTCAGCTGTCTTGGTAAAGGTGAGTGTAGGCGCCTGCGTCAAGAGAACGGTTGCGGAAGCGCTGTCGGTCACGGTCGTGTCGATAGGTGTGAGCGCCGACACCTGCGCGGTGTTGGAGAGCGCGCCAGCATCCAGGTGCGCGGCAGCGACGCGAACGGTCGCTGTGCCTTCCGCTGATTGTCCGACGTCGAGAACTCCCGGGTCACCTGGCCACTCGATCGCGATATCACTGAGTCCCATAAGAGGATCCGTGATCGCAACACCGTGCAATTCCACCCGGGTGTCGTTGGTGACAGTGAAGGTGTAAGTGACGAGATCGCCGATCTGCGGTGGATCACCGAGCTGTGAAGTATCTGCTGACTTCTGAAGGTCGATGCTCGCGACCATCACACCTTGCGTTAGCGCAGCCGTGGCATCCCAGCCATCGACCTCGACGGTGTCCGTGAATGTCGACCACGGCACCGCATCCTCGTCGATAGCCACCTCGTAGGAGACTGTCGATGATTCTCCGGGCTGCAACGTCGTCACGAGCACAATCTCGGCACGGGCTGCGTCATATCTCACCGCCCCGGTCGTTGCTGAGATGCTGGCAGGATCGATGCCTCCCACAGCCAGCACCTCGGTCACGTCATCCGTGACAACTTGGTCGATCAATGCCACATTTCCGGAGTTGGTCACCGTCCAGGAGTGGGTGGTCATTGTTCCCGGCTCCACGAGCAAGGCCGGTGCTGTCTTGTCGATGATCGCTCCCGGAGCAAGGGCGAGGATGGGACTGAGCACCCCGGCCGTGAAAGTCCAATCATCGATATACCGGTTGTTTCCCCAGATGGCACCACTGAGTACGCCTGCCGAACCCCACGGGTGCACTCCGCCTTGGGAATCGACTTGTTCACCCACCAGCTGAGGAGGCACGGGACTCACGCACGGCTGCAAGGTGGGGCTCATGCACCCGTCGCCCATGCGGGAGTCATCCCACCACAAAGGAAACGTACCCACCGACGGCCCATTGAGCGCTTCCACTTCGATTCCGCCTATGCGCGCCTCAACATCACCGGCGAGAAAATGAATCTCTCCCGCGACCGCGAGTTCTGCGTGGACGTTAATCGCCCTCGTGAGCGGAACTGCGTTGCCTTCCCCGTCGAGCCCATCCCACTCAAATCGGTGCGATCCGACGGCTACCGTCCGGTCCAGCACGATGTCCACCGGATCCGTGTAGACGCCATTGCCGTCCGTGTCGATCCGCACTTCGACGTTACCGGGCTGCCCTTCCAGGTCAACGGTGAAAGATCCGCCGTAGTTGATCACGGGCTGGGTCTGTTGGTACTCGACCGTCACAGAAGGGTTGAGGTATTCCGGAAGCACCCAATCCTCACCAGTGGCACGTGGAGCGCGATCGGGCAGTGTCGGATCCGGTTCCTCGAAGAAGATCTCATACGGGAACACGTTGTCACAGGCTGCAGGGTCTACCGTCCACCCGTTCGCAGCCATATCGGATATGTTTACCGACTGGTAGATTGGCTCGCACGTCGCGGCATCCATCACCCCAGCTGAGTTCGCGCGAACGGTGGCGATGGACCCCCCGGACCATTCGGGATTGCTTACTACCAACGCACGCTCGCCATGGGAGTGACCCTCCGTGCCGAAGCGGGCGATCTCGAGATCGCCCGGGTGCTCGAGCGAGAGATGGACAATTACCCGCTCACGTACCGTCCCGTGCTGGGGTCAATGCGTGCACTCGCAAAGGCATCGATCCTCTACGCCGAGAAGAACCCAGACGCGGCTGAATCATTGTTGTCTGAGCAAGCGCAGCGCGACATCGAGGGGCAGTATCTTGCCTCGGCGCTGCTGGTCCTCACTGCTCGGCGCAGGAGATATTCAGTCGACGAAGCAACTCGACTTCAAGAGATCTATGAGCAAGCCGCACTCCCGGTGTTCAAACCGCAGGTCGATCTACACGTAGCCGTGGCCAACGGCCGCGAGGATGGAATCCTTGCGGCACTGAAGGATATCGAGGCCGCCCCAGGAAACCATCTCGCCTGGATGGCATTGGACGCGATTGATGAGCACCGGTTGAGCGCCGGCGCAAAACCCCTGACTGTCGAGGCGTTCAGCGCTCTCGGCGGGCCGAATCTGCCCAGGCCAACCGGGGTGACGGCTGCGTCATCCAGTTCGGTACTCACCGGTCGTGAACACGAAGTCGCGATGCTCGCGCGTTCTGGGATGACGAATCGGGAGATCGCCGATCGGCTCTTCCTCAGTATTCGCACCGTCGAGAACCACGTATACCGCCTTCTTCGAAAACTCGGACTGGACCGACGCGAGGATTTGCACGATCAGTGGAGCGGCGACGGTGACTCCCGATAGCGACGGATGAGTTCCGTTGAGCCGCCTCAAAGCTGAAACCCCCGTTGTGGACGCGGGACGCGCTGGACACGCGGCTAGGTCCTGCACTCGATGGTGATCGGGCGGTTGGCGGCTCGGTTGTTTGGCGCGGTTCGCGTTATTGCCGGGCCAAACTAGCGGAACGATGAGGGTTGTCCGTACTGGCGCGGCGGGCGACGCCGGGCTGACCTGGAGACGGCGAGGGGCGCACAGGACCTCTTCTTTGCTGGCGAAGGCCAGAACGACGGTTCTGCCCTTCGTACAGTGCGGCTCTCCTCGGCTGCTTCGAACTCACGCGAACGCAGGGTAGGCGCCGATCCGCAACAACGCTGCGGATGCGCCTATACCTCAATGTGACTACCACCCAACGCTGGCGATCTGGCCATCAGCGTGGGGTGAAAGAGCACACAATATCGTGGTCCAGCCTCGCGACATCGAACTAGACGCACCGAGCGAGCGGTCGCGGATGATCATATGGTGCTACGCCCAATAGTCCGCTTCGCCAAGTTTTCAGCGCGCCGCAAGAGGAGATCGCCATGTTTCCAACGTCGAGTCTCAGCCGACCGAAGGTAGACAACGCACAGTCCCGCTGGCGCGTCCGCCGCGCTCGGGTTCCCGTCTTCGGCGGAGCTCTCGACGGCGCGGCGGTAGAGCTTCCACGTCGAACTCCACCCCAGCTGCGGCTTGTACTGCGATTTGAAGCGAAAGAGCACCACTATCTGCTTACCACTCGGGCTGGACAGCTGCTGGTCGTCCCCGCCCACGAGCCGCCTGCGCCCTAGCAGCTTCGCTGGCCAAATGATGCTCGAGCGATAGTGCCGGTTGCAATGTCGTGCACGGTTGGCGCACTGACTCCGAGGGAACCGGCGAGGTCGAGCGACAGACGCTCGCCGGTCGCGCCTCCTTGCGATCTCGCCGCACCGTACGGCACGCTCCGAGTCAATCTTGCCGGCGTTGGCGTGGAGTCTGCCGCGGCAGGACTGCGAAGATGGCGTGATATCGGGATCCGACGGTGCCGCGCTTGACCGCGATGTCGGGTTGGGTGCCCCGGGGTGTGGGTAGGCTCAGATGTGGGGCTCCAGATGCCCCCAGCGGCGTCCGGCCCGGATCGCGTGGATGGTTGCCTTGCTCACTCCATATCGACCGGCGAGCTCGCCCGCGGACGAGGATCGGTTACTGCGAATGCTCCTCGCGTCATTTTCGCAGAGCCTCGCGTTTCCGTGTTCCTCGCCCCAGCGGAAGCTCCGGGATTGGACTCGCTCGGCAATCCTCGAATGCGGGATGACAACGCGTAAGTGCGACACCTCGACGCAATCGAGGTGAGGACACTCTGAGGTGCGGACGATCCATGACCCCTTAGGCACCGGGCCCCGTACGTGTTCCCAGACGGTTCGTCGAACCGAGCGACGAGAACCTTCAAACCTCCCGACAGGAAGCCCGTTGGTCGAGCTAGCCGTCCAGCGTAGGCATGAGCCGTCATGCCGTGTTCTGGCGCGGAGCCACGTATCAAACGTAGGAGTTCTTGGCGGGGGTACTCCAAGGGCTCTCAGCTGGCGATACACGTTCATGATGTTGGTTGCCATTTGGGCGGCGATATCGGAGACAGACCGGCCGCTATCGAACTGTTCGAACCACCAAGAGGGGTCGCTGGGAAGTGTTACCTTCTCGTGTCGGCGTATGGGTTCGCCGGCGTCAACAAGTAGCCGTCGTATGCGGTGCCGAGAGATGCCTGTCGACGCGGCTAGCCCTCTCAGGCTTTCACCCGCGCGATAACGTGTGATGACGTCGCTCGATGTACGCGAGGAGTCGGCGACCTGTTCCGAGGCCGTGGGACGCGCGCCCTCTCGACGATCCATGCCTCAGTTGTACTCCAGGATCGCGGGTAAAGCAGTAGCGTCACAATTCATTCGGAGCCGATCGGAAGCTGCATCATCCGCCACCGCGCGAACGGTGACGTCAACGTGCATTCCGTTGAGCTCCAGCGAGACAGCAATGTCTGTGTCGCTTCTTGGGCCGAGAACGTCGAGCTCTTCTTCCATGCGGACATGATTCTCCAATGAACGCACTGCGAGGCGCCTCGGCCGGGCGATGGCTTCCGACGATGGTCAGTCGGGTAGACCGAGCAGAGCGTTCGTGTGTGATTAGAAAAGAACTCCGGAAGATACTCGTTCTTCGTCCGGCTCGCGCTTCGTGCGGCGTGTGGCGATCAGCCACCAGCCGGCCACGGTGGCGAGGACCGCCCAAACCCACCAACTACCAGGTTCTGCTCCCGTGGTGGCCAGGTTACCGATACGGTCGGGGATAGTTCCGGCGCCCCGGTCAGGGGCGCGCCCCGCACCGGCACCAGGGTCGCTCGCCTCGATGCTGATTGTGAAGGTCAGTGTTTGGGCGCCCAGAGGGATTCGCGTGACGTCAGTGCTGTAGTCGTAGCCGATGCTGATGGGTAGACGTTCACCCGGGGCGAGTACGACGGCGTCGACCAGGGTAGGTGGCGTAGTGGTGACCTCAGCGACGCTGGCCGCTTCGGTTCCCCATCGCAGGTTCAAGTCGGCGAGGAGCGACGCATCCTTCGGCGGGTGAATGTTCGTCAGAGCCACGGATACCGTCGTCGGGTGCGACCGGGAATTCTGGAGAAGGACCGTGCGGTCCGCGCTGTCACCAGGGACGAGCGTGGCGTCGGAGAACCACTGTGTGGGCAGCTCGCGTATTCCGAGGTCGTCGATGACGATGACGTCCGGAGCGGGGGCCGGATCGGACGACGTCGTCGCAGGACCCGCGAGGGCGAGTGCGGAGGCGAGTGCAGAGGCGATGAGGATGCTGGGAGTCATCGTTCGGCTCCGTCTCGGAAGGTCTCGTAGGTGAATTCGACGCGGTGGGTGGGTTCGTTCGCGGCGGTGAATGCGGTGGCGACGTCGATGTTCCAGGGCTGGGTCTCGACGATGTCGCCGAGGGCGTGTGTGCCGGTGATGGTGGCGGTTGACGTGTAAACGCCGACGTCAGGGAGCTGTCCAAGTTCGGCCTGGAAACACCAGTATTCGGTGACAGGGGTGGTGTCGTCGGAGTACGTTGCTGGCACCGGGGTTGCCGTACTGGGAGGCAGGAGGGGAGCTTCGGCGTCGACGGTGCACTGGTCCTGGTCGGTGACTGGGAACACCGTCATGTCTGCCCAGTGCAGGATGTCGGTCTCCTGAGTTGTGGGGAGCGTGATCGAGTATCGGAGGCCACGGTTTCCTTGCGAGAGAGATTCGACCTCGATGGGAAGGACGACGCGTCCCTCGTCGAGTAGGGCCTGCGTCTCGGCGGTGCCGAAGGTGACGGCGATAGTCGGATCGGAAGCATTTGCTTCCTCTCCGTTCACAGCGAAAAGCACGGCGGCATCGGGGAGTGCGGCTTGGGCAGTAAGTTCCGTGCGCCATAGCGCAGACGTTGCACCCGTGACAGCGACAGCGACGAGCGCTGCACCGAGAGCGGAGGCCGACGTGGCAATCGCTGTGCGGCGGCGATTCTTTAGCGGGACGTGAGTGGTGCGTGTGCGCGTCATCTTTGGCCTCCTTCGCGGATCTGGTCGGCAGAGATGCTGACCTGTCCGATGTCAGTGAGCGCCACCTGTGCCTCTGTTCGGTCGGGGCGGGAGCCGTCGTAGTGGAGGTCGATATCCAAGAGAAACTTGCGGTTGCCCTCGGCGGCGGTCGGCAACGTGACAGAGGTACCCAACTCTGCTCGCAGAACGTGCACGGTGGGTGAGGCGGTACCGGGATTCTCTGTCAATGTGTACGTGGCCGTGACACCGTCGGGAATCGCGGGTGCCGCGTCCCAGCGGACGTTGAGTCGGTAGGTGAGGTTGTCGCCCGCAGCGGCGAGGGTAAAGTATTGGCCCATGCGGATCTGATCGCCAGCGGACGCGAGGAAGGTGTTCGGGTCGATAATGACGGGCGCGCCGGGTACAGAGGTATCCAGCCACAACGGTCCCGTGACGCCCATGACGGTGTCAGGGCTCAGGGTCAAGGCGCCGGAGGTGAACGGTGTGGCTTCGGTGGCATCGCTGCCAACCCAAGCGGCGACCGTGCCCGCTGACAGCCCAACGGCGAGGGCAACCCCTGCGGCGGTGAGTCCGAGTGTTCGTGTTCTCATTGCGAGACCTCCTCGAGGGGACGCGGACGTAGACGGGTGGGAGCGAACGCCGCGTAGCCGCCCGCAATGATGAGCGCGACCGCAGCGGCGATGACGACCATTGGTGCGGCGGGACCGACGATGTTGTTCACCCAGCCGATGTAGGGGATGACGTAGAGTACGCGCCCCTGGACCTGTTCGGCGAAGATCTCGTCGTCGGCTGCGCTGTTCGCGTCTCCGCGAGTGATGAATGTGGGATCCGTGCTGGTGCCCTGCACGGCGATGATGCGATGCGTGATGAGCATCGGATCGCCGGAGTTCGGCTGGAAGGTAACCACGTCGCCTGGGGAGAGATCGGCGGGCGTGGTCGGGATGACGGCGACGACGTCACCTGGGTTGATCGCTGGCTGCATGGAGCCTGTCAGCACGGTGAGGGTGGTGCCGCCGAGAAGTCGGGGCACGGCGACTACGAGGGCCGCGGCCACGAGCAGCGCGATCAGCGTCCAGCTGGTGAACGCGAGGATCTTCGCTTTCATGATGCTCCGATTCGGTGGGTGAGGGCGCCCGCCCCGGGGAGGGGGCGGGCGCCGTGTGCGCGTCTCGGGAAGGAGAACGCTGCACGGGTGTGCGGGGCCCTGGGGAGAGGGCACCTACACGATGCACGGGCCCTGAGGGGGTGAGGCTCCGTGCGATGCCCGGGCGCTGGGGAGCGTCGGGCACCTTGCTGGGGTCAGGCGCGCTTCTGCGCGACCGTGACGTTCAGGTCACCGAGGAGAGCCTCGGTGGCGGTGCGGACCTGGTCGGGCGTGTTCACGTCGAACGTCGCGGTGACGACGGCGGTGAGCTCCGGTGCGGATCCGTCCAGGAGGTTGTCGACGACGATGGCGCCGGGCGAGACAACGACGCTGTCCGCAGACAGGACACTGACCGTGTCGCCGGTGCCAACGACGTTGCCGTCTGCATCGAGGATCGAGTACGTGACGGTGACGCCTTCCAGGTCGGCGAGGAGCTCGCCGCTCGGGGAGGTGAAGCCGACGGTGAGGTCCGCGAGGAAGTTGTCACCGAGGGCGGCGACATCCACTGGGAACTCGCCTTCGATGACGTCGCCCGGAATGATGCGGAAGTCCGCGAGCGCCGGGATCGCGAGCGGGGTCGCGTGCTCGGCGGAAACGTCGTTCCAGACGCCGTCTGCGACGGCGACCTCGAGGTTACCGGCGGTGACCGAGCCTGCGGCGATGTTGGACTGAGCGGTCCACAGCGCGAACGTGGAGCCGCCGAGCAGGAGCGCGGCTCCAGCGCCGATGGCGATGATGCCCTTGGTGCGACGGTTGCGTGTGGTGGTGGGGTTGGTCGAAGTCATTTCGTTCCTTTCATCGGGGTGGGATTGCGGGTGCTGGCAGGTTCCTCAATCACGGGTGATCGAGGCGGTTCCGGCGCAGCGGGTCACGGTGCCGGGCAATAGTGCGGTTTCCGCACACGCCAGGTCCGGGGTCTTGGGGTCGGTCGCGGTGAGATTCAAGGGAAGGTTGCCGGTGTTGCGCACGGTGTACCCGAATTCGACGTCCTCGCCCGACGTCACCAACGTCGGGTCCAGCGCTCCGGTGAGTAGGTGATGACTGTCGGAGACGACATCCATGTCCGGTGCTGCTTCGACAGTGTCGAACGTGCACTCGACCCACGAGTTCGCGGGGACGCTGATGCGGAAGGAGTGCGCGTCCACGTTCGTCACCGGGAGCGTCGAGGCAGAGTCCCCATTCACGATGCAAGTAGCCAATGGACCCTTCATCGTGGTGGTGGTCCAGTCGCGCATGACCCAGCCTTCCCGCGCGGCCTGGGTCACGGTGACGGGAATGGAGACGCTGGCATTGGCGAAGCCGCCGAGGGTCGCATCGGCGCGCCCTTCGGCGTCGAGAGCTAGCTCGCTCCCTGGGCGAAGCGACGCCGTCGTGGTGAGCGAGTGCGTCCATCCAGCTGCGGGTGTAGTCGTTCCCGTGCTGGTCGTGGCGGTCCCGTTGATCGTGAGGACGCTGGCGCATCCGTACCAGGCGATCTTCACGGCTCCGTCGCCCAGGGGGTTCAGATCCGCGGCGCTGAGGCCGAAGTCAGTGATACTGCTCGAACCGAGTCGGGAAGCGTCAACATAGCTAGTGCCTCCGGCACCGCCACCACCGCCCTGGCTGGCGATTCCTGTTCCTTGACCGCCACCGCCGCCAACGTAACCCGCGCCGCCGCCGCCGCCGCCACCGCCGTTTCCGAACGGTTCAGTCGCCTTTCCACCGAGGCCAGAAGCCACGGTATTGAGGAGACCACCGCTCGATGGGTGGCTGACGCCCGCGAACCCGGGCGCGTCGCCGTCGCCACCCTTGCCCGTATTCGTCACAGAGTTCCACGAGGAGCCTCCCGCGCCACCGCCACCTGCGGCGACGACGAGCGGTGTGGCTCCGAGTGTGATGGCGGAGCTAGCACCACCGCCGGCCCCAGCGTTTTGACGGTTGACCCAGCCATCGTCCTGGCCGGTACCGCCGCCACCGGCGCGAAATCCGATGGCGCCTCCGCCGCCCGCATCTCCGGTGTCGGCTACGGTCAACGCCGAATAACCCTGCTGTGCTGGGTAAAGACGAAGTTGCTCGCCGGCATTGACGCGAAGGGTTCCGGAGCGCACCGCCCCGACACCACCCTCAGCTCGCTGAGGCGTCCCCGTCTTGCGGCTCGCACCACCGGCGGCACCATCGATCACGTACGCGATCTCCGTCACACAATCCGGAACCGTGAATGCGGCGTACTGTGTCCCGCTGGTGACGTCGGAGAGCTGAACCGTGCGGGTCTGCACGTCGAAGCGCTCCGGAGTCGGGCGATCAGCTCCGGCCGCCGGCGTCGCAACCAACGCGACCGCCGCCGCAGCGAAGGCTACGACAGGTGCGATACGGCGGACTGCAGACATGGTTGTTCTCCCCACAACTTGGCTATTCGAGTGAGGATCTGTGGGCCGCATGATCGGCGCCAGTCCCCGGAATGCACACTCGCTACATCGAGAGCGGTGCTGCGGGACCATTTGAGGTTCATCCGCTGCACTGGGTGCATGAAAATAGTCGCGCGATCGAGTGACCCCTAAGAGGCCGGCCGGGAATGTTCGGCATGCTGAACTTCGATTTGGGTGTTCGTCTGTGTTGCTTTCCGTAGTTCGCGGCACTCCGTTACGCCGATGTGTGGCCTCTCTCAGCACTCAGTCGCTCATGCGGTTGAAACACGTCAGGCCTCTAGGTCCCGGCTGCGCTCCTCGCTCCACTTCGCAGGCTGCATCGTTTCGCTGTCTAGTGGAAGGAGTGGGTGACGGAACGTCTGGAGGACATGGCCACTTGCACGAGCGGCTCATACGGCCAGCTGATCGAGGAGAGAATGCCTCTGCCATAGCGGACGGTCGAATCCCAGCTACCCTCTGAACTCCACAAGAGCAGGATCCTCAGGACACGGTCGCGGCTTCGCATGGATTGCAGTGAGGCGTCGACGCCGTGGCGTGCATCGGCCTCTTCGTGCAGTGGTCGTGACGCGGCGCTAAGCATTCGTTGAGTCGGGGCGTAGCAGACCGAGGAGCGTCGCAGCGAGACACGCAACTGTCATACCTGGACGCCTATGACCGCTAGTCTGCACGCTCGCGAAAGCGCTCGTCGAACGCGAACTCGGTGCGTTCGAGGCTGTCTGGAAGGAACGAGCCGAGAGCACTGAACTGCTCTCACGCACCACGGCATACAGCTCCTCACGTCAAGAGGTAGAGCTGTCCTCTGACACCATGAGCCCATGGTTTCCCATACGCGACGGGATCGTAGCCGATCCGCGGTGCATCGGTGCTGAACGGGAGCGCGGTTTTGACCTCGGACCGCGCACCCGGCGCGTCGAGGTCTCCACTCGACTACTTATACGGACGCAACCAGATACTGATCTCCTCGAACGAGTAGTACACCGTGCCGTCGAAACGCGTTGCCCGCGGCGCGCAACCCGCGAAGCGCATCAGCCGCAACCTGTGTCGGCTGATCCCCAGGTCGGACGCGAGTGCAGACTCCGTCCGAGCGAGTTCAGAAAACCGAGCGTGCTGCTCAGCTGTTGTGCGAGATGCCAGGACAGCGGCGTTGAAGACGTGGTTCATAAAAGTAGTCCGATCTGCTGAAAATCCCCCTATGCGCGGGGAACAACGATGACAAGGAGCGCACCCATGAGAGACATCAATACAGGCCGGGGCCACAACGGGGACATTTATGTCGCGGAAGGGCGCGACTACGTCCCCTACGTAGAGGCCAGCGACGCCATGCTCGCAGCAGAGAACGTGCGCTTGCAAGGCAACCTCCGGGCGATCCGTGGCGGTCGATATCGGTCGCTCCTAGTCGGTTTCGTGATTGGCGGCATTCTGATCGGGGGTGCCCTGTGGTGGCTGGACACACTGGACGACGACATCATCGCGATCATCAGCGCGGCAACGGGCGCCTTGACTCTTTGGGTCACGGTCCAGACTTGGGGTGAACCGCGGCAGGCTGAGCAAGCCATGCAGTCGGGCGTGGACGAGATTCGACTGATCCGTGACTACCGCAGGTCCCTCACTCCGCCGCGTGGGCATAGCTGAACTACCCGCGCCACCAGATCGTGTGCGGAGGCATCCTCAAGGGATCGACTCCAATTAAGTGGACACTGCCGCCTGCGAAACTCCACCGGGCGGTGTCCGTCTCCAAGCCCATGTACCTCTCGGCGACGACACCTGGTGCCAGCAGGAGAGTGGTTCCGAGCCGGTGTCCGAGACCTGGGGGAGGAAATGCCGATGCCGGGCCCGCGATCTTAGGACTGCCACGACCACGCGACGTGCTCGGCGTCGCGGATCACGTCAGTGAGGCGCCCGTCATAGAGGTACTGAATGTTGCGGGGCGGGTCTGCGTCGGGCATCTCGACGTTCAACCACTGTGCCCACGTCCATGAGCTATTGACGCCTGTCTGCAGGATGCGGAGCACCTGTTGCAGTCCGTCAACGACCTGCCCGTTGAGAAGTTGGAATGCGGGGAAGAGGCAGACGTCGTCGCTGGTGCGCAGCCTGAGCAGCCGAAGGTCGTCGCCTGCGTCCATGACCTCGGCCTCGGTCCAGCCGAGCGTGCATGCCATGCTCTCCACCGTGTAGCAAGGCCCGACTATCGCGGCCCACGGATTCCGCTCATCGCCGGTCATAACGCGTCCTCCATGTCGCCCGTGGGGCGACGAGTGCGGCGGCGAGCAACGTCTTCGATGAGCTCGTCGAGGGTGCGGCGTCCCTCGACGTAGTCCCAGGCGTCGCGGATTGCAGCGGGGGTAGCGGGCAGTCCGTCGAGCTGGCACGAGTGGAACGCCTTAAGGACTCCGTTGAGCCGATCCTCTCTCGAGCGCACGGGAACGTTGTTCATGGGGGCTCCGCCATCCCTCGGA
Source organism: Microbacterium sp. GQ128 (assembly GCF_059758615.1). Taxonomy (NCBI): domain Bacteria; kingdom Bacillati; phylum Actinomycetota; class Actinomycetes; order Micrococcales; family Microbacteriaceae; genus Microbacterium; species Microbacterium sp. GQ128. The sequence goes on from NZ_JCAXDY010000003.1 coordinate 410,495, forward strand.
TGATGGCGAGGCTCGGTGTCGCCATCCTCAACGACGTCATGTCGAGGATCGCGAGGTTCGCCTCCTGACCTTCTCGCCCGAGACTCGCGACCCGGCGACCGTCCTCGGTCTTGCCGCCACCCGGCGCATGCAGGTGCCCGTGAGCGAGCAGCTCAGGGCGTACGGCGTCCCAGACTTCGCTGACTCGTGCTCGAGACGCCGCGGACGCTTCGAGCGCTCTCTTCGGGAAGCCCTGTGGGTTCGTGCGCAGGATCTCCCGGACTGGACGGACAGGAGTGCCCGCGGGGGGCTCGTGGGTGAGCATCAGGTCTGCGGGGCCGCCGGCGATGGCGGCCGCGACCTGTTCGTCAGTGATGGCTTCATCCGGCCACCAGCTCAGCCCCTCTATTCTTGACTGTCGGTCAACAGACGCGGCGCCCCCGAGGGAGAGGACGCTTCGGCCGCCGATGGTGAGGCGCGCTGGGCGGGGGAGAAGCCAGATGATCTCAGAGATTCGGACTGCCGCCCCGGGGTACTTCTCAAGAAGAGGTGTGATCTGGTCCCAAGGTTCATGGTTACCTAAGGTGACGTAGATGCGTTCAATGCCGGTGTCAGCGAACACCTCGTCGGTCTCTGCCGGTGGCATCCACCAGTCACCCAGGTGAAGGAACGTCGAGACGTCGGGCGCGAGGCGCGGCAGTACTCGAGCGATCATCCGCGCCCAGCCGACGTTCCCGTGCCAGTCGCCACACACCGCAACCCGCTGGTCCGGCAGCGCGATGCTCGTCGAGTGTTCGAGCGCTCTCATACCCGGCCTCCAGATCGTGGATCAATGCCGATGGTACAAGATACTGTGCCGTCGGTCCAGGGTCGTGCGTGCGCTAAGGCGCGCCGTCGCCGCCCCTCGTGCTCGAAGCGAACGGCGGGGATGCCGTTGCTGAGGACACGCTGGATGTGAGGTCAGACGGCGCGCGCGTAGCGGGGTTCCCAGAAACTTGGGTCTGGTCGGACTGGCCGGCGCCGGCGCCGGCACCGGCGCGGGCGCGGTTGCCGGTGCTTGACGGGGTCATTGGGCGCTTCCGAGCTTCCAGGCGTTCAGTGAGGGAACTCCTGTCTCCGCCCGCGTATGAGCCAATCCAATCACCTCACTTGCGCGGGCAGGCCCGATGGCTAGAGGGCCGGGCGCACGCGGGAGCACGGACGCCGAGAAGTGCATTCGAATCAGGATCGCGTTACGAACTCGGACGTTGAGACATTACAGTTTTGCTGTTAGGTTACTTAAAACCTAAAGAATTCCTGTTATGACTGAAATGCCGAAGAAGAACCCCTACCGACCAGGTGCCGCCACCGCGCCCTTGCACCTCGCTGGCCGCGACCCGCAGATGGCGCGGTTCAAGAAGATTCTTGCGGGAGCCCCCGAGATCCCCGCTAACCTCAGGCTCACCGGCTTGCGAGGAGTGGGCAAGTCGGTGCTTCTCAAAGAGCTCGAAGCAATCGCCCGCTCTGAGAACTGGGCTGTTGTGCGTCGCCAGCTCGAGCCCAGGCACAACACTGAGCAGGAACTCACCGAGTTGCTGGTCGCACTGAGCAAGGCGGCGGAGCGTCGACTCTCGGCGCTCCGCACAATGAAAGGTCACGTCTCTGATGCGTGGGTCGCTACGCGCGGGATGCTCAATGTGACGATGGAGGACGTGACCTTCAGCCTCGCAGGCGGGAGCCCCAAGGAGACCGAGCTCGCCGAAGCGCTGTTCGGTATTGTGAAGGCAGCGGTCAGTACAGGCCATGAGGGCTTCGCGATCCTCCTCGACGAGGCGCAAGTAATTCGTGACGACAAGGACCGCGACGGCGAACATCCGCTCTCGATGCTCGTGGCAGCGGTCAATGCACTGCAAGAGTCTGGCCTCCCCATTGCCCTCGTGATGTGTGGTCTGCCGACGTTGCGCGCAAACCTGCAACGCGCGCGAACCTACTCGGAGAGGATGTTCAAAGCCGAGAACATCGGCGAACTGGAAGGAAACCCCGGCGCTGCTCGAGACGCTTTCGTCGTCCCACTAGACGGCACCGGAATTGATGCGACTGACGACCTCATTGCTCGGGTGCTTGAGGAGGTCGAAGGCTACCCCTTCTTCATTCAGCTGTGGGGCGCAGAGCTCTGGGAGGCGGCGTCAGACGCTGGCGTCCGGCAGTTCACCACCGAGATGCTCGACGTCATCGAGGAGCAAATCTACGCGCGCCTCGATGAGGAGTTCTACGTCGGACGAATCGAGACCCTCACTCCCAGCGAGCAGGACGTCTTGATGCTCAGCGCCTCGTGCCCCTACCCGCCCTTGAAAACCGCGGACATCCGAGGGAAGAGTGCGAAGAGCGACGGCAACATCAACGTGCTCATGGGGCGCCTGACAGACCAGGGTGTTCTCTACCGAATCCAGAAGGGGCAGTACGCCTACACCGCGCCCAAGTTCGCCGAGTATCTACAGCGACGAAAGGCCGCTCTCTCCGACTGACCTCGTGCCTCAGAGGACAGTTAATGGCACACGGCACGTCAACTCGACGACGAGGGCTGCCACGGAACGTGTTTGCAGACGCCAACACTTGCGACCAGCGGCCAGAAGTACGCAGCGGCCGTTCAAGATACGGTGGACGTGGCCACGCCAGTGGGCGGCGAGGACATCCTCATCACGCGGGCGAATGGTGTTAGTTCCCTCCCGCTCTGACACGTTCTACTCACGCGTGCGGGCTGTCCTCGACACGGTGCGGGCCGACTACGCGTCGCGCCCCGTGGACCAACGAGCAGGCCGATGCCACGACGGTTAGGGCGAGGGGCCAGGGGATGAGCTCAACGGCCAGGAGAGTTGTGGCACCTACCAGTGGCGCTGCCCAGTACGTCAAGCACCAGACCGCGGATAGGCAGATACTGACGAACAGAAGTACGCGGGTTTCACCCGAAACGTGAAAATGGCGACCCAGAACCGCCAAGGCAGCGAGCAGCGCCGTTGTCGCCATCATCACCAGAAACTTGGGCAACCTCCTGCCCGACATCCCTGCGGCGACCCGTCAAGCAGGGCAATGAACGTGCGGGCTATTCGCATCTGGCCAATAGTCATCACTCGCCAGGACCTGTGCCGCCAACCTGCCCTTCTGATCGGACCTGATGCGTCGACGTCCTTCGCAGGCGCGCAACTGTGCCGACAATCCACGCAGCGAAGTCAACGGTCGGGTGGGCGACGTGCGACCCGCAGTGAGTATGGGGGACTGTCGCCGCGTGGCGGTACTGTCGGTGTCAGGAAGGGAGCAGCTATGTCGCAGCACATCATCACGGATGACGAAGGTCGTTCACTGTTCACCATCGAGGTTGCTCAGCCCGCCGAATCGCCGTTGCGCGGCGGAGACGGTTTCGCGTCCACGACCGCGGACAACGTCCGCGAGGTTGGAAAAGCCATCGCCAAACTGTGCGATGACGTGATGACCTCCGTGAAAGCCAGCATCACGGCCGCGTCACCCGACGAGCTTGAACTCACCTTTGGGGTGTCTCTGGGCGGGGAAGCGAGCATCCCGCTGGTGACGAAGGCCACCAGCGAAGCGACGTTCACGGTCCGCGCCCTCTGGCGAGATACCAGCTCTGGTAAGGAAGAGTAAACAAATCAAGTTTCACTTACCAGGGTGCCCACGAAGTGTTGTCTTGCTTGAGATGCGCATGGTAAACTGAGGCGTGCCAGCATCCGAACTTTCCCCTCTCGAACAGGCGTACGTCGATCTCGCACGCGCAGGAATCACTGGCGACAGTGACGGGGCACGAGTCCTCGCGCGTCGTGCGTCACGTCGCCTGCCCGCCGGAGTGCATCACACGGTTTTGTTTAAGGAAGCGCTCATGGCGGCGCTCGCGCTCCCCGGTCCGGCCACCGCGTCACCGCTTCGCGGCGCTGCCCCTGCTCCCACCATCGAGGGCGCATGGGCACGGATCATCGAGCACGCCCCGGATGTTGTCCTGGCTCCGGAACTGTCCGCACAGGTCGAGCTCCTCATCTCCGAGCATGCGTCCGCGGCGGAGCTGAGCGGGTTCGGTCTCACCCCTTCGCGGACGGTGCTGTTCATCGGCCCTCCCGGTGTCGGGAAGACTGTCACCGCCGCGCACGTTGCCGCGCGCCTGAAGGTCCCACTGATGACCGTCAACTTCGCCACGCTGATCTCCAGCCTGATGGGTAAGACCGGGAGCAACTTCCAGGAGCTGGTCGACTCCGCCCATGAAGCCGGCGCCGTGTTGTTTCTGGACGAGTTCGACGCCATCGCGAAATCTCGCGGGGACCAGCAGGACCTGGGGGAGATGAAGCGGGTCGTCAACGTCGTCCTGCAACAGCTGGATGCGTGGCCTGCGGGCCGGCTTCTCATCGCGGCAACCAACCACCCAGAGCTTCTCGACAGTGCGATCTTCCGCCGTTTCGACGCGGAGATCGCGTTCGGTGTGCCCGGACCGGAAGAGCGAAGGCGGTTCCTGGACACCCACGAGGTGTTGGATCGGCTGGAGGTGGCAGCCTCGACGCGGGAAGCGATGGCGCTGTCGTTCGAGGGGGAGACGCTGTCGACACTCGACGTGTGGGTGAAAACGGCCTCGCGGCGCATCGTGTTGGAAGGTCGCACGAGTGCGGCCTCCGACGATCTCCTCACAGCCATCACTGCGGAAGCTCGCCGCCGGGCCACTCAATCTGCGGATGTGCGTGCAGGGCTCGCGCATGCGGCCCACACAATGGGGTGGACACAGCGCAGGACCGCGGACTGGTTGGGCGTCAGCCACGTAACCATCGGCAACGACCTGCGCCGACGATAACAGGGGGAATTATGCCTGAACAGCGAAACGACCGGAGAGTGCTCGTCAACGGAGAGGAACTGTCCTTTTCGACAGACCGCCCGCCGCGCCGGCCCAACAAATACCATCCGAAGACGCTGGATGAAGCGCGTGTGATCCTGCAGCCGCAGCTGCAGCAGGTCATCAACGACATCGAGAACATCAGCCCGGAGCTGCGCGCGGAACGCGTGGTCATCGAGGCCGAAGTGTGGGCGAACTACCTCGCCAACTCGTGGTTCCCTCAGCAGCTGGTGAAGAAGTTGAAGCTCCGCCCGCTCGGCTCACGCGTCGTCCGCGACGGGGTAAAGATCACCGAAGTGACCGGGCAATCGACGTCGGTGTCGAAGTCCTATCTTCTGTCCGCGGATGCCGGCGCGGTCGCCGACATGATGAAGCTGCTGCACGGGGCGAGTGAACCGAGCCTCGCGAAAGCGGCGGAAGAGCTGCGTCAGTTCAATGAGATCAAGGTCTCCCATGCGAAAGAGCGCGGGGCGGCCGCAGAGGGTATTCAATCCTTCGAGGCCGTACTCCATCCAGACCCGGACGAATCGACGGTGGAGCGACGTGTCCGCGCGTCCGCGGCGACGCTGAAGAAGTTCACCTCGCTGGTGGAGTCCGTCGGCGGGGCGGTCGCAGGCGACGCCGATGTCGTCGATGGGCTCACGTTCCTGTCCCTGCAGTTGCCTGCGGATGCCGTGGAGGCGGTCTCCGAGTTCAACCCGCTCCGCTCGCTCACTCCCGCACCGGCGATGGAAATGTTCGCCGACGGCGCTGGCAGTGACGCCGCAGGGGAGATCGCCCTGACTCACGACGTGTCCGGCCTGCCGAAGGTACTGGTCTTCGACGGTGGAGTCGACCACACCGGCGACGTGTTCCGCAACCTCGTCGAGGCGACCGACCTCACGGGCCGCGGGCTGGTGGGTGGGTACGCAATGCACGGTGCTGCCGTCACAGGGGCGGTCCTCTACGGCGACGTGGGCTCACGCGGCTCCTTTGGGCAGCCGGCCGCGCACGTAGCCCACTACCAGGTCATGCCAACACCCGTCCCGCAGGATTCCGCCGAGTATCCGTGGATCCTCGCACAGATCCGCGACATCGTCGAGACGACGGACGCGAAGATCGTGAACCTCAGCCTCGGGCCGAAAGTCCCCGTCGACGACGACGAACCGCACCGGTGGACGGCAGTGCTGGACAAGATCGCCTACGACCGGGGCATCCTGTTCGTGACCGCGGCCGGGAACAACGGCAACAGCACCAGCCCAGACCTCAACCGGGTGCAGGTCCCCGGCGACATGGTGAACGGGCTCACCGTCGGCGCGTGCGATGCGCCGGACTCGTCCCCGATCTGGGCCGCAACATACTACTCCGCCAGCGGACCGGGCCGATCAGGCAATCGGATTCAACCCGCCGTCGTCAGCTACGGGGGTACGCCCGCGCAGCCGTTCGGGCGAATCCGCCCTGACGGTTCCATCGTCCACGACGATCACGGGACGAGCTACTCGACGCCGCTGGTGACAAACCTGATGGCGCGGCTGAGCCGTGAACTCGGTGGTAGAGCGGACGCCCCCACGCTGCGCGCATTGGCCGTACATCTCGCCGAACTCGGAGAGGACCACGACCAGACCCGTGCCGGCCACGGACGCCTGGCCGGAGACGCCGCAACCCTGCTGTCCTGCGACCCGCATGAGGCAACTATCCTGTACCACGGGATCCTTGGCCGCACCGAAGTTCGGGCATTCCCACTCCCGTTCCCGGCGGCCTTTCCCGGAGGGGACATTGACCTCAGCTGGACGGTCGCGTACTCCACCGCGACGGACGCGACCGAGGCAGGCGAGTACACCAACGCGGGACTCGAGGCCAGGTTCCGACCTCACAAGGATAAGCGCACCATGGGATTCGAGACCGATGACGGCACATCCCGCTCCCACGTGGTGAACGTCCGCACCGACGGCACCGACATCGCCGCGCGGATGGCGGAAGGATGGACGTTGCCGTCCGCCGCCCAGTCGCGGTCGCCGAAGACGACGCGACGGTTCGAGGGTGATCTGCGCGAACTCGGGAAGTGGGAAACGATCTGGCACTCCACGGACCGGCTTCGGGCGTCGTCGATGGATCACCCGCAAATCGACATCAACCACCTCAGCCGCGAAGGTGGGCGCATCACTCGTGACACGGAGGACATCGAGTTCACCCTCGTGGTCACCATGCGTTCCCGCGCCGGGAAGGCCCTGTATGACTTGGTGCTCAACGAATTCGATGTTCTCACGCCGCTTCCCGTCGTCGTGCCTGTGACAGCGTCCGTCGACGTCGACGTCGACATCGACACCGAAGTGCAGTAGGCCCTAGCGTCCCGTCGTCCCCGTGCCGGGGACGACGGGACGCCGCAGGACCTGCCCGTCATCGAGCACGAGCCGCATCTCCGCCCCGGCGGGCACTTCATCGGCGCGTAGTGCCCGCGGCGGCGTCGTGTGGAACGGCTCGTACGGGCCGAGCATGCTCCATCCTGGGGGCTCACCCGCGTCTGCGGAGACACGGGCTTCCAGGTCGGGGAGCACATCAACCAGCTCGCCCATCTGAGTGATCATTCTCGTGTCATACCGTTCGGGGGCACGCACCTTACCGGCGAGGTGAACGGCGTCTTTGTCCATCATCACGACGTCGCAGTACGGGATTGCCACGGTCATCGCCTCGATGTCGCGGAGCATGTTCCACGTCCACTCCCGGCGCTGGCGGAAGATGTCGTGCTTCATCTGGGCAGCGAGCAGGGGAGTAGGCACGCGGGCGATGAAATCGGCGACCGTGTCGGTGAACGGCGCCTTCACGTCCGGGGTCGGGAGGATCGTGGCGAAAGACAGCCGGTAGTCGGCAGCCAACCGCGCCAAGATTGCACGATGGTCACTCCACAATTCACGCACTTGGAGGAAACGGAGCAGCGTTGCCGATGCTTGCGGGGCGACGTCCAGCTGTGCGGCGAGAGCCCGCTCCCGCTCCAACCGGCTGGTGGGTGACGCTTCCAGGTCGCGCGGATCCACGTACCCGTACTTCACCAGCCCCGGCAGCGCCGCATCGCTGGGACCGGCGAACAGCATGTACTCGGAAAACTGAGCAAGCTGTCGAAGCCACGCACCGTCCACGTCCTCCACGACACGGTCGCCCGGCGCGACGGGCTTGAAGAACGCGTTCCGGCCCGTGAACGCCCAATGTGCGCCCACCCCCAACGTTTGGATCGGGGAGGGGCGGAACGTGGGGCGCGCGAGAGTTTCGTGCAGCGCAGTGAGGACCTGCTGGGCGATCAGATCGGACTGCTCACGCAACGCGCGAAGTTCGCTGAGTGGTGCAACCACGTCGGCGAGGTCCTGGCGCTGCTGCGGGTCGCGGATACGACCCGTCTCCTCGTACCGTGTCGCGGACAACGGGAACACCACACCCGCGTCCCGGGCCCGACGTACCGCCTCGTACGCGCGAACGTCGTCCGGGTCGCGAGGACGGCCCTTCGCGGCGGCCGCAAACCGAATCCATACCCATTGGTCCAGGAAGACTGTCGGCCATGCTGACTTCATTGAGGAGCTCTTCATCGCGGGCTAGGGAACCCAGCTCGTCTCGTCCGCGCGCGGGCGACGAGCGTTCTCGGACGCGGTCGCCAGTGCCATCGTCGCGTGGCGGGCATGGAACGCGACCCACCGTGCTTCCATAGCTGGGTCGGCGAACGCCCCTCCCACCTGCGCGGACGTCCCTCCTCCGGCGGTGACCTTGACGGCCGCCCACCCGCCTTCCGATTGCGCGAACTGGTAGGTCAGCTGTCCCCATTCGGGAGCGAGGTAGACGACGTGCGCGTCCTCCTTGTCGGCGATGACTGCACCGGAGATATCGCTCGTCACAGGTGTCCCGGACGCGTACCGGGCGTCCCGGTAAGCGAGGCGCGTGTCGCGGAGGGCGATCCGCATCGCCTCTTTCGCGTCGCTGCGGACCGAGCGCCCCTTCGCCGCAGTCTGGTAGCTGAAGTCGATGGTGGTCCCGTCGACACGGTGGATCCAGATGCCGATGGCGTCCCTTCCGACGAACGCCCCGGACGCATCCTGAGTGCGGCCAATGAAGAAATAGTCGACACCCGCACCTACCTTCTCATCGACATCGGGGTGGCGCTCGAGCACCTCGCGAAGCATCAGATCGTGCACGGGGTCGGTGACTCGGTCGCCGACGGCATACCCGGAGGTACGGAGGATGGCACGGAACGCATCCAACGCGGCGGACTGCGTCGGCCAGGCGAACGAGTCCAACTGCACAGGCTTGGCCATGATTCTCCTTCGCGGGTACAGGGTCGCTCACACCATAGCGCCCCTACGCAGCGCCGCACTCGCGACCTGCGTCGTGCCGTGCGACTACTCAGTCCTCTGAGTGAGTGGCCGTGCGGGACGGAACGCTGACTCGCGTGCACAACGAGGAGCCGGACCCGCTGATGTGATCCCAGACATCGGCGCCACGCGGAGACGCCCTCGAACGGCTAGTGCATGACGCCCTAGAACCGGCCGAATCATCCTGGAAGGCTGTCCTGGCGATGTCGTGCTACCTGCTCATCAGAGTATCCGAATCATGGCCACCGGGTGCGCGACCTTCTCCTCCAGATGCGCGGTTCGCCTCCGAATTTCGGCCCAACTGTTAGGAGCGTGTGGGCTGGCACCGTCTCGAGCATGCAAGCGTCAAGGAAACGAGGCAGCGCGTTCACACGACGCGCATAGAGGGGAGCGCCACCCACTCACGAGAAAGAATCTGAAATGCACGCCCCAGTCGCCGCTGTCCTGGACCGAATCGCCCGCGAGTACCCGGGAGTCGCCGTCCGCCAACTCGAGATCAGCGAAACCAACCATGTCCAGCAAGACCTGATCTACCGGGGAGTGCGGGAACTCGATGGAGCGTTCCTGCTTGCGACCAGCGACCCTGACTTCATCAAAGACGAGAGTGCTGCCGTGGACGAGATGGCAGAAATCGCCGTCGAGGCCGTTCGCAGGTTCAATGCGGCCCCTGGTCTGGTAGCGCTGTCCCTGAGGCTCGAGCACAGTAAGGCAGCGAACAGCTGGACGCCGAACACGCTCTATGGCGTGATGGTTGTCGTGCCGCGGTAGTGGCGACGCGGGGCGGACCGCGGGCGCGCTAGGTCAGCCCAGTGCCCATTCAGGCGAAATCCAGAGCTCAGCATCATCCAAACCACGAATCGCAAGCACACTGCCTTCCGTGGGATCGACTGCAATCACAGGTATTCCCGATGGTGCCTTGTTGACGAGGTTCGCCCATGCGCGACGTGTGACGTCTCGGGGGCGGAACACCGAGACGACGAAGCAGGAACGATCCGCGAGTGTGACAGACTTCATCGCTCCCACCGGCGCCCTCCGTTGACGCGCCAGAGCGTCTTCAATCTCCCACTGAGTTCGATGGGGGAGTCTGCTGAGTCCCGAGAAGGCGCGTAGCCATTCTTTCGGTCGGGAAATCTCGAGTGCATCGATATTTCGGCTAATCAGGGGACTATGCTTCCGCTGCAACCATCGTGATCTGGGAGCGCTGGACCCGTACGCTCGGTGAATTGCCTGGTCGACGTCGGTTTGGAATGTTGGCTTGATGACGTAGTGAGTGTCCTTTGGGGGGCGTCTCCTCCAATCGTCTCTGGGGTTGGTGAAGTAGCCTCCAACCATCTCGAACTCGTCGGACACAGCGACCCACGGACGTCGCTGGTGCACCAGCCTGTGATCTAGGTATGCGACGAAATCTGCTGCTGAGTCAAAGAGCGTTTCGAAGCAGGCGAACTTATCGGCAGAAATGATCATTGCGGCGTCTGCTGTGGGGAGAACCCCGGCCTCAACGAGCTCGTGGACTGCAAGCTCAATACCCCACCACCCGTTGAACGAAGCGACAAGTCGATACGCTCGGCGCACCTGCGGCAACATCGTGCCGTCGGCCAACTCCGCGGTACCCGCTTCGAGGGTGCGAGCAATGGAAACAACCTGCTCAACACCTCGGCTGATGTCATGGCGAAGGACATTGACAACATCCGTGTGCGCTGAGCGCATTGACGGGATCATCTGCGGCGCCTTCGTTTCAACGCAGATAGCGATGTCGTCGTATAGGGCGACTACGTCTCGCTCCTGGAGCCGCCCGTCAATGAGCCAGTCAGCACCCACGAACGTGCGGCATCCGGGTAGGATCCTGCTCAGCGACCCGGCGACTACATCATCAAGCATTCGTGCCCGAAGATCGGGGTAGTTCCCGTGCGATTTCCCCTCTGCGCGGAGAAGACGGCCGAGCGCGTGATCGAGTAACTCGTGACGGTCGCAGACAACGCGCCTTGGCAGGAGGAGTAGTGCTCTTCCCTCAACCGCGATGAAGGGATGACTGCGAAGATCTGACGCCCCGCTTGCAGGGTCTGAGGGGGAGAGAGTCAGGTCGCGAATGCACGCGTCGTCACTAAGCCCAGCATCAGCTGCCAGGTCGTTTACAAACGCGCTGACGCTTACCGCGTCCATCACTTGTTCTGCTATTTGCCGGCGAGATCCTGAGTTCCGCGCTGAGATCAGGATCGAGTGAATTCGACGTTGATAGTCATCGATGGCGAGGTCTGTACTCTCAAGAAACCTCACGAGGTGGCTGCGCGAAATCGCCCGATTGTGTTCGACAGCAGAGGCGAGGAGCCGACCAGCAAGGTCCCTGGCGATGGGGGCATAGGTAGCGCCTAGGTCACCTGCCATCACGGACCTCTGTCTGAGCCTGGTGAAGGATGTATCGCCTGTCGTCGGTAGGTAGTACTCGATGAGTAGGTTCCGGCGCGCTACGTCGAGGGCATCCAGAACCTCAGCCCACGTCGGCGGGCGCCCGGCCGACATCATGGCAAGGCGGCTCAGCCATTCCACTTCACGGTCGTAAAGTCCGGGGGCGCCGAAGCTATCGGATCCCGGGCGTTCGGGTAGCGCCCCGAGGCCGGATACCGCGGCAAGTAGGTACGCGCCGTGAACGCCATGCAAGCGGCCTTGCAACGAGGCTCGCTGGCGTCCGGCGAAGGCAGGCAGTTGCTGTGCGGCGCTCTTCAGCACCTTCTGGTCGGGTACAGTTCCGGTTCGGGTCTGCGCACCCGGGTTCTCGTAGCCGTTAGCGATTTCCGCCACTTTCGCCATGAGCGGGCGAGCCGTGGTTGGGTCGCACGCCGCCGAAACAATGATGTTGAACTCGTGGAAACCAACCTCGTCCCAGGGGAGAGGAAGCTGTGGAACATGCATGCGTGGACGCTACCGCGACCTTCAGACGTCGATGCTCAGCCTTTCCCAATGGCTAGCTGAGAGTTCACATGTGGCGTGCTTCGCCCCGCAAGACGAGAGGCGTCGGGAGCTCGTCCAGGTTCGCGGGTGCCGTCCCATCGGCGTCGAGCGCGTCGGCGTGGTACGCCTTATCGCGTTCACGTTGCACAGCTACTCGTGCCGATCCGAGTGCATCAAGAAGCGCGTGACCGTACCGTTCGCGTCGGGCTCGACGAGACTCAGACCGTGACCTTGACCAGGCCACAACGCCACCGGCCGCAGCGCCCACCAGGGCGGCGGAGACTGGCACCGCCCAATACGTGTTGTAGGCAGCGAAGAAAGCCCAGATGTCCATGTTGAGAACGTAGTCGACCAAACGACGGTAGGTGCTCGGGCCGGGGACGGCATGAAGGTAGCCCGCTACCTTCCAGAAAGCTTTCCACGTTGGTGTGGCGATTCTTACGAAGGTGTGCTGTCGCCAAAAGGTGCGGAGCGCTTACTCTTGGCGGCGGAAATCCTTGCGGGTGGAGGCGGCGCGCGTGCGGTGTTTCGTCATGCCTACATGAGTGCGGCAGCGACGTGGCCGTGAAAGGCGAAAGACCGGTGCTCGCAACGGATTGACACCTGCGGTGCGGCCGCAATGGGTTCGAGCGGCTACATACGAGCAGGCCATCGTGTCGCACCCTTGTGCCAGCCAGCCCTGTCATTCAACGGCGTCGTGAACACTGGTGTTGGCCCGCAGCTGTACGCAATCGCGCTCCTGCGGCCACTCAAGGTGCGATGTTGTGGCTCGCGCCCAGGATCATGCCGCGAGAGTGGTGCCTGTAATAGGGCGTGCGGAGGGCAAGTGAGCAGAGCTGAAGTCACCAGTGCTAAGGCTGCACTAGGTTCTCGAGGGGTTTACAGACTTGGGGCTCAGAATGACAGTGTGCAGGTGAGGCTCCAGGGCATTCATGCTGTCGGCAAGCTCGGCGTGGCACGACAAGCTGGTCAGCAGATCGCTGAGACTGTCGGTGAAGCTGCGCTGGTTCACGATGGTGCCTTGGGTGCGCTTCTGTGGTAAGTGGGCGAAGAGCCAGGGCCCGTCGTGATGCGGCTTCCGAGCGCTTCCCGAAGAGACCTGCTCCGCCGCGTCCATGGAGGAGGGTTTCGCTCCTTCTCGTAGTGTCGTTGCTGGCGCTCCTTGCCGCATGCTGCTGGCCGGCGACTCCGGAAGAGGCCGTCGCACTTGGGCTGTCCACTTCTGTGCATGGTCGTTGCGACCTCAAGTACGAGGCGACGAACCCACCGATCACGAGCGAGACACGCGCCGAATCAGTCATCCACGTATCATCAACTCGTCGACTCGAGTGTGTTGGACATCGCTTCACCCCGGCAGGTTTCGGGCAGCTACTGTCCGCGGGCTTCGTGGGGGCACTTCTCGCAGTCGTGCTTTCGTGGATCAGGCGCAGGACATGGCGGGTCCTCGCGAACGCCCTCGTGGTCGTGGGTGGAATCTGGCTCTTCATGGCCACGCTGGGCACACACACCACTTCGGTGACGCTACCCACGGGGGAGGCTGAGGTCCCGGGCTTGTGGGAGGTGTGGCAGCTGCAAGTAGTGGCGAATGCCTCCTCTCTCGCGGTCGGTGCGGTGACCGGGATCCTTGCAACAGGTTTGTCGGTCAGCTTGGCGCGCACCCGTTGATCGACTCATGCTCAGACGTTCGTCGGATGCTGGTTACAACGATCGGGACTCGCGGACGTGGGTGGAGGGCGGCATCTCAAGTCAGTTGGCCAGCGCCGCACCAGCGCGACCGCGCGGGCAGCAGCAAGTTCACGGTGGCACACGCCATCTCGCTTGTTCGCCGTCACCCTGGCTTCCCGAAGGATTCATGGCGGGCCGGTAGCCGAATCACGCGGCGTAAGCACGGATGATTATGTCGAGGACAACGGATGGAGCAGTAGCAGTGGAATGGTTTGGTGATCTTCCGACATGGGTGACCGCGGGTGCTGTTGTCTTCACCGGTTCGCAGTACGTACTCGAGCGCAAGCGGCACCGCGCTGAGCGGGAACGAACCGCCCGAGCTCAGGCGGTCGAGTTGTCTGCGTGGGTTGTGTCCGACCGGGATAGCTCCCCGAAAGCGTTGGGCGTTCTGATCTCGAATCAGTCGCGTTCGACCTTCCACGATATTCATCTCGACGCCGTCCTTTTCGGCGAAACCGGTCTTCCTCCCATCACTCTGCGGGTGCTGCCTCCGGGGCAGTACTTCATCAGGCGACTGAAGACCGCGTGGGACTATGCCCTATCCGTGGAAGAGTATGGCGGTTTCCTCCGTCCTTACACTCTGACTGACGGCTACTACGTGGAGTCGATGAGCTTCAGCGACGCAGATGATCAACGCTGGTCGGTCAACCGGCACATGGTGCTGACGCGATCAGCCGCCGCTTCAAGCGCCGTAGCGGACTAGGCGAGACGCATGTCTTGATCGGGCGGAGGATTATCTCCAAGCAGGCGGAGGATCGGCGGATTCTCGCGACAACGAGGGGCCCGGAAACACGCGGCAGGATGAGATCTACGTACAACTCACCAATCACTGTGATGGTCCGAAAGGCCGCCGACTCGAGTCGGCGGCCTTTCGGCGTGCTACGGCTCTTTGCAGGCGCGCACCGGGCAGGCTCCTCGACGGGCACTCGGATCGCGATCGCTCATGTCGTACACAGGTCGCCGAGGCCCGCTACAGTCTGAACCGAACCGTCTACGAGAGGCAGCACCGATGGCCGATGAAGCAAGGCTCGCCCAGCTCGAGGAGGAGCACCGCGAACTCGTGCTGCGGCGGTTCGACCGCAAGGACGCATGGGGGCTCGGGCGTCTCATCGCAGAAAGAGCACTCGAAGCAGGCCACCCGGTCGCCGTCGACGTTCGCACCTCGTCAGGGATCCTGTTCCATGCGTCGCTGCCGGGCGCGACCGCCGACAACGATTCCTGGGTGGAGAAGAAGGCCGCGACGGCCCTCCGCTTCGAAACGAGCACTGCGCTGCTGGAAGCGCGCATCGAGAACGGCGGACGCGATATGCACGAACCGGGTTGGCTCGATCCCGCTGCCTACGCCGTCGCGGGCGGTGCTGTGCCCATCCGCGTGGAGGGAGTGGGCGTGGTCGCGGTCGCGACGATGTCGGGGCTGCCCTCGGCAGAGGATCACGACAACGTCGCCGACGGCATCCGCGGTCTAGGGCTCCTCGTCGGCTAGCACCACCGGGGCGCTGCCCGTCAGCGCGTACTCGGTGCCGTCCGCGCGGCGTTCCACGAGCTGGTAGTCCACGAGGTATCGGCGCAGCACCGCCACGTCCTCGGAGTAGGGGAGTAGCCGCGCATTCACTTCCCGTTCCGGCAGCACTTCGTCGGCGGAGAAGACCTCGCGGGCGACCCAGGCGAGGAGCTCGCCGCGCTCTTGCAGGTTCGCCGGGTACTGGCGGATTCGCTTCCCGTCCGTGAACCGTTCGATCCCTTCGCGTCGGGCAACGGGCGCTGATGCAAGGATCTCGCGGAACACGTCGGGCGCGAGTGCCTGGGTTTCCGCGTCGACCAGTCCGCTCTGCACGATGGCCTCCGATACCCGCCGACGTCGGGAGGGGGAGAGGTCGGCCGTGGCCGTCTCGACGGTGCCACCGAGCATCACCTCGGCCGCGACCCGGCGCGTCTCCGGGTTCGCGAGAACGGCGATCAGCGGGCGCCAGGCGTGCGAATCGTTCATCTCATCATCTTCTTCCTCAGCAGGGCCCGTGCTCCTGCGCTGATCGCAGGGCGTCGTCGGCAGGTTGCTGCTGCGCGAGGGGTGGCTAACATGTTAGTCGCCCTGCTCGTGTGTGCGCATCGATTGACGCGATAACGGGTGACACCGAGGCCCTCCATCCGTCACACTGAGTCCCATGGGATCAGCGTTGACCACCATCGGACTACCCGTCGCTCTGGGCATCATCATGCTGGGGCTCGGGCTCAGCCTCACCCTCGCCGACTTCGCGAGGGTGCTGAAGCAGCCGAAGGCGGTGATCATCGCACTGCTCTGCCAGCTCGTCCTGCTGCCGGCGATCTGCTTCGGACTCGTGCTGGCGTTCCAGCTCCCGCCGATCCTGGCGGTCGGCATGATGATGCTGGCCGCGTCTCCCGGCGGAACCACCGCCAACCTCTACAGCCACCTGTTCCGCGGGGACATCGCGCTGAACATCTCGCTCACTGCGGTCAACTCGGTCATCGCGGTGATCACCCTTCCGATCATCACCAACTTCGCCATCGCCTACTTCCAGCCGTTCGACGACCGACTCGGACTGCAGTGGTCGAAGGCACTCGAGGTCTTCGCGATCGTGCTGCTGCCGGTGGCGCTGGGCATGCTCGTGCGGCGCTTCTGGCCGAAGTTCGCCACGGGCATGGACAAGCCGGTGCGCATCGCCTCGGTCATCATCCTGATCGTCGTGATCGCCGGCGCTGTGGCCTCGAACTGGACGCTGCTGGTGGCCAACTTCACGCAACTCGCCCTCATCACCGTGCTGTTCTGTCTGATCAGCCTCGCCATTGGGTTCCTGGTCCCTCGGATGCTGCGGGTGGGGAAGCGGCAGGCGATCGCCACGTCGTTCGAGATCGGCATCCACAACGCGACGCTCGCGATCGTGATCGCGCAGTCCGTGCTCGGCTCCGTGGAGCTGAGCCTCCCCGCAGCCGTCTACGGAGTGCTCATGTTCTTCATCGCGTTCGGCTTCGGCTTCCTCATCCGGGATCGGTCGGACGCGGGCGCAGAAGATGTCACGGCGCCGTCGGGCGTCGAGCGTTCATAGACTGGAGCGATGCGACCGCTCACAGAGGCCGACGTCAGGTCATCGTTCGTCAATGCGGATGCCGATGAGCTGCGGACCATGGAGATGCCGCACGACTTCGTGCTCATCGACTGGGACTACCTCGACTTCTTCGCCTGGCAGGATCCGAGCGCCACTCGCCGAGGCTACGTGCTGATCCCGCACGGTGACGGGGTCGTCGGCATCGTGCTTCGCGCCACCGAGCCGGGGCGCGGACGCTCCGGCATGTGCAACATCTGCCACACCATGCAGCCGGGCAACCAGATCGCGCTCCTCTCCGCACGGCGCGCCGGCGAGGCGGGGCGACGGGGGGACTCGTTCGGCACGTACATGTGCGCCGACCTCTCCTGCCACGACAACGTGCGTCTGGCGCACCCGCTCGCGCCCAACGAGATCAGGACTCCCGGGCAGGTCGACTTCCGACTCGACGGCACACGGCGACGGATGGAGAGCTTCGTCTCGCGGGTCTGGGAACAGAGCTGATCGCGGTTACGCTGGACCACACGTCCTGTGCTCGAAGGAGAAGCCATGAGTGATGCCATCCTGTTCGCCGTCGAAGAGGGTATGGCTCGGCTCACGCTGAACCGCCCTGCTCGACTCAACGCGTTCAACGCCGACCTCGCGCACGCGTGGAGAAATGCGACCGCCGAGGCGACATCGCGTCCGAACGTGAAGGCGATCCTCATCGATGCGGCAGGCCCCGCATTCTGTGCCGGCGGCGATGTCATCGACATGGCCACGACGATGGGCGCGTCCGGAGCGGAGATCACCGCGCTCGCCGAGGTGATCAACGCCGGTATCCGTTCACTCACAGAGTCTGCGGTGCCCGTGGTCGCGGCCGCGCACGGAACCACGGCCGGCGGAGGCCTCGGCATCCTGCTCTCCAGCGACTACGCGGTTGTGGGCTCGCGTTCCAAGCTCGGCAGCCTGTACGCGAACATCGGCCTGACTCCCGACCTCTCGGTCTCGGCGCAGCTCGCCCGAGCCGTGGGCCAGCGGCGCGCGTTGCAGCTCGTGCTCCAGGATCGGCTGCTGTCGGCATCGGAGGCGGTGGAGTGGGGACTCGTGGCCGAGGCCGTGACGGGCGCGGACGGGTCCGCCGAGGCGGATGCCGTACGCGCTCGCGGTGAGGAGATCGCTCGCTTCTGGCTCGCCGGAGCGGCCGACGCGTATGGGCAGGCGAAGCGGCTCGTGCGCTCGCAGCCCGAACGCTCATTCGTCGAGCAGCTGACGGAGGAGGCGCGGTCGATCGGCGCAGCCCTGGAGACTCCGGATGCCCAAGCCCGGGTCGCCGCTTTCGCCGCCGCATCCGCGAAGAAGTCGGGCTGACCTCTCCTCCCCGCATCGGCGTTCTCCGGAGACTTCTCCTCAGTGCGGCGCTCGGCCGTCGGCTGTGGCGATGCGCGTGGCAGGATGAAGGCATCGCCGCTCGACGAGAGGATCGCCATGTCCCAGCCGGACATCACCACGCAGCCGCAGGGTGAGAAGAAGAATATGTCGCTGCTGATCCGAGGGTCGCTCTGGATCGCCATCGGGGCCCTGATCGCCGCAGCGCTCGTGTGCGTCATCTGGGTGCTCGTGGGAGACCAGGACGGTCTGATCGGAAGGGCGTTCCTGACGATCCTGCTCCTGGCGGCTTTCGCAGGGATCGCGATCCTCGAGGCGGGCCTCGCACCGAATCGCCCCGACTGGCTGCAACTGGCCAGCATGGTGAGCTGGATCGTGGCGCTGCTGGTGGGTGCCGTCAAGATCTGGCTTCCCGAAGAGGGTGTGTTCTTCGGGGCGGAGCGCTTCTTCCAGCTGCTGCTCGTCATCGGCATCCTTCAGCTCGCACTCCTGCATGTGCGTCTGTTCACCCCGGCCGCGCAGCGCCACGTCACGACATTCACGCGAGTGATCTACATCGTCACGGTCACGTTCCTGGTCGGACTCGTCGGCATGCTCGTGTTCTTCCTCGCCTTCCCGAACACCTTCCACTACGGCGAGCTGTACTGGCGGATCGTCGTCGCGCTGACGATCCTCGTCGCCGTCGGAACCACGCTCATCCCGCTGCTCAATGCGCTGTTCGCGCCGAAGAAGAAGTCCTCGGCGGCTCCGGCTCTGGCCGCGGCCCCGTCGTGGCCGACCTATGCCGATGGCATCACCCCGCTGCCGGCGCTTCCCGACTCCTCTCCCGACTGGAACGCCTACTACACCGGCTACCCGACGCCCCAGCAGCCGCAGCTTGCAGCGCCCACCACGAGCTTCCCGGTCGCGCCGCAGCCCGCACCGCCGCAGCCCGCACCGCCGCAGCCCGCACCGCCGCAGTCCGCACCGCCCGCGGCTCCGGGTGGCCACCTCGTTCCACCCGCTCCTGCCGGAGGCCAGCCGCCGACCCCGCAGCAGGGCGAACCGCCGGCGTTCCCCCCGCCGCCCCCCGTACCGCAGCAGCCCGCGCCGTGACGCTCGAGATCGAGCTCGGCGAGCTCGCGACCGAGATCGCCCGGGAAGCCGGGGCGCTCGCCCGCACCCGTCGGTCCGAGGGCGTGCGTCTCGCGGCGACCAAGTCGACGCTCGCTGACATCGTGACCGATGCCGATCGCGAGGTCGAGGCCCTCATCCGAGAGCGCCTGCGCACCGCCCGCCCTGAAGACGGCTTCCTCGGCGAGGAGTCGGGGGCAGAGCAGGGCGCGAGCGGGATCACGTGGGTCGTCGATCCGATCGACGGCACGGTGAACTATGCCTACGGCATCCCGGCGTACAACGTCAGCATCGCGGCCGTGCAGGGCGAACCCGATCCGGAGTCGTGGGTGGCGCTCGCTGCAGCCGTCGACGCGCCCGCTCTCGGCGAGACCTTCACTGCGGCTCGCGATCACGGGGCATGGTTGAAGGGAAGTCGCCTCGCGGTGACCGAAGAGACTCCCGCGGGTGCGCTCCTCGGTACCGGTTTCGGCTACGACCCCGCCACCCATGACGGCGACCTCGCCACGGTGGCGCGGGTCATGCCGATGGCACGCGATCTCCGACGCATGGGTGCTGCGGCGCTCGACCTCGCCTACGTCGCCGCCGGGCGACTCGACGGGTACTTCGAGCGCGGGCTCCGCCCCTGGGACCATGCCGCGGGGGCGCTCCTGATCACGGAGGCGGGAGGCCGCGTCTCCAGAATCGACGTCGGGTCACCGCGCCCGATGCTCGTCGCGGGAGGACGCGATGTGCACGCGCGTCTGCTCGGGATCCTCGCCCCGAAACACTGATCGATTCATGGCATTCCCAGGCTGATCAGGGTAGGGTTTACCCGATCGTTACTTTCGCCACCCGAAGGTGAAAGTGTGAGTTTGCCCCCCGAGCTTGACGTACGACCGAGAGAAACGCTTTGCCCTTCGAGAATCCCCAGGCTGCCTCTGCGCCCACGCGCCGGTCCAGCCGACTCCGCATTGAGGCGCCCGAAGCCTCCGCGGCGGGAACGACGGCACCCAGCGTGGCCGCAGAAGCCGCCGCCGTCGCCCTCGCTGTCGTCGCACCGCTTTCGCGTCGCGCCGCACGCCAGAGACCGGCCACCGACGACGTCGTGGTCGAATCTCCCGTCGAGCCTTTCATCGCCGCGACTCCCGAGCCGATCATCGCCGATGTGCCTGCCACGCCGTCGGCCGTCGACACGGCGGAGCAGATCATCGAGATCGTCGTCGGCGATGAGGTCGACGCTGCCCCGGCCGACTTGACGCCGGAGCCGGCGAGTGACCTGCCGCTCGAAGATGACGTCGACGCCTTCGAGCGCGCATCACGAGCTTTCCGCACGGGGTCGATCCCGACGGCCGATTCTTCCGCCACCGCGTTCACCGCGCACAAGTCTGCTGCCGATTCCGCCCAGCCCGAGGCGTCCGCGCATGTCGCCTCCCGTCGCCCGCGCAACTTCCGCAAGGTCGTGGCTGTCGGCGCGAGCGTCGGTGTGATGAGCCTCGCAGGACTCCTTGCCGTCTCCATGACTCTTCCCGCCGAGGCTGTCGCCGCGGTTCAGGGAACCTCGGTCGCGGCCACCTCGCTGGTCTCGGCTGCCGCTTCCGACGCGAAGGGGGCGGCCGACGACGAGATCCAGGCCTTCGTCGCACCCTCGGGCGTCGAGAACGAGTCGCTCGCACGGTCCGACGACTTCAGCACCATCTCGCTGGTCCAGGTCGCTGCCGAGCAGGGCATCAACTACTCGGGCGAGATCTTCACGAATGACCCCGACGCGGCCATCCAGTGGCCCTTCCTGGTCGGTGTCGGCATGAGCTACGGCTACGGCATGCGCAGCGGCCGCCTGCACGAGGGCATCGACTTCGTCCCCGGCGACGGTGCTCCGGTGCAGGCGATCGCCGATGGCACGGTCCGCATCGCGACCGAGCAGGGCGGCGCGTACGGCGTGACCGTCTACATCGACCACGTCATCGACGGGTCGGTCATCACGAGCCACTACTCGCACATGCAGTACGGCTCGCTGCAGGTCAAGGCCGGCGAGACCGTCAAGGTCGGCACGATCGTCGGCAAGACCGGAAACACGGGCCGTTCCTACGGCGCGCACATGCACTTCGAGCTCATCGTCAACGGGTCGACCATCGATCCGATGCCGTGGCTCAACGAGAACGCCGGGCGGACGTCCTACTGACCGGCCCGGATTTCATGAGGACGCCACAGTGATGGTATTCTCGTACGGTTGCCCCGCGAGGGGCAGCACGCCCCGATAGCTCAGTGGCAGAGCACTTCCATGGTAAGGAAGGGGTCGTCAGTTCAATCCTGACTCGGGGCTCGCAGCATTCTTCTCACGCGGACGGATGCCTCGCGGCAGGGTAGCTCAGCTGGTTAGAGCGCACGACTCATAATCGTGAGGTCGCGGGTTCAAGCCCCGCTCCTGCTACAGACGAAAACCCCCGGTTTCCCGGGGGTTTTGTCGTATCGGGCTCGATGGCCGGAGCGGCCTGGCGAGGATCGTGCCGGTCTTGTTCGCGTCATCGGGTCGGGGCTAGATCGCCCTGGCCTGTCGTGGAGGGGCCGAGGTACACTTGAAGCACGGCGGGCAGTAGCCCTCGGAGCCTGGCAGTCTTCCGGACGGTAGACGAGCCAGGCTCACGTGTTTCTACAGGCGGGTGACCCGAGACTCGACGATCGCGTCAACGCGACGGATCCAGTCGCCGCCGTTCGAATAACACCAGGCGACAGCGTCGCTCACCCAAAGCAGCGGGTGCTCGTGCGGCGCGACGTGTCGATACTGCATCTCCGAGGATCCAGCGCGGCGGATCGTGTCGGCGATCAGTCGGCGGTCGGCGCGCTCGAGGGACTCGTCTCGTTCGATGATCAGCTGCGCCACCCCATCGCGCACGGCCTCCTCAGCGAGTGCACCGAGTGACAGGGGCCGCGCCTCCTTGTCCGACCGCTGCTTGACGACCCACACGGAAACCCGCACCTCGAGATCGCACATGCGAGAGAGGATCTGGCGGCGTCGACTGTCACTCTCACTCTTGAAGTGGATGCGTCGCTGACCCGGCTTGCGGAGATCACGCAGCGCTCGTTCGGATGCCTGAACGCCGCCGATTGCAGTGGCAGTGGCGACGACGTAGTACCCGCGGGCCTTCGACTCATCGACGTAGACGCGGTCTGCGGGGCGGAAGGTCACTTTTCCACCGTAGGCGGGACCTCGGACGCATACTGAGAGACAAGCCATATGGTTACAGCTCGCGGCAACCAGCGATCAACCGACACCTATCAGCCCACTGCATGTACGACTCATAATCGTGAGGTCGCGGGTTCAAGCCCCGCTCCTGCTACAGACGAAAACCCCCGGTTTCCCGGGGGTTTTGTCATTTCTGCAGGCCGTCGACCCGCTCGGCGCGGCGGTTACGCAGACGGACGCTGCCCGGCGAAGTCCGGCTGTGCTTCTCCCACGCGTCCGCGGATGAAGAGGATCAGCACGAAGCCGGCGACGATCACGGCGATGTTGCCGAACCCGGCGAATGCCGTGAGTGCACCCTCGGCCGGGTACGCGGTCTGCAGGAAGATGCTCGGGTCGGTGCTCGCGTGCAGCAGGATCGGCGCGATGATCGTCCCGGTGACGCGCAGCGCGAGGTACATCAGGATGCCGAAGGCGAAGGTGTAGATGAGCTGGAATCCGGTCGCCAAGAGGTTCTGCCCGCTGAGCAGGTTGCCCGCGTGCAGCCCCGCGAACAGCGCGGCCGAGATCACGGCCACCACGACCTCGCGGTAGCCCGCCTTCCGCAGCAGGTTCACCACCAGCCCGCGCGTGAGCACCTCTTCGGTGAAGCCGATCAGGAGGCCTGCCAGGAGCCAGGTCGCGACGACGTCGATACCGGCGCGACCGTAGTCGATCGTCGCGAAGCGGAGGACGTTGAACAACAGCACCACCACGACGGCGATCCACATCCAGCCCCTGCCGCGGATCGGCTGCCGGCCGAAGAGCTCCGCCCACCACCCGACCGAGAGGGTGAACGCGGCGAGGATGACGGCTCCGACGAGTTCGGGGAGCACATAGAACACGGCGATGCCCGCCGCACTGCTCGGCTCCTCGATGTTCAGCGCGAGCGGGGTGAATGCCAGCGAGAGCAGCTGGAAGAGGATGAAGTACGCGGCCGTGAGGAGAAGCGCTCGCCACCAGCCGCCCTTCTCCCAGAAGCTCTTCCAGAACGAGGGGGTGGGTGCGGGAGAGGACATGGGGCTCCAGGCGGTGGGGAGGGCCGGCGTGTTCTCGTCAGTTTTGCGCACACCGGTACATCGCGTCCAGCGGGGCGTCTCGGTGCGTCAGCGAGGAGCGCTTCGACCGGCTCCCCGGTTGCGCGTCGGAGGCAGGTGTGGGATGGGGATGGGGCGGGTCGCCCGTGAGGCGTCCTGGAACCGGCGGACGGCGTCGAGGACCTCCTCGGCGGAGCAGTACCGCAGCGCGAGAGGGAGGTCGCGTCGCCAGAGGACTTCGAACTCCGTCGGTGCGTCCTCGAAGATCGTGCAGACCACCCGGCGGTGGTCGCCCTCCGGGTAGTGCAGATCGTGGATCGCCCAATCGGTGTCGCTGACGTGCACCAGGGCGAACCTGCGGTCCGGGTCGTGCTCCATCATTCTCCTACCTGTCCCCACGGTGAAGAATGACCGATGGCGTGGCAGAAGGGGAGGGGCTTGACACCACAGCGCCCTCACCCTTCATCGGAAGGGCGAGGGCGCCGGCGGCGTCAGCGGACGGTCGGACTGGGAGCCGTGTCGGCCGGTCCAGCCTCCGTCGCAGCGAGATCGTTCGGACGGGCGATGCCGCGGTGCTCGGCTTCCAGCCGTTCCGCATCCTCACCGCTGATCGCCTCGCCCCGGGCGACGAGTCCGGCCTGATCCGACAGGGGGATCTGCTTCAGGAACAGCGACAGCACGAGTGCGAGCGCGATGAAGGGCACGAGGTACCAGAACACCGGCGCCAGAGCATCGGCGTAGGCGGTGACGATGCCGTCGCGCACCTCGTCGGGAAGGGTGCTCAACGTCGCCGGGTCGATCGTGGACGCGGCCTGCGATGCGGCATCCGGCGAGGCTCCGGCCCCGGCGAAGACCCCGGTGAGGTTCTCGGTCAGGCGCGTGGTGAAGATCGTGCCGAACACGGCGGTGCCCAGCGACGCCCCCACCTCGCGGAAGTAGTTGTTCGTGCTGGTGGCCGTGCCGAGCTCGCCCGCGGGAACCGCGTTCTGCACGACCAGCACGACGACCTGCATGATGAGGCCGAGCCCGGCGCCGAAAACGAACAGGAACGTGCAGATCAGCCAGATCGGTGTCGAGGCCGACAGGGTGGTCATGGAGACCATCGCGATGCCGGTGATGATCGTGCCGAGGATCGGATAGATCTTGTACTTGCCCGTCTTCGAGATCGCGATGCCCGAGAAGATCGACGTGCCCATGAGGCCCACCATCATCGGGATCATCAGCAGACCGGATTCCGCCGCCGAGGTGCCGGACGACATCTGCAGGAACGTCGGCACGAAGCCGATCGCCGCGAACATCCCGATTCCGAGCACCAGCCCGATCGCGGTCGCGTTCACGAAGATCGGGTTGCGGAAGAGACTGAGCGGGATGATCGGGTCCTTGACCCGCGATTCGGTGATCACGAAGGCCGTCGCTGCGACGATCAGGCCGGCGCCCCAGGCCCAGGTGGCCAGCGAATCCCAGCCGAACTCCTTGTCGCCGCCGAAGTCGGTGAAGAAGATCAGGCAGGTGGTCGCGATGGAGAGGAAGATCACACCGAAGATGTCGATCGGCTTCTCGGCCTTCTTGCTCGGCAGCTTCAGCGCGACCAGCGCGATGATGAACGCGGCGATGCCGACGGGGATGTTGATGTAGAACGCCCACTGCCAGGTCAGGTGGTCGACGAAGTAGCCTCCGAGCAGCGGACCGGCGACAGCGGACAGGCCGAACACGGCGCCGAGCGGGCCCATGTACTTGCCGCGCTCGTTGGCCGGCACGATGTCAGCGATGATCGCCTGCGACAGGATCATCAGACCGCCGCCCCCGAAGCCCTGCAGGGCACGGAAGACGACGAACATCCAGAAGTCGGTGGCGAATGCGCAGCCGACCGAAGCCAGCGTGAACAGGGCGATGGCGACCAGGAACAGGTTGCGTCGGCCGAGGACGTCACCGAACTTGCCGTAGATCGGCATCACGATGGTCGTGGCCAGCAGGTAGGCGGTGGTGATCCAGACCTGGTGGTCCACGCCGCCGAGCTGCCCGACGATGGTCGGCATGGCGGTGGAGACGATGGTCTGGTCGAGGCTGGAGAGCAGCATGCCCGCGATGAGCGCGCTGAAGATGATCCAGATGCGGCGCTTCGTGAGCAGGAAGGGCGCATCCTTCGTGGCGGTGGCGGACATTCAGTGGTCTTTCTGTGACGGTGCGTAGAGAGAGCGGGCGAGGTCGAGGCGTCGCGCGATGAGGTCGCTGAACGGCTCGGTGGAGTGGTGGTGCAGGAGCTGGTCCATGCTCATCCGGACGAGCGCGCCGACGGTGTGCACGATCACCTCGGCGCGGAGTTCGGCGTCGGCGGCATCCGGGGTGCGGCGGACGATCAGCCCCATGTCGCGGCGTTCGTTCTTCGCGAGCTGCTCGAACGCGGCCTTGAGCAGACGCGGTTCCTGCTCGATAACGGCGAACATCGCCGGAGCATCCTCGACCGGGTTGAAGAGCTCGAAGCGGCGGATGGTCAGCTGGATGAAGTCGTCGAGCAGGTCGCCGTGCTGAGAGGCGAACTCCTCCTCGAGGGCCTCCTGACGCGAGTCGATGGTCGTGAACCCGAAGACCGCGTTCTCCTTGCTCTCGAAGTAGTTGAAGAAGGTGCGTCGGGATACACCCACCTCGGCGCACAGCTCTTCGATGGTGAAACCGGCGAAGCCGTGCTCGGAAGTCAGTCGGCGTGCGGCATCGGTGAGTGCGCGGGACGTCTCGCGCTTTCGTTGCTCCCGCAATGAATCTGCACTGTCGCTCATAGAGTGCAATATTGCACTCTGTTCCTTGGAGTGCACTGTGAGCGCTCGCTCTGGGCGATCGGAAAAACGTTCCGATGAATCTGTGACGTTCTCCGCCCGGCATCCGTCCTAGTGGTGTCGCTGCACGGCGACCCGCACTCCGCAGGGGGAACGGACACACGGATGAAGGAGCTCGAGATGGCGAACGTGACCGGCAGCACTCAGCCCAAGACCCAGATCGTCGCACCGCAGCTGGGGGCTGCTGCGGGGAAGACCACGATCGAGGATGCGGTGGTGGCGAAGATCGCCGGCATCGCTGCTCGCGAGGTCAGCGGCGTCTACGCGCTCGGCGGGGGAGCCGCGCGCATGGTGGGGGCGATCCGCGATGCGCTCAACACGACCGACCTCTCGCAGGGGATCAGCGTCGAAGTGGGCGAGACGCAGGTCGCGGTCGACGTGACGATCGTCGCCGAGTACCCGGTCTCCCTGCAGAAGGTGGCGGATGAGGTCCGCGCCGCCATCCACCGCGCCATGGTGGAACTGGTCGGCATGGAGGTCGCCGAGGTCAACGTGACCGTGAACGACGTGCACATCCCCTCCGATGACGAGGGCGACGGCACGCAGGAGACGCGAGTCCAGTGACCGCGTCGGTGATCGGAGCGGCGGCTGCGGCCGCTCTCGCGTTGACCTGGCTGGCCCTGGGCTTCTGGGCCTTCGTGCTCGTGGCCCTGGCGATGCTGGTGGGCGCGGTCGCCGGCCGCATCATCGACGGTCGGCTCGACCTGCGGGCGCTCGCCGCGGTCTTCCGAGGCCGGCGCTCCTCCTCATGACGGTCGACCGCTCATCGCGGACGGAGGAGGGCGTCGTCGTGGGGACGACGACCTTCACCGCCCGCGCGCTGCAGCGGCTCGCCGTCGGCATCGCGCACGACGTCGCCCGGGTCTCGGTCCGCGACGTCGGGGTGCAGTTGTCGGATGAGCACGGTGCGCTGCGGATCGCGGTCACCGTGCCGGTGGCCACGGCGTCGACGAGCGGAAGGAACCTGGTCGAGGGCGGGGAGGACCTTCGCAACGGTCTGATCGACGGCATGCGAGAACTGGCCGGCCGTGAGGTCGGCACCGTGGACGTCCGGTACTCGGGCGTGCGGCGGAGTACCGAGAGGAGAGTGCGATGACGAACGAACAGACGACGTATCGCCGCGTCCTGCGTCGCGAGACGTACACGTCTCGCACGGCCGCGGCGATGGTGGTGGCGTCCATCGGCGCACTGCTCCTGATCGCGCTGCTCGCCGGCGCCGTGTGGTGGCTCGTCGACGGTGGATTCCGTGACGCGGCCGCGCGCCGGCTCGAGGGGATCTCCGTCGGGGTGCAGCAGCCGGCGGTGCTGTTCGGTATCGGTGGGGTGCTCACAGTCCTCGCCGTCGTGCTCCTCGCGCTCGCACTGCTGCCCGGGCGCCGGGCGCGGCGCGCGCGCATCACCGAGCGCACCGCGCTGCTCGTGGACGACGGCGTGATCGCCGACTCGATCGCCGCGGCGGTCGCCCGTCGCGCCGGGGTCGACCGCGGTCGCGTGGCCGTGTTCGTGGGCCGGCGCACGGTCGAGGTCCGCATCACTCCGACCAGCGGCGTGTTCGTGCGGGTGGCCGACGCCGAGGACGCGGCGAACGACATCCTCGCGGGGCTCGGCTTCTCGGCCACCCCGCGCGTCGTCATCGAAGCGCACGGAGTGGTCGCATGAACGCGACGAACCGATTCGTGAATCGCAGCGTGCTCTTCCTCGTGGGCGCGGTACTGCTGGCCGCGGGAGCCGTCGCGCTCGCTGCCGGACTGCTCGCCGCGGGGGAGCCGCCCTCGTGGCTGCGGCGGCCGGCGACCCAGGTCGCCGCCGCGTGGGAATCAGCCGAAGGCTGGACGTGGCAGGCAATGGGCATCGGCCCGGTGTCGATGCCGGTGCTGCTCGCCCTGGCGGCCGCGGTGGTGCTGACGGTGCTGCTGGTCGTGTTCCTGAGCTCCCGCCGACGGGGGCGCTCGAAGACCGTGCTCGACGTCGTCACCGCCACCGGGCGGACGACGGTCGACCGCAACGTGGTCGACGCCGTCCTCACCGAGCCGCTGATCCGGCGACCCGACGTGCTCTCGGCACGCACCGGCACCTACCGTGTCGGCTCGACGCGCGCGGTCGAACTGGCGGTCACCGTGCGTCCGGGGGCCCCACTGGCGACCGTCGTCGCGGCGGCCGAGGCGGCGATCGGCGAATGGGACGACCTGCTGGGGTCCCGCATCCCGATCCTGCTGCACCTCTCGGATCGGCGCTGGCGCGAGGATTTCCGTTCGCCGACCAGGGTGCAGTAGCCGGTCGTGGCGACGATACAGAGCCACGCGCGGACCACGCGCGTGCGGATACGCACCCGACATACGGGTGCGCTGAGGAAAGGAGACGCCATGGGCGCTGAGGACAAGATCAAGGCCGCTGCGGAGAAGGTCGCCGGGAAGGCGAAGGAGGCCGTCGGCAAGGTCACCGGCGACGACAAGCTCGTCGCCGAGGGCAAGACCGAGCAGGCCAAGGGCGAGATCCGCGACACGGCCGAGAACGTCAAGGATGCGTTCAAGAAGTAGCGGGTGCGGGGAGGGACCCGGACGGGTCTCTCCCCGATCACTCCCAGGTCGGTCGGCGAGGATCCGATCCGGTGAGGCGTCCGTTCCGAATCCCCTGGGGGGATCGGATCGAGGGGTGGGGAACAGATGGAAGAGGAACGCTTTCGCAGAGCGCTCGAGCACGCTGACGACGGCATCGTCGCCGGGCGCGCGATGGACGGCGATGTCGAAGCGTTCGCCGTGCTCGTGCGGAGATACACGCCGATGATGCGCGCGTACACGCAGCGGATGCTGAACGCCTCGGCCGATGTCGATGACATCGTGCAGGAGTCCTTCGTCACCGCATGGCAGCGGTTCGGCGAGCTCGACGACCCGTCGAAGGTGAAGAGCTGGCTCATGCGGATCGTGGGCCGCAAGGCGGTGGATCGCATCCGCGCGACGCGACCGGTCGTGGACATCGACTCCATCGACCGCCCCGCGCCGCTGCATGCCTCGCCGTCGACGGTGGTCGAGGTGCGCGCCGGAGTCGCCGCGGTCGGTGCGGCGCTCCGGGAGCTGCCCGACGCGCAGCGCGAATGCTGGGTCCTGCGCGAGATCGGCGGCTACTCCTACGAGGAGATCGCGGAAGAGCTCGACATCCCCGTCTCGACCGCGCGCGGCCTCCTCGCGCGGGCTCGGAAATACATGATCGTACGGATGGAGGAGTGGCGATGACCGACGAGAGAGACGTCCCCGAAGTCCGCCGTCTCGGTCTGGAACCGAGCGATCTCGACGGGCACACGCTCGACGAGCTCACCGACTACCTCGAAGCGGGACGACAGCCCTCCGACCGCTCGATCGACGAGTCGCCCGGATGTCAGCTGGCGCTGGACGCACTCGAACGACTGCACGGCCTGGGTGCAGAGCTGATGGCCGCCGAGACCGCAGCGGAACCGGAGGTCGATGCGAGTTGGGTCGACCGCATCCTCAGCGGCATCGCCATGGACGCGCGCTCGGGCAGACGCATCCCGTTCGATGCCCCGGATCCGTCGACGGATCTCGGGATCACGGAGGGTGCGGTGCGCGGACTCATCCGCGCGACCGAGAGCACTGTGCAGGGACTGCTCATCGGGCGCTGCCGCCTCATCGGCGACGTGACCGTCGCGGATGCTCCGATCCGTGTGGAGATCGACGCCAGCGCGCTGCACGGACAGCCGATCCCCGTGATCGCGGATCGGCTCCGGATCGAGGTCGATCGGGCACTTCGCGCACACACCGAGTTGAACGTCGTCGCGATCGACATCGCGATCCGGGACATCAGGGAGGTGTCGTCATGGACGCAGGAGAACTGACGGCGGCGGATGAGCGTGCGGCGCTCGCCGCCGCGATCGAGGCAGCGGTGCGGGCGACTCCTGGTGTCCGCAGCATGTACCGCTCCGGCTCGCTCATCTCCAACCTGCTCCGTGCGGGCGCCGCGGCGCTCGGCGGGCGACAGGAGGACGAGCCGCTCGTGTCGGTCGCTCCCGTGGGCGACGGCGTCGCGGTGGAGTCGTCGATCGGGGTGGACTCCGACGCGAGATCGGCGGATGCCCTTCGCGCCGCGCACGTCGCGATCGAGGCTGTGCTCGAGGCGCGCGGGCTCCGGCGGGACAGCATCACCCTGACGGTCGTGCACGTGCAGTCCGCCGAGGCGGCGCACGCGGGGTGAGGCGGCGGGTGCCGCTCGTTCCTGGGTGAGGGGAGCGGCACCCGCCGAGTGCACGGCGATCAGGCGACGGTGCGCAGTCCCTCCACGAGCGGGGTGGTGGGGCGTCCGATCAGGCGCGCGAGCGTTCCGTCGGTCTCGGCCAGGGCGCCATCGCGGATCCCGGCATCGAGAGCTGCGACGAATCCGGCGGTTCCCTCATCCAGACCGGCTTCACGGAGCGCCGCGAGCTGATCGTCGAACGAGACCGGGACGAAAGTGACCTCGCGCCCCGTGACCTCGGAGAACGCCGAGGCGAGATCGCTGTAGGTCCAGGCGACGTCGCCGCCGAGCTCATAGACCTCGCCGACGTGTCCGTCTTCGAGCGCGACGACCGCCGCAGCCTCTGCGAAGTCCTTGCGACTGGCCGAGGCGACCCGCCCGTCACCGGTGCCGGCGGTGAGCACGCCGGTCTCGGCGGCGCGAGCGAGGTCGGCGGCGTAATTCTCGGTGTACCAGTTGTTGCGGAGGATCACGGAGGGGAGTCCCGCGGCGGCGATCAGCTCTTCCGTCGCCTTGTGCTCGGGCGCCAGGACCAGGTCGCTGGTGGTCGCCTTCGGCGCGCTGGTGTAGACGAACTTGGAGACCCCGGCGGCCTTCGCGGCGTCGATGACAGCCTGGTGCTGGGCCACGCGCTGCCCGACCTCGGACCCCGATACGAGCACGACGGTGTCGACGCCCTCGACCGCCGCGGCCACCGAGGCGGGGTCGGTGTAGTCCAGACGCACGACGCGGACGCCGAGGTCGGCCGCCTTGGCAGTGTCGCGTGCCCCGGCGACGATCGACTGCGCGTCGGCTCCGCGCTCGAGCAGGCTGGCGATGATGAGGCGTCCGAGATTGCCGGTCGCGCCGGTGACGAGGATGGTCATGAGGGTCCTTTCGTAGGTGACACCCTCGACAACCTCGCGACGGGCAGCGCGCATTCCGCCCTGACGGTACCCACTTTGAAGTAAGGTACCCACATGACGGTTAGTTTCGCGCAGATAAAGGAATCCACGCCGTTCGTCTTCGAGCAGAACTGCGGCACGCGGGTCGTACTCGACCACATCATGAGCAAATGGGGCGTGCTCGTGCTCTCGTGCCTCTCCGACGGCACGCTCCGCTGGGGCGAGCTGCGCCGCGAGGTCGACGGCATCAGCGAGAAGATGCTCGCCTCCACACTGCGCACCCTCGCCGACGACGGTCTCGTGCATCGGGAGTCGCTCCCGACGGTGCCCCCGCATGTCGAGTACAGCCTGACCCCGCTGGGCCGCGATCTCATGGAGCGGATGCTGCCGTTGATGGAATGGGTCGCCGACCATGCCGACGGGATGCTCGGAAGGGTCTGAACCTGCGGATTCCGTCGCCCATCGCGCTGTCGGCTGCGGATTCGGTTGGCGAAAGAAACCATTGACGCGATAACCGCGGTGGCTCTACTGTTCTGACATGGCAGCAACGACGCCGATTCATCTGGAACGACCCGACGGCAAGGGTCTGGCTGCGGGGACGCTGGGACTCTGGGGGTCGACCGTCATCGGTCTGGCCTCGACGGCCCCGGTCTACTCGCTCGTGGCGACGCTCGGCTTCGTGGTGCTCGCCGTCGGTGCGCAGGCACCGATTGCCTTCATCATCGCCTTCGTCCCGATGCTCCTGATCGCCTTCGCGTATCGAGAGCTCAACAACGCGGTGCCCGACTGCGGCACCACCTTCACCTGGGGGACCAAGGCGTTCGGTCCGTGGGTGGGGTGGATGGGCGGCTGGGGCGTCGCGGTCGCGGGCATGGTCGTGCTCGCCAACCTCGCGCAGATCGCCTCGGTCTACTTCTGGTCGCTGATCGGACAGGACCTCGAGAACAACGACTGGCGCGTCGTCGTCGTCGCCGTGCTCTTCATCGCGGCGATGACCTGGGTCAGCTGGCGCGGTGTCGAGATCGGCGAGCGCATCCAGAACATCCTCCTCGGCATCCAGTACCTCGCGCTCGCGATCTTCGTGGTGACCGCGCTGTGGCAGTTCTTCGCCGGCACCGCCCCGAATCCCACGCCGTTCTCGTGGGAGTGGATGAACCCGTTCGCGTTCACCGACTGGTCGGGCTTCACCGAGGCCATCCTCCTCGCGCTCTTCATCTACTGGGGCTGGGACACGTGCCTCGCCCTGAACGAGGAGACCAAGGACCCGAAGCGCATCCCCGGCCGCGCCGCGCTGCTGACCACGGTCATCCTGCTGTTCACCTATGTCGCCGTGACTATCGCGGCCATGATGTACGCCGGGCTCGGTGAGGACGGCACGGGGCTGGGCAACGAGGCGAACGCCGACGACTTCTTCCTTGCGATCAAGGACGGGCTGCTCGGGCCGTTCGGCTGGGTGCTGGTCGTGTCGGTGATCATCTCGGCGATCTCGTCGACGCAGACCACCATCCTGCCGACCGCCCGCGGCACGCTCGCGATGGGCGTGTACCGCGCCCTGCCGGCGAAGTTCAAGGATGTGCACCCGACCTACAAGACCCCGTCGTTCTCGACGATCGTGATGGGCGTGGTCGCCTCGGTCTACTACATCGGCATGACGCTCATCAGCGACAACATCCTCCAGGACTCGATCCTCTCGCTCGGCCTCGCGATCGCCTTCTACTACGCCATCACCGGCTTCGCCTGCGTCTGGTACTTCCGCAAGGACCTGACCGCCTCGCCGCGGGAGTTCTTCTTCAAGGGGCTCTTCCCGCTGCTGGGCGGGCTCATGCTGACCTGGGCATTCGTGCAGTCCGCGATCGACATGTGGGACGTCGACTACGGGTACACGGTGCTGTTCGGCATCGGCGGCACGTTCGTGATCGGCGTCGGCTCGCTCGCGTTCGGTCTGGTACTGATGTTCGTCTGGTACCTGTTCCCGCGGTCGAAGCGGTTCTTCCGCGGCGAGAGCCTGAACCGGGAGACCCAGGTGATGGTGCCGGATGAGCCGTCCGTCACGATCCGCTCGATCGACGGCGGCATCTGAGGTCGCCTCGGGCACGTCTGCGGACGTGTCCTAGGCTTGCTCCGTGCGCATCCGGCTCGACATCGCCTACGACGGCACCCACTTCCGCGGGTGGGCGAAGCAGCCGACGCTTCGCACGGTGCAGGGCACTCTCGAGGCGGCGCTCGCGCGGATCGTGGGGTCCGACGTGCAGTTCGTCGTCGCCGGTCGCACCGACGCCGGCGTGCATGCCAGCGGTCAGGTCGCGCACGTCGACCTGGACGAGAGACAGTGGGCGCGGATCGAGGCCAGGCAGGGACGGGCGCCGCTGGCTCCTGCGGAGACGATCGCCGGTCGCATGCGCGGCGTGCTCGGCGCCTACTCCGACGTCACCGTCACGAAGACGTCCATCGCTCCCGAGGGCTTCGACGCCCGCTTCTCGGCGGTCTGGCGGCGCTACCGCTACCGTCTCGCCGATGCGCAGGCCGGATTCGACCCGCTGCGCCGGCACGACACGACGAACATCCGCGGGCGTCTCGACGAGCAGGCGATGGATGCCGCGGCGCGCAGCCTCATCGGACTGCACGACTTCGCGGCGTACTGCAAGCCCCGCGACGAGGCGACGACCATCCGCACTCTGCTCGACTACCGCTGGGAGCGCGACGCCGAAGGGGTTCTCGTCGCCGAGGTCAAGGCCGACGCGTTCTGCCACAGCATGGTGCGTGCGCTCGTGGGCGCGTGCGCGGCCGTGGGGGAGGGGCGCCTCGACGTCGAGGACCTCGTGGTGCTGCGCGACGCCCTGACGCGCACCAGCGAGTTCAAGGTGCTGGCGGCCCGAGGGCTCATCCTCACCGAGGTCGGGTACCCCGCCGATGAGCTGCTGTCGGCACGAGCGGAGCAGACGAGGGCGCGTCGTGACGGTGTGAGCCGTCTTCGCGATCCGGAGCCCGACCACAGCCTGGGCGAGTAGCGTGGAACGGTCATGAAGGTCATCTCCTATAACCTCCAGAAGCATCGCGCGGCCGGAGAACTCGCGGCCCTCGTCGGCGAGCACGACCCCGACATCCTGTGCCTGCAGGAGTGCGACGTTCCGGAGCTGCCCGCAGAGATCGGCGACCTCGTGCTGGCGGATGCGACCCAGGGCAACCGGCTCGGACTCGCGCTGTTCTACCGATCGAGCACCTACCACCTGCAGTCGATCCGCACCCTCGGGCTGAAGAAGTCGCTGCACGACCGCATCGCGAAGCCCGCTCACGAGCGTGTGCTGGGGGCGCGGCTGCGCGACATCGACGATGCGCAGGATTTCATCGTCGCCTCCTTCCATGCGGCCCCGCTGACGGCGCTGAACTCGCTGCGCCGGCACCAGATCCGCGCAGCGCTCAGCGAGCTCGCGACCCTCGGCGAGGGACTGCCGCAGCTCATGGTCGGCGACTACAACTACCCGATCTTCAAGGAGAACCTCGGTCAGGCGGTGCGCGACCACGGTTACGCCCTCTCGCTCAGCGACGACCACACGTACACCCGCTACCGCGTGTTCCGCGGGCACTACGACTTCGCGACCTCGGCCGGCTTCGAGATCGAGCGCATCACGACTCTGCCGCAGGGGTCGAGCGACCACCGCCCGATCCTGGTCACGGTCAAGCCCGACTGACTCGACCCTCGTCCGCTCCGGTCGCACTTGCTGCCGCTCTCAGCCGCCGACAGCGGCAGAAAGTGCGACCGGAGCGAGCCGAGGGGGGGGCGGGTTTGGGCATCCGCGCCCGGTGGCGTATGATTTCCCTTTGGTGCCTTTCCCGTCCGCGGGAGAGCGCATCGTCCGAACGTGAGCCCTCCACTGGCGTGTTCCTCCCTGTCGGGAAGAACCACCCCGGAGTGGGATTCACGAACTTCTCCGTTCGACACAAGAAAGCAGCACTATCGTGACGCGCACTTACACCCCCAAGGCTGGCGAAGTCCAGCGCGATTGGGTCGTCATCGACGCCACCGACGTCGTTCTCGGCCGTCTGGCTTCGCACGCCGCTACGCTCCTGCGTGGCAAGCACAAGCCGACCTTCGCCAACCACATCGACTCGGGTGACTTCGTCATCATCGTGAACGCCGACAAGGTCGCGCTCACCGGTCAGAAGCTCCAGAAGAAGCTGGCCTACCGCCACTCGGGTTACCCGGGCGGCCTGAAGTCGGTCACCTACGCCGAGCTCCTCGAGAAGAACCCGGTCCGCGCTGTGGAGAAGGCCATCCGTGGCATGCTCCCCAAGAACAGCCTCGGCCGCCAGCAGCTGACCAAGCTCAAGGTGTACGTCGGTGCCGAGCACCCGCACGCCGCGCAGCAGCCGCAGACGTACACCCTCGACCAGGTCGCCCAGTAAGCGCCGTAAAGACTTAAGGACATACTCGTGGCTGACATCCAGGACACCACCGAAACCCCCCAGAACTTCTCGACGTCGACTCCCGAGACCGACGTGGTCGAGGCGGCTCCCCGCCCCGTCCTCAGCGTCCCGGGTGCCGCTGTCGGCCGTCGCAAGCAGGCCATCGCCCGCGTGCGCATCGTCCCCGGCTCGGGCACGATCACGGTCAACGGCCGCACGATCGAGGACTACTTCCCGAACAAGCTGCACCAGCAGCTGATCAACGACCCGTTCACGGTGCTGAACCTCGCGGGTGCGTACGACGTCATCGCGCGCATCTCCGGTGGTGGCCCCTCGGGTCAGGCCGGCGCGCTCCGTCTCGGCATCGCTCGTTCGCTGAACGGCATCGACGAGGAGAACAACCGTCCGACCCTGAAGAAGGCCGGCTTCCTCTCGCGCGACGCTCGCGTCAAGGAGCGCAAGAAGGCCGGACTCAAGAAGGCCCGTAAGGCGCCTCAGTACTCGAAGCGTTAAGGTCCACTGCTCCGATGCCGATCTTTGGCACGGACGGCGTGCGAGGACTTGCCAATGGCATCCTCACCGCCGACCTGGCGCTCACCCTGGCCCAGGCGACTGCTGTCGTCCTGGGCCAGGGCCGTACTGCGGAGGCTCGCAAGGCCGAAGGCAAGCGACTCACCGCAGTGGTCGCCCGGGACCCTCGGGTCTCTGGACACTTCCTGACGTCGGCCGTCTCGGCCGGTCTCGCCTCCTCGGGAGTCGACGTGCTCGAGGCCGGTGTCATCCCGACCCCGGCCCTGGCGTTCCTCGTCGCCGACCGTGACGCCGATTTCGGCGTGATGATCTCGGCGTCGCACAACGCCGCTCCCGACAACGGCATCAAGATCTTCGCCCGTGGGGGCCGCAAGCTCCCCGATGAGGTCGAGCAGCGCATCGAAGAGGCGATGTCCGGTGAGATGCTGCGCCCGACCGGCGCCGGCGTCGGCCGCGTCGACCGCTTCTCCGACGCGGAGGACCGCTACGTCGTGCACCTCCTCGGCTCGCTGCCGAACCGTCTCGAGGGCATCCACGTCGTGCTCGACTGCGCCCACGGCGCGGCATCCGGCGTCTCGCCCGAGACGTTCCGCGATGCGGGCGCCGAGGTGACCGTCATCGGGGCCGACCCCGACGGCTGGAACATCAATGACGGCGTCGGCTCGACTCATCTCGACAACCTCGCCGAGGCCGTCGTGCGTCTGGGGGCCGACATCGGCATCGCCCACGACGGCGACGCCGACCGCTGCCTCGCTGTGGACGCCGAGGGCAACCACATCGACGGCGACCAGATCATGGCGATCCTCGCGGTCTCGATGAAGGAGCGCGGACGCCTCACCGACGACACGCTCGTCGCGACCGTCATGAGCAACCTCGGCCTGCACGTCGCGATGCGCGAGCACGGCATCACGGTGCGTCAGACCGCCGTCGGTGACCGCTACGTGCTCGAAGACATGAACGAGGGCGGATACGCGCTCGGCGGCGAGCAGTCCGGTCACGTCATCATGAGCGAGTTCGCCACCACCGGTGACGGCATCCTCACGGGGCTCCACCTGGTGGCGGAGATGGCACGACAGAAGAAGTCGATCGCCGGGCTCGCATCGATCATGACGGTGTACCCGCAGGTGCTCATCAACGTGCGCGACGTCGACAAGGATCGCGTCGCCGACGACGAGGTCGTGCAGCAGGCGGTGCGCGACATCGAGAGCGAGCTGGGGGAGTCCGGTCGTGTGCTGCTGCGCAAGTCCGGCACCGAGCCGCTCGTACGCGTCATGGTCGAAGCCGCGGATGCGGAGTCGGTGCACGCCTACGCCGGACGTCTGGCAGAGGTCGTCCAGGACCGCCTCGCGCTCTGACGCTCGCAGAACCTCGAACCGGCCGGTCGCTGATCTCAGCGGCCGGCCGGTTCTCTGTCTTCGGAGCGTCGCCGAGCTGCGCGGTCAGGGCGCCGCGCAGATGCGGTATTGGCCGGCGTCGACGAGGGTCTCGGTCGCGCAGGGCCGAGTGGTCAGCCGGGGCGCGTCGGCCATGGCGGGAGCGTCGAAGAGCCCGACGTGCGCACCCGTCAGGACGATCGGCGCGACCGCGTACCCCCAGGGCTCCGCAGCCAGCCATTCGATGTCGTTCGCCTCGACCCATGCCGTGAGCGGCACGAGGGCGACCCGCTGGCTCTCCAGCGTGGTGCGGGGCTCGTACGTCGACACGACGTGGGCCACGCCGCCGCCGGCGATGATGGCGGCCAGTGCCGACGCGGCGACGACGCCGATGACACGGACGCCCTTGCGGCGCGGCAGGGCGGCCACGGCCCACAGAGCGACCGCGGCGATCACGGGGAAGAACGCCAGGATGCCGGGTGCGGGGTGTCGCACCCACAGCGGCAGTCGGGAGGCGGTGGCCCACCAGCCCACGAACGCGAGTGCGCCGACGATGGCCGCCAGAGCGTAAGCGATCACGATCCGGTCGGCGGCGCTCGCGTCACGCCAGCGCAGCACGATGCCGGTGATCGCGAGACCGAGGGCGATGACCGCTCCGATAACGGCGAGGAAGCCGGGCAGCGACCACGAGTCCGCCAGTGTGCCGAGCTTCTGCACCACGGTGGTCGCGGCGTCGCCCTGACCCCCGGTGCGGAGGAAATGACCGAAGTCGCGCAGGTGCTGCACGAAGCCGCCGAGGCCCAGCGACAGCAGCGCGCCGAGCTCCAGGAGCAGCGTCGGCACGGCGGCCAGCAGGAGGGGCAGCCACGACCGCCGGAGGGTGTCGCGCACGCGGGCCCAGCCGGTGCCGTCGGAGAGCACCCACAGGGCGATCGCGAACGCCGGCAGTGCGAGGGCGGCGATGAGCTTCGCCTGGATCGCGAGACCCACGAGGAGGCCGGCCAGCCAGGCGCGGCGGGGAAGGAGCGTGAGGGCCCAGACGAGGAGCGCCGCCGCGGGGATCTCGCCCAGCAGGTCGGCGGGGCCCTGGATGGGGGAGAACCCGGCGTCCGCGGTGAACGCCAGGGGGACGGTGACAGCGAGTAGAGCTGCCCAGCGTCCGCCGATGCGCCGTCCGATCACGGCGAGCCCGGCGAGGAGCGCCACCCAGAAGGCCAGAGGGACCAGCCGTGCCGCCAGCACCGGGTCCATCCCGGTCGCGAGGAGCGCGGCGACGGGCAGGAGCACGACGGGACCGGTCGAGATGCGCGGGTCGAAGGGTGTGATGGTCGACCCGGAGAGGGCACCGTCGCTGGAGTATCCGAGACCGTCGAGCAGGTTGAGCGGGACGGTGAGGTTGAAGGCCTCGTCCTCCCAGAAGCGCCAGACGAAGAGGCTGTGCCACGCGACGATGACGTGCCCGATCAGCAGGGCGACTGCCGCCGCCCAGAACACGATCGTGCGTGCTCGCGTCATCGCGCGACGGTCTCCGGTCGACGGATGTTGCGCAGGGGAGCGGAGGGCCGCAGTGAGAGCGTCCACGCCTCGACGAGGGCGACGCGCACGAACCGGCGCAGGCGCTTCGGCGGCAGGGTGACGGCGTTCCCGCGCCCCCACATGGTGCCGGTGGTCGATTCTCCTCGTCGGGGGATGCTGGCCACACGGAGGTAGCGCACGGTGAAGCCCGCGCGGGCCTCGGCGAGGGAGAAGTGCACGTGCGGCACCGTGGCGTCGGCCGGGGTCGCGTCGACGAGCAGTCGCAGCGCGTCGGGGCGGTAGGCGCGCAGCGGCGTGTTGACGTCGGGGATGCGTCGTCCGGCGGCGAGGGCGATCAGCACGCCGACCGCGCCCGTGAGCACTTTGCGATACCAGGGGTCGGTGCGACCGTCGCGCACGCCGTGGACGACATCGGCATCCTCGGTCGTGAGCGCGGTGATGAGCCGGGTGAAGTCGCTGCCGTAGAACTGTCCGTCGCCGTCCACGTGCACCAGCACGTCGGGGTCGGCGGCGAGTCCGGCGCGGTAGGCCGAGAGCGCGGTCGGGCCGTGACCGCGGTTGAGGGGCTGCACCTCGACGGTGACGTCGGCGACGCCGTCGAACACCGAAGCCGTGGCATCCGTGGAGCGGTCGTCGGCGACGTGGAAGGTGACGCGGTCGGCCAGGGGAGACACGCAGTCGCGGATCTCGTCGATGAAGCCCCGGATGCCTTCGACCTCGTTGTAGGCGGGCATGACGACGGCGAGGTGGCGAAGGGTCACAGGGTCCTTGGGGTGGCGGAGGGCGCGGGGATCAGCAAGTAGCCTAGTTGAGCCATGAACCCTCCCTCTCGCATCCGTCGCCTCGCCGGCGTCGGCAGCCGCTTCCTCGTCGTCGGCGCTCTGAGCACCCTCATCGAGGTCGGCGTCTTCAATCTGCTGGTCTTCGCGTGGGGATGGGATGTCGTCGCCGCGAAGATCGTCGCCTCGCTCGTCGCGCTGGTCAACGCGTACATCGGGAACCGCGAGTGGACGTTCCGCCATCGCGACCGCCGCGGACGGGTCTCCGAGGTCACCCTGTTCCTCGTCACCAACGCCGTGTGCACGGCCATCGGCGCTTTCCTCGTCTGGGTGGGCGTCGAGGCGGTCGCCGCGGTCCTCGGCCGGGAGCCCGGAGCGGTCGCCGTCAACGTCGTGAACCTGACGAGCATCGTCATCGTGGTCCTGCTGCGCTTCGTGCTCTATCACGGCATCGTCTTCCGGGTGGCGCCGACCAAGTAGTACGGCTCGGTCGGGGCGGATCAGACTCGAGCGGTTTCGCGCTTCTTGGCGCTCTTCGCCTTCTTGGCCCGCTTGGCCTTCCGACGATCCGTCGACGTCTCGCCGTCCAGGTCGTGCGTCGACCCGTAGGTGTACGAGCCGTAGCCGTAGCTGTCCGGGCCCTTGGTCGGCAGCATCGTGACGACCACGCCGAGCATCTGCACGCCGGCGTTCTCGAGTGCGCGCAGTGCCCCGGACAGCTCCTGCTTCTTCGTCTTGCCGGAGGCTGCGGCGAGGATGACGCCGCGGGTCTTGCTTCCCACTACGGCCGCATCGGTCACCAGCAGCAGCGGCGGCGCGTCGATGAGCACGTAGTCGAAGTAGTCGCCGAGCGATTTGAGCACCTGATCCATCGCGGCCGAGCCCAGCAGCTCGCTCGGGTTCGGCGGCACCTGCCCGCTCGGCAGGGCGTACAGGTCGGTGGTGCCCCACTTCTGCAGCGCGTCGGCCACGTCCACGCGTCCGATGAGCACGTCGGTGAGTCCGACGCCGCCCTCGATGCCGAGGTAGTCGGCCACGCGGGGCAGTCGCAGGTCGCCGTCGACCAGGGCCACACGGGCACCCGTCTCGGCGAGAGCGATGGCGAGGTTGGCGGTCGTCGTCGACTTGCCCTCACCGGGGCCTGCACTGGAGACGACGAAGATGCGGGGGCCGGCGTCGAGGTTGAGGAACTGCAGGTTCGTGCGCAGGCTGCGGAACGACTCGGCGCGCGGGCTGCGCGGATCGGCGTGCACGATGAGCGGGCGCTTGGTGGCATCCGGGTCGTACGCGATGCCGCCG
The DNA here is from genome assembly GCF_059758615.1 of Microbacterium sp. GQ128. NCBI lineage: Bacteria > Bacillati > Actinomycetota > Actinomycetes > Micrococcales > Microbacteriaceae > Microbacterium > Microbacterium sp. GQ128. Next base: position 451,992 of record NZ_JCAXDY010000003.1, read on the forward strand.
AGGACGGGGCGATCGGTGACTGCCTCGATGTCGTGGAGCGTGTGGATGCGGTTGTCGAGCACGGTGCGGAGCATCGCGATGCCGAGACCGAGAGCCAGGCCGATGATGCCGCCGAGGATGATCAGCAGGCGCACGTTGGGGCTCGTCGGGGTGGAGGAGGCGATGGCGGGCTCGGTCACGGTGATGCGCACCGGGCTGACGGCGTCTTCGGTCGCGGGCTGCTCGAGCGTCTTCTGCACCGCGTCCTGGAAGCTCACGGCGACGGCGTTGGCGATGGCCGCGGCCTGCTCGGGGTCGCCGTCGGTCACGCTGACGTCGATCAGGACGGTGTTGAGCGGGGTCGTCGCCGTGACGCGGCTGCTGAGGCCCGAGACCGAGTCGTCGAGGCCGAGTTCTTCGATGACGGGTTCGAGCACGAGCGCGGTGCCGACGACGTCGACGTAGCTGGTGACCATCTGCCGTGCGAAGGTCGTGCCCTGCACGAGGTCACCGGTGGCGGCGCCTTCGGTGCGGACCGAGACGTACAGCTGCGTCGATGCGACGTACTTCGGCTGCTGCAGCGCGGCATAGCCGGCACCGCCGGCGAGGCCGAGGACCATCAGGACGAGGATCAGGATCCAGTTTCTGTGCAGCACACGCACGTAGTCGCGAAGTTCCACGCGGCAGATTCCCCCTGATGCAGTGCGACCTCTGCCGATCAAGGCGGGCCGTGAAAACGGTATCCCAGTATTCTTCCACAGCGGCGGTGGGACGACCGGCGCTGCGCGTGTTCAGTGCGTCGCCGGCGCGGCGGTGCCGTAGGTCGTGCTCGCGGCGGCTGTGATCGGAGCCTTCGTCAGCACCGTGCCGAGCACTCTCGCGCCGACCGACTCGATGCTCTTGGCCGCATCGGCGAGCCGGTTGGCCTGCGACGATCCGGCGGCGGCGATCAGGAGGGCTCCGGTCGTCACGCGGGCGATCACCGCGGCATCCGTCACGAGCAGCAGCGGCGGGGCATCGATGATGACGACGTCGAAGGCCTCGGTGAGCGTCTCGATCAGGCCCTCCATCGCGGGGGAGCCGAGCAGCTCGGCCGGGTTCGGCGGCACGGTGCCGGCCGGGAGGACGAACAGGGCGCTGCGGCCCCAGCGCTGGATGACGTCGTTGAGCTGCACGCGGCCGGCCAGCACATCGCTGAGTCCGATGCCGCCCTCGATGCCGAAGTACTCGGCCACGCGGGGGAGGCGGAGGTCGCCGTCGAGCAGGGCCACGCGCTGACCCGCGTCGGCGAAGGCGAGCGCCAGGTTCGCGGCGGTGGTCGACTTGCCCTCACCCGGACCGGAGCTCGTCACGACGAAGACGCCCTGGTTGCCGGAGAAGAAGAAGCGCACGTTGGTGCGGAGGCTGCGGTAGGCCTCGGCGCGGAGCCCGTGCGGTGCGGTGCTCATGGCGAGGGGGTGCTCACCGGTGTCGGGGTCCAGCGGGATCTGTCCGAGCACCGGCACCGGCACGGCCGCCTCGACGTCGGCCGCGACGCGCACCCGGCGGTCGAGCGTCGCGCGCAGGAGCGCGATGCCGACGCCGACCGCGAGCCCGAGCAGAGCGCCGATCGTGAGAGACAGGGAGAGGTTCGGCGCGACGGGCTGCGTCGGCACCTGGGCCGGTTCGAGGGTGACGATCCGGATGCTGAACGCGGCGGTCTGCTCGCGCTCTTCGAGAGTGCCGGTGACGACGGTGGCGAAGCTCTCCGCGACGGCGTTCGCGATGCGCGCGGCCTGCCCCGGGTTGCGGTCGCTGACGCTGATCGTGATGATCGCGCTGTTGAGCGGTGCCGACGCGCTGATGCCGGAGGGTGCCGAGGAGAGGCCGAGGTCTTCGACGACGGGGTCGAGCACGAGCGAGCTCGTGATGATCGAGCGGTAGGTCTCCACAGCCTGCTTCGCGTAGCCGGTGGCGAGCGCGCGTTCCGCGGGGGTGGCGGTGTCGGCGACCTGCACGGCCACCATGACCTCGGTCGAAGCCTGGTAGCGGGGAGGGGTGAGCATCGCGACCAGCGCGCCGGTGGAGAGTCCGATGAGAATGCTCGCGACGATCACGACGATCTGGCGACGGAACACCCGAAGGTAGTCATGGATGTCCATAGCTCTCCAGCATGGTCGGGTGCGATCGGCGGTATCGTCTTCCGAGACTACCCATTCCTATGAAGGCGACATGACTCACCTCGACGAGCTCTTCCCCGACGGGCCCCGCGCCGGCGACGCAGGGACGGCGGTGCTGGACGACCATCACACCGCTCGCCGGTTGCGGGAGATGATCGGGGAGCCGAGGCAGAGTGGTGCATCGGCGACATCGGACGCGGACGCCCGAGCACTCGCTGACATGGTCGAGGCCGCCGCCCGCACCGCCGTTCCGGTAGGTGCAGGATCCGATGAGTCGTCCCGTCCGAAGAAGCGCCCGAGGCGATCGATCGACGCCGTCACGCTGGCGGCAGCCTCCCTCGCCGTCGTGGCCCTCGCGGTCGCCGGCACCGTCGGCGGCATCCAGATGGCGACGGCCAGCCCGGCCGCGAGTGCCGTGGAGTCGTTGGAGGCTGACGAGGCCGCCCTCCTGAACGCTCACCAGTCGTTGAAGACCGCGGGGGACCGCCTCGTCGCCGACATCGATGCGCAGACGGCGGAGGCTGCGCAGCTCCGCAGCGCGCTCACCGGGACGAGTACCGCCGCCGATCCGGCCGGCGAACTCGAGGATGCGCCGCTTGCGGTCACCGACGCGGCCGCCCTCGCCACGGCGCTCGCGGCCGTCGATGCGTACGCCTCGGGGTTGGCGGGGATCACCATCCCTTCGTTGCCTGCCGACTATGTGCGCGACGATATCGACGAGGACTCGCTCGTGGAGGTCGGCGGCGCGATCGACGACGTCCAGGAGCGTTTGGTCGCGATGGACGCTGCGACCGCCGAGGCACGGGCGGTCCGCGAGCGGCTCGATGCGCTTCGCCCCACGGCCGACGCGGCGGTCGATGCCTACGCCGCATCGTTCGTCGCCGCGGCGGATGCGGCGATCGCCCGCTACCCGGACGCTGAGGAATCGTTGCGCACGGCCGTGTCCGACGCCGCGACGCGTGTCGCTGCCGCGGATCTGTGGGCGGCGGAGGGTCGTTCCGCGCTGGCGGCGTACCGGGACGCGTTCGTCGCGTTGGCTGCGGACCAGCTGCGGTTCGAGATCGAGCGCGAGCAGCGTGAGCAAGAGAATCAGTGGCAGCCCCAGCAACAGCAGCAGCAGGGTGACGGGAACCAGACGCCGCCCACGGATGGGAGCACCGACCCGGGGACCGGTGTCACTCCGCCGGTGACGGGCCCTGGCGACGGCGAGACTGATCCCGGCACCGACCCGCCGGCGGACGGTGAAGGAACGCCATAACGGACGGACCTGCTCATTCGCTGTGAGAACATATCTCCAGGAGAGTGAATAAGTCTGAGGGGGCTCCACACGTGAATCCGGATGGGTCGATCGACGCGTCTACTGGCAATATTCCAATATTGTCGGAAGTGTCCGTGAAGCAGCGGCGACGCCGGATGCTGGCTGCGGTGGTCGATGGGCTCGCCTGGACTTTCGGCGTCGTCCTGGCGATCGCGCTCCGTTTCGAGTTCATGATGGACGCCCAGGGCTGGATCTCGACGATCGTGCTCGCGCTCTCGGCCGGTGTCATCCAGATGGCCGTGGGTTTCGCGACAGCCCTCTACCGTGGACGATTCACCTACGGTTCCTTCGACGAGGTCCGCGCGGTGGCGTTGATCGTCGTGGTCGAAGCAGTGCTGCTGTCCCTGATCGTGATCCCGATCGGGCCGGTCGTCGGCATCCCGCGCGGAACGCTGCTGCTCGCGTTCCCGTTCGTGCTGCTGCTCATGTTCGGCGTGCGGTACGTGGCACGTCTGGCCATCGAGCGTGCGCGCAAGCCCGGTGCGGATGCCGAGGCGGCACTGATCATCGGTGCCGGATTCCTCGGGGACAAGCTGCTCGCGAACGTCACGACCGACCCGTCCTCGCCCATCCGGCCGGTCGGTCTGCTGGACGACGATCCGGCCAAGCGCAACCTCCGTCTGCGGGGCGTTCCAGTGCTCGGCACCACGCGCGACATCGCGTCGGTCGCGCGGAGCACCGGCGCGAAGCTGGCCGTCATCGCGATTCCGAGCGCCGACAGTGCGTTGCTGCGTGCGTTGAGCGACCTTGCCGAGAGCGCCGGTCTGCGGGTCGCGGTCACCCCCACTCTGGCGACGCTCGCGTCGGGGGAGCAGTCGGTCACCGACGTGCGTGACATCAGCATCGAGGACCTGATCGGGCGTCACCCCGTCGACACGAACGTCGAGCTGATCGCCGGATACATCACCGGTCGACGCGTGCTGGTGACCGGCGCCGGCGGCTCCATCGGTTCGGAGCTGTGCCGACAGCTTGCGAAGTACGGGCCGAGCGAGCTGATCATGGTGGACCGCGACGAGACCGGACTCCAGGTGGCTCAGCTCGGGACGCTCGGACACGGGCTGCTCGACTCTCGTGACGTCGTCCTCGCGGACATCCGTGAAGAGCAGAATCTTCTCGACATCTTCGTCGACCGTCGCCCCGAGGTCGTGTTCCATGCCGCCGCTCTGAAGCACCTGCCGATGCTCGAGCAGTATCCGGACGAGGCGTGGAAGACGAACGTGCTCGGCACGCTCAACGTGATCAACGCCGCCCGTTCGGTCGGCGTCGACACCTTCGTCAACATCTCGACCGACAAGGCAGCCAACCCGACGAGCGTGCTCGGGCATTCCAAGCGCGTCGCCGAGAAGCTCACTGCCTGGGCAGGCGCCGAGACCGGGATGCGGTACCTGTCGGTGCGGTTCGGCAATGTGATCGGCAGCCGCGGGTCGATGCTGCCGACGTTCCAGCGACTCATCGCGGAGGGCCGGCCGATCACGGTCACCCACCCCGAGGCGACGCGTTACTTCATGACGATCCCCGAAGCGTGCCAGCTGGTCGTGCAGGCGGGCGGCATCGGTCGGGCGGGCGAGGTGCTGATCCTCGACATGGGCAAGCCGGTGTCGATCCTCGAGGTCGCGAAGCGCATGATCGCGATGTCGGGCAAGAGCGTCGAGATCGTTTTCACCGGGCTCCGTCGCGGCGAGAAGCTGCACGAAGAGCTCGTGGGATCGCGCGAGAACCTGGAGCGGCCCTTCCACCCGAAGGTGTCGCACACGAAGGCCGACATCATCACGCCCGAGCGGCTCAACAAGGCGGGATGGCTGGACCGGATGTACGCGAGCCCGCGGAACAACGACACGGTGGCGATCGAGCCGATCCGTATGCAGAAGGGCGCTGACGCGTGAGCGAACGCATCTACATGTCTTCCCCCGATGTCGGGGAGGCGGAGGAGCAGGCGGTCGTCGCGGCGATGCGTTCCGGATGGATCGCGCCCCTCGGCCCCGACGTCGACGCCTTCGAGCGCGAGCTCGCCGAGCGAGTCGGAGTCGCTCATGCGGTGGCGCTGAGCTCGGGAACCGCGGCTCTGCACCTCGCACTCCTCACGCTCGGCGTGAAGCCGGGCGACGTGGTACTCACCTCGTCGATGACCTTCGCGGCGACGGCCAACGCCATCGTGTACACGGGGGCCGAGCCGTATTTCATCGACGCCGACCCCGCGACCGGGAACATCGATGGGGCGTTGCTTCGTGAGGCGCTCGTCGAGTTGCGTGACGCCGGCGAGACCGTGTCGGCGATCGTTCCGGTCGACCTGCTCGGCAAGGCCATCGACTACACCGAGATCCTCGCGATCGCCGACGAGTTCGGTGTGCCGGTCGTGGCGGACGCCGCGGAATCGCTGGGGGCCACGCACGCCGGCCGTGCAGCAGGCAGCTTCGGGCGAGCGTCCATCGTGTCGTTCAACGGCAACAAGATCATGACCACCTCCGGCGGTGGAATGCTGCTCACCGACGACGCCGAGTTCGCGCAGCAGGTGCGCTACCTGGCCACGCAGGCCCGACAGCCGGTGGTGCACTACGAGCACACCGACATCGGCTACAACTACCGGATGAGCAACCTGCTGGCGGCGCTCGGTCGCGCACAGCTCGCCCGCCTCGACGCGATGATCGCGCGGCGCCGGGAGATGCGTGAGCTGTACAAGCAGCTCTTCGCCGACGTCGACGGCGTGGAGGTCTTCGGGGCTGAGGGAGACGAGGCGGACAACGTCTGGCTGACGTCGATCCTGGTCGACTCGTCGATCACGGGCTGGGAGCCGTCGGAGCTCGCCGCAGCGCTCGCCGCCGACGACATCGAGAGCCGTCCGCTGTGGAAGCCGATGCATGCGCAGCCGATCTTCGAGGGCGCGCGCAGCAAGACGAGCGGTGCGTCCGAGAGCCTGTTCGCACGGGGCCTGACTCTGCCGAGCGGGTCGGCTCTGACCGAGGCGCAGCGCGAGCGCGTGGTCACCGCGATCCGTGGCTTCCTGAACCGATGAGTGCGCGCATCCGTCCCTACGACGTGGTGAAGCGGGGGCTCGACGCGGCCGCCGCTGCAGTGGGACTCGTCGTGCTCAGTCCCATTCTCCTCGTAACGTATATCGTCGTCACGTTGACACTGGGCCATCCGGCTGTTTTCAGACAGCAGCGCCCCGGTCGACACGGCGTCCCATTCACCCTGCTCAAGTTTCGATCGATGCGGTCCATCGACGCCGCTCGTGGACGTGTATCGAACGAACAGCGGATGACGAGATTCGGGCGAGTGCTGCGGGCGACCAGCATCGATGAGCTCCCGAGCCTGTGGAACATTTTCCTCGGAGACATGAGCTTCGTCGGTCCTCGACCGCTTCGCCTGGCGTACCTCGACCGGTATTCGGCGGAGCAGCAACGCCGCCATTCGATGCGGCCCGGACTCACCGGGCTTGCGCAAGTGAGCGGTCGCAACGCGCTGACCTGGGATGACAGGTTGCGGTTGGACCAGGAGTATGTGGAGCGGCGAAGCCTCCTGCTCGACGCGCGGATCCTGTTCCTCACGGCCAAGACCGTCGTCACCCCTCGCGGTGTCGCGGCGGAGGGCCAGGCCACGATGAGCGAGTTCTTCGGTCCGGAATCGACGAGCAAGCTCTCGCTCGTGCCGCTTGCCGAGGAGCATCTCGCGACGCGGGTTGGCTGGCTGAACGACGACCGCGTCAGGGCGGGCATCTCGATCGATTTCACGGCGGACATCGCCTCAACGGTGCAGTGGTTCGCATCGGCGAAGTCCGCTTCGGACCGCTGGGACTGGGTGGGTGTCACTCCCGAGGGAGTCCCTGTCTCGATGTGCGGTCTGCGGCGTGTGGAAGAAAGCACCGCGTCGCTGTACATCTACGTCGACCCCGATCGACACAAGAACGGCTTCGGACGAGACACTATGAGCGTCCTCATCGCCAACGGCAGACGTCTTGGTTTCGACGTGCTCGAACTCGAGACACCGACCGACAACGATCCGGCGCGTCGCCTATATGAGAGCCTCGGTTTCTCGATCGTGGGGATGCGCCAGGACGGCAAGAAGCTTCGCCTCACCAAAGACATCACGACAGGGCATGCGAATGGATGACGGCCAGACGTTCCGGATCGTCATCGGATCTGCGGGGCGCCGAATCTACCTTCACGACTGGTTCGAAAAGGCGCTCTCGCGCACAGGGGTGTCGGGCGAGGTGCACGTCACAGACGCCGATGCGCGCTCAGCGGCATACTCGCACGCGGCGCACCGACACCTGATGCCGGCATACGCATCTGACGGGTATTTTCCCGAAATGGTGAACCTGATCGAGGGCATACGTCCGGCGCTGCTGTTCTCGGTCAATGACTACGAGATCGAAGCACTCGCGACCTCCGGGCTCGGGCAGCGGATCAGAGAGTTCGGCACGGAGGTGCTCGGCGTTCCCGGCGAACGGCACCATCTCGTGCACGACAAATTCCTCATGTCCCGCGCTTTGACAGAGGAGGGGATCGCGACGCCCCCTACGGTTCTGCTCACGGATCGCGACGGACTGGCAGACCTCGCCCGCTCCGCTCCGAGGATCATCATCAAGGACCGCTTTGGCAGCGGCTCCTCGGGGCTCATCAACGTTGCCGCGGACGACCTGTCCCTCGCCGTGGGGTGGGCGACGAGATCCGGTGGTCCCGGACCCGACAGTCTCATCGCACAGCCGGCGCTCGAAGGTGTCGAGTTCGGTCTCGACATCGTCGCTCCTTTGAGGGTGGGCGCGCATCCGGTCGCCGTTCTCGCGAGGCGAAAGGTGCGGATGCGATCGGGCGAGACCGACCAGGCAATTTCGGCGGACGCGACCCCTTTCTCGGCGCTCGGCGAGCGCCTGACCACCTGGCTCGGCCAGCGGGGCAGTGTGGATGTCGACGTCATCGTGTCCGACGACGGTGTACCGAGCGTGATCGACATCAATCCACGTTTCGGCGGCGGGTATCCCTTCAACCATCTGGCAGGTGCTGACTTGCCTGCGCTCTTCGTCGCCCAACTCAACGGCGGGTACGGGACAGATCTGGATGAATACCTCCGGTACGACGTGGGCGTCGCATCGAGCAAGTACGAGGCGATTGTAGGAGCAGCCGAATGACACCCGAAGACCGCAGCGCTGAGAGCGATCGGCACATCTGGCTGGTCAATCATCACGCCCTCGTGCCATCGAAGGACGGCGGATCAGGACGCCACCTGAACATGGCGCGTTACCTCCCCGCGCACGGATGGAGCGCGTCGCTGATTGTGGCGAGCACGATCCATGCACGCGGCGCGCAGGCGATGCCCGGAAAGAAGCTGCGCCAGATCACCATGGAGGACGGAGTCCCTGTCCTCTGGGTGCGTGCCAGCGCGTACGGCCGCAGCATGGCGCGCCGATTCATCGGGATGTTCGTCTTCACCGCCGTCGCTCTGCTGCCGGGCATGACGCGTGGGCTTCGCAGACCCGATGCGGTCATGGGGAGCACGGTCCATCTACTAGCGGCGTGGGTCGGCTATTGCCTCGCTAAGCGCAACCGAGTGCCGTTCGTGTACGAAATTCGTGATGTGTGGCCCGATGCGCTCGTCCACCTCGGCAAACTCGCGCCGAACGGGATACCCGCGCGTTTCATGCGCCGTCTGTCGGTCAAGCTGGCGAGGGTTGCGGACATGGTCGTCTCGCCGTTGCCGCACGTGGACCGCTATCTCGAGGAGAACGGCATCGATCCGGCGAAGTTCTGCTGGGTGTCGAACGGATTCGACGACTCGACAGTTGTCGAACTCCCCGAAGCCAACGAATCGCCGTTCACCTTCATGTACCTCGGCGCTCACGGCAACGCCAACGCTCTCGACGGGGTGATGGAAGCGTTCGACCGCTTCTGCTCCGCGCATCCCGAGGTCGACGCCCGCCTCCGGTTCGTCGGGAACGGGCCTCTCAAACCGCAGCTCCAGGCCTTCGCGACGACCCTTTCGAGTTCCTCGCGGATCGCTTTCGAGGATCGAATTCCGCAGAGTGACGTGATCGCTCGAGCGAGGGAGGCGGACTGTCTGGTCGCGAGCCTCCACGACAGTCCGGTCTATAACTACGGGATCAGCCCGAACAAGCTCTTCACCTACTTGAACGCCGCCCGTCCGGTGATCTTCGCGAGCAGCGCCCCGAACAACCCGATCAGGGAAGCAGGATCGGGTCTGACCGTGCCCGGTGACGATCGCCCGGCGCTCGCCGAGGCGATGTTCGAGATGTACAGCATGCCGCTTGCGAGCCGCGCTGCGTTGGCTCGCAAGGGTCACGAATACGTAAACGCCACATATACACACGAGGTGCTGACTGCGCGTCTCGCGTCCGCGCTCGATTCTCTGACAACGGCGCCGGACGAGACCGATTCAAACCGCCGACATCGGCGGTCGGTCGTTCATGTCAGTTCTGTGCACCCATCGACGGACAACCGCATCCACTACCGTGAGTGCGCGAGCCTCGTCGAGGCAGGCTACGAGGTCACCCTTATCGCTGTGAAGAGCGCTATCAAAGGTCCGCCCTCGGGCGTCACGGTGATCACCATCCCGCGGCGTCGGCGTATCGCCCGGATGCTGCTGTCGAGCCTGCAGGCCGTCACACTGGCGATTCGTACTCGCGCTGCGGTGGTGCACCTGCATGACCCTGAACTGATCCCGTATATCCCTGTGCTTCGGTTGCTCCGGCGCACCGTCGTGTACGACGCGCACGAGGATCTTCCGATACAGGTGATGACCAAGTCTTATCTCTCGCCCGCTCGGGCAAAGGTCGTCAGCTGGTTCGCGACAGGGCTCGTGCAGGTCGTGCGCGTCGCCGACGTCTGCGTTGCCGCGACCGAGACGATCGCGGCGCATCTTCCGACCGACAAGGTCGTCGTCGTGCACAACTATCCTCCGCTGAGGGAGAGCGAGTCGTCGGCCGACGAGGTGGACATCAACGAGCGCGCCCAGACCGCAGTGTATGTCGGGGGCATCGCGGGCCGGCGCGGCTCGGACACGATGATCGGCGCCTTCGGAGAGCCCGAGGCACCCGGAGAGTGGCGACTGAACCTCGCCGGGTCTCTATCGGAGACACACCTGAGCTCGCTCCGGGCCATGCCGGGTTGGGGACAGGTCGACTTCGTGGGCCAGGTCGGCCCCGAGGAAGCACGCGACATCATTCTCTCGAGTCGCGTCGGCCTCGTTCTTTTCGCCGACACGGAGGCTCACAGGGACGCGCTGCCCACGAAGATGTTCGAGTACTTCGCCGCGGGGGTTCCGGTCATCGCTTCGGACTTCCCGTTGTGGCGGACAATCGTGGCCGAGCACGAATGCGGCCTCCTCGTCGATCCGTCGTCACCCGCTGAGGTCGCGGCAGCGCTGGCTGAGTACGCCCGAAACCCCGAAATGCTCTCGGCGCACTCTCGCAACGCGCGACGGCTGGCCGTCGAGCAACTAAATTGGCAGGCCGAAGGCAAGCGGCTGGTCGACTCCTATGAACGGTTCCGCTGGAGATGAGAAGTTCGTGTTCCGACGGTTGAGTGCACTCCTGCAATCCGGAGTGTCCCGGATTCTGACCGGAACCCTCATCGGTCAGGGGACCCTGCTCGCGGTCTCGCCGTTGTTGACTCGTCTCTACGACGTCTCTGATTTCGGGGCGCTCGCTGCTTTCACGGCATTGGCGACGGTCGCGGGAGGAGTCATCAGTCTGAGCTGGGAACGCGCGATCGTCATCCCACGCGCGGAGCTGAGCGCCCGTGCCCTCGCGTTCCTCACCCTCGCCAGCACGGTGGCCATGAGTGCGCTCTTGGCTGTCGTCATGTGGTTCGGCGGCCCCTGGCTGGACACGTTGCTCCAGACGGCGGGGATCTTTTCCGCATACTGGTGGCTGCTCCCACTGACGACCTTGGCGATGGGGGCGTATTCCGCGCTGTCATCGACGCTCGTCCGCGACGCCGCCTACGGCCGCCTCGCCGTGCGTAACGGCATCCAGGGTACGTCTCAGGCGCTGTCCAGCGTGCTTCTCGGGCTTCTCGCAGTGGGCCCGCTCGGGTTGCTGTCGAGCATTTTCGTGGGGCGGGTGGCGAGCTCGGTCGGGATGGTGGGAACTCGAGGGGAGCGCCAGCCACGGCCGTCCCTGTTGCGCGTGCGTGTCGTCGCTCGCCGCTACCGCCGTTTTCCGCTCGTCGTGACATGGTCTCGGGTGCTCAATATCCTCGGGCTACAGCTCCCGCCTCTGATCGTCATCGCGATGTACGGATCGATCGAGGCCGGTCTCTATGCGCTAACCATCCGCGTTCTGGCCACGCCGATCGGCATGGTCGTCGATGCCGTGAGCCAGTACTTCGAAGGCACGTTCGCGACGCGGCGGCGGGAGCGCTCGGGACGCCTCTCCGCCCTGCTACTTCGAATCTCCACGCGTCTGCTGGCCGTGGCAGTGATCCCGGCGATCGTCGTGGCGGTCTTCGGTCCGGTACTGTTCGGTTTCGTCTTCGGCGCGGAGTGGTCGGTGGCAGGTCAGTACGCCCAGATCACGGTGCTCTTCTATCTCGCGCAGTTCGTCGTCGCGCCGATCTCGCGTGCGCTTCTCGTGCTCGAGCGGCAGTATCTTCAGCTTGCCTGGGATGTAAGTCGAACCGTCCTGATCTGTGCTGCCGTGCTTCTCCCCGGGTTGTTGGGCTTCGGCTTGGAGGCGGCTCTCATCGTGCTGACTGTCGTGCAGGTCACAATGTATGCCGTTCTGTTCTTGCTCTGTCTCTTCGCATCCCGCCACGCTGAGGCGGAATGGGTATGAGTACTGGCGAGGTGAGCCGACCGACGATGACCTGGCGCGCGGTCGCCGTGGGCGCTCTAGACCTGGTCGGACACCCGATCGGCGAAGAGGGCTACGAACTGCTGGTGCTGCCCATCAGCACCGGCGCACCTGCATATCTCTGGGGCGAAGGCGCAGCCACCTGGCGAAGCATGGTGGAGCAGCCCGCAGCTGACGAGACACTCGACGAGCGCACCAGCGAGGTCGTACGTCAGCTGGAGCAAATGGGACTCGCCACGGCATCGCTTGACGTCGCCAGAGACGCGATCGAGCTAGCGCACCCGTGGCTGCAGTCGCCGCAACACGAGCTGGTCTATGCGTTGCTCGCCGAGGTGGCGAGAGAGAGCGCGATCGACATCGTCTTCATCAAGGGACCGGCGTTGCACGCTCAGGGGCTGCGGGAGCGAGAGCACTCGGGTGACGTGGACTGCTGGGTTCGCCCCGGGGATGAGGTGCGACTCGCCGAGGCGATGGTCGACTGGGGATGGACACCGCTCTACTCCGCTTTTCTCGGGACGGGTGTGCCGCACTCGCTCACCCTTCAGCCGGCGGAGTGGGGGTGCGCCATTGATGTCCACTCGCGTTTCCCCGGGATGGCGATCAGTCCCGAAACGGCGTTCGAGTACGTGCAGGCACGTTCCGAACCCCGGACGTACGCCGGTGTGCGGGTGCGGACCCCCTCCAGATCCGAGCACGCCGTGATGACCGCCCTGCACGAGCTTCGTCCGACCCACGGACGTCAGCCAAGCCCGATGCAGATCGCGAACGCTCGCCACGCGCTGGAAGCGGCTGGCCCTGAGACGATCCGCTCCGCGAATGACCTCGGAGCGGGATACGTACTTCGAGAGGTGCTCCGTGAGATCTACGGCGAGTCGAGCACCGACGGACTTGCGACGCCACGACCCGATGACTGGGCATGGCGATCTGCTTCCGGCCCACGCCGCTACGTGAAAGCCTTCCTGACGGTTCCGTGGCGCCATCGAGCCCGTGTGCTCGTGCGGCTCATCTGGCCTTCGAACGTGATGATGCTGTCGGTCGAGGGCGCGACGGAGGCGCCCGCCCGACAGCTCGTTGTCGCCCGTGTCCGCCGGTTCTCCCGGGCCATACGGGTTCTCCTGGGGCGGAAATAGGGGTTATGCAGCTTCAGATGATTGGATCGTGAGATGCCCGAGAACAGCTCGCCCCCTCCGTCGCGACGCGAATTGCGAGAAATTCAAGCCCAGCAGAACACGCAGGCGGCGCCGGAGCAGTCCGACGGTCTGGCAGGGTTGTTCGGCGACCAGTCGTCGGGTGTGCGAGACGAGCAACCCGTGCATATCGCCGGCCGTCCGTCGCGGTCACATGACAGCGGTGGTCGTGGACGTCGTCCTCGCCGGAGGAGGCGTGCGCTGTGGATCACGCTCTCCTGTCTCGCGCTGCTGATCGTGGCGGCAGCCGGGTTGGCTTGGGCGGGTACGAGAGTTTACGCGCAGGCGATGGACGCGCGCACGCACCTTCTCGCGGCGATGCCGCACGCGGCGGAGTTCCGCACCGCACTGCTCGCAGGCGATACCGCTGCTTCGGAAGCCGCCGCTCGCGCGTTCGAGGCGGAAGCAGCGCAGGCGGCTTCCGCGACCGGAGGCAGAATCTGGGGAGTCCTCGAGTCGATCCCGCTCCCGCCCGCTGAGAATCTGCGAGCGGTGAAGACGGTCGCCGAGGCGGCTGAGGAGATGGGCGCTCGTATCTTCGTCCCGGCGAGCTCGATCGGTCTTGCCAGCCTGACCCCTCAGGACGGTCGCATCGACCTGGCGCAGCTCGAGGCGGTCGGTTCCATCGTGACCGAGGCAGATGGTTCGGTAGACGCGCTGGCCGAGCGAGTGGGTGAGATCGATCAGTCGGCGCTCCTGCCGCAGGTGAAGCAAGGGGTTGGCCAGGTCGCCGACGCGATCACCGAACTGCAGCCCATTCTCGCGGCGGCGTCTGACACGCTTGAGCTCCTCCCCGGTATTCTCGGCGCCGATGGGCCTCGGAACTACCTCTTGATGTTCCTGGGCAATGCGGAACTCCGCGCGGGTGGGGGAGGCCCGGGGTCATTCATCCAGGTGCGTGCGGAGGGCGGCGCTCTGTCGATCGTCAGGCAGGCGGCGGCGACCGAGTTCACCAGCGCCAGGACGGAACCGATCGCGCCGTTGGATGCCGAATCGGAGGCTCTCTACTCCGACATCCTCGGACGTTGGATCGCCAACCTCACCGGCACCGCTGACTTCCCCACGAGTGCCGGGCTGGCGAAGGCGTGGTGGGCGGAAAAATTCGACGATCCGATCGACGGCGTGATGTCGATCGACCCGGTCGCCCTCAGCTACCTGCTGCCCGCGACGGGGCCGATTTCCGTGCCGACCGGTGAGACGTTGTCGTCGGAGAACGCAGTGAGTGTGCTGCTCAACGAGGTCTACTTCTCCTACCCGAAGGGCGTCGACTCGAACGCGTTCTTCGATGGTGCGGCCGCAGCGATCTTCGCCCAGATACTCGGCGGAGCGCCAGAGCCGAAGGCATTCCTTCAGGGGCTGGTGCAATCGGTCGATGAGGGCCGGATCCACTTCTGGTCGGCGAACGAGGACGAGAGAGCGGCCATAGGTGCAACGGCCCTCTCCGGCACGCTACCGACGACCAACGACGACGTCACAGCCGTCGGCGTGTACTTCAACGACACCACCGGCTCGAAGATGGACTACTACGTCGATGCAGCCGTGAATCTCACGACGGATCAGTGCACGGCGAACGCCGCCGTGCCGACCTGGACCACGTCCATCAGCTTCACCAACGGCATCAGCCGCGAGGAAGCCGAGTCCCTCCCGAGCTACATCACCGGCCCGTACTATCGGCCGGGTGACATCGCGACGGACGTGATCGTGTATGCGCCGGTGGGTGCGTCCATTGAATCGCTGACGGTCGACGGAGTGGAGACCGCCGGTACCCGTGCGACTCATCTCGGCCGAGAGGCCGTGCGGGTCAGCATCCTCTCGCCGCCAAACTCCACTCAGAACATCGTTGCCACGTTCCGGGGCGCCGATGGCAAGCCCGCAAACGGGTACGGTGCGCCAGAGGTGCAGCATACGGCAATGGTGAGAGAGACGCCGGTGACTCTCGAGGCCCCGGGATGTGGCTAGCCGAGCGCAAGGCGCACGGATAAGCGACGCGTCGTCACGCCCTAGGCTTGTTTCGTGAAGGTAATCAGTGTCGTCGGCGCCCGTCCTCAGTTCGTAAAACTCGCTCCGATCCATCGTGCGATGAACGCCGCGGGGGTGGAGCACGTCATCGTTCACACGGGGCAGCACTACGACCCGATGCTCTCGGATGTGTTCTTCGAGGACCTCGGGATCGGGGACCCCGATGTGCATCTCGGCGTGGGCAGCGGCTCTCATGGAGTCCAGACGGGCAGCATGCTCGCCTCCCTGGACGCCGTGTTCGATGAGCATCGCCCCGACTGGGTGCTCGTCTACGGCGACACGAACTCCACGGTCGCGGCCGCGCTCAGCGCGGTGAAGATGCACATCCCGGTGGCACACCTCGAGGCGGGCTTGAGGAGTTTCAACCGACGTATGCCCGAGGAGCACAACCGGGTGCTCACCGATCATGCCGCAGACGTCCTCCTGGCACCGACCGAGGTTGCTATGGGGCACCTCGCGCACGAGGGCCTCGAAGACCGCAGCGTGATGGTCGGTGACGTGATGACCGATGTTCTGTTCGAGATGCGCGACCAGGTCGGTGCCGCGCCGTCCCGTCTGGTCGCGGAGCTGGGGCTTGAACCGGGTGCTTACTA
The DNA here is from genome assembly GCF_059758615.1 of Microbacterium sp. GQ128. Lineage (NCBI taxonomy): Bacteria > Bacillati > Actinomycetota > Actinomycetes > Micrococcales > Microbacteriaceae > Microbacterium > Microbacterium sp. GQ128. The sequence goes on from NZ_JCAXDY010000003.1 coordinate 468,053, forward strand.
TGTCGCAACGATTCATCGCGCGGAGAACACCGACGATCCGCAGCGTCTGGCCTCGGTCGTCGAAGCGCTGTCTGCTCTAGACCGCCCCGCTGTGCTTCTTGCGCATCCCCGGGTGATAGCGAAGGCAGCCGAGCACGGGATCAACCTTCAGCGTGGGACACTGCTCACTCACGCGCCGCTCGCCTACCCGGATCTCATAAATGCGGTGATGTCGAGTGCAGGGGTGGTCACCGACTCCGGTGGCCTGCAGAAGGAGGCCTTCCTGCTTCGGATCCCGTGCACGACCGTGCGCACCGAGACCGAGTGGGTCGAGACTGTGCAGCTCGGATGGAACGTGCTTGCCAACACCGCCGCGGAGATCGCCGACGCCGTGCGCCGGCCGAGGCCGGAGGTGACGTTGGAGGCGCCTTATGGTGACGGCAACGCCGCGGAGCGCGTGGTCGATGTGCTCTCGGCCGGATCCGCCCGCTGAGCGCAGGGCCGTTGGCTCCTACGGTCCACCCCAGCGACTGATCGGCCACAAGATGGGTCCTGCTTCGCCGACGACGAGAGCCCTCTCTGCCCACCGCCAGCAGTCGTCTGCGGTGGCACCGCCACCTCGACACAGGTATGCCGAGTCGGCGGAGTTCGTCCTGTTGTCGCCGAGCACGAGGTAGGAGTCAGCGGGGACGGTGACAGAGGGAAAACACCGCAATGACGCCGGCTGCGAGTCGCAATCGAGTTCCCCCGCCACGAACGGGAGGTCCTTGCGAACGTAGGGCTCGTCCAGGTCTGCGCCGTTGACGCGTATTGCGCCCCCAGCGCTGCAGCATTCGACCGTGTCGCCGGGCACGCCGACCACGCGCTTCACGAGCACGTACGGCCGGATCCCCGTCGCCTCCCCGACCCAGGAAACCGCGGCACTGAGGCCGTTCGAGGGCGTCGGGCGCTCTCCCCAGGCATCGCCGGGACGGAACACGACGATGTCACCTTCGGCGGGGTCGGACGTGACGTAGGCGAGGCGGTTCACGATGAGCCGATCACCCGGTTCGAGCGTCGGGGACATCGAGCCTGATGATGGCTGCCCCAAGAAAGCGATCACGACAGCCGTGAGGCCCAGCGCGAGTGCCAGGTGGATCCATAGTTTTGATCGCCTTCGGCGGGCAGGGCGGGACTCAGATGTCGTCATCTCGGCCTCCGGGTCGCGCGATCTCGGTAGACCCAATACTGTCAGGACATGCCTCAGAACTCCGCACGCGTCGCGCGAGATGCGAGAAGCGATCTCGCGGCCGTTCCCCAGGGTGGGCGTTTCATCGTGCCCGACGTTCTCCGAGGGTTCGCGATCGTTGCGATGCTCATCGCGCACGCCGCACCTTTCATCCCGAACGTCCCCTCCGCGGTGCACTTCCTGAATTCGAACTTCAGCGCTGTGGCGTCGCCTCTCTTCGCGCTTGTGATGGGCATGTCGGCGGAGCTCGTCTGGCGGCGGGGCGGAAGGATCGGCGCGACGCTGCTCCACCAGTGCCTCCGTGGACTCTTCCTCGTCGTGCTCGGTGTCTGGATGGCCAGCTGGGGATCCTGGGTGGCGGTGGTGCTCGCGTACCTCGGGGTGCTGATCATCATCGGTGCTCCTCTGCTGCTGGCGCGTACCCCGGTAGTCATCGGCGTCATCATCCTGCTGTTCGCCATCAGTGAGCCGCTCCTAGGGCTAGCACGTACATGGACGTGGGTGTACACCGCGCCGGCACCCGTGCGTGAACTCATGGTGTGGACGTTCCTGGGTTCGCAGTACCGCGTGGTGAACCTGCTTCCTATGTTTCTCCTCGGCGCGGTCCTCATCCGACACGGTTTCCGCCGGGATCGCCTCCTCTGGGTGGTCGCGGTGGCGGCGCCCCTCGCTTTCATCGCCCGAGCTCTCCTGGAGTACTTCGACATCGTTCGAGCTCAGTCGGGGGACTATGTCGACACGCTTCGCGACTTCGGACTCGTCTTCGTCGTGTACGTGTGCGTCGTGCTGGCCGCGACAGTCAAGAGGCCGGGCGCGAAGCGGTTCTGGGGACCCGTCTTCGTGCCCCTCATCGCCTGCGGGCAGGTGGCGTTGTCCCTATACCTCCTGCATGTCGGACTCATCGCTGTATGGAACACCGCCCACGGACGCCCGACGGAGAACCTCTGGCTCGGGTGGGTCGTGATCGTCCCGGGGATGATCCTCGTCGGATGGCTCTGGTGGCGCTTCGTCGGCACAGGGCCAGTGGAGTGGGTCATGGGCTGGCTCACCGGCCGTCCTCGGAAGCGCCGGGAGCAGCGGGAGTTCATTGTCGAGCGCGCTGGTTCTCGACCGAGCTGAGCACCTGGGCCGACGAGCGTGGAGAACCTGACCGTGACGATAAGCTCATCAGGTGATAGAGAACGATGTTGTCAAGGGATTGGCGCGCACCCTTCTCATCGTCCCAGCAGCGACGATGACCTATGCGATCGTTCTGCACCACGTTTTCGTCACACTCATCCAACCGAAGTTCTCGTACGCCGGATACCGCTACACCGAGGTGCCCTTCGAGATCACGCTCATTTCCTGGTTTGCGGTGACCGCCGTCGCTTGGTTCCTCCCGCGCGCCCCCCGCCGACCATCCACCGTCATCCTTTGGGTGCTGTACGTGGTGGTCGTCTGTCCTGCGATGTTGATGCTCCCTTATCTAGGCCCCATGTCGCCATGGGAGGCCGTTGAGTTCGGTTTCGGCCTTGGCGCATCCTTCACCCTTGCGCTGGTGGTTTCTGCGCGGAAGAAGGACGCTGAGCCGCTGCCGATCCGGATGACCGCCAGCACTTTCTGGATCGTCGTGGGCGGCTTCACCGCACTTACGTACCTATACGTCGCGGCGACGACCGGTATCAGCCTGTCGTACCTGCAGCTCGCGGATATCTACGACCAAAGAGCCGACTATCGGGAGGCGATCGCGGAATCGACTGCCCTTGGATACCTCGTCTCCAACCAGGCCAACGTCGTCAACCCGCTCATACTTGTCCGCCTCATCCAACAACGGCGGTGGGGATTCGTCCCGTTCGTCGTTCTCGGTCAGCTTGTTCTCTACACGGCCACCGGGTTTAAATCCGTGCTGTTCTCGCTCGTCGCCATCACGCTCATGATCTTTCTGTTCAGGCGAAAGCGACCAAGGATGATCACCCTCCTCTGGGGAGCTTCAGCGCTTCTGCTCATCTGTTGGTTCATCGATCGGCAAACCGATTCCGTAGCCCTCACGTCGCTCTTCGGACGCCGCTTCCTGTACACCCCGGCGCGTCTCTCCGGACTCTACTTCGAGTGGTACAGCCATAATCCCTTATCGATGCTGGCCAATTCGATCCTCGCACCGTTTATCGATACGGAATACGAGTTCGGGCCGGCCCGAACTATCGCGATCTACGCCACGGGCTCCTCCGAATCCTCGCTCAACGCGAACATCTTTGCCGCCGGATTCGCGGAGTTCGGATGGGTGGGTCTGCTCGGAGTGGGACTCCTGCTCGGCATTTACCTGCGCGTACTGGACCGCGCGGCGGGAAGGCTTCCTGTCTGGATGGTGGCATCTGTGGTCGTCATGCCGTCCGTAACGATGGCGAACACGGCGCTTCACACCGCGATGCTTTCTCATGGCCTTGTAGCGGCCGTTCTGCTTCTGGCGCTGGTGCCGCGCGCGGATGGCGGGTCTGGAAGCGGTCCGACCACGGCTGAGGGGCCGAACCTGCGTTCGCGGGTGGGTGCACGGCCCGACCATTTCGCACCCGGCGGGGGCTCACGTGGTGGTCAGGATGCAAACGCCGACGAAGTATCTCGTGCTATAGCGAGCAATCCGTCAGCACAGGGGCCCCGCACAGGGGCTTAGTCGCGTCGCGATCCTGGTGGCTAGCGCACCAATGGAGGTCTCTAGGGTGCCTTTGCACGTCGCCGACCCGGGCCCGTGCTCGTCGTCGCGGCTAGGCGGCCTATACACACGAGAAGGACGCATAGAAATGCGAGGGCTTCGCGCCGAGTGCGTGCCCCCTCTACGAACGTACTCAGAACTGGCGGTTCCGAGGTTTAAAGAGCTGGCACGCATCAGGCGGAGGAGATTTCGACCGCCGCGAGGACGCTGTCGATCAACACTCGTACCTCGTCGCTTCCGACCGCAAGCAACCCGGCCTGCGTTGCGTCGGTGCCGATGAGTGCGGTCGCGGCGGTGGCCGTTCCGATACTGAGCGCCGCCGCAACCGAGCCGCCGACGTCGAGCGCGGAGCGCGGGATGCGCTCGTGTGTTGAGTCTGCCGGATCAGGAAGCGGGCGCACGGTAACCCGGCAGCACAGACGAAAGAGAGCGCCGGCCCTGGGGCCGACGCTCTCTTTTCTCGGATCCGCTCAGAGGAGCGTGATACCGACGTTCTCGGAGGTCGAGTTGTTGCCGGTGACGGAGTCGCCGGTAACGGTCGCGGACATGACCTGCTGCGGTCCGCCGAGGAGTGTGGTGAGCAGACCCACGTTGAGCAGCGAGTCGAGCGTCGTGCCCAGGCCGATGGAGAGGCTGCCGCCGGCGGGAATCGACGGCAGTGTCAGCGTGTAGTTGCCGTCGGCTCCGCCGACCGACACACCGGCTACGGTGGCGATGTTGAGGCTCAGCAGGCCCGGGTTGTACTGCACGACGGCAGTGGCGCCGGCAGGCGAGGCAGCGGTGCCGTTGTTCGAGATCGTGAGCGTGTTCACCGTGTTGATCGTCGCCAGCGTCAGCGGCGGCAGGCCGAGGTTGAGGGTGATCGGGCCGCTGAGAGCCGGCACGAGATCGTCGCTCAAGACCGATGCGGCCGCGAGCGGCGTGGCGACGGCTGCCGCGATGACGGGGACCGACCATGCCGCGCCCTTGACGAGCGTGCGGCGCGAGACGCCCTTGTTCTTCTGGATTTCTTCGGTCACGTGAGTGCCCTCCCTGTTCGATGCAGATGCGGTTTCCCGCGGTGTCGTGAAGAGGCGACACGTTGTCTGCATCCCCCAGGAGCCTCTTCGTGGTCATCAAAGTAGGGCGGGCGAAAGGGGCAGGAAGGAGGTTCCGGTGAACTACGCGCAGGGTGCGCATAACCTGCGCGCAGTGTGCGTTCTGCGTGCGAGCGACTAGGCCCGGCGCGAGGAGCGCAGCGTGCGCGGAGTGGCCTGGTAGGCCTCGTCGAGTGCTCTGCGCATGCTCATCGGAGAGTGGAATCCGGCGCGCTGCGCGATCTGATCGATGCTCAGCACGTCATACCGGCTGTCGACGAGCAGAGAGTGCGCCAGCCGAGCGCGCTGTCGACGGATCTCCGCCGCGACGCTGTTGCCGGATTCGGAGAAGACGAGCTGCAGCTGCCGCAGCGACGACTGCACCTCGTGCGCGACGCGGGACGGATTCAAAGAGGGATCACCGCACTGCTGCGAGATCACGGCGATGGCGCGCTCGCGCAGCACCGCATGCGGTGAGCCCTGGGCGCTGACGCCGCCGATCCGGTCGAGCAGCACCGCACCGCACATCTCCATCACCAGCTGTTCGATCGCGTACTGCTCGATCGCCGACGCCTTGTCGTCGGTGTCCAGCAGGCACCCGACGAACTGCTGCATCGAGGTGTCCAGAAGCCGGCGGTCTGGGAACACGCTCGCGTCGGGAGGCAGTGACGGCACGAACGAGGCGATGGCAGAGCGGGGCACGAGCGCGGCGACGAAACGCCATTGCCCTGCCCACCGCAGCCGGCGCGTGATGCCGTGTGCGGCGACGACGAGGCCTCCCTCGGTCTCGACCCAGGGCTCGCCCTCGACACGCGACCAGAGGGCCTGCGCCTCGACGAACGCGAAGACCGAGTGATCGGGGTAGCTGCTGGTCGTGTCGACGTGGAGCTCGGAGGTCCCTCCGCTCGTGGTGAGCAGGCGCACGCCGCCCGACGCCCGCTCTCGGGAACGCAGCCCCGGCCGGTCTCCGATGCGTCGGATGCCATGCTTCGCGAGCTCTTTGTCGTCGATGACCTGAGCGTATGTGTGACTCACGAGACGTTCCCCCTCAGGGTGCTGGAGTGCAGCAGCGGCGCCTCTGTGGCTGGGACGGTCATGACGTTCCGATCGACGCGTCGCGTCCCCGGTTCACCGTCCCGATGCCTCGATACAGCGGTGTATTGAATATAGATTCAAGCATCCTGGACCTCCTGTCAACACAGATCTCGACTTCGTGCAGTGAGACGACACGAAACTCATCTGCATCCCCCAGGAGCCTCACTGCGAGCCACCGTAGAACGCCTGCCCGAGAATGTCCGGCGAATGGATGAAAAGCGCGCAATGTGCGTTGTTCCTGCGCGCATTGTGCATTCGCTGTCGCGGCTCGGCGGGCGGACGAACGTGGATAGGCTTGCTGCCATGTCCGATCGCTTCCTCGTCAACGCGGTCGGCGCCGTCATCGAGATCGACGCGTCTCAGCGCGATGAGGACTTCCGAGCTCGCGCCCTCGCGGCCTGGGCCGACGCACTCCACGACGGTGATCGCGTCGCCGATGCGGTCGCCGTCGTTCCCGCCGACACGGAGGATGCCGCCGCGCTGTCCGCCCTCTCGACCGACGTCACGGTCAAAGCCCTGGCGCACCGTCGACACGACCCGGTCTGGATGCTGCACGCCGCCGGACTCGCCACCGACGACGGTCGTGTCGTGGTGCTCAGCGCCGCATCCGGCACGGGCAAGACGACGGCGGCGCGGCACCTCTCCCAGCGATACGCCTACGTGAGCGACGAGACCATCGGCATCGACGACACCGGACGCGTCGTGCCGTACCGCAAGCCGCTGTCGATCATCGAACGGGCCACCGTTCCCAAGACTCAGCTCGCGCTTTCGAGCATCGGCGGATCGCACCCGCTCCCCGACGAACTCCGCGTCGCGAAGATCGTCGTGATCGATCGGTCACCGGAGGGCCCGGAAGAGCCCGAGGTCGAACCGCTGGACATCGCCGACGCCCTGGCGCTGCTGGGCCCGCAGACGAGCTATCTCTCCGACGGGCCTACGCCCCTGCAGCGGATCGCCGCACTGCTCGCGGCCACCGGCGGCGCCGTGCGCCTGCGCTACCGGGAGGTGACGGGCATCGACGGGTTCATCGACGAGCTGCTCGACGTCGAGCCTGCTCCGGTGCCACCGATCGCGATCGGAGTCGTGCCCGCGGCCGATACGTCAGCGGCCGATACGTCAGCGCCCGAGGCCTACCGCCGCGCGGAGACGGTCGACGAGCTGGTGCTCGATCAGCGCGTCGTCGTGCTGCGTCGGACACCGACCGGGGGACGGGTGCACGTCCTCGACGGCATCGGTCCGACGATCTGGACCGCGACCGCCGGCGGAACCACGCTCGCTCAGATCGTCGACGCGGTGGTCGCCGCGCACGGAGAACCCGCGGACGGAGACCCCGCATCGATCGTGCAGACGGCCGTGCAGGTGCTCGCCGACGATGGGCTCCTGCTGCCGCCTCAGACCTGAGCAGGCCTCAGACCTGAGCGGTGCCGCGACGGCGCACGCCGGGTTCGGCCTCGGACTCCGTGCTCGCGTCGTCGTCCTTCGCGTAGCGCTCGTAGGCTCCGTAGTACTCGCGTCCGTAGTACGCCGACTCCGCACCCTTGCGGGGCACGCGGTTCAGCACCACGCCGAGCACCCGGCCCGTCGTGCGGGTGATGTTGTCGATCGCACGCTGCAGCATGTCGAAGGTGGTCTTCCCCGAGGAGACGACGATCAGCACGCCGTCCGCTCCGGCGGCCAGCACCGCGGCGTCGGTCACCGGCAGCACCGGCGGCGAGTCCAGGATGACGATCGCCGACTTGCTGATCTCCGCCAGGAAATCGCGCATGCGCTGCGACCCGAGCAGCTCGCTGGGGTTCGGCGGGATGCGCCCCGCGCCGACCACGGCCAGCGGGATGTCGCGGGACGGCCGATGCGCCACGTCCTGCAGCTCGGCACGACCCGCGAGCACGTCGGTGAGACCGACGTCGTGGGACATCCCGAAGATGTCTGCGATCACCGGACGACGAAGGTCGCAGTCGATGAGGATGGCCCACTGGCCGGCGGCGGCGAGGCTGGAGGCGAGGTTGACCGAGACGGTCGACTTGCCGTCTCCGGGCACGGAACTGGTGACCACGATCACGCGCGGCGGGTTGTCGACGTCGATGAACTGCAGGTTCGTGCGCAGCTCGCGCATCGACTCGATGAGGTGGTGCGACACCCCGTGCTGCGACTCGAGCGAGAAGTCGATCACCTGTCGCTCGTCGGCGATGGACTTCTCGAGCGGCAGGGTGCCGATGACCGAGACGCCCGTCTCGCGCTCGATGTCGCGAGGATGACGCACGCGACGGTCGACGGTGTGCCGCACGAACGCGTAGACGAGGCCGAGGGCGAGCCCGGCGAGAGCGCCGATGATCACGTTCAGCCGGGTGTTCGGAGACGACGGGCTGCCGGGAAGACGCGCGGAGTCGCCCACGATGAGGGAGATGGCCGCAGGCGTCTCGGCCGTGCCGCCCTCGAGCTTCTCGATCTCGATCGCCATGCCGTCGAGCCAGGCCTGCGCGAGCGCCTGTGCCGACTCCGGCGTGGGCCCGGTGGCCGTGACCTTCAAGGCAGTGGTGTCGATCGGGTTCGTCACCGTGACCCGGTTCACCAGCACGTCGGGCGAGGCATCGAGGTCGAGTTCGTCGATCGCATGCTCGGCGACCGCACGCCAGGAGCCGAGGTTGAGGTACGACTTCACCCGGCTCTGGGCGAGCTGGTTGCCGACGAGCGCAGAACCGCTCGTGCCGTCGCCGCCCACGGCCGTCACGATGCCGGTCGTATCGGCCGAGTACACCCGCGGCTGCAGGGAGCTCCAGCCGAACGCCAGCGCCGCGCCGACGAGCGTTGCGGCGACGATGACGATCCAATGCGCACGCAGAATGCGCGCGTAGTCTCTCAGTTCCAACTCTTCATCCCCTCGCACATCCCGCGGGGAGGTCGGGATGCAGACATGAGAATGAGCATACGGCGAACACCTCTCCGTCGGAGGCGCACACGGCTCACTTCAGAGCAGCACGCACGATGCGTTCGACCTCGACCAGTGCGGGAGTCAGCTCCGCTGCCGACCGGGCGTACGTCTCGCGGGACCGACGGTACGGGTCGATCACGTCATCGTCCTCGCCCGAGGAGGGCGTGACCCCGCGCTGATCGTTGACCGCGCGCAGCACAGCGGCGAATCGATCGTGAGGGGACGAGCCGGCTGCATCGGCCGCAGCACGGGCGTCGTCAGTGCTCAACGTCGACGCGAGGCGGGCGAACTCGCGGACCGTGAACGTGCGACGAAGCCGATTCGGCATCATCTTGACCACGTGCGACCGATGCTCGCGCGCCATGGTGAGCACGAGGTCGGCGTCCTCGAGGAGAGGCTCGACCAGGTATCGGGCCAGATGGGCGGATGCCGTCGCGGGATCGACGCCGGCCTGCGCGGCCAGCTCGAGAGCCTGCTCGGGCATGCCGTGACCCACGAGAGCGTGAGTGCCCGCGCTGTGCACGCGCACTCCGAGGGGTTCGAGGTCGGCCCGCAGCATGACCTCGGCCAGCGGCGACCGGCAGATGTTGCCGGTGCACACGGTGAGGATGGTGAGCTGCGACGTCGGAGCGTCCGACTCCGGTGCGCCCAGGATCGCGGCGAGGGGTGCGGCATCCTCTGCGGGGGTCGACGCGGGAACGACGGGTGCGGACGGCCCGTCCGTGGCGGCGGCGGAGTTCTGTCGCTCGCGCCATTCCCGGCGGCTCATACCTGCCGGAGGTCCGTCGTCGTGCGGGGGGTTCACGCCACCAGCCTAGGGCTCCTCGCGGGCCGGGACGGCAGGATCAGGACGATCAGGGCCGCGATCACGCCGCCCACGAGCGTTCCGAGACTGTTCGCGATCACATCGGAGATCGTGGGGAATCGCGAGGGCATGAGCCCCTGGACCGACTCGATCAGACCGCTCATCAGCGCGCCGATGAGCACCACCTGCCACAGCCGCAGGCGCGACCAGGCGAACGGCAGCAGGAACCCCACCGGGACGAAGAGCGCGACGTTCGCGAGGAACTCGAAAACCACGGCGCTCTGATAGTAGGGAGCGATGCCGGCTTCCGACACCCACCGCGCCATCAGTCCCACCAGACCCGTGACCTTCGCCGAGACGTTCGCCGGCAGCCACACCGTGAAGCCGATGAAGAGCAGGTAGCCGACGAGTGCGATCCGGGCCGTCGCAGCCCCGGCGCGGACGGGAGCAGCGGTGGCGGAGGGCATGCCGTCATGGTAGCCGCGGCACCCCGGTGCGGCTCTCAGCTTCGGTCGTCGCTCCAGCTCAACTGCTCGATGTAGCGCAGCAGCACACCCTCGCGCAGCGCCCACGGTGACACCTCGAGCTCCTCCACCTTCAGCGCCGTCATCACGGCATGCAGCGACACCGCCGCCGCCACGATCTGGAACGTGCGATCCGGGGTGATGCCGGGAAGCTCCTGCCGAGCCGACGCGGGCAGCCGCGCCAGCCGCGGGATCCACGAGCCGAGCGATGCCCGGGGCAGCAGCATCCGTTCCGTCCCCGACCACCCGGGCGCCGGGTAGCCGACCAGCCGCGCCAGGGAGCGGATGGCCTTCGACGAGCCGACGACATGGTCTGGCCGGGGGAGCGCGGCGAACTGCGGCAGGACCGCGGCGAGCGTCTCGGCCGCGTGGATGCGCAACTTCTCGACATCAGCCTCGCCTGGTGGGTCGTTCGGCAGGAACTGCACGGTCATGCGTCCGGCGCCGAGGGGGACGGATGCCGCGGCATCGGGCATCTCCTCGGCGCCCGCGGCGATCTCCAGCGATCCTCCGCCGATGTCGAGGAGCAGCAGCTGCCCCGCCGACCAGCCGACCCAGCGGCGTACGGCGAGGAACGTCAGCTCCGCCTCGGTCTCGCCGTCGAGCACCTGCAGCGGCTGCCCGAGAGCCGCCTCGATGCGGGCGATCACCTCGGCTCCGTTGCGCGCGTCGCGCACCGCGCTCGTGGCCGTCGCGAGCAGCGCATCCACCCGTTCGGTCTCGGCGACGCGGCGCGCCTGGGCCACGGCGGCCTCGAGTGCGACCACACCCTCCTCTGAGATCGCGCCGTCGGGCGTGAGGTAGCGCATGAGGCGCAGCACCGTCCTGTCGCTCGTCGTCGCGAGCGGACGTCCACCGGGGCGGACGTCGGCCGCCAGCATGTGGACGGTGTTGGATCCGATGTCGAGGACTCCCAGGCGCACGGAAAGAGACTACTCGCGCCCGGAGCCGCCATCGCGCTCGTATCGTATGGCCAGCCTCGGGAACAGGGCGCCGACACGGTTCGTCACACATGGCAACAGATCGACCTGCCCGAAATGCGACTCACAGCAGATCGATAATCTCGCGCCATGCCCGACAGCACCGTCCTCCTGCCCATCGCAGCGCTCGCCGTCACCGTCGTCGCGTTCGTCGGCATCGTCCTGCTGCGTCGCCGCGGTGCGGGATTCACCTCGCTCGTCCTGATCGCCCTCGGTGTCGGCATCGGCATCGGGATCGCGTTCCGCGACGGCCTCGAGTACGTCGCGGTGCTGGGCGACCTCTACGTGCAGGTGATCACGGCGATCGTGGCTCCGCTGATCTTCATCTCGATCCTCTCCAGCGTCACCTCGCTGGGATCGGCCGTGAAGCTGCGCACGATCGGGTTGTCGAGCGCCTTCTGGCTGCTCCTCACCAACGCGATCGCCATCGTCCTCACCCTCGCCATCGCGCTGAGCGTCGGACTCGGCCAGGGTGTGCAGCTCGATCTCCAGGAGGGCAGCGGCGACACGCTGACCGGGCTGATCAAGCCGCTCGACGAGGTGCTGCTCGGCCTGTTCCCCTCGAACGTCGCCGGGGACTTCGTCAGCAACAACATCACCGGCATCATCCTGTTCGCTCTGCTCTTCGCCGTCGCCTACCTGGTGGCCAACCGGGGGGACGACCCGAACCTGCGCTCGTTCAAGAGCGTGATCGATGGGACCAAGAAGGTCATCATGACCGCGGTGGGCTTCATCATCGAGCTCACCCCGTATGCGGTCCTCGCCCTCGTGGCCACAACGACCGCGACCGCCGTCACGCGCATCGAGACCGTGCTCGCCCTGCTCCTGGTACTCGTGCTGGCGCTCGGGATCGCGTTCATCGACGCCTACGTCGTGAACGGCGTCCTGCTCCGGGTGTTCGCCGACGTGAATCCGATCCGGTGGTTCCGTCTGCTGACCCCCGCCCAGTACACGGCGTTCACGACCCAGTCGAGTGTGGGGACGCTTCCGCTGACCATCCCCACCCTCACCCGCAAGGTGGGCGTTCCCGAGGATGTGGCCGCGTTCACCGCGCCGATCGGCACGACCATCGGGATGCCGGGATGCGCCGGCATCTGGCCGATCATCGTCGCCGTCTTCTCGATCAACGTCCTCGGCATCCAGTACTCGGCATTGGACTACGTGGCGCTCGCCGGCCTGTGCCTGCTCGTCTCGCTCGGCACCGCAGGCGTTCCCGGCACCGCCATCATCACCGCGACCGCGGTGCTCAGCGCGTCCGGACTGCCCGTCGAGGTGCTGGTCGTGCTCATCCCCATCAGCGCCGTCGCCGGCACCGCGTCGACCATGGCCAACGTCACCGCTGCGGCGACGGCGGCGACGATCGTCGCCCGCCGCCTCGGGAAGCTTGACGACGCCGTCTTCCGGGGCGAGCGTGCGCCCGTCGAGAGCCCGGCCGAGCCGGTCTCCCGACGCGAGCGCCGCCGTGCCCAGACCGGTCCCATACCCGTCGTCTCCGACCTCGGCATCCCCGCCGACCTCCCCATCGGGCAGTGCGAGCTGCCCGCCGCCCGTCCGATCCACGAGAGAGTCTCCCGATGAAATCCGTCCGCCGTTCCCGGCTGCTGTCCGCCCTCGCGGTCTCCGCCGCGTTCCTGCTCGCCCCGATCGCGATCCCGACCGCCGCTCACGCCGCGGGCGACGTCTGCGACCTGTGCTCGATCAACTTCGACCTGGGAGCCTGCGAGGGCCTCGGCGGCTACCCCTACGACTCGACGGTGGAGGCGCCCCCGGCGGCGGTCTCCGGCGGTGGCGGAGGCGCGCCCAAGCCCGCGCCTGCTCCCGCTCCGGCTCCCGCGCCGAAGCCGGCACCCGCCCCTGCTCCCGCGCCCAAGCCCGCGCAGCCGCCCGCGACGGGCAACGACAAGCCCGCGGCCGGCACGTCGAACTCCACTTCCACCTCCACGACGACGAACACGAGCACGGAGAAGGCGGCGGTCGCGGCTACCGTTCCGACGGCGCCGACCGGCCTCTCCCACGAGGTCGACGGAGCGACGCTCGCCCTCGCCTGGACGGCTCCGACCGACGGCGGCTCCGCGCTCACCGGCTACAAGCTGATCCTGAACGAGGGCACGCCGATCGCCCTTCCGGCAGATGCCACCGAGTACGAGATCGAGCTCGGCGAGGGCACGTACGACCTCACGCTGATCGCGACGAACGCCGTGGGCGATTCGCCCGCCTCCGAGTCGATCGAGGGCGTCGAGATCGCCGCCGAGGAGCCGGAGACGGCGGAGACCGCGAAGCCCGCCGCCGCCGATGCGCCCGTGCAAGCCGGGATCCCGCTGGCGGCGCCGCTGACGCTCGGCGGCATCGTCGTCCTCGCCGGTGGGCTGCTCACCTGGTGGTGGCTGCGTCGTCGCGCGACGACCGGTGCGTCCGTCCCGGCCGCGGCATCCGACGACGGCACCCCCATCCTCTGACCCGAACACACACGAACCGAGAACAGGAAACCTCAACATGTCCACAGCAGCACGAGGCAGACGCCTCGCCGCCGGGTCCGTCATCGCGGTTCTCGTCGCGGGCGGAGCCGTGGGGCTCACCGCCCTCCCGGCAGCAGCCGCCCCCGCCCCGGCCCCGGCGCTCGACTACTTCGCCGACACCATCCCCGGCCTCCGCGCCGACTCGGTGTTCGAGTCCGTGACGTTCGAGCGGTTCGAAAGCCTCCTGAACAGCGACGGCACGTACGCGTTCCTGCTCGGCGGCCCGAGCGATCCGACCACACTCGCCACCGCGTCGCAGATCGACCAGGTCGCTCAGCAGTACGGCGTGGATGCGATCTACACGTTCGACCCGCTCCTGGACGGCGAGTCCGTCGACATCCGCACCTTCGTGACGGGAGTGGCCGGCGAGGCCGCCGGCGCGCTCTACACGCGCCTCGTCGACGGCTACCTGAACAAGGACGCGACTCCGGAGTTCGGCGCGGGGACCGACCCCTACCTCTTCGTCTACGACGGCGACCGTCAGTTGGCGGGTGTCGAGGACCGCATCGTGGCCTCGCTCGGCGGCACCGAGGACGCCACCTCGGCGGCGACGGACGGATATCGGCAGAAGGTGGCGTCGGTGTTCGACGCGGTCGCGGTGAACGGCCAGGCGAAGCTGGACACGCAGTCGCAGTACGAGTTCTTCTCGACCGCGGTCAACTCCCGCCACCGTGCGGCGTACAGCAGCAACCTCGCCGCATACGGCGAGACCATCTTCACGGACGCGGACGCCGAAGACTTCGTGCTCCAGTCGATCACGTACCCCGAGCTCGTCGACCTGCTCGAGTCGGACGGGGAGCACACGATCCTGTTCGGCGGCACCTGGTGCCACAACACCCGCGCCGTGATCCGCGACGTGAACCACAAGGCCGCGGAGTCCGGCGTGAAGACCGTGTACGTGTTCGACCTGCGCCTGGACGGCTGGAGCGGGGCGAACGCGCACATCCGCGACACCAACTCGTCGATCGCCCACCTCTACGGCGACCTCGTGCAGAAGCACCTCCCGAACCTCAAGACGCAGTACGTGCTCGACGGCAGTGCCGGTCAGCGCGTCGAATACCACCCCGGCGGCGACACCTCCGCCGCGAAGGTGGCCGCCCGCAAGCTGCAGGTCCCGTACCTGTTCGACTACGACGGCTCCGCCACGGCGGCCCCCGTCACGAAGAACTGGATCCAGGACAACGGCCAGGCCGGCTTCCGCGAGTACATGACCGAGTGGTGGTGGATCTCCGACCTGCAGGGCCCCGCGAAGCGGCCGAACCAGACGGATGAGCAGTACGCGGCCGGCCGCGCCACGAGCCTCGCATTCGCCGACGAGGCGCTCGCGAAACTCGACGAGTTCTTCGGGCTCGGCGTCGAACCGGTGGCGACCGCCCCCGCCGCGCCCTCGGCTCCGACGGTGACCGCCGTGGGCGATGCCGTCACGGTCAGCTGGGCCGCACCGGCATCCGACGGCGGATCGCCGCTCACCGGGTACTCCGTCACGCTCGGCTCGACCACCGTCGCCATCGCGGCCGGGGTCACCAGCCACACCTTCACCGGGGTCGCGGTCGGCACCCACACGGCATCCGTGACGGCGCTGAACTCGGTCGGCAGCTCGCCGGCTTCCGACACCGCTTCCGTCGTCGTCGGTGGCGACCAGCCCGGCGAAGGCGAGCCGGGCGGCGGCGAGGAGGGCGAGCTCCCCGAGGCGGGGGAGGCCTCGGTCACCGTGACCGGCGACCTGCGTCCCGGTGGCGAGATCCGCGTCGAGGGAGAAGGTATCGACCCCGAATCCGACGCCGTGCGCATCGAGTTGCACTCCGTGCCCACCGTGCTCGGCAGCACGACCGCCGCGGCCGACGGTACGTTCACGCTGAACGCCACGATCCCGGCATCCGTCCCGGCCGGTGGCCACGCGGTCGTCGTGTTCGTCGACGGCGTCGAGGTGGCTCGCACCTCCGTGACGCTGGCCGCATCGGGTCTGGCGAACACGGGAGCCGATGCCGGGCTGCTGATCGCGGGCGGCGTGACCGCTCTGGTGCTGCTCGGTGCCGGCGGACTGCTGGTGGCCCGCCGTCGGGCGGCGTCGGCATCCTGACGCACGCACGTCGCACCCGGACGCCCCTTCCCTCCCGCGGGGGAAGGGGCGTCCGGCGCATCCCGGGCGCGAGCACGCGGATACGATGTACTCCGTGACCACCGTCGACCCCACGCTGCCGCTGTCGCCCTATCGGGAGATCGGCCGCGCGGAATGGGCCCGGCTCGCCGCCGGACTGGAGCAACCGCTCACCGAGACCGAGGTCGTGGAGCTGCGCGGCATCGGCGACCGGCTCTCCCTCACCGAGGTGCGCGAGGTGTACCTGCCGCTGAGCCGTCTGCTCAGCCTCTATGCGACAGCGACCAAGCGTCTGGGGGCGGCGACCTCGTCGTTCCTCCAGGAGGATGACACCACCACCCCGTTCGTCGTCGGCGTCGCCGGATCGGTCGCGGTCGGCAAGTCGACCATCGCGCGCCTGCTGCGCGAGCTCATGAGCCGTTGGCCCGGCACGCCGCGCGTCGAGTTGGTGACCACCGACGGCTTCCTCTACCCGAACGCCGAGCTCGAGCGTCGCGGGATCATGGACCGCAAGGGCTTCCCGGAGTCGTACGACCGTCGCGCGCTGATCGAGTTCCTGACGAACGTGAAGAGCGGTGCGACCGAGGTGCGGGCCCCGTTCTATTCGCACATGCGCTACGACATCGTGCCCGACGCCAACGTCGTGGTCCGTCGTCCCGACGTCGTCATCGTCGAGGGACTCAACGTCCTCCAGCCGCCGCCGGCCCCGAACGATGTCGCCGTGAGCGACCTGTTCGACTTCTCGATCTTCGTCGACGCCGAGACCTCGCACATCGAGAAGTGGTACGTCGACCGCTTCCTCGCCCTGCGTCAGGCCGCGTTCGCCAATCCGTCCTCGTACTTCAACGTGTTCGCGCACCTCACGGACGAGGAGGCGATCACGACGGCGCTCGGATATTGGAATGAGATCAACATGCCCAACCTCGTCGAGAACGTGATGCCGACACGGCACCGTGCACGACTGGTGCTGCGCAAGGGCGCGGATCACGACGTGGAGAGCGTTCTGCTGCGCAAACTCTGAGCGCCGTCGGGGGCGAGAGAATGTACGGACGACTCGCAAAAAACCCGCCTTACTCTTGATCCCATGTGTGGAATCGTCGGATACGTGGGCCCGCGCCCCAGCCAGGACATCCTTCTCGCCGGTCTTGCCCGCCTCGAGTACCGCGGCTATGACTCCGCGGGCGTCGCCGTGATCGACGGGGACGGCTCACTCGGCATGCGCAAGAAGGCGGGCAAGCTCGCCATGCTGCGCGACTCGCTCGCCGACGCGCCGCTGCCCGACGGGTCGACCGGCATCGGTCACACCCGCTGGGCGACGCACGGCGGCCCGACCGACGTCAACGCGCACCCGCACCTGGCCGACGACGACAAGCTCGCGGTCATCCACAACGGCATCATCGAGAACTTCTCGGCCCTGCGCGAAGATCTGCTCGCCGACGGCGTGGTGTTCCGCAGCGAGACCGACACCGAGGTCGCGGCCGCGCTGCTCGGGCGCGAGTACGCCGGCAACGGCGGCGACCTGCAGCTGGCCTTCCGCAGTGTCGTCAACCGCCTCGAGGGCGCCTTCACCCTGCTCGCGATGCACCAGGACCACCCCGGTCTCGTGGTCGGCGCCCGCCGCAACTCCCCGCTCGTGATCGGGCTCGGCGAGGGCGAGAACTTCCTCGGCTCCGATGTCGCCGCGTTCATCGAATACACCCGCAAGGCGCTGTCGATCGGACAGGACCAGATCGTCTCGATCACGCCGGAGGCCGTCACGGTCACCGACTTCGCCGGCACGCCCGTCGAGGCGGAGCCGTTCGATGTGTCGTGGGACGCCGCCGCCGCCGAGAAGGGCGGATGGTCGAGCTTCATGGCCAAGGAGGTCTCCGAGCAGCCCGAGGCCGTCGCGAACACGATCCGCGGACGCATCCAGGACGGCCAGGTCGTCATCCCCGAGCTCGACGGCCTCGACGAGCTGTTCGTCGGCATCAACCGCGTCATCATCACCGCCTGCGGCACCGCGTCCTATGCGGCGCTCGTCGGCAAGTACGCGATCGAGCAGTGGGCGCGCGTCGCGGTCGACGTCGAGCTCGCGCACGAGTTCCGCTACCGTGACCCGGTGATCGGGGCCGACACGCTCGTCGTCTCGATCAGCCAGTCCGGCGAGACCATGGACACGCTGATGGCCGTGAAGTACGCCCGCGAGCGCGGCGCACGCACGCTGTCGGTCTGCAACACGCAGGGCGCCACGATCCCGCGCGAGTCGGATGCCGTCGTCTACACCCACGCCGGACCCGAGGTCGCCGTCGCCTCGACCAAGGCGTTCTCGGCGCAGATCACCGCGCTGCTGCTGCTCGGCCTGCACATGGGCCGTGTGCGCGGGGCGATCGCCGACGCATCGACCGACGTGGCCGAGCTCGCAGCTCTCCCGGAGAAGATCGCGAAGGTCCTCGAGAGCGAGCAGGAGCACGTCACCCAGCTGGCCGGCTGGATGGCCGACACCCGTTCGGTGCTGTTCCTCGGTCGCCACGTGGGCTACCCGATCGCGCTCGAGGGTGCGCTCAAGCTCAAGGAGATCTCGTACATCCACGCCGAGGGCTTCGCCGCGGGCGAGCTTAAGCACGGACCGATCGCGCTCATCGAGCCGGGGCAGCCGGTGTTCGTGCTGGTGCCGTCGCCGCGTCACTCCGCGCTCGTGCACTCCAAGGTCGTCTCGAACATCCAGGAGATCCGCGCCCGCGGCGCCCGCGTGATCGTGATCGCCGAAGAGGGCGACGCCGCCGTGCTGCCGTTCGCCGACGAGGTCATCCACATCCCGCTGGCCGGCGCGATGTTCGAGCCGCTGCTCGCCGTCGTCCCGCTGCAGATCTTCGCGATGGCGCTCGCCACCGCCAAGGGACTCGACGTCGACCAGCCCCGCAACCTCGCGAAGTCGGTCACGGTCGAGTAAGCCCGTCTCCGGCGGAGGGGCGAACCACCCCTTCGTGTGCGAACCACCCCCTTGCGTGCGCACGCAAGGGGGTGGTTCGCATTCAAGGGGGTGGCTCGGAGAGGACAGTAGGCTGAACGAGTGATCATCGGCACCGGCATCGACCTCGTGGACATCCCGCGATTCGAGCGGACGATGGCCCGCACGCCGCGCCTGCGGGAGCGGCTCTTCGCCCCCTCCGAGCGCACGCTGCGCCTTCCCTCGCTCGCGGCGAGATATGCCGCCAAAGAGGCGCTCATCAAGGCGCTGGGCGGTTCCGACGGCGTGCACTGGACCGAGATCGAGATCGCCTCCGAGCCGTCGGGGCGCCCGCACTTCGTCCTCACCGGTTCGACCGCCGCGGTCGTCGAGGAGCGGGGCATCCGCACGCTGCATCTGACCCTCACCCACGACGCCGGTCTCGCCGCGGCGTTCGTCGTCGCCGAAGGAGCCCCGCTGTGACCGTCCCCTTCCGCGAGGCGACCATCGACCTCGATGCCATCGCCGACAACGTGCGGCACTTCCGCCGACTCACCGGCGTCGAGGTCATCGCCGTCATCAAAGCCAATGCCTACGGGCACGGTGCGGCCGCCACCGCGGTCGCCGCACTCTCCGCCGGTGCCACGCGCCTCGGCGTCGCCGAGATCCCCGAAGCGCTCGAACTGCGCAGGCAGGGTGTGCACGCGCCCCTCATGGCGTGGCTGCACGCACCGGGGGAGAGGTTCGAGCACGCGGCCGCACAGGACATCGAGATCGGCATCTCCTCCTTCGACCAGCTCGAAGCTGCCGCGGCGGCCGCCTCGGTCGACCGACCGGTGGGTGTGCACCTCAAGTTCGAGACCGGACTCTCGCGCAACGGCATCGCCCCGGCCGACTGGGGGCGCGTGCTCGCCGAAGCCGCGCGACTCGAACGCATCGGACGGCTGCGCGTCGTCGGCCTGTTCAGCCACCTCTCGAACACTTCCGCGGACGACGACAGGGCGGCGCTCGCGAAGTTCGAGGAGGGCGTCGCGGCGGCCGCATCGTTCGGCATCCATCCGGAGATCCGCCACATCGCCGCCACCGCCGCGGCCATCGACCTGCCCGAGATGCGACTCGACGCCGTGCGCATCGGGGTGGGCCTGTACGGCCTGTCTCCGTTCGACGACCGCAGCTCCGCCGAGCTCGGACTGCGACCAGCCATGACGCTCCGCGGAGCGATCGCCGCTGTGCGCCGCGTGCCGGCGGGTACGGGCGTCTCCTACGGCTACGACCACCGCACCGACCGCGACACGACACTGGTGCTCGTGCCGCTCGGATACGCCGACGGCGTGCCGCGGAGCGCATCGGGGAAGCTCCCCGTCTCGATCGGCGGACGCCGTTTCGTGAACGTCGGGCGGATCGCGATGGATCAGTTCG
The DNA here is from genome assembly GCF_059758615.1 of Microbacterium sp. GQ128. Classification (NCBI taxonomy): domain Bacteria; kingdom Bacillati; phylum Actinomycetota; class Actinomycetes; order Micrococcales; family Microbacteriaceae; genus Microbacterium; species Microbacterium sp. GQ128. Next base: position 488,317 of record NZ_JCAXDY010000003.1, read on the forward strand.
TCGTCGACGTCGGCGACACCCCGGTCTCGATCGGCGACGAGGTCGTGCTCTTCGGCGACCCCACCCTCGGTGTGCCCTCCGCCGCCGATTGGGCTGCGGCGGCCGACACCATCAACTACGAGATCGTCACGCGCATCGGCGCCCGAGTTCCACGGCGGGCATCATGAGCCTCGATCCGGCCTTCCTCGGCCGACGGGAGATCGCGACGACCGAGGCGATGGAACAGCTGGGCTTCCGCATCGGCGAGCAGCTGGGGGCGGGTGACCTCCTGATCCTCACCGGCCCTCTCGGCGCCGGGAAGACCACCTTCACCCGCGGTCTCGCTGAAGGGCTCGGGGTGCGCGGTCCCGTGCAGAGCCCGACTTTCGTGATCGCACGCACCCATCCGTCCCTCATCGGCCGGGCCCCGCTCGTGCACGTCGACGCCTACCGCCTCGGGTCGGCAGCCGAGCTCGACGACCTCGACCTGGACCTGGAGCACTCTGTGGTCGTGATCGAGTGGGGACGCGGCATGGCGGAAGAGCTCGCCGATTCATGGTGGGACATCGAGCTGGAGCGGCCGGTCGGCACCTCCGACCTCGATCCCGCCGCACTCGATCCCGCGGAGCTCGACGCCGACGCCCCGCGGATCGTGACCATCGTGCGCGAGGAGATCACGTGACGGCGGCTGCGCGAACCCCGCTCGTCGCGGTCATCATCGAAGACGACCCCGGGGTCCGCTCCCTCCTCGACGAGGTGTTCCTCGCCGCCGGGTTCGAGACCCACCTCGCCGGGTCCGGCCCGGAGGGCATCGCAGCGATCGAGCAGCACCGCCCCGTGATCACCACGCTCGACATCAATCTCCCCGGCATCGACGGGTTCGAGGTCGCCCGACGCATCCGCCGGGTGAGCGACACCTTCATCATCATGCTCTCGGCGCTCTCCGACGAGTCGGACGTGGTCCTGGGGCTCACCTCCGGAGCGGACGAGTACCTCGTCAAGCCGTTCCGGCCGCGGGAGCTGCGCGCGCGCATCCAGGCGCTTCTCCGGCGCCCCCACATCGCCGAGATCCACCCGGACACCTCGCCGGCCCCGACCCCGACCGTCGCGCAGGAGACGGCGGCGGAAGGCACCACGGTGCTGACCTGGCGAGGTCTGGTGCACCGCGACCTCAGCCTCGACCTGGACACGCATCTCGTGCTGGTCGGGCAGACGCGGATCGACCTCACGCCGACCGAGTTCGACCTGCTCGCGGCGATCCTCGATGCCCGGCTCCGAGTGCTCAGCAAGGCGGATCTCGCGCGCGGACTGCGGGGGGCACCCGACGGCGCGAACGACTACGTGAGCGAACCCGACAAACGAGCGATCGAGACGCACATCGCGAATCTGCGGCGCAAACTCGGCGACAGCTCGTCGAGACCGCGCTACATCGAGACCGTGCGCGGAGTCGGCTACCGACTCGCCTCTGCCGACGACAGATCGGGCTGACCGGGGCGGAGCCGCGGTTCCCCAACCGCGGCCCCGATGCCTGCGAATCCCCATTCGCGTGGCCCCAGCTTCTGCGCTATTCCCCAGTCGCAGCGTCGGCCCCCACGTATGAATCTAGGGGTGCGGAGCCGCCTGAAGAGCGGGCTTGTCCGTTCTTTGAGTAATCTTGCGATAAAGCTGAGGTTCTTGGGGGAGGGCGAGCGTCGATGATCCGCACCGTGTCGATCTGGCGCTGGCAATTGGTCTTCACCGGCAGCATGGTGGCCATCGTCGTGATGGTCGCCGCCTTCAAACCCCAGACCCTCGGAGTCCCCCTGTTCCTGGCGGGGATCACGCTCATCGTGGTCACGACTCTGGCGGCACTGCTCGTCCCCTGGCACCGTCTCCCGCGGACCGCCGTGACCGTCGTGCCCTTCCTCGACGCGCTCGCGGTCGGCCTCACCACCAACGCCCCCGACCTCCGGCTCGGCTTCCTCTGGGTGTTCCCGGTGGTCTGGCTGGCATCGTACTTCTCGATGCCCTGGGTGGTCGCAGGCATCGCCTTCATCAGCCTGTGCCTGGTGCTGTTCGCCGAACGCACCGGCACCCCGGCCGACGTGCTGCTGCGCGTCCTCACCGCGGTCATCACCCTGGGCTTCCTCGGCGTGACGGTGCGGATCGGGGCTCAGCGTGCGCGCGCCTCCCGGCGTCTGCTCCAACGGCGCTCGGAGCAGATCAACCGTGCCGCCGAGCGCGCGGAGACCAACCAGCAGCGGGTGACGCAGATCATCGACGCACTGGGTGTGGCGCTCGCCGTGGTCACGGCGGAGGGGCGCATCCTCCAAATGAACGACGCCTACCGGGCCCTGTACGGACGCGACCGCTTCGGCGCCGCGCTGCCCACCGCGGCCGTGGAGTACGACGGACGGCGAGGCGCGACCGTGCCACCGGAGCGCACGACGCTCGCTCGTGCGGCGCGAGGGGAGAAGCTGCAGGACGAGAGGGTCTGGCTGTTCGACGGCACCGGGCAGTGGCACGCGCTCGAGGTGACCACGCAGGCGGTGGCCAGCGCGAGAGCGAGCGATCAGATCACCCTCGTCATCATCGACGACGTCACGATGCTTCTGGAAGCAGCCGAGGAGCGGCGCGCGCTCACCGCGATCGTCTCGCACGAGCTGCGCAACCCCCTCACCGCGATCGTCGGCCATGTCGACCTGCTGCGCGAGCGCGAAGACCTCCCCGGTCGCGTGCCCGCACAGCTCGAGGTCATCGCGAACGCGGGAGAGCGGATGCAAGAACTCGTCACGAACATGCTGGACCAGACGGGACGACCGGCGGAGGACCCCTTCGAGCCGGTGGACCTTCGTCAGGTCTTCGAGGCCGCCGCCGCATCCTCGGCCCCGCTGATCACGGCCAACCGTCAGCGACTCGAAGTCACCGGCGTCGACTCCCTGGTGATCTACGGCGATGCGTTCCGGCTCCGTCAGGTGCTCGACAATCTGCTCGGCAACGCCGTCAAGTACACGCCGTCAGGCGGAAGCATCACGGCACGGTTGCGCGCGATGGGCGCGCAGGCCGAGCTCGTCCTCTCCGACACGGGTATGGGTGTCGCACCGGACGAGCTTCCGCGACTGTTCCAGCCGTACTTCCGCTCCGACGGCGCCATCCGCGGCGGCATCGCCGGCACCGGTCTCGGCATGGGGATCGCCCGCGAGATCGTGGTCGCGCATGACGGCAGCATCGACGTCGCGAGCGAGCTCGGGCAGGGCACCACCATCACACTCCGCTTCCCCCGCCGTCGCAGGAAAGAGGTGCAGGCATGACGCCTCTCGTACCCGTCAACGTCGACATCACCACGAGCATGGTGGCGGTGGTGACCGTGCTGACCGCGCTGGTGCTGGGACTGGCCACACTCGCCCGTCCGTCGCGGGCCACGATCGTCTGGGGAACGGCCTTCGGCCTCGGCATGCTCGGCGCCTACCTCTGGCTCGCCGGTCACCAGAGCGACTTCCAGCCGCTGCGCAGCGCGGCATCTGCTCTCCTGCTGTGCGTCGAGCCCTTGATCTGGCTCGGCCTGCGGATGCACTTCGGCCGGCGTGCCCCATGGTGGCCCGTGCTGACATTCGTGGCCACCGCTCTCGTGCTGGTCGTCGCGACCTCGGACACGGCGTGGTACCTGCCTTCCTTCCACCTCGTCTTCCTCGGCAGCGGCGTCTTCGCCGGGTTGGTCGCCTATGAGCTGCTCCGTGGGCATCCGGTCACGCGAGACATCGTGCTGCCCCTCGCGCTGGCGTCGTGCGGCTTCGTCGTGGTGGCGGTCGCCAGCGCGATCAGCGCGCTCGCGGTGGGCCCTGCGAGCACCGATGAGCAGCTGAGCGCTCTGCGGGGCATGAACGCCGTCGGCACGCTCATCGTGAGCACCTGCGCGGCCTTCACGCTGGTGCTGCTGGTGCGGGTGGGAGCGCCGCAGCAGACCGAGGTCGACGGCGTCGCCCAGCGGGCGCGTCGCAGGCTCCGGAAGGCCGAGGCTCAGAACGATCACGGCTGGTCGGTGCTCGAGGTGCGCCTGGACGACCCCGCCGACCTTCGCGAGGCCACGACCGGCTCGGAGTTCGCCCGCATCGTCGATCGCTTCCACGCCGACATCGAGGAGGCCCTCCCGCCTCTCGCCGACGCCGAGCGGGTCGATGACGGCCGGGCGATCGTGGTGATCCGCGCCAGCGACGAGGCCGTCCGGTTCCACATCCGGGCGGTGCTGAGCCGTATCTCCGACATCGAACGCGATGGTGCGGTCGACGGTATCCGCTGCTCGGCCAGCATCGGATGGGCGGCGGCGGACACCTGCGGCTACGACTACGACGCGCTCGTGGCGGAGGCGGCACGCGCGGCCGGACGTGCGCGTGAGGCGGGTGGCGACCAGTGGAAACGGGCGACAGGGGTGGGCGCCGCCACCGCCTGATCGTCGAGTGCGGCCGCGCCGACTAGGACGGGCGGGACTCGCGGCCCCTGGCGAGGGCGGCGACGATCGCGTCCTCGGCATCGGCTCCGGTCTCGGCCGCGGCCGACACGTTCTCGGCGACCACGGCTTCGATGATCTCGGTGCGCTGGATGCGCGTCTCGCGCGGCGCCTTCACGCCGATGCGAACGCTGTCGCCCTTGATCTCGAGCAGCGTGATCTCGATGTCGCCGTCGATGCGCACGCTCTCACCGATCCGCCTCGTCAAAACCAGCATTCGTTCAGCCTACTGCCGCGGAGACGGCGCCGATCGACGGCGCAGGCGCATCGCGGACGACACCGACCGTCTCGATCGTCAGCGCGGCGGAGGTCGCCTCCGTGTAGGAGAGCACCGGGAGGCCGTCGGTCTGGGCCGACACGAGTCGCCGCACGGCGGGACGCAGCGACGGGGCGCACACCAGCACCGGTTCGCCGCCTTCGCGCACCGAGGAGACGGCCTGCTTCACCGACTCGACGACGGATTCCATGCGCTGCGGGTCGAAGACGATCTGCGTGCCGTCGTCGCCGGGGCGCAGGCTCTCGAGCATGGCCTGCTCGAGGAGCGGATTGATCATCACCACGCGCAGGATGCCCGCATCGGCGAAGCGCGCGGCGATCGCGGGTCCGAGCGCGGCTCGTGCCGCCTCGATCAGCCCCTCTGGGTCGGTCGACGTCCTCGCCCGCAACGCCAGCGCCTCGTAGATGCGGCTGAGGTCGTTGATCGGCACCCGCTCGGCGAGCAGGCCCTGGAGCACGCGCTGGATCTCGGCGAGCGACAGCAGCGCGGGCGTGAGCTCCTCGACGGCGGCCGGGGACGCCTGCTTGAGGGCGTCGGTGAGCTGACGGACATCCTCCCGGCTCAACAGTCGCGCGGCATGGGCATGAATGACGCTGGAGAGGTGCGTGATGATGACGCTGGCCCGGTCGATCACGGTGGCCCCGGCGAACTCGGCGCTGTGCCGCATCTCCAGGGGGATCCACTTGCCCTCCAGGCCGAAGACCGGGTCGAGGGTCGCCGTGCCCGGGAGCGACTCCAGGCCCTGTCCGAGCGCGAGCACAGACCCGACGGGAGCCGTGCCCCTCCCGGTCTCGACGCCGGCGATGCGGATGACGTACGTCGACTGCGCGAGCTCGATGCTGTCGCGCGTGCGCACCGGCGGGGTGATCAGGCCCAGGTCGAGCGCGATCCGACGCCGGAGCGCCTTCACCCGTGCCAGGAGGTCGTCCGGGCCGCCCGTGACCAGATCGACGATGTCGGGGGAGAGGAGGATCTCGAGCGGGTGCACGCGCATCTTCTCGATCAGCTCCTCCGGCTGGTCTGCCGGTGCGGCGGACGGCGTCTGGGCCGCGATCGCCTCCTCGCGCTGCTGGTTCGCGTTGATGCGCTGCGCCACGAACAGCAGGAGGGCGCCGATCGCGACGAACGGCAGCATCGGCATGTGCGGGATCAGCGACATGATGATCGCGGCGCATCCCGCGATGATGAGCGCGTTGCGGGACTGGCCGAGCTGCGCCGACGCCGCCGTCCCCATCTCGGCCTCCGCCGTGGAGCGGGTGACGATCATGCCGGTGGAGACGGCCATCAGCAGCGCGGGGATCTGCGTGACGAGCCCGTCGCCGATCGTGAGGAGGCTGTAGGTGCTCACGGCCTCGTCGATCGACATGCCGTGCTGCACGAGGCCGATCGCGATGCCGCCGACGATGTTGATGATGATGATGACGAGCCCGGCGATCGCATCGCCCTTCACGAACTTCGACGCACCGTCCATCGCGCCGTAGAAGTCGGCCTCGGCCGCGACCTCCGCGCGGCGCTCACGGGCCTCGGCATCGGTGATGAGCCCGGCGTTGAGGTCGGCGTCGATCGCCATCTGCTTGCCGGGCATGGCGTCGAGGGTGAACCGGGCGCCGACCTCCGCCACGCGCTCCGCACCCTTGGTGACGACCACGAACTGGATGACGACCAGGATGAGGAACACCACGGCGCCGATGATGAGGGAGCCGCCGACGGCGATCGCGCCGAACGCCTCGATCACTTGCCCCGCATACGCCTCGCCGAGCACGAGTCGGGTCGAGGCGACGTTGAGCCCGAGCCGGAACAGTGTCGCCACCAGCAGCAGCGAGGGGAACACCGAGAAGTCCAGCGGCTTCTTCACGAACATCGACGTGAGCAGGATCACGAGGGCGAACATGATGTTCAGGATGATGAGGATGTCGAGCAGGAACGGCGGCACCGGGACGACGAGCAGCATGATGATGCCGACGACTCCGATGGGAACCATGAGCTTGACGAACAGCTGTCTCATGCGGTCCTCCGGTAGGGAAGGGTGTGGATGCCGCGGGCGGCGCCGCGCCGACGCAGGGCGTCGACGAACACGAGCACGCGCGCGACGGCGTTGTACAGGTCTTCGGGGATCTCCTGGCCGAGCTCGCACGCGGCGTGCAGGGCGCGGGCGAGCGTGATCTCGCGCACGAGGGGCACACCGGCGCGCACGGCCTCGTCGCGGATGCGCTCCGCGATCACGCCGCTGCCCTTCGCGACGACCTTGGGGGCCGCGCGACCGGGCTCGTACCGGAGGGCGATCGCGATGTGCGTCGGGTTGACGACGACCACATCCGACCCCGCGACCGCGGCGATCATGCGGTTGCGGCTGACGGCGAGCTGCCGGGAGCGTCGCTGCTGACGGATCAGCGGGTCGCCCTCGGAGCTCTTGTTCTCGTCGCGGATCTCGCGCTTGGTCATGCGGGTGTGCTTGCGGTTGCGGCGCATCACGACGAACATGTCGATCGCGGCGAGGACCAGCCCCACGGCGATCGCGGTCTGCAGCAGGGCGGCCGTGCCCTCGGACGCCGTGCCGAGCAGGCGCGAGATCGAATGGGCGCCGCTGGCGGTGAGCACCGGCATCAGCCCCGCGATGACGACCCAGAGCGCGAGGCCGATCGCCGCGGTCTTCAGGAGGGCCTTGGCGCCCTCCCACAGCGCCTGCAGCCCGAACACGCGACGGATGCCGGTGACGATGTTGAACTGCTCGAAACGTCCGGTGAGCGGTTTCAGATGCACGCCGCCCTGCACGACGGCGCCGATCAGCGTGACGATCGCGACGGCGGCGAGCATCACCGCGAGGGTCGGCAGCACCGAGGCCAGACCGCGTCCGAGCGCGCCGAGCGCCGCCTCGGGTGTGGGGCTGAACACCAAGGAGGTGACGGTGAGGAGCTGCTCGGTCCCGGCGGCAGCGCCGAGCGCGATGGCCGCCGGCATGGCGATGGCCGCGGCACCGATCCCGAGCCACGCGGTGAGGTCCTGGCTGCGTGAGAGGCGCCCCTTCTTGCGGGCCTCATTGAGGTGCTTGTCGGTGGCCTTCTCGCTGCGTTCGCCGGTGTCGGTGCCGCTCATTCGTGCACCCCCTGCATCATCTTCAACGCCTGCCCGGAGAGGGCGTCGACGATGCCGGGGAGCACGGCGTACACGGCGCCGGCCAGCAGCAGGGTGAGCAGGATCTTCACCGGGAAGCCCATCGCGAACGCGTTGAGCGCGGGCGCGACGCGGGTGATCAGTCCGAGCCCGACATCGGCGAGGAACAGCACCAGCACGAGCGGGCCGGCGATCTGCACGGCGGCCAGGACCATCTGCGACACCCCGTCGATGAGAAGTTCCGCCGGTGCGGCCACCTCGAAGATGCCGTCGACGGGCACAGCCTCGAAGCTGCGGGCGAGGCCGGCGAGGATGAGCTGATATCCACCGGAGGCGAACAGCAGCGTCAGCGCGGTGATGTGGAACAGCCGGGTGAACTGGGCGCCGTTCACGAGCGAGTGCGGGTCGAAGGCCTGAGCCAGTTGGAAACCGCCGAACACGTCGATCAGGCTGCCGGCGGCCTGCAGAGCCGAGAAGCACAGCAGCACGAGGAAGCCGAGGAGCGCTCCGGTGAGCAGCTGCAGCACCAGGGCTCCGAGGAAGGGCCCGGTGTCGAGGTTCTCGTAGCCGGGAGCGACGGCCGTGCCCGCGGCGAGGGACAGGCCGATCGCGAGCATCGCCTTCACCCGCACCGGGATCGCCCCGTAGGAGAACGGCGGGGCGATCATGATGAACGCCGTGATGCGCACCGCGGCGAGCATGGTCGCCTCGAGCCACGCGAAGTCGATGGGGATGTACACGTCGTCACCCGCTCAGCAGTGAGGGGATGCGGGCGAACATCTCGTTCGTGAAGGCGATCATCTCGGCGATCATCCAGTTGCCGGCGATGAGCAGTGCGATACCCACGGCGACGATCTTCGGCACGAACGACAGCGTCACCTCCTGCACCTGGGTGATGGACTGCAGCAGCGAGATCGCGAAACCCACGACCAGCGCCGTGACGAGCACCGGGGCGGCCAGCTTCGCCGCGATGATCAGGCCCTGGGTGCCGATGTCGATGACCGCCTCCGGGCTCATCCCACACCTCCGTAACTCTCCAGCAGGGCGCGGATGATGAGCCCCCAGCCGTCGACGAGGATGAACAGCAGGATCTTGAAGGGCAGCGAGATCATCACGGGCGGCAGCATCATCATGCCCATCGACATCAGCGCGGCCGCGACGACCAGGTCGATGACCAGGAACGGGATGAAGATGACGAAGCCGATGATGAAGGCGGCGCGCAGCTCGGAGATCATGAACGCGGGGATGAGCGTGTACATCGGCACGCTCGAGGGATCCTCGGGATTGGGCTGGCCCGCCATCCGGGTCATCAGGGCCAGGTCCTCTTCGCGCGTGAAGCGCAGCATCCACTCCTGCAGCGGCAGCTGACCGACGTCGATCGCCTGAGTGAACGTGAGCGTGCCGTCGATGTACGGCTGCACGGCGACCGTGTTGATCTCGGTCAGCACCGGCCACATGATGAACAGCGACAGGAACAGGGAGAGCCCGGCCAGCACCTGGTTCGGCGGGATCGTGGGCAGCGACAGGGCGTTCCTGGTCATCGCCAGCACGACGAAGATCTTCGTGAACGACGACATCATCAGCAGGAGTGCGGGGGCGACCGAGAGCAGCGTGATGCCCAGCAGCGTCAGGATCGATCCCGAAGGGCCGCCGTCGACGCCGTTGATGTCGATCGTGACGCCCTCGCCCGGGTCGTCGGGTGTGACCTCGGCGTGGGCGGCGGGGCCGGAGAGCAGCGTGAGCGCCGCGACCAGGACGAGGGCTGCGACGAGGATCAGTGCGACACGTCGCAGCGCGCGGCCGTCGACGACCCCACGGGACGCGCTCATCGCGTGCGCCGGATGGCCTCGGCGGTCTGCCGCCAGGTTTCGGGGGAGAGGATGGAGCCGCGCAGCGGATCGTTCCGGTGACGGACGCGGCGCTGCGGAGCCGGCCCAGAGGCCGATGCCGAGGTCGTCTCGGTCCGGGCGGTCGCGGCGAGGATGCGGTCGAACTCCTCGGCATCGGACGCCGCTTCCGACGTCGCCGCCGACCACACGGGACGGGTGTCCTCGTCGGGCTGAGCAGCGGCCTTCACCGGCAGCTTGTCGACCACGCTCACGCCGTGTTCGGTGACACCGAGGACGTAGCGGGCGTCCTCGGTCTGGACCACGACGACCTGCGCCTTCGGACCCACGCCCTGCCGCCCGAGCACCGTGATGACCTCACCGTCGCGACGACGAGCCTGCGTGCGCGCGACGCGACGCTGCAGGAACCACAGCACCCCGAGCACTGCGGCGAGCGAGAGCACGACCCGCAGGCCGAGCAGGAGGTCGTCCAGGGTCAGGCCTCGACGTTCTCGAGGATGCGGGTGATCCGCACCGCGTAGTCCTGGTCGACCACGACCACCTCACCATGGGCGATGATGCGGCCGTTGAGCTTGATGTCGGCCGGAGCGCCGGCTGAGCGGTCGAGCTCGACGATGCGGCCCGGCTCCAGGTCGAGCACGTCGCGCACCGCCATCCGCGTGCGTCCGATCTCGACCGTGAGCTCCATCTCGACGCCGGCGATGCGGTGCAGTCGGCGGGACGGGCTCGATGCCGCTGCCGGGGTGCGCGTGACGACGACGGCAAGGCGGCCGATCGTGCGGTCCGTGTCGTCCTGCAGGTCGAACAGCTGCGCCGACGGGTTCGAGAAGAGCGGAGAGGCGTCGCCGATCACGGCCTCGCCCAGCGCGCCGGCTCCCAGCGCGCTCGTCGAGGCTTCCAGGGCATCGCGCAGACGGTCGGCCAGGGGCGCGCCCGCGAGTCCGTCGACCAGGATCTCGGGGTCGAAGAGCTGCACGGCGAGCTGCGCGCTCGCCTCGCCGACGAACTGCACGATCACGGCGTCGCCGGTGTCTCCGGAGACCTGCGAGGCGCGAGCGGTCAGTGCAGCCGCGGTCGGCAGCGACGCGGCGAAGGCGGCGGCGACGGCGGACTCATAGGTGGTGGTGCTGGTCACGCGGGCTCCTCGGCGAAGACGGGATCGGGGACGGTGGTGGCGACGACGCATGCGAGACGGGCGCCGGCGCTGCCCACGGCGGCGGTGGCGACGGTCTGATCGCCCACGGCGAGCAGCATCGGGCGGTCGGCGGAGTGCGGGAAGGAGACGATGTCGCCGACGGCGAGGTCGAGCACCTCGCGGGGGAGCACCGCGCGCGGAGCGAGCCGCAGCGAGAGTTCGACGGGGGAGACCTCGACCTGGCGTCGGACCAGCCCGGGCGCTGCGGCGCGGTCGGCGTCGGAGGTGCGCACGGTGAAGCCGGCGAGGACCGACGCCGGCAGCATGACGCTCACCGGCACCGCCCGGCCAGCGAGGCGCATCGAGAAGCGGGCGACGATGACCGGTTCGCCCGATGCCGCGACCTGCGCGAACTGCGAGCTGTACTGGATGCCGCTCACGGTCACACCGGAGGGGAGCAATCCGTCGAGGGAGCCGGTCAGGTGGTCGAGCGCGTCGACGATGAGCGAGCGGATCAGCGCCTGCTCGATCGGGGTGAAGGTGCGGTCCTCCGACGTCGACGATGCGCGCCCTCCGACCATCTGCACGATCCAGGTCGTGGCAGCGGAGGTCGGCAGCTGCACGATGAGCCGCTCGTCGGAATCGGGCAGTGCGCACACGATGAGGGTCGTCGTGGTCGGCAGCGAGGCGGCGTACTCGCCGTAGGTCAACATCCCGACATGCTCGACGGCGATGGTGGCACGCACGTGGATCTTCGCCGAGAGCTGCGCCGACCACTGCCGGGAGAACGTCTCGAAGGCCAGCTCCAGGGCGCGGGTGTGCTCGCGCGAGAGGGTCGCCGAACGGCCGAAGTCGTACACCTCGACCTCGGCGGTCTTCGTCGCCGTCGCTGTGCGCACGTCGGAGCGCACGCTGTCCTCGATCACCACGAACCCGACTATCGGGCGGTGATCGGCGTGCGTTAGGCGGGAACGGTCAGGAGGACGGCTGCGCGGCCTGCGCTTCGGGGATGAGTGCTCGCACCTCCTCCTTCGCATCCGAGAGGACGACGATGTCGACGCGCCGGTTCTGGGCCAGCGCCGCGGGCGAGGAACCCGCCGCGACGGGCCGCGTGTCGCCGAACCCGACCGACTTCAGGTGCCCCGGCGGCAGCCCGGACGACTCGACGAGGTGCCGAAGCACCTGGGTGGATCGGCCGGCCGAGAGCTCCCAGTTCGTCGGGAACGGGGCGACCGATCCGCGGACGTCGGCGTGACCTTCGACCGAGATCTCGTTCGGGGCGGTGACCAGGACCGAGCCGAGTGCATCGAGCACCAGGACCGCCTTCGAGCTGAGGGTGGTGCTGTTCGTGGTGAAGAACGTCTCGGCGCTGACGAGTCCGATCGTCAGGCCCCGCTCGTCGATCGTGAAGGTGACGTCGGCTTCGAGGCCGTTCTCGGCGAGCACCTGGCGCAGACGCTCACGGAGGGCGGAGAGCTCGTCGAACTCGGTCTGCGCGGCCGCCAGGTCGACGTCGGCGAAGTCCTCGCCCTTCTCGTCGACCAGCTCCGGAGGGACGACGACCCCGGTGACGGCATCCACGTCCTTCGACGGCTCCTGACCGAACCCGGTCGCGAGGGAGGCGCTGAGCGCCTCGAACTTCTCCTGGTCGACGGTCGACATCGCGAACAGCACGATGAACATGCACATCAGCACGGTCACCATGTCCATGTAGGACGCCATCCACCGCTCGTCCGGACCGCTGTGCTCCTCCTGGGGCACGCGGCGACGGGCCCGGACGCTCATGACCCCTGCTCCGTCTCCTCGGGTTCCGAGGTGCGAGCCTTCCGACCGGAGCGGGCGGAGGGGCGCTCGGACACGAGTGCGCGCAGACGTTCGCCGACGAACTGCGGCGGGGCGCCGGCCTGTACGGCCAGCATGCCCTCCATGAGCACGGTCATGCGTTCGAGCTCGAGCTCGCCGAGACGCTGGAGACGTCCGCCGATGGGCAGCCAGATGAAGTTGGCCGACAGGAGACCCCACAGCGTCGCCACGAATGCCGTCGCGATCATGGGACCGAGGGTGTCCGGCTTGTCGAGCTTCTCCAGCACATGCGTGAGGGAGACGACCGTGCCGATGATGCCGACCGTTGGCGCGAAGCCGCCGAGCGTCATGTAGAAGCGTGAGGCGGTGCGGTTACGGGCAGCGGTCGAGGTGAGCTCATCCTCCAGCAGGGTTCGCAGGTCTTCGGCGTCCGTGCCGTCGGCGATGCTCTGCAGCGCCTGGCGCAGGAACGGGTCCTTCTCGTCCTCCAGCCCCTGCTCGAGGGCGAGGAGCCCTTCGGCGCGCGCCTTCTCGGCGTAGCCGACCACCGTGTCGATCATGCTCGACGCGGTGCGGCGCTCGCCGCGGAAGGCGCGGGGGAGCGACTTGACCGCATGCAGCGCATCGCGCACGGTGCCGCTCGCGATACCGACGGCGATCGTGGCTCCGAAGACCAGCACCATCGGGGCGGGGATCAGCAGCGATCCGATGGTCGCGCCTTCGAGGTTGATCATGGCGATCAAAGCGCCGAACGCGAGGATCAGGCCGAGGATGAGGGACGGATCCATCAGAGACCGACCTCGGGAGTGCGGGAGTCGCCGTCGGGTGCGGCGATCAGGGCGGCAGCGGTGGCGAGCACTCCGGCCCGGAACCGGGTGATCTGCGCGATCACGTCGTCCATCGTCTCGGTGACGACGAACGTCGCACCGTCGACCATGATGAGCGTCGTGTCGGGCGTTGCCTGGACACGTTCGATCAGGTCGGGGTTCACCGCGAACCGGGAACGGTTCAGGCGCGTGAGGACGATCATGGGCTCCATCCTGGAAAGATCCGTCCGCGTTCCGGGGAGCGCGGACCCGACGGCCCGTCCTGGGCTGTCGGAGGTGACTGTCGGCCGGTGGGCGTCGGGCGTTAGCGACGGGGCCGGTGGGCGCGGAACCGGCGCGCTGGTGCCTTAACCACGAGTACGGGCCCCGTTACTCGTGGTTAAGGGCGCTAAACCTTAGTTTCGAATGGGGCGTCCGCGATAGTGCCCGAACGCAGACCGGGAGGGCTCCCCGCGATCACGCGGAGAACCCTCCCGGGAAGCAGCGAGCGGCCGCGACTCAGCGCTTGAGGTTCGTGAGTTCCTGCAGAACCTCGTCGCTCGTGGTGATGATGCGGGCGTTCGCCTGGAAACCGCGCTGGGCGACGATCAGGTTGGTGAACTCCTGCGAGAGGTCGACGTTCGACATCTCCAGCGCGCCACTGATGATGCCGCCCAGACCGTCGGTCCCGGCCTGACCGAGCGTCGGCTGGCCCGAGTTGCCGCTGGGGCGGAACTGCGAGGACCCGGTCTTCTCCAGGCCGCCCGGGTTCACGAAGCCGGCCAGTGCGATGCGCGCGAGCACCTCGGTGTCGCCGTTGCTGAACGTGCCCACGAGGCTGCCGTCGTTCGTCAGGGCGTAGGAGCTCAGGGTGCCGGCCGGCTTGCCGTTCTGCTCCTTGATGGCGACGTCGCTGACGTCGGCGAAGCCGGTGACCGCCGACAGGTCGACCGTGATGCCGCCGGACACGATCGACGAGGCGCCGGCCTGCTTGCCGTCGGTGAAGGCCAGCGGGGTGCGCGCGCCGGCAGCGTCGGTGACGTCCCAGCCGGCGGTCGTGCGGGTGAAGGTGAGACGCATCGAGGTCTCGGTGCCCTGCGCGTCGTAGGTCTTGATGTCGCGCACGAGCGTGTCGCCGACGGCTGCGCCCGAGGGCAGGTTGCCGGTCACCCGCGCGGTGGTCGTCGCGGCGGCGGGGCTCAGCGCACCCACGGGGAGCGTGATGTCGCCGACGCCCTGGCCAGGGACGATAACTCCGCCGCGCGCGGTCCAGCCCTGCACGAGCGCACCGTCGGCCGAGACCAGCTTGCCGCTCGCGTCGAACGAGAAGCCGCCGTTGCGGGTGTACAGCGTCTCGCCGCCGGAGCGGACCACGAAGAAGCCGTCGCCGGCGATCATGAGGTCGGTGGGGACGCCGGTGGGCTGCGGTGCGCCCGAGGCGAAGTTGGTGCTGATGCCGGCGACCTGCACGCCGAGGCCGACCTGGGCGGGGTTCTGACCGCCGAGGTTCGTCTGCGGCATCATCGAGTTGCGCAGCAGCTGCGAGAGCGAATCCTGGAACTGCACGGCCGAGGCCTTGAAGCCGGTCGTGTTGACGTTGGCGATGTTGTTACCCGTGACGTCGAGCATGGTCTGGTGCGAGCGCAGGCCCGAGATTCCGGCGAAGAGGGAGCGGAGCATGGTGGTGCCTTTCTGGGTGCGGGGCTGATCAGGATTTGGGGACGAGGGAGACGCCGGAGACGGCGTCGAGGGCGATGGTGGCGTCGCCGATGGTGACGAGGGGGACGGCGCCCGCATAGGAGACGGAGGTGACGATGCCCTTCTGAGTGACACCGTCTTCGTCCACGTACTGCGCTTCGTGGCCGATCAGGGCGGCGGCGGTCTGCCGCATGCTGAGCGCGAAGCTCTCGGTCGAGGTGGCCGACAGTGCGGTCAGCTGCTCCATGGAGGCCAGCTGCGTGGTCTGCGAGATCATCTCGTTGGTGTTCATGGGAGAGCTGGGGTCCTGATTGGTTAGCTGGGTCACCAGCAGCTTCAAGAACACCTCCGAGTCGAGCGTCTTCTTGCGTTCGACCGGGGGCGTGGTGCTGCCGGTCTGCACGCCGCTGGGCGGGATGGTGCCGGTGATGGGGTCGACCGTGGTCATGGGGTTCCTCTCGGATCAGGCGAAGACATCGATGCCGCCGTGCGGCGAGACGAGGGGGACGGGCGGTGTGCCGTCTGGCGCGGAGGGGGCGACGTCGGTGCTCGGTCGTGCGCCCGCGTTCCGGTCGGTGGGTGCGTCGCCGCGGGTCTGTCCGCCGCCCGCGCTCGCCGCACTGCCGTTCGCGGCGTTGCCGTTTGCTGAGCCGCCGTTCGGCGAGCTCTGCGGGTTCGCCGAGCCGGGGCCGTCGTCCGAGCTCGACAGCATCAGGGAGGCGTGCGGTGCCGCTGCCGCGAGATCCCGTCGCAGGTCGGCGAGGACGGCACGTAGCGCCTCGCGCCCGAGGTCGTTCGGGGCGTGCAGTTCGATGTGGATGGCGCCTCCGGAGATGTGCGCACGCACGGTCACCGGGCCGAGGTTCTCGGGCGACACGGTCAGCGTGAGGCTGTGATCGCCGTCTGCGGCCTGGGCGAGTGCGACGACCGGCGCCGAGATCTGGGGGAGCGGGACCGGCCGGGCGAGCGCCGCTGTGGCGGCAGGAGTGCTCGGGGCGACCGGGGGTGGTGATGCGGGAGACGGTGCGGTGACGGCGACTGTCGTGCCGGCGGCGTCTGCCGTGGCGGGTGCGGATGCGGCGGGGGCGGCGACGACCGGAGCCGAGCCGGCAGGAGACGCCACCGTGTCGGGTGCGGTGGCCGTCGCGATCCGGAGTGCCGGGTCGGTGTTCGACGCCGATGCCGGCGCGGGAGCCGCGGCGACGGCACCGTGCTCGCCGGCAGCGGCAGCGGCACTGGAGGGGACGGGGGCGAGGCGGAGAGCCGCGTCGGCCGGGACGTCGGCCGCGGTGCTGTTCGTGTCGGACGCTCCCGCCACCGCGGCGGTGCTGACCGGCAGGGATGCGGCACCGACGCCGGGGCTAGACGAGGTGCGCGGCGATGCCCCGGGGACGGCGGGCGGCGCGGCTGATGCTGCCAGGGCTCCCGCCGATGCGGTGGCGCGAGCCGGATCGACCGATGCGGCGACCGTGCTGGACGCCGCGATCGGCGGGAGGTCGGCGGAGGCCGCAGGGGCATCCGCCACTCCCGCGTCTTCCGCAGCATCCACCGGCGGCTGCATCGGGTCGAGGTCGAGGTCGAGGGTCGCATCCGTGGTGCTTCCCTCGACGGGAGCCGCCGTGCCCGAATCGCTCGGGAGAGGGGCGAGGGGCGCCGGGACCACGGGGAGAACCTGGCCATCGGGCTCGGTGGGGGCTTCCGTCGTGGTGCTTCCCGTCGACGAACCCTCAGCAGGGATGCCGTCGGCGGGGGCGTCATCCGCGCGTTGAGCCCGGGCAGCATCCTGGATCACGTCGGCGAAGGCCGCGGCGCCCGGGGTGGTGCCGCGCGACGGCGAGCCGCCGGTCGGGCGCGACGCGCGAGCGTCGAGCATGTCGACGATGCCGAGGGCGGTCACGACTGCCCCTCCGTATCGGTGCGCGATCCGATCTCGTCGAGCTCCGCCTGCTCGGCGTGCAGCTCGGCAGCCCGCACCCGCGCGGCGTGCGCCTGGGCGAGACGATCGAGTCCGCGCATCGCCCGTCTCGCCTCGGCGTGTTCGGTGCGGGCGTCGTCGACGGTCTGCGCCTGCAGGTGCGACAGCGTCGTCAGGTCGGCGAGGAGCGTCCGACCGGCGACGCGGGCGGCAGCGAGCGCGGCGAGCGAGCGGACGTCGACCGCTTCGCTCCCGGCTCCGGAGAGGTGCGCGCGAAGGGATCGATCGCGTGCCTCGGTGTGCTGGGCGTCGAGCACCGCGCGGGACAGTCGCTGGGCGGCGGCCCGCTCCTGGATCTCGCGCACGCGCAGCAGGCCCGCCAGGGAGAAGGACCGTGTCATGAGAGACCTCCGAAGCCGGAGACGAGTTCGTCGAGGCGACGCCACGATTCGTCGATCCGGCTCGTCTCGTCGAGGGGCTGGGTGAGGAAGGCCGAGATCGCCCGTTCGTGGGTGATGGCCGCGTCGATGCGCGCGTCGGCTCCCGGCTGGTAGGCGCCGATATCGATCAGGTCGTTCGCCCGGCGACGCGCGGCGAGGACCGCTCGCAGCGTCGCCGCGTGCGACCGCTGTTCCGAGGCGGTGATCTTCCCCGCCACGCGAGAGACGGAGCCGAGCACGTCGATCGCCGGATGGTGTCCGGAGAGGGCGAGTGCACGATCGAGCACGACGTGGCCGTCGAGAATCGAGCGCACGGTGTCGGCGATCGGCTCGTTGTGGTCGTCGCCGTCGACGAGCACGGTGTAGATGCCGGTGATCGAGCCGCGACGATCGGTGCCGGCGCGTTCGAGCAGCCCGGCGAGGAGCGAGAACGTCGACGGCGGATAGCCGCGGGTCGCGGGGGGCTCTCCGGCGGAGAGGCCGATCTCGCGCTGCGCCATCGCGACGCGGGTCAGCGAGTCCATCATGAGGATGGCGTGCGCCCCGTCATCGCGGAAGGCCTCGGCGATCCTCGTCGCGGTGTACGCCGCCCGGATGCGGGCCATCGCGGGCTGGTCCGAGGTCGAGACCACGACCACGGAACGGGCGAGGCCTTCGGGCCCCAGGTCGTCCTCGATGAACTCGCGCACCTCGCGGCCGCGCTCGCCGACGAGGGCGATCACGGTCACCTTGGCCTCGGTGCCGCGCGCGATCATCGACAGCAGCGACGACTTGCCCACTCCGGAGCCGGCGAAGAGCCCCACGCGCTGTCCACGTCCCACGCTGACGAGCGTGTCGAGCGCGCGCACGCCGAGCGGAAGAGGGGCCTCGATCCGGTCACGCCCCATGATCGACGGCGGAGCGTGATCGAGGCTCACGGGGATCGCGCCCGTCAACGGCCCCTTGCCGTCGATCGGCCGTCCGAGCCCGTCGAGGACTCGTCCGAGCAGTGCGGTTCCGGTCGGTACCCGGAGCGGACCACCGCGACCGCGCACCGGAGCCCCGACGGTCAGACCGGCGACGGCTCCGAGAGGCATGCACCGCAGGCCGCCCTCACCGATCGCGACGACCTCGGCATCGACCCCGTCGAGGGTCACGACATCGCCGACGGCGCCGTCGAGGCCGCGCACCTGCACGCTCAGACCGCGCACCTGGGAGACGACGCCGATCCGCTCCGGCCGAACGGCCTCACGCACGGCGGTCCAGGCCGTCATGACCCGGCCTCGACGAGTGCGCGGCGAGCGCGCTCGAGAGCGCTGCCGATCCGGGCATCGATGTGCCCGTGCGCGAGTGTCGCGACGGCATCGCCGCGCTCGAGCGTGTCATCGCCGACGAGGGCGAACGCGGTCAACTGCGCGTCCGCGGTCTGCAGCGTGCGCAGGTCGTCGGGGTGCAGACGCACCTCGCGGATCTCGGCGGGTTCGGCGGCAGCGAGCACTCGCCGGGCTGCTGCCGCCGCAGATGAACCGGCGTCCGAGAGCTCGGCGCCGACGATGAGCTCGGCGAGTTCGATCGCACAGCGCAGCACCTCGTCGTGTGCGGCGGCGGAGAGCTCGCGCTCCCGGTCGCCCAGCGAGCGGGCCGCAGCGTGCAGGGCGGACACGGCGGTCTCCATCTCGCGCGCGGCCGCCGCGTCGCGGGCCGCCTGCTCCGCGGCGGCGACCCGCTGCTCCGCCTCGGCCTCGGCCCGCCCGGCGCGGTAGCCCTCGGCATGCCCTTCGGCATAGCCCCGCATGCGGGCACGCGCATGCTCCGCGCCGTCCGCGCGTCCGTCGAGACGCGGGAACAGCACCGGAGAGAACGCGTCAGTAGACATATTCATCCTCGTCGGCGCGCTGCACCGTGATGTCGCCGGCGGCCTCGAGCGCGCGGATCGTGCGCACGATCTCGGCTCGGGCCTCCTCGACCTGCGAGATGCGCACCGGCCCGAGGGTCCGTGCTTCCTCGTCCAGGTTCTCGCGGTTGCGCTCCGAGACGTTGCGGCGGATGAGGTCGACGATCGGCTGGTTGGCGCCCTTCAGGGCGAGAGCCAGCGAGCGGATGTCCATGCCGCGCAGCACCCGCTGCGTGTCGCGGTCGTCGAGCTTGACGATGTCGGCGAAGGTGAACATGCGCGACCGGATGTCTTCCGCGAGGGCGCTGTCGCGGTCCTCGATGCTCGCCAGCAGCGCCTTCTCGACGGTCGCTCCCGACCGGGCGATGATCTCGACGAGCGGCTCGACACCGCCGAGGGTGTCCGGAGCATCACGGCTCGCGAAGCTTCCGGTGCGGGCCTTCAGCGCGTCGGCCACGATAGCGATCGCCTCCTGCGACGCGGTGCCCATGGTCGCGATCGCGTGGGCGACATCGGTGCGGGTCGGGTCGGGAAGAGCAGCCAGCACGGCGGCTGCCCGGTCGGTGGGCAGGTGCGCGAGCACCAGGGCGACGGTCTGCGGAAGCTCGCCGTCGAGGAGGGTCGCCAGCTGCGCCGGGTCGGCCGAACCGAGGAACTCGAACGACGAGTTCATCGACGCCGAACCCACCCTGCCGAGCACGGCCGCGGCGCGCTCCGCCCCGAACGAGGCCTCCAGCAGCCCGGCTGCGAGGTCGCGGCCACCGCGCGCGGGCGGCAGGTGCCCGGTCGCGATCCGGTGGAACTGGCCGAGCGCCTGGGCGGTGGTGGCGGCGTCCAGATCCTGCAGCTCGATGATCTCGGCGGCGACGGCCTCGGCCTCCGACTCCGAGAGGTGCTTCATCACCTCGATCGCCTGGGCGCGGTCGAGGTTCATCAGCACGACGGCCGCCGTCTGCCGGTCGGTCAGGCCGCTCATACGTGCTGCCTGTCGTCGATGAGGGTCCGCAGCAGCTCGGCCGTGCGCTTCGGGTCCTGACGCGTCAGCGAGTCGATCTCGGCGCGGCGGCGCTCGAGGCTCACCTGTGCGGGCTCGGGGTCCGGCTCCGGCTCGGGGTCGGGCGTCGTCTCCAGGAAAGCCAGTGGGGTCGTGGGCGCCTGCTCGATGGCGGTGGTGGCCGCACCGGGGTCGAGAGCCGCCGACAGCGGGGCGGGCCGCTCGCCGAACAGCTGGTCGAACTCAGTCGCCGAGTTGGCGCGACGCCGCATGCGAACGAGGGCCGCGATCACCGCCAGCAGCAGCGGCAGAGCGATCGCGGCGGCGATGATCGCGGTGTTCAGGAGCACGGCCTGACGTTCGGCGGCCTCGGCGTCCTTGGCAGCCTGGAGCGCGGCCTGAGCGGCTTCGGCATCCGTCTGGCTGAAGGAGACGAGCTCGACCGCGATGGAGTCTCCGCGTTCGGTGTCGATCCCGGCGGCGGTCTCGACGAGGTCGGTCAGCTGCGCGGTGCTCAGGTCGCCCCCGGCTCCCGCGTCGACGGCGACCGAGACCGACTGACGCAGCACGTTCCCCGCCGGGGTCGAGGTGCTCTGGGTGCTCTTGTTGACGGCGTTGGTCTTCGAGGTCTCCGTGGATTCGGACGTGCCGTCCGCGCCGGCCGACGGCACCGCGATGTTGTCCGGTCCGAGCACGCCGGCGTTGGAGCTCGACCCGTTCTGGGTGTCCGTTCGCGACTGCTCGGTCAGCGGAGGTGCGCCCTCCGCCGGGGTGTAGGTCTCCTCGACGCGCTCGTTGACAGAGCGGTCGATCTCGGCGACGACCGTCACGGTGGCGTTGCCCGGTCCGACGACGGTGTCCAGCATCTGCTGCACGCTCGCCGTCACCCGCGCCTCGTAGTCGCCGGCCTGCTGGTCGACGCCGCCGGTGGCACCGACGCCGGCGGCCGAGAGCGTCTGGCCGCTCTGGTCCACGACGGCGACGTTCTCGGGCTTCATGCCGCTGACCGCCGCGGAGGTCAGGTGCACGATCGCCTCGACCTGCTTCGACGTGAGCGACGCGCTGCCGGACGTCTCCACGAACACCGATGCGGTGGAGTCCACCGTCTCCGAGACGAAGACGCTCTCCTCCGGGATGGCGAGCTGCACGGAGGCCGCGGTCACGCCCTCGATCGACGAGATGGTCGCGGCGAGCTCGCCCTCGATGGCGCGCTTGTAGGTCACGGACTGCTGGAACTCCGAGGTGGTCACGCCCATGTCGTCGAGCAGCGAGTATCCGCCGGAGCTCGCACCGGGGAGTCCGGCGGAGGCGGCGGCGAGCCGCTGGTCGTAGACGTCCTTCTCCGGCACGAGCACGGTGGCGCCGCCGTCGGCGAGCTCGTAGGGGACCGACGACGACCGCAGCTGCTCGACGACGGCGTTCGCGTCGGAGGCGCTCATCCCGGAGAACAGCGGGGTGTAGGTCGGGCGGCTCAGCCAGCTGGAGAGCGCGACGATTCCGAGCGCGAGCACGGCGACACCGATGATCGCGATCGTGCGCTGCGCGAGGGTGAAGCCCGCGATCACACGTCCGATCCGCTGGAAGACATTGCTCACTGCCTGAGGCATCAGGCCTGCATCCGCATGATCTCGTTGAACGCGTCGACGCCCTTGTTGCGCACGGCGGCGACGAGTTCGAGGGTGACCGAAGCGCGCGAGGAGGCGATCATGGCCGAGTGGATGTCGTCGAGGTCGCCGGTGACGGCGGCGACCTTGAGCGCGTCGGATTCGGACTGCAGCGCGCGCAGCTCGTCGATCGCGCCGGTGACGCTGTTCGCGAAGGCGGTGTCGTCCGCCGCCTTCACGGGAGCTGTGGGCGGGGCGAGGGTGAAGGCCGAGGAGATGCCCTCGACGCCGGAGAGGGGATCCATCAGCTGCGTCCGATCTGGAGGGCGGATTCGTAGGCGTTGCGGGCACGGTCGACGATGCCGGCGCTGGCCTGGTAGCCGCGCTGGGCGAGGATGAGCTGGCTCATCTGGTCGCCGAGGTCGATGTCGGGGTAGCGGACGTAGCCGTCGGCGTCGGCGAGCGGGTGGTCGGGCTGGTGCACGAGACGACCCTCGGCGCTGCCCTGCACGGCACCGGCCACATAGACCCCGGGCGACTGGTCGCTGGTCTGGGCGGTGATGTACCGGGCCCGGAAGGCGGCGCCGTCGGTCGCGGTGACGGTGTTGATGTTCGCGATGTTGTCGCTGATGGCGTCGAGCCACTTGCGGTGCACGGTCAGTCCGGTGCTCGCGATGCCGATCGCGTCGAAGGTCATGAGGTCCTCATCGCCGCGCGCATCGACGCGAACGAGCCGTTCACGGCCTGCGTCGCGAACTGGTAGCGCAGCATCGTGTCGACGCTGGACAGGGTCTCGGTGTCGAGATTGACGTTGTTGCCGTTCAGGCGCGTCGGCTCGAGCGAGGCACCGACCGTCGCACCGACCCGCCCGTCGCCCGCCTGGACCGAGTCGGCGAGCGCCTCTTCGAAGCGCACCCGCTTGGCGTGGTAGTCGGGGGTGTTGATGTTGGCGATGTTGTCGGCGATCGCCCGCTGGCGCAGCGCGAGGCCGTCGAGCGCGCTCGTCAGCGCGTTGATGGTCACAGAATCGAACACGACCGCTCCCCGTGTGTGGTGGTGTGGCCGATCCCTGGCCGAGTCTTGCGAGCCATCCGTGCTCTCCCTGGTCTATCGGCAGGGTCGCGCGCGGCGTTAGGGAGCGGTCTCAGCCGTCCACGTCGAGGTAGGCGGGTGCGTCGGGGCGACGGGTTCCCGGGATCCGGTCCACGGCGCCGAGGTGCTGGCGGAGGTCGTCGAGATCCGTGCGGGTGCGTTCCATCGCGAGGCGCTGGCGCTCGATCACTCGGCGGGCGCGGTCGGCGAGGTGCACGGGCAGGGGAGTGCTGGGCGGTGTCCACGGTTCGATGACGGCCGTGTCCGCGGTTCCGGGGGCGGCCGTCAGAATCCGGTCGGCGTCGAGCTCGAGACGATCCAGCAGGTCGGTCCACTCGTCGATGTTCCGCCGGCCGAACTCCTCGTCGGCGCTCACGAGCGCGTCTCCGCAACGGTTCGCGCTGCTTCGTGCCAGGCATCCCGCAGCGGGGCGACGATCCCGTGGCAGGCGCGCGTGCGTTCGGGATCGCGCCCGATGTTGGCGCCGATCAGGGTCTGCGACAGGAAGACGTAGACCGAGCGGAGCCCGGCGCTGCCGTTCCAGTCGTCGGTGAGAGAGGAGGACAGCTCTGCCACGATGGCCTGCGCGTGCTGGAGCTGGGCGTTCGCCTCGGTCCAGTCCTCGGCCCGCTGTGCGGCCTCGCCGCGTTCGATGTCGAGCATCAGCCGGTCGTAGAGCAGTGTCACGAGACGCTCGGGCGGTGCCGACAGGACGGCATCGTCCCGGTAACGCTGCTGAGCGCGCAGGGCGGCGTTCATGCTCACTTCCCCGAGCTCGAGGTCGGCAGCGCGGCGATCTGCGAGGACAGGTACGTCGACTGCGACTGCAGCTGTGAGAGCATGACCTCGAGTCGGGCGTAGGTGCGCTCCAGGTTCGCCTTGCGCTGGGCGAGACGCACGTCCCAGCGCTCCATCTGCTCGCCGAGGCTCTTCACCTCGCTCTCCTGTCCGGTGATGCGGGACGTGAGCAGGCCCTCGTACTTGTCGGAGTAGACCTTCGCGGTCTCCTGCACGCGCGAGGCGACGTCGGAGAACAGTCCGGCGACCGCATCCGGGTCCTTCGCGAGGGCTTCGGCGAACTTCTCCTCGTCGAAGCTCAGCACGCCGTACATGTCGGTCGAGATGCCGATGGAAGAGGGGGAGACTCCGTCGATCGGATGCTGGATGGCATCGGCGAGCGCCGTCCGCAGCGAGCGGACCGTGCTGTCGCCCGTGAAGACGCCCAGTGTCGTCTTCTCGCCCGCGTTCGCGGCGACGGTCGCCTTCGAGCCGTTGTCGATGCGCGTCAGGATGTCTTTGACCGCGGCGATGAATTCGGCGGAGGCCTTCGTGCGGGCCGCGGTGTCGACCGTCACGCCGATCGTGACGGGGTCGGCGGATGCCGCGGAGACCGTGACGTCGACGCCGTCGAAGAGGTCGGTGAAGGTGTTGCTCGACGAGGTCAGCACCTGCTCGGCACTGGTGCCGGCCCAGAGCCGCAGCTGCGCGTCAGCGCCCACCGCGATGACCGCCGCTCCCGCTTCGGTGGCGAGGTCGGACGCGGTGCCTGCCTCGACCGCGGCGACATCTCCTCGGTAGGCGCGGAATTGAGCGCCCTCGCCCGAGTCGGCCGCGCGCAGCTGCAGGCGGTGCAGGGGGTTGCCGTCGGCGTCGCGGCCCGCGGGCACCGCCGAGGCGACGACTCCGAAGCCCGCCTCGTTGATGGCCTGGGCGACGTCCTGCATCGAGGCGCCGTCGGCCTCGATCTGCAGACGCTCTCCCTTGGCGTTCTCGAGGGTGATCACGGGCGGGTCGACGGGCCACCCGTTCGAGGCGGCCGAGACGATGGTGTGGTTCTTCGCGATCTTGTCGACGACGATCTCCGCCGAGACCGGGGCGGCGCCGGTGCGGGTGGCGACCGTGACGGTGTTCGACGACGACGATGTCGTGAACCGGGCCAGTCCGTCGGGCGACGCGGCCTTCCCCGCGGCGGTGGCGAGGTTCTGGATCGCGGTGTTCAGCGTCTGCAGCTGGGCGACGATGCCGTTCTTGTCATCCATCTTCGCCTTGAGCAGCGAGCGCGGGATGGCGTGCACGTCCATCAGGGCCTTGATGACCTCTGTGGTCTTCAGGCCGGAGACGAGGCCGTCGAGCGAGAGAGACATGATCGCCTTTTCAGGTCGGGAGCGGACAGGGTCCGGGCGACGGTCGCAGCCGCCGCCCGGACCCTATGGCGTGGATCAGCGCAGGAGCTGGAGAACGCCCTGGTTGGACTGGTTCGCCTGGGCCAGCATGGCCGTGCCCGCCTGCGACAGGATGTTCGCCGAGGTGAACTTGACCATCTCGGACGCCATGTCGGTGTCGCGGATGCGGCTCTCCGCAGCGGACAGGTTCTCTGCCGACACGTTGAGGCTGTTGATGGTCGACTCGAAGCGGTTCTGCAGCGCACCGTAGCCGGCACGTGCGGTCGAGACCGCCTGGATCTCCGTGTCGATGTCCGCGAGTGCGGCGCCGTACGTTGCCGCACTCGTCATCGTCGCCGCGTAGCCCTTGATGTCCGCTCCGAGGGTGGCGAAGTTGGTCAGGGCGACCGAGATCTGGTCCTCGGCGGCGACCGCGCCCGCACCGACCTGGAACGTCAGCGTCGAGCCGCCCGAGAGCAGCTTGATGCCGTTGAAGTTCGTGCTCTCGGCGACACGGGTGAGCTCATCACCCAGGGTGTTGATCTCCTTCTGGATCGCCTCACGCGACTTCGCGTTGTTCGAGTCGTTCGCACCCTGAGCGGTCAGGTCGCGAACGCGCTGCAGAATCGAGTGGACCTCGGTCAGGGCGCCTTCCGCGGTCTGGATGACCGAGATGCCGTCCTGGGCGTTGCGGGCCGCGACGTTCAGGCCGTTGACCTGCGAGCGCAGGCCCTCGGAGATCGCGAGGCCGGCGGCGTCGTCCGCTGCCCGGTTGATGCGCAGACCGCTCGACAGCTTCTCGAGCGACTTCGACACGTCGTTCTGGGTGTTGGACAGGTTGCGGTAGGCGTTGAGCGCCGACACGTTGGTGTTGATCTGCATACCCATAAGGGTTCTCCTCCGTGAATTTCGTTGTGCGGGAGACCATCCGTGGTCTCCCGCACACACCTATCGGCGGAGGGAGCGTGGGCGTTAGCCGAGTGAGCGGGGAACGCCGTCAGGCGGGGGCCGATTCACGGAAGACGCCGGCGATCCGCGCGCTGGCGGCGTCGGCGATCCGCGTGAAGTACGCATCGCGCGCGCTCGCCGAGACCCGTGTGGTGGTGGCGGGGGCTGCGCCCTCGGCGAAGTACCGGTCCAGGGCGTCGCGCAGCAGGCGGATGGCCTCCGACCGCTGCTGCGACACGGCGGAATGCGTCACGCCGAGCTCCTCGGCGATCTCCTTCACGGGGCGTTCTTCGAAGTAGACGCTCTGGACGATCCGGCGCATGCGCTCGGGCAGCGCGGCTACGGCCTGCTCCAGCACCTCACGCCGTTCGCCGACCAGCGCCGATTCCTCGGGCAGCAGGACCTCGGTCGCCACATCGCGTGCGGCGGGATCTTCCAGTGTGGTGACGGTGCGGGCGGCATCGCCGAGGGCTTCGAGGACGACATCCTTCGCGACACCCATGGCCGTGGCGACCTCGGCGGCTGTCGCCGTCCTGCCGAGACCGGCGGTGAGGGTCTCGCGGACGGCGACCGTCTCTTTGATGCGCTTGCGGATGCCGCGGGATGCCCAGTCCATGGAACGCATCTCGTCGGCGAACGCACCGAGGATGCGGCGGCGTGCATAGGCGCCGAAGGGCACGCCCAGAGCCGGGTCGAAGGCGTCGGCGGCGGTCACGAGCGCGAGCGCTCCGACCGACGCCAGCTCGTCACGGGGGATATGAGTGGCTCGAGCGTGCGTTTCGGAAGCGAGGTAGCCGACCAGGGGGAGGTTGCTCTCGATGAGGAGATTGCGCTCAGCGCGCGACGACATGGGGGATGATCCACCTCTCTGGATTCACTCCGGAAGCTCCAAGGAGATGAGTAGATGCACATATCACACTTGTCGCGATCTGTACATGGGGAGAACTACCCACCGCCGTTCCACATAGTAACCTTAGGGGCGCGGCAGCCGATAGTGACCTTTGGCCGCGTTAACAGGCGTGGCGATCACTGGGGAAAAGGGGATCATGGGAGCCAACGAACTATCGATACAGCTGTGGCGAGAGCGTGAACTGCTCGAGATGCTGCTCTTCAAACTAGACGAACAGCAGCTGCTGCTCGCCGCCGGACGATCCCAGTGGATCCAGTTTGCCGCCCGCGAGATCGATCAGGTCCTCGATCGCCTGCGCGGTGCAGGACTCGCGCGCACCGTCGAGGTCGCCGCGGTCGCCGAGGAGTGGGGGGCTCCCGAGGGCGCGACGATCCGAGAACTGGTCGCGCATGCGCCGGAGGGAGCCTGGCAGGAGGTGTTCGCAGACCACATGCGCGCGCTGACCAGACTCGCCGCCGAGGTCGAACAGCTGCGCGACGCCAACACGGAGCAGCTCAGCGGAGTGCTCCGCGCCACCCAGGAGACGCTCGCCGCGCTGGGGCACGAGACGGGCGAATACACGACGAACGGTGACCGCGCACGCGACGACGCAGCGCGCATCATCGACACCGAGATGTGACCGGAAGGGGATCATGTCGACCTTCAGTGGATTGAACACCGCAGCCAGCGGACTCGCGGCCGCGCGACGCGGTATGGATGTGGTCGGGCAGAACATCGCCAACCAGAAGACCGAGGGGTACACCCGTCAGCGGGTGCAGACCTCTGCGGTCGCCGCCATCGCCCAGTCGGGCCGATTCAGCGTCGGCGCCCTCCCCGGGCACGGCGTCTCGATCGACGGCGTGGCCCGGCTCGGTGATGCGCTGCTCGATGCCCGAGTCCGCGACTCGCTCGCCGCATCGGGCTTCTGGTCCACGCGCGCGGTGGCCGCGACCACGATCGAGGCTTCGCTCGCCGAGCCCACCGAGAACGGACTGGCGGCCCGGCTGTCGAAGTTCTGGTCCGGGTGGCAGGACCTCGCGAACACGCCGGACTCCGGCGCGGCGGCGTCCACCATCCTCGAATCCGCGAAGGAGCTCGCCTCCCACATCGCCGGCGGCTACCGCACCGTGGCTTCGCAGTGGAACGATGCGCGCGCGACGGCCGAGCGCACCGTGACCCAGGTGAACGCGGCTGCGGACCAGATCGCCGTGCTCAACGGCGAGATCCGCGACGCCCTCGCCTCAGGCCGCTCGGCGAACGAGCTCATGGACCAGCGCAGCGTCCTCGCGCAGAACGTCGCCCGCATGTCCGGCGCGGCGGCCACGATCGAGAGCGACGGGTCGATGACCCTCCGCGTCGGTGGCAACGCGCTGGTCTCGGGGTCCGATTCCCGACACCTCGCGCTCACCGGTCCGGCCTCGATCGACGCGGGTCAGCGCTTCACCGTCTCGTGGGCGTCCGCCCCCGACCTCCCGGCCTCGATCGACGGCGGCGAGCTCGGTGGTTCGCTCGCCGTGCTCGCACCGGCAGCGGACGGCGGGATGCTCGCTCAGCTCGCCTCGACCTACGACGCGGTGGCGACGGCACTGGCCGGTGCGCTGAACGCGCAGCACCGCGCGGGTGTCACCTCGTCCGGCCAGCCGGGCGGCGACTTCTTCACCCTCCCGACGACCGGTTCGGCCGCGCTCGGACTGCGGGTCGCCGTGACGAGTCCGTCTGAGCTGGCGCTCGCCGCACCGGGCGCCGGTGCGCTGGATGCGACGAATGCCGATCTGATCTCGCAGATCGGGCGGAGCGCCACCTCGCCCGACGCGCTCTGGTCCGATCACGTCACGCGCTTCGGGGTGGCGACGGCCGCCGACGTGCAGCGGGCGAAGGTCTCCGATTCGGCGGCGGTCGCCGCGGTCGGGGCGCAGCAGTCCGTGGCCGCCGTCGACGGCGACGAGGAGACGATCAGTCTGCTCACCTACCAGACCGCTTACCAGGCCGCAGCCCGCGTGATGACGGCGGTGGATGAGGCGCTCGACGTCCTCATCAACCGCACGGGCCTCGTCGGACGCTGATAAAGGAGCATCGTGATCTCTCGAGTGACATCGTCATCCATGACGCAGACGGCGATGCGCCAGCTGCAGTCGAATCTCACGGAGCTGGCACGTCTGCAGGAGCAGGCGACGTCGCAGCGCGCCTTCGCCACTCCGTCCGAAGACCCGGCAGCCGCGGCAGCCGCCCTCGCCCTGCATGCCGAGCAGCGCCGCAACGACCAGTACGCGCGCAACATCGACGACGGGCTCGCGTGGGTCACGGCGGCGGATGTCGCGATCACCGCGAGCACCTCGCTGCTGAGCCGGGTCCGCGACCTCACCTCCCAGGGTGCGAACGACGGTGCACTGGACGCGACGGCCAAGGAGGCCTTGGCCGTCGAGCTCGAGGGCATCCGCAAGGAGCTCCTCACGCAGGCGAACACCCGGCTGCTCGGTCGCTCGGTGTTCGCGGGTACCTCCGACACGGCGGCGTTCGCCGCGGACTACTCGTACAGCGGCGTGGCCGGGTCCGAGGTCAGCCGTCGCGTCTCCGACGCGGCATCCGTGCGCGTCGACACCGACGGCGCCGCGGTGTTCGGCACCGGTGACGACTCGGTGTTCGCGCTGGTCGACAAGATCGTCGCCGACCTCCGCTCCGGAACGAACGTCGGTCCGCGCCTCGCGGAGATCGACGACCGACGCACGGCCATGCTCGGGGTGCAGGGTTCCGTCGGAACCCGCCAGTCTCAGATCGAACGCGCCAAGGAGGCGGCAGTGCAGAATTCCGTGTCCCTCGAATCCCGCCGCACGGCGGTCGAGGACGTCGATTCGATCGAGGTGCTGGTGCGTCTGCAGGCGCAGGAGCTCGTGTACCGCTCCGCGCTCGCCGTCAACGCCCGCGTGCTGCAGCCCTCGCTGATGGACTTCCTGCGATGACCGCCGCGCTCAGCTTCCTGACGCCCCCTCCGGGCCTCGCTCCGCACGTCGACTTCGCTCTCGCGCCGGTCGACGGTGCTGACGGTCTGTTCTCGATGCGGGCCGTGGACGACGTGGACCTGCGGCTGTACCTGGTCGACCCCCGGACCGTGCTCGGCGAGTACGCGCCGATCCTCTCCGACGAGCAGGCCGACAGCCTGGCGCTCGGCTCGGCCGATGATGCGCTGGTCCTCGTGGTCGCCCACCCCTCCGCAGAAGGCGTGAGCGTGAACCTGATGGCTCCGGTGATCGTCAATCGCACCACAGGAGCCGCTTCGCAGGTGATCCTCGAGGATCAGGACTACCCGCTCCGCGCTCCGCTGGGCTGAGGCACGGGCAGCGGGCGCCCCGGGCCGCTCTCACAGCGCATGCACGGCTACCCTGGAGACGTGATCCTTGCCGTCGACACCTCCCTGGGTACTGCTGTGGCCCTCATCGATGCCGACGGGGCGCGACGCGCCGAGGCGGCCGCCGCCGATCCGCTGGGCCACGCCGAGGTGATCGGCGACCTGCTCGTCGAGGCGCTCGCCGATGCCGGTCCCGGTGAGGTGACGCATGTCGTCGCCGGCATGGGCCCCGGCCCCTTCACCGGTCTCCGCATCGGGATCGCCGCGGCCCGCGCCTTCGCGCTCGGACGCGACATCCCGGTCGTCCCGGTTCCCAGCCACTTCGCTGCTGCGCTCACCGCGCTCGAGACCGAGACGCAGCCGTTCGCGATCGTCACCGACGCCCGCCGTCGCGAGGTCGCGATCACGGTCTTCGACGGGCTGGATGCCGATGGGATCCCGCACGTGGTCGCCGAGACCGTCCTCGTGCGGGCGGCGGACGCCGACGCGCACCTCGAGGGTGTTCGCCGCGTCGACGTCGCCACGCTGTCGGCGGTGGACCTGGCGCGCGTCGGTGCACGCGCCCTCGCCGCCGGTCGGACACTCACGGGTGACGAGCCGCTGTACATGCGCCACCCGGACGTGACGGTGCCGGGCGCGCCGAAGAAGGTCGGCTCATGACCCTCCGCGACGCCACCGCGGACGACCTCGATGCGATCATGGCGATCGAGGAGCGCTCCTTCCCGACCGACGCGTGGAGCCGCGAGACGATGGCCGCCGAACTCGCGAGCCCGCACGGCCGCTACCTCGTCGACGAGCACGACGACGCGATTATCGGCTACGGCGGTGTGCGTGCTCTGCGTGGCAGTGCCGATGCCGACATCCAGACCATCGCGCTCCTCGCCGAGCACCGCGGGCAGGGTCGGGGCCGCGCGCTCCTGCGCGCCCTGCTCGCCGCCGCGGCCGCACGCGGTGCTCGTGAGGTGTTCCTCGAGGTCAGGGCCGACAACCCCGCCGCAGAGGGGCTGTACCTCGCGGAGGGCTTCGAAGAGATCGGCCGCCGTCCCCGCTACTATCAGCCGGACGACGTCGACGCGATCGTGATGCGTCTGGAACTGCGCCGACACCCGGCGTCGCACGACACTTCCGAGGAGGCGAAGGCATGAGCGAGCCGCTGGTCCTCGGCATCGAGACGAGCTGCGACGAGACGGGAATCGGCATCGTCCGCGGGCGCACCCTGCTCTCGAACACCATCGCGTCGAGCATGGACGAGCACGCCCGCTACGGCGGCGTCGTGCCCGAAGTCGCCGCCCGAGCCCACCTCGAGGCACTGCAGCCCGCGATCGATGCGGCGCTCGCCGAGGCGGGGGTGCGTCTCGACGACCTCGATGCCGTCGCCGTCACGAGCGGTCCCGGTCTCGCCGGCGCCCTGATGGTCGGAGTGGGAGCGGCGAAGGGCCTGGCCGTCTCGATCGACAAGCCGCTGTACGCCGTCAACCATCTCGTGGGACACATCGCCGCCGACATCCTCACGGCCGATTCCGCGCCGCTCGAGTACCCGACCATCGCGCTGCTGGTCTCCGGCGGCCACACGTCCCTGCTGCACGTCCGCGACCTCACCACCGACGTCGAACTGCTCGGGGAGACGATGGACGACGCTGCCGGCGAAGCCTTCGACAAGGTCGCCCGCCTGCTGTCGCTGCCGTACCCCGGCGGCCCGGAGATCGACCGAGCGGCGGCCGACGGAGACCCGGACGCGATCCGGTTCCCGCGGGGTCTCTCCCGCGCATCGGATCTGGCGAAGCATCGGTACGACTTCTCGTTCTCGGGGCTGAAGACCGCCGTCGCGCGGTGGGTCGAGCGCTGCGAAGCCGACGGGGTCGAGGTGCCGGTGGCCGATGTGGCCGCGAGTTTCCGCGAGGCGGTCGTCGACGTGCTGGTGACCAAGGCGCTCGCGGCCTGCGCCGATCTGGGGGTGCCGCGCCTGCTCCTGGGCGGCGGGGTGATCGCGAACCGTCGGCTGCGTGAGGTTGCGCTCCGACGTGCCGCCGAGGCGGGTGTCACGGTGAGGATCCCGCCGTTGTCGCTGTGCACCGACAACGGCGCGATGATCGCCGCGCTGGCCGCCGAGCTGATCTCTTCGGGCCGCCGACCGTCGACACTGGCGTTCGGGGCGGACTCGACCCTCCCGGTCACCGAGATCCAGATCGCCGAGGCGGTGCCCGCATGAGCGATGTCTCGGGCTCGCCCGACGCGAAGACTCCCCAGGCGCCGCGGGCGCGCGTCGAACGCGCCAGTCACGAGGTCGAGCAGCATCCCGGAGCAGCGCCTCGGCTGCCGGGCGCCCGGCGCGACGGCTACACGAAACTTCCCACCGGACCCGTCGGCATCGAGCCGGTGGTGGTGAGCGGGCCCGATATCGATGCCCCGGGCGAGGCGGAGTGGGAGCCGACGACCGGCGCCATCCCCGTTGACGACACCCGGCTCGCACCCTGGGCACTGCTCGCCGCGATCGTCGCCCTCGGGGCGTCGTTCTTCGTCGGCTGGGGGATCCCCGTCGCAGTTGTGGCGGTGATCGCGGCGATCATGTCGCTGCGTCGTCCGCTCGAGAGTCGCGCGATCGCGATGTGGGCGCTCGTGCTCGGGCTCTGCGCGACGGTGTACAGCCTGGGCTGGTTGGTCTGGGCCGGCATGCAGTTCGAGAAGCTCGGCTGAGCGGATGCTCGAGCCGGAGGAGTCGGAGGAGCTGCGCGCCCTGCAGGCACGGGCGTACGGGCGCGATTCCTCGCTGACGGCGGCCGAAGCCGAACGTCTTCGGGAGCTGGAGGACCGTCGACTCGCACCGGCAGCCGGGGCCGCACCGGACGCCGAGCACGCCGTTTCCGACCAGCGCGAGTCGGATGAGGCGCCAGCCGATGACGACGCCGATGTCTCCGTCGGCGAGGGTGATGCGGAGGACGCGGCTGTGGCGGCGTCCGCCGATGCAGCGAGCGACGACGCGGTCGATGCAACCGCATCCGCATCGTCGTCCTGGCGCTCCCTGTTCTCCCTGCTGCGCACGCGCTGGCGGCCGGTCGCCCTCGCAGCCGTCGTGGTGCTCGCGATCGGGGTGGGTGTCGGCTGGCTCGCGTTCGGCCGGTCCGGAGCCGCAGCGGTGGAGCTGACCGCCGAGCAGCAGACATGGCAGAACGAGCTCGTCGCGGCCGGTGTGTACGACCCCGGCTCGATCCGCGCGCTCGGTGTCCAAGAGGACGTGGTCATCTGGACGGCGACGAAGGATGCGAAGGAGCGCACCTGCCTGATCCTGGGCACGGGTGAGGCGACGGTTCCGTCGTGCGATCGAACCGAGGTTCTCGCCGAGACCGGGATCTACGGTTCGATCTCGGTCAAGGGCGACGGAGCTCTGCAGCGAGAGGTCAGTGCGCAGATGCTGTTCACCGTGTCGGGCGAACCCGCAGTCGCGGTGAGCGCCTACGACTTCGACCCGAGCGACAGCGGCATCACCTACGCGAACGAGGCCGAATCGGAGACGGCGGCTCGACTCGCCGAGAACGGATTCCAGGCCGGTTCGCTCTGGGTGGTCGGCTACGACGGCGACGTGCCCATCTGGACGGCGGTGCAGATCGAGTCGCAGAATCAGTGCCTCATCTACGACGGATCGACCGATGAGGCTCCGGTCACCTGCGCTGACCCGCAGACCATGCAGGAGCAGGCCTCGAGTCTCGTGCTCAACGTCGTCGACGCCGAGACGGGTGGCGTGACGAACTTCGAGATGAGGTCGAATCAGGGGCCCGGGTATCTGGTGATCACCCGGGAGGGAGGCACCTCCGGTGCCGGGGGAGACTGACACCGCGGAGCTCCGGGCGCTGCAGCGGAAGGCCTATGGGCGAGGCGGGCAGCTGACGGAGGTGGAATCCGAGCGCCTGCGCGCGCTCGAGGACGGGGGCACCGCGCAGCCGACCGCGGATGTCGCGGACGCTCCCGACCCGATCCAGCCCCACGGCGCGCCGGAGGCGAAGGCGGAGGAGGCGGAGGAGACGCAGTCGCAGTCGCAGACGCAGGATGCGCAGGAGACGCGGTCGCACACGCGGGATGCGCAGGAGACGCAGGAGACGCAGGAGACGCCGGCCCGTGGCGTCACGCGCCGGCGGGCCATCGTGGCGCTGATCGCCGCGACCGCCGCTGTCCTCGCCATCGGGGTCGGCATCGGCGGGGCGCTCTTCGCGCCGCGAGACGCGAGTATCCCGCTGACGCCGGAGCAGCAGCAGCGCCGCGGAGAGCTGGCGACCGACGCGTTCGACCCCGGTTCCCTCCGTGCGGTCGCGCAGAACGCCGGCGCACTGGTCTGGTACGCGACGCAGGATGGCGGATCCGTGGCCTGCCTGATCCTCGATGTCGATGAGTTGTCGCAGACGAACTGTCTCGCCGTGGAGGAGACGGAGCGCGGACTGTCGGCGGCTCTGTCGCTGCCCTCCGAAGCTTCGGGCGAGGTGGCAACCTCCGACACCGTCTACGCCACGATGCTGATGTCGACGGCGGGGGAGCCGCTGGTCGCCATCCAACGGTGGGGCGGGGTGGATTCGCTCACGGCCCAGTTCCCCGAAGAGGTGCGCGACCGCGCCGAGTCGCTGTTCACGGATGGCTTCGAACTCGGTCTCTCGCTCGTCGGGACGTTCCGCAGCGCGCCGGTGTGGCTGGCGGATCGGCTCTCGGATGCGGGAGTGACGGAGCGATGCCTGATCGTGGATGCCGCCGGTCCCGTGGTGTGCAAGGGCGTCGACACCGCGGTCGCGGAGGGGCTCGGCATGGAGCTCGTATCGGTCGACCAGGCGACGGGCGGCACAGAGGCGGTCACTGCGCTCGACCTGCGGTTCACGAGCCAGCACACGCCGTATCTGACGGTCTCGGTCGGGGCCGAGGAACTCGAGGCTGAGGAGCTCGAGGCCGTGGACGACCCCCACATGATTCAGGTGTCGCCGGGTGAGCAGATCGAGATCCCGGACACGGGCGACGACGGCTGACCGCGTCCGAGCGCGGTGGCGGTCAGCTCGCGGCAGGAACCCGATCGGCGAGGATCGCCCGCCGCTGATCGCCGATGCGCGCGAGGATCAGCGTCGCTTCCTGATCGCCGCGCAGCACGAGCTTCTTCCGGAACGTCGCAGGGTCGATGTCGACGCCGCGCTTCTTGATCTCGATGCGACCGATGCCGTGCGCCTTGAGAGCGGCGCTGATGGCCTTGGGGTTGGCGGGCAGGGTCTCGCGCACGCGGAACGACTGCACGAACGGGCTCGTCAGGGCGGCATCCGACGTGAGGTAGGCGATGTGCTCGTCGAGCATCCCGGCATCGAGGCTCCGGGCGACATCGCCGATCAGGCGGGCACGGATCACGGCGCCGTCGGGCTCGTGCAGGAACGCGCCGAGCTCGCGCACCGGTTCGTCGGCGACGTCGGCCGGTGCGGTCATCTCGTGCGACCGGTCGCCCCGGATCACGAGTGCCGAGCGCCGCACGCCGTCGCGGGCGAGGGCGCCGCTCCATACGACCAGCTCGACGACGCTGCCGTCGGCGCTCACCCACTGCGCCTCGGCGTCGGCGGGAAGCGCGTCGCGGTCGTGCGCGGGGCCGAGCTTGATGCCCGTCGGCACGCGCGCGGCGACGTCGAACGCCCAGTCCAGCGAGGGGGAGTAGTCGTCGGCGGACACGCGACGGGTCTCGCTGTGCCCGGAGGTGCGCCGCGCGGGGTCCATCCAGGTCGCGCGCCCGGCCTCCGAGTCGTCGAAGGCGTCCTCCGCCGTGCTGTGCCGCACCACCGCACCCTCTCCGAAGGGCGCGAGGTTGTAGGCCGCGATGGCGGCGGTGACCTCGTCGGCATCGACGGCGAGCACATCGAGCCCGGCTCCGGCGAACGCGAGCGCGTCGCCGCCGATCCCGCACCCGAGGTCGGCCACGGCCGTGAAACCCGCGCTGCGGATCCGCTGTGCATGTCGTGCGGCCACCCCGAGCCGTGTCGCCTGCTCGAGCCCGGCTCTGGTGAAGAGCATCCGCGCGGCGAAGGGGCCGAACTTCGCCGACGCCTTGGATCGCAGGTGCGCCTGACCGACGACCGCCGAGACCAGCTCGGGGGAGTGCCCGGCGGCGCGCAGCCGCGACACGGCGCGCGCGACGTCGGCCGTCGACTCGACGGCCCCGACCGCGTCGAGCAGTTCGAGACCGGCGGGGGTCAGCAGGGCACGCAGCTCGGACATCTCCACGCCCTCAGCCTATTCCCGCCCGTGCCCGTGAATCGCGGCGTGCGTTGGCACTCGCATTGCATGAGTGCCAGCCCAGCGCATAGACTGGATTAGCACTCTCGGGTTGAGAGTGCGAACAAGTCTTTCGTGTCAGTGTCAAGAAAGAAGAGGTAGACCGTGTCGGTTTCCATCAAGCCGCTCGAAGACCGCATCGTCATCCAGCAGGTCGAGGCCGAGCAGACCACCGCGAGTGGCCTGGTCATCCCCGACACCGCCAAGGAGAAGCCCCAGGAGGGCGAGGTCGTGGCTGTCGGCCCCGGCCGCATCGACGACAACGGCAACCGCGTTCCGATCGACGTCGCCGTCGGCGACCGTGTCCTGTACAGCAAGTACGGTGGCACCGAGGTGAAGTTCGGCGCAGACGAGTACCTCGTCCTGTCCGCTCGCGACGTCCTGGCGGTCGTCGTCCGCTGATCTGCTGAACCCGGCTCCGTCCCTCTCGAAGAGGGCGGGCCAGGTCCCGGAAGGGGCTCGGATGCGTGTGCATCCGAGCCCCTTCTGCATCCCGCCATCGGGCATCCGATTCCTGCCGATCTCCGCGGGGCGGCCGACCGGCGCACTCCGCGCCTCCACCGCGGGAATAGGGTTGTGCGGTGACCCCCGAGACGACCCGCGCCACTCAGACCGCCGGAGTCGCGTACGCCGGATCCGCCTACCTCCTCTGGGGCGTGCTCCCGCTCTACTTCCTCCTCCTCGTCCCGACCGGTCCGTGGGAGGTCGTCGCATGGCGGGTGCTCCTGTCGTTCGTCTTCTGCCTCCTGCTGCTCACGGTCACGCGCGGCTGGGCACCGTTCGGTGTGATCCTGAGGCAGCCGAAGCTGCTGGGGTGGACGGCGCTCGCCGGTCTGCTGATCTACGTCAACTGGCAGGTGTTCCTCATCGGAACCCTCAGCGACAACGTGGTCGAGACGAGCCTGGGCTACTTCATCAACCCCATCACGACCGTGCTGCTGGGTGTCTTCGTGTTGAAGGAGCGCATCCGGAAGCTGCAGTGGGCCGCGATCGCCATCGCCGCGATCGCGGTGGTCGTGATCGTCGTGGCCTACCGCGCCTTCCCGTGGATCGCGCTCTCGCTGACCGCGTCGTTCGGGGTGTACGGGCTCATCAAGAAGAAGATCGGTTCGGCGGTGGACGCCGTCAGCGGTCTGACCCTGGAGTCGTTCTGGCTGATCCCGATCGCCGTCGTGCAGCTCATCGTGGTCGCCTCGACCCCCGCAGGCCTCACGATGGGCGGGAACGGATGGGCCCACGCGGTGCTGCTGGCATTCGCCGGCGTCGCGACGGCGGTCCCTCTGCTGCTGTTCGCGGCGGGCACCCGGAGGATCAACCTCACGGTGATCGGGATGATCCAGTTCATCACCCCGGTGATGCAGTTCGTGATCGGTGTCGCGGTCCTGCACGAGCCCATGCCGCCCGAGCGCTGGGCCGGGTTCATCATCGTCTGGATCGCGATCGGCGTCTTCGTCGTCGACCTGCTGATCGCCGCCCGCCGAGGGCGCAGGATCGCGCAGCCCGAACTGGTGTGAACCCGCGGTTCTCCGGCCCGGAAACCCGGTGTCGGATCGTTAACGCACCGAGATACTTGCACCCCCTGTGCGCGGGCCCCACGCCCTAGTGTTAGAGCACCCGCCCGTGGTCACAATCCACGTTCAGTTACGCAAGGGAGCATCATGAACGCATTGAAGGGCTCGCGCACCGCGAAGGTCTTCGCCGGGATCGCTTTGATCAGCGCATCCGCCATCGTCATCGCCGGCTGCAGCAGCACGCCGAACGCCGAGCCGAGCGAAGGCGGTGAGAAGCCGGCCGTCGATCTGACGCTCAAGCTCGGCTCGCTGCTTCCCGCGACCGGTTCGCTCGCGTTCCTCGGCGCACCGATGGAGGCCGGCGTCCAGCTGGCCGTCAACGAGATCAACGAGGCCGACGCCGGTGTGACCATCGACCTCACCACCGCCGACGAGGGCGACCTCGACAACAAGGCGTACGAGACGTCGATCACCAACCTCCAGAACGAGGGCATCACCGCGATGGTCGGCGCCGCATCGTCGAGCGTCACCAAGCTCATCCTCGACGGCAACGCCGGAGCGGGGATCCTCACCGTCTCGCCGTCGAACACCTCGCCGGACTTCTCGGGCATCAACCCGCTGTACTTCCGCACGGCACCGAGCGACAACCTGCAGGGTGAGGTCCTCGGCAACCAGATCGCCGAAGACGGTCACAAGACCCTCGGCATCATCTACCAGAACGACCCCTACGGCACGGGCCTGTTCGAAGCCATCAAGTCGACGTTCGAGGGCACCGGTGGCGAGGTCGTCGCCGATGCGTCCTTCAACCAGGGTGACGGCCAGTTCAACGCTCAGGTCTCAGAGATCGCGGCTGCCAAGCCCGACGCGGTCGCCGTCGTCTCGTACGACCAGTTCGCGACCATCGCGCCGCTGCTCGGCAACGCGGGCGTCGACACGGGCTCGCTGTACCTCGTGGACGGCAACCTGAAGGACTGGGGCACCGACGTCTCGGTCAACCTCGAGGGCTCGAAGGGTACCCGCGCCGGCGCCGAGCTGCCGCAGGACTTCCTCGACCAGCTCAACGAGGTCTGGACCGCCGACGGCAACGACCCCATCGACGCCGTGACCTACTCGGCCGAGGCGTACGACGCCGTCATCCTCATGGCGCTGTCGGCTCTGGCTGCCGGCTCCGTCGAGGGTGCCGACATGGCCGAGCAGATGGCCACCGTGTCCGGCGGCGGCGACGAGGGCGAGAAGTGCACCACGTACGCGGAGTGCGCCGACATCATCAACGGCGGCGGCACGGCGGACTACGACGGCCTCTCCGGTGAGATCACGTTCGACGAGAACAACGACCCGAAGGGCGCCGCCATCGGCGTCTACGAGTTCGGCGCCGACAACACCACGACGCGCCTCAAGTAAGCGCACAGACGAGGCCCCGGATGCTCGGCATCCGGGGCCTTCGTCGTCCCCGGCTCGTCCCCGGCTCGTCCCCGGCTCGTCCCCGGCTCGTCCCCGGCTCGTCCCCGGCTCGTCCCCGGCTCTCGTCCCCGGCTCGTCCCGGCTCGCTCCGGCCCGGTCCGCGTCCGGTTCCCCGTCCCCGTCCGTGTCCCCGGTTCATCCGTCGGGAGTTTGTACGGATGTCGGGAGAAACGCCGGGTGAGTACCCGACGGATGCGCGAACTCCCGACGGATGCGCACGAGGGGGCCGACGGATGCTCACACGGGAAGCCCGACGGATGCTCGCCCACGGCGCGGACACACAGAAAGGGGGGATGCCGCGTGGCATCCCCCCTTTCTGTGTGACGCGCTCAGGCGGCGTCGGTGCCGAGTGTGCCGAGGTACAGGCCGATGACCTTGGGGTCGTTCAGCAGCTCACGCCCGGAGCCCTCATAGGCGTCCTTGCCCTGATCGAGCACGTAGCCGCGGTCGCAGATCTGCAGGCAGCGCCGCGCGTTCTGCTCGACCATGATCGTCGTGACCCCCGCCTTGTTGATGTCCGAGACGCGGATGAACGCATCATCCTGACGCACAGGGGAGAGGCCGGCGGAGGGCTCGTCGAGCAGCAGAACGGACGGGTCCATCATCAGCGCCCGCGACATGGCGACCATCTGCCGCTCGCCGCCCGAGAGCGAACCTGCGCGCTGCTTGAGGCGCTTGCCCAACTCGCCGAAGATGCTGCTGACGAACTCCAGCCGCTCCGCGAAGATCTTCGGGTTCTGGTACAGCCCCATCTCCAGGTTCTCCTGGATGGTGAGCGACGGGAACACGTTGTTCGTCTGTGGCACGAAGGCCACGCCGCGGCGCACGAGCTTGTCGGCCTTGAGACCGACGATGCTCTCGCCCTTCACCGTGACATCGCCCGAGCGGATCTCGACCATGCCGAAGATCGCCTTGAGCAGCGTCGACTTGCCGGCGCCGTTCGGGCCGATGATGCCGATCAGCTCGCCCTTGTGGGCCACGAGGTTCGCGCCGTTGAGGATGTTCACCCCTGGCAGGTATCCGGCGTGCACATCGGTCAGCTCGACGATGACGTCGTCGTTCTTGATCTCGTTGCGCTCGGCGGGTGCGGGTGCCGGAGTGGGCGCGGATGCGTCGGTCATGCCTTCTCCTCCTCGACGTCTTCGGCCTCGACCTCAGCCTCGACCTCGGTCTCGATCTGCTCTCGGATGCGGATCGCGTCCTCCTCCGAGATCACCGGAAGTCGGCCGGTGACGGCCCCGAGGTCGACGTCCTGGTGCGCGCCCAGGTAGGCGTCGACCACGGCCGGATCCTCCATGACCTGGTCGGGCGGACCCTCGGCCACCACGCGGCCCTCGGCCATCACGACCACCCAGTCGGCGATGTGCCGGACCATGTGCATGTCGTGCTCGACGAACAGCACCGTCATCCCCAGATCCTTGAGGTCGAGGATGTGCTCGAGCAGCGACTGCGTGAGCGCGGGGTTCACGCCGGCCATGGGCTCGTCG
The DNA here is from genome assembly GCF_059758615.1 of Microbacterium sp. GQ128. NCBI lineage: Bacteria > Bacillati > Actinomycetota > Actinomycetes > Micrococcales > Microbacteriaceae > Microbacterium > Microbacterium sp. GQ128. Next base: position 529,454 of record NZ_JCAXDY010000003.1, read on the forward strand.
AGCATCACCAGGGTCGGGTCGCTCATGAGGGCGCGGGCCATCTCGAGGAGCTTGCGCTGACCGCCCGAGAGCGATGCGGCAAAGTCCTGCTCCTTGGCGTCGAGTTTGAAGCGGGTGAGCAGCTCGTGCGCACGCGCCTCGATCTCCTGATCCTGCTTGCGCCAGAGGAAGGGGAACAGCCCCGCCCAGAAGCCCTCGCCGCGCTGATCCTTCGCGCCGAGCTTCATGTTCTCGAGCACGGTGAGCAGCGACAGGGACTTGGTCAGCTGGAAGGTGCGGACCTGTCCCATCCGCGCGACCTTGAACGAGGGGATGCCCGACAGGTTGGTGCCGTCGAACGACCACGTGCCGCTGTTCGGCTTGTCGAAGCCGCACAGCAGGTTGAACAGGGTCGTCTTGCCGGCGCCGTTCGGGCCGATCAGTGCGGTGATCGCGCCGCGCGGGATCTCCAGGTGATCGACGTCGACCGCGGTGAGACCGCCGAAGCGGCGCTCGACGGCATCGACGACGAGGATCGGGTCGACCTTCTTGACGCCCGGCGCTGCGGGTCCAGCGGCGAGCCCCTGGGTCTTCGCGCGGGGCGTGCTCTTCGCGGATGTGACAGCCGCGTCGTCATTACTTGACAAAGGTCATCTCCCTCTTGTTTCCGAGGATGCCCTGCGGGCGGAAAATGACGATCAGCATCAGCACGATGCCGATCACGATGTACCGCACGACGTCGGCCTGTGCGCCGGACATCGGCAGGTATCCGGCGTTCGCCATCGCGGGGAGGAGTGCGCCGAGGAAGGCGAACACCACCCAGAACAGCACCGCGCCGAGCGTCGGTCCGAGCACGGTGGCCGCGCCGCCGAGCAGGAGGATCGTCCACAGGAAGAACGTCAGCGAGGTGGAGTAGCTGCCGGGGATCACCGCCGACGGCAGGATGAAGACGATGCCGCCGACGGCGCCGATCACACCACCGACCACGAGCGCCTGCATCTTGTAGGCGAAGACGTTCTTGCCGAGCGAGCGCACCGCGTCCTCGTCTTCGCGGATGCCCTTGAGCACACGGCCCCACGGGCTGCGCATGAGCGCCCACACCACGAGCACGGCGATGACGAGCGCGATCAGTCCGACCACGCGCACCCACAGGTCGGTCGCGTTGTACGTCCACGGGCCGAAGCCGTAGGTTCCCGGCGGGAAGGGGTTCGAGTCGCGGAAGCTCTGGTGGTACCCGGAGAGTCCGCCGGCGGAGTTCGTCCAGTCCTTGAAGAGCTCGGTCACGAACATGAGCCGCACCACCTCGGCGGCGGCGATCGTCGCGATGGCGAGGTAGTCGGCGCGCAGGCGCAGGGTCGGGATACCGAGGATGAGCGCGAATGCCGCTCCGCCCAGCATGCCGACGAGGACGCCTGCCCACCACGGGAACCCGAAGGTCAGGATCGAGATCGCGTAGCCGTAGCCGCCGATGGCCATGAACGCGGCCATACCGAAGTTGAGCAGGCCGGTGTAGCCGAAGTGCACCGCGAGGCCGGTGGCCGCCAGGGCGTAGGCGATCGTCGTCGGGCTGAAGAGATAGGAGGCGGTGTTGCCGAAGATGCTTCCGAAGTCCATGCGTCAGCCCAACCTTTCCTTGCGTCCGAGGATGCCTTGCGGCCGCACCAGCAGAATGATGATCAGCGCGACGAGTGCCGTGGCGTACTTGAGATCCGACGGCACACCCAGCAAGGTCGACACCTCGACGGCGAGACCGACGATGATCGAGCCGATCAGGGCGCCGATCGCCGATCCGAGGCCGCCGAGTGTGATCGCGCAGAACATCAGCAGCAGCATCTGCATGCCCATGTCCCACTTCACGCCGGGGCGGAAGTACGCCCACAGGATGCCGGAGATCGCGGCGAGCGCCCCCGCGAGGATCCACACCGTGCGGATGACCTTGTCGACGTCGATGCCGGATGCCGCGGCCAGTTGCGGGTTGTCCGAGATCGCTCGGGTCGCCTTTCCGGTGCGGGTCCTGGTGAGGAAGAACGCGACGCCGAGGATCACGATGATGCTGGTCGCCATCGCGATCATGTCGATGTACGACAGCGAGATGGGTCCGAGGCGGATGGGCTCGGGGCTCGCGCCCGGCAGCTGATAGGTGTTGCCGCCGATGAAGTACTGCATGCCGTAGCGGAGGGCGAGGGAGAGGCCGATGCTCACGATCATGAGCTGGACCACACCGAGACCTTTTCGACGCAGGGGCTTCCAGATCCCGGCATCCAGCGCCCACCCGAGCGCGGCTCCGCCGATGACGGCGGCGATGATGCCGAGCCAGAGGGGGAGGTTCCAGAAGGTCGTGCACAGCAGCGCGACCACGGCACCCCACGTGACCATCTCGCCGTGGGCGAAGTTGGAGAGGCGAGTGGTGCCGTAGATGAGTGCGGCACCCATCGACGCGAGTCCGAGGAGGAGCCCGAAGTTCAAGCCGCCGACGATGCGCGACAGGAGCTGATCGAGGAACGACACGGTGACCCGCTCGCCCGCTCCGAGGAAGAAGTTGACGATCTTTGTGCCCGTGAGGCCGAATTCGAGCTCGAACGACGCGGTGGTCCCCGATACGGGCTGAATGCCCTCGGGGAGTTGCGTCGCGTCGACGATGACACCCTTCGGCAGCGTGGATTCGTCCACCGTGAGGGTGTACGTCTCCATCTCCGGCACATAGAGGCGCCATTTGCCTTCGGCGTCGGTCTCGGTCTCGGCTTCGAAGCCGTTGCCCTCGATGGACATGACGACGCCTTCTACCGGCTCATCCGCGTTGGTGACGACACCGGCGAAGTAGAAGTCCGTGACCTCCTGCCCGTCGTCCGTCGTCTCGGCCGACGCCGATGAGGGGGGCAGGAAAAGGAACGCCATGAGCGCCATGAGGATACCGAGGCAGGCGACGGCCCAGGGGCGCCTTCGCTGCACGGCGATTGTTGTGGGTCCCACGCAACCTCCACTGTGAGTGCTGTCACTGCGGCATCGGGTATGAACCGCAGGGATGGACGACGCATTTGAGCGTAGTGTGCGATCTGCGAATCACCTACCGTCGGGTCCAACGGTCCGGTAACGGCCGGCTCCGGGAATGTTCTCGGGCGCGTCGCGCTTAGAATCTTCATACGGGCCGCGGCCCCGCAAAGGCCGACGTCGACCACCCCCTCGCACTCGGACATGCGCGACTCGCGCAGAAGGAGAATCCATGGAACAGCACGATCCCTTCGGCTTCGTCGGACTGACGTACGACGACGTGCTGCTCCTGCCGGGGCACACCGACGTCATCCCCAGCGAGGCGGACACCTCGTCCCGGATCACCCGTCGCATCTCGGTCGCCACCCCGCTGCTGTCGAGCGCGATGGACACGGTGACGGAGTCCCGCATGGCGATCGCGATGGCGCGCGAGGGCGGCATCGGCATCCTGCACCGCAACCTCTCGATCGCTGACCAGGCCGCGCACGTCGACCGCGTCAAGCGCAGCGAGTCCGGCATGATCACCGACCCGATCACGACGACCCAGGACGCGACCGTCGAAGAGGTCGACAACCTGTGTGCGAAGTACCGCATCTCGGGACTGCCGGTGGTCGACGACGACGGCAAGCTGGTCGGCATCATCACGAACCGCGACATGCGCTTCGTCTCGGGCTTCGAGCGTCAGAGCACCTTCGTGAAAGACGTCATGACGAGCGAGAACCTCGTCACCGCCCCCGTCGGGGTGGCCGCCGGGGAGGTCATCGCGCTCTTCGCGAAGCACCGCGTCGAGAAGCTGCCGCTCATCGATGAAGACGGCAAGCTCGCGGGCCTCATCACCATCAAGGACTTCGACAAGAGCGAGAAGTACCCGCTCGCCACCAAGGACGACCAGGGTCGGCTGCGCGTCGGTGCCGCGATCGGCTTTTTCGGAGACGCGTGGGAGCGTGCCGAGGCGCTGCGCGACGCCGGTGTCGACGTGCTCGTCGTCGACACCGCCAACGGGCAGTCCCAGGGTGTCATCGACCTCGTCCGCCGCCTGAAGGCCGACGCGTCGTTCGAGCACATCGACATCGTCGGCGGCAACGTCGCCACCCGTGAGGGTGCCCAGGCTCTGGTGGACGCGGGCGTCGATGCCGTCAAGGTCGGCGTGGGTCCCGGCTCCATCTGCACGACGCGCGTCGTCGCGGGTGTGGGCGTGCCGCAGGTCACCGCCGTCTACGAGGCTTCTCTCGCCGCCCGTCCTGCCGGCGTGCCCGTGATCGCCGACGGGGGGCTGCAGTACTCCGGCGACATCGCCAAGGCGCTCGTCGCCGGTGCGGATGCCGTCATGCTCGGATCCCTCCTGGCCGGAACCGACGAGTCCCCGGGCGAGATCGTCTTCCAGTCCGGCAAGCAGTTCAAGCAGTACCGCGGCATGGGCTCGCTGGGCGCGATGCAGACGCGTGGCAAGCAGACCTCCTATTCCAAGGACCGCTACTTCCAGGCCGACGTCCCCAGCGACGACAAGCTGATCCCCGAGGGCATCGAGGGGCAGGTCCCCTATCGCGGCCCGCTCGCCGCCGTCGCCTACCAGCTGGTCGGCGGACTCCGTCAGTCGATGTTCTACGTCGGAGCCCGCACGATCGAAGAGCTCAAGACGCGCGGCAAGTTCGTGCGCATCACCTCTGCGGGACTCAAGGAGTCGCACCCGCACGACGTGCAGATCGTCGTCGAGGCGCCGAACTACAAGAAGTAGTCGTCAGACAGCGAGAGGGGCCGGATGCTGTGCGCATCCGGCCCCTCTCGCTGTGTGTCGTCGGTGCAGGTCAGCCGCATCGGTAGGTGATGCCGTCGACCTCCCAGACTCCGGGCCCGAGGTCCGCGCACATGCCGATGAGCGCGGCGAAGGCGGTGAAGAGCACGATCAGGAGGATCACCCAGAAGATCGTGATGAGCGCGCCGACGATGATGCCGGCGATGGCGAGGCCCTTCGGCTGACCGGTCTTGCCGAGCTTCACGGCGGCGACGATGCTGATGATCAGTCCGACCGGTGCCACCACGAACGCGAGCACGAACCCGACGATCGACAGGATCCGCCCCGGAGGCGCGGAGGTGGGTTGCGCGTAGGCCGAGGTGCCGGGCGCCGGATAGTCGGCGGCAGGGGGAGCGGAGTACGCCGCGCCTACGGGGGCCGGGTGGTCGTCTGCGGGGGAGCCGACCCCGGCGCCCGGGACTCCGTCCGGTGCGGTGTTCCAGTCCGGCGTGGGCGCCGAGGGAACATGTTCGGTCGGTGCGGGCGCGGCTGGTGGCGGCGGCGGTGTCTCGGGGACCGAGGAATCGGGGTTCGGCTGGTCGGGGAACGGAGGGTTCGTCATGTTCTGTCCTGTCAACGGGGGAACGAGAAACGTGCTGCGGTTCCGATTGCCCCGAGCGTAGCGAGGGCGGTACCGGTCGCACCATCCCCTCCCTGCTGCGGTACCGGTGCCGCGACCTGCTCCTCTTCCGTCTGTCCGGGACGCGGCGTAGCGTGCCGGTATGTGCCGAAACATCGTCCCGCTGAACAACCTCGAGCCTGCCGCGACCGATGACGAGTGCCACGACGCGGCCCTCCAGTTCGTCCGGAAGATCTCCGGAGCGAACGCGCCGTCGCGTGCCAATCGCGCCGTGTTCGACCGTGCGGTCGCCGACATCGCACAGGCGACGAGAGCCCTCCTCGACGAGCTCGTCACGACCGCGCCGCCGAAGAACCGCGACGAGGAAGCGGCCAAGCGCCGCGCCCGCTCGGCCGACCGCTACGAGGCCATCCGCGTCTTCCAGCAGGAGAAGCGCGCTGCGGCGGCCGGATCCTGAGACAGCGCCACGCAGGAGGGGGCACGATCGGCGGGCGCGACGAGGATCGATCTCGTCCATGAACGCATGCGGATGCGCCTCCCTCGGTGCGCGCGGGCCTATGCCAGAATCGACATACCCCGCTCGACTTTCCCAGCGGCCCCGGTGATGAAGGCGCCGAGGTCGCACGACCGATCCCCATCGGTCAGGGAACCTCCCCAAGGAGAGCCGCACCCATGCCAGAGGATGCTCCTCGCGTACTCGTCGTCGACGACGACTCGGACGTCGCCCTGCTCGTGAAGACCGTGCTCGAGAGGCGCGCCGGCTGCATCGTCGACGTCGCCGAGGACGGGAGGGCCGCTGTCGAACGCGTGGCGCAGGTGCGGCCCGACGTCGTCGTGACCGATATCGAGATGCCCGGACTCAACGGGCTCGAGCTTCTCGCCGAGCTCCGTCGCACGGTTCCCACCGTGCCCGTCGTGGTGATGACCGCCCATGTGTCGGTGGAGTACGCGGTCTCGGCGCTGCGCGCGCAGGCGGATGAGTTCCTCACCAAGCCTCTCGACAACGCCAAGCTCGTCGAGTCGGTCACGCGACTGGTCGAAGAAGGCCGCCGCCGCCGCGAGGAAGCACGTCCGAAGGAGCGCGTGCTCGCGATCGGCGCCCATCCCGACGACGTCGAGATCGGGGTCGGGGGACTCCTCGCGGCGCACTCCCGGGCGCAGGACGAGATCACGATCCTCACCCTTTCCCGCGGAGCGCGCGGGGGCGATGCCGAAAGCCGGCAGGACGAGTCGCTGGCGGCGGCGGAGATGCTCGGTGCCCGGCTGTTCCTGAAGGATCTCGTGGACACCGAGATCTCGGGCGGCGGTTCGACGGTGCGCCTCATCGAGGAGGTCGTGCAGGAGATCCAGCCGACGATCGTCTACACGCACTCGAGCAACGACCGCCACCAGGATCACCGTGCCGTGAGCGAGGCCACCATCGTGGCGACCCGCCGAGTGGGAACGGTCGCCTGCTACCAGAGCCCGTCGTCGACGATCGACTTCCGTCCGACCCGGTTCGTGCGGATCGATCAGTATCTCGACGACAAGCTCCGTCTGCTGGAGCGCTTCGGCTCGCAGACGGCGAGCCGCGACTATCTGGCGCCCGAGTTCGTCACCGCGACGGCGCGGTACTGGTCGCGGTTCGGGGGCGGAACAGCCGTCGAACCCTTGGAAGTGGTGCGCGAGACGGCCGAGTTCATCGGCGCCCATGAACTCAGCCGACGGGAGAGCTGATGACGAAGCGTGTGCTGGTGACCGGAGCAGGCGGACCGGCCGGAGTCGCCGTGATCCGATCCCTCCTCCGCCGATCCGATCTGACCGTGTTCGCCGCCGACATGGACGGCTGGGCGAGTGGTATCTACCTGGTGCCGGCGGAGCAGCGTCGCCTGGTCCCGCCGGGAAGGGATGACGACTTCGTGCCGGCGATCGCGCGGCTGGTCGAGGCCGATCAGCTCGACCTCGTGATCTCGACGGTCGATGTCGAGCTCATCGCCCTGGCCGAGCGGCGGGAGGAACTCGCGCCCGCCGTGCTCGCCGCCCCGTCGGCGGACACGCTCAACACGGCTCTCGACAAGCTCGCGCTCGCCGAACGGTGCGCGCCGACCGGACTCACCCCGCGCACGGTTCTCGCCGGCTCTGACGCGCAGGCGGTCGACTGGGAGTTCCCGGTCTTCGCCAAGCCGCGTCAGGGCGCCGGCAGCCGGGGCGTGCGCCTCGTGCCCGACCGGGCGGCACTCGAGGCGCTCCCGACGGACGAGGGTCTCATCGTGCAGGACTTCCTTCCGGGGGAGGAGTACTCGGTCGACGTCATCGCGGATGCGGCGGGACACGTGGTCGCCGCGGTGCCCCGCACCCGCGCGCGGGTCGATTCCGGGGTCGCCATCGCCGGACGTACGCTGCAGGATCCGGAGCTCGAGGACGCGGCGGCAGCGATCGCCCGCGCCATCGGACTCGTCGGCGTCGCGAACGTGCAGCTGCGTCGGGACCGGGCCGGCCGGGCCGTGCTGCTCGAGGTCAACCCGCGCTTCCCCGGCGCGCTGCCACTGACGATCGCGGCCGGTGTCGACATCCCGTCACTCGTGGCCGACCTGTTCCTCGGACGCGAGCTGCCGGTGCGCGTCCCATTCCGCGAGGTCGCGTCGGTGCGCTTCCTGGAGGATGTGATCGTCGAGGTCGACGATGTGCTGGTCTCCGCCCACGCGGGCCATCAGGAGGAGCTGTGAGTCACGCCGTGCTGCGCGGTGACTTCCACGTGCACTCGACCTTCTCGGACGATGCGGTGTCGACGCTCGCCGAGAACGTCGAGGCGGCCGCGCGCGCCGGGCTGACCACACTGCGTCTCGTCGATCATGTGCGCCAGAGCACCACGTGGGTGCCGGAGTACTTGGCTGCCGTCCGCGCGCTGCGCGTGCCCGAGGGGCTGACCGTGCTCTCGGGCGTGGAGGCCAAGATCCTCGACGCCGCGGGGTCGCTCGACATCCCGGCCCTTCCGGACGGCGTCGACCGGATCCTGATCGCCGATCACCAGTTCCCGGGCGTCGACGGCCCGCTCGGCCCCACAGCCGTCCGTGAGCGGATCGCCGCGGGCTGGGCCCCCGACGACGTGCTGGACGAGCTGGTCGACGCGCTCATCGCGACGATGCGCCGGCATCCCGGCAACCAGCTCGCCCACTGCTTCTCGATCCTCCCGAAGATCGGCCTGTCCGAGCTCGATCTCGGGCGAGAGCGCACGGAGGCGTGGGCGCGCGCGGCGGCAGAGACCGACACTCTGGTCGAGGTCAATGAGAAGTGGGGGTGCCCCGGCGCCGACGCGCTGTCGGCTCTTCTGCGTGCCGGGGGAGAGATCGTCGCCTCCACCGACAGCCACGATGCCGCCGAGGTCGGCCGATACTCGCGTGTCATCCCCCTGCTCGACGCGGTGGAGGCTCCCTGATGGCCGACCTGACCTGGCTGCAGACCGTCTTCGTGGTCATCCTCCTGCTGTGCGTCCTGGTCGGCACGCTGCCGGTGATCAACACCGGGCTGCAGTTCCTCATGCTTCCGGTGCATGCCTTCCGCAACCACTACGGCAAGGCGGCGCCGTACCATCCGAACGTCGCCGTCATCATCCCGGCGTGGAACGAGGGGGCGGTCATCGGCCCGGCGATCGAGCGGCTGCTCCAGTTGGAGTACCCCGCCGAGCGCCTGCGCGTGTTCGTCGTCGACGACGCGTCCACCGACGACACCCCCGCGATCGTCGCGGCGAAGGCCGATGCCCACCCTGGACGGGTCGTGCACCTGCGTCGGGAGAAGGGCGGCGAGGGCAAGGCTCACACGCTCAACCACGGCCTGGACGTGGTGCTCGCCGATACCTGGACCGAAGCCGTGCTCATCATGGATGCCGACGTGATCTTCGCGCGCGACTCCCTACGCAAACTCAGCCGGCATCTCGCCGACGAGAAGGTCGGGGCCGTCACCGCCTATATCGCGGAGGGCAGCCGTGACCGGAACTACCTCACCCGCTTCATCGCGATCGAGTACGTGATCGGCCAGCTGTCCGCTCGCCGTGTGCAGAACGTGGGTGGCGCGATCGCCTGTCTCGCCGGGGGCGCCCAGCTGCATTCGCGGGCGAACCTCGAGGCGATCGGCGGGCGCATCCCGACGGGGACTCTCGCCGAAGACACGATGACGACGTTCGAGGGTCAGCTCAAGGGTCGTCGGATGGTCTTCGAGCCGCACGCCGTCGTGCTGGCCGAAGAGCCCCGGACGATCGACAGCCTCTGGAAGCAGCGGTTGCGCTGGGCCCGCGGCAACGTGCAGCTCACCTCGATCTACCGCAAGCTGTGGTTCCGACCGAGCCGGGAGCACAACCTGGGCAGCTTCTCGTTCGGGCTGGCCTGGTTCACCATCCTGCTGCTCCCCGCGTTCATGCTCCTGGCGGCGGCGGGAATGCTCGCCCTGCTTTTCCTGCACAGCGACATCGCGGAGTTCGTCTTCCGCTTCATGTGGATCTCGGCCGCCTGCATCTACCTGTTCTCGATGCTGTACTCGGTGCAGCTCGATCCACGGACGGGCCGGCACTCCTGGCGCGAGGCGATCATGTTCCCGGGGCTGGGGGCGCTCATCCTGATGGCGATCGCCCTGTTCCCCTGGGCTTTCGAGTCCTTCCTCGCCGCTGTGGGGCTGGGCCTCACGGATCAGTCCCGCATCTTCTGGGCCGTGGTGTTCTACCTGTGGGGTCCGATCTCGATGCTGGGCATCTGGCTGGCGCGCGCGGTGGAACCGCTTCCCGGCGGGCGGTTCTTCGCAGGGCTCCTGCTCTACGTCTGCGGGTACGGCTCCCTGCTGTGTGCCATCACCGTGGATTCCTACATCAAAGAGTGGCGTCGCGCAGACGCCTCCTGGATCAAGACCGAGAAGATCGGACGCGTCGACTCATGACCGCTGCACCGTCACCCGAAGCCGAGCGGGAGGAGATCGTCGCGGATGCCCGACGCGAGCGACGACTGATCCCGCAGGCGGCCCTCGCGCTCGCTGTCGTCATCGTCGTGGTCGTCGTGCGAGAGCTGTTCCTTCGATGACCGGGAGGCCGTTGGCTCTCGTCGTCGAGGACGCCCCCGATCAGGCTGCGCTCCTGCGCCGCTATCTCGAGCGCGAGGGCTTCGACGTCTTCATCGCGCATGACGCCGAGTCGGCGATCGCGGCATTCCCGGAGATCGATCCCGTGGTCGCCGTACTCGATCTGCTGCTTCCGGGGATCTCGGGGCAGGCGTGCGCGCGCCTGGTGCAGGAGCAGTTCCCCGACTGCTTCCTCGTGATCAGCTCGGTGCTCGATGCCGCCGACTACCCGCCGGCGGATGCCGCGCTGCCGAAGCCGATCACGGGCGCGGATCTGCATCGGATCGTGGAGCAGGTGAAGAAGTGAGGGCGACGGCCATCGACCGGGCCGAGAGCCGGTGGTACCGGATGTTCGACAACCCGAGCCCTCTGGTCAAGCAGCTGCCGTCCGCCGCCGCCATCGTCATCGCGGCGCTCCTGTCCTGGGGGAACGCGGACCTGCCGTTCACACATCTCGGCGTCGCCCTCCTGGGTCTCGGACTGGTCCTCGCAGCGACCGTGCAAGCCGTGGTGCTGAGCGCCCGCCATGTCTACGACGGCTGGGTCGTGCTGCTCATCCCCATGGTCGACATCATCGGGTTCGGGCTGTTCCGTGCCGGTACCGGTGGCGCCTCGTCGATCTTCGGCTCGCTCGTCATCCTCCCCGTGGTCTGGATCGCGGCTGCCCCGGGCATCCGCTGGGTCTTCGTCGTCGGCGGACTCACCTCCATCGCACTGCTCATGCCGTACTTCGCCGACCCGCCGTCGACCTCGGTCGAGTGGTTGCGCGGTGTCGTCGGGCCGCTGGTGTTCTGCGCGGTCGCCGCGGTCGTCAACGAGCTGTCCCGCCAGCAGCGCATGCGCGTGGAGCAGGCGGAGGAACTCGTCGTCGAGCGCACCAAGGCGCTGTCGGAGAACGTGGCGATGATCGTGCAGCTGCGCGACAAGGAGCGCCAGTACCGGGAACTGCTGGACTCGTTCGAGAGCCTGTGGGCGTCGATCACGGCGCAGGCGGTGATCGCGACGGACTGCAGCGGCAAGATCACCGCCTGGAATCCCGGGGCGGAACGCCTGCTGGGGCTCTCGGCGGAGGAGGCCCGCGACGCCGTGCGCATCGACCGCTTCTTCTCCACGGCGGTCCTGTCGATGCTGGCGGCCGACAATGCCGACCGCCCCGGCTCGGACCACGAGCTTCTGCCCGGCTATGCGGATCTCTCGCCCGGAATCCAGGCGCTGTTCGCCCAGGCCGACGCCGGCCTTTCGGTCGACGGAGACATCGAGGTGACGACGGCGGGCGGCACGACGGTTCCCGCCCGGGTCACCGTCACCCCGCACAAAGACGGCGCGGGTGCGCAGCAGGGGTATCTGTTCGTGCTCACCGACGAGACCAGGGCCGTCGAGGTCGCGCGCATGAAGGACGAGTTCGTCGGGATGATCTCCCACGAGCTCCGCACGCCGCTGAGCGCGATCATCGGGTTCCTCGATCTGCTGCAGAACGACCCCGGACAGCCGCTGACCGAGGATCAGCAGGAGTTCGTCGGCATCATCGAGCGCAATGCGAAGCGTCTGCTCAACCTGGTCGGTGACCTGCTGTTCACCGCGCAGGTCGAATCCGGGCGGTTCCCGCTCGAGCGCGAAGAGGCGGATGTCGTCGAACTGGTGCGATCGGCTGTCGTCTCCGCGGGACCGCACGCGCAGCGCGAGGGCATCTCGATCGAAGCCGAGGTGGGGGCCGACGCGATCCCCCTCCTGATCGACTCCGGACGAATCGGTCAGGCGCTCGACAACCTGCTCTCCAACGCGATCAAGTTCACCCCGCGTGGCGGGCGCGTCAGTGCCCGCGTCCGGTTGGTCGACGGGGGAGTGGAGCTCGCCGTGCAGGACACGGGTGTCGGGATCCCGGAAGACGAGCAGGGGATGCTGTTCACCCGCTTCTTCCGTGCATCGACAGCCACGCGCAACGCCGTGCCGGGTGTCGGGCTCGGTCTCACGATCACGCGGGCGATCGTTCTGGCGCACGGCGGGAGCATGGATGTGACCAGCCAGGAGGGCGTGGGCACCGAGTTCCGCTTCGTCCTGCCCTCCGCACCCCGCACCGAGGTGCTGACGAGTCTGAGCCGCGCCGACTGATCGAAGCCGAACGCGTCGAGCAGCTCCGGCAGTGACCTGAGACTCGGATCGTCGCATCCGTGACGCTTCGTGTCCGGGTGTGAAGCCGGATGACGGGCATCCTGCCGCCCGAGCCCATGGATCGCTACCGTCGGGCCATGACTCTCCTCCAGGACCAGCTCGCCGGTATCGCCGATGTCACTCCCGCCGACCGCGCTCAGCGACTCACCGACGCCGGCACCGCATGGAACGAGCGGATCGCCGCAGACGCCGCGAACGCACAGCTCACCTACCGCGTGAGCGGTCGGGGCATCGGCTCCGTCGCCACCGAGATCCGCGCCGGGAAGCACCGGTTCCTCGTCGACGAGCCCGGCGCGCTGGCCGGCGACGACGTCGCGGCGAGCCCCGTCGAGTACGCGCTGGGTGCACTCATCTCCTGTCAGGTGGTCGTGTACCGGCTCTACGCGCAGGCGCTCGGGCTCACGATCGACCAGATCGAGATCACGGCGGAGGGCGACCTCGATGTGCGCAAGCTCTTCGGCATCGACGAATCGGGGAGGGCCGGCTTCCACGATGTGCGGGTCTCGGTCGACATCACGGGTCCGGACAGCGCCGAGCAGTACGAGAACCTGCGCACGGTCGTGGATGCGCACTGCCCGGTGCTCGATCTCTTCGCGGCTCCTGTGCCGACCTCGAGCGCTCTCGCCTGAGCGCGGGGCGGTGCGCGGCGGCCATGCCTGATAGCCTGGTCGGCTCGGCATGCGCGGGCGGAAGGACGGCCACGCACCGTGGGCTACATCGATGTCTCCAGTGTCTCGCTGACGCTCCCCGACGGCAGACCGCTTCTCGACGAGGCGACTTTCCGGGTGGGTGCCGGCTCCACCAGCGCCTTGATCGGCCCGAACGGGGCGGGGAAGACCACGCTGCTGCGCATCATCCGCGGCGATCAGGCGGCCGATGACGGTGTCGTCACGATCGACGGCGGGCTCGGCGTCATGGACCAGTTCGTCGGCCACGGTGAAGCGGGCGAGACGGTGCACCAGCTGCTGGTGCGGGTCGCGCCCCTGCGCATCCGCGCGGCGGCCGAAGCCCTGGAGGCGGCGGAGAACGCGCTGATCGAACGCGACGAGCATGACACGCAGATGGCGTACGCGTCGGCGATCGCCGAGTACGCGGATGCCGACGGCTACGAGCACGAGACCGTCTGGGATCAATGCACGGTTGCCGCGCTGGGCGTCCCGTTCGAGCGGGCGCGGTACCGCGAGCTCACCACGCTCTCCGGCGGCGAGCAGAAGCGGCTCGCGCTCGAAGCCCTGCTGCGCGGACCCGATGAGGTGCTGCTGCTCGACGAGCCGGACAACTACCTCGATGTGCCGACGAAGCGGTGGCTGGAGGAGCAGCTGCGCCAGACGCCGAAGACCGTGCTGCTCGTGTCACACGACCGTGAGCTGCTGGCGCGCGCCGTCGACCGGCTGATCACGCTGGAGCCGGGCGGCGCCGGCGCCACGGCATGGGTGCACGGCGGTGGCTTCTCGACCTATCAGCAGGCAAGGACCGACCGGCTGGATCGGCTCGACGAGCTGCGACGGCGCTGGGACGAGCAGCACGAGAAGCTGCGCACCCTCGTCGCGAATCTCAAAGTCAAGGCCTCGGCGAACGACGGCTTCGCCTCGCGCTATCAAGCGGCGCAGACGCGCCTGCGCAAGTTCGAGGAGGCGGGTCCGCCCGAGGAGCGCCCGCCCGCGCAGGACTTCGACATGCGTCTGCGCGGCGCACGCACCGGCAAGCGGGCTGTGGTCGCGCAGCGGCTCGAGCTGACGGGGCTCATGCGTCCCTTCGATGCGGAGGTCTGGTACGGCGACCGGGTCGCGGTGCTCGGATCCAACGGGTCGGGCAAGTCGCACTTCCTGCGGTTGCTCGCCCGCGGCGGCAGTGACCCCGATGCGACTCTCGGTCATGTCACCTCGAGCGGGGAGCAGCTGGGCGCGGTCGAGCACACCGGCACCGTGACTCTCGGCGCACGGGTCGTGCCCGGTCTGTTCGCGCAGACGCACGCGCATCCGGAGTTCTTGGGACGCACGCTCCTGGAGATCCTGCATCGGGGCGACGACCGCCGCGCCGGGATGCCGAGGGACGCCGCGAGTTCCGCGCTCGACCGGTACGGACTCGTGCGGCAGGCGCAGCAGACGTTCGACTCGCTGTCGGGCGGGCAGCAGGCACGGTTCCAGGTGCTGCTGCTCGAGCTCTCCGGGGCGACGCTGCTGCTGCTGGACGAGCCGACCGACAACCTCGACCTGGAGTCGGCGGAGGCGCTGGAGCAGGCGCTCGCGCGATTCGAGGGGACCGTGCTGGCTGTGACGCACGACCGGTGGTTCGCCCGGTCGTTCGATCGCTTCCTGGTCTTCGGGGCCGACGGCGAGGTCTATGAATCGGACGAGCCCGTGTGGGAGGAGAAGCGGGTGGCTCGCGCACGATGAGGGGTGGACCACGCTGACGCGGACCCACCTGTAAAAGGTGAAATAATACCGAGATGACAGATCTCGGGGACACTCATTCACGCGGATCCGAGGCGGTTGCGTTCGTGCATCGCAGCGGCCTGGTCGACCGGCCTCGGCTGCGGAAGATGTTCGACGCTCTCGAGCAGGGGTTCCGCATCGTGGGCATCTGGGCCTCTGCGGGCTCGGGCAAGTCCGCTCTTCTCGAGCAGTGGACGGCGACGCTCGACGGCCCTGTGTGGATCGCGGACGCCGGCGTCGAGGAACAGGTCCTCGACGCCATCGCGCGGAGCAGGGAACCGGGGAACCCCCGGGTGTACCTCGTCATCGACCAGCTGGATCGCGGGTCGGCGCGCGTGATGGACGCCATCGCGTCCGCGATCGACAGCGGCGACGCCCGCCTTCGGGTGGTCCTGGCCGGACGATTCGACGCGCTTCCCGCGTCGCCCGCGAGATGGGCGCGGACGCGCGAGATATCCGGAGCAGATCTCGCGTTCACCGCCGAGGAGGCCGCCACACTGTTCGCCGGCGCGACGGATCCGGCCGGGAACACGCTGCGGGGACTCCTCTCACGCACCGGGGGATGGGTGACGGCGCTCGTCCTCGTGCGCCGGCTGCTGGAGACCGGCGACAGTGCGGCGATGGAACGCTTCGACGGCGACAGCCGCCCCGTCGCGGACTACCTCGTCGCCGAGGTGCTGGCCCCGCTCACGCCCGAGCAGGAAGAAGTGCTGGTCTGGTCGGCTGTCGCGAGGACGGTGTCGGCAGCGCTCGCGGTCGAGGTCACGGGGATCCCCGATGCCGGTCGTGTGCTCGATCGGCTCGCGCGGATCACCATGCTCGTGGTGCGCACGAAGGACGATTCCTTCCGTTTCCACCCGATCCTCTGGGCGTTCCTCGCAGCGGAGCAGCGTCGCCGTGACCTCCCGCGAGCGAACAGCGCTCATGCCGCGGCAGCCGAGTGGTTCTCGGCGAGAGGAGACCTGCGCCGCGCCCTCGATCAGGCTGTCCGGGCCTCCGACTCGACCGCTCTCGCTGCATTCCTCGATCAGCATGGCTACGAGCTGATCTTCCGCGGCGAGTCCGGTTCCGTGATGCGCGCCGTTCGCGCGGTCGCGCAGAAGGATCGCGAGCGGCTGGAGGCGGATATGGGCCTCCTCCTCGCGATCCCGCACTTCGACGACCGCCGCGGCGCGGCGCAGCTGCTGCGTGTGCGCAGTCGCGCCACGCAGAGAAGGCCTCCGAGCGTGGTGGATGAGATCGTGGACGCTCTCTGGGCGCACGCGAACCGACGGCAGGATGGCACCCGCGACGTGGCACTGCTGCCCGTCGCCGCACGCGTCTCGCGCGGAACCGCGCTCCTGCTCGAGTACGCGCAGGTGTGGACCGCAGGCGCGAGGGACGGCGAGATGGAGGAGAACAGGAGCGCGGCCCTCGTGCAACTCGGCTCGCCGACCGCAGACACCTCGGAACTGCGGTGGCTGCGGATGCTGATCCTGGAGAGTGCGCTGTCGATCGTCTCCCGGGCGCCGAGTCGGATCGGGATGGAGCCCGTCCTCCTTCAGCTCGAACGAAACCCGCTCAGTGGTGCCGACGAACGCGACGACGTGGCAGCGCGGGTCGTGTGCCTCCAGGCGACGCAGGCGTACCATCGGGCCGATCCTCTCGCGGTGAGCGTGCTGCGACGCTGGAGCCCGCGCGCCGGCGCGCGCGTCGATCATCTGACGCAGACGCTCCTCGCGCTCGACGAACTCACTCGCCGCGGTGGCACCGACGCGCTCGCGCACCTTGCGGCTCTGATCGAGAACGATCTCGCCGCCTCGCTCGTCAGCCTCGCCTACGCCGTCATCCCCGCCATGGGCTCCGCCGTCCGTCAGGGTGACGGCCCCCTGGCCGACCGTCTGCTGGCGCGCAGCCGACGCGTCCTCGGCGAGTACAGCATCGAAACGGCGACCGTCGCGTTCCTCCGTCATCCGAATCGGGAGGGCGATCACGCTCTCCGTGAGGCGCTGGCCGACGGCGCCCCGCGCTCCGCTCCGCTGACTCTCGCCTCCGCGTGGGTGGCGCTCGCCGTGCACGCGGAGCGGCAGCGTCGCGACGCCTCGGCGACGACGGCGATCCTGAACGCGCTGATGTGTGCGGCCCCGCTGAGGGCGGTGCGGCCGTTCCTCCAGGAAGGGCAGGAGCCGGCTGCCGTGCTGCGCGCACGCATCGAGCGACTCGGAGCCTGGCGGCCGATGGCGGAGGCGATCCTCGCCCATCCGGACCTGGCGATGTCGGAGCAGACCGCACCCGTCGAGATCGCGAAACTCACGACGCGGGAACACGAGCTGCTGCGTGAGCTTCCCGCGTATCAGAGCATCGCCGAGATCGCAGGACGTCGGTACGTCAGCGCCAATACCGTCAAGTCCCAGCTGCGCAGCATCTACAGCAAGCTGCAGGTCAACGGACGCGCCGAGGCGGTCGAGGCCGCTCGACGCGTGGGTCTCCTCTGATCTCACCGATCGGGAAGGGGCTCGCCGCCATGTGAGACCACGAGCCCCTTCTTCGCATCCGGTCAGCCCGCGAGTACGCGCTTCTTGATCTGCTCGTACTCCGCAGCGTCGATCGTGCCGGCATCGAGGAGGGCCTTCGCCTTCGCGATCTCGTCGCTCGGGCTGCTGCCGGCGACCGACCTGATGTAGTCGGCGGCGGCTGCTTGCGTGGCCTGCGTGTCGCGAGCACCGCGCTCTGCCATTCCGCCCCCACGGGCGATCAGGTAGATCAGGGCGGTGAGGAACGGAACGAAGACCAGGAAGATCAGCCAGGCCGCCTTCGCCCATCCGTTCAGCTTGTGATCGCGGAACAGGTCCGTGATGATCGCGAACAGCGCGAACAGGTACGCGAACAGGACGAACGCTGCCAGGAACCACCAGACGATGTCCCAGAAACCGGCCCAAAGGGTCATGAAGTCACCTCTCATAGAGAACGGGACCCACTCGGATCCCGCGGTCTCAGACTCGCTCCCGCCGATGAGGGGCGTCATCCCCTCATCGGGGTGAAAGGCGGCAGGCCCGCTTCCCGATGCCGTCGCGGACCTTCACCGCTCCGCACTGTCGCGAGCTCTGCCCGAGGCGACGGCCCCGCCCGGGTAGGCTGGTCGGGTGACCATGGAGATCGAGCTCGGCCGAGGAAAGCGTGCACGTCGCGCGTACACGTTCGATGACATCGCGGTGGTGCCTTCCCGGCGCACGCGCAACCCGGAGGATGTGTCCACCGCCTGGACCATCGACGCCTTCGGGTTCGGCATCCCGGTGCTCGGCGCGCCGATGGATTCGGTCGTCAGCCCGCAGACGGCGATCATGCTGGGCCAGCTGGGCGGGCTGGGCGTGCTCGACCTCGAGGGACTGTGGACGCGGTACGAGAACCCGGAGCCGCTGCTCGCCGAGATCGCCGGCCTCGACGAGGGCACGGCCACGGTCCGCATGCAGGAGCTGTACGCCGAGCCGATCAAGCCCGAGCTCATCACGAGCCGCCTCGCTGAGATCCGCGAGGCGGGCGTCACGGTGGCGGGCTCACTGACGCCGCAGCGCACCCAGGAGTTCTACGACACCGTCGCCCGCGCCGGCGTCGACCTGTTCGTCATCCGCGGCACCACGGTCTCGGCCGAGCACGTGTCGAGCGTCGCCGAACCCCTGAACCTCAAGAAGTTCATCTACGACCTCGATGTCCCGGTCATCGTCGGCGGTGCCGCCACCTACACCGCGGCCCTGCACCTCATGCGCACCGGAGCAGCCGGAGTGCTCGTCGGCTTCGGCGGGGGAGCGGCGTCCACGACGCGTGCGACCCTCGGCATCCACGCGCCGATGGCGACCGCTGTGTCCGACGTCGCCGCCGCGCGACGCGACTACCTCGACGAGTCCGGCGGCCGCTACGTGCACGTGATCGCCGACGGTGGCGTGGGCACTTCGGGCGACATCGTCAAGGCGCTCGCCATGGGTGCGGATGCGGTCATGCTCGGCGTCGCGCTGGCTCGCGCCACCGACGCCCCGGGACGCGGATTCCACTGGGGTCCGGAAGCCCACCACCCGAAGCTCCCGCGCGGCCGCCGGGTCGAGGTCGGAGGGATCGGCACGCTCGAGGAGATCCTCTACGGTCCCGCTCCGGTCGCCGACGGCACCGCGAACCTGATCGGCGCGCTGCGCAAGTCGATGGCGACCACCGGGTACTCCGACCTCAAGGAGTTCCAGCGGGTCGAGGTCGTGCTCGCGCCGTACGAGGCCTGAGGTTCAGCGCACCACCGTGACCACGCCCGCACTGTTCCCCCCGACCCTTCGTGAGGTCATGCTCCGGGGACGCTGGATCGGCATGCTGCTGCTGTGCCTCCTCGTCGCCGGTGTGTTCGCCTGGCTCGGGCAGTGGCAGCTCGAGCGGGCGATCGAGACGGATCCGCCCGAGCCCGGTGCGACCGAGCAGGTGCAGCAGCTCACCGAGGTCCTCGAGCCGGGGCAGTACCTCCCCGAGCCGCTGGTGGGACAGCGTGTGGAGACGTCCGGGGCCTGGGTCCCCGAGGACTTCATCGTCGTGTCGAGCCGGTTCAACGACGACGTCGAGGGCTACTGGGTCACCGGTCAGCTGCGCGTCGACGAACGGACGTCCATCGCCGTCGCGATCGGCTGGGCCGCCGATCGCCAGGCCGCGGATGCGGCAGTGAAGGAACTCGAGTCCGGTGCCGACGGGTCGGTGGTCGAGATCTCGGGGCGCATCATCTCCGACGAGGGGCCCAAGGTTCCCCCGCACTCCGATCCGGAGCGGTTGGATCGGATGTCGCCGGCTGCTCTCCTCAGCCGCTGGCACGACATCGAGCAGCTCGACGTCTACCGCCCCTACCTGGCCTCGACGACAGCGACCGCCGGCCTGATCGACATCTCGTCGCCGGCGCCTGATGAGATGTCGCCGGTGAACTGGCTCAACGTCTTCTATGCGGTGGAGTGGGCGATCTTCGCGGGCTTCGCGTTCTACCTCTGGTACCGCCTGGCGAAGGATGCCTGGGAGCGCGAGGTCGAGGAGTTCGAAGACGCGGCTGCAGCGAAGACACCCTGATCATCGCGCGCATCCGCGCGCGAATCGATGCGCAATTGCGTGCCGTCTCTCCGCGATAGCGACCTTCGTCAGGGGTCGTCGAGGCCATCCGGTGAGCGCTCGATGACGAATCGGAAAACTCCGTTGAGGATGTCCGGACCGCTACGTATGCTCGCACCATGTGAGCACGCTGGGAGTTCTCCCTGTGCGCCGTGACAGTCCTGAGAAGTGTCGAACCCGACCGAGGAGACAGCACCGATGATGTCCGCTTCAGACGACGAGAACCGCCGGGTTCCCGTCTCGCACCGTAGAAGTCGGGGGCGCATCGGCGCTCTCGCCGTGACCTGCGTCGCCGCGCTGAGCCTCGGCTCGCTGGCCGCTGTGCCCGCCACAGCCGACACCACGGGCACGGGGGTGGTGATCAATGAGGCGTATCTCTCCGGCGGCAGCGCGGGGGCGGCGTTCAAGAACAAGTTCGTCGAGCTGTACAACCCGACCTCGGCGGCGATCACGCTCGACGGCATGTCGCTGCAGTACCGGTCGGCGACCGGCACCGGCGCCTCCAATGGCGTCGCCCCGCTCACGGGCGTGATCCCGGCCGGCGGCCACTACCTCGTGCAGGGCAACAGCAACGGCGCGAACGGGGCGGAACTGCCCGCTCCCGATGCCACGAGCACCCTGACTCCGAGCGGCACGAACGGCACGCTCGCTCTCGTCGAGGGCACGGCCGCGGTGACACTTACTCCGGGATCGGTCGTGGGTGTCGACGGCGTGATCGACGTGCTGGGCTACGGCACCTCCAACACGTTCGAGACGAAGGCCGCGACCCCGCCCGCCGGCAACACCGACGTGAAGTCGCTGAACCGCACCGAAGGTGTCGACACCGACGACAACAGCGCCGACTTCACGCTCTCGGCCACGATCACCCCGCAGAACTCCGGCGACACCGACCCGGGCACCGACCCGGGCGGCGAGCCGACGAAGGCCACCATCGCCGAGGTGCAGGGCACGACCGACGTGTCGCCGCTGAGCGGCAAGACCGTGCAGGTCGAAGGCGTCGTCACGGCCGACTACCGCACCGGCGGCTACAAGGGCATCGTCATCCAGACGCAGGGCTCCGGCGGCGCGACGGACGCGACTCCCGGTGCCTCCGACGGCGTGTTCGTCTTCCTGAACGCACTGTCTCCGAGCCTCGAGATCGGAGACCTCGTCTCGGTCACGGGCTCCGTGAGCGAGTACTTCGGGCAGACGCAGCTGAACCCCGCCGCAGCCGCCGACGTCAAGGTCGTGACCGCCGGCGTCGGCGTTCCGGCCGTCACTCCGCTGCCCGCCACGGTGCAGGGTGCCGACCGCGAGCAGTACGAGAACATGTACGTCGCTCCCGAGGGCAGCTACCGCCTCGCCTCCAGCCACCAGCTGTTCAACTTCGGCACGCTGTGGCTGAATGCCGGTGCCGATCTGGCCGTGAAGAGCACCGAGACCACGCGTCCCGGCGCTGAGGCGTCGGCCATCGCCGCGGCCAACCGCGCCAACCGCATCCTTCTCGACGACGGCTGGTCCATCCAGGTGTCCAACAGCGGGCACCCCGGCGAGCAGCCGTACTTCACGAAGGACACGGTGGTCCGGAACGGCGACACCGTCGACTTCCGCGACAACGGCTACGTGCTCCAGTGGGGCTTCAACGACTGGCGTCTGCAGCCGGTCGTGCCGATCGACGACTCCTCGTCCGCCGACCTCAAGGTCGGGTTCGAGGCGACGAACCCGCGCACCGACTCCGCGCCTGAGGTGGGCGGCGACGTGCAGGTCGCGTCCTTCAACGTCTACAACTACTTCACGACGCTGAAGAGCGAGAACTCCAACGCCCGCGGGGCCGCGAACGCGGCGCAGTTCGCGATCCAGAAGTCCAAGATCGTCGCGGCGATCAACGGACTCGACGCCGAGATCGTCTCCCTCATGGAGATCGAGAACTCGGTCAAGCTGGGCAAGCCCGTCGACACGGCCCTCAAGGACTTGGTCGCCGGACTCAACGCCGACGCCGGCAGCGAGGTGTGGGACTACGTGCCCACGCCCGCCGCGCTGAACGACGCGGCGACGACCGACTACATCACCAACGCGATCATCTACAAGAAGGATGCCGTCGAGACCGTGGGCGACAGCGCCACGGTCACCGACGAGACCGTGTGGGGCAACGCGCGCGAGCCGATCGCGCAGGCGTTCGACATCGACGGCCGCGTCGTCACTGTGGTGGCGAACCACCTGAAGTCGAAGTCGCCGCCCGAGGGCGCAGGTGCGGAGCCGGCCGACGGACAGGGCTTCTTCAACGCCGACCGCGTGAAGCAGGCGAACGCGATCCTGGCCTTCACCGCCGAGCTCGAGGAGACCACCGGCAGCAGCGACATGCTGCTGATCGGCGACTTCAACGCCTATGGCAAGGAAGACCCGATCGACGTGTTCACCTCGAAGGGGTGGAGCGACCTCGTCGCCGACAAGACCGATGGTCAGTACACGTACACGTTCGACGGTGAGCTCGGTTCGCTCGACCACGTGATCGCGTCGCCGTCGCTCACCACGTCCATCACGGGCGCAGGCGTGTGGGGCATCAACTCGCCGGAGTGGAGCGATCGCGGCTACGCGTACGGCGCCACCGAGTCGGGAACGCCGTACCGGTCCAGTGACCACGATCCGATCATCGTCGGCGTCTCTTCGGAGATCCCGCCGGTGAGCATCGACGTCGTCACGGTCAACGACTTCCACGGTCGGATCGAGGCCGACGGCGCCGCCGCCGGTGCCGCCGTGCTGGCCGGAGCCGTGAAGCAGTTCCGCGATGCGAACCCGAACACGATCTTCGCCGGTGCCGGTGACCTGATCGGTGCATCGACGTTCACCTCGTTCATCAACGACGACAACCCGACGATCGACGCGCTGAACGCGGCCGGTCTCGATGTCAGCGCCGCGGGCAACCACGAGTTCGACCAGGGCTGGGAAGACCTGCGCGATCGCGTGCAGGAGCGCGCGGACTGGGAGTACATCTCCTCGAACGTCTTCGTGACCGAGACGGGCGAGCCCGCGCTCGCACCGGCCTGGGTGAAGGAGCTCGACGGCGTGAAGGTCGGCTTCGTCGGTGCCGTCACCGAAGACCTCGACTCGCTCGTCTCGCCCGAGGGCATCAAGGACCTCGAGGTCCGCAGCATCGCCGACTCCGTGAACGCGGTCGCCGACGATCTGCGCGACGGCGACGAGTCCAACGGCGAGGCGGATGTCGTCATCCTGCTCGTGCACGAGGGCGCTTCCAGCGTCGAGCTGTCGAGCATCACCCCGGATTCGCCGCTCGGCGAGATCGTCTACGGCGTCGATGACGACGTGGACGCGATCGTGTCGGCACACACCCACCTCGCCTACAACCACGTGATCGACGGCCGCCCGGTCGTCTCCGCGGGGCAGTACGGCGAGAACCTGGGCCTGATGAACATCAAGGTCGACCCGAAGACCAAGGACCTGATCTCGATCACCAACGAGATCAAGCCCCTCACCGCGGCGGGCAAGCCGCTGTATCCGGCGGTTCCCGAGGTGCAGGCGATCGTCGACAAGGCCAAGGCCGAGGCCGACGTCCTGGGCGCGATCAAGGTCGGTGACATCACGGCCGACTTCAACCGGGCGCGCCAGAGCGACGGCAAGACGGAGAACCGCGGTGGCGAGTCCACCATCGGCAACTTCGTCGCCGACGTGCAGCAGTGGTCCACGGGCGCCGACCTGGCGCTCATGAACCCCGGCGGCATCCGCGCGAACCTCACCTACGCTTCGTCCAACGCGAACGATCCCGCAGGCAACGTCACCTATCGCGAGGCGGCGACGGTACAGCCGTTCGCCAACACGCTGGTGACGCTGACGCTCACCGGTGCGCAGCTCAAGGGCGTGCTCGAGGAGCAGTGGCAGCCGGCGGGTTCGGCGCGTCCGTTCCTGAAACTCGGAGTCTCGGAGGGTCTGGTCTACACCTACGACCCCGCCGCGGCACAGGGCGCACGGATCACATCGATGACGCTCAACGGCACGCCGGTCGACCCGGCGGCGAACTACACGGTCGCCGCCAACTCGTTCCTCGCCGCGGGTGGAGACAACTTCTTCACCTTCAAGGAGGGGGCGGGCAAGCGCGACACCGGCAAGATCGATCTGCAGTCCATGGTCGACTGGTTCGACGCGAACAAGACCGCGAGCCCCGACTACGCCCAGCGCGCGGTCGGAGTGGCGGTCAGCCCCGCCGATGCCGACGGATACAGCGCCGGCGACCAGGTGACGGTGTCGCTCTCCTCGCTGGCGTTCAGCGCGGGCGAGCCGGCACCGGGCGAGGTGACGCTCTCACTGGGCGACACCGCGCTCGCCACCGGAGCCGTCGATCCGGCGGTCGTCGACACCACCGACGAGGGCGGGCGCGCGAGCCTCACCTTCACGGTGCCCTCCGGCGTCTTCGGGGAGCAGTCGCTCACCGTCGCCGTCGCCGGGACGGGGACGACGGTGCAGGTGCCGTTCACGATCGCCGGTGAAGAGGAATTCGCCGGCACGATCGCCCTCGGCTCGTCGAAGGTGACCGCGGGCAAGAGCCTCAAGGTCACCGGTGAGGGCTACGTGCCCGGTGAGACGGTGAGCATCGAGCTGCGACCGAAGAAGGGCAAGCCGGTCCCGGTCGGCACCGTCCAGGTGGGTGCCGACGGCACGTTCAGCACCCAGGTCACCGTGCCGAAGAGCGCGCCGTCGGGCAAGTACACCGTCGCCGCGTCGCAGGCCGACGGGGATGCGGCGACCGCGACGGTCACGGTCAACCGTGCCGGCGGAATCGTCGGCGCGATCCTCGACTGGCTCTGGGAACTGCTCACGCGGTGGTTCTGATCCGGGACGAGTAATTCTGATCCGGTAGTCGGATGACACAGGCGGAGGCCGTCGGGGGTGATCCCGGCGGCCTTCGTCGTCGCCTGTCGGTCTCCGCCCCCCCGCTCCTCGGCACAGCTTCGGAGTCCGAGGCAGACACGCCGGGCTGAACGCCCGAGGACCGGCGTGTGGCTTCCGATCTCCGAAGTTGTGCCGTCGCGGGTGGGCAGCGCGACCGCGGCGAGGGCGGATTCGACGCGAATTCGCGGCGGCTAGACTGGACGCATGCCCGAACCGAAAGTCGCCAGCTTTCCGGCGATCCGCGGTGCGCTGAAGTTCTACCAGATCGCGTCGATCATCACAGGAGTCATGCTGCTCCTGCTGCTGACCGAGATGGTGCTGAAGTACACGCCGATCCACCTCGAGCTCTTCATGGGGGGCTCCGGAGGACCGCTCTGGTTCGCCGGAGTGCTCGCCGGACCCGACTGCCAGTGGTGGTCGCTCTTCGCCCCGATGACCAACTCCTGCGAGATGACCTCGCTGGGCGACGGGTTCAACCTCTCGCTGTTCATCCTCGTGGCGCACGGCTGGTTCTACGTCGTGTACCTCTTCGCGTGCTTCCGCATGTGGAGCCTGATGCGCTGGCGCTTCCCGCGGTTCATCATGCTCGCGCTCGGCGGAGTCGTGCCGCTGCTGTCGTTCTTCATGGAGGCGGTCGTCGCCCGTGAAGTCAAGACCTATCTCGCCACCAGAGAGGCCGCCGAGGCCTCCACCCCCGCCCCGGAAGGTGTCCGTTGACCGAACAGTCCGAGACCCAGCAGCGTCCTGCGCTCGTCGTCGACTTCGGCGCGCAGTACGCGCAGCTGATCGCCCGTCGTGTGCGCGAGGCCGGCGTCTACAGCGAGATCGTGCCCCACACGGCCACGGCCGAAGAGATCGCCGCCAAGAACCCCGTCGCGATCATCCTCTCCGGCGGTCCCTCGTCGGTGTACGAGGAGGGCGCGCCGAAGCTCGACCCGGCAGTCTTCGACCTCGGGGTTCCGACCCTCGGCATCTGCTACGGCTTCCAGTACATGGCCCAGACGCTGGGCGGCGAGGTCGCGAACACCGGCCTGCGCGAGTACGGCGCGACGGATGCCGCGATCTCCGGCGACGGCGGCACGCTGCTCGGCGGTCAGCCCGCGGAGCAGAACGTGTGGATGAGCCACGGCGACCAGGTCGCCAAGGCGCCCGAGGGCTTCGACGTGCTCGCGACCACGGATGCGACCAAGGTCGCGGCGTTCTCGAATGAGGAGCGCGGGTTCTACGGCGTGCAGTGGCACCCCGAGGTCAAGCACTCCGACCACGGCCAGCGCGTGATCGAGAACTTCCTGCACAAGGGGGCGGGTCTCGCCTCCGACTGGAACAGCGGCAACGTGATCGCCGAGCAGATCGAGCGCATCCGCGAGCAGGTGGGTGACGCCCGCGTCATCTCGGCGCTCTCGGGCGGGGTCGACTCCGCAGTCTCCACGGCCCTCGTGCACAAGGCCATCGGCGACCAGCTCACCGCGGTCTTCGTCGACCACGGCCTTCTCCGCAAGGGCGAGCGCGAGCAGGTCGAGAAGGACTACGTCGAGTCCACCGGTGTGCGTCTCATCACCGTCGACGCGGCAGACACCTTCCTCGGTCACCTCCAGGGTGTGACCGACCCCGAGGAGAAGCGCAAGATCATCGGCCGCGAGTTCATCCGCGCGTTCGAGAAGGTGCAGCTCGATCTCGTCGCCGAGGCGAAGGCTTCGGGCGGCGCTCCCGTCAAGTTCCTCGTGCAGGGAACGCTCTACCCCGACGTGGTGGAGTCCGGCGGCGGTGCGGGCACCGCGAACATCAAGTCGCACCACAACGTGGGCGGTCTTCCCGACGACCTCGACTTCGAGCTGATCGAGCCGCTGCGGGCCCTCTTCAAGGACGAGGTCCGTGCGATCGGTCGCGAGCTCGGCATCCCCGAGGCGATCGTCGGACGCCAGCCGTTTCCGGGGCCCGGTCTCGGCATCCGGATCATCGGTGAGGTCACCGCTGACCGTCTCGAGATTCTGCGTGAGGCCGACGCCATCGCCCGCGAAGAGCTGACCAAGGCAGGGCTCGACCAGGAGATCTGGCAGTGCCCGGTCGTGCTGCTGGCCGACGTGCGCTCGGTGGGCGTGCAGGGCGACGGCCGCACCTATGGTCACCCGATCGTGCTGCGTCCGGTGTCGAGCGAAGATGCCATGACCGCCGACTGGACGCGTCTGCCCTACGACGTGCTGTCGAAGATCTCCAACCGCATCACGAACGGCGTGCGCGACGTGAACCGCGTCGTGCTCGACGTCACATCGAAGCCGCCGGGGACCATCGAGTGGGAGTAGGGAGCGCGTTGCTCCCCGATGCGGCGCCGGGCCTTCCCGACGCCGAGTACCTGGTGCTGTCCAGCCGGCTGATCCCGGGCCTGGACGGCGGGTACACGATCGCGACGCTCGCGCGCGCCCGTCAGCTCGCCGGAGCGGGCGTCGCCGACGGTGCCGGTCCGCAGCTGCTCACGTTCGATCCGGGAACCGCGGCCGATCACGCCGCGCACCGGAAGACGTTCGCGGAGCAGGGTGCGCTCGCGGACCCGTCGCGGCTGCGCAACCTCTTCGACGAAGGGGTCGCGCCCGACGGCGGAGCGGCCGAGTGGCTGCGTGATGCGGCGGATGCTGCCGTCACCCCCGACCCCGACGTCGAGTACCGGGTGCTGAGCGATGCCGACGAGCGGCCGTTCGCGGCGCTGCCCGTCATCCCGGGCAACCCCGACTGGCACCTCACCGACGAGCCGGTCCTCGTGTACGACGGGTCCGGCGAGGTCATCGGGGCCCTGCACGGCTTCCGCGGCCTCTACCGCGCCTGGCTGGAACACGTGACGGCCGCGCTCGGCGGTCGTCGCATCGTCGTGATCTGCGAGTCCCGCCAGCTGGGCGAGCTCATCGCGGACTGGGCGGACCCGCGCGTACGCATCGTCCACACGATCCACACCATGCACGTGGAGGCGCCCTACACGCCGGACGCCTCCATGAACACCCTTTGGACGCGCTGGTTCCGCCTGGCGGACCGCTTCGACGCCGTGATCTGGCCGACCGCCACGCAGCGCGATGACGTGGTGTCTCGCTTCGGAGAGGCCGCGAACCACAGTGTCGTGCCGAATCCGATCGCCCCCGTGGAGCCGCGGGACGAGCTTCGTGAGCACGGGCTCGTCGTCGTGCTGGGCCGCCTCGCGCCCGGCAAGCGCATCGATCATGCGATCCGTGCCTTCCTGGCAGCCGACGTCCCGGGCGCCCGGATGGAGATCTGGGGCGGCGGTCCGGAACAGGAACGCCTGCAGGCCCTGATCGAGGAGCTCGACGCCGGGGACCGCATCGTGCTCGCCGGATACACCGATTCGCCTGGGACGGTCCTGGACCGCGCCGCGCTCGTCGTCACGTCGACCGCTTTCGAGGGGCAGCCGCTCGGCGTCGTCGAGGCGCTCCTGCACGGCGCGCCCGTGGTGGCGTACGACGCCCGCTACGGCATCCGCGACGTGCTGCAGCATGGCGGTGGCGTCCTGGTGCCGAGCGGGGACGTCGACGCGCTGGGCGAGGCGATCCGTTCCCTCCTGACCGACCCCGACCGACTCGCGTCTCTGAGCGCAGAGGCGCCGTCGGTCGCCGCGGCGTGGAGCCCGCAGCGCTCCCTCGACGCCCTCACGGCAGTCATCGCTGAAGCAGCCTCCGCCCCTCCGCGTCGCTGAGCCGTCCGCTCCCGTCACCTGCGCTCCCGCTCCGGTCGCAGTTTCTGTCGCTTCCCCGCGCTGAAACCGACAGAAAGTGCGACCGGAGCAGCGTCCAGAAAAAAGTTCTCGCCGATGTCGATCTGTGGCATTCCCGTTCGACGTCTGTAGTGAGAGGGTCGAGAGACGGCCCTTCGAACAAGGAGAACATCATGAAGTTCATGCTCATCATGCGCGCAGACGACAGCGGTGTCGAGGCATACAAGGAGATGCCCTTCGAGCAGGTCATCGAGGCCATGGGGAAGTACAACGAGTCGATGATCAAGGCCGGCGTGCTGGTCGCCGGCGAGGGCCTGACCGACGCGGCCGAGGGCTTCGTCGTCGACTTCAGCGCCGAGAAGCCGCTCATCACAGACGGCCCCTACGGCGAGACGAAGGAGCTGTTCAACGGCTTCTGGATCCTCGAGGTCTCCTCACGCGAAGAGGCGGCCGAGTGGGCGAGCCGTGCCCCCCTCGGCCCCGGATCCTTCCTCGAGGTGCGTCGCGTGACCGGCGTCGAGGACTTCCCGGCCGACAACGAGTGGATCGAGAAGGAAGCCGGCTGGCGCGAAGAGCAGGCCCAGCGCGCACAGCAGTGATGGACACTTCCGCACACAGCGAGACCGTGCGTTCCGCCCCCGATGACGGGTCGGCGGAGCGCGCGGTCGCCGCGGTGTGGCGCATCGAATCGGCCCGCATCGTGGGCGCGCTGACCCGCATGGTCGGGGACTTCGGTCTCGCCGAGGACCTCGCCCAGGAGGCACTGGTGGATGCGCTTCGGCAATGGCCGGTCGAGGGGGTGCCGCGCAACGCCGGGGCCTGGCTCACGGCGGTGGCGAAGCGCAAGGCGATCGACGGATGGCGACGCGCGGAGCGACTGGATGCCCGGGTCGCCGCTCTCGCCCAAGACCTCGAGCGCGAACAGGCCGAGTCTCCGGACATGCTGTGGGACCCGGATGCCGTCGATGACGACGTGCTGCGCCTGATCTTCATCGCGTGCCACCCGGTGCTGTCGAAGGAGGCGCAGGTCGCTCTGACCCTCCGAGTGGTCGGTGGCCTGTCGAGCGAGGAGATCGCCCGCGCCTTCCTCGTACCGACGGCGACCGTGCAGCAGCGGATCGTGCGGGCGAAGAAGACCCTCGCGGCGGCGAACGCACCCTTCGAGGTGCCGCCTCGCGAGGAGCACGCCGCTCGTCTCGGCGCGATCCTGGGAGTGCTGTACCTGATCTTCAACGAGGCGCATGCGGCGAGCAGCGGGCCGGAGTGGATGCGCCCCGAGCTGAGCGACGAGGCCATTCGCCTCGCCCGGGTGCTCGCGGCGCTGATGCCGCGCGAGCCCGAGGTGCACGGCCTGCTCGCACTGATGGAGCTCACCGCGGCCCGGTTCGCCGCGCGGGTGGATCGGAACGGCGACCCCGTGCTGCTCGCCGATCAAGACCGCGGACGGTGGGATCGCGGGCGCATCGCCCGCGGCCGCGCGGCGTTGGCGACCGCCGACGCGCTCGGTCGAGGTCGCGGTTCGTACTGCCTGCAGGCCGCGATCGCGGAGTGCCATGCGGTGGCGGCATCCGTCGACGACACCGACTGGGACCGCATCGTGCTGCTCTACGAGGCGCTCGGACGGATCTCGCCGTCGCCGGTCGTGGAGCTCAACCGTGCCGCTGCTGTGGCGATGGCCACCGGCCCCGCATCCGCGTTGCGGATCATCGATCAGCTCTCGAGCTCGGGGGCGCTGCGCGGCTACCACCTGCTGCCCGCCACCCGGGGTGAGCTGCTGCGGCGGCTCGGTCGCGAGGAGGAGGCGAGGAGCGAGTTCGCGGTCGCCGCGGGGCTCGCGGGCAACGATCGGGAGCGTTCCCTGCTCGAGCGGAAGGCCGCCGGGGCAGAGAAATGACCCGCCCCCTTCGGGAAGCGCGAGGCTGCCGAAGGGGACGGGCGTAGGGATAGCGTGGTGTCAGTCGTTGACCTTCTGGCCGCGACCGGCGATCAGGCCGTAGATCAGCAGCACGACGATCGAGCCGGCGATGGCGAGGAGCCAGGTGCCCAGGTCCCAGAATTCGGTCAGGGGCCGGTTGAGGATCAGGCTGCCGAGCCAGCCGCCGAGCAGGGCGCCGACGACACCGAGAAGGAGGGTGATGAACCACCCGCCACCCTGCTTGCCGGGCAGGATCAGCTTGGCGATGGCCCCGGCGATGAGGCCGAGGAGAAGAAAGCCGAGAAAACTCATGGTCAGCTCCTATGTGTCGGGAGCCCCGGGGTGCCGGGGCTTCGTGATGACAACACTGCCGGTCTTCGAGGCCGCGCGACAACCCCTTGCGCTCACCTCCCCGGGTATGCCAAAAGGCCCGCCTCCACGGGGGAGACGGGCCTCTCGAAGGGCGATTCGCGTCAGTTGTTGCCGCGCACGATCGCGATGATGCGCAGGATCTCGACGTAGAGCCACACGACCGTCACCATGATGCCGAAGGCGCCCAGCCAGCCGTACTGGCGCGGGGCGCCGTTGCGGACACCCTGCTGGATCTGGTCGAAGTCGAGCACCAGGGAGTATGCGGCCATGATCACGACGAGGACGCCGATGATGACGCCGAGCGGGATGCCCATGATGTTGGCGCTGAGGAGGCCGAACTCCTGGCCCTCGGGCAGCACGCCGGTCCACATGAGGACCAGGTTCAGCAGCGAGAAGACGAGGTAGCCGATCATCGCGATCATGAAGATCTTGGTCGCCTTCTTCGACGCGCGGATCTTGCCGTTCGCGAAGAGCGCCAGGGTCACACCGACGACCGAGACGGTCGCGAGGGTCGCCTGGAAGACGATGCCGGGGTAGATGACCTCGAAGAAGGCCGAGATGCCACCGATGAAGAGGCCCTCGAGCGCGGCGTAGCCGAAGATGAGCGCGGGGCGCACCTTCTTGCGCGAGGTGAAGGTGATGACCATCGCGAGCACGAAGCCGCCGAGCGCGCCGATGATCCACGGCAGCATGTTGACGGGCGCGGGGTTCTCGGGGTTGTACGGCGGGGCGTCGACGCCGCCGAGCGTCCACACCCAGCCGATCGCCGCGGTGACGAGGAGGATGGCGAACAGGCCGGCGGTCTTCCAGACGGTGTCCTCGACGGACATCCGGTCGGTCTCGATGGCGCCTGCCGGCGGGGCCGCGTACATGCCCTCGAGCTGTGCGTTGGCCGCGGCATCCATCGCCCCGTGCTGGAGCGAGGCGTTCTGCGCGCCCTGAGCAGCCTGCGGTCCGCCCGGGTATGTCGCGACATTGCGCGGGTCCTGCTGCTGGAAAGCAGGGTTGTTGAAAGCGAAGTTGCTCATTGGTGGGCCTCACTCCAAAGGGGGTTGTAGGTCTCTTTCCTCCACGATACTCGGGTGGTGCCGCTCCGGGCGTGTTCTACGCTGAGAGCGTGCCCAGGAAATCACCCCTCGTCATCGGGCACCGCGGTGCGCCCGGCTACCGCCCGGAGCACAGCCGCTCCTCCTACGAACTGGCGCTCGCCATGGGCGTGGATGCCGTGGAACCCGACGTCGTCGCCACCAAGGACGGCGTCCTCGTCGTGCGGCACGAGAACGAGATCTCGGGCACGACCGACGTCGCCCTGCATCCGGAGTTCGCCGACCGCAAGACGACCAAGCGCGTGGACGGGCAGGCGCTGACCGGCTGGTTCACCGAGGACTTCACCTGGGCGGAGCTGTCGACCCTGCGCGGGCGCGAGCGACTGCCCGAGGTGCGGGTCTCGAGTGCGAGCTTCGACGACTCGCAGGCCATCCTCCGCCTGCGGGACGTGCTCGACATCGTGCGCGACGGCTCGAGCGAGCACGGTCGGGAGATCGGCGTGGTGCTCGAGGTCAAGCACGCCACCTACTTCGCCAGCATCGGCCTCGACCTGGCTCCGCTGATCGAGCGTGAGCTGCGAGATGCCGGGTGGGCCGACGGCGAACTCCCGCTGGTGATCGAGTGCTTCGAGTCGACGGTGCTCGGGCAGCTGCGAGAGCGCGGTGTCTCCGCGTCGTACATCTACCTCATCGAGGCGAAGGGCCGCCCCTACGACCGGCTGGTGGCCGAGGGCAAGCAGGCGCTCACGTACAAGGCGACCGTCACGCCCCAGGGGCTCGACGGGTTGGTCGGACGCGTCGACGGGATCAGCGTGAACAAGAAGATGCTGCTCGCCCGAGGCAACACGATCGTCGCCGATGCGCATGCCCGCGGCCTGCAGGTCTTCACCTGGACGTGCCGGCCGGAGAACGCGTTCCTGTCGCCGGAGTTCCGGGGTTCGGGCGGACGCTCCGAGTTCGGGGACTACGAGTCCGAGTGGGGCGTCATCGCGCGTCAGGGCGTCGACGGTGTCTTCGTCGACCACCCCGATCTGGGCGTCGCGTTCTTCCGCAGCTGAGGTGCGTGCGGGCTACGCATCAGAGGTCAGAGCGTGCGGTCGAAGGCGCCGCGGCGGGTCGAGACGATCTCCTTGCCGAGCGGCATGAGCGAGATCGGGACCATCTTGAAGTCGGCGATGCCCATGGGGATGCCGATGATCGTGATGCAGAGCAGGATGCCGGAGACGATGTGCCCGATCGCGAGCCACCAGCCGGCCAGGATCACCCAGAGGACGTTGCCGAGGAACGAGCCGACGCCCGCCGTCGGCTTGCTGACGACCTCGCGCCCGAACGGCCAGATCGCGTAGGCGGCGATGCGGAACGACGCGATCGCCCAGGGGATCGTGATGATCGGGATGCACAGCAGGATGCCGGCCAGGACATACCCGAGGAACAGGGCCCATCCGGCCAGGATGACCCAGATGATGTTGAGGATCGTGCGCATGGGGAGATTGTGTCACCCGCGTGACTCGCTGTCTGAGCATCCGCCCCGAGGTCCCCGGCCTCCGGTGTTCCCGATGCCAGACTGACCGCATGACCGGAATCGTGGTGCAAGACGTCAGTAGAGCGTTCGGGACGGTACAGGCGGTGAGAGGGGCCACCCTGCGAGCCGAGCCGGGCCGCGTGACCGGACTGGTCGGGCCGAACGGCGCGGGCAAGACGACCCTGCTCCTGATGCTCGCCTCCCTCCTCGCGCCCGATTCCGGGACGATCAGCATCGGCGGCGTCGACCCGTCGGTCGACCCGCTCGCTGCACGGCGTCTGCTCGGCTGGATGCCGGATGCGCTCGGCGCCTGGCCCTCGCTCACGGCGAGGGAGACCATCGTCACGACGGCCCGCCTGTACGGCATCGAGAAGCCGGATGCGGCCGCTCGGGCGCAGCACCTGCTCACCCTCGTCGGCCTCGCGGAGCTCGCGGACTCTCCCGCGAAGGTGCTCTCGCGCGGGCAGAAGCAGAAGCTCGGCCTCGCCCGTGCGCTCGTGCACGACCCGCAGGTGCTGCTCCTCGACGAGCCGGCCTCCGGACTCGACCCCGAGGCGCGGGTCCAGCTCCGCGTGCTGCTGCGCCGACTGGCCGCCGAGGGCCGCACGGTCCTGATCTCGAGCCACATCCTCTCCGAACTCGAAGAGGTCGTCGACGACTCCGTCTTCCTGGTCGCCGGCGCCGTGGTGGATGCCGCGCCCGCACAGACCTCGGTGCGCGCCTGGCGAGTGCGGCTGGCGGGCGCGACGCCGGAACGCCTGAATGCCGACACGTGGCAGGTGGCGTCGAACCTCGGCCTCGCACCCGAGTCGCTCGCCACCGACCGTGGCGGCGTCCTGGTCGGATTCGCCGGTGACGACGCGGCGGCGCAGTCGCTGCGCCGCCTCGTGGAGGCGGGGCTGCCCGTCGCGGAGTTCGCCCCGGCGCAGAGCGACCTGGAGCACACGTTCCTCAACCTGCCGCAGGCGCCGATGCCGCAGGCCGCCGCCTCCGCCCCGCAGCATCCGGCGCCGCCGGCGGCACCCTCGCCCGCCGCGCCACCAGCGCCGCCCGCTGCGCCGCCCGCGGCACCGACCGGAACGGAGGCGGGAGCATGAGCCTCGCGAACATCGGGATCATCGCCCGACTGGAACTGACCCAGCGGCTGCGGAGCGTCGGCTGGTACGTCCTGCTGGGCGTGTTCGCCCTCATCCTGCTCGGGGTCACGGCACTCGCGTTCGCGGTGTACTCCTGGGGCGACTTCGTCGGTGCCGGCGTCTACTCGATCGTCGTCAACATCGTGCTGCTGCTGGTCGTGCTGGTCTCGCCGACCCTCAGCGGCAACGCGATCAACGGCGACCGCGATGCTGCGACGCTCGCAGCGGTCCAGGTGACAGCGGCTTCGACCGGTGACATCATGCTCGGCAAGCTCCTCGCCGCCGTCGCGACCGGAGGAGCGTTCCTCCTGGTCGCCGTGCCGTTCCTCGCCCTGTCGCTGGTGGGCGGGGGAGCGGATGCCCTCGTGCTGCTGGTGTCGCTGCTCGTGCTCGCCGTCGAGATCATCGTGGTCGCGGCGATCGGCGTCGGCCTGAGCGGACTCATCGCCCGCCCGCTGTTCTCGGTCGCAGCGACGTACCTCGTGGTCGCCGGCCTGGTGTTCGGCACGCTCATCGCCTTCGGGCTGGGCGGCATGGCCGTGCGCAGCGAAGCGACCACGTACTCCCGCCCCTACGACGCGAACGGCACCCCCATCTGCGACGAGTGGGAGGTCGGCACCACCTACGAGGTGCCGCGGTTCGACTACGTCTGGTGGGCGCTGTCGGCCAACCCGTTCGTCGTGCTCGCCGATGCCACGCCCACGGAGTTCTCGCCCGAGGGCTACCCGGTCGATCTGTTCGGCCAGATCAAGCTCGGCGTGCGCAGCGCGCAGCAATCGCCGCTCGAGCAGCGCTGGGACGAGTGCGACCCGGACGGCGGCTACCGTACTCCGGAAGAGACCATGGAGTCCTCGGTTCCCAGCTGGTTCGTCGGACTCGGGGTGCAGGTCGTCATCGCCGGCTCGCTGTTCGCCGGGGCATGGGCGCGCACGCGGACTCCCGCGCGCCGCCTGCCGCCGGGAACCCGCATCGCCTGATCCGTTCCCCGGAGTGTTCCGGTCGCACTTTCTGCCGCCCTGATCCCGTTCAGGCGGCACAAATTGCGACCGGAACGGGCGAGGCGTGACGGGGCGCCCGGAAGTCGCCACCTCCCGTTCACCTTCCGTGCACCGGGCGGACTCCCGGCGGCCACGCGGGATCGGTGGTCTGGGCTGGTACCCGACTGAGTCCGGTCGGCCCGCGTGGGCCCGCCGGCCGAGCCCACCAGGAGTCCTCCATGCCCCGCCTGCAATCCGCAGCCGCGGTCGCGGCGGTGTGCGCACTGAGCGCCGCCGCCCTGCTCGCCACTCCCACCGCCGCCATCGGCGCCGATCCCGGCATCCGCCCGGCGGAGACGGTCGCGGCCGCCCCGAGCCTCGTGCTGAACGAGATCGTCTACGACGACGCGGCGACCGGCCTCGCCGACCAGATCGAGATCTACAACGCCGGCACCGAGACGGTCGACCTCGCGGGATGGAAGGTCGCCGACGAGAAGCGCGACAGCTTCGGCGCGGCTCCCGCGGGCACGTCGCTGGCACCCGGAGAGTTCCTCGTGCTCGTGAAGGACGTCGACTTCCCGTTCGGTCTCGGCAAGGGTGACGAGGTCGTGCTCTTCGACCCGAGCGGCACCGAGGCCGACTCCTATGCATACGAGAACACCGCGCCGCTGTCGGTGTGGGCGCGCTGCGCCGACGGCACGGGCGAGTGGGCGCATGCCACGGCGGCGACCCCTGGTGCGGCCAACGACTGCTCGGTCGCTCCCGTATCGGGATCCATCGTGATCAACGAGGTCGACTCGCAGCCCGCCGACTGGGTCGAGTTCTACAACTCCGGTACCGAGGCGCTCGACATCTCGGGTTACGAGATCCGCGACAACTCCGACGATCACCGCTGGCGGTTCCTGGCCGGCACGAAGATCGAGGCGGGCGAGTTCCTCGTGGTCGACGAGGGCACGATCGGTCTCGTCGGAGGCGCGGAGGCGGCGTTCCGCGACCCGATCGGCATCGGCAGCGCCGACCGCATCCGCCTCTTCGACGCGGCCGGCGCGCAGATCGACGACACCCTCCCGTGGGAGGGGCATGCCGCGATCGACGGTGACTTCGCCGCAGCCACGCTTGCGCGCTGCCCGGACGGCGTCGGCGCGTTCGTGCTCGCCCACTCGACGCCCGGAGCAGCCAACTCGTGCGTCATGCCCGAGGTCGTGATCAACGAGATCGAGTCGAACGGCGACAGCACCGACTGGGTCGAGGTCACGAACACCGGCAGCACCGCTGTCGACCTCTCCGGCTGGACCGTCATGGACAGCGACCCCACCGGTCACGCGGCCGAGACGACACCGCTGCCGGCCGGAACGACGCTGCAGCCGGGCGCCTACTTCGTCTTCGACCAGCCCGCGAACTTCGTCTTCGGTCTCGGCAACGGCGACACCGTGACGATCCGCGACGCGAACGGCAACACGGTCGACGAGCACGTGTACACCGCGCACGCGGCGGGCGTCCTGGCGCGGTGCGCCGACGGCTCCGGCGACTTCGCCGATGTCGCGGTCTCGACCAAGGGGCTGCGCAACGCCTGCGGCAACCCGGTGCGCCTCAACGAGGTCGAGTCCGACGGCGGGTCGCCCGACGACTGGGTGGAGCTCGTGAACCCGACCGACGCGGCCATCGACGTCTCGGGCATCGTGGTGAAGGACGACGACGACACCCACGCGTACTCGATCCCGTCCGGCACCAGCATCGGCGCGGGGGATTACCTCGTGATCGAGCGCGAGCAGCTCGGCTTCGGCCTGGGCGGAGGCGACGCGGTTCGGCTGTTCGACGGTGCGCTGGTCATCGACGAGACGACCTGGGGCGAGGGTCACGCGGCCGTCACCTGGGGCCGCTGCGCCGACACGACGGGTGCCTTCGCCGCCACGGCCGAGTCCACGAAGGGCGCAGCGAACGTCTGCGCCGGCGAGGTCGCGGTCTCGCCGTGGCCCGGTTCGGCGGAAGTCCGCGTGCTCGACAGCGTCCCGACCTTCCTCGAGGACAGCTCGGGACTGGATGTGCAGGAGACGGCGGACGGCGCGTTCCTCTGGGCCGTGGACAACGGTGAGGGCCGCATCTGGAAGCTCGAGGCGCACGCCGACGGCTCGGTCGAGAAGGTCGACGGCTGGGATGCGGGCAAGCGCGTGCGCTTCCAGAAGGATGCCGCGGATGCGGGTGCCGCAGGTCCGGACACCGAGGGCATCACGGTCGACGGCGACGGCTTCGTCTACGTGGCGTCCGAGCGCGACAACGGCGCCAAGGGCGTCAACCAGAACAAGGTGCTGAAGGTCGACCCCGAGTCCGCCGAGGGGGACCTCGTCGCCCAGCAGGAGTGGGACCTCACCGCGCTGCTGCCGGCCGTCGGGGCGAACCTCGGTATGGAGGCCGTGCAGTGGGTGCCGGATGCCGCGCTCGCCGGAAAGCTCTTCGACGACAACACCGGCGCGGCCTACAAGCCCGCGGACTACGCCGGCCACGGTGGCGGACTGTTCCTGGTCGCGGTCGAGGACAACGGTCACGTGTACGCCTTCGCGCTCGGCGGTGACGGCTCAGCGACGCTCGTGTCGGAGATCGCCCCTGGACTCGCGGGTGTGATGGCTCTCGACTACGACAGCGTGCGGGGCACCCTCTGGGCCGTCTGCGATGACGGCTGCCACGGCCGGTCGGCCGAGATCACCCTCAACGGCACTGCCAAGCCGGGCATCGCCCAGTACGACCGTCCGGCCGGCATGCCCGACATCAACAACGAGGGCTTCGCGACCTCGCCGGCATCGCTGTCGGTCGACGGCAAGCGTCCGGTGTGGTGGTTCGCCGACGGCTTCGCGTCCGAAGCGCTGCGAACCGGAACGCTTCCGGGCGTCGACGGCGAGAACCCCGGAGGCGAGAACCCCGGTGGCGAGAACCCCGGTGGCGAGAACCCCGGTGGCGAGAACCCCGGTGGCGAGAACCCGCCGCTGCCCGGTACGGATCTGGTCGACGGCAACCGCAACGGCGTGACGGTCGATCCCTCGGTCGCCACCCGCGGTCAGAAGGTCACGGTCACCGTCGGAGCGGACGCGGCGGGCGAGGAGATCGCGGTGTGGATGTACTCCGACCCGGTGCAGCTCGCGACCGGCACGCTGTCTGCGGCGGGCGCGATCACCGTGACGGTGCCGACGGATGCCGCACTGGGTGCGCATCGGATCGCGGTGTACGACGCCGACGGCGCACTGCTCGGCTGGGCCGACATCCGCATCGCCGACGGTGCGGGCGGGCTCGCGGCGACCGGTGCGGAGTTCCCGGTCGCGGCGATCGCGC
This sequence comes from Microbacterium sp. GQ128, assembly GCF_059758615.1. Taxonomy (NCBI): domain Bacteria; kingdom Bacillati; phylum Actinomycetota; class Actinomycetes; order Micrococcales; family Microbacteriaceae; genus Microbacterium; species Microbacterium sp. GQ128. The sequence goes on from NZ_JCAXDY010000003.1 coordinate 568,458, forward strand.
TGGCGCTGATTCTCCTCGTCGCGGGAGGCGTGGCGGTCCGACGTCGCACACGCACCGCCTGAGACCGGAGGGGTGCGCGGTCGAACCCGCGCACCCGTCCGCAGCGGTCTCCGGCGCGGCATCCTCGTGCCGCAGTGTCGGTGCCGACGCCTAGACTCATAAGGCCATGACCGAAGCTCCTCTCATCGTCCCCGGATCCGTCGGCCCCCGCTCCTCCGGGGCCCCGGGGCAGGACGATCTCCTCGCCGGCCTGAACCCGCAGCAGCTCGAGGCCGTCACCTACCGCGGCCCCGCGCTGCTCATCGTCGCGGGTGCCGGATCGGGCAAGACGAGCGTGCTCACCCGCCGCATCGCCTCGCTGCTCCGCGGGCGCGAGGCCTGGCCGAGCCAGATCCTCGCGATCACCTTCACGAACAAGGCGGCTGGCGAGATGCGGGAGCGCGTCGAGGGGCTGATCGGCGACGCCGCCCGCGGCATGTGGATCTCGACGTTCCACTCCGCCTGCGTCCGCATCCTGCGTCGCGAGGCCCAGCAGTTCGGCTACACGAAGTCGTTCACGATCTACGACTCCGGCGACTCGCGCGCCTTGCTGAAGCGCCTGGTCAAGGAGCACGAGGCCGACGCCTACGGCCTCACCCCGGCAGCCGTGCAGTCGCGCATCTCCAAGCTGAAGAACGAGCTGTCCGACGCCGAGTCGTATGCGCGTCAGGCCAACATGAGCGATCCGGCCGAGCGGGTCTTCGTCGAGGTCTTCGCCGACTATCAGCGGCAGCTGCAGAAGGCCAACGCCTTCGACTTCGACGACCTCATCGGACAGACCGTCTACCTGTTCAGGGCTTTTCCGCAGGTCGCCGATACCTACCGCCGCCGGTTCCGGCACATCCTGGTCGATGAGTACCAGGACACCAACCACGCGCAGTACGCGTTGATCCACGAGCTCACGCGCCCGGTCTCCGGCGCCGCGGGCTCTGCTCCCGACCCGTATGCCTCGAACGGCATGATGATCTTCGAGCCCGATCCCGAGCCCACGGCGGATGCCGGCGAACCCGGCGCCTCGCTCACCGTGGTCGGCGACTCCGACCAGTCGATCTACGCCTTCCGCGGCGCAGACATCCGCAACATCAGCGAGTTCGAGCGCGACTTCCCCGGCGCCCGCGTGGTGCTGCTCGAGCAGAACTACCGCTCGACGCAGAACATCCTCTCCGCGGCGAACGCCGTGATCGGCAACAACTTCGACCGCAAGGACAAGAAGCTCTGGAGCGACAAGGGCGACGGCGACGCCATCATCGGCTTCACCGGCTACTCGCAGCACGACGAGGCGCAGTTCGTCGCCGATGAGGTCGAGGCGCTCCACCGCGCGGGCATGCCCTACTCCGAGATGGCCGTGTTCTACCGCACGAACTCCCAGTCCCGTGCGCTGGAAGAGATCTTCATCCGCTCAGCCGTGCCCTACAAGATCATGGGCGGCACGAAGTTCTACGACCGCGCCGAGATCAAGGACGCGCTCGCCTACCTCGTCGCGGTCGCGAACCCGGCCGACGAGATGTCGGTGCGCCGCATCCTGAACAAGCCGCGGCGCGGCATCGGCGATGTGACCGAGACAGCCATCGCCCGGTTCGCCGAAGAGCACGGCATCAGCTTCCGCGACGCGCTGTCGATGCCGGGTCAGCTCGGGGTCGGACCGAAGATCCAGGCGGCGATCGGGCAGCTCGACGCCGTGCTCAGCGAAGCCGCCGCGATCCTGACCCCGGCCACGGGCGAGGTGCCGCCACCCACGAGCGTGGCCGACGGCCTGGGCGTGCTGCTCGGCAAGAGCGGCTACCTCGATGCGCTGCGCGCGAGCCGCGACCCGCAGGACGAGGCCCGTGTCGAGAACCTCGACGAGTTCGTGGCCGTCGCCCGCGACTTCGCCCGCAACAACCCCGAGGGCACGATCGTGGACTTCCTCACCGAGGTCGCGCTGGTGTCCGACGCCGACGACCTCGACGACGAGTCCGGCTCGGTGTCGCTCATGACCATGCACACGGCGAAGGGCCTCGAATACGATGCCGTCTTCGTCACGGGTGTCGAGGAAGACCTCATCCCGCACCGCATCTCGGCGGGGGAGCCCGGTGGACCGCAGGAAGAGCGGCGACTCTTCTATGTCGGCATCACTCGCGCCCGCAAGCGGCTGCACCTGTCGCTCGCGATGACGAGGGCGCAGTTCGGCGAGGTCACCGTGGCGATGCCCAGTCGCTTCCTGCAGGAGATCCCGGCGAACCTGATCGACTGGCGGCAGTCGCCGGGAGATGTGAACTCCCGCGGGGGCATGCAGTCGCGGGCTCTGAACGCCCGTCGCCAGGGCGGGTTCGGCGGTTCGGGCTCCGGTGACCGGTTCGCCGTCAAGGCGCTGCCCGGTCGCGACTCCCTGAAGCCGCTGTCGACCGCGATGGACAAGTTCCCCAACCGGGTCACGGCCAAGATGCGCGACAACGGCGACCTCGAGCTCACCGCGGGCGACCGCATCCGTCACGTCGACTTCGGCGAAGGGCGGGTGGACGCCGTGACCGGCGAGGGGGCGAAGCGCATCGCCCACGTGCGGTTCGACTCGGCGGGGCAGAAGAAGCTGCTCATCAAGGTCGCACCCATCGAGAAGATCTGACCGGCGCCGCGCCTCCGTCGACGGCGGAGCGTACAGGGGAATGCCGGTTAGGCTGGCTGATTATGGCCCTCTTCTCCCGCCGCAAGAAGTCCGCAGACGATGCCGTCGCTCCCGCCGCTGAGACGGAGGAGAGGGTGGCCGGGTCGGATGCCGTAAACACCGATCACGGTGCGACCGAGGTCGAGCAGCCCGTCGAGGCACCCTCGATCGGCATCTCGGTGCAGGCGTTCCGCGGTGTGGGCGCCGAGGCCGGGCCGGAGGTCGCGCTGCCGACCTCCGATGCGCCGTCCGAGACGGTATCACCCGCTCCGCGTCCGGCGCAGTCTTCTGCTCCGGCCGCGCAGTCCGCAGCCGCCGCTCAACCCGCCGTCGCTGAGGCACGGCGCCTTCCGCTCGCCTCGCCCCTGCCGCCCGAGCAGACCGAGACCGTCGCGGGGATGAAGGACAACGTCCTGCTCCGCGAGGCGCTCACCGAGATCGAGGCGGGTGCGTCCAATGACCAGCTCCTCGGGGTGATGCGCCAGGCGCTCCAGGGACACCTCTACATCCGTGTGAACGGCGACGCGCGTGCGCAGATCAGCGAGGGCAAGCCGCTGTCGGTCGCTGTCGTGCGCGACAACGACGACCGGCAGTTCATGCTCGCGTTCAGCTCGGCGCGCGCGGTGCGCGACTCGGTGCAGCTCGAGGCCGATCCCGCGGCGACCTCCGCCGTCGCTCAGCCGGTGACCTCGGTGCTGCAGCAGGTCGTCTCCGGAGACTTCGCGGGTCTCATCGTCGACAACGCCTCCGCGCCCCATCGTGTGGTCTTCCCGACGGATCTGCTGCAGAAGACGCTCGAGCAGGCTGACGTCGAGATGACGGTCAAGAGCATCCTCGCCGCTCCCCGCGAGCAGGACTCGGCGCTCAAGGTCGGTGAAGCGCTCGCGGTGAAGCGGATGTGGGTGGCCGTGAACGAGGGCGACGGCAGCGGCCAGGCCGGCATCGCCGAGGCGCAGACCACCGACGGCCGCCGCTTCCTGCAGCTCTTCTCCCACCCTCTCGAGGTCATCGCGCTGGGCCGCGGCGACCGTCCGCTCCCGTTCGAACCGGAGCAGCTGGCGAAGGTCCTCTCGAGTCATTCGGACATGGCCGGAGTGATCGTCGACTCCGCGGGGCCGTCGATCATCGTCGAGCGGGATGCGCTCACTCCGGTGCTCGCGCTGGCCGTCGCGCTCGGCGACTGAGAGAGCGCGACGGGGCAAGCGCGGGGGTTCCTTCCGTCGGAGCATCGCTCTAGGGTCGGAGCATGGCCTCAGAACGCGTGACTCTGACCGTCGCCGACTCCGATGGGGAACGCGAGGTCGCGCTGTCGAGCCCGAACCGCGTGGTCTGGCCCGACCTCGGTGTCACGAAGGCCGAGTTGGCCGAGTACGCGCAGCTCGTCGCGGAGCCCTTCCTTGCGGCCAACGGCAATCGTCCGGTGTCGCTCGAGCGCTTCCGTGACGGTGTCGGCGCATCCGGGGGGCCGCGGGCGGAGGGCTTCTTCTCGAAGAACCCGCCCAAGGGGACGCCCGACTTCGTCGACGCTGTGACCGTCACGTACAACAGCGGACGGCAGCATCCGCAGATCGTGCTGAACAGGGCGAGCGCGATCGTCTGGGCCGTGCAGATGAACACGATCGTCTTCCACCCCTGGGCTTCTCTGGCCACCGACGCCGACAACCCCGTCGAGCTGCGCATCGACCTCGATCCGCAGCCGGGCACGGATTTCGCGGATGCCGTGACTGCCGCGCACACGCTGCGCGAGGTGCTGCGCGAGGCCGGCCTGGAGGCGTTCGCCAAGACCAGCGGCAACCGCGGCCTGCATGTCTTCGCACCGATCGAACCGACGCACGAGTTCCTGGACGTGCGGCATGGCGTGATCGCGGCCGGGCGCGAGTTGGAGCGACGGATGCCGGAACAGGTCACCACGAACTGGTGGAAGGAGGAGCGCGGGGAGCGGATCTTCGTCGACTTCAACCAGGCCAACCGCGACCGCACGATGGCCGGTGCTTACAGCCCGCGCGCGCTGCCGGGGGCGACGGTGTCCACTCCCGTCGAGTGGGACGAGCTCGACGGCCTGGACCCGCGCACGTTCACGGTGCGCAGCATCCCGAAGCGCCTCGAGGAGGTCGGCGATCCCTGGGCGACGATGCAGGCCGCTCCCGGCCGCATCGACACGCTGCTGGAGTGGTGGGAGCGCGACAAGGAGAACGGGCTGGGGGAACTGCCGTTCCCGCCGGAATTCCCGAAGATGCCGGGGGAGCCCCCTCGGGTGCAGCCGAGCAAGAAGGTCGCCGCCAACTGGGACGAAGACGGCACTCCCGCCGAGAAGGACTGAACTTGCGGGCTGAGCATTTTCGTATAACAATATTTCTATGATCTCGCGCGAAACCATCGACGGCAGTCCGGTCACCGAGGAGCAGATCGCTGAATGGTCTGCAGAAGCGGAAGCCGGATACGACGCTGACGTTCTCAAGAAGCGTGGTCGCGGGCGGCCGGGACGTGGGGCGATGCCCTCACAAGTCGTGGCGTTGCGGCTTACTCTCGATGAGATCGCCGCGCTCGACGCCCGCGCGGAACGCGAAGGAAAAACTCGATCTGAGGTAATCCGCGAGGCGTTGTCGGCTGCAGCCGCGTGAAAGTCCATGCTGCCGCACTCAAGCACGGAGTCGAGCCTGACGACATCGTGCAGGCCGCAACCTGGGCCCTGTGGATAGAGGATCTGGACGATGACAGCCCTGCGCGTCAGCTGCGACTCGGATTCGATACGCGAGGGCGTCTGTTGGAAACCGTTGTTCTCGTGTTCGACAGCGGTCACGAACTCGTCATCCACGCGATGCCGGCGAGGCCTCAGATGATCGCTCTGCTCCCGTGAACGGCAGAGGGCACGAGATATGTCGGGGGCTTCTCCGACGACCCGTCAGCGGAGCACGTCCGCGAGGTCGTAGCCCGCGACCGTGTCGAGCTGGTCGTAGGTGCAGGAGCGGGCGTCGCGGTCGGGGCGCCAGCGCTCGAACTGCACCGTGTGGCGGAAGCGCGCGCCTTCGAGCTGGTCGTAGCGCACCTCGAGCACGCGCTCGGGGCGCAGCCGCACGAACGAGACGTCCTTGCCGCCGCTGAACCGGGAGCGCTCGCCCTCGGCGGTGACCGCTTCGCCGCTGTCGTCGCGCTCGACCAGGGGAGCGAGCTCGTCGACGAACTGCTGACGCCGGACATCGCTCCAGGCGGCGACCCCGCCGACCTGTCGCAGCACTCCGTCGTCGCCGTACAGGCCGACCAGGAGCGACCCGACGCCCGAGCCGGACTTGTGGATGCGGTAGCCGAGCGCCACGACATCGGCCGTGCGGGCGTGCTTGATCTTGAACAGCGTCCGTTTCCCCGGCGCATACGGCTGGTCGAGGGGCTTGGCGACGACGCCGTCGAGTCCCGCCCCTTCGAACTCGGCGAGCCAGCGGGCGGCCGCTTCACGGTCCCGGGTCGTCCGGGTGATGTGCAGCGGGTGCTCGACGCCCTCCATCAGCGTCTCGAGGCGGGCCCGCCGGATCTCGAAGGCCTGCGTCAGCAGGTCATCGTCGCCGTGGGCGAGCAGATCGAAGGCGATGAACATCGCCGGTGTCTCCACGGCGAGCTTCGCGACGCGCGAGGCCGCCGGGTGGATGCGCTGGCTCAGCGCCTCCCAGTCCAGACGCTGCGAGCCGAGCGGGCCGGTGGCGACAACGATCTCACCGTCGAGCAGGCACGGGCCGGGCAGCAGCTCGGGGATCGCCTCGACCAGCTCGGGGAAGTACCGCGTGAGCGGCTTCGCGCCCCGGGAGCCGATCTCCACGGTCTCGCCGTCCCACGCGATGAGGCCGCGGAAGCCGTCCCACTTGGGTTCGAACAGGAGTCCGCCCGGGGTCTTCGCCGGGTCGGGAACCGCCGGCACGGCCTTGGCGAGCATCGGCGCGGGGATCTCGTAGCGCATGGTCCCATCCTGGCCGCGGACTTTCGATTCCGGTACCCCGGTGTCGCCGACCGGGATCAGCCGAACAGCTCGTCGAGCCCGGCCGGCGTCCCGGCGTCGTGGAGCACCGTGCCGGCGGCGTGCCAGCCGGCCATCCCGTTCACGGCGGGGCCGGGCGGAGTCGACGCCGACGCCAGGTACACGCCCCGCATCGGGGTGCGCCAGGGGGTCGGGGACAGCACCGGACGCCGGAGAGCCTGCCGCATGTCGAACACGCCGCCGGAGATGTCCCCGCCGATCTCCGCGGGGTTGATGGCCTCCCGAGACGACGCGGGAACCGCGTGATGCGCCAGGATCAGGTCCCGGAAGCCGGGCGCGAAGCGCTCGACCTGTGCCGTGATGAGCTCGGTGGGATCGAGGTCGGAGCCGTTGGGGACATGGATGTATGCCCATAGAACGGCCTTGCCCTCGGGAGCCCGCGTCGGGTCGAAGACCGATGGTTGCACGGCGAGCACGTAGGGCTTCTCGCTCACATGACCCACGGCCACGGTGTTCTCGCTCGCCCATACCTCCTCTCGGGTGCCGCCGAGGTGCACGGTCACGGCGTTCCGCACCTCCGGGTTCGACCAGGGGATGGGGCCGTCGAGGGCGAAGTCGACCTTGGCCGCCGCGGCGCCGTAGCGGTAGCCGCGCAGCGCCCTGGCATATCCGGCCGGCACGTGGGCGTGAGTGAGTGCGAGCCGGGGCGAGGTGTTCAGCAGGAGCACGTCCCCGCGTGAGGGGTCGCCGGCGTCGAGGGTGCGCAGGTCGTTCACGCGGGCACCGGTCTCGACCGTTCCGCCGTGCGCTTCGAGGTCGGCCACCAGCGCATCGGCGATGGTCTGCGAACCGCCGCGCGGGTAGGGCCAACCGCCCGCATGCGCGAGAGCGGCGAGGAGCAGCCCTGCTGCGGCACCGGCGAGGGTCGGCTGCGGGGAGTTCGCGTGCGCGACGACGCCCGACATCAGGGCGGCGGCCTCCTCGGTCCGGAACGAGGTGCGGGCCAGGGGAGTGCCCTGGTCGAGCATCCGGATCGCGTAGCGCACCGCGGTGAGGGGCTCGGCGGGGATGCGGAGAAGCTGGTTGCCCGTGAAGTCGGTGACCCCGTCGATGTGGGTGCTGAGGGGGCGCAGGCGGGTGAGCCAGGCGTCGCGGTCGACTCCGAGGGCGGCAGCGGTTCGATCGATGTCACGCCAGGCGACGGCCGCAGCGCCGCCGTCGAGCGGATGGGCGAAGGAGATGTCCGGGTGGATCCACTCGATGCGCTCTTCGAGCCGGAATGCGCGGAAGAAGGGCGAGGAGACGGCCGCCGGATGCACGGCGGAGCACACATCGTGGCGGAAACCGGGAAGCGTGCCTTCCCGGGTGCGCAGCCCGCCGCCGATCGTGTCGGCGGCCTCGAGAACGCGCACCTCGTAGCCGGCGCGTGCGAGCGCCACCCCTGCGGCGAGGCCGTTGGGTCCGGACCCGATGATCGTCGCGCGTGCCATGCCGCCAGTCTCGCACGCGTCGAGTGGTCGAAAGAGGGGGTTGCGGCGTGCGATCCTGGAACTGATGAAAGAAGTACAGGGGCCGACCCCCGCAGGCACCTCCCGTCCATACCGTTCGCTCCAGGAAGCGCTGCGCGCGCACCGCATCGACCCGTCGAACCACGCGTTCATCGCGGAGATCACCCAGGCGATCGGGATCAGCTCGTTCATCGACCGTGGTCGCTACATCGAGGCGATCCGACGCGGTGAGGGCGCCCCGTTGCACATCGGTCGCACCTACACGAACGGCTTCACCGAGGATGAGCGACTCGTCGTCGGATCCGCGCCGTTGCGCCTGCAGCCGAGCGAGGGGCGGCCGCCGTACTTCTACGTCAGCCACCCGAGCGAGTTCATCCCGTTGACCGCACCACGCGCGGCCAAGCGCACGACGACGCCGCGCGTCTCCGCACCCCGCGGGGAGAAGGCGCCGAAGCCTGTGGAAGAGCGCGACTACGGCGTGTGCGACGTGTGCTTCATGGTGAAGACGCCGTCCGGCGGCTGCGGCTGCGACTGACGGTGAGCCCCGACGCGCACGGTCCGGTCGAGCGACCGATGATCCGCGTGGCCGATCTGACCGGCCCTGATGCGATCGCGGTCGGCTTCGCGGTGCGCCCGGTCTGACGAGACCGTACCCCGGCCGACCTCGGTCAGGCGAACGCGCTCATCCCGGTGATGTCACGCCCGAGAAGCAGCGCCTGCACGCTCTCCGTGCCCTCGTAGGTGTGGATCGCCTCGATGTCGGCCATGTGCTGGATGACGCCGTTCTCGAGCAGGATGCCGTTGCCGCCGAGCAGGTCGCGGGCGGTCGAGGCGATGCGTCGCGCGGCCCGCGTGTTGTGGAACTTCGCGAGCGACGCCTGGGTCGGACGCAGCTCGCCTGCGGTCTCCAGGTCGGCCATCCGCCGGCAGTACAGCTGCATGGCGGTGAGGTCTTCGAGCATGTGGGTGAGCCGCTCCTGCACCATCTGGAACTTCGCGAGCGGCTTGCCGAACTGCACGCGCTGGGTCGCGTAGGCGAGCGCGGCCTCGTAGCAGGCGGTCGCGTGACCGAGCGCCGACCAGGCGACACCGGAGCGGGTCGCATAGAGCACGGTCGAGGCGTCTTTGAAGCTCTTCGTCCCCGGCAGCACGGCGTCGAGCGGCACCCGCACGTCGTCGAGGACGATGTGGGCCTGATGGATCGCGCGCAGCGAGGCCTTTCCGCGGATCACGCTGCCGGTGTAGCCCGGCATCTCCTGTTCGACGAGGAAGCAGCGGACCGCCCCGTGCTCGTCGGCTCCCTCGTCGTCGACGCGGGCCCAGACGAACGTGACGCCCCCGGACGCGCCGTTCCCGATCCACTTCTTCGCGCCGCGGATGACCCAGGAGTCGCCGTCGCGGCGGGCGACGGTCTCGAGGGAGACGGAGTCCGAGCCGTGGTCGGGCTCGGTCAGCGCGAAGGAGCCGAGCACCGAGCCGTCGGCGAGCGCGGTGAGCCACCTCTCCTGCTGGTCCGGCGAGCCGAACAGGGCGAGGGTGCGCAGGGCGAGCCCGCCCTGCACGGCGAGGATCGTGCCCAGCGAGCCGTCGCCGCGGGAGATCTCCATGTTGACGAGCCCGGCGGCCAGCGGCGACAGGCTCGTGAGCGCGGGGTGCTGGACGCCGTCCACGACGAGGTCCATCTCACCCATCCGACGAGCCGCATCCAGCGGGTACTCCGCGCGGTCCCAGGCATCCGCCATCTGCGGCGCGACCTCGTCGACGTAGGACTTCGCGCGGTCCCACGCCTCGCGGTCGGCGGCGGGGATGTCGGTGAAGACGGCGTAGTAGTCGCTGTCCTGACGCGCGGTGATGTCGTACGACGAGACCCGCTCGCCGGGGAACGGGGTGGCTGCATCGCTCATGGGGCTCCTTCGTGGACCTGAGTATCGTACCTCTCGATACTCGGTTCCACGACCCGGGAGTGGCTAGTCGAGCTCCGACTGCAGGCGGCGGGACACCTCGGCGATCGGCATCGAACGTGGGAACACCGCGACGACCATGTCGTCCGGGGCGGTGGTGGCGTCGCCCGCCACACCGTAGCGACGGCGCACATCGGCCAGCGCCGTCTGCAGGGTGGCCAGCGGCACCTTCTTGCGCCCCCGCAGCAGCTGTCGCAGCACGTGGTTGTGCACGGCGGTCACGAGCGCGGCGAAGCCCACGGCATCCAGCGGGTCGACGCCGGGAAGCGCGCCGCGCAGGTACTCGTCGAACAACCGCTCGTAGCGGAACACCGTGATGATCTCGCGTTCCCGCAGGACGGGCACCTCGCGCACGATCTGGTAGCGGCGCCGGGCGAGCTCCGGGTCGTGCGCGAAGTGCGCGAACACCGACTCGGATGCCGCGCACACCGCGCCCCACGGGTCGTCGTGCCCCTCGTCGAGGAACTCCCTGAGCTGCTCGAGGAGCACCTCGTGATCGGCGAACACCACGTCCTCCTTACCGCCGAACTGGCGGAAGAAGGTCGAGCGCGAGACGCCGGCGGCCTTGGCGATCTGCTCCACCGAGGTCTGGTCGAACCCCTGGGCGCTGAAGAGCTCGAGCGCTGCGGCCACGACGCCGGTGCGCAGTTCTGCGGATTCGTGCATGGCGAAAGCCTAGACCTCGGCAGGCGGAGACGCCGAGGCGAGACCGTCATACTGAGAGCGTGAGTGAGCGCGGGATTGCGGCCGGATGGTACGAGACACGCCGCCGCGGCACCCTGCGGTGGTGGGACGGTGCGCGGTGGACCGATCGCATCGCGGTGCGCGGTCGCGAGACGACGCTGGCGGAGGACAGTGCCTCCACACGCAGGCAACTCCTCATATGCGAACTCGTGCTGGCAGCCGTCCTCGTCGCGTCGATCCTCTTCGCGCTGTGGGGCTCGCTGCCGGTGGTCGTGATCCGCCCCGTGATCGTCGGGACCGGTGCCGCTCTGGTCTTCACCCCGTTCGTGATCTCCCGGCAGCTCCGGCTGGTCGCACTTCCGGCGAGGCGCTGGGGCGTGCCGACGCTGCGCTGACCGGAGCGACCCGGTGGCCGCAAGAGCGTCCAGGCCGAGGTAGTAGGCTGGGGGACTGGTCGATGTCTCGACATCGAGAGAATTACCAGACAGCAGCCCAGTGAAGGAACCACAGTGGATCTGTACGAGTACCAGGCACGAGACGTTTTCGAAAAGTACGGAGTGCCGGTCCTCGCCGGCATCGTCGCGGACACCCCTGAAGAGGTGAGGGCGGCTGCCGAGAAGATCGGCGGAGTGGTCGTCGTCAAGGCTCAGGTCAAGACCGGCGGCCGTGGAAAGGCGGGCGGCGTCAAGGTCGCCAAGACCCCCGACGAGGCGTACGAGGCAGCGAAGGCCATCCTCGGCCTCGACATCAAGGGCCACGTCGTCAAGCGCGTCATGGTCGCGCAGGGTGCGCGCATCGCCGAGGAGTTCTACTTCTCCGTGCTGCTCGACCGCGCCAACCGCTCCTACCTGAGCCTCTGCTCGGTCGAGGGCGGCATGGAGATCGAAGAGCTCGCGGTGGAGCGCCCCGAGGCGCTCGCGCGCGTCGAGGTCAACCCGCTCACGGGCATCGACAAGGAGAAGGCCGTCGAGATCGCTCGCGCGGCGAACTTCCCGGAAGACCTCGTCGAGAAGGTCTCCGACGTCTTCGTCAAGCTCTTCGACGTCTACAAGGGCGAGGACGCGACGCTGGTCGAGGTCAACCCGCTGGTGCGCACCGAAGAGGGCGACATCATCGCGCTCGACGGCAAGGTCACGCTCGACGACAACGCCTCCGAGATCCGTCACCCCGAGCACGAGGCGCTCGAGGACAAGGACGCCGCAGACCCGCTCGAGGCCAAGGCCAAGCAGTCGGGCCTCAACTACGTGAAGCTCGACGGCGAGGTCGGGATCATCGGCAACGGCGCGGGGCTCGTCATGTCCACGCTCGACGTGGTCGCCTACGCAGGCGAGAACCACAACGGCGTGAAGCCGGCCAACTTCCTCGACATCGGAGGCGGCGCGTCGGCCGAGGTCATGGCCGCCGGCCTCGACGTCATCCTCGGCGACCCGCAGGTCAAGAGCGTGTTCGTCAACGTCTTCGGCGGCATCACGGCGTGCGACGCCGTCGCCAACGGCATCAAGGGTGCCCTCGAGACGCTGGGCGCCACGGCCTCCAAGCCGCTCGTCGTGCGCCTCGACGGCAACCGCGTCGACGAGGGTCGCGCGATCCTCGCCGAGTACGCGCACCCGCTTGTGACCCTGGCCGCCACCATGGACGAGGGCGCCGACAAGGCCGCCGAACTCGCCAACGCCTGAGACTGAAGGACGAGAAGAATGTCGATCTACCTCAACAAGGACTCCAAGGTCATCGTCCAGGGCATCACCGGCGGTGAGGGCACCAAGCACACCGCACTGATGCTCAAGGCCGGCACCCAGGTCGTCGGTGGCGTGAACGCCCGCAAGGCCGGCACCACGGTCTCGCACACCGACAAGGACGGCAACGCCGTCGAGCTGCCCGTCTTCGCCTCGGTCGCCGAGGCCATGAAGGAGACCGGCGCCGACGTGTCGATCGCCTTCGTTCCCGGTGCCTTCACGAAGGACGCGATGATCGAGGCCGTCGACGCCGAGATCCCGCTGCTCGTCGTCATCACCGAGGGCGTCCCCGTCGGCGACTCGGCCGAGGCCTGGGCCTACGCGCAGAGCAAGGGCAACAAGACCCGCATCATCGGGCCGAACTGCCCCGGCATCATCACGCCGGGCGAGGCGCTCGTGGGCATCACCCCCGCGAACATCACGGGCAAGGGACCGATCGGCCTCGTGTCGAAGTCGGGCACCCTGACCTACCAGATGATGTTCGAGCTGCGCGACCTGGGCTTCTCCACCGCCATCGGCATCGGCGGCGACCCGGTCATCGGCACCACGCACATCGACGCGCTCGCCGCGTTCGAGGCCGACCCCGAGACCAAGGCCATCGTGATGATCGGCGAGATCGGCGGCGACGCCGAGGAGCGTGCGGCCGACTACATCAAGGCGAACGTCACCAAGCCGGTCGTCGGCTACGTCGCGGGCTTCACGGCTCCCGAGGGCAAGACCATGGGTCACGCCGGCGCGATCGTCTCCGGCTCGGCAGGAACCGCTCAGGCGAAGAAGGAAGCCCTCGAGGCCGCCGGCGTCAAGGTCGGCAAGACGCCGTCCGAGACGGCAGACCTGATGCGCGCGATCATCGAGTCGCTCTGATCTGAGCTACGCTTGATCTGAAGGCCCCGGACTCCACTCCGGGGCCTTCTTTCATGCGCGCCGGCGGTGGGGCGTGGGGAGTGCTGGACGGGTCAGCTCCGAGGGGCGACGGCGTCCAGGATGCCGTCGAGGGCTCCGTGGGCGTGCTCCCGGGCGTCGGCGTCGTTCGCATGCGCGGCCAGCCAGAGCGCGAGTTCGTTCATCGATCCGGACAGTGCTGCGGTGAGCGGCTCGAGGAGCGCAGGGGAGACCCCGGCCTCGCGCAGCCCGGTGCGCAGCTCCTGCTCGGGGCCATCTGCGTCGAGCTGCCGCCACCCCTCCCACCCCAGCACCGCCGGTCCGTCGACGAGCAGCACGCGCGAGGCCGCTCCTCGGGTGATGGCGTCGAGGAAGGCGTGGCTGCCGTCGCGGAGTGCGGTGTCGGGTGTGCTGTCCGTGGTTGCCGCGACGATGGCTGCGGCGACGACCTCCTGCTGTGCGGCAGCGACGGCGGCGAAGAGCAGCGGCTTCGACGAGTAGTGGTGGTAGACGGCGCCGCGGGTGACACCGGCCGCCTGGGCGATCTCGTCGACGGACGCTGCGGCGTATCCGTGTTCGGCGAAGTGCGCGGTGGCGACGTCGAGGATCCGGCGTGCGGTCTCTGCCGCGTCTGCGGCGGATGCTCGGGGCATGGGGTTCCTTTACGTGCGGTGTGTATGTATCCTAGCTCAAGGATACAAACACGCTGTATGTAAAGGGGAGATGATGGAGATCACGAGCTTCTATCCGGTGCTCATGGTGAACGACGTCGCCGAGGCGGCGCGGTTCTATCGCGAGGAACTCGGGTTCGAAGTGACCTTCGAGGCCGACTGGTACGTGAGCTTGCGCTTCGACGGCGGTGAGCTCGCGATCCTCGACCGCACGCACGAGACCATCCCGCACGGGTTCCGCCAGCCCGTGAGCGGACTGCTGCTCAACGTCGAGGTCCCCGATGCCGCAGCCGAGTATGCGCGGCTGGTCGGGGAGCGGGGGCTGGCGGAGCGACTGCCGTTGCGGGATGAGGCCTTCGGGCAGCGGCACTTCATCGTCGAGGCTCCCGGCGGTGTGCTGATCGACGTGATCGAGCCGATCGAGCCGTCCACCGAGTTCGCCGCCGCCTACGGGGACTGAACACGAAAGAGGGGCGGATGCCGCAGCATCCGCCCCTCCTGTGCGACTCCGGGTCAGATCCCGACGCCGAAGAGCGCCTCGATGGGCCCGCGGGCGAAGAAGATCAGGAAGCCGGCGCCGACCACCCACAGCAGCGGGCTGATGGTCTTGGCCTTGCCCGAGAACGCGTGGATGAGCACCCAGCTCACGAAGCCCGCGCCGATGCCGTTCGCGATCGAGTACGTCAGCGGCATGACCGAGACGGTGAGGAACACCGGCAGCAGCACGCGGAAGTCGCTGAAGTCGATGTAGCGGATCTGCGCCATCATCATGGCTCCGACGATGATCAGCGCGGCCGCGGCGATCTCGGTCGGGACGATCGACGTCAGAGGCGTCAGGAACATCGCGATCAGGAAGACCACGCCGGTCACGACGTTCGCGAGACCCGTGCGCGCGCCCTCCCCGATGCCGGCACCGGACTCGATGAAGACCGTGCTCGACGACGACGAGGTCGCTCCACCGGCGATCGCACCGACACCCTCGACGACCAGCGCCGACTTGATGCGGGGGAAGTCGCCGTTCTCGTCGGCGAGGTTCGCCTCCTTCGCGAGTCCGGTCATGGTGCCCATGGCGTCGAAGAAGTTGGTGAACAGCAGGGTGAAGACGATCATCACGATCGCCACGAGGCTGACCTTGCTCAGGTCGAAGCTGAAGTCGACCGCGCCGATCAGGCTGAGGTCGGGAATGCCCACGGGGGAGCCGTTCAGCGCCGGGACGGTGAGTCCCCAGCCGCCAGGGTTGACCACATTGCCTTCGTCGTCGAAGCCGCGGGCACCGATGTGCCAGATCGCCTCGACGATCACGGCGAGCACCGTGCCGCCGATGAGACCGATCAGCATGCCGCCCTTGATCTTGAGGGCGACGAGGATGCCCGTGAGCAGGAGCGTGATCACGAAGAGCAGCGTCGGCACGGTCGCGACCGAGCCGTTGACACCGAGGCCGACGGGCGGCGACGAGGCGCCGGTCGCGGTGACGAAGCCGGAGTTGACGAAACCGATGAAGGCGATGAACAGGCCGATGCCGACCGTGATCGCGATCTTCAGCTGGAAAGGCACGGCGTCGAAGATCGCCTTCCGGAGCCCGGTGGCGGCGAGCAGCACGATGACGACACCGTTGATCATCACCAGGGCCATGGCCTCGGGCCAGGTCACCTGTCCGACGACCGAGAACGCGACGAAGGCGTTGATGCCGAGGCCGGCGGCGAAACCGAACGGGAGGCGCGTGACGAGTCCGAAGAGGATCGTCATCACACCGGCGGTCAGCGCGGTGGCCGCTCCGACGGCGTTGAACTCGAGCATGTTCCCGGCGACGTCGGGCTTGCCGGAGAGGATGATCGGGTTCAGGATCACGATGTAGGCCATCGTGACGAACGTCACCAGACCCCCTCGGATCTCGGTACCGATCGTCGATCCGCGCTTGCTGATCTCGAAGAAGCGGTCGAGCGAGTTCTTGGGCTCGGTGGATGCCGGGGCGGGCGGGGCAGTTGTCATCGGGAAACCTCCGGAGAAACGCTATCGTGTCGCCGACCCCACGCGCGCCCCCAGGGCTTCGTCGGCAACTCGTCGTAGTCTCGAAACGCTATGCAACGCCTCCTCGTCGCGCTCCTCGCCGCCTTCGACGCCGCCATCGCCGCGGCGGTCGGTCTCGTCGTGCTGCTGGCTCCGCTGACGCTGCTGTGGACGGTCGCCTTCGGGGTCACGGCCGACTGGGGGGCGCTCTGGCCGCTCACCGGGACCCTCTGGGAGTTCGGTCACGGAGTTCCGCTGACGATCACGATCCCGGACGCGCTCCTGGTCGCGCTCGCGATCCCACCCGCGGCGGCGAACTTCGTCGTGTCGATCACACCGCTCGCCTTCCTCCTGTTCACACTGCTCTTCGCTGCGCGTTCGGGCAGCAGGGCGGCGAAGGCGGGCGCGTGGCTGCTGGGCTCGCTCACCGGAGCCGCGGTGTTCACCCTCATCTCCGTGGGCGTCGCGCTGAGCGCACGGCTGCAGGCGGCGCAGACGCCGTTGGCGCCGGCGATCATCCTGCCTGCCGCGGTCTACCTCGTGGGTGTGCTCTGCGGGGCGGTGCGCGTCGCGTGGGAGGACGGCGACGGCGGCATCCTCGACCGCCTGCACGACTGGTTCGACGCCCGCGAGAACTGGGCGCCCGTTCCGGCGGCGATCGTGCGCGGGGCGGCCTTCGCGCTCGTCGGGGTCGCCGGCGCATCCGCCCTCGCCCTGGCTGTGACCGTCTTGTTCCGCGGCGGCGAGGTGGTGGCGCTGTTCCAGGCCGCCAGGGTCGACGCCCTCGGCGCGACGGTGATGACGCTCGCCCAGCTCGCCTACCTGCCGACCATGCTCGTGTGGACGGCGGCGTGGATCGCCGGTCCCGGCTTCGCGGTCGGTGCCGGAACGGCGGTGTCGCCCGCTGGTACGCAGCTCGGTGTGGTCCCCGGCATCCCCGTGTTCGGGCTGCTGCCGGAGAACAGCTCGATCTGGATGCTGATCGTCGTGCTCATCCCCATCGCCGCCGGTGCGTTCGCCGGCTGGGCGGTGCGCTCGCGCCTCGTCTGGGAGGGCACGCCGCTCGGGATGCTGCAGCGTGCGGTGATCGCCGTCGGCATCGCGGCCCTGAGCGCGGGGATCGGCGGTCTCGCCGCGGCCCTCGCGAACGGCTCGATGGGTCCGGGGCGGCTGGCGGTCGTCGGGCCGGCGGTCTATCCGTTCGCTCTCGCGCTCGGCGCGGAGGTCCTCTTGGGGGCTGCCATCCTCCTGCTCTCTCCTCGGAACCGCGATGAGCTCGCCGAGGAACGGACCGACCGCTGGATCGCCGAGATGACCGAGCTCGACCCGAACGCCGTCGTCATCGCGGGAGAGGCATCCGGTGCGCCCTCCGCGGGCATGTCCGCCGCGGACGACACGGCTCCGCTCGACGACGTGCGCGGGTTCCTCCCGCCGCCGCGGAATCCTGCGGAACCGCGCGACTGACGACGACATGCGAGCGGTCCGGACACCGGGCGGGAGCAGTATGCACACCCCGGTAGACTGGGCGCGTGCTCACGGTCGCCGTTCTCATCTCGGGCACCGGCTCGAACCTTCGCGCCCTCCTCGAGGCCGCTCGTCATCCCGATTTCCCCGCCAGGGTGATCGTCGTGGGTGCCGACCGCGAAGCCGACGGGCTGGCCCACGCCGAGGAGTTCGGCATCCCCAGTTTCACGGTGCCGTGGCACGAGCACGAGAGCCGTGAGGCCTGGGGTGAAGAGCTCGCCCGCCAGCTCGCCGTCTGGAACCCCGACCTCGTGGTGTTGAGCGGACTCATGCGCCTGCTGCCGCCGTCGCTCGTCGCGCAGTACTCGCCGCGCCTCATCAACACGCACCCGGCATACCTGCCGGAGTTCCCCGGAGCGCACGGCGTCCGCGACGCGCTCGCCGCGGGCGTCACCGAGACCGGTGCCAGCGTGATCGTCGTCGACGACGGTGTCGACTCCGGACCGATCCTCGCCCAGGAGCGCGTGCCCGTCCTCGAGGGCGACACCGAGCACAGCCTGCACGAGCGCATCAAGCCCGTCGAACGACGTCTGCTCATCGACGTCGTCCGCGGGATCGCCACCGGCGACCTTCCCCTCACCTCTTCTTCCTGACCCCCACCCGACGCCCCCGCACGAAGGAGCCCATCATGGCCGGCCCCCGCCACGACCCCACGCTCTACCGCGATCGCGACACCGTGCCGATCCGGCGCGCGCTCGTCTCGGTGAGCGACAAGACCGATCTGCTCGTCCTCGCGGCGGCTCTCGCCGAGGCCGGGGTGGAGATCGTCTCGACCGGGTCGACGGCCGCGACCATCCGCGATGCCGGCTTCACGGTGACCGATGTCGCCGCCGTCACCGGCGTCGCCGAGATGCTCGACGGTCGCGTGAAGACGCTGCACCCGAAGGTCCACGGAGGCCTGCTGGCCGACCTGCGCCTCGAGGAGCACCAGCGTCAGCTCGAGGAGCTCGACATCGCGCCGTTCGAGCTCGTCGTGGTGAACCTGTATCCGTTCGTCGAGACCGTCGCCTCGGGCGCGGTCGGTGACGACGTGGTCGAGCAGATCGACATCGGCGGTCCCGCCATGGTGCGCGCCGCGGCGAAGAACCACGCCAACGTCGCGATCGTCGTGTCGCCGCAGTCATACCCCGCGATCGTCGAGGCCGTCGCCGCCGGCGGCACCTCCGTCGCGCAGCGTCGCGAGCTCGCGGCCCGCGCCTTCGCGCACACCGCCGCCTACGACACCGCGGTGGCCCAGTGGTTCGCCGAGGGCACGCTCACCGAGCCCGGCGACCTGCCCGCACACCTCACGATCCAGGCCGAGCGCCTCGCGACCCTCCGCTACGGCGAGAACTCGCACCAGCGCGGCGCGATCTACACCCGCGCCGGCGGTCACGGCATCGCCCAGGCCACCCAGCTGCAGGGCAAGGAGATGTCGTACAACAACTACGTCGACGCGGATGCCGCGCTGCGTGCCGCGTACGACATGGTCAAGCCGGCCGTCGCGATCATCAAGCACGCCAACCCGTGCGGCATCGCCACGACCGCCCCCAACGCCCTCGACCCGATCGCCAGCGCTCACCTGCGCGCGCACGAGTGCGACCCGGTCTCGGCCTACGGCGGGGTCATCGCCGCGAACGGCACCGTGACCCTCAAGATGGCCGAGAACCTCAAGGACATCTTCACCGAGGTCATCGTCGCGCCGTCGTTCGAGCCCGCCGCCCTCGAGGTGTTCAAGGCCAAGAAGAACCTGCGCCTGCTGCAGCTCCCGCAGGACTGGCAGCAGGAGCGCATGGACGTGCGCCTGGTCTCGGGCGGACTGCTGCTGCAGGATGCCGACCGCTTCCCGGACGACATCGGCTCCGTCGCCAAGAACTGGGAGCTCGTGTCGGGCGAGCGCCCGAGCGACGAGGAGATGGAGAACCTCATCTTCGCGTGGAAGGCCTGCCGCGCCGTCAAGTCGAACGCGATCGTCCTCGCGAAGGACAACGCCACGGTCGGCGTCGGCATGGGCCAGGTCAACCGCGTCGACTCCTGCCGCCTCGCGGTCGAGCGCGCCGGAGACCGTGCCGCCGGTTCGGTCGCCTCGTCGGACGCGTTCTTCCCGTTCGCCGACGGTGCGCAGGTGCTGATCGACGCCGGCGTCACGGCCATCGTGCAGCCCGGCGGATCGGTCCGCGACGAGGAGGTCATCGATGCGGCCCGCAAGGCCGGCGTCACGATGTTCTTCACGGGGGAGCGTCACTTCTTCCACTGAGCGGCCGGCGTGCGCGCCGAAACCCCCGCTTCTCGCCGAGACCCCGGCCTGCCGACGCGTGCAGGCCGGGGTCTCGGCGGTGTGTCGGGGTCTCGGAACGGCAGGACGGACGCCCCTCAGATGGCGACGATCGCGCACATCGCGACGGTGGACGCGGCCATGGTGACGTGATGAAGCCGATGCGGCCAGGAGCGCTCGGCGCGCAACGCCACCACGGTGAGGGCGAGCGTGCCCAGCGCCAGACCCGCGCTCACCAGCTGCGGCATCGTCGAACTCGCGCCGTGCGCGTGCGAAGGCGCGAGCACCGCAGGAGGCGATGACGTCATCGCCGGCATGAGGAGGATCAGCGCCGCGGTCGAGATCACTCCGAAGGCGAGGTGGGTGGAGAGCATCGCACCCGGCCGCGCGGTGGGGACGGGGCGCGCCCGGCGCCCTGCGGCGAGGGCGAGAGCCGTGGCGACCAGCGCGGCGAACCACACGACCGGCGGCAGGAGCGACAGCGTCATCGCATCCGCCATGCCTACGAGCATCAGTGCGGCCGCGAGGAGCTCGGCTCGACCGGCGTCTCTGCGCATCCGGACCAGGGTGCCGACCCCGATCGCGGCGGGGACGAGCGCACCGAGATGGAGGAGGCCGCTCACCGTCCGGCCGGGACGAGCTCATCCGCCACGCCGACCCGCCGCCACTCCGCGGTCGCGACATCGGCCGGTGCCGCGGCGGCGAAGGCGATCGCACCTCGTGCCACGTCGAGCGCGACCGTGAGCTTCGTCTCCCAGCGCAGGTGTTCTGGCTGCTCGGGCCGAGCGCGGACCGAGATCGGGGCCTCCGGGATCGCACCGAAGGCAAGCGCCCGTTCGCGGTCGTCGACGATGCGGGCGAGTTCCCCCGCATCGGTCAGACACCGGTACCGCGGAACGCTCGTCGTCTCATAGGG
This sequence comes from Microbacterium sp. GQ128, assembly GCF_059758615.1. Classification (NCBI taxonomy): domain Bacteria; kingdom Bacillati; phylum Actinomycetota; class Actinomycetes; order Micrococcales; family Microbacteriaceae; genus Microbacterium; species Microbacterium sp. GQ128. Next base: position 589,242 of record NZ_JCAXDY010000003.1, read on the forward strand.
GGAGTACTCACCCGTGGCGAGGGTCTCATCGAGGAAGTGGTTCGTGTGCGCGAGCGTCCGTCCGCGCGGGGCGGACAGCACGGCCACTCCCGCCGGTGACACCTCCACGGCGGCGGCCTCGGGTGTCTCGCCGTCGAAGGAGACGACCGTGAGCACGCTGGAGGCGGCGAGAGGCACCGACCGGGCGATCGCGGCGGCCTCGGCCACTGTGCGCGCCCCGTCCAGGATCATCCGCGCGAGGACGTGCACGGGCACTCCCGCCTGAGTCCCGTCGCTGCGATGGTGGAGGATGTTGAAGTGCACGCCGAGGCCGCGGTCGTTGACGCCGATCTTCGCGGGCTGACCGAATTCGGAGAAGGTCACCACCCGGGCGCCGGATGCCGAGTGCAGTCGCCGCACGACCGTCTCGTTCGAGAGCGTCTCGTGCCAGTCCCAGGTCTGCAGGGTGCGCGGCGGCGTCGCGTCATCGGGCACATAGACGGCGGTCGAGCACTCCATCGACGGAGTCATCCGGGCGAGGATCTCGGTGCGTGCCGTGAGCAGGTGCACATCGGTGAGCGCGAGTCCGCTCCCTTCGGCGACGCCGCGGAACTCCTCCGCGACCTCCGGCGCGTGCGTCTCGATCATCTCGCGGCACTCGTCGGCCATGTTCCGCGCCTGCTCGGCGGAGACACCCGACTGCCCGAACAGTCGCAGGTACGAGTCGCGCGCGGCGAGCATCTGCGGCGCCCAGTGCGCGCCGAAGCGGCGACCCTCGTGGTGCTGGTCGGCCGTCTCCGACGTCCACTCGTGGACGATCATGCCTCTCCTCCGATGCGCTCCACGAGCTCGGCGACGTCGCCGTAGGGGCAGCCGCGTGCGCGCGACGCGGCCGCGACGCGCTGACGGACCTCGCGGGGCTTGTCCTGACTGACCTTGAACACCGCGCGCTGTTCGAGGATCTCGAAGCGGAACGACACGATCCCTCCGACGATGCGCTCGAACGTGGGGAGCGAGCTCGTCATGTCCCATGCGGTGGGTTCGAGGCTCTCCAACTCCGACACCGTGCGGGTCACCACATGCATCCCGTCGGCGGGGTCTTCCAGCACGGTCACCCGGGCGGTGAGGTGCACCGCGGCATAGTCCCAGGTCGGCACGTTCGGGTCGTCGGCATAGGTCGTGGGGGAGACGTAGTCGTGCGGCCCGGAGAACACCAGCAGAACCGCATCGCCGTCTGCGATCTGCTGCCACTGCGGATTCTTCCGCGCGATGTGCCCTAGCAGCTCACCGCCGACGAAGCCGCCGTCCTCCGCCATCCGCTCGATGATGATCGGCGTGTGCGTGACCGTCGGTGCGCCGGCCGCGCCGCCGCCGTTGGAGACGATCAGGGCGAACGGATGGCGACGCACGAGCTCGTTCACCTCATGCTGCGACGGGGCGAGATACTTCTCGAACTCGTACACGATCAGCCCGCCGCGCACAGGATCGCGTCCCACGCGGTCTCGCCCGCCAGGGTCGCGACCGCGGTGGAGTTCAACGAGAGCCGACCACGGGAGGTGCCCGGGTCTTCGGGGAGGGCGACCTCGTCGGTCGTGAGCGCGAACAGGGTGTCGCCGTCGAGAGGGGTGTGGAACGGCTGGATGCCGCGGTGCATCGAGCTGTGTACCTGAAGCCCGAACTGTTTGAGTTCGACGTCGGAGAGCTGCACGTTCGTGACCACGGCCGTGATCGTGGTGTTGCCGGACATGGAGTCGAGCAGGCGCGACTCGCCGATCGCCTCCTCGTAGTCGAGTGCGGGGTGCCGGCGCTCGCCGGTGGTGCCGTCGTAGTTGCCGCGGACGATGCGGCCTTGCCGGTCGAGGATCACACCGTACGGGTTGAGCACCGTCACCACGAGCACCTTCACATCGCCGACCTTGCGGAAGGCCACGCCCTGCCCGGTGAACTCGACACGGGCGGGATCGACCTTGCCGGAGGAGGCCGATGCTCCGCCGCCGACGCGACCGATCTCGACCACACCCTGACGTGCCGCCTGCAGTGCTGCCTTGCCGAGAGCGGCGTCGGGGAAGACCGAGTTGTCGCGGACCGAGTAGTCGTAGATGATCGCGCCGGACACGAGCTGGAGCTGGTCGAAGCCGGAGCGGTGGTCCGTGCGCTCGAAGAGCGCCTCGGACACCCCGGCCACGGCCGACAGCCCGTAGACCGATCCGCCCGCGAGGCAGATCGCGTGGTTGTAGCCGTAGAGGCCGCTCGCACCGACCGCCCCTCCGCGTCGGTCGGTGAACGTCCGCGCGCCTGCGGGGATCGACAGCACCGTCGCCCCGGTGGGTCCCTCCTCGTACTCTGCGGTGCCGAGCAGCACCCCGGGGAAGTCGTACTCGACCTGCCCGCGGTCCGTGCCGTGCACGGGGGAGAGGGCGTAGTCGCCGTTGGAGCGACGGGGACCCGCGGGGACGACGGGGGCGAGGCGGTGGGTGTCGGTCACGATGAGAGCTCCTGGAACAGTTGACGCGAATAGGGATGGCTGGGGAGGTCGTAGAACACGTCGGTGGGCGCATGCTCGACGATCTCGCCGGCGCGCATCACCGCCACATGGTGGGAGATGTACCGCACGGCGGCCAGGTCGTGCGAGATGAACAGCGCCGCGAAGCCGTGCTCGGCCTGCAGGTCCTGGATGAGGTTGAGGATCTGCGCCTGCACGGATACATCGAGCGCGCTCACAGCCTCGTCGAAGACGATGAACGCCGGGTGGGTCACGAGCGCCCGCGCCACGCTCACCCGCTGCAGTTGACCGCCCGAGAGCTGATGCGGTCGGCGGGCGGCGAAGGACGCGGGGAGTCCGACACGGTCGAGCATGGCGATCGCTCGTTCCTCGACCGCTGCATTGCGCCGCTCGTGCACCAGCACGGGTTCGAGGACAGAGGAGAGCACAGTGGAACGGGGGTCGAGCGCCCAGCGCGGATGCTGGAGGACGGCCTGCATGCGGCCGGCCCGGGAGCGCAGGCTGCGAGCGAGCGGCGCGCCCTGGAATCGCACGTTCCCCGAGTCGGGGCGCTGCAGGCCGAGCACCACGGCGCCCGTGGTCGTCTTCCCCGAGCCCGATTCCCCGACGAGGCCGAGGGTCTCGCCGGGCCTCACCGCGAAGGAGACATGCGACATGGCCCTGACCTCGCGCCGCCCCGCTCCGAAGCCGGAGATGAAGGCGACGTCGACATCGTCGAGCTCGATGACGGGTGTGGCTGCGGGCGAGACGGCTGCATCTGCGGTGCTCATGCGGAGACCTCTTCCTCGGGCAGCAGTCGCGCCCGGCGATCGGCGTCGACGAGCTCGGCGGTGCGGATGCACAGGCTGTGCCGTGGAGGCACGGGTTCCGGACGGATCACGTCGCACGCGTCGATGCGGTGGGCGCAGCGCGCGGCGAAGGCGCAGCCCTCGGACTCGCCGTGCAACACGGGCGGGGAGCCGGGGATGCTGGACAGGCGCTCGCCGCGCCGGGCCCGGGAAGGATCGGTGGCGGCCAGGGCGCGGGCGTAGGGGTGGACCGGGCTGCCGAGCACCGCGGCTGCGGGTCCGCGTTCCACCACTCGACCCGCATACATCACGGCCACCTCGTCGCACCAGCGGGCGACGGCGGGGAGGTCGTGGCTCAGCCAGAGGATCGTCGTCCCCTGCTCTCGCGCCTGCGTGAACAGCAGCCGGATCACCTCCTCGCGCACCTGGCTGTCGAGGGCGGCGGTGGGCTCGTCGGCCATCAGCAGCTTCGGTCGACGGCACATGGCCATCGCGATCGCCACCCGCTGCGCCATCCCGCCGGAGATCTGGTGGGGGAAGAGCCGCACCACGCGGCCGGGGTCGGCGATGCGCATCGATTCCAGCAGCTCGATCTGGCGCGGCAGGGAGCCGTCGTCGCCGACAGATCGGAGCACGAGCTTCAGCTGCGCGCCGATGCGCATGGTCGGGTCGAGCGAGCCGATCGGGTCCTGTGCGATGTAGGCCAGGGTGTCGCGGCGATAGGTACGCAGCGCCTCGTGCCCGAGTCCGAGCACGTCGATCCCGTCGACCTCGAGTTCACCGCGCACGATCCGCGCCGAGCGGGGCTGCAGGCGCCCGATGACCGCGGCCAGCGTGGACTTGCCCGACCCGGACTCGCCGACGATGGCGACGGAGCTGCCGGCGGCGACCTCGAGGTCGACGCCGTCGAGGGCGCGGACGGTCGTCGCCCCGGTGAACTCCAGGGCCAGGTCGCTGATGCGTACGGCGGTCATCGGAGGGACCTCGTCTCTCGCGGTTCGAATCGGTCGCGGAGGCCGTCGCCGATGATGTTGATGCACAGGATCGAGATGACGAGCACGACGCCGGGGATGATGACCAGCTGCGGAGCCTGCGTCATGTAGAGCATGCCCTGCTGGATGAGCAGGCCGAGGGAGGCCTCCGGCACCTGCACGCCGAATCCGAGGAAGCTCAGCCCGCCCTCGACGAGGATCGCGACGGAGAGGGCGTAGCTCGCCTGCACAGCGATGGTGCCGGAGATGTTCGGCAGGAGTCGGCGGGCGAAGATCACCGGTGTGCGCACGCCGCTGATGCGCGCCGACACGATGAAGTCCCGCTCGGCGACCGCGCGCGTCGCGATGCGCACCACACGGGTCATGAGGGGGATCGTGATGACGACGATGCTGATGATCGCGGCCGGTCGTCCAGGGCCGAGGAGCGCCGAGACGAGGATCGCGAGCACGAGCGCGGGGAAGGCGTAGAGCACATCGGCGACGCGCATGACCGCTTCGTTCACCGCTCCGCCGTAGTAGCCCGCGAGCATTCCGAGCAGGGTGCTGACCAACGCCGAGCAGAGCACCGCGACGATCGAGACCACGAGCGTCGTCGCGGTTCCCTGGAAGAGTCGGGGCAGCAGCGACCGCCCGAGGTTGTCGGTACCCAGCGGAGCGAGCGCGGACGGACCCTCGAGGCGGCCGGCCACCGTGGCATCCGTGGACCCGGTCAGCCCGGTGAGCACCGCGAAGACGGTGACGAGGACGATGACGCTCAGTACGACGATGGCGGTGCGCAGGACCGCGTCGCTGCGGCGCCACGCGCCCCTGGACGCTTCTCCGGCGGCGCGGATGCGATGCGTGGCCGTGGGTGCGACTGTCATCGGCTGCTCCCTCCGGTGAGGCGCAGGCGGGGATCCAGCGCGTTGGCGATGAGGTCGACGAGCAGGCTCGCGACGATGAAGACGATGGCCGCGAGCAGCACCGCGCTCTGCACGATCGCGTAGTCGCGTCTGCCGAGGGCGGTCTGCAGGTACGAGCCCATGCCCGGGATGTCGAACACGAACTCGACGATGACCGTGCCGCCGAGCAGCACCGCGACCAGTGCTCCGACGATGGTGAGGATGGGCGCTGCGGCGTTGCGCAGCACGTGGTGGCGGACGATGAATCCCGGAGTCTCGCCGCGCGCCACGGCCGCCTGCACGTGCGGTTCGACGAGCACGTTCATGACGGCGTCCCTGGTGTTGCGTGCGACGACGGCCACGCAGCCGACGGCGAGGACCGTCACGGGAAGCACCAGCGAGCCGAAGAATCGTGCGGGGTCGACGGCGAACGGGGCGAACCGCCCGACCGACACTCCGAGCCCCAGCGTGGAGACGGCGAAGACGACGAGTCCGGCGAGGAGGAACTCCGGGATGCTGATGCCGAGCGCGCTGACGATGCGGCCGACCGCCCCGGCCGAGCCCTCGGAACGGAGCGCGGCGAGGAAGCCGAGCGGGATGCCGACCAGGAGCGTGACCACGATCGTCAGCAGCGCGATCGTCGCCGTGACGGGGAGCCGTGCGCCGAACTCCTCGGACACCGACACGTTCGACACGAACGAGTAGCCGAGGTCGCCGGTGAAGACGCCGAAGAGCCACCGGAAGTACTGCGCGACCACAGGATCGTCGAGTCCGGATGCGGCCACCGCCTGGGCCCGCTGCGCCTCGGTGGCGAGCGGACCCAGGACGAGGTCGATGTAGTCTCCCGGCATCAGACGCACCGACGCGAAGATCAGCACCGAGACGACGACCAACGTCAGCAGTGCGGCGCCGATGCGCCGGAGGGACCACAGAGCGACGGTCATGTCAGCTGGCGCGGAAGTCGGTGATGTAGCGGAGGAAGTCGCCGTAGCCCTCGTCGCTGCTCAGCGTCGGGGAGAGCGACTCGGTGTTCCACCCGATCGTGGAGGGGCGCAGCACCAGCGGCACCATCTCGCTCTGCTCGTCGGCGAGTGCGCACAGGTCCTGGAAGACGGCTGCGCGGTCGTCGCCGGGCGCGGTGGTGTACCCGTCCGAGATCAGCGCGTCGAGTTCGTCGCTCCCCTTCATGAAGACCGCGGAGAAGCCGGCGACCTCGGGGTTCCACCAGGTCGTCACCATCGCCGGGTCCGCGTATCCGGCGAACCAGCTGAGTGCGAGGTCGAAGTCGGCCGGGCTGCCGTACACCTGGTCGGAGTACGTCGCATAGTCGACCTGCTGGATCTCGACCTTCACCCCGATCTCCGCCAGGTTCTGCTGCATCACCTGCGCGATCTGCGCGAGCACCGGCTCGTCCGTGTACACGACGAGGTCGAGTTCGAGCCCGCCGACCCCGTCGATCACGGCCTTGGCCGCGGCGGCGTCGCGCTTCGCCGACGGCATATCGGCTGCGATGCAGGCATCGGGCAGGCCGGCGGGCGTGACCCCGGTGGCCGCCGTCGATCCGCCGAAGGCGAGTTCGTTGATCGCGTCACGGTCGATGGCGGTGTTGATCGCGAAGCGCACCTCCTGATCCTGCAGCGCCTCGTCGCCGGTCAGGGAGTTGATCATCAGGTAGTGGAAGTCGGTGTTGCGCTGCCCGACCACCGTGACGTCCGAGGCATTGGCGAGCAGCTCGGCGGAGTCGATGGAGTTCAGCACGGCGAAGTCGGCGGATCCGTCACGGAGCGCCGCAGCACGGGTCGCCTCGTCGCCGACGATGTCGATCGTGAGCGTCGAGAAGCCGAGCGCCTCGGCATCCGGGTGGTGGGTGTTCGGCTCGAACGTCCACTCCTCGTCCTGGCGGTGCGCGGTCGCGACGAGCGGCCCTGTGCCGACCATCTCGGTCGCGATGTCGATCTCGCCGGCCTCGATCTCGGCCATGGGCAGGATGGCGGCCGGAGTGTTGGCGAGTGCCGCGAGGAACGGCGCATACGGGCTGGACAGGGTGACCGTGACCTCGAGATCCCCGGTCTCCTCGATCGAGGCGATCGGGCCGAGCTGGCCGGTCCACGTGGTCGGGGTGTCGACCAGGCGCTGCAGGCTTCCGACGACGTCGGCCGCGGTCATGGGGCGCCCGTTCGAGAACACGGCGTCGTCGGCGAGCGTGAACACGTACTCGGTGTCGCTCGGGGTCTCCCACGAGGTGGCGAGCTTGGGAGCGACGTCGAGGTTCTCATCGATCGTGGTGAGGGTCTCGTACGAGAGCCCTTCCAGCATCCAGGAGCGTGCGGTGGCGGCCCCCTGCGGGTCGAGGCCGCTCGCCTCGGCGGTGTCGTAGTCGACCTGGACGACGAGGTCTCCGCCGGCGTCGAACCCCTCGTCGGCGACGGCGAGGAAGCCGGGGGCCGCCTCGGCGTGTGTCGGTTCGGCGTCGGGTGATGCCCCGGCGGAGCATCCGGTGAGGGCGAGGATCGCGACGGTGGCGGCGGCCACTCCCGCTCGAGCTGCTGTGTGCATGTCGGTGTTTCCCTTCGGGATGTCGGACGCGCCGGGTCAGGCGTCGTGCGACGACGGGCGGACAGAGAGGTGATGCAGATGGTGCTCGGGTGGTGCATCGCCGACGCCTGCGTGGTCGCAGGCGCATGCGCGGGGGGAGACCGGGACGTCGAGGGTCGGGTTCCGGTCGAAGAAGTCGTGGGGCTTCAGCGTGAACCCGCAGGTGTCGACCGGCATGATCGGCCAGTCCTCGGTGCGCGGGAAGTGAGTGAGGCCGAACGTGTGCCACAGCACCAGGTCGGCGCCGTCGAGGGACGCATCGTCGGCGACGAACGCGGGAAGTCCCTGCTCCGGTGCCGACTGGTTGACGACATCGCCGGCGGGGTAGCGCTCGTCGGGATCGTAGGCCGTGACCCAGAGGTCGGCGGTCGCGAAGCGCGCACGCGAGGCGATGACCGACTCGGGCTGCGCGAGGAGCACGGGCTTGCTCTCGGGGGTCAGGACGTAGGAGGTGGGGCGGCCGAGTCGGTTGGTGGCCGTCGCGCTGCTCACCCGCCATGTGCGGTCGACCCGGGCATCCGCTCGCCGTCGACCTTCGAGCTCGCTGCGCAGACGCGTCTTCGTGAAGCCGATCGCGCTGCCGTGGAGGTTGTCGTCGTCGACGGGGAGGGCGTGCACGTCGACCTCGTCTATGACGGCCGGCCCGTCGTCGACCGCCATGTCGAGTCGGGCGCAGAACAGGTGCTGGTGGTACGGCGCGGCGAGACCGGGGGCGAGTTCGCTCGCGAACCTGCTGGTGCGCTCGTCGTAGGCGGCCGTGAACACGAGCCCGGTGGCCTTCGCCTCGAACTCGATCTTGCCGTCCAGGTAGAGGTACCAGTAGAAGCCGTAGTCGTAGTTGCCAACGGTGACGAAGAAGGAGATCACCAGCCGGCGCTGGCGGCGGACGTCGCTCGATCCGGTGAACTGCTCGGTGTGCTTCCAGAGCACTCCGGCATCCTCCTCGTGCACGCAGATCACGTTCGGCAGGATCTTCACGTTGCCGCGCGCGTCGGCGATCGGGACGTCGAGGTAGGTGATGTCTCCGACGCAGTCGCAGCCGAGTTCGAGGGAGTTGGCGAGCCGGCCGAGCAGGTACTCGCCGGTGTCGAAGTAGTTCTGCCAGAACCGCACCGGTCCGGGGTCGCCGTACGGCACCAGCATCTCGGCGATCGATGCGCGGTGCACGATGGGGCGGACCCGCCCGTCGTCCTCGAAGCCGATGCCGTGGAGGATCAGCCCTTCCCGCATGTCGTAGCCGATGCGCAGGGACCACTTCTCCCAGGAGATCACGTCGCCCTCGAAGGAGAAGCTCGGACCTTCGGGCTGCGTGATGACGATGGGCTTCTGCGTGGTCCGCTCCGGACCGAACGTGCCGGGCACGTGGTAGTCGCCGGTCTCCTGCGGGATCGGCATGACGCCCACGTCGATGACGTCGACCACGGTGCGGCTCGCGACGTCGACGTAGGCGACCAGCCCGTCGATCGGGTGCGCCCAGGGCATGGTCTGCGGAGTGGGCTGGTGGTGCCCGAGCACGCGAGCGAGCCGTCGCCCGCTCTCTCCCTCGATCGGGAAGCGGCCTGCCGACAGGCCGGCCAGCGCGACCGTGCTCGGGTCGTCGATGCCGCGGGCGGCGAGGGCGGTGGCCCAGCGCTCGTCGGTGCCGATCAGCTCGCGGATGATCGCGTGCTCCTCCTGGAGCAGCGGCACCTGCCCGTCGTGCTCCGGGTCGATGTCGACGTCCGTCGCGAGCTCGCCGGTGCCGATGTCGACCGAGATCGCGCGAGCGCGCCCGGTGTCGGTCTCGAGGAGCTGCACCCGGGCACGGCGGGGGACCGGACGTCCGGCGGCGACCTCGTGGCGGTCCGGCTCGTCGAGTCCGACGTACGCGATCCGGTGCGCCTCGTCCAGCGCACCGTGGGCGCGTAGCGTCTCGGCGACCCGCTGCAGTTCGTCCGCCGAGAGGGTCGCATACGGCGCACCGGACTCGTCGCCGAGTGAGCGCGAGCGCGAGGCGTGGTCGGACGGGGAACAGCTGCAGTTCATGGAGTCTCCATCGGATGTCGGTTCGGGAACGTCTGTGTGCCGGAACGTTCCGGCAAAAGTATGCGATGAACGTGTTACAGCGCAAGACCCGAACTGTTTCGAGTGGATTACGGCTCGCCGCGTGTGGTTAGACTCGGCCGCATGCAAGAGCCACGGCGCGCCCGATTGATCGACGTCGCACGGCGCGCAGGGGTCGGGAAGACCACCGCGTCCGATGCGCTGAGCGGCGGCGGTCGCGTCTCCCCGGCCACGCGCGAGGCGGTCCTGGCGGCGGCGGCCGAACTCGGTTACTCCGTGAACACCGCCGCCCGGCACCTGCGCGGCGGCAGCATCGGCACGATCGGGATCGTCCTCCCCGAGGTCGTCTCCCGGTCGTCGTACTACATGGCGTTCACGTTCGGCATCGTCACCAGCGCCGCCGCCCACGACATCGACGTGACCATCGTGAGCCCGTCCGTGTCGTCCGGACGATCGCGACCCATCCGCGCCGACGGGCTCATCATCGGAGACCCGCTGTCCGGCGATCCCGGTCTGCCCTCGCTCATGGGGTCGGGAATCCCCGTCGTCACGCAGGAGCACCTCCCCGAAGACGTCGCCGGCACGCCAGCCGGCGTGGTCTGGTCCTCTCACGAGGCCGGGATGCTGCGGCTGTTCGACGAGATCGACGTCACCGGTGCGCGGCATCCGGCGCTGCTCGTCGCCCCGGATGCGACCGACTGGTCGCGTCAGCTGGTGTCGGGCTATCGCGCCGGATGTGCGGCGCGCGGTCTCGAACCGGTCATCGCTCCGGTGTCGTTCGAGGCATCGTGGCCCGCGGTGCGCGCGGCCACGGAGCGCGTCCTGCAGACGCATCCCGAGACCGACGTGATCATCTGCGGCCCGGACTCGAGCGCGATCGAGGTGGCCGCCGTGCTGGGGCGGCAGGGGCGGACGATCGGGGAGGACATCACGGTCGTCTCCTGTGTCGACCACCCTTCGCTGCCCTTCCTGACGCCCTCGATCACCTCGATCGACCTTCGTCCGCGGGACTCGGGCGTCGCCTGTGCCGAGCTGCTCATCGATCTGCTCGAGGGGCGGGCCGAGCCCGGGGCGGACGTGGAGTTCCCGATCGCTGTCGTCGCGAGGGACTCCACCGCGCATCCGCTGCGGGTGCGCGCATGACCGCGCCGCTCGACGGCATCATCGTCGCGGATTTCTCCCGCGTGCTCGCCGGCCCCTTGGCGACGATGACCCTGGCCGATCTGGGCGCACGCGTGATCAAGGTCGAGCGCCCCGAGACCGGGGACGACACGCGGGCGTGGGGACCGCCGTATGCCGAATCCGGCATGACCACGTACTTCGAGTCGGCGAACCGCGGCAAGGAGTCGGTCACGCTCGACCTCACCGACCCGGCGGATCGCGCCAGGGCGCTCGAACTCATCGCCCGCAGCGACGTGGTGATCGAGAACTTCCGGCCGGGGCTGTTCGCCCGGCTCGGCTTCGACGGGGAGACCCTCTCCGCAGCCCACCCCCGCCTCATCTCCGTGTCGGTCAGCGGCTTCGGCCTGGGTGCGGGTGCGGACCTCCCCGGCTACGACTTCGTCGCGCAGGCGGTCGGCGGACTCATGCACATCACGGGCGAGCCGGACGGCGAGGCGATGAAAGCCGGGGTGGCGCTCGTCGACGTGCTCACCGGCAAGGACGCCGTGATCGGCATCCTCGCCGCGCTGCGCCGACGCGAGCTCACCGGACGAGGTTCGAGGGTCGAGGTGAACCTGCTCTCCAGCCTCCAGGCCGCACTCGTCAACCAGGTGTCCGCGCATCTCGGAGCCGGAACGGAGCCGGGAAGGCTCGGCAACAGGCACCCCTCGATCGCCCCGTACGAGTCACTGCGCTGCGCGGATGCGCCGATGGCGGTCGCGTGCGGAAACGACGCGCAGTTCGCGAAGATGGTCGCGGAGCTCGGCCGGCCCGAGCTCTCGGCCGATGAGCGCTTCCGCCGGAACTCCGACCGGGTCGCCCACCGTGAGGAGCTGGTGATCGAACTCGAGGAAGCACTGGTCGGCGACACCGCGGAGGTCTGGGCGGAGCGCCTGAACCGCGTCGGCGTCGCCGCCGGAGTGGTGAACAGCGTGGGGGAGGGCATCGCGCTGGCGGAACGCCTCGGTCTCGACCCCGTCCGCGACGCCGTGGGCGAGGACGGTCGGCGCTCGCGCCAGATCCGGTCGCCGCTCACGTGGATCCCGGAGATCCCGGTGGTCGCGGCCGCCCCACCGCGCCTCGGCGAGCATGACGAGCGAGTGCGCGCCTGGCTCGACAATCCCGCCTAGAGCGCGCGATCCCGCAGCGCGAGCCACAGCTCGGCCGCGACATCCGGGTCGTCCAGCGAGACGTCGAGGAGCCGCTCGACCGCGGCGATGCGCGGCCGCACGGTGTTGCGGTGCACGCCGAGTTCGCGCGCTGTTCGCTCGGCCTGCTGACGGTGCCGGAGATAGGCGATCACGGTGCGCTGCAACATCGGGTCCGCGTCGCCGAGCGCGGCAGCCCAGCGGGTCGCTCTCGGTTCGGACTCGATCACCAGGGCGGTTCCCGACGCGCGACGGTGCAGGGCGAGGGCCCTGGCGAATGAGGTGGGGACATCGTCGAGCACGACGGGAGCGCTGAGTACGCCGGTGCTCGCCCGGATTTCGGCGTCGGGGTCCCCATCATCGGCGGGGACGAGGGCGACGCGCACGCCGTCCTGCACCGCTCCGAAGCCGGTCGGAACGTCGCTGCCGACGAGCACGCGGAACTCGAGCGGCAGCGTGAGATCGGCCGCGGCGGCCAGTGCCCGCGCAGCCGCCACCTCGCCGCGGAGTGCGAGCATCGTGAACCACCCTCCAGCGTCCGGCGTCGCGGTCGCCCGCACGGTGAGGAGTCGCAGGAGAGCGGTGGCCGTGAGCGCGAGCTGGCGGTCGGCGTTCGCCAGCGGCCTGCCGGCTCCGAGAGCCAGTGCGCCACGGGTGCGCTCGCCGTCGGTGACGGCGTGGGCCATCACGATCGAACCCTGGGACACGAACGACGCGGCCTCGACGCCGGAGCGCAGGAGTGATCTCTCGACATCCGCGCGCACCGCCGGTAGCAGCCCTTCCAGAGAAGCGGGATGCAGCGTGCCGCCAGACGCTCCGGGATCGAAGGGCAGCCACGCCACCCATCCGCCGATGGCCTGCGCCATCTGGCGGACGATCCCGGCGATCGGATCGGCGGTCGTCGCGGCCTGGACCAGCCGCGTGTGCGCGTGGGCGGTGCGCAGCGCCTCGTCCTGGCCGCTGCGCCCGGTGATCGACCAGAACGCCCGGGAGACATCGAGGAACGGCGCACCGTCCGGCACGGCGAACACCGGGATCCCGACCGCGCGACAGCGCTCGACGAGGGCAGCGGGCGCATCGTCCCAGCCCTCGCCGAGCCCGATCCCGATCGCGCCGATCCCCTGCGCCTCGAGTCTGTCGACGTAGGCGTCCACCGGCCGGCCGTGCAGCGGGATGCCGGTGGTGAGCAGCAGCTCGCCGCCGTCTAGATAACGACCGGGGTCGTCGAGTTCCGACACGTGCACCCCGGTGATCGTCCGCGCGGCATCGAACGGAGCGAGAGGGCGCAGGGAACTGCCGGCCGTGCGCACGAGTTCGCCGAGGGAGACCATGCATCCAGTGTGCGTGATGCACAGTTCTCTCGCCAACACTGGGCGAAGTGTTCTCCCGGAGAGTGGGTGCACCTTCTAGCGTCGTCCCCATGACGACAGTTCCCCTCCTTCGCACCGAGATCCCTGGACCGCGGTCGCGCGAGCTCCACGCCCAGCGCGAAGCCGCGGTCGCCGCCGGCTTCGGCATCACCCTCCCGGTCTTCATCGCGCGAGCCGGCGCCTCGACGCTCGAGGACGTCGATGGGAACACCCTGATCGATCTCGCATCCGGCATCGCGGTGACCAGCGTGGGGGCGGCGAATCCGCAGGTGCGGGCCAGCGTCGCCGCGCAGCTCGAGCTCTTCACCCACACCTGCTTCATGGTGACCGAGTACGAGGGCTTCGTGCGCGTCGCCGAGTGGCTCAACGAGCACGTCCCCGGCGACTTCGACAAGCGCACCGCACTGTTCAGCACCGGTGCCGAGGCGGTGGAGAACGCCGTGAAGATCGCGCGAGCCCACACCGGCCGCCCCGCCGTGCTCGTCATCGACGAGGCGTACCACGGGCGCTCTCTGCTCACCATGGCGATGACGGCGAAAGAGCATCCGTACAAGACATCCTTCGGACCCTTCCCCGACGCCGTGGTGCGCGCACCCAACGCGAATCCCCTGCGCGGAGAGGGGGCCGAGCCCGCGCTCGCCGAGGTCGAACGCCTCATCCTCGAGCACGGTCCCGAGCACTTCGCGGCCCTGGTCGTCGAACCGATCCAGGGCGAGGGCGGCTTCGTCGTCCCCGCGCCGGGTTTCCTCCCGGGGCTCCGTCGCATCGCGGACGAGCACGGGATCGTCCTGGTCGTCGACGAGATCCAGTCCGGGCTCGGACGCACCGGCCGGCTGTTCGCGAGCGAGCACGAAGGCGTTGCCGGCGACATCACGCTGACCGCCAAGGCGCTGGGCGGCGGGCTGCCGTTGAGCGCGGTGACCGGGCGGGCGGAGATCATGGATGCCGCGCACCCCGGCGGCCTCGGCGGCACCTATGCGGGCAACCCGTTGGCCTGCGCGGCCGCCCTCGCGGTGTTCGACGTGCTCGACGAGCCGGGTCTGATGCCGCGGGTCGTCGGCATCGAGCAGACCATCCGCCGTCATCTCGAGCCACTGCGCGCCGAGATCGATGTCATCGCCGAGGTCCGCGGACGCGGGGCCATGATGGCCGTGGAGTTCGCAGACCCGAAGACGCTCGCGCCGAGACCGGACCTCGCGCAGCGGGTCGCGGCGGCGTGCCACGCGGCGGGCGTGCTAGCGCTCACCTGCGGCACGTACGGCAACGTCATCCGGCTGCTGCCACCCCTCGTGATCGAGGAGCACGTCCTGAACGCCGGTCTGGAGATCCTCGCCGCGTCCATCCGATCCATCGCCGCCGAGGAGGCCGCCGCATGAGCACCGTTCCCGATCTGCTCGACTTCGACGAGCTCCTGAGCGACGACGAGCGGGCGACGCGCGACCGCGTGCGGGCATTCGTCGACGCGAGAGTCCGTCCGCACATCGCCGACTGGTATGACCGGGCCGTCTTTCCGACGGAGCTCGTCCCGGCACTCGCCGAACTCGGCGTGCTGGGCATGCACCTGGACGGTTACGGCTGCGGTGGTCGGAGTGCCGTCGAATACGGACTGGCGGCCATGGAGCTCGAAGCGGGGGATTCGGGACTGCGCACCTTCGTCTCGGTGCAGGGCTCGCTCGCCATGAGCGCGATCCACAAACACGGCAGCGAGGCCCAGAAGCAGGAGTGGCTTCCGCAGATGGCGCGGGGAGAGGCCATCGGCTGCTTCGGCCTCACAGAACCGAACTCCGGCTCGGACCCGTCGAGCATGACGACGTTCGCGCGACGGGACGGTGACGGCTGGGTGATCAACGGCGCCAAGCGCTGGATCGGTCTCGCCTCCATCGCGCAGGTCGCGATCATCTGGGCGCAGACCGACGAGGGGGTGCGCGGATTCCTCGTCCCGACGGACTCGGCCGGATTCGTGGCGACACCCATCGCCCCCAAGCTCTCGATGCGGGCCTCGATCCAGTGCGACATCACGCTGACCGATGTGCGACTCCCCGCGGAAGCCCGACTTCCCGAGGCCAGGGGTCTGCGCGCGCCCTTCTCCTGTCTGAACGAGGCGCGCTACGGCATCGGCTGGGGCGTGATCGGCGCCGCCCGTGACAGTTACGCCACGGCGCTGTCCTACTCGCAGACGCGTATCCAGTTCAACCAGCCGATCGGGGCGTTCCAGCTCACCCAGCAGAAGCTCGTCGACATGGCCGTCGAGATCGAGAAGGCGCAACTGGTCGCGCTGCGGCTCGGCAGGCTCAAGGATGCCGGCAGGCTTCAGCCCCACCAGATCTCCGTCGCCAAGCTCGGCAACACGCGCGCGGCGATCGCGATCGCCCGAGAGGCGAGGACGATCCTCGGCGGCAACGGGATCTCGGGCGACTACTCGCCGCTGCGCCACGCGGCGAACCTCGAGTCGGTGCGCACTTACGAGGGCACCGACGAGGTCCACACACTGGTGCTCGGCGCCCACATCACCGGTTTCTCCGCCTTCCGCAGCACCGCCTCCGAGGGAGCATGATGAGCACCACGTTCGAAATCCGCCACTTCATCGACGGCGCCTGGGTGGAGGGTGCAGGCGACCCTCTCATCGACGTGAACCCGAGCCGACCCGACGACGTCGTCGGCGAGGGGCCGGGAGCATCCGATGCGGACGTCGACCTCGCCTATTCCGCCGCGCGCGCAGCTTTCGACGGGTGGCGCAGGACCCCCGCGCGCTCGCGTGCTGCGATCCTGCTGCGGGCGGCCGACATCATCGAGGCCCACCGCGACGAGTGGGGGCGTCAGCTGGCGCGCGAGGAGGGGAAGACGCTCGTCGAGGCGATCGCCGAGACCGGGCACGCCGCCAACATCCTCCGTTTCCATGCGCAGGAGGTCGAGCGTCAGAGCGGCGGCCTGTTCGAGTCGCCGAGTCCGGGGGAGCGCATCCTCGTGATCCGTCGCCCGGTCGGGGTGATCGGAGCGATCACGCCCTTCAACTTCCCGATCTCCATCCCGGCCTGGAAGCTCGCCCCCGCCCTCGTATGGGGGAACACCGTGGTCTGGAAGCCGGCGACCTTCGTCCCCGTGCTGGCGATGCGCTTCGCCGAGGCGCTCGAGCAGGCCGGGCTCCCGAACGGGGTGCTCAACCTCGTGAACGGCACCGCCGCCGTCGGGGAGGCGATCGTGTCGCACCCGGAGGTGGACGCAGTGACCTTCACCGGTTCCACGAAGGTCGGGCGCATCATCGCCGCGCAGCTCGCGGCACGCGGCATCCCGTTCCAGGGCGAGCTGGGCGGCAAGAACGCCGCACTCGTGCTGGCAGACGCCGACCTCGACGTGGCCGTCGAGCAGGTGGCGCTGGGGGCTTTCCGTGCGGCGGGGCAGAAGTGCACGGCGACCTCGCGGGTGATCGTGCACGAGGCCGTGGCCGACGAGTTCCTGCGGCGACTCGCGATCCGCACCGAGCGCATGGTCGTGGGCGATGCGCAGGACGAGCGCGTCGAGGTCGGGCCCGTGGTCGACGCCGGTGCCCGAGACCGCGTGGCCGCGGCCCTCGTCCGCGCCCGGTCCTCGGCGAAGGTGGTCGTCGCCCCGGAGCCGTACTCCGACGGCGATCTCGCCGAGGGCTACTTCATCCCGCCGTCCATCTTCGAGCTCGACGAGGAGGACCCGGGCGAGCTGTGGACTGAAGAGCTGTTCGGCCCGGTGGTCGGCGTCCGACGCGTCTCGTCCACCGCCGAGGGCATCGCGCTCGTGAACGACAGCGAGTACGGGCTCTCCACCGCCGTCTTCACGACAGGGCTGGCGGAGGCGCTCACCGCGATCGAAGACATCCGCGTAGGCGTGGTCCACGTGAACTCGGCCTCGGCCGGCGCCGACCTGCACGTTCCCTTCGGCGGGAGCGGGTCGAGCGCCCTCGGCCCCAAGGAGCAGGGCGCGGCGGCCAGGGAGTTCTTCACGGAGACCGCGACGGTCTACCTCCGCGGCTGAGCGGCGGGCAGCCTCCGCCCCCGACCCGCGCCGAAACCCCCGCTTCTCGCCGAGACCCCGACCTGCCGACGCGTGCAGGCCGGGGTCTCGGCGTTGTGTAGGGGTCTCGGGGCGGCTCGCCGGACTCCGCCACCGCCATGTCCGATTTCCGCCAGTCGACGTCGGAGGCCCGTGACAGCATGGAGGCATGAGCTTCCCCGTGATCGACTTCGACGAGCGCTACCGTGCCATCAGCGCGCGCGACAACCGCTTCGACGGGCAGTTCGTGACGGCAGTGCGCTCGACCGGGATCTACTGCCGTCCGAGCTGCCCTGCGCGCACGCCCAAGCCGCAGAACGTGACGTTCTATCCGACGAGCGCGGCCGCGCACGAAGCCGGATACCGTGCATGCAAGCGCTGCCTCCCCGAAGCCGCCCCCGGGTCGCCGGCGTGGGACATCCGCGGCGACGTCGCGGCCCGCGCCATGCGGCTCATCTCCGACGGCGTCGTCGAGCGCGAGGGTGTGCCGGGGCTCGCCGCGCGCCTGGGATATTCGAGCAGGCACCTCACGCGTCTGCTGACCACCGAACTCGGCGCCGGACCCCTCGCCCTCGCCAGGGCGCACCGCGCGCACACGGCGCGGATGCTGCTCGTCGGCACCGACATGCCCATCTCCGACGTCGCCTTCTCGGCAGGCTTCGCCAGCATCCGCCAGTGCAACGACACGATCCGCGAGGTCTTCGGCCTCACCCCCGGCGAGCTCAGGGCGCGTCGACGACTGCCGGCATCCGCGGTTCCCGGCGCCATCGACCTGGTCCTGCCGTACCGCGGTCCACTCGACGCGAGCGGCATCTTCACCTGGATGGCGGCACGTGCCGTCCCCGGCGTCGAAGAGACCACGGCGACGTCGTTCTCCCGGCACCTCCGGATGGCGGGCGGTCCTGCCTGGTTCCAGGTGAGTCAGGATGCGACACAGCGCCTGCACCTGCGCGCCCGTGTGGCGCGCCTGGGCGATCTGGCGCCGCTGGTGTCGACCGTGCGGCGCATCTTCGACCTCGACGCCGATCCGCTGGCGATCGACGAGGCGCTCTCCGCGCACCCCGAGCTGGTTCCGCTCGTCGCCCGCACGCCCGGCATGCGCGTTCCCGGCTCGGCAGACCCGCACGAGATGCTCATCCGCGCCATGGTCGGGCAGCAGATCACGGTGGTCGCCGCCCGCACGGCGCTCATCGCGCTCACCGAGGCGCTGGGGGAGCGCACCGAGCGGGGACTGCTCTTCCCCACGATGGCGGCGATCGCCGAACGCGGGGCCGACGTGCTGCGTGGCCCGGCCGCGCGCATCCGCGCGATCACCGGCGCGGCCGCGGCCCTCGCCGACGGCTCCCTGACCCTGACCGTGGGCGACGACGGCGTCGAGCAGCGCGAGGCCCTCCTCGCGATGCCGGGTATCGGACCGTGGACGGCCGACTACGTGCGCATGCGCGTGCTCGGCGACCCCGACATCCTGCTCCCCGGCGACGTCGCGCTGCGTGCGGGAGCTGCGGCCTCCGGGCTTCCGGGCGAGGCCCGAGCGCTTACCGCCTGGGCCGAGCGCACGGCCCCCTGGCGCAGCTATCTGAGTGCGCATCTCTGGCGCGCCGCCCCGGTGCGACCGGCCGGACCCCGACGGGCAGCATCCACCGCCCGCGCGGCCGCCACAACCCACACGACATCGAAGGAGACCTCATGACCGCTCTCATCCAGACCATCGAGACCCCGGACGGGGCCTTCACGATCCTCGCCGACGAGCGTCAGCGGGTGCTGTCATCGGGGTGGACCTCCGACGTGGAGGCGATCCTCGCGCGACTGTCGCCGGCGCTCCGCCCCGAAGAGCTCCGCGAGGGTCACACGGATGCCGCAGACGCCGCGCTGGCCTTCTATGCGGGCGACCTGTCCGCGATCGACGCGGTCGCGGTGAAGCAGTCGGGCACCGCCCTGCAGCTCGTGGGATGGTCGGCGCTGCGGGCGATCGAGCCCGGAGCACCGCTCACCTACACCGGCTTCGCGGAGCTGCTCGGCAACCCGAACGCCGTACGTGCGGCCGCCTCGATCTGCGCCAGGAACGCCCCGGCGCTGTTCGTGCCGTGCCACCGTGTGCTGCGCACCGACGGCACCCTCGGCGGTTTCGCCTGGGGGCTGGACGTGAAGGAGAGCCTGCTCGCGCGCGAGAGCATCGCCGCCTGAACGACGGTACTTCGCCGCGCTGCCGACATCCGGCGGCGCGGCGAACGCGTGTGCGGACGGGGGCGAAGTCCGATCACAGGGAAAGACGCCGAACAAATCGGGAATGCGTCTTGTGTTCAGCTGGTTCACAGCAATAGGCTGGTGGGCTGTCGCGCCAACCGGACGACACAGCCGAGCCCCTGAGGAGGACACCATGACCACGATCGCCACCGCGCGGATCGCAGCTCTCGGCTCGACCCCGGCGCGTCCGCTCTCCTAGAGCCACCCCGCCCCTTCTTCGTCGGATGCCGGACTCTGCGAGTCCGCTCTCGCATCCGTCCCCTTCCGCAACCGCATTCCATACGAAACTCGTCTGAGAGACATGTCTTCCTCGCCTTCCGCGCAGAACTCCTCGCCCTCGTCCACCCTTTCCACCCCGGCCGCGCTGTGGCGGCTGAAGCCCTTCGTCAAGCCCGTCATCTGGCGGCTCGCCGGAGGTGCGGCCAGCGCGCTCATCGCGGCGATCATCGCCCTGATGATCCCGATCGTCCTCGAGCAGATCATCAGCGGGCCGGTCCGCACCGGCGAGATCAACGCCATCGTCTGGGGCGCCCTCGCGGTCTTCGCGCTGGCCCTCGGCGAGGCGCTGATGGTCTGGCTGCGTCGCCAGTTCGTGCTCAACCCCTCGACCGAGGTCGAGTACAAGATGCGCACCGAGCTCTACTCGCGCCTGCAGACCCTTCCGGTCTCGTTCCACGACCGGTGGGGCTCCGGCCAGCTGCTCAGCCGCATGATGCAGGACATCGGCCTCATCCGCCGCTGGCTGGCCTTCGGTCTCGTGCTGCTCGTCGTCAACGTCCTGACGATCATCATCGGATCGGTGCTGCTGTTCCGCTGGCACTGGCTGCTCGGCACGATCTTCCTGGTCACCGCGATCCCGCTGTGGATCCGCGGCTACCTGTTCGAGAAGCGCTACGGCGCGCTCACCCGCCGCAGCCAGGACCAGGCCGGCGACCTCGCGACCAGCGTCGAGGAGAGCGTGCACGGCATCCGCGTGCTGAAGGCGTTCGGCCGTGGCAAGCACGCGCTCAGCCGATTCAGCCGTCAGGCCGAGACGCTGCGCGAGACCGAGATGAGCAAGGCCGGCGCGATCGCGTCGATCTGGTTCTGGCTCGACATGATGCCGCAGATCGCGTTCGGGCTCAGCCTGATGTCCGGCATCTGGCTGATCTCGCAGGGGCAGATCGATGAGGCGCAGCTGTTCGCGTTCTTCGCGATGGCCGTCGTGCTTCGCTGGCCCATCGAGTCGATCGGCTTCCTGTTCTCGTTCATGCTCGACGCCCGCACGGCGACCGACCGCGTGTTCGACATCTTCTCCGAGACCAACACGATCACAGACCCGGAGAACCCCGTGCACATCGAGAACCCGCGCGGAGAGCTGGCGTTCGTGAACGCCCATTTCCGGTATCAGGACGCAGGGTCGCACGAACGCGATCTGCTCGACGGCATCGACCTGGTCCTCCGCCCCGGCGAGACCATGGCGCTCGTCGGTCTCACCGGCAGCGGCAAGACCACGCTCACGACGCTGCCCACGCGCCTGTACGACGTGACGGGCGGCAAGGTCACGCTCGACGGCGTCGATGTGCGCGATCTTCCGCTGTCCGAGCTGCGCCGGCACATCGCGATGGCCTTCGAGGATGCGACGCTGTTCTCGGCGACCGTGCGCGAGAACGTGCTGCTCGGCCGCGCCGACCTCGACGTGCACAGCGAAGAGGGCGAGCGCGTGCTGCGTGAAGCGCTCGACGTCGCGCAGGCGTCGTTCGTGGACTCGCTGCCCGACGGCGTCGAGACCGTGATCGGCGAGGAGGGGCTCAGCCTCTCCGGTGGGCAGCGTCAGCGTCTCGCCCTCGCCCGCGCGGTGGCGGCGGCGCCGAAGGTGCTCGTGCTCGACGACCCGCTGTCGGCGCTCGATGTCGACACCGAGGCGCTCGTGGAAGAGGCACTGCGGCACGTCCTCGCAGAGACCACGGCTCTGATCGTGGCGCACCGTCCCTCGACCGTCGCGCTCGCCGACCGGGTCGCGCTGCTCGAGGCCGGTCGCGTCACCGCGGTGGGCACCCACTCCGAGCTGCTGAAGACGAGCCGGCACTACCGTCACGTGATCTCCAGCCTGGAGGCCGAGGCGGCGGCGCGGACCGGGGCGATCCCGATCATCCGCGACGAGCAGCTCGAGGTCGAGGATGAGGTCCGCCAGGGCCGCAGAGCCGAGGCCGCCGACGATGCTTCGACTGGCTCAGCAACCACGTTCGATGAAGAGAAGGAGGTGCAGCGATGAGCTCCGCCATCACCGGAACCCAGGACGAGGATCGTTCCGAGTACACCCGCGAGGAGAGCCGGGAGATCCGTCGTCGGTCGCTCCGGCTGCTCGGATCGCTGGTGCGCCCGCTGAAGCCGCAGATCGTGCTGGCCGCCGCCGTGCTGATCATCTCGACCGCGCTGCAGGTCGCAGGTCCCATCCTGATCAGCATCGGCCTCGACCGTGCCCTGCCGGCAGCCATCGACCAGGCCGACTGGATGCCGACATTCATGATCGGCGGCATCTACCTGGCCGCCGGCATCCTGGCCGCCGTGATGATCGCCTGGTACGTCATCATCGCCGCCAAGCTGACGCAGGCGGTGCTGCTGGACCTCCGCAAGCGGATCTTCCTGCACACCCAGCGCCTCAGCCTGGAGTTCCACGAGTCGTACACCTCCGGGCGCATCATCTCGCGCCAGACGAGTGACCTCGATTCGATCAAGGAGCTCCTCGACGGCGGCCTGAACGAGCTCGTCTCCGGCGTGCTCTTCGGACTCTTCACCTTCATCGCGCTGTGCTTCTGGGACTGGCAGTCCGGCCTGATCCTCGCGATCGGCGGCGTGCCGCTGTTCTTCCTGATGAAGTGGTTCTACTCGCGCTCGCAGCTGGTCTACCGCGAGTCGCGCGTGATCAGCGCGAAGGTGATCGTGCAGTTCGTCGAGACGATGACCGGTATCCGCGCCGTCAAGGCGTTCCGCAAGGAGCCGCGCAACGACAAGTCGTTCCAGGAGATCGCGGGGGAGTACCGCGATGTCAACCGTCGCTCGATGCTGCTGTTCGGCACGTTCGAGCCCGGTCTCATGGGCGTCGCAGCTCTCGTGCTGGGCATCGTCGTGCTGTGGGGCGGCATCCGCGTCTCGGAGGGGGCGCTCACCGTCGGTGTGCTGCTGTCGGCAGTCCTGTACGTCCGGAACTTCTTCGCTCCGATGCAGGAGATCGCGATGTTCCTGAACTCCTACCAGTCGGCCACGGCCGCGCTGGAGAAGGTGTCGGGCGTGCTCGAGGAGGTGCCGACGGTTCCGGATCCCGAGAAGCCGGTCGACCTGTGGGAGTCTCGTGGTCACATCCGGTTCGACGAGGTGACCTTTGGCTACAACGGCGAGAAGACGATCCTCCCGAACTTCTCGCTCGACATCCCCGCCGGGGAGACGATCGCTCTGGTGGGCACGACCGGCGCGGGCAAGTCCACGCTGGCCAAGCTCATCTCGCGGTTCTACGACCCCTCCGAGGGACGGGTCACGCTCGATGACATCGACCTCCGCTCGCTGCACCCGAAGGACCTCCGCCGCGCGATCGTCATGGTCACGCAGGAGGCCTACCTGTTCAGCGGAACGGTGGCCGACAACATCGCACTCGGCAAGCCGGATGCGTCGCACGACGAGATCAGGGCGGCCGCACGTGCGGTGGGAGCGGACGAGTTCATCTCCTCGCTGCCCGACGGCTACGGCACCGATGTGAACAAGCGCGGTGGGCGAGTCTCGGCCGGCCAGCGTCAGCTCATCTCGTTCGCCAGGGCGTTCCTCGCCGACCCCGCGGTGCTGATCCTCGACGAGGCCACCGCCTCGCTGGACATCCCGTCGGAGCGGTTGATCCAGGATGCGCTGCAGACCCTGCTCAAGGACCGCACCGCGATCATCATCGCGCACCGCCTGTCGACGGTCGCGATCGCCGACCGGGTGCTGGTGATGGAGCACGGACGGATCATCGAGGACGACACTCCGGCCGCGCTCATCGGCGGTACCGGCAAGTTCGCCCAGCTGCATGCGGCCTGGCAGGAGACACTGGTCTGATGACACCGATCACCTCACCTCTGCGGGCACGGGAACACCCCGTGCCCGCAAGGGTGGGGATCGGCCCCGCGCGCGCGGCAGAGGGGATCCGGCGGTCGCCACGGCTGGGTAGCATCGGATCATGGATCCTTTGCTGCTCGCCGCCGAGTGGTGGTGGATCGCGCCGACCGCAGTCGCTGCGGGAACGGCCGGTGCGATCGGTCTGCGTCGCCGGAGCAGCACGATGAGCGGGCGCCGGCTCGAGGTCGATGCAGCGCGTCAGGACCTCAGGACCGCGCAGCGGATCGCGTCCGAGCGACGCATCGCGCTGAAGATCGCCCGTGCAGACCTCGCCCGTGTCACGGCGGAACGTGCGGCGCAGCGCGCGACGGCCGAGCAGGTCGCCGGAGCGCGACGGATGCTCAAGGAGCGGGAGCGCGACGCCAAGGCGGCCTCGGCCGACGTGCGTGCCCGGCAGGTGCGCCTGAACGCCGCGCGCGCGGCGGTGCCGACGGCCTCCGAGCCCGGCCCCGTGGAACGGCTGCATGCCGCGCACGATGCCGTGACGGTCCGGTGGATGCGGTACGAGACCGACCCCGCTCTGCAGATCGCCTATCCCGCGATGACCGACGTCAAGCTCCCCGCCACGGCGGCGTACCTGCGGGCATCCGGGCACGCGGCCGAGATGCGGCGCGCGGTCTCGGGCAAGACCACCCCTGGCGACTTCGCGGCCTATCGCGACGCCGTCTCCGAGCTCGAGCGCGCCTTCGAGGCGGCGGAGCATGCGGCGAGGGTCCAGGCCGGTGAGGCCCCGCCGAACGCGGCCTGGCAGGATGCGGCGCAGGACATGCTGAGCCGCTCGGCCGAGGCGATCGACCGTGCTGCCGGTGCGGCGGCATCCGCTATCGCCGCCTGGACCAACCGTAAGAAGCCCGGCAAGCCGGACGACCGTCCCTGACGGCCGCCCGGCGACGCCCGGTGCGAGGTCAGCCCTCCACGGCGCGGGTGCGGATGAGTTCCCGGTACCAGCGGCCGGAATCCTTCACGGTGCGGGCGAGGTCGTCGAAGTCGACCCGCACGATCCCGAATCGCTTGGCGTAGCCGTATCCCCACTCGAAGTTGTCGAGCAGCGACCACACGAAGTACCCCCGCAGGTCCACACCGCGTTCGATCGCCCGGTGCGCCGCGGTGAAGTGGCGGCGCAGGTAGTCGGTGCGCTCGACGTCGTGCACCGCACCGTCTGCGGCGACCTCGTCTTCGAATGCGGCGCCGTTCTCGGTGACCATGAGCGCCTGCTCGGGGAACTGCTCGGAGAGTGACACCAGCAGCTCCTCGAGGCCCTCCGGAGCGATGTTCCAGCCCATCGCGGTGTAGGGGCCGGGCTGCTCCACGAACTCGACCAGCTGGTCGCTGCCGGGCCAGGCCGTTCCGCCGGCGGCACCCTTGTGTCCGTCGTTCTGCTGCTTCTGCGAGACGCCGTCCCAGAGGCGCACGGTCGCGGTCGAGTAGTAGTTCACGCCGAGCACGTCGATCGGCTGGGCGATCGTGGCGAGGTCACCGTCCTGCACGAAGCCCCAGTCGGTGACCGATGCGGTGTCCTCGAGCAGATCGGTCGGGTACTCGCCGCGCAGCATCGGGCCGGTGAACGCGCGGTTGGCGAGAGCGTCGATGCGGCGCATCGCCTCCGCGGCGCCGTCTCCCTGTCCGCGCAGCACGTGGAAGTTCAGGGTGACGGAGTAGTCGGGGTCGCCGGTGGAGGTCGCGCGAAGCGCCTGCACGGCGCGCCCGTGGGCGAGGTTGAGGTGGTGGACGGCCGACAGCGCCGATGCCGGTTCGTGGCGTCCCGGTGCGTGGCCGCCCTGGCCGTAGCCGAGATAGGCGGAGCACCACGGCTCGTTGAGGGTCGTCCAGGTGTGCACGCGGTCGCCCAGTGCCGTGCCCATGATCTCGGCGTAGCGCTCGAAGGCGTCGGTGGTCGCTCGCGATGTCCAGCCGCCGGCATCCTCGAGATACTGCGGGAGGTCCCAGTGGTAGAGCGTCGCCACCGGACGGATTCCGCGCTCGAGCAGCCCGTCGACCAGGCGGGAGTAGAAATCGATCCCGGCCTGGTTCACCTCGCCGGACGCCGCGGGGACGATACGCGGCCAGGCGATCGAGAACCGGTAGGCCTCGAGCCCCAGGTCGGACATCAGATCGAGGTCCTCGTCCACGCGATGGTAGTGATCGCATGCGACGTCGCCGGTGTCGCCGTTCCAGACCCGACCCGGTGTCTTGCTGAAGGTGTCCCAGATCGACGGGGTCCGGCCGTCCTCCGCTGCCGCTCCCTCGATCTGGTACGAGGCCGTGGCGGATCCGAACGTGAACCCATCGGGGAACACCAGGCCGGAGCCGCGGTAGTCATCGCGGGGCGTGAGCAGACTGGTCATGCGGTGATCTCCTCGAGGTCGACGGTGTAGTCCTCGGCGCGGCCATCGGGGTCCGTCACCGTGACGGTGGTGCTGCCGGCGCCGCCGGGGAAGACCCGGAGCCGCAGTCCGTCATGGTAGTCGTAATCCGGGCGGTCGACCCGTGCACCCCAGGGGAGCGCCGTGCCCGGCCGCACGTACAGCGGCAGCGAGTCGAACCCGTGCTTCTCCCGTCGCCAGCCGCCGCCGGTCACGGTCTCGCCCGTGAGCAGCGAGGTCCACTCCCCGGCGGGGAGGTAGAAGTCGACCTCTCCGTCTTCGGTGAACACCGGGGCGACGAGCAGATCGGACCCCAGCATGTACTGCCGGTCGAGGTATGCGGTGGCCGGATCCTCGGGGAACTCCAGCATCATCGGACGCATCAGCGGCACGCCCGTCGCCGCGGCGTCCAGCCCCTGCTGGTACAGGTACGGCATGAGGCGCATCTTGAGGTGCGTGAACTGGCGCGTCACCTCGACGGCCTCCTCGTCGAACGCCCACGGCACCCGGTACGAGCTCGACCCGTGGAAGCGTGAGTGCGAACCCAGGAGCCCGAAGGCGGTCCAGCGCTTGAAGACACCGGCGTCCGGCATGCCCTCGAACCCGCCGATGTCGTGGCTCCAGAACGCGAAGCCCGACAGTGCGAGCGACAGGCCACCGCGCAGCGTCTCGGCCATCGACGTGTAGGTCGAGGTGGAGTCGCCGCCCCAGTGCACGGGCATGCTCTGCCCGCCCGCGGTCGCCGAGCGCGCGAACAGCACCGCGTCGCCCTCCCCGCGCGTCTCGGTGAGCACGTCGAACACCGCGCGGTTGTAGAGCTCGGTGTAGAGGTTGTGCATGCGCTCGGGGTCTGCGCCGTCGGACCAGACGACATCCGTGGGGATGCGCTCGCCGAAGTCGGTCTTGAAGCAGTCCACGCCCTGGGCGACGAGGCCCCGCAGCTTCGACTGGTACCAGGCTGTGGCGTCGGGATTCGTGAAGTCGACGAGGCCCATGCCGGCCTGCCAGAGGTCCCACTGCCACACCGAGCCGTCGGCGCGCTTCACCAGGAAGCCCTGATCGGCGGCTTCGCGGAACAGCGGGGAGCGCTGGGCGATGTAGGGGTTGATCCACACGCAGACCCGCAGATCCTTGTCGTGCAGGCGCCCGAGCATCCCCTCGGGGTCGGGGAACACCCGCGGATCCCACTCGAAGTCGCACCACTGGAACTCGCGCATCCAGAAGCAGTCGAAGTGGAAGACGGAGACCGGCAGCTCGCGTGCGGACATCTCGTCGATGAACGAGTTCACGGTCTGCTCGTCGTAGTCGGTCGTGAAGCTCGTCGACAGCCACAGCCCGTACGACCAGGCGGGGACCACGGGCGGGCGGCCGGTGAGGGCCGTGTAGCGACCGAGCACGTCCTTCGGCGTCGGGCCCGCGATCACGAAGTACTCGAGCACCTCGCCGGAGACCGAGAACTGCACGCGCTCGACGGATTCCGAGCCGATCTCGTACGAGACGTGGCCCGGGTCGTTCACGAGCACGCCGTAGCCGCGATCGGAGAGATGGAACGGGACGTTCTTGTAGGCCTGCTCGCTGGAGGTGCCGCCGTCGGCGTTCCAGATCTCCACGGTCTGACCGTTCTTCACCAGCGGTCCGAAGCGCTCGCCGAGCCCGTACACGTGCTCCCCGACGCCCAGGTCGAGCTGCTCGTGCACGTAGGCGGATGCTCGGGGCGCCGCGCCGCCCTGGCGCCCGTTGCCGACGATCCCGCGATCGACCTGCGCGTCGTCCGCCAGCCGCACGTAGCCCTGCGCCTTGTGTCCGCTGCCGGTCACTCGGCGGCCGTCGACCTCGAACGACAGGTCCCACGGATCGCCGGGGGCGATGCGGGCGACCAGCGACCCGGCGTCCAGCACGCCCCCCTGGTCGCCGATGGTGATCGAGGCCGTGCCGGCGCCCGCGCCCGGCAGCGTGAATCCGCCGTGCCATCGACCGCCGGCGTGATGCGCGATGCGCACTCGGATGATGCCCTCGGCGGGGGAGGAGAGGGTGGTGGTGAGCACGGGCCGGTTCAGGGTGTCGCCGCGCTTCGCGATGACCATCGTGGGTGCCGTGATGACGATGCCGGTCCCGTCCGGCGTCTCGTCGGTCTCGGTGATGTCGTACGCCTCCTGCGCGTAGAGCGCCGAGACTCCGGGACGCAGTTGCCAGAACCCGTCGGTGAACTTCATTGCTTGACTGCTCCTGCGGTGATGCCCCTGGTGAGGGTGCGTTGGAAGATGAGGAAGAAGATGAGCGTCGGGATGATGCCGAGCAGCGCCGAGGCGCTCGTGGTGGTCACGTCCATCAGCCGGTCGCCCTGGAGCACGCTGATGGCCACCGGAACCGTCTGATTCGCGTTGGAGGCGAGGAACGTCAGCGGGATGAGGAACTCGTTCCAGGTCCAGATGAAGAAGAAGATCAACAGGACCGAGAGTGTCGGACGACTGATCGGGAAGATCACGCGCCACAGGATCTGCCAGCGGCTGGCACCGTCGAGCGACGCGGCCTCGAGGACCTCCTTGGGGAAGGTGCCGTAGACGGACGAGAGCAGGTAGGTGCCGAAGGCCGCCTGGATGACGGTGAACACGATGATCACCGACCACACGTTGTCGTACAGTCCGACGGATTTGAACATGTAGTACAGCGGGTAGAGCAGCGCCTCCTGCGGCAGGAGGTTCGCCATCAGGAACAGCAGCACGATCCAGGAGCGACCGCGCACGCGTCCGATGCCGATCGCGAAGGCGTTGAGCATCGAGATGACGACCGCGAGCACCGACACGATCCCGGCGATGAAGATCGAGTTCCACACCTTCTCCGGGAAGTTCACCCGTTCCCAGAACTTGATGATGCCGCCGAAGTCGAGCGACTCGGGGAGGGCGAGGGGGCCGGAGGTGGCGTAGTCGACGGGAGACTTGAAGGAGTTCACGAGCACCAGGTAGAACGGCGCGATGACGAGCAGCGCGCCGACGATGACGAGCACGAGCAGCAGCCAGTCGATCGGGCGCTTCTTGGTCATGCCGCCGCGCGGACGCGTCTTGGCGGGTTTTCCGGTGACGATGGCGGTGGTGGCGTGCATCACAGACCCGCCCTTTCCTTGCGCTCGAGGGAGTTCTGGACGCGGATGAAGATGATCGACACGATCACGACGACGATGGTGAGGACGGTGGCGATCGTGGCGCCGTAGCCGACGTTCCGCTTCGTGAAGAACTCCTGGTAGGCGTAGTAAGCAGGCACCAGGGTGGCGCCGGCCGGGCCTCCGCGGGTGATGATGTAGACCGGACCGAACACCTTGAGCGCGGCGATCGTGCAGGTCAGGGTGACGACGAAGATCTCCGGGCGGATGATGCTCATCGTGATCGCCGAGAACCGCTGGAACCAGTTCGCGCCGTCGAGCTCCGCGGCCTCGTACAGCTCCGGGTCGACGCGCTGGAGTGCGGCCATGAAGACCACGACGGGGTAGCCGAGCTGCACCCACACCATCACGACCATGAGCACGATGAGCGCTGACGGCATCTGGCCGAGCCAGTCGTAGGCGGGCAGGCCGAACCAGCCGAGCATCTGGTTGAGGGCACCATCGCTGCCCGGGCGCACGATCCAGCCGATCACGATGCCGGCGACGGCGATGGGGAGGATCTGCGGAAGGTAGTAGGTGGCCCGGAGGAAGCTGCCGACCTTGCCGCCGAACTTGCGTCCGACCACGTCGAACAGCAGTGCGGCGACGACGAGCCCCACGATCGTCGGCACCACGACCATCGCGATGATCATCCACACCGAGTTCGTGAACGAGGTCCAGAAGTCGCTGTCGGTGAGGATCTTCTGCCAGTTCTCGAGCCCGATGAACTCCGGTGCGCGCACCCCCTTCCACTTCGTGAAGGTGAGGTACACGTTCCAGATCAGCGGAACGATCACGACGATGAGCAGGAGCACGAACCCGGGGAGCAGGTAGAACCAGTAGGCACCGGTCCCACCGCTGCGCTGCGGGATCGACGGCTGTTCGGGCGGCAGCTTGGTGCGGCCCTCGCGGCGGGTGGCGAGTGACATCTTCATCTCCAGGAGGTGCGGGGGCGGCATCCGTGGACGTCGCCCCCGCAGGTCGATCAACGGAATTCGGCGGTGCCCTCGTCGTACTGCTCGCCGAGGTTCTTGTTCGTGGTCTTCACGTCCTGCACGCCGGTGACGAGGCCCTGCAGCTCCTGCACGATCACGTCGTAGAAGCCCGGTGCGGGCCAGTCCGGGTAGAAGGAGAGGCCGTCGGCGTCGAGGACCCCGTTGAAGGTCTCGATGAGGGCCGCGCTCTTCTCGTCGGTGATGTCGGCGGTGTCGGCCGCGACGGGCAGGCCGCCGTTGTTGCCGATGATCGCCTGGATCTCGGGGCGCATCGTGATATCGATGAACTCGTAGGCGAGGTCCTTGTTGGCCGCGTTCTCGGGAACGACCCAGAGGTTGCCCGAGGAGCCGAGCGAGAGGTCGGCTCCGGGGAATGCCGCCATCGACCAGTCGAAGCCGGTGGCCTCGGCGACGAAGCGGCCGAACCACCACGAGCCGGAGACGAAGATCGGCGACGAGCCGTTGATGAACGAGACGCCTGCGTCCTCCGCCTTGACCGATGACACGTCGGAGGCGATGTAGCCCTTGTCGACGTACTCCTTCAGGGTCTCGGTGGCAGCCGTGACCTCCGGGCCCTGCCAGTCGACGGGGGTCTCGTAGAGCTGGTAGTCGTCGACGAAGCCGCGATCGGCCTCGAGCAGGGCGAGCTGGTACCAGAGCTGCCCCAGCGGGTATTCGGCGCCGGCTTCCGCGAGGGGCGTGACGCCCTGGGCGACGAAGGCGTCGAGCACGTCGACGAACTCCTCGTACGTCGTGGGGATCTCGAGTCCCGCTGCGGCGAAGGCATCCTCGTTGTAGTAGACGCCCACGAACTCGCCGTAGTTCGGAATTCCGAACCACGTGTCACCGCCCATCACGCCGTCTTCCGAGTACTTGGCGGTGGTCTGCAGCGACGGTGCCAGCTTCTCGTCCCACCCGTACTCCTCGACCGCGTCCGAGATGTCGGCGATCAGGCCGGTGGAGGCGAGGAAGCCCGCGGTCGCGTTGCCCTTGTTGAACTCCATCAGGTCGGGCGCGGCATCCGTGTCGAGCACCTGGCTGGCGGTCTTCTGGATCTGCTCGAAGGACTTCTCCTCGAACTCGACCTTCGCTCCGGTCTCCTCCTCGAAGATCTTGATGGATTCGGCCCAGGCCTTGCCCATCGCACTGTCGGCGCCTTCGTAGTGCCAGAGCTTGAGGGTCTGGCCGTCGCCGCCGTCGTCACCGGAACCGGCTGTACAGCCGCTCAGCGCGATGCCGGTCGTCGTGAGCGCGGCCACCAGGGCCAACGCCTTCGTCCTGCGGGTGGTGCGTGCCATCGTCGGCACTCCTTTCTCAATGGCCCCAAGGGCCGGACACTTCACTGGGTCGGATTGTTCAGTTGTGAGTGAGACATCGTCGAAGCGTTTCGACAGCGACCATGCCTTGCGGGAGCGTGGGGAGACGGTCAGTCTCGGGCGGGGGAGACGGAGCCGACCGAGCGGTACTCGGGCGGGATGAGATGGATCTCGGCGGGTGCGAGCGGGTCGTCCAGATGGCGGACCGCCAGGTCGACCGCGAGTTCGCACGATCGCTGCGGAACGAGAGGGATCGTGTCGACGGGAACGGGCAGCGCCGATGTGTCGAAGGATGCGGCAGCGGAGACCACCGAGACGTCGTCGCCGACGCGGAGGCCTTGTTCGGCCAGCACGGACAGCAGCACCTGATGCACGTCGTCGACGGCGTGCACGATGAACGCGCGATCGCCGCGAGCGAGCGCCGCCTCCACGGATGCGCGCACGGCGGCCGCATCCGTGACCGATGCGCCCGACTCCGACCAGTCGAGAGCCACCCCGCGGGCGGTTGCCTGCTCCTGCACGCCGCGGAGCAGCCGGCGGGGGAAGTTCGACTTGCGGTATGAGACTTCGGTCTGACCGAGCAGGGTGATGCGTCGATGACCCGCGTCGGCGAGACGGTCCACGGCCAGCTGACCGGCCGCCTCGAAGTCGAGGTCGACGCAGGTCAGGCCGGCGCTGTCGTCGGGCAGGCCGATGAAGATGGTGGGCGTGCCGATGGAGCGGGCGATGGGGACGCGTTCGTCGTCGGGAGCGACGTCGAGCACGAGGATCGCGTCGACGAGGTTGCTCGCCGCCACGCGGTTCATGCCCTCTGAGGCCTGCTCGTCGGTGAGGAGGAGGATGTCGAAGCCTTGTCGTCGCGCGGCGACCGCGGTCGCGAGCACGAAGGCCATGTGGGTCGGTGCATGCGTGTCCGCGCGCAGCGGCTCGGTCAGAGCGAAGATGTGCGTGCGGCGACCGGCCAGCATGCGCGCACCGGCATCGGGCTCATACCCGAGCGCGTGCACGGCGTCCTCGATGCGCAGGCGGGTCTTCTCCGAGACCGGACGCTTGCCGCTGAGCGCGTAGGAGACCGTGCTGATCGACACGCCGGCGGCGCGTGCCACCTCATGGATCGTCGTCATCGGGACTCCATCGTCAACGTGTGGGAAGTAATCGTCGAAGCGTTTCGCTCAAGCTTCTCCAGCGATGATAGGCACGACCCGATGCGGGACGCAAGCCTTTTGTGGTCATGCGCAACAAATCCGGGTTCGTGACCATGGGAGCGATCCCGCGGTCAGGGGCGACGAGGTCTCGATGGGGGAGGGGATTCGAGACCCCGCCGCCGGCCCTAGGACGTGACGCGGATCTCGGCGATGACCTCGCCGTACTCGGTCTCTCCGACAGGGGTGAAGCCGACGCGGTGGAAGAAGGTCTCGGGCCCGCCCTCGCCGGCCTCGTAGATCACGTTCACGTGGTCGACGCCGCGCGCCTTGGCCTCGTCGACCAGAGCCTCGACGGCGAAGCGGCCGACGCCGCGACCCTGATCGTCGGCGTCGACGTTGATGCGCCACAGCACGGAGCGGAAGTGCTCCTCCGGCGCTTCGGGATCGAAGTTCGCGCTGACGAAGCCGACGACCTCGTTGCGATCGAGGATCACCCGCTGCCAGGACGTCTGCGGGTTGATGACTGTGGCTGCGATCCCGTACGAGACGGGAGCGAGGAACTGCTCCTGCCCGGGCTTGAGCGACAGGTTGTTCACGGCGACGATCGTCGCAGCGGAGAGTTCGACCATGCGCAGTTCGGACATGGACCCAGGCTAACGCCTCGCGGCGGACCCGACACGGTTCGGTCGAACTTTTCGTCCAGATCTGGCCGTTCGTCTCCACTCCTCGGGCGGCGTGGAGAGGCCGGGGCCGCGGGCTCGAGGCCACTCAGGTATCTTGGTATCGAGACAAATAGACCACAAGAGCGGAGAACCTCCCGGTGACCGACGAAGCCATCATCTACACCCACACAGACGAGGCGCCGGCACTGGCCACCGCCTCGTTCCTGCCGATCATCCAGGCCTACACGGGTCAGGCGGGCATCGACTTCGAGACCCGCGACATCTCGCTGGCCGGCCGCATCCTGGCCGCCTTCCCGCAGAAGCTCACGCCGGAGCAGCAGGTGGGTGACGCCCTCGCCGAGCTGGGTGGCCTGGCCACGCTCCCCGAGGCGAACATCATCAAGCTGCCGAACATCTCGGCCTCGATCCCGCAGCTCAAGGGCGCCATCGCGGAACTGCAGGAGCAGGGCTACGACATCCCCGACTTCCCGGACGAGCCGTCGTCGCTCGAAGAGAAGGACGTGCGCGCGCGGTACGACCGCATCAAGGGCTCCGCCGTGAACCCGGTGCTGCGTGAGGGCAACAGCGACCGCCGTGCGCCTCTCGCGGTGAAGAACTATGCGAAGAAGCACCCGCACCGCAACAAGCCGTTCGCCGAGGGATCGAAGACGCGCGTCGCCACTCTGGGGCACGATGACTTCAAGCACAACGAGCGGTCCTGGGTCGCGGCCCACGACGACGTCCTGAGCTTCCGCCACACGGCGGAAGACGGAACGGTCACCGTGCTGAAAGAGGGGCTCAAGGTCCTGCCGCGCGAGATCATCGACGCGACGTTCCTCTCCGCCACCGAACTCGACGCGTTCCTCGCCGAGACTCTGGCCACGGCGAAGGCCGACGACGTGCTCTACTCGGTGCACCTCAAGGCGACCATGATGAAGGTCAGCGACCCCATCATCTTCGGTCACGTGGTCAAGGCGTTCTTCGCCGACGTGTTCGCGCAGTACGGCGACAAGCTGGCTGCAGCCGGACTCAGCGCGAACGACGGTCTCGGATCGATCCTCGCAGGGCTCGCGAACGTCACGGGCGGCGACGAGATCGCCGCGGCGTTCGACAAGGCCATCGCCGAGGGTCCGCGCCTGTCCTACGTGAACTCCGACAAGGGCACGACCAACCTGCACGTGCCGAGCGACGTGATCGTCGACGCCTCGATGCCCGCGCTCGTGCGCAACGGTGGCAAGCTCTGGGGCAAGGACGGTGAAGAGGCCGACACCCTCGCGGTCATCCCCGACTCCTCGTACGCGAGCGTCTACCAGGCCGTGATCGACGACGTCATCGCGAACGGACCGCTCGACCCCGCCACGATCGGCACCGTCCCGAACGTGGGGCTCATGGCGCAGGCGGCCGAGGAGTACGGCAGCCACGACAAGACGTTCGAGATCGCTGCGGACGGCATCGTCCAGGTGCTCGACAGCGAGGGCACGGTGCTCATCGAGCACACGGTCGGCAAGGGCGACATCTGGCGCGCGACGCAGACCAAGCACATCCCCGTCATGGACTGGGTCAAGCTCGCGGTCACCCGCGCCCGCGCGACCGGCGTGCCGGCCGTGTTCTGGCTCGACGCGAACCGCTCGCATGACGCGCAGATCATCGCGAAGGTGCACCAGGGGCTGGCGACGCTCGACACCAAGGGCCTCACGATCACGATCCTCGCGCCTGAGGAGGCTACGCGCTACACGCTCGCCCGCATGCGTCACGGGCTCGACACGATCTCGGTCACCGGCAACGTGCTGCGCGACTACCTCACCGACCTGTTCCCGATCCTCGAGGTCGGCACGAGCGCCAAGATGCTCTCGATCGTCCCGCTGCTCGCGGGCGGCGGTCTCTTCGAGACGGGTGCGGGCGGCTCCGCCCCCAAGCACGTGCAGCAGCTGGTCGAGGAGAACTACCTGCGCTGGGACTCGCTCGGCGAGTTCTTCGCGCTGGCCGCATCGCTCGAGCACTTCGCCGACCGCACGGGCAACGAGAAGGCCCGCGTGCTGGCTGAGACGCTGGATGCCGCGACCGGCACCTTCCTCGAAGAGGACCGCTCCCCGGGCCGTGCGCTGGGCACGATCGACAACCGTGGCAGCCACTTCTACCTGGGCCTGTACTGGGCTCAGGAGCTGGCGAAGCAGACGAAGGACGCCGAGCTCGCCGCGGCCTTCGCACCGATCGCCGCCACGCTCGCCGAGAACGAGGAGACGATCGTCTCTGAGCTCAACGCGGTGCAGGGCAAGCCGGTGGAGATCGGCGGCTACTACCGTCCCGACGAGAAGCTCGTCGCCGCGGTCATGCGTCCGTCCACGACGCTGAACGGCATCGTCGACGCACTGCGCTGACACACGAGAAGGGGGTGGATGCTTCGGCATCCACCCCCTTCTTCATGTCCGCGCCAGAGCGGCTCAGTAGTAGACCGACACCTCGAGGCCGACCGGCGACCAGTCGTAGACGTACTTGGCGAGGTCGATCGGGAGGTTCACGCAGCCGTGGCTCATGCGCTGGCCGAAGTTGTTGTGCCAGTAGGTGCCGTGGAACCCGATGTTCGGTGCGAACCAGGTGATCCAGGGGACGTCTTCGGTGCAGTAGGGCGCGCCCTCGTAGCAGCCCATGTCCTGGATGGCCGTGTGCGCGAACACCTTGAAGTTGCCGGCCGGGGTCAGCGTGCCGGGCAGGCCGGTCGACACCGCCCAGGACTGGACGACCTCGTTGTTCTGGAACAGGTAGGCGCGTTGCGAGCTCAGGTTGATCTCGATGCGGCGGAACAGGTTCACGGTCTCGAACGCGGTCTCGCCCACGGTGAGTTTGAAGACACCGTCGCCGGCGGCGAGCTGCTGCGCGAACTGCTCGGCGACACCCGACGTGTCGCCGACGGCGCGGCCGACGACGCCCTCCTGCTCGGCCCGCAGCACGGTGCCGGCGGAGTCGACGATGTTCGTGGCGTTGACAGGCGCGCGGTCGACGAGACCCGGAAGCGTATCGACCGTGGCCTGGATGGCCTGCGGATCGGCTTCGATGCGCAGCTGACCTTCTTCGGCGACCACGGTCAACCAGGTGGCGGCGACCGCGGGCTTGACCGGCACGGTGCGTTCGTCGCCGACGTAGAAGCCGATCGTCCCGAGCATCGTGTTCAGCCCGGTGGCGGTCGCAGTGGCGTCGTCGTCGGAGACGGCAGGCAGGGCCTCGGCCGGACCGCCGGGGTATTCGAGAGACGTCTTCCCCTCAGCTACCGCGTCGGTGAAGGCGGCGGTGAGATCGTCGACGTCGATTCCGGTGCCGGGCTCCGAGGCCGTGACGATGTACTTTCCGCTGGCGGGGTCGAATGCGACGCCGGCGTCCACCGGGTCCTGGAAGCTCGTGGGCACGGCGCTGCGCAGCGCCGTAGAAGCCTTCTCGGCATCGAGGGCGATGTCGGCGGGAACCGGATCGCCCATCCACATGCCGAGGTTCCACAGGGGGCGCTCGGCGAAGGCGGCATCGGCGAGAGCGGTCGCATCAAGGGACGCGCCGAGGTCGGCGCCGGTGAGCACTGCGTCGTCTCCCTCGCCGGTGAGCGTGACCTCGGTCTCGGCGAGATGCGTGCTGATCGCTTCGGCCGCGGCACCGGGCGTCATCCATCCCACCGGGATCCCGGCGACGGTGGTTCCCGGCGCGATGAGCACCATCGAGGCGGCTCCTGCGCCCAACGCGACGACACCGAGTCCGAGCCCGA
The DNA here is from genome assembly GCF_059758615.1 of Microbacterium sp. GQ128. Taxonomy (NCBI): domain Bacteria; kingdom Bacillati; phylum Actinomycetota; class Actinomycetes; order Micrococcales; family Microbacteriaceae; genus Microbacterium; species Microbacterium sp. GQ128. The sequence goes on from NZ_JCAXDY010000003.1 coordinate 626,459, forward strand.
TCCAGAGCCCGAGGCGACGCTTCTTCGGTGCCGGCTCGACAGGCGCCCAGGCCAAGGGCTGCTCACCCGTGGTGGGCGGTTCGGTGGCGGAACCCGGCTCTCGCGGCGTGAGTACTGCGGTGGGCGTGGCATCGTCGCCATGCGCCTCTGCTGCTGCGCCCGGCGCGGAAATCAGATCGGTCACGAACTCACCCCCCGGCTCTCAAACGTGTCCTAGACGTCCAATGGTACGGGATGGGAGGTAACGGGGAGGCAACGGTCCGTGATATCGTCCCTCCCCGCGCCGGCGGTCAGTCGACGATGGCGATGCCGTCGATCTCGACGAGCATCTCCTCGCGGGGCAGACCGGTGAAGACGGTCGTGCGCGACGGGAGGATCCCGCTGGGGGTGTTCGCCGTCACGAAGGCGCCGTAGGCATCGTTCATGATCGGGAAGTCCTCACGCTTGGTGAGGTACACGCGCAGCATCACGACGTCGTCGAAAGTCGCGCCGGATGCCTCGACGATGGCCTTGACGTTCTCGAGTGTGCGCGTGGTCTGCGCGGCGACATCGCCCGGGAAGAGGTACTCGTTCGTCTGCGGGTCGACCGGGCCCTGGCCGGACACCTGGACGAACGCCCCCTTGCGGATCCCCTGAGAGAAGGTGTGCGCGGGAGCGGGGGCGGCATCGGTGGAAACTCGGATCTTCGCAGTCATGTCATCCAGCCTAGTAGCCTTGTTAGATGCCTCTACAAATTCCGGATCCCGTTCTCGGCGCCTGGACGAAGGGCTTCCCGGCGCATGCTGCGGGACTCCGACTCTCGGAGGTCGCCGGCGCCGATCTGCACCTTTCCGACCTGGTCACGCCGGTGCTCACGGTGCACGAGGGGGCGCTCGACCACAACGAGAGGACCGTCTTCGCGTGGGCGCGGGAGCAGAGGGTGCTGCTCGCGCCGCACGGCAAGACCACGATGGCGCCCGCCCTCTGGCAGCGGCTGCTCGATGCCGGTGCGTGGGGTATCTCGGTCGCGACACCGTGGCAGGCCGAGGTCGCCGTCGACGCCGGTGTCCCGACGGTGCTGATCGCCAACGCCGTCACGGACGTGGCCGCGGTGCGGCGACTGAGTGCGCTGCTCGCCGCCGATGAGGGGCTGCGGGTGCTGTGCTGGGCGGACTCCCTCGACGGCGTCGCGATCCTGGCGGACGGGATGCGCGGTGCCGCGCGGCCGCTCGACGTGCTGGTCGAACTCGGTGGGGCGCAGGGCCGGACCGGCGCGCGCAGCGTGGACGAGGGAGAGCGGATCGCGCAGGCGATCTCGGAGTCTTCCGGGCTGCGACTCGCCGGCGTCGCCGGATACGAAGGTCCGTTCGGGCCGGATCGCAGCGCTCCCTCCGTCGCGGCCGTCGACGCGTATCTCCGGACGATCGTCGAGCTCCACACGCGGCTGGTGTACCCCGAGGGTGTCCGTCCCGTGCTCAGCGCGGGCGGCAGCTCTTTCCCCGATCGCGCCGGGGCGGTCCTCGCGCCCGAGGGCGCCGATGCCGATGTCGTGCTGCGCTCGGGTGCCTTCCAGATCCACGACGACGGCTTCTACTCCCGCATGTCGCCGTTCGGTCCGTTGACCGGAACCGCTCGGCTCAGTTCCGCGATGCACACCTGGTCGCGCGTCGTCTCTCAGCCGGAGGAAGGCCTCGCCCTGTTGGATGCGGGCCGACGCGATGTGCCGTTCGATCTCGATCTGCCGGTCCCGCAGTCGGTCGACGGCGAGATCACGGCGCTCAACGATCAGCATGCGTTCCTGCGGTTGGCGGACGGCGCGTCGGCGGCGGTCGGCGACGTGGTGCGTCTGGGGCTCTCGCACCCCTGCACGGCGTTCGACAAGTGGCGCGTGGTCGCGGTGATCGATGATCCCGATGCCGAGGATCCGCGCGTGATCGGAGCGGTCGCGACATGCTTCTGAGTGCGGAGAAGGCCGCTGCCGGCCTGGTGCGGGTGTACCGCGGAGCGACGGTCGTCGATGGGGCGGGGTCGGCGCGCTACGTGGCCGACGTCGCCGTCGAGGGCGCGAGGGTGGCGGCGGTTCTGCCACTCGGGAGCGCCGGGGTCCTCGAGCTTCCGGAGGGTGCGGTGGAGATCGACGCGGCCGGTCTCGTGCTGGCGCCGGGATTCATCGACATGCACGCGCACAGCGACCTCGCCGTGCTGAGCGGGGCCGCGCACGAGGCGAAGATCCGGCAGGGCGTCACCACCGAGGTGCTCGGTCAGGACGGCCTCGGCTATGCCCCGCTCGATGACGACGCGGCCGCCATCATCCCCGGGCAGATCGCCGGATGGAACGGCATGCCGGCCGAGGTGCCGTGGCGGACGATGGGCGACCTGCTCGCTGCGATCGATGCGGCAGCCGTGGCCAACGCCGCGGTGCTCGTGCCGCAGGGGAACCTCAGGCTGATGGTCGTCGGGCACGAGAACCGCCCGGCGACAGCGGTCGAGATCACTGCGATGGCGGACCTGCTCGGTGCAGCGCTGGACGCCGGCGCCTTCGGGATGTCGAGCGGCCTCACCTACACGCCGGGAATGTATGCCGACACGGCAGAACTCGAAGCGCTGTGCCGCGTGGTCGCGGAGCGTGGCGGCTACTGGGCGCCGCACACCCGCAGCTACGGCGGGGGAGCACTCGACGCCTACCGGGAAGTGCTCGACATCGGTCGCCGCACCGGATGCCCCATCCACCTCACCCACGCCACGATGAACTTCGCCCCGAACCGGGGGCGGGCAGCGGAGCTCCTGGCCCTGATCGACGAGGCCATCGCGGATGGCGTCGACGTGACCCTGGACACCTATCCCTATCTGCCGGGAGCAACGACGCTCGCCGCGTTGCTGCCGAGCAGGCTCGCCGCGACGGGTGACCTGTTGCGGGCCGTCTCCGAGCTCGACGCGGCCGGCCGCGAGGCCGTTCGCGTGGAACTCGAGGAGATCGGGTGCGACGGCTTCCACGGCGAGAGGGCCGACTGGACGCAGATCCAGATCTCGGGCACGGCCCATCCTGCTCTCGCAGACCTGGTCGGTCGGACGGTGGCCGAGATCGCCGAGAAGACGGGGCGCCGAGCGGTCGACATCGTGCTCGACACGATCGTCGCCGATGCCGGTGCCACGGGCATCCTGATGCACATCGGCGATGAGGAGAACGTCCGCGCGATCATGCGCCATCCGCGGCACACGGGGGGAAGCGACGGGATCCTGATCGGCGCGCGGCCGCATCCCCGCGGGAGGGGCACGTTCCCGCGGTATCTCGGACACTACGTGCGCGAACTGGGCGTGCTCACGCTGGAGGAGGCGGTGCAGCATCTGACGGGGACGCCCGCCAGGCGGCTGGGCCTCGACCGCGACGATGCTCCGCGCGGTGTGATCCGCTCCGGTGCGACCGCCGACCTCGTGCTGTTCGACCCCGAGACCATCGCGGCCGGGGCGACCTTCGACGAGCCGTTCGCCGCACCGCTCGGCATCGTCGAGGTGCTGGTCGGGGGAGTGCCCGTCGTCTTCGACGGCGAGCCCACCGGCGCGACGCCGGGCCGGGCGCTGCGGATGCCGCCGGCGCCCCATCGGGCCACGGTGCCCCGCATCGACCCGCGCATCGACCCGATGGCGCCCGGGTTCGCCTGGTCGGACAAGACGCCCGTGGTTGCCCCCGCGGAGCTCGCGACCGCTGCGGCCACGCTGGGCGCTATCGGTGATGACGACGGAGGGCAGTGCATCCGCCTCGTGGTCGACGAGACGCTCGGCGACGATGCCGCAGCGGTCGGGCGCATCGGAGGCGAGGCGTTCCGCGTGAGCGTGAGCGAATCGGGCATCGAGGTCCGTGGCGCGACTCCCGCCGGCGTGTACCGCGGCGCAACGGTGCTGCGGCAGCTGCGCGACCCGGAGGGAGCCGCGACGCCGATCCCGGCCGGCGTGTGGGAGGGAGCACCCGCCTATGCGTGGCGGGGCGCGATGCTCGACGTCGCACGCCACTTCCGGACCGTAGAGGAGGTGCGTCGGCTCATCGACCTTCTGGCCGACCATCACCTCAACGTCCTGCACTTGCATCTCACGGACGATCAGGGGTGGCGGTTCGAGGTGCCGGGCTTCCCCCGGCTCACCGAGGTCGGTGCCCGTCGAGCGGCGACGCAGCGCGGTCACGGTCCGCTCGCGACCGTCGAGCCGGGCATCCACGAGGGCTTCTACACGACGGCCGAGCTGCGGGATCTGGTGAGGTACGCCGCCGATCGCTTCGTCACGCTGGTCCCGGAGGTCGAGCTGCCCGGTCATGTCCAGGCCGCGCTCGCCGCGTATCCCGAGTTCGGGAACACCGATGTCGGAGATCCGGTCGACTCGCCGTGGGAGCGGTTCGGTGTGAACCCGCGCACGCTCGCTCCGACCGAGGCTTCGCTGGCATTCGGCCGTGCAGCCATCGACGCCCTGTGCGACGTGTTCGACTCGGAGTGGATCGGCATCGGCGGGGACGAGGTGCCCGTGACCGAATGGGAGCAGAGCGCTGCAGCCGCCACCCGGATGCAGGAGCTCGGACTCGCCTCCGCGCACGACGTGCAGCCCTGGTTCACGGCCCACTTCGTCGCACATGTCCGCGCGAGAGGTCGCACGGCGCTGGCGTGGGACGAGGTGCTCGAGGGGGATGTCCCCGACGGGGTCCGGATCCTCGCCTGGCGCGGCCCGGTCGCGATGCGTGCGGCTCTCGCGCGCGGCATCGAGGTCGTGGCCTGCCCCGACCTCGAGGTGTACCTCGACTACCCGCAGTCCGAGTCCGCGGAGGAGCCCATCAGGGTCGGCCCTCCGCTGACGATCGAACGCGCCTACACGCTGCGTGTCGAGGACGGGGCCGTCGGCGGGCAGGCCAACGTCTGGAGCGAGCATCTGCCCACCCGTGATCGGGTCGACTTCGCGATGTTCCCGCGGCTGGCGGCGATCGCCGAACGGCTCTGGGAGGGTGGCGAGCCGCCACCCTACGCGGACTTCGGACGACGTCTGTCGACGCACCTGTGCCGCCTCCGTGCGGCGGGGGTGCGGTATCGTCCACTGGACGGACCTGCGCCCGATCAGCGGCGTCCCGGCGTGCCGGGCAAGCCCCTGACGATCGAGGCGCGCGAGCACATCGTCGCCGGTCTGGTGGCACGCCTTCTCGAGCGATCGCACAACGCCTCCGCCGAGTATCGAAATTAATGTAACGTTTCGGTAACCCTCCCCGCGCGTCTCCGAGGAGAGGTTGCACAAATTTTGTTCGTAAGGTCTACTAACAAACATGTCCGTTTCGGATGAACAGCGTCCCGCGCCGCAGGTGGAGTACCTCGGCGCGAACACGCATGCCTTCGGTCCTGGGCGCCACCTGCGCTCGCGCGCGAAAGTGCTCCCCGAGCACGCCCGCGGTCATAACCGTGCACTGGTCCTGCAGACGCTGTATCACGCCGGGGCGATGAGTCGTGCCGACCTCTCGCGCGAGACGGGCCTGACCAGGGTCACGATCTCCGATCTCGTCGCGGAGTTCATCGCCGACGGCATCGTCGTCGAAATGGGCGTTCGCGAGGCCGTCGGGCCCGGCAAGCCTCCGATCCTGATCGACATCGACCGCGTGGGCCATCAGATCCTCGGCCTCGATCTCTCGGGTCCCAGTGCTTTCACCGGGGCCGTGCTGAGCCTGGACGGCGACGTGCTCGAGCGGCGTGAAGTCCCGCGGCCGGAATCGCCCGACGGCGAGGCGGCGTACGCCGCCCTGCACGAACTCGCGAAGACCCTGGTCGCCGCCTCCACGCAGCCCTTGTTGGGCGTCGGCATCGGCACCCCCGGGGTCGTGCGGCCCGATGGACTCGTGCTCAGCTCGCCGAACCTCGGCTGGACGAACTTCCCCCTCGAGGCGAAGCTGGGCATCGACCTCGATCTGCCCGTCCTCGCCAGGAACGACGCCAACGCGGCGGTGCTCGCCGAATACACCTTCGGGGACGCGAAGGCCGACTTCATGCTGATCAAGATCGGCAAGGGCGTGGGCGCCGGGCTCATCACCGGCAGCCAGCCGTTGCTGGGCAGCCGCTTCGCGGCGGGGGAGATCGGGCACGTCGTCGTCGGCACCGACGGCGGTCCCCGGTGCGCCTGCGGCAAGGACGGCTGCCTCGAAGCCTGGCTGAGCGTCAGCCGCCTGCGCGCGGCATTGGAGTCCGACCCCGACGCCCGCGACGAGATCCTGCGCGACGCCGGAACCCGCATGGCGATCGCCATCGCTCCGATCGTCGCGGCCCTCGATCTCTCCGAGGTCGTGCTCTCCGGACCCGCAGATCTGCTCGACGGCATCCTGATCGACGCCGCGATCGAGACGCTGCACGCCCGCACGCTCGAGGGCGTCTTCGAGGACGTCGTCGTGCGCCGGACACATCAGGAGGACATCGTCCTGCGCGGTGCCGCGGTGATGGTGCTCTCCGGTCAGCTGGGCGTGTCGTGACGCTCCTCTGCACCGCTGCCGAGACCGCCGGGAGCGGCATCCGATGAACGGTGCGAGTGTTGCCGACCCCACCGGTCGGCCGATTCGAGTGGGCCTGGACGTCGGTGGTACGAAGATCGATGCGGTGGCCGTCGACCCCTCCGGGGAGATCGTCGGGCGACTCCGCCGGGTGACCGGCTGGGGAGACGACGCCGTCGTCGAGAGCATCGTGGCGGCTGTCAGCGCTCTCGCCGATGAGGTCGGCTTGCCGTCGTCCGACATCGGCTCCGTAGGGATCGGCATCCCCGGGCTGGTCGATGCCGACGCCGGGCGCGTCGATCATGCGGTCAACCTCGGCGTGGAGTCGCTGGAGCTCGCCGACCGCGCGGAGCAGGCGCTCGGCATCCCGTTCCGAGTGGAGAACGACGTGAAGGCCGCAGCGCTCGGAGCGGCGGCCCTGAGCGGGGTCACCGGGTCGATGGCGTATCTCAACCTCGGCACCGGCGTCGCGGCAGGCATCGTGATCGACGGTCGCATCTGGCGCGGTTCCCGTGGCACCGCGGGGGAGGTGGGGCACCTCTCGGTCGACCCGAACGGCCGTCTGTGCGGATGCGGCCAGCACGGCTGCGTCGAGACGTTCTGCGGGGGCGGAGCGCTCGCCAAGGCGTGGGGGCGACCGGGTGCACTGCCGATCAGAGACATCTTCGATGCCGCGGACGCCGGAGACCCGCTCGCCCTCGAGCTCCGCACCGACCTCTTCCACGGCGCCGCCGCCGCGGTGCGGGTTCTCGTGCTCTCCGCCGACGTCGAGACGGTCGTGATCGGGGGAGGGCTCACGGCTCTCGGCGACCGACTGGACGGCGGCATCCGCGCAGCGTTGCACGCGGGCGCCGAGGCATCGCCGTTCATGCGGTCCCTCCGCCTGGATGAGAGAATCGAACTGCTTCCGGCCGGGTCTCCCGCTGCCGCTTTCGGCGCCGCACTGGTCGGCGCATCCATCACCGAGAAGGAGATCGTCCCGCATGGCTGAGGTCGTCATCGTCGAGAATGCCGAGGCCGCAGGCGCCCTGGTCGCCACCGAGATCGTCGAGCTGATCGAACGTCGCGCGGATGCAGTGCTCGGGCTTGCGACCGGATCCACTCCGCTCCCCGTCTACCAGGCGCTGCGCACGCAGCTCGCCGGTCGCGACGTCTCGCAGGTGCGCGGTTTCGCCCTGGACGAATACGTCGGCATCGACCCGGCTCATCCGGAGAGCTACCGATCCGTCATCACGCGCGAGGTCGTGGAACCGCTCGGGCTCGACCCGGAGCGCATCCACGTCCCGAACGGCGCTCTCGCGACGATCCAGCACGCCGGCGACGACTACGAGGCAGCCATCGAGGCCGCCGGTGGGGTCGACCTGCAGATTCTCGGGATCGGCACCGATGGACACATCGGCTTCAACGAGCCGGGGTCGTCGTTCGCCTCGCGCACTCGCGTGAAGACCCTCACGGAGCAGACCCGCGAGGACAACGCACGCTTCTTCGACTCGATCGACGACGTGCCGATGCACTGCATCACGCAGGGCCTCGGCACCATCCTGAAGGCGCGGCACCTGGTGCTGCTCGCGTTCGGCGAAGGCAAGGCAGAGGCGGTTGCCGGCGCGGTCGAGGGGCCGCTCACGGCGCTCCTGCCGGGTTCCGCCATCCAGCTGCACCCGCATGCGACGATCGTCGTCGACGAGGCCGCAGCCTCGCGTCTCGCGCTCGCCGATTACTACCGCTACACGTTCGCGAACAAGCCGGCCTGGCAGGGCATCTGACGCCTGCCCGGCGCCCTCAGCCCGCCAGCGCGGGCCAGGCGATCGGCAGCAGGTGCTCGACGCTCAGGGGCGCCAGGGGGAGCGTCGCGATATCCGCGGGAGTGATCCACCGCAGCTCGGCGAGTTCCGCCTGGACCGTGACGGCTCCGGGGTCGACGGATGCCGCGAAGGCCGCGGCGACGACTCGGTGCCCCGGTTCGTTCGCGGCCGCGGAGATGAAGGTCCCGAGCGGCTGAAGCTCACTCTCGTCGAGCGTCAGCCCCAACTCCTCGTGGAGCTCGCGGATCAGGGTCTGCACGGCGGACTCACCGGGCTCGGGCTTGCCTCCCGGCTGCATGAACCGAGTGGTGCCCTGTTTGCGGACGACCAGCACCCGCCCTTCGGCGTCGACGATCACGGCAGCGCTCACGTGGATGTCAGGCATCGGGGCTGAACACCTTTCCCGGGTTGAGGATGCCGAGGGGATCGAACACCGCGGCGATCTGTCGCTGCAGCTGCCACTGGTCTTCTCCGAGCTCGTCGGCGAGCCAGCGGCGCTTCAGAACGCCGATGCCGTGCTCTCCGGTCAGCGTCCCGCCGAGGGCGATCGCCGCGCGGAACAACTCGTCGGCCGCGGCCCACACCTCAGGCGGGACGTCGGGACCCTCGAAGAGGAAGTTGGGGTGCAGATTGCCGTCGCCCGCGTGCGCCACCGTCGGGATCGTGAGTCGGTACTCGCGTTCGATACGCGCGATCTCGTCGAACATGGCGGGCATCGCGCTGCGGGGCACGGAGACGTCTTCGATGAGCGTCGTACCCAGCGACGCCATGGCCGCGTGCATGGATCGGCGGATCGCCAGCAGCTGCTCGCCCTCCGCGCGGTCGTGCGAGACGACCGTCACCCCACGGTGAGCGCGAAGGATCTCCGCGATGGTATCGGCTTCGGCGCGAGCGGCAGGGCCGTCGGTCTGGATGGTGAGCTGGGCCGCTCCCGGTGTCGGTGCGGGAAGGCCGAGGAGCGCGTGCACCGCGGTGAGGCTCGCGGCGTCCATCAGCTCCATGATCGCCGGTTGCACGCCCGCGGCGGTCACCGCAGCGGAGGCGGAGGCGGCGGCACGCACGCCGGGGAAGGTGGCGACCACCGTGCACGTCTCTCCTGGCACGAGCCTGCGCAGCTTGAGGGTCGCTCCCACCACGACACCGAGCGTGCCTTCGGAGCCGACGACCAGCGCCGTGAGGTCGAGGCCGGTGACGCCCTTGACGCTGCGGTGCCCGAGGTGCAGCAGCCGCCCGTCGGCGAGGACCAGATCGACGCCGAGCACGGCATCGCGGACCACACCGTATTTGGCGCAGAGCAGCCCGCCGGCGCCGGTGGCGATGTTGCCACCCACGGTGGAGATGTCGCGGCTGGCAGGGTCGGGTGCCCACCACAGCCCGTGTCGCGCGAGCTCTGCGTTGAGGTCGGCATTCAGGATGCCGGGTTCGACGACCGCGAGCAGATCGTCTGGCCGCACCTCCCGGATCGCGGTCATCCGCCGCAGGGACAACACGATCTCGCCGCTGCCGGCGTTCGCCCCACCGGCGAGTCCGGTGCCGGCTCCGCGGATGACGACCGGTGTGCGCGCGGCCGACGCGATGCGCATCGTCTGCTGCACGTCCTCGACCCGTTCGGCGTGGACGACGGCGATCGGGCGTCCGGCTGCGGCATGACCGGAGCGATCGGCTCTGGCCTGCTCGAGAACAGCCTCGTCGGTGTCGACGGGCGCGCCGAGCGACTCCTTCAGCTGTGTCAGGACGCTCATGGCTGCGCGCTCACGACGGGAGGCTCACGACAGGGCGCGCCGACCGCTGAGGACGCCCGCGACGACGGCCACCAGGGCGAAGGCGGTGCCGATCAGCGCCTGACCCATCGACCACCAGGCGATCGTCACGCCGACGTAGATGAGCAGCTCGACGGCGGCGCGGAGGAAAGGATGCACGCGCAGCACCGGGCGCGGCGACAGGAAGAGTGCCCAGATGAGGATCACGATCACGGGTGCGCCGATGCCGAGGATCACGTTCCACGGGAGATCCCAGTTGGCGAATCCCCACAGCGCGAGAGAGGCGACGGCAGCGACCAGGATGACGGTGCGGACGACATCGAGGACGGAGATGTTCGGGCGCTCGACGCCGGGAACGGGTGCGGGATCCGAGGACATGCAACCAGTCTATTCGGCGGCCGGAGCGTCCTCGGCCGGGGCGATGGCGGCGGTGTCGGTGGCGGGAGCGGCCGCAGCAGGTGCGGGCTCGGCGGGCGCCTCCTGGGGAGCAGGAGCGGGAGGAGCCGGTGCTGGTGCGGGAGGAGCCGGTGCGGCAGGAGCCGGTACCGGTGCGGCGGGCTCGACGGGTGCGGGTGCGGGTGCGGGTGCCGGTGCCGGTGCGACGGGTGCGGCCGGTGCGGCCGGTGCCGGCTCGGTCTCCGCTGCTGCGTCGGCGGTCGCGGGGTATTCGCCCTCGAGAGCCTGTTCCGCTTCCTGCAGGACGGCCTCGACAGCGGCACCGGACTCGAGTGACAGCAGAGTCGTGTCGGCGGACGGACCGACCTTGTCCGCCAGGACGTAGCGGAACGTGACGACGGTCGTGTCGGCGTACAGGACCTGCCAGAAGTCCGGACGAAGGTCGATCGTGCCGGTGCCCGCGTCGTCGAGGACGATGGTGTCGCCACCGCCGCTGCTGCCGTCGAGGAGCGCTTCGACCGTCGTCCCCGGTGCACCGGTGACCGGCACGCTGTAGTGGATGGTGAAGCCGCTGAACCAGATGGTCGCACCGGACCAGGTGGGCGCTTCCGTCGGGTCGACGGGGTCCACGGGATCGACAGGGTCGACGGGGTCGACCGGGTCCACGGGATCAACCGGGTCGACAGGATCAACCGGGTCGACGGGATCGACCGGGTCGACCGGATCGACGGGGGCAGCGGGAGGAATCGGCGGAGCGACGACGGGACCTGCGTCTTCCTGCGGCTGCTCCACCGAGGACTCTTCGACAGGCGGGAGCACAGGCGCCTCGTCCGGCACGGTCTCCGGCTCATCGATGACGATCGGCTCTTCGAGGTTCAAGGAGGCGTCAGGCCCGACCTGCGACGTGATCGACGACGGGTCGGCGTCTCCGGCGCTCGGCTGCGAGGTGGCCGGCTCGGCACCGGAGAGCCCGGGGATGATGGCGGCCGCGGCCACGACGCCTGCGACGACCAAAGCTGCGGAACCCGCACCGACGAGCGCCCCGATCCCCGTGAAGGCTCCGCCGGTCGACGATGCTCCGGCAGCGCCGCCGGTGCCACCGGCTGCACCGCCCGACCCGGTGCCGCCACTCGAGGAGGCGATGCCCGTCGCCGCAAGGCCCGTCGGGTCTCCGGCGAACACGGCGCCCGGGATGCTGGAGGGCATGGCCGCCAGAGCCACGATGGGAGTGCCGGCACCCTGCAACGTCGCAAGGTATCCCGCCGCGCCGGTGACGCCCAGCACGAGGGGGAGCAGGACGAGGGCGAGGCGCTTGGAGACGTCTTTGGCCTCGGCGGCGACGATCATGCAGCGAGCGCACTCGTCGAGGTGCAGCTCGAGGCGCTTGTGGTCGCGAGTGCTGAGGTTGCCGCGCGAGTAGGCGCCCAGGTGCTCGATGGTCCACTGGCACTCGGAGCCGTCTTCGGCGCTGCGCAGATGCGCCTGGATCCAGGCCTCGCGGAGTCCCTCACGAGCGCGGAAGGCCAGCTGCGACACCGCGCCGGACTTCATGCCCAGCAGGTGTCCGACTTCCTGCGGCTTCATCTGCTCGATCTCGGTGTACCAGAGCACCTCCTGCCAGCGGGAGGGAAGGCTGCGGAAGGCCTGCGCGGTGAGGCTCCGATCGAGGGCCTCGTTCGCGGCCTGGTCGGTGGTGTCGGGGTCGGCGACCGTGTCGAGCTCGTCGATCGCGGTCTCGCGGCGGGCACGGCCCCACCCTGCGGCAGTGTTGCGGATGCTGGTGAAGAGGTAGGCGCGGAACGAGCCGTTGGGGCCCCCGCCCTTGAGGATGGCCTGGTAGATGCGGGTGTACGCCTCCTGCACCAGGTCGTCCGGGTCGATCGACGAGGTGACCGAGCGTGCGACCGCGATGCCGGACGGGTAGTGGCGGCGCCAGAGTTCGCCGAACGCGCCTGTGTCGCCCGAGCGGGCGCGCAGGATCAGGTCGGCGTCACCGATCGGTTCGTCGTGAGTCGTGTTCTCTTCGTGCACAATCATCCATCTGTCGCGGGCGCAGGTACGTCTCTACAAGGTGAGATGCGTGAGGGCGCCGCTCATCACGCGACTTCACCATTCTCTCGCGAATCTCCCAGGTAAGCCACCCTTCTCTGCGAATTCTGAACCGATATGGGGGTTCTGGACAGGCGCGGGTCGCACCGGCTCGGCTCGGGCATCCCCGGTCTCTCGAAGTTTTTCTGGAAGTCGCGTAATGAACCCGTGGGGTCGCCGTCTCATCCCATAGAGACAGCCGTACGAACTCCTCCGGGGGGCGGAGTTCAGGTGCTGGTGCGAAGGATGTGCACCGGTCGGGCGGGTCGGGATCCTCGGGGGAGGAGAGCCCGACCCCCCATCTCTGCACACGAGGAATGAGACCGCCGATCTGGGGACCGGCGGTCTCCCCGCGTGGGTCGGTCTTCGGACCGAAGAACTTCTCGAAGATTTTCGACGAGTCGCGTAATGAATCGGTGGGGATGCCGTCTCATCCCATAGAGACAGCCGTACGAATCCCTCCGGGGGGCGGGATTCAGGCAGCGGTCGGTCGGGATCCTCGGGGGAGGAGAGCCCGGCCACCGGCTCTGAGAGGGGAAACGGGGCCGCCGATCTGGGGAACGGCGGCCCCCCACCCTGAACAGGAACGACCGGAGAGCGCAGGGTTGCGCGTCGCGCGATGCTCTGCCGCCTCTAGGCAAGCAGCCGTGGTCCCGACCACACTCGTGCGACGCGCAGCTCGGCATCCAGCAGCACGGCATCTCCGAGCATGCCGACGGCGAGCCCGCCGAGTTCGGCCGAGCGGCCGATCGCCCGCGCCGGCGTCGCGGTGAGAGCCCGCACCGCCTCTGTGAGCTCCACGCCCGCGGCCACCGCGCGTCGCAGCGCCACATCCTGAGTGAGGGTCGAACCGGCGATCGAGCCGGTGTCATCCGCTCGGGCCACGCCGTTCTCGACCGTGACACCGACCGCTCCGAGGTCGTAGTGGCCGTCGGCGCTTCCGGCCGCGGCCATGGCGTCCGTGATGAGAGCCACTCGGCCGGGGGCGGAGTCGAAGACCAGCTTGACGACGTGCGGGTCCAGGTGCACGTCGTCGGCGATCGCCTCCAGCACCACCCGATGATCGGCGGCGGCGGCGAGCACCGGTCCGGGAGCGCGATGGTGGATGCCGGGCATGGCGTTGAACGCATGGGTGAGGATCGACGCGCCGGCCTCGAACGCGGCCACGGCCATCGCCGCGTCGGCATCGGTGTGACCGACGGCTGCCGCGGATCCGGCGGCAACGATCTGCCGGATCGCATCCAGTCCACCGGGGAGTTCGGGGGCGATCGTCACCTGGCGGACCGTGCCACGGCCGGCATCGAGCACCCGTGCGACGTCGGCCGCGACCGGGTGGCGCAGGAGCGTAGGCTCGTGCGCGCCGTGGTGACCGGGGTCGAGGAAAGGCCCTTCGAGGTGCGAACCGAGGATGTCCGCGTCGGTCTCGGTCAGGTCCGCGATCGTCGCGACGCTGCGCGCGAGCGCGTCGATCGATGCCGTCACGAGCGACACGACCGCTCGGGTGGTGCCGTGCGCGCGGTGCAGATCGCGCCCGGTGCGAATCGCGTCCACCCCGTCGTCGAACGATGCACCCGCACCGCCGTGTCCGTGGATGTCGATGAAACCCGGGGTGAGCAGGGCGCCGGGGCCGGCTTCCGCCGCCGCATCGACGACCGCATCGGCGGGCGACCAGTCGGTGCCGGTGCCGCGAGCGGTGACGATGCCGTCCTCGATGCGGATCCAGCCGTCTTCGGTGACCTCGCCGCGATCGATGATCCTGGCCGAATGGATGACCAGCGAACCGGTCGCGGAGGAGTGGGTGCTCAACGTTCGCTCCAGGGGATCTCGTCTGCGGGGTGGAAGTCGACCCCCTCAGCCTTCCACAGCGGCGCGAGCGCTCCGACCCGCACGCGGAAGGACTCCCAGACCCGCTCGGGACCGTGCTGCGGCGACCATGCCACCTCTGCCTGGGCGGCTGCGCGGGGGAAGACCAGCTGCTCGACATCGCCGAACGTGCGCGTGGTCTCGGACCACAGCGGCGCCTCGACGCCGAGGATCGCGGCATCCGGCACGTCGAGGACGGCGGTCGGCTCCCACTCGTAGGCTGACCGGACATCGATGATCGCAGCCCACGTCAGTCCGAGGGGGAAGTCCTCGGTGTACTTCATGTCGAGGTAGGTGACGTCCGCTGCGGACATGATCAGTGCGCCACCGCGCTCGACGAAGTGCGCGGCCTCTTCGGCATGGGTGCCCTCCGGGGTCGTCTTGCCCCAGTACTGCCCGACCGTTCCCTCGGCGATGTTCGCCGCGGATCCCATCTCGTGCCACGCGACCGGGGTCTTGCCGGCCTCGACGACGATCGCGGTGGCACGCTCGGCGAACAGGTCGAAATCGGCCTGCGGGGTGCCGAGCGACTCGTCGCCACCGACGTGGATGTACGGACCCGGGGTCATCTCCGCCAGCTCGCGCACGACGTCGCGCACGAAGTCGTACGTGCGCTCCTCGTGGATGCGCACGCTGGAGTGTCCGACCCCCCAGCCCAGGTAGCTCTCGCCGGCGACCGGCAGCGCCTGGTCGAGGCGTTCCGAATCCGCGATGAGGTTGTCGTTCATGACGGGCTCCTCGACGAGCTCCGGGTAGGCGACGCCGATCGCGTGCGTGTGACCGGGGAGGTCGATCTCGGGGATCACGATCATGTGGCGCGAGGCGGCGTACTCGACGATCTCGCGGTAGTCGTCCTTCGTGTAGAAGCCGCCGGGGTCGCCGTTCGCCGACGTGGCGGCGGACAGCTCGGTGAGCTTTGGCCAGGAATCGATGTGCACGCGCCACCCCTGGTCGTCGCTGAGGTGCAGGTGCAGGTGGTTGAGCTTGAGCGCGCTCGTGCCGTCGATGAACTTCTTGACGTCGTCGACGCCGAAGAAGTGCCGTGCCACGTCGAGCATCACTCCCCGTCGGGCGAAGCGCGGAGAGTCCGCGACATCGGCTCCCAGGAGCGCCCAGCCGGAGTCGTCCTGACGGAGCAGCTGCAGCAGGGTCTGCACGCCGTAGAACAGTCCGGCCTCATCTGCGCCGACGATGACCGCACGATCGCCGATCTCGAGCGTGTAACCCTCCGGCGCCGACGAGTTCGGGTCGACGAACAGCTCGATCTCGGCGGGGGCCTCGTCGGCGACGGAAAGACGGATGCCGGTGCGGCGCTCGACCGCGTCGATCAGCTGGGCGGCGGCGGGGGAGGAGCCGAGCACGCGCGTCGTCGCGGTGACCGGCATCCGCCCTTCTCGTGCGATGGCGGACACGGGCGCGGGCACGAGCGGAAGAGGATGAGGAAGGACCATGAACAAAACGTACCGGTCAGCGCGGTCGAGTGGAATGGGAGAAGTCGAATCGATTCTGCAGCGGGGGGTCGAAACGTCCGTGTCCGCCGCCTCCGGCATCGGCTATGCTCGTAACCGTCGCGACTGGCGTCTGGGTGGACTACCACCGGGGAGCGACTGACCACGGAATTCGACCGCGCGCCTGGGCCGATTGGAACACCCCTTTCGAATCCGTCGTCAAAGGAGCATGTCACCATGACCGACCGTTACTTCAACGCCCCGCTCGCCGAGGTCGACCCGGAGATCGCCGAGGTCCTCGATCGCGAGCTGAAGCGTCAGCAGACCTTCCTCGAGATGATCGCCTCGGAGAACTTCGTTCCCGTCTCGGTGCTGCAGTCGCAGGGCTCCGTGCTCACGAACAAGTACGCCGAGGGCTACCCGGGTCGCCGCTACTACGGTGGCTGCGAAGAGGTCGACGTGGCGGAGTCCCTCGCGATCGAGCGGGCGAAGAGCCTGTTCGGCGCCGAGTTCGCGAACGTGCAGCCGCACTCCGGTGCATCGGCGAACGCCGCTGTCCTGCACGCGATCGCGCGCCCCGGCGACACTCTGCTCGGTCTCTCGCTCGACCAGGGCGGCCACCTCACGCACGGCATGAAGATCAACTTCTCCGGCCGGCTCTACGACATCGTCGCGTACGGCGTCGACCCCGAGACCTCGACCATCGATATGGCCGAGGTCCGTCGCCTCGCGCTCGAGCACAAGCCCAAGGTCATCATCGCCGGCTGGTCGGCCTACCCGCGCACCATGGACTTCGCGGCCTTCCGCGAGATCGCCGATGAGGTCGGCGCACTCCTCTGGGTCGACATGGCGCACTTCGCCGGTCTGGTCGCGGCGGGTCTGCACCCGAACCCGGTTCCTCACGCGCACGTCGTCTCCTCGACCGTGCACAAGACGATCGGCGGCCCGCGCTCCGGCTTCATCCTCACGAACGACGCCGAGCTCGCCAAGAAGATCAACACCGCGGTCTTCCCCGGGCAGCAGGGCGGCCCGCTCATGCACGTGATCGCCGCCAAGGCGACCGCGTTCAAGCTCGCCGGCACCCCGGAGTTCAAGGAGCGTCAGGAGCGCGTGCTGCGCGGTGCGAAGCTCATCGCCGAGCGCCTGTCGCAGCAGGACGTGAAGGATGCCGGCATCGCGGTGCGCTCCGGCGGCACCGACGTGCACCTGGTGCTCGTGGACCTGCGCGATGCCGAGATCGACGGCAAGCAGGCGGAAGACCTCCTGCACGACATCCACATCACCGTGAACCGCAACGCCGTCCCGAACGACCCGCGTCCGCCGATGGTCACCTCGGGTCTGCGTGTCGGCACCCCGGCGCTCGCGACCCGCGGCTTCGGCGACGCCGAGTTCACCGAGGTCGCCGACATCATCGCCCTCGCGCTGCTCCCCGGTGCCGATGTCGTGGCGCTGCGCGCCCGCGTCGACGCTCTCGCTGCCGCGTTCCCGCTCTACCCGGACCTGCAGCAGTGACGGCGAAGATCCTGGACGGGAAGGCGGCCTCCGCCGCGATCCGTGCCGAACTCACCGAGCGCGTCGCCGCGCTGAAGGAGCGGGGCATCACGCCCGGCATCGCGACGGTGCTCGTGGGCGCAGACCCGGCATCGCAGCTGTACGTGGGCATGAAGCACCGGCAGTCCGAGGCGATCGGGATGAACTCGATCCAGCGCGAGCTGCCGGCGGATGCCACCCAGGCCGAGGTCGAAGCACTGATCGACGAGCTCAACGCCGACCCCGCGTGCCACGGCTACATCGTGCAGCTGCCGCTGCCGAAGCACCTCGACACCGATGCCATCCTCGAGCGGATCGACCCTGCCAAGGATGCCGACGGCCTGCACCCGACCAACCTCGGCCGGCTCGTGCTGAACGTCAACGGTCCGATCCACACGCCGCTGCCCTGCACGCCTCGTGGTGTGATCGAGCTGCTGCTGCGCAACGACTACGACCTCAAGGGCAAGCACGTGGTGGTCGTCGGCCGCGGAGTGACCATCGGCCGCTCCATCGGGCTGCTGCTCACCCGCCGCGACCTCAACGCCACGGTCACGCTCACGCACACCGGCACCGTCGACATGCCGCGGTACCTGCGGGAGGCCGACGTGATCGTCGCCGCCGCCGGTGTGAAGCACCTGATCCGCGCCGAGGACGTCAAGCCCGGTGCCGCTGTGCTCGATGTGGGCGTCACCCGCGAGAGCGATCCGGAGACCGGCAAGAGCCTGGTGTTCGGCGACGTCGCGCCCGGAGTCGCGGATGTCGCGGGCTACATCTCACCGAACCCCGGAGGTGTCGGTCCGATGACCGTCGCCCTGCTCATGACGAACGTCGTCGAGGCGGCGGAGCGCCTCGGCTAGCCCCCTCGGGGCACCGCAGATACGCACGACGTCGCAGGAATCGGTGAGATTCCTGCGACGTCGTCGTCTGACTGCGGCGTGAGGCCGGTCAGCCGAGTTCGTCGAGCATCCGGCGCTGCTCGGGCGTGAGACCGTCACTCAGCTCAGCGCGGGCAGCGCGTGTCTCAGGGGACTCCGGTGCGGTGGTGGTCGTGGAGGTCGTCGCGGGTGCGGACTTCGAGCGCCCGCCCTTCACACGCGCCTGCACGGAGTCGTAGATCTCCGCGGTCTTGGCCTGCATCCGGTCGTCGATCTGGTCGTAGATCATCCAGCCGAACAGCAGGGCCAGCGGAGGCAGCACGAATGCCCACAAGCCCGAGGCGCGCACACCGCTGAACCACACCGTGAGCACCCAGATGATGAGCTCGACCAGATAGACGAGGACGTACTGGACGATCTTCTCGCCGGTCTTGGTGCGCTCGGCGGCCGATTTCGCCGCGGACCTGCGGAAGGCTCCGGCGAGCAACGGCTTCACGAACAGGGCGGCGAGGGTCAGGATCACCGAGGCCCACAGCGCGTTCCATCCCACGGAGACGCCGGGCAGCAGTAGGCCGATCAGGAGCAGCACTGCGACGTTGAACACGTAGAGCGCGACGAACCGGACGATTCCGTTCTTCATGCGACCAAGAATCCCACAGATCACGTTCGCGCGGCCACGTCGAGCGGCCCTCGCGAGCGGTCAGTTCTGCGCGTGCAGCGTGCTCTCGATGCCGCTGATGCGGGCCTGCTCATCGAACCGGAACGTGGCAGTACCGGAGGAGTCCGAGACGGAGGCGCCCGAGAAGGCCTCATCCGTCCAGGTGAGCGTCCAGCCGGCGAGCCTCGCGAGATCCCAGACTGCGGTGCGCGCGTCGGGCAGGTCCGCGCCGGCGAGCACCCGGGGGAGGGCGACGACCGCGTCGGCGACGGTGAGCGGTGCGAGCGGCGCATCGAGCAGGAACACCGCGCGGGTGCCGTTGCCGACGGGGGCTGAGTAGTACGGCGAGCGTCCGGTCAGCTCGACGGCCACCCCGCCGACCGTATGAGCTGCCTGCGCGATCCACTCGTCGTCACCTGCTCCCTCGGGGAACGGCACCTCCGAGGTCGTCAACTCCGCGATCCCGTGCTCGGTGCCGTATGCGTGCAGCTGAGCGGCGACGCCCTGCGGGTCGCCGCTGGGGTGCGCCCAGGCCCACAGCAGCGAACGGGGTCCCGGCGCGATCGTCGCGATCAGGTGTGCGCGGGTGACGAGCTGCCGCGAGGGGTCGTCGTTCGCCGTGAAGGTGAGCGTCCCCGCAGCCATGTCCGCGTCCCAGCGGTGCTCGCCGAGAGCATCGGCGGCGGCGGCGAGGGCGTCCTGTCGGAGTGCGACGAAGAGGGCGGCACGGTCGGCGAGGGGCTGGAGAGCGGCGAAGGTCATGCCGACAGTCTCGCCGGAAACGCTATGAATCCGCTAGCTCACGGGGATGCGCCGGGTGTTCGAATCGCGCGAATGGTCGGTGAGGAGACCCGTATCGAACCGTTCGCGCGATTCGAACGGTTCAGTAGCTCGCGCGCGCCGCCCCGTCCGCGGCGATGAAGCGGGCGGCCAGTGCCTCGGATGCTCGGGCGAGCAGGGCGACGTCGGCTCCCACCGCGACGAAGTCCGCGCCCGCGGTGAGGTAGGCATCGGCGGCGACAGGGTCGAACGCGTTCACGCCGACGGCCTTGCCGGCAGCCTTGACAGCCGCGAACACCTTCTCGACGGCCGCCGTCACGTCGGGATGGGTCTGCTGACCCAGGAGCCCCATCGATGCGGAGAGGTCGGACGGTCCGACGAAGACGGCATCCACGCCGTCGACCGCGGCGATGTCGGCTGCGGCCTCGACCCCTGCGGCCGTCTCGATCTGCACCGTCAGCGAGACATGCTGCGCGGACTCCTGCAGGTACCGGTCGACGCGGTTCCACCGGGCGCTCCGGGCGAGGGCGCTTCCCACTCCGCGCACGCCCTCCGGCGGGTAGCGGGTGGCGGCGACGGCGGCGCGGGCCTCGTCGGCGGAGGAGACCATCGGCACGATCAGGTTCTGTGCCCCGAGATCGAGGATCTGCTTGATCGCGACCGTGTCATTCGACGGCACGCGCACGAGCGGCGCGATCGGATAGGCGGCGACGGCCTGCAGCTGCTGCAGGACGGACTCGAGCGTGTTCGCCGAGTGCTCCATGTCGATCAGCAGCCAGTCCAGCCCGGACCCTGCGGCGACCTCCGCGAGAAGCGGGCTGCCGGAGCAGACCCACATGCCCACGAACGGGTGATCGGAGTCCGCGAGCTGCTCGCGGAAGGAGGGGTCTAGACGAAGCGGCATGCGATTGTTCCCATCGGTCCGTAATCGCACAGCACTTCATCGCCACGCGACACCCACATCGGGCGCGTGAACGATCCTGCCAGGATGATCTCCCCGGCTTCGAGACGCGCGCCGTGCTGATGGAACTTGTTCGCCAACCACGCGACGCCGGTGGCAGGGTGGCCGAGGACTCCGGCGGCGACCCCGGTCTCCTCGATCTCGCCGTTGCGGGACAGGACGCCCGGCACCCAGCGCAGATCGATCTCGTCCGGCCGACGATGTTCTGTGCCGAGCACCATCGCTCCGTACGCGGCGTTGTCGCTGATCGTGTCGACGATCGTCCGCCCCTCGAGCTCGATGTGGGAGTTGAGCACCTCGAGGGCAGGGAC
This sequence comes from Microbacterium sp. GQ128, assembly GCF_059758615.1. NCBI lineage: Bacteria > Bacillati > Actinomycetota > Actinomycetes > Micrococcales > Microbacteriaceae > Microbacterium > Microbacterium sp. GQ128. The sequence goes on from NZ_JCAXDY010000003.1 coordinate 647,409, forward strand.
CGCGTAGTCGATCGCCGCGAGTGCGTCGTCCAGCGTGCAGTCCGGCCCCTCGAGCGGGTGCTTCAGGACGAACGCCAGCTCGACCTCGATGCGCACGTTCGAGAAGTGGTCGACCGGGATCTCGGCGCCGGACTCGTAGACGGTGTCGTCGAACATCACGCCGTAGTCCGGTTCGGTGATGCCCGTGGCCTGCTGCATCGCCTTGGACGTCAGGCCGATCTTGCGCCCGACGAGCCGGCGACCCGCGGCGAGGTTCTGGTCGCGCCAGACCCCCTGGATCGCGTAGGAGTCCTCGACGGTCGCCTCCGGGTACCGGGCGGTGATGCGCGGGATCACGCTGTGCGTGCGGTCGGCTTCGGCGAGCTCGGCCGCGATCCGCGTGATGGTCTCGTCTGACAGCATCCGTGCCTCCTAGAGCTGGTGGCCGAGCTTGTACTCGCCCTGCTTGTACTCAGGCATGTCCTTGTCGTCATCGGCACGGGTGTATGAGAAACCGTCGGCGCCGATGGTGACGGCCATCTCGCTCGAGTCGGTGCGCGCGACGACGGGCTGCGGGTTGCCGTCGAGGTCGAGCACGAGCGAGGCATCCGTGTACCAGGAGGGGACGACGGGGTTCCCCCACCAGTCGCGGCGCTGGTTGTCGTGCACGTCCCACGTGACGACCGGGTTGTCCGGGTCGCCGGTGTAATAGTCCTGCGTGTACACCTCGACACGGTGGCCGTCGGGGTCGCGCAGGTACAGGTAGAACGCGTTCGAGACGCCGTGTCGGCCGGGACCCCGCTCGATCGAGTCGGAGCGGCGGAGGGCGCCGAGCTTGTCGCAGATCGCGAGGATGTTGTGCTTCTCGTGCGTGGCGAAGCACACGTGGTGCATGCGGGGGCCGTCGCCGCCGGTCATGGCGGTGTCGTGCACGGTGGGCTTGCGGCGCATCCAGGCGGCGTAGACCGTGCCCTCCTCGTCCTGGATGTCTTCCGTGACGCGGAAACCGAGGTCCTGCATGAACCCCACGGCGCGCGGCACGTCGGGGGTGACCTGGTTGAAGTGGTCGAGGCGCACCAGCTCGCCGGGGATGTGCAGGTCGTAGCGCCACGACATCCGCTCGACGTGCTCGGTGGCGTAGAAGTACTCGTACGGGAAGCCGAGCGGATCGACCACGCGGACGGAGTCGCCGATGCCCTTGACGAACCCGTTCTCGTTCCGGCGCACGTCGCAGCTGAGCTCCGTGTAGAACTCGACGGCGCGGTCGAGGTCTTCGGGCGTGCGTACCCGGTACGAGAACGCGGCGACCGCGGCGAGGGATCCCTTGCGCAGCACCAGGTTGTGGTGGATGAACTCCTCCGTCGAGCGCAGGTAGATCGCCTCGTCGTCCTCCTCGGTCACGTACAGACCCAGGATGTCGACGTAGAACTGACGCGACGCCGCGAGGTCGGTGACCACGAGCTCCATGTATGCGCAGCGGAGGATGTCCGGCGGCGTGCTCTTCGGCGTCGCCACGGGGTTCTCGGAGCGGATCGGCGCCTCCTGGGAGACGTAGAAGCCGGAGGAGGTCAGGGTCATGTCTTCGCGGTGTGTCATGTCAGCGTCCTTGCGTGAGGTTCCGGTCGCACTTTGTGTCGCATTCGCGCCGGCGAGGCGACAGGAAGTGCGACCGGAACGAGACAGTGTGGTCAGTTCTTGCCGAAGGTCGGGTTGTGGGCGGGGCCGAGCGTGATGTGCACGCTCTGCTGGTCGGTGTAGAAGTCGATCGAGCGGTAGCCGCCCTCATGACCGAGACCCGAGGCCTTCACCCCGCCGAACGGAGTGCGCAGGTCGCGCACGTTGTTGCTGTTCAGCCACACCATGCCCGCTTCGACCGACTGCGCGAAGTTGTGCGCGCGCTTGAGGTCGTTCGTCCAGATGTACGCGGCGAGCCCGTACTTCGTGTTGTTCGCCAGCGACAGCGCCTCCTCGTCGGAGTCGAACGGCGTGATCGCGACGACCGGGCCGAAGATCTCCTCCTGGAAGATCCGGGCATCGGGGGAGACGTCGGCGAACACGGTCGGGGCGACGAAGTTGCCCTCCTCGAAGCCCTCCGGACGACCGCCGCCGGCGACCAGGCGCCCCTCGGTCTTGCCGATCTCGACGTAGCTCATCACCTTGTCGTAGTGCTCGGGGTGCACGAGCGCGCCGACCTCGGTGGCCGGGTCGTGCGGGTACCCGACCTTGACGCGCTTCGCCTGCGCGGCGTAGCGCTCGACGAACTCCTCGTAGATCGAACGCTCGACGAGGATGCGGGAGCCGGCGGTGCAGCGCTCGCCGTTGAGGGAGAAGACGCCGAAGATCGTGGCGTCCACCGCGGCCTCGAGGTCGGCGTCGGCGAAGACGACCGCGGGCGACTTGCCACCGAGTTCCATCGACAGGCCCTTGAGGAACGGAGCGGCGTTGCCGAAGATCAGCTGTCCGGTCGAGCTCTCGCCCGTGAACGAGATCAGCGGCACGTCGGGGTGCTTCACGAGCGCGTCGCCGGCGTCTTCGCCGAGGCCGTTCACGAGGTTGAAGACGCCCTGGGGGAGCCCTGCCTCTTCGAAGATTCCGGCCCAGAGGGATGCCGAGAGCGGCGTGAACTCGGCGGGCTTGAGCACGACCGTGTTGCCGGTCGCGAGCGCGGGACCGAGCTTCCAGGACTCGAGCATGAACGGCGTGTTCCACGGCGTGATGAGGCCGGCGACACCGATCGGCTTGCGGTTGACGTAGTTCATCTGGCGGCCCGGCACCTTGAAGGCATCATCGGACTGCGCGACGATCAGGTCGGCGAAGAAGCGGAAGTTCTCGGCGGCGCGGCGGGCCTGACCCAGCGCCTGCGTGATCGGGAGCCCCGAGTCGTAGGACTCGAGCTCGGCGAGGCGGGCGTCGCGGGACTCGACGATGTCGGCGATGCGGTGCAGCACGCGAGAGCGCTCGCGAGGGAGCATCCGAGGCCAGGGGCCTTCTTTGAACGCGCGCGTGGCGGCGGCGACGGCGAGCTCGATGTCGGCCTTCTTACCGGCGGCGGCCGTCGTGTAGGTCTGGTTGGTGACCGGGTCGAGCACGTCGAACGTGTCGCCGTCGACGGAATCGACGAACGCGCCGTCGATGTAGTGCTGGATGTGGTCGGGGAGGTCGGCGGGGATGCGCGAATCGGTCATGAGTCTTCTCCGGTCGTCTGGGCGGAAGTCGTCGGTGCGGAAGTCGTCGGTGCGGAACGGGTGTGCAGCGCGTCGAGGAACGCGTCCATCGTGCGCCAGCGGTGGTTGCGGGCGGCGAGTTCGATCTCGAGCGGGTCGGCGCCGGCTCGGATGAGGTCCAGGATCTCGGTGTGCTCTTCGACCGAGTGCTGTGCGCGTCCGGGGATCGACGCGAACGTGGTGTCCCGGATGCCGGAGAGCCGCGACCAGCCGCGGTGCACGAGGTCGAGCAGGTGCGGGTTGGGGCACGGCTCGAACAGCACCGAGTGGAACTGGCGGTTGAGTTCGGTGAAGGCACGCGCGTCGAGGTGGTCGAGCATCTGCGCCATCCGCTCGTTGATGCGGGCGGCTTCGTTGAGGGCGGCCTCATCGAGCAGGGGAGCGGAGAGCGCGGTGGCGCAGCCCTCGACCAGGCCGAGTGTCTGCATCGTGTGCGCGTACTCGCTCTCGTCGACGAGTGTCACCCGCGCGCCGACATTGCGCTCGAACGTCACGAGGCCCTCGGCCTCGAGGCGGCGGATCGCCTCGCGCACGGGGACGACGCTCATCTTGAGGTCTTCGGCGATCGAGCCCAGCACCAGGCGGTAGCCGGGACTGAACATGTGTCCCGTGATGCGCGAGCGGATCCACTCGTACGCGACCTCGGACTTGCTGGCCGCCGTCGTCGTGGTCGTCGCCGTCATCGTTCGCTCCGGCGGGCTGTGGCCTCCTCGTAGCGGGCTCGCCACTCGGCGTTGAGCGGGAACAGGCCGTCGACGGGGTGGCCGGCGGCGACCTGCTCGGCGATCCAGGCGTCTTCGATCTCCTGCGCGACGGCGCTCGCCGCGACCTCGGCGGCCAGGGCAGGGGGGATCACGATCACGCCGTCGCTGTCGCCGACGATGATGTCGCCGGGCTGCACGGTCGCGCCGCCGCAGGAGATCGTGACATCCACGTCCCACGGCACGTGCTTGCGGCCGAGCACCGAGGGGTGGGCGCCCTGCGAGAACACGGGGAGTCCGATCTCGGCGACCGCGTCGAAGTCGCGGACCCCGCCGTCGGTCACGACGCCGGCAGCACCACGGGTTTTCGCGCGGAGGGCGAGGATGTCGCCGAGGGTTCCGGTCGTGGCGTCCCCTCGGGCTTCGATGACGATGATCTCGCCGTCTTCCACCGCGTCGAATGCGCGCTTCTGGGCGTTGTAGCCGCCCCCGTGCGTGGCGAAGAGGTCTTCGCGGAACGGCACGAACCGCAGCGTCTTCGCGGTGCCGACGATCTTGCGGCCGGGGATGTTCACCGACACCCCGTCGATGAAGCAGGAGAGGTGTCCGCGCTTGCGGAGCTGTGCGGAGAGTCCGGCCGTCGGAGCCTCGAGCAGCTGGGCGCGCAGCTCGGGCGAGAGGCGTGAGGGGTCAGGAATCGCCGCGTCGGCAGGGGTGCGCGCGTCATTCTGCGACCCCTCACCGGTGGGGGGCGCGAGCCCGGCGGCCTCGGCCGAGCCCCAGGCCTCGGTGCGCTGCAGGTCGTCGACCGCGGGGAGCGAACCGAGGTCGCCGTCGAACGGGACATCGCCCTGAGTCACGGTGGTTACGAGGCGGCCGGACGTCGGGGCACCGGGGGCATCGGGGGCGTCCACCTCGACCTCGACGACATCGCCGGGGACGATGACCGAGGAGCCGGCGGGGGTGCCCGTGAGGATGACATCGCCCGGTTCGAGCGTGAAGTGCTGGGACAGGTCGGCGACGAGCTGCGCAAGTGGGAAGATGAGCCCGGCCGTGGTGTCGTCCTGGCGGAGCTCGCCGTTGACCCAGGCGCGGACGCGAAGGGCCGCCGGGTCGACCGTGCGGGCATCGATCAGGTCGGGGCCGAGAGGCGTGTAACCGTCGCCGCCCTTGGATCGGACGTTGGAGCCCTTGTCGTTCGCGCGCAGGTCGTACAGTCCGAGGTCGTTCGAGGCGGTGACCCACCCCACATGAGCCCAGGCCTCGTCGAGCGAGACGCGGCGGGCGGCGGTGCCGATCACGAGCGCGATCTCGCCTTCGAAGGCGAGCAGTTCGGTGCCGGCCGGTCGCTCGACCGTGCCGCCGGAGAAGCCGACGGAACTGGCCGGCTTGAAGAAGTAGGAGGGGGAAGCGGGGCGCCTGCCGCGCTGGTCGGCGCGGGACGCATAGCTCAGATGAATCGCGATGATCTTGCCGGGGCGGTCGATGGTATCCGTCACGGGGCGCCTCCTCGCGCTCGTCTGCGTTGTCGTGCAGGACGCCTTGTGCGTCGTATTCGAAATCATATATTATCGGTTCACCCCTCGGCAAGCACTCCGGATCCGCATCCGCTGCACGCCGTGACAATGCGGTCACAACCAAAGGAGACACCCCATGAGTGGGCAGTCACAGGGTGGGTTCACGCCCACCGGAACCATCGCGACAGCGGCCGATCGGCGCCGCGTCGTCTTCGCCACCGTCGTCGGCACCACGGTCGAGTGGTACGACTTCTTCATCTACGCCACGGCGGTCGGGCTGGTGTTCGGCCAGCTGTTCTTCGAGCCGCTCGGTGCGAACAGCGCGCTCGTCGGCTTCGCCACGGTCGGCGTGAGCTTCCTGTTCCGGCCGCTCGGCGCTTTCCTCGCCGGTCACTACGGCGACAAGCTCGGACGCAAGGCCGTGCTGATGTGGACGCTGATCCTGATGGGAGCGGCGACCGCACTGATCGGCCTGCTGCCCACGTACGAGACGATCGGCATCATGGCCCCGATCCTGCTGGTGCTCCTGCGCATCGTCCAGGGCATCTCGGCCGGTGGCGAGTGGGGCGGTGCCGTGCTGATGGCCGTCGAGCACGCTCCGCGCAAGAAGCGCGGCATCTTCGGCGCCTCGCCGCAGATCGGTGTGCCCCTCGGACTGCTGCTCGCGTCCGGGGTGATGGCGCTGATGACCGTGGTGGCTCCCGGCGAGCAGTTCGCCGCCTGGGGCTGGCGTGTGCCGTTCCTCCTCAGCGTGGTGCTGATCCTCATCGGCTACTACGTGCGACGCAAGGTGGAGGAGAGCCCGGTCTTCACCGAGCTCGCCGAGCGCAAGGAGAAGGCGCGGATGCCGATCGCGCAGCTCTTCCGGAAGCACCTGCTGCTCGTGATCGTCGCCGCGTTCGTCTTCGCCGGCAACAACGCGGTCGGGTACATGACAACCGGCGGATACATCCAGGGCTATGCCACCAACCCCGAGGGGCCGATCGGCCTCGAGCGCGGTCCGGTGCTCTGGGCGGTCGCCGGTTCCGCGGTCACCTGGCTGCTCACGACGCTGCTCGCCGGCTGGATCTCGGACCGGATCGGTCGCCGCACGACCTACATCATCGGCTGGGTCATGCAGCTCGTCGGAGTGTTCACGCTGTTCCCTCTCGTGAACACGGGCGAGATCGGCCTGCTGTTCGCCGGGCTTGCGATCCTGACCATCGGCCTCGGCTTCACCTACGGCCCGCAGGCGGCGCTCTACGCCGAGCTGTTTCCCGCGAGCATCCGGTTCTCGGGAGTCTCGATCTCGTATGCGATCGGTGCCATCGCGGGTGGGGCCTTCGCGCCGACGATCGCCACGGCCATCGTGAGTGCCACGGGCTCGACCGACGCGGTCACCTGGTATCTCGCCGGGATGACGGTGCTCGGCCTGATCGCCACGCTCCTGCTGCGCGACCGCTCGGGCATCCCGCTCGGTCCGGACCACGAGGAAGAGCAGTCGGTCAGCCCGATCCGTGGCCTCGCGAAGGTCTGATTCCTTCCGCGCGCTGACCTCGCTCCCGTCGCACTTCCTGTCGCTCTCCGTTGCGGGGACCGACGGAGAGTGCGACGGGAGCGTTCTGCAGTGCGGGGGGAGGCAAAGGCCGGGACGGCAGAGGGCTCAGCCGTCGAGGGCCTCGCGGATGACGGCCGCCGAGCGGTGCAGGCGCGCGGCGATCTGGGCGTCGTCGAGATCCGTCGCGACATGCACCACGGCGATCGCGGCCAGGCGCTGATTGCGCAGGACGAGAGGCACGGCGACTGACTGCACGGTGGGGATGACCTCGTCGTGGCTGGTGGCGTAACCGCGGACCCTGGTCGCTTCGACATCGGCGGACAGTGTCGCGGGCGCGTCGGCGGGCCACTCGCCCACGGGCAGCTGGGCGAGGATCGCCTTGCCGGGCGCACCGACCGTGACCGCGTGCCGCGCGCCGGGACGCTGGGCGACGCTCGCGACCGCGTGCCGCGGTTCGACGCTGGCCAGTGTGATGCACTCGGCGCCGTCGAGCACGGCGAGGAAACACGTCATCCCGAGCTCGTTGGCGATCGCGGTGAGCTCGGGGAGAGCCTCGGCCTGCAGGTCGTGCGCGACGCCGGCCGCGAGGGCCGCCATTCGAGCGCCGAGGCTCACCGCCCCCGCCGCGTCCCGCGTGACGAGCCCGTGGTCCTCGAGCGTGCGCAGCAGGCGATAGGCGATCGAGCGGTGCACGCCGAGACGAGCCGCGATCGCGTCGATCGTGAGGGCGCCGCGCGCGTCGGCGAGGACTTCGAGGATGCGGATGCCGCGACTCAGCGTCTGCGAGGCGGGAGAGACGCTCGGGGTCTCGGGCATGCGTGCGCTCCTCCTTGCGATCGTCAGCGTGGCGGTTTACGCTGTGTTCAATAGTAGAACAGTGTGTTCGAATATAGAACACGTATCCGCTGCGCGCAATACCCGAAGCACAGGACCGACGAAGAAGTCCGGAAGGAATCGACGACGATGCAGTTCCACCACCACGGCTACGTCTCCGCTGACCCGCGCGTGCAGGACGCCGCCGGCGTCGGGCTCGACCGACCGACCGACCTCCCCGATGAGATCGACGTGCTGATCGTCGGCTCCGGGCCCGCCGGGATGCTCCTCGCCGCCCAGATGTCCCAGTACCCCGGCATCTCCACCCGCATCATCGAGAAGCGCGACGGCCGTCTTCCGCTGGGACAGGCCGACGGGATCCAGCCGCGCAGTGTCGAGACCTTCCAGGCGTTCGGGTTCGCCGAGCGGATCATCGCCGAGGCCTACAACATCGGCTGGATGAACTTCTGGGGCCCGAACCCCGACAAGCGCGACGAGATCATCCGCACCTCGCGCACCGCCGACTACGCGTACGACATCTGCGAGTTCCCGCACCTGATCGTCAACCAGGCGCGCGTGCTGGACTACTTCGCCGAGGCGGCGGCGAACGGGCCGGGGCGGATCGCCCCCGACTACGGGGTCGAGTTCGTGGGCCTCACCGTTCACGACGACGGCCAGTTCCCGGTCGAGGTGCGCGTCCGCTACGTCGCGGGTGAGCGCGCGGGGGAGGAGCGGACGATCCGCACCAAGTTCGTCGCCGGCTGCGACGGCGCTCGCAGCGGCGTGCGACAGGCGATCGGGCGCACCCACGTCGGCGCCTCCGCCGCACACGCGTGGGGCGTGATGGACGTGCTCGTCAACACCGACTTCCCGGACTGGCGGACCAAGTGCGCCATCAACTCCGAGGCGGGCAACATCCTGCACATCCCGCGCGAGGGCGGCTACCTCTCCCGCATGTACATCGACCTCGGCGAGGTCGCCGCCGATGACGACCACCGCGTGCGGCAGACGCCGATCGAGGAGATCATCCGTCGTGCCAACGAGATCCTCCACCCGTACACGCTCGATGTGCGCGAGGTCGCCTGGCACAGCGTCTACGAGGTCGGTCACCGCGTCACCGACGGGTTCGACGACGTGATCGACGAGTCGGGGCGCACACCGCGCGTGTTCCTCACCGGCGACGCCTGCCACACCCACAGCGCCAAGGCGGGCCAGGGCATGAACGTCTCGATGCAGGACGGCTTCAACCTCGGCTGGAAGCTCGGCTCGGTGCTCACCGGCCGTGCTCCCGAGGCGCTCCTCGCGACGTACGGTGCCGAGCGGCGTCCGGTGGCGCAGCAGCTCATCGACTTCGACCGCGAGTGGTCGAGCCTCATGGCACGCAAGCCCGAGGAGATCTCCGACCCCGGCGACCTCGCGACCTACTACCTCGCCACCGCCGAGTTCCCGTCGGGCTTCATGACGCAGTACACCTCGTCGATGATCACCGGCAGCGACGCGCACCAGGCTCTCGCGGCCGGCTACCCTCTCGGCAAGCGCTTCAAGTCGGCCGAGGTCATGCGCGTGGGCGACGGCAACGTCACCCACCTGGGACACCATGCGAAGGCGGACGGCCGCTGGCGCGTGTACGCCTTCGGCGACCGCACCGGGGAGGCGCTCGCGGTCTGGGCCGCCGAAGCCGAGCCCCTGTTCGCGCGCTTCACACCGTCGGATGCCGACGTCGACGCCGTGTTCGATGTGAAGGCCGTGTACCAGCAGCCGTTCGAGGAGGTCGAGGTCACGTCGGCGCCTGAGCTGTTCCAGCCGAAGACCGGTCCGCTCGGGCTCACCGACTGGGAGAAGGTCTATGCGGCGGGCCCCAGCAAGTGGACCGAGACCGACATCTTCGCCGCGCGCGAGCTCTCGCGCGACGGCGTGGTGGTCGTCGTGCGACCCGACCAGTACGTGGCGGCGATCCTGCCGCTCGACGCGGTGGACGAGCTCGCGGGCTTCCTCGACGGGGCGCTGCTGCCGGCACGCTGAGTCTCCTCGGCATGACACGTGTCATGCCGAGGAGATGACACCTCCCTCCGGCGCGGGGAAGCTCCTCCCGCGAGGCTGGAGGCATGAACAACACCTCCGTGGACGGGTCGGCGACGCAGGTCACCGCGCGTCCGGCATCCGAAGCCCCGAACCATGATCCGGTCGTGCTCGAGCTGCACGGCGTCACACGCCACTTCGGCTCGGGCGACCGCCGTGTGCAGGCCGTCGGCGGGGTCGACCTCTCGATCCGTCGTGGCGAGGTCGTCGCGCTGCTCGGCCCGAACGGCGCGGGCAAGACGACGACGCTCGACATGCTCCTGGGACTCACCGAGCCCAGCAGCGGCAGCGTCCGGGTGCTCGGGGTGGCTCCCGAGCAGGCGACCTCGAGTGGGGCGATCGGCGCGGTGCTGCAGACCGGCGGCCTGCTGGGCGACTTGACCGTGGGCGAGACCGTGCGCCTCATCGCTTCGCTGTACGGAGCGGAAGCAGCCGCGCGGGTGCCGGAGGTCATGGCCCGCGCCGACCTGGTGCACCTCGCCCGCCGCCGCGTGTCCAAGTGTTCGGGGGGCGAGCAGCAGCGGGTGAAGTTCGCGCTCGCGATGGTGTCCGACCCCGACATCCTCGTGCTCGACGAGCCGACGGCCGGCATGGACGTCACGGCCCGGCGGCACTTCTGGGACGTGATGCGGGCCGATGCGGATGCCGGGCGCACGATCATCTTCGCCACCCACTACCTGGAGGAGGCGGAGCAGTTCGCGCGGCGCACCGTGGTGATGCACCGCGGCGCGGTGGTCGCGGATGCGCCGACGGCCCTGCTGCGAGCGAGCCTGGGGGAGCGGACCGTGTCCGCGACGGTCGGTGCGACCGGTGCGACCGGTGCGACCGGTGCGGCCGCTGCCGCGCTCGTCGCGACGCTGAGCGCGACGGACGGCGTCGTCGACGTGCGGCTGGACGGCGACCGCCTGAGCCTGCGCGCCGCGGATTCCGACGCGGCCGCCCGCATCCTGCTCGACGGCGGCGCTCACGACCTGGAGATCGCCGCACCCACCCTCGAAACCGCCTTCACGGCTCTGACGGAGAACTGACATGCTCGTCTCACCCACCATGCTGCGCATCGAAGGCGTCCGCCAGCTGCGCAACCCCTACACGCTCGCGTTCACCCTGGCGATGCCGGTCGCGATGTACCTGCTGTTCGGCGCCGGGATGGGCTACGGCTCGCTCTCGGCCGGGCACGGCAACGTCTCGTTCTACGTGATGACCTCGATGGCCGCATACGGCACGGCGGTCGCGATGAGCTCTCTGACCTCGCTCGCGGCGACCGAGGCGAAGCAGGGCTGGGGTCGTCAGCTCGCCATGACGCCGCTGACGACAGCGGGCTACGCGCTGACGAAGCTGCTCACGGCGGTCGCTTTCGCGGCGCTGGCACTGGTGGCGGTCTTCGCCGCGGGGATGATGACCGGCGCGGAGGCCGAGGACGGCTGGCGCTGGGTCGCGACCGCGGGCATCATCCTCGGCATCGGTCTGATGTACGGACTGTTCGGCCTCGGCGTCGGTCTGTTCTTCAGCTCCGACTCGGCGGCCGCGCTCGCGTCGATCTCGATGACCTTCTTCGCGTTCTTCGGCAACGTCTTCATGCCCCTCGACGGAGTCATGCTCGACATCGCCCGGTTCACACCTCTCTACGGCTTCGTCGCTCTGAGTCGCTGGCCCCTGACCGACGGCACCCTCACCACGGGGCAGACGGATGAGCTGTGGATGCTGTTCCTCAACGTCGCCGTGTGGCTCGCGCTGTTCGTGCTGCTGGTCACCATGGGCATGAAGCGTTCGCGGGCGCGGCAGTAGCCGCGCCGGCAGCATCGCGGGACGACAGTAGGTTGGACGGATGACGCAGCACTCGAAGCGGGCCTCCTCGGAACCATCCGGAGAGGCCGGGCGGTTCGCCGCCCTGGGAGCGCCGCCGGCCGCATGGTCGGCTCCGGGAGCGAGGTCCTCGCGCGGAGCGGTCGGAAAGGACCCGTGGGCGCGGTTCGGCTGGTTGATGGCCGTGATCTGGCTGGTCTTCCTCGTCTACCCGGTGATCGCGCTGCTGCGCTCCGAGGCACCCCTCGCGTGGATCGTCGTGGGCTGGATCGCGCTGGTCACGTTCGTCGTGCTGTACGTCAGTGGCTTCATCCATGGCATGCGCGGTGGCGGGGGGCTGGGCAGGCCACCGTCGACGAGGCAGTGGGTCACGTTCGCCGCCCTCATCCTGTGCGCCCTGGTCTCGGTGCCGGCGGAGGGAGGATCGGCGCTCAGCTTCCTCCCGTTCGTCATGTCGTTCGCTTCGTACGGGCTCACGCGCGTGTGGCACTGGATCGCGACGGTCGGCGCCTTCGCCGTCACGGCCCTCTGCGTCTTCCTGCTGCCCGGCGGACTGAACTACTTGTCCGTCCTGGCGATCGTCGGACTGCTCGGCGTGGTCAACACGGTGTCCACCTGGCTCATCATCCGTTCCGGCGAGGCGGAGCAGCTCGGTCTCGAGTTGGCGACCAGCGAGGGGCGCGAAGCCGTCGCCCGCGACGTGCACGACCTGATCGGCCACTCGCTGACGGTCGTCGGACTCAAGGCCCAGCTCGTTCGTCGTCTCATGGACTCGGACCCGGAGCGCGCCAAGACCGAGCTGGCCGACATCGAGCGACTGACCGCGGAGGCGATCGCCGGGGTGCGGTCGTCGGTGGCGGGTGCGCGGGCGACGACGCTGGTCGAGCAGCTCGCGTCGTCGCGGGACTCGCTCCGCGCGGCCGAGATCGCCCTGCAGGTCGAGGGGGAAGCCGATGCCCTGTCGCCGGTCCAGGCCATCACGGCGGGGTGGATCCTGCGCGAGGCGACGACCAATGTGCTGCGTCATTCCGGGGCGCGCGCGGTGCGGGTGCTGCTGGCGCCCGGGCGGCTGGTGGTCGAAGACGACGGGGTCGGCATCGCCGACGGTGCGGGTGACGAGGCGGGGAACGGCATCCGTGGCATGCGCGAGCGTGCGGCGGCGGCGGGAGCGGGTTTCGTAATCGCCGCGGCGCGAGAAGCCGATGGTTCGGGAACCCGCGTGGAGGTGACCTGGTGACGGCCGCAGGTGAGGGCGGCGGCATCCGCCTGCTGATCGCCGACGACCAGGCCCTGGTGCGCGGTGCCCTCGGGGCATTGCTCGAGTTGGAGCCCGATCTCGCCGTGATCGGCATGGCCTCCGACGGTGCGGAGGCGCTGCGGCTGGCCGAGGAGCTGCGGCCCGATGTGTGCCTGATGGACATCCAGATGCCGGGCATGGACGGGGTGGAGGCGACGCGACGCATCCGCGAGGCGAGCCCGCAGACGCGGATCCTCGTCGTGACCACCTTCGCGCGCCCGGGCTACCTGCGTTCGGCCCTGGATGCCGGAGCCAGCGGTTTCATCGTGAAGGACACTCCTGCCGAGCAGCTCGCGGAGGCCGTTCGTCGCGTGCATTCCGGATTGCGCGTGCTGGACCCGGTGCTCGCAGCCGACAGCCTGTTCGAAGGGGCGAACCCGCTGAGCGACCGGGAGCGCCAGGTGCTGCGCCTCGCCGCGGACGGCCGCTCGGCCGCGGACATCGCGGCGGACGTGTTCCTTTCCGCCGGAACCGTGCGGAACCATCTCTCTGCGGCGATCGGTAAGACGGGGGCGACGAACCGGGCCCAGGCCGTGCGGATCGCGGTCGACAAGGGCTGGATCTGACCTTCAGTCGTCCGACGGGGTCGGGTGGGCTGAGGTCGGGTGATCCGTCCGGATCTGGTCCGTCGGAGCTCTGGTGCGACGTCGGTGGCCGCGCGTACCGTGGACGCCGACGGGCGACGGCGCCCGACAGGAGGAGTGCGTGATGGATTGGAAGATCGAACTCATCTTCGTCCCGGTCTCGGACGTCGACCGGTCGAAGGCCTTCTACGAGAAGATCGGCTTCAACGCCGACTGGGACCAGACGCCCGTCGAGGGTCTGCGGTTCGTGCAGATGACTCCGCCGGGGTCGGCCTGCTCGATCGCGTTCGGCACCGGTCTCGGCATCGATCTCGAGCCGGGACAGCAGAACACGATCCAGGTCGTGGTTCCCGACGCCGATGAGGCGCTGGCGCATCTGCAGGGGCTCGGCGTCGAAGCCCGAGGCGTGGAGAACATGGATTGGGGGCGGTTCGTGTCCTTCGACGACCCGGACGGCAACAGCTGGACGCTGCAGGAGCTCCCGGACTACGGCGCTCAGAGCTAGACGGCAGTGGTGGTCGCCGACATCGACGCGGTGTCGGCGACCACCTCGACCTTGAAGCCTGCGGCGTTCTCGAGCCACCCCGCATAGTGCTGCTCGCCGCCCGCGTGCGGGTAGCGCTCGGCGTAGAGCGGGTGCCAGCCGTGCGCAGGAGCCTCGGCCATGAGCGCATCCACGGCAGCGGGGGTGCCACCGTGGAACGCCAGATGGTTGAGGCCGGCGCGGCGACGGTCGTGCGCGGCATCCGACAGATTCGGTGAGGTCGTGAAGGTGAGGTAGGTGCCGCCCGCAGCCCAGGACTCCCCGCCGCCCCATTCGCTGTCGAGCGTGAAGCCCAGGCGCTCCAGGATCCAGCGCCATTCCGTGCGCACGGCATCGAGGTCGGCGACCCACAGTTCGACGTGATGGAGACCTGGCATCTTCCGAGTCTGCCAGTCGCGTCAGGAGTTCACGCGGATGATCTCCTGCTGATACGGCGCGATGACATCCCCGGAGATGCGCAGGTCGAGGAGGAGGAAGCGGCGGGACGCGGCATCCTCAGCGGTCCAGCTCTCGAGGCGGTCGAGGTCGGCGAGCGTGCGCACGACGACGCCCTCCGCTCCGACGGCTGCACCGAACGCGGCGAAGTCCACCTCGGGGATGCGCATCGGTCCCTCTGCCAGTCCCTTGAGGCCGTAGAGGTTGACCTCGGCTCCATACGCCGCGTCGTTCCAGACGACGGCCATGCCCCGGCCGCCGGCCGCGCGGACAGCGGATTCGAGATCGGCGATCGCCATCAGTCCGCCGCCGTCGCCCGAGGTGAGCACCACGGTCGATTCGCGCCGAGCCAGGGCGGCCCCGACGACGCTCGGCCAGCCCTGCCCGATCGACTGGAAGGCCGTGCCGATCATCATCATCCGATCGGGCGCGGCGACCGGCCAGTACATGTTCGCCCAGCCGATGAAGTGGCCGCCGTCGGACACGACGATGCGGTCTTCGGGAAGAAGCTCCGCGATGCGACGCGCGGCCGACCGCGGGTCGAGGCGTCCGTCGGCGGCGAGGTCGTCACCGGCCTCATACGCCCGGGCCGCCGCGACGTCGACGGTCTCCCGCCACGGGCTCGACGACACAGCTTCGGACATCGAGGGCGACACGCGGGCAGGTGCGGCCGCGGACTCGGCGTGGCGGCCGGCATCTCCGAAGTTGTGCGGGCTGGAAGCGGGAGTGGATGCGGAAGCGGGAGTGGAGGTGGAAGCGGGAGTGGATGCGGAAGCGGGCGCGGATGTGGAAGCGGCGGAGGGAGTGGCGAGCCGGGACACGAGGGACTCGGCGGCCAGACGTGCGTCGGCGCGCACGAACCCGCCGACGTGGGCGTGGGTGGCCGCGGGGGCGATGTCGACCTGGAACACCTTCGTCCCCGGCGCGAAGAGCTCGCCGAAGCGCATCGTGAACTGGTTCAGCGAGGCCCCGAACACCACGGCCACGTCGGCTGTGCGGATGAGTTCCATCGCGCCATCGGCACCGAAGCCGCCCGTGACGCCGAGGTCGTACCGCGTGTCGGGGAAGACGCCCCGCCCGAGAGCCGACGATGCTGTCAATGCACCGGTCGCAGCGGCGAGCTCGCCCAGCGCCGCGCTTGCTCCGGAGAGCCACGCCCCGCGGCCCGCCAGGAGGAACGGCCGCTGCGCCGTGCGCAGAGCATCCGCGATCTCGTCGAGCATCCCCTCAGCGAACTCGCCACGCGGCGCGAGCGGAGCGGGCACCCGCGGCGACGGAGCTGCAGGAACGTCGCCGGCTTCGAGAGCCGCGACGTCGTAGGGGATGGCGAGGACTACGGGGACGCGATTGGTCAGCGCGTGTTCGATGGCGATGACCGTCGTGGCGGCGGCATCCGCTCGGCCGACCGTATAGGTGCGCGCACCGACGGCAGAGGCGAGCGCGATCTGGTCGACGTCCCACGGGCGCGGGCCGGACGTGGGCTCGTCGCCGACCACGAGCACGAGCGGCACGTGCGCCTGCACGGCCTCGGCCAGAGCGGTCAGCGTGTTGGTGAATCCGGCGCCGTACGTCGAGGTGCCGGCGGCGATGCGCCCGGACGCGCGGAAGTGGGCGTCAGCGGCGACCACGGCGCCCTGCTCGTGGCGGACGGCGGTGAAGGACGCGTCCGTCTGCGTCTCGATCGCGTCGAGGAAGTAGGCGTTGCCGTTGCCCATCACGCCGAAGACCGAGTCGATGTGCTGGGCGAGGGTGAGAGCGACGTGTGCGGAGACGGTGGGCATGCGAAAGCCTTTCGAGACAGGGACGGAGGAACTGCGGGATCCGTATGTGTCTCGCCTCCGCGTCTTCGCGAAGTGCTTCGTGCCTCTTTTTCAGGCACCGGCCGGGCCGGACCCGCTCAGTCTAGCGGCGAGAGTGCATACCGGGATGCGGGAGAATGCAGAGATGACGGATGCGGCGCTCGAGCGCGAGACACTGACCTGGGACGGCTTCGGAGCGGCGACACGAGAGCTGGCGCGGAACATCCTCGCCACGGGCTTCGAGCCGGAGGTGGTCGTGGCGATCGCCCGCGGCGGGCTGCTCCCGGCCGGTGCCATCGCGTACGGTCTCGGGGCGAAGAACTGCGGCGCGATCAACGTCGAGTTCTACACCGGGATCGGCACGGTGCTGGATGCGCCCGAGGTGCTTCCCCCGGAACTCGACATGGCGTACCTCGACGGCCGCCGGGTGCTGCTCGTCGATGATGTGGCCGACTCCGGGCGGACGCTCGCGCTGGCCGTGCAGCTGCTGCAGGAGAAGGGCGCCGACGTGCGCTCGGTCACGATCTACACCAAGCCCTCGACGATCATCCAGCCGGACTTCGCCTGGAAGGACACCGACCTCTGGATCAACTTCCCGTGGTCGTTCCAGGGCACGGTGCGCGAAGAGGACCTGGGCTCGCGCCGTCGGCCTGAACCGCCCTCGCCCGGCGAGTCACCCCCGCAGCAGCGACCGCAGCGTCTGGATCGTGTCGGCTTCTGCCGCGGTCTTGTCCGGACGGTAGCCCTTCACCCGGGCGAAGCGGAGCGCGACGCCACCCGGATACCGCGGGGAACGCTGCACGCCGTCGATCGCGATCTCGACGACGATGTCGGGGCGCAGGAAAACGGTGGAGGCCGTGCGGTGCGACTCGTGCTCGGGGAACTCGGTGGTCTGCCACCGCAGCAGCTCGTCGGTGAGCCCCTTGAAGGTCTTGCCCACCATCACGAACCCGCCGGGGTCGCCGAACTCGCCGTCGGGATCGCGCGCTCCCAGGTGCAGGTTCGAGAGCCACCCGCGACGACGCCCTGAGCCCCACTCCGCGCCGAGGACCACCAGGTCGAAGGTCAGCACCGGTTTGACCTTGACCCATGACTTCCCGCGGCGCCCTGCGGCGTAGGGCGCGTCGATCGCCTTGACCACGACACCCTCGTGCCCGGCGGCGAGGGCTTCGCGCGACAGCTGCTCGGCGACATCCGCGTCGGTCGTGACGATGCCCGGCATCCGCCATGCACCGGCCACCCGTTCCAGCTCGGTCAGCCGGGTCGAGAGCGGTTCGTCGAGCAGATCGCGCCCATCCACGTGCAGCACGTCGAAGAACCACGGTCGCAGCACGAGCTCCCGCGAGACCTCGGCCCCGAACCGCGACATGGTCTCCTGGAACGGTCTCGGGCCGCCGTCTTCGTCGAGCGACAGCGTCTCGCCGTCGAGGATGATGTCGTGCACCGGCAGCGACCGCACGATCTCGACGATCTCGGGCACCCGGTGCGTGATGTCGGCGAGGCTCCGCGTGTAGACGCCGACCTCGTCACCGTGGCGGTGCACCTGGATGCGGGCGCCGTCGAGCTTGTATTCCACGGATGCCTCGCCGGTGACCTGCAGGGCCTCCGACGCCGTCGCCGCGGTCGATGCCAGCATCGGCAGCACCGGACGCCCCACCTGGAGCCCGACCGCCTCGAGGTCACCGGGCGCTCCGGTGACGGCGATGCGCGCGGTCTCGCCGAGGTCGCCCGACAGCATCGCGGCCCGTCGGACGACGGCCGCCGGACGGTCGGACGCCCGGGCGATCGCGTCGAGGAGAACGCCCGACAGGGCACCGGTGCGCAGCTCGCCGAGCATCGCCCGCACGAGGAAGTCCCACTCGGCTGCGGTCGCCCGCGAGCCGAGATCGACGAGGATGCCGGTGCGGCCCGCCGCCGAGCCCGAACCGGACGTCGAGGCGAGGGCATCGAGCGAAGCGTCGACATCGCCGACCGTCAGTGTGGACTCGTCGGCGTGCGCGATGTCGATGGCCGCGAGCCCGCGCCATCCGACGCCCAATCTGCCCTGGCGCGGTGAGGCGAGGAGGAGGCCCATGACGATCGGGAGCTCGGACGGGTCGGCACGCGTCAGCAACTCGGCGAGGGCATCGATCTTGGCGAGCCGGGACGACGTGGCCCCGACGCGGTCGGTCGTGGTGACCAGCTCTGCGAGCTTCATCCGAGCATTCTCGCACCGGCCTCCGACATCAGCAGGTTCCGTAGACCGGGGCGCAGGTCGTGGACAGGCAAAGGCTCCGCATCAGGCCGATTCGCTGACGAACCGCCTGATGCGGCGTGATGGCCTGCTGCGCGCGCGCGTGCGGGCCGTCGTCACGTCTCAGCGCCCGTGGAACTCCGGTTTCCGCTTCTCCTGGAACGCGGCGAAACCCTCGCGGTAGTCGTCGGTGTCGCACAGGGCGGCCTGCGCGGCGTTCTCGATGCCGACCGCATCCCACAGCGCGAGCCTCTCGTCGCGGATGCGCGCGATCAGCTCCTTGCTCGCGAGGAAGGCCGCCGTGGCGCCGCGGGCGGCCGTCGCGGCGGCGTCCGTCGTCGCCTGCATGACCTCGTCGTCGGGGAAGACCCGCGAGAAGAGACCCGAAGCCACGGCCTCGGCCCCGCTCATCAGGCGCCCGGTGTAGATGAGGTCGAGCGTCTTGTGTGCCCCGAGCCGGTCGAGGAAGAGCGCATGGCCGCCGGAGTCGAGGGTCGCACCGAGTGCGGCGAACGGGGAGCCGATCTTCGCGGACTCGGCGACGTACACGACATCGGTCGCGATCAGGAGGCCCAGACCGACCCCGAGGCACGCGCCGTGCGCGACCGCGAAGGTCGGTGCGGGGAACCGTGCCATCCGCTGCAGCAACGGGGTGACCAGCCCACCGAGGTAGCCGAGCACATCGTCGTCGCGCGGGTCGACCGCCGAGATGTCGCGCCCGGCGCAGAAGGCGCGACCCTCGCCGCGCACCACCAGTGCCCGCACGCCCGCGGTCTCCGCGGCCTCGTACGCGGCATCCAGCTCGCCGAGCGCGTGCTCGTCGAGCGCGTTCAGCTTCGCCGGTGCATTCAGCACGATCGTGGCGACGTCGTCGGCGATGGTGAGGTCGATCATGGAGGCTCCTGGTCAGACGTCGTAGTCGACGACCACGCGGTCGCTCGTCGGGTGGGACTGGCAGGTGAGCACGAACCCGCGTTCGAGCTCATCGGGCTCCAGGGCGTAGTTCTCGGCCATGGTGACGCTGCCCTCGAGCACCCGCGCTCGGCAGGTGCCGCAGACCCCGCCCGCACAGGCGAAGGGGGCGTCGGGGCGCACGCGCAGGGCGGCGTTCAGCACGGACTCGTGCGCGTCGACCGGACTCTCCACGGTGGAGGAGACGCCGTCGAGGGTCACCTCGATCCGCACGGTCTTCTCACCGGCGCGCACATGCACGGGTCGGGCGGCGCGCGCGGGCTCATCGCCGGTCGTGAACAGCTCGAAGCGGATGTGCGAGCGGTCGACGCCGACGTCGGCCAGCACCTCGCGGCAGAGGTCGACGAGGGCGAGCGGTCCGCACAGGAACCATTCGTCGACGGTGGCGGGAGGGATCAGCGTGCCGAGGATCGTGCGCAGCTTCTCCTCATCGATCCGGCCGGACAGCACCGGTGCCGCCCGCTGCTCCCGCGAGAGCACGTGGTGCAGCACGAGCCGGGTCGGGTACCGGTCCTTGAGGTCGGCGAGATCTTCGAGGAACATCACGTCGAGCGTGGCGCGGTTCGTGTACAGCAGCGTGAACCGCGACGAGTCGGAGCGGGTCAGCGCCGTGTGCGCGAGCGCCATCAGCGGCGTGATGCCGGAGCCCGCTGCGATGCCGACGACATGCCGGTGGTCGAGGTCGTCGAGCCCCGAGGTGAACGTGCCCTGCGGGCTCATCACGTCGATCTGGAATCCCGCGTGCAGCCCCGTCTGCGCCCACGTGGAGAAGAGCCCGCCCTCGTCGCGCTTGACGGCGACGCTGAGACGCGTGTCCTGCCCGTCGTCGCGGTGCTCCGGCGCCCGGCACAGCGAGTAGGAGCGCCGCACCTCGACCCCGTCGAGCGTGGTGCGCAGCGCCACGTACTGGCCGGGAAGGTGGTCGTACTCGTCGGCGAGGGCGGCGGGCACCGTGAACGTCACCTCGACCGCGTCGTCGGTGAGGGGGCGCACGTCTTCGACGGTGAGGGTGTGGAAGCGGGCGCGCTTTCGGGGAGCGGTCTCGCGTGCCGTCGTCGCACGGGGGACGACAGCGGGCGCGGAGGTGAAGAGCGACATGTCAGTGCACCTTGAAATGGTCGAAGGGCTCGAGGCACGCGCGGCATTCGAACAGCGCCTTGCACGAGGTGGAGCCGAAGTGGGAGACCTCACGGGTGTCGAGCGAACCGCAGCGGGGGCAGCGCACGCTGAGCGCGAGCCGGATGGGACCGGTCGACACCGCGGCACGGCCGGACGGCGGTGCGATTCCGTAGGCGGCGAGCTTGGCCTTGCCGGCGTCCGACATCCAGTCCGTCGTCCAGGCGGGGGAGAGGACCAGGCGCACCTCGACCCGGTCGACCCCGGCGGCCGTGAGCGCGAGGATCACGTCGTCGCGGATCGTGTCCATCGCGGGGCAGCCGCTGTAGGTCGGGGTGATGTCGACCCAGACGCGATCGCCGTCGGCCTCGACCGCCCGGAGCACGCCGAGGTCCTCGATCGTGAGCACGGGGACCTCGGGGTCGGGCACACCGGCGGCGATGCGCCAGGCCGCCTGGGTCGGGGTGAGGGTCACCATGACGCCCCCGGATGCCGTCGCGCGAGCACCTGCATCTCGGCGAGGATGTGGCCGAGCGGCGTCGCGTGGGCGCCGTGCCGTCCGCCGGCGGAGGAAGCCGCGACCGCGGGCACCGACAGCTCCGCCTCGGCGAAGACCGTGGCGACCACACCGTCGAACCCGGTGCGGAGGCTCGACGGGCGCACCGCCGCATCGCCGAGCCGCTCGATCAGGTCGTCGTCGCGGAACAGCTCATCGACGTACGGCCAGACGTCTCCGATCGCCCGGATGATCCGGGTGCGGGACTCCTCGGTGCCTCCCGCGAGGCGCAGCATCCACTGCACCGCGTGATCCCGGTGGTAGTCGACCTCTTTGAGCGACTTCTCCGCGATCGCCGCGAACGTCTCATCGCTGCTGGATCGGAGCGCCGAATAGAGCTCGAACATGCAGGTGGCCACCACGAACTGGCGGGCGATGGTCTGGGCGAAGTCGCCGTTGGGCTGCTGCACGATCCAGGCGCACCGGAATTCCGACTCGTCGCGGAAGAAGGCGAGGTCGTCTTCGCTGCGGCCGTCGTACGACCCGGCGTAGTGCAGGAAGGAGCGCGCGTGCCCGAGCAGGTCGAGGGCGATGTTGCCCAGAGCGACGTCCTCCTCCAACTCGGGGGCACGGGAGATCCATTCGCCGAGCTGCTGGGAGAGGATGAGCGCGTCGTCGCCGAGCCTCAGCGCATACTCCGCGATGTCTGCCGATGTCGCGACCGCGCCGGTGCCGGAGAGTTCCTGCGAGAGGCGGAGCTCGTCGACCGAGACGTCGCCGTGGACATCGCCGTGGACGTCGGTGTCTCCGTGCGCGGTGTTCAGGTGTGGCGCGCTCACAGGTGCGGCACCCCCTCGGAGGCGGTGTAGTAGACGGCGTGGCGGTAGTTCTTGCCGGCGGGGCTCTCGAAGTAGGCGCCCTTCGCATCCGGGTCGCTCGTCGTGATCGCCTCGGCCGGCGCGACCCAGATCGAGACCCCCTCGCCGCGGCGCGTGTAGAGGTCACGGGCGTTGCGGATCGCCATCTCGGCGTCGGGCGCGTGCAGCGATCCGACGTGGACGTGACTCAGCCCGCGATTGGCGCGGACGAACACCTCCCACAGCGGCCACAATTCCCCACCATGGGTCCCTGAGCCTGTCGAAGGGTCGGCTCCCGGAGTCGCCATCACGCCACCGCCTTCGTCTTCAGGGACTGCTTGCGGGCGTACTCGGCCGCGGCCTCGCGCACCCAGGCACCCTCTTCGTGCGCGGTGCGTCGGCGCTCGAGCCGCTCGGCGTTGCAGGGTCCGTTGCCGCGGAGCACCTCGAAGAACTCGTCCCAGTCGATCTCGCCGATCACGTACTGCCCCGTCTCCTCGTCGAAGCGCAGGTCGGGGTCGGGGAGCGTCACGCCGAGGATCTCGGCCTGCGGCACGAGCATCCCGACGAAGCGCTGACGCAGCTCGTCGTTGGAGAACCTCTTGATCTTCCACTTCATCGACTGCGCCGAGTTCGGGGACTGATCGTCGGGCGGCCCGAACATCGCCAGGCTCGGCCAGTACCAGCGGTTCACGGCATCCTGCGCCATCTCGCGCTGCTCGTCGGTGCCGCGCATGAGGGAGAGGAGGATCTCGAAGCCCTGCCGCTGGTGGAACGACTCCTCCTTGCAGACCCGCACCATCGCGCGTCCGTAAGGGCCGTAGGACGCCCGGCACAACGGCACCTGGTTGCAGATCGCCGCGCCGTCGACGAGCCAGCCGATCGCACCCATGTCGGCCCAGGTGGGCGTGGGGTAGTTGAAGATCGAGGAGTACTTGGCCTTGCCGCTGATGAGCTGGTCCATCATCTCGTCGCGGGTGGTGCCGAGCGTCTGTGCGGCGGAGTAGAGGTAGAGGCCGTGGCCCGCTTCGTCCTGCACCTTTGCCATCAGGATCGCCTTGCGCTTGAGGCTCGGGGCGCGCGTGATCCAGTTGCCCTCCGGCTGCATGCCGATGATCTCGGAGTGCGCGTGCTGGGAGATCTGGCGCACCAGGGTCTTGCGGTACGCGTCGGGCATCCAGTCGCGCGGCTCGATGCGCTGCTCGTTCGCGATGAGCTCGTCGAACAGGCGCTCCTCATCGGAGATCTCGCCCACGAGGGACAGGTCTGCGGGACTGGTCATCATCGACTCCTCGGCATCCGGTCATCTTTACTGACCGATCGTTAGGTAATTCTGACACAGAGGATGGCGCGTTTCAAGACGGCCCTGTAGCGCGGCTCAGTGCGAGCGGGAGATCAGCTCCAGCAGCGCGCGACCGTACGCTTCGGACGGGTCCGGATGCTCGAAGATCTCGGAGCTGTCCGCGATCTCGATCTCGACGCGGAAGGCGTCTTCGACGCGCGTCAGTGAGCGGAAGGTGCCGCGCAGCAGCTCGCGCAACTGGTCCTCGCGCGGCAGCCAGACCGCGTCGGCGAGCGTCACCGCGTCCAGCGCCCACTCGGTCGTGCCGTTGAAGGCGAGGTCGGTTCCGCTCGGGGTCTGCCTGGCCTCGATCGTCATCTCGCTGACCGTGAAGACCTCGGCCTCCGCCTCGAGTTCGACCTCGTCGGGCAGATCGAGCTGGAAGCGATCGCCCTCCGCGGGGTGCCAGACGAGTCCGGCCTCTCGAAGGGTGACGGCGAGCTCGCGAGTGATCATCCCTTCACGCTAGACGACGGAGGATCGCCCGGGATGCGAGCGGGCTGGGATGAGGGGCCGGTCGTGTCGGCGGGGTGAGGCAGAGTGGAGGCATGACCTCCCCAGCCCCTGCCGGCACCCACGATGCTGCACTGTCGGCCCTGCGCGAGCTCGTCGGCCGCCCGGACGCCGACTTCCACGACGGGCAGTACGAGGCGATCGAGGCGCTGGTCGAGGGGCGCCGGCGTGCGCTCGTGGTGCAGCGCACCGGATGGGGCAAGTCCGCGGTCTACTTCGTCGCGACGCTGCTGCTGCGACGCCAGGGCGCGGGGCCCACCGTGCTCGTCTCGCCGCTGCTGGCCCTCATGCGCGACCAGATCGCCGCGGCCGAGCGGGCGGGTGTGCGCGCGGTCGCCATCAACTCGACCAATGCGCACGAGTGGTCCGACGTGCTCGCGCAGCTCGATCGTGACGAGGTCGATGTGCTGCTGGTCTCCCCGGAGCGGCTCAACAACCCGGCCTTCCGCGAGCAGCAGCTGCCGGCACTCGTCCGTCGCATCGGCATGCTCGTGGTCGACGAGGCGCACTGCATCAGCGACTGGGGCCACGACTTCCGCCCCGACTACCGGCGGCTGCGCGACCTGATCGCGCAGATGCCCGCCGACGTGCCGGTGCTCGCGACCACCGCGACCGCGAACAGCCGGGTCGTGGCCGATGTCGCCGAGCAGCTCGGCAGTCTTCATGCCGGCGAGGGCGACGCGGCGCCCGTGCTCACGATCCGCGGACCCCTCGCGCGCACCTCGCTGCGGCTGGGTGTGCTGCGGCTGCGCGACTCGGCGAGCCGCCTGGCCTGGTTGTTGAGCCACCTCGACGACCTGCCGGGGTCGGGCATCATCTACACGCTGACCGTCGCCGCTGCGGTCGACACCGCCCGGCTGCTGCGTGATCACGGGCACGACGTCCGCGCGTACACCGGGCAGACCGACACCGACGAGCGCGCGGAGTCTGAGGGGATGCTCAAGCGCAACGAGGTCAAGGCGCTGGTCGCCACCAGCGCGCTCGGCATGGGGTTCGACAAGCCCGATCTGGGCTTCGTCCTGCACCTCGGTGCGCCGTCGTCGCCCGTGGCCTACTACCAGCAGGTCGGCCGTGCTGGTCGTGCGAGCGAGAGCGCCGACGTGCTGCTGCTCCCCGGCGTCGAAGACCGCGACATCTGGCACTACTTCGCCACCGCGTCGATGCCCGACCGGGAGCGGGCGGAGCGCGTGATCAGTGCGCTCGGAGACGCCCCGATCTCGACGCCGGCGCTCGAGGCGATGGTCGACATCCGGCGGACGCCGCTCGAGCTGCTGCTCAAGGTGCTCGACGTCGACGGCGCGGTGCGACGCGTGCAGGGCGGCTGGGTCGCGACCGGCGAGCCGTGGACCTACGACGCGGAGCGTTACGAGCGCATCGCCGCCGAGCGCGTCGCCGAGCAGCAGCACATGATCGACTACGAGCAGACCGACGGATGCCGCATGGAGTTCCTCCAGCGCTCGCTCGATGACGACACGGCCGCGCCGTGCGGGCGGTGCGACAACTGCGCGGGCGGGTGGTTCCCGCGCGAGATCGGGGAGTCCGCGACCACGCAGGCCGCGGAGTCGCTCGACCGGGTCGGTGTTCCGATCGAACCCCGTCGCGCCTGGCCGACGGGTGCCGATCGGTTGGAGGTGCCGGTCAAGGGCCGCATCCCCGCCGACGAGCAGGCGGGAGAGGGGCGGGCGCTGGCTCGACTCACCGATCTCGGGTGGGGCGGTGCGCTGCGCGAACTCTTCGCCGCGGGAGCAGCGGATGCGCCGGTGACGCCGCAGCTGCTCCAAGCCTGCATCCGCGTGCTCGCCGGATGGGGCTGGGAGGAGCGCCCGGTGGCCGTGGTCGCCCTGCCCTCGCGGTCGCATCCCCTGCTGGTCGACTCGCTCGCGCGCGGCCTCGCCGATGTCGGGCGACTGCCCTACCTCGGGGCGCTCGAGCCGGTCGGCGGTGGGCCCACCGGGCAGCCCGGCGGCAACAGCGTGTTCCGTCTCGCCGGCCTCTGGGATCGGTTCAGCGCCGAGCACCTCGACGTTCCGGCGGGACCGGTGCTGCTCGTGGACGACCTGGTCGACAGTCGATGGACGATGACGGTCGCCGCCCGGGTACTGCGGCAGGCCGGTGCGACTCAGGTGCTGCCCTTCGCCCTGGCGCTGCGCGGCTGAGGAGGTCCGGACCGGCGATCGGAGTCAGTCGTCGGCGGGCGCGACGCGGGGCGGCCACGAGGTCGCGCCGAGTTCCCGCGAGATGTTCCTGGCCGTCTCCCGCAGGGCGTTCATGATCGCGTCGGAGGCCGGCGTCTGGGAGGTCGGCAGGACCACCGCGACCGCCGCGACGATGTCGTTGGAGGCATCGGCGACGGGGGCGGCCAGCGAGGATTCGCCCAGCACGGCCTCGTCGAACTCGCCGGCGGTGCCGCGCTCCGCGATCGCGGGCAGTTCCAGGGTCAGGCGGGCGACGTCGGTGATCGTGTCGCCGGTGAGGCTGCGCAACGGCTGCTCGAAGACGGTCTGCTGGAAGCCCTGGTCGTAGGCGAGCAGCACCTTGCCCATGGCGGAGGCGTGCGCGGGGATGGCAACACCGGTCTCCAGCATCTGCTGGCTGTCATCGGGGCGCAGGTTGTGGTGGATCACGAGCACGTCGGTGAAGTGCGGGGCGCCCAGTCGCACCGAGAGGTCGGTGCGACGAGCGAGCTCCTGCGTCCAGCGCATCGCCCGCGCACGCACGTCGAGGGTGTCGAGGTACACGTTGCTGAGGCGCAGCAGCGTGGGCCCGAGCATGTAACGCTGCCCCCCGCGCTCCTTCGCGACGAGGCCGTGCGAGCGCAGCGACTTGACGATTCCGTGCACGGTCGACGGAGGCAGGCTGAGCGCTGCGGCGAGGTCGGTGATGCCGAGGTGGCGTGCTCCCTGGAGCAGTTCGAGGATCTTCGCCGCGCGGTCGATCGCCTGGATCACGGGGGAGCCTCCTTCCGGTGCGTCGTCGAGCCGGTGCGTCTGCCGTGCCGGTCTTCAGGATGATCTTGACAACCCGGCAGGCTCCGAGCATATTCGACATTAACGAATTGCTTTCGGATTCTGCGAAAGAAATCCCGAGGATCAAAGGAGATCGAACGATGAAGAAGCTCATCAACGCCCCCGAGGACGTTCTCGTCGAATCCCTGAAGGGGGTGGCTCTCGCTCATCCCGAACTCTCCGTCGACCTGGAGAACCACGTGATCACGCGGGCGACGCCCAAGGCGCAGGGCAAGGTCGCAATCGTCTCCGGCGGCGGGTCCGGCCATGAGCCGCTGCACGGAGGCTTCGTCGGCATCGGGATGCTGGATGCCGCCGTCGCCGGCGAGGTCTTCACCTCCCCGACGCCCGACCGCGTCCAGGTCGCTACGAAGGCGGTCGATCGCGGAGCCGGCGTGCTCCACATCGTGAAGAACTACACCGGCGACGTGCTGAACTTCGAGATGGCCGCCGAGCTCGCCTCCATGGAGGGGATCGAGGTGGGCAGCATCACCGTGGACGACGACGTCGCCGTGCAGGACTCGCTGTACACGGCAGGTCGCCGAGGAGTGGGCCTGACGGTGCTGCTCGAGAAGATCGTCGGAGCCGCAGCCGAAGAGGGCCGCGACCTCGCCGCCGTCGTGGAGCTGGCAAAGAAGGTCAACGGCCAGGGCCGCTCGATGGGCATGGCGCTCACCAGCTGCACGGTTCCCGCCGCGGGCAAGCCCACCTTCGACCTCCCGGACGACCAGATGGAGATCGGCATCGGCATCCACGGGGAGCCCGGTCGTCATCGTGAACCGCTCGCGCCGGCATCCGAGATCGCCCGACAGCTCGTCGAGCCGATCCTCGGCGACATCGACGCGGCGGGCACGGCGATCGTGATGCTCAACGGCATGGGGGCGACGCCGCTGATCGAGCTGTACCTGATGTACGGCGAGGTCGCGGCGATCCTCGAGAAGTCCGGGGTGCAGATCGCCCGGAATCTGGTGGGCAACTACATCACCTCGCTCGACATGGCGGGCTGCTCGGTCACGGTGCTCAAGGCCGACGACGAGCTGCTGCGGCTCTGGGACGCCCCCGTGAACACCCCCGGACTGCGGTGGGGTGCCTGATGGCGGCTGTCGACACCGCTGTCCTCACGGATTGGGTCTCCCGTTTCGGTGCGGCTGTCACGGAGAAGCGCGACTGGCTCACCGAGCTCGACTCGGCGATCGGCGACGCCGACCACGGCGCGAACATGGCCAGGGGGATGAACGCCGTGAGCGAGAAGCTCGCGGCGGGCGCTCCCGCCACGGTCGATGAGCTGCTGAAGACCGTGGGCATGACGCTGGTGAGCTCCGTGGGTGGGGCCAGCGGACCGCTCTACGGCACGTTCTTCCTGCGGATGGGGATGGCGGCCGGTGCCGTGTCCGAGCTCGACGGGTCGGCGCTCGCCGCCGCCCTGCGCGCAGGCCTCGACGGCATCGTGGCGCGGGGGAAGGCCGAGGCGGGCGACAAGACGATGTTCGACGCGATGGCTCCGGCCGTCGATGCGCTCGATGCCGCGCTCGCCGGAGGTGCGTCCGTCGCCGATGCCGTCAGGACGGCAGCGGATGCGGCAGCCGACGGTCGCGACGCCACGCTCCCGCTCGTCGCCCGCAAGGGCAGGGCCAGCTACCTCGGCGAACGCAGCGCCGGGCACCTCGACCCGGGGGCCACATCGACGGCGATCCTGTTCGACACGCTCGCCGCAGCCGTGGCGGACGGCGCCGGATGATCGGCATCGTCGCCGTCTCCCACAGCGCTCGGCTCGGGGAGGCGGCTCTGGAGCTTGCCCTGCAGATGGTGCAGGGCGACGGGGTGCGCGTGCAGGTCGCCGCCGGCGCGGGAGTGGACGGTGACGGCGCACCGATCCTCGGGACGGATGCGGTGGCGGTGGCTGCCGCCATCGACGAGCTCGCGGCGGACTGCGACGGCGTCCTGGTCCTCATGGACCTCGGATCGGCCGTGCTGAGTGCTGAGCTCGCGCTCGAACTGCGGTCGAGCGACGTCCCGGTGCGGCTCGCGCCCGCTCCGTTCGTGGAGGGACTGCTCGCCGCCGTCGTCTCCGCCGCGGCGGGCGGAGGACTGGACGCGGTCGCTGAGGAGGCGACCGCGGCACTCGGCGCGAAGACCGGGCAGCTCGGAGGTCCCGACGATGCGGGGCCATCGCCGGAAGCGGATAACGAGCCCGCCGGCGAGGAGCTCGTCCGACGGGTGCGGGTGCGGAATCCGCTGGGTATCCATGCGCGCCCCGCCGCGCTGATCGCGGAAGCCTCGGCCGGGGCCGATGTGCGGCTGCGTCGTCTTCCCGACGGTCCGGACGCGTCGGCCGCGAGCCTCTCGCGACTGCTGATCCTCGGGGCTCGGCAGGGCGACGAACTGGAACTGGTCGCGCGCGGGCCGGAGTCCGCCGCGGTGCTGGAGAAGCTGTCGGCGCTGTTCGCCGACGGATTCGGAGAGGGGACGGACGAAGCGACGCCGACGGCCACTTCGCCGGCTGCGGGATCCGCGGCTCCGGTGTCCGACGCCCCGGTGTCCGACGCTCCGGTGCCCGTCATCGCGCCCGGGGCGGTGCTGCGGGGACGCGGCGTCAGTCCCGGCCGGGTGGCCGCGCCGCTCGTGCATCTCGCGCCGGCGGTCGGCGAGCCGGAGGCGGGTGCGGTGGTCGCTGTGGAGGACCGTGACGCCGAGGTCTCGGCGATCGAGTGGGCAGCCGTGGCCGTGGCGGATCAGCTGCGTGCGCGGACGTCCCAGGCGACGGGGGAGACCAGGGCGATCCTCGACGCGTCGCGCCTGCTGGCCTCCGATCCCGAGCTGGTGTCGGAGGCGACGGCGCTCGTCCGGTCGAAGGGCCGCAGCGCGGCGCGCGCGATCTGGGAGACCGCAGCAGCGCACGAGAAGGGTGTGGCCGCGCTGGGCGGCCGGATGGCGGAGCGTGTCGCCGACATCCGCGACGTGCGCGACCGGATCATCGCCGAGATCCTGCAGGTCGACATGCCCGGGGTTCCCGAGCGCGACGTGCCGTTCGTGCTCGTGGCGACGGACCTCGCGCCCGCCGACACCGCGGCCCTCGCCGGAGGGCACTGCGTCGCGCTCGTCACAGAGCAAGGCGGGCCGACGTCGCACACCGCGATCATCGCGCGATCGCTCGGTCTTCCCGCGGTCGTCGGTGTCGCCGGGGCGGTAGGCATCCCGGTCGGCTCGACCCTCCTCGTCGATGGCGGGCGCGGCACGGTCGAGGTGGACCCGCCGGCATCACTCGTCTCCGAAGCCCAGGCGGCCGCGACCGTGGTGGAGTTCGACGGGTCAGGGCGCCTCGCCGACGGGCACCGCGTGGCGCTGCTGGCGAATGTGGGCGGCACCCCGGACGCGGTGAACGCCGCGGCGGCACGAGCAGAGGGCATCGGCCTGTTCCGCACCGAGTTCTGCTTCCTCGACCGGGCCGAGGCGCCGACGGTCGCGGAGCAGACCGCCGCGTATCGCGGGGTGCTCGCCGCATTCCCCGATCGCAAGGTCGTCGTGCGCACACTCGATGCGGGGAGCGACAAGCCCCTCCCGTTCGCGAACTCCGACGAGGAGGACAACCCGGCGCTCGGGGTGCGGGGGCTCCGGATCGCACGCCGTCGGCCGCAGCTGCTCGACGATCAGTTACGTGCACTCGCGCTCGCCGCGGCGGAGGAGGCGGCCGAGGTCGAGGTGATGGCCCCGATGGTGGCCACCGTCGAAGAGGCCGGGGAGTTCGCCGAGCTCGCGCGCGCGGCGGGGATCGGCCGCGTCGGCATCATGATCGAGACGCCGTCGGCAGCACTGCTCGCCGCCGAGCTGTTCGAGGTGGTCGACTTCGTGAGCCTCGGAACCAACGACCTCGCGCAGTACACGCTGGCCGCCGACCGGCTGCTGAGCGACCTGGGTGATCTCAACGATCCGTGGCAGCCGGCGGTGCTGCGCCTGATCGGGATGGTCGGTGCGGCGGGGCGTGCGGCCGGAAAACCGGTGGGCGTCTGCGGCGAGGCGGGCGGGGACCCGGCCCTCGCCCCGGTGCTCGTGGGACTCGGAGCGACCTCGCTCTCGATGACCCCGCGGTCGCTCGGACGAGTGGCCGACGCGCTCCGTGACGTGACCGAGGAGGAGTGCCGTCGCGCTGCTGATGCCGTGCTCGGGGCCGCGACGGCGGAGGAGGCCAGGGCCGTGGGAGCCGCCGCTCTGCAGCGTGCCGATGCCCGGTGATCGCGTCGTATATGCGTTCCCCGGCATGTTCAGAATCTCATTCTGATCTCGGGCACGACGCGACGGGCCACCGCGGACAACCCTTCTTTACCGATCGATCGGTCAGTTAGTATGGGCCGCGCGGATGCTGTCGCTGCGGCGTCCGCGCGACGAGGAGGTCGACGATGACGGACGCGACACCCGAGGCCGCGGAAGCGGTGCGCCCGAACCGGGCCATGATGGGGCGCGATCGCGCTTCCGCCTC
The DNA here is from genome assembly GCF_059758615.1 of Microbacterium sp. GQ128. Lineage (NCBI taxonomy): Bacteria > Bacillati > Actinomycetota > Actinomycetes > Micrococcales > Microbacteriaceae > Microbacterium > Microbacterium sp. GQ128. The sequence continues at coordinate 678,729 of NZ_JCAXDY010000003.1, forward strand.
GCTGGGTCTCGTCGTCGAACGCGATGATCCCGGTCACGCCGTGGTCTCGATGCGCGTGCGCGACGACATGACCAATGGGTTCCACATCACCCATGGCGGCTTCGTCTTCGCACTGGCCGACACGGCGTTCGCGATCGCGTGCAACGAGGACGATCGGGTCACGGTGGCCGCGGGCGCCGACATCTCGTTCCTGAAGTCGACCGTCGCCGGACAGACGTTGACCGCGACGGCCGTGCGGCGCACCCGCAGCGGACGCTCCGGCATCTACGACGTGACGGTCGTCGACGAACTCGGCGATCCGGTCGCGGAGTTCCGTGGCCGCTCGCGCACCACCGATCAAACCTTCTGACCTCGCGCGGCCGCTCCCGGCCGACCGCGCGATCCGATGCGAGACTGTGGGGATGTCCGAGATGCAGAGCACGCGACGAGGCCGCCCCGGTTACGACCAGCAGGGCATCCTCGCCGTCGCCGTCGCCGCGTTCAACGAGCACGGGTACGACGCGACCTCGATCGGGAAGCTGGCCGAGCGCCTCGGCCTGTCGAAGTCGGCGATCTACCATCACTTCGGCTCCAAGGACGAGATGCTCGATCTCGCCCTCGATGCGGCGCTCAGCGGACTCGAGGCGGTGGTGGACGACCCGCTTCCCGACACGGTCGATCGTGAGGGTTCCCGCGCCGTCGCCCGCCTCGAGCACGTCCTCCGCGGGGCCGTGCACGTGCTCGTCGACCAGCTTCCCGCCGTCACGCTGCTGCTGCGGGTGCGCGGCAACACCGATGTCGAGCGCCGGGCGCTCACCCGCCGCCGCGCGTTCGACCGCCGGGTCACGGCGCTCGTCTCCGAGGCGCAGGCCGAGGGCACGCTGCGCGCCGACATCGACGCCAGCGTCGTGGCCCGCCTGACGTTCGGAATGATCAACTCGATCGTGGAGTGGTACCGCCCGGGCGGACGCGAGGGCGCGGACCGGCTCGCCGACGACGTCGTCGCCATCGCCCTCCACGGCCTGCGCCGTCGCTGAGGCCGTCCGCCGAGACCCCGTCTTCCCGCCGAGACCCCGTCGTATCCGAGTCGGAAGGACGGGGTCTCGGCGACAGCCCGGGGTTTCAGCCGGGCCACACCGCGGCGAGTTCCTTCGCGACGAGGGTGAGCACGTCGTACGTGGCCACGATCTCGTCGCGCTGGTTCTTCAGCACCGCGTCCCAGCGCACCTCGCCGTACTCGTCGGTCTCACGCGGCGTGATCTGCTTGGCGGTGAGCTCGACGCGGATCTCGTCGCCGGGGGAGACCGGGGTCAGGAAGCGCAGGTTCTCCAGGCCCGAGTTCGCGAGGACGGGACCGGGCGCGGGGTCGACGAACAGGCCGGCAGCCCACGACACCAGCAGGTACCCGTGGGCGACGCGACCCGGGAAGAACGGGTTGGCGGCGGCGGACGCCTCATCCATGTGCGCGTAGAACGTGTCGCCGGTGAAGGTCGCGAAGGTCTCGATGTCTTCCAGCGTCACCGCGCGGGAGCCGCTCGCGACCTGGTCGCCGATGCGCAGCTCGGCCAGCGACTTGCGGAAGGGGTGCACGCCACCGCTCTCCTCGTACGGCCGTGCCGCCGTGCCCTGATGCCACACGCCGGTGAGGGCGGTCAGCATCGCGGGGGAGCCCTGCACCGCGGTGCGCTGCATGTGGTGCAGGACGGCGCGGATGCCGCCGAGCTCCTCGCCGCCGCCCGCGCGGCCGGGGCCGCCGTGCACGAGGTTCGGCAGCGGCGAGCCGTGACCCGTCGAGCTGCGGGCGTCGTCGCGGTCGAGGAAGAGCACCCGTCCGTTGTAGGCGGCCATGCCGGTGGCGAGCGCCACGGCGACCTCGGGGTCGTGCGTGGCGACACTCGTGACCAGCGAACCTCCGCCGCGCGCGACCAGGGCACTCGCCTCGTCGAGGGTGCGATAGCCGACGATGCTCGAGACCGGACCGAACGCCTCGATCTCGTTGAGGGCCGCGCTTTCCGGGTCCGGGAAACGCAGCAGCATCGGGGCGAGGAAGGCGCCATCCGGGGCGGGTCCCTCTGTTCCGTCGCCGTGCCGCACGTCCGGAGCATCGGTCGAGCCGATGACCAGGTCACCACCGCCGTCCTGCAGCCGTGCCACCTGGCGCAGCACCTCATCGCGCTGTGCGGTGGAGGCCAGCGGCCCCATCGTCACGCCTTCCGCCCGCGGGTCACCCAGCACGGTGCGCTCGGAAAGTCGTGCCCGCACGGCATCGATCACGTCGTCGACGACACCGGTCGGCACGATCGCGCGTCGGATCGCCGTGCACTTCTGCCCGGCCTTGCTGGTCATCTCCGCCACGAGCTGCTTGACGTAGGCGTCGAACTCCGGGGTGCCCGCGACCGCGTCGGTCCCCAGGATCGACGCGTTGATGGAGTCGGTCTCGCTCGTGAAGCGCACCCCGCCCGTCTGCACCGCATCGTGCGCCCGCAGCCGTTCTGCGGTGGACGCCGACCCGGTGAACGCCACGAGATCCCCCAGGCGGAGCTCGTCGAAGAGACCGGGAACACTGCCCGAGACGAGCTGCAGGGAGCCCTCGGGCAGCAGCCCGGAGTCGACCATGATCCGCACCATCGCTTCGGCGAGGTACCCGGTCGGCGTCGCGGGCTTCACGACGGTCGGCACGCCGGCCAGGAACGCCGGGGCGAACTTCTCCAGCGACCCCCAGACCGGGAAGTTGAAGGCGTTGATCTGCACGGCGACCCCGGGGAGGCGTGTGTAGATGTGGCGCCCGAGGAAGGAGCCGTCCCTGGACAGGTTCTCCACCGCGCCGTCGACGAAGACCTTCGCGTTCGGCAGCTCGCGCCTGCCCTTGCTGGAGTACGCGAACAGCACGCCGATGCCGCCGTCGATGTCGACCCACGAATCCTGTGAAGTCGCGCCCGTGCGGCTCGAGATCTCGTACAGCTCCGCCTTGCGCTCGGTGAGCGCGAGCGCAAGCTGCTTGAGCCGCACTGCGCGCTGGTGGAAGGTCAGCTGGCCGAGCGAGGCCTGCCCCGCGGAGCGCGCATGGGCGAGAGCCCCAGCGAGGTCGATGCCCTCGGTCGACACGCGGGCGACGAGGTCGCCCGTCGAAGCGTCGCGCACCTCGGTCGCCTCGGCGCCGGCATCCGGCGACCACCAGGATCCCTGCAGATAGCTGGGGAGGATCTCGGTCATGTCAGTTCCCTTCATGAGGCGTCCCATTCGTAGAAGCCGCGTCCGCTCTTGCGCCCGAGGTGACCCTCGGCGACGAGACGGCGCAGCAGAGTCGGTGGTTCGAAGCGCTCGCCGAGGTTCGCGGCGAGGTACTCGGAGATGCCGAGCCGCACATCGAGTCCGACGATGTCGGTGAGGCGGAGCGGCCCGACCGCATGCTTGTAGCCCAGTGTCATGGCGGTGTCGATGTCTTCGGCGGAGGCGACGCCCTCCTCGAGCATCCGGATCGCCTCCAGGCCGATCGCGACGCCGAGTCTCGACGACGCGAACCCGGGGGCGTCGGTCACGACGATCGGGGTCTTGCCGAGGGCTTGCACCCAGCCGCGCGCATCGTCGACGAGCGGGGGAGCGGTGGCCGCGCCCCGCACGATCTCGACCAGGGTCGATGCCGGCACCGGGTTGAAGAAGTGCATTCCGAGGAACCGCGACGGCCGATCGAGCACCGCTGCGAGCTCATCGATCGAGATCGAGGAGGTGTTCGAGGCGAGGGCCGCGTCCGGTCCGATCTGCGCTTCGACGCGGGTGAGTGCGTCGACCTTCAGGGCCAGATCCTCCGGCACCGCTTCCACGACGAGGTCGCACGGCGCGAACGACCCGACGTCCGTGCCGGTGCCGAAGCGTGTCCGATAGGCGTCTCCCGGTTCCGCTGCCGTGCCTCGGGCGATCGAGGCGTCGACCGATTCGAGCACGCGGTGTGCGGCGGCCTGGGCGGCGGCCGCATCGCGTTCGACCACGGTGACCCGGGAGCCGGCCAGCAGGAACGCGTGAGCGATACCGGCGCCCATCCGTCCGCCGCCGAGCACCCCGACGTGCGCGGGACCGAGCGGAGTGGCCCCGGTCATCGGTCTCTCCGTTCCAGGAAGTCGGTCATGCGTCGGAACTTCTCCGGGCTCTCGAAGAGCTGGGCCTGGGCTTCCAGATCGGCGGCGGGGTGGCGGTCGCGGGGAGCGCGGAACACCCGCTTGGTCGCGATGGTGGCGGCCGGGTCGTTGCGGGCGATCCGGTCGACGATCGCCTCGGCCGCGCCCATCAGCTCCTCGGGGTCGTGGATCGCCGAGACGAGTCCGATGCGCAGCGCCTCCTCGGCCCTGACCGTGCGGCCGGTGAGCAGCAGCTCGATCGCCCTGGCATCGCCCACGATCTCCTTCAGCCGCCAGCTCGCTCCGGCGGCGGCGAGGATGCCGAGGCCCGTCTCCGGGTTTCCGATCGCGAGCGAGGGCGTGGCGATGCGGATGTCGGCGGCGTAGGCGAGTTCGGCGCCGCCGCCCAGGGCATAGCCGTCGATGGCAGCGATGACGGGCATCGGCAGCTCCGCGACCCGTACGAAGGCGTGGGCGTTGATGCCGCGCAGCGCGTCGGCGGCCCGGCGTTCGCGCAGTTCGGCGATGTCGGCGCCCGCCGCGAAGACGCTGTCGGCGCCGACGAGGATGAGGGTGCGCGGAGCCTCCTCGAGCTCATCGCAGAGGAGGTGCAAGGCATCGATCGTGGCCTGGTCGATCGCGTTGCGCTTGTGCGGACGGTTGAGTGTCGCGATCACACGGTCGGGGCGCCGCTCGACGAGCAGCGGCTCTTCGGCGGCTGCGTGCTCGGCTGGCGATTCCGCGTGCATCACACCTTCTCCAGGATCACGGCCGCACCCTGTCCGACCCCCACGCACATCGTGGCCAGGCCGTGCCGCGAGCCCTCGCGCTCCATGCGTCCGAGCAGCGTGATCAGCAGACGGGAGCCGGACGAGCCGAGCGGGTGACCGAGGGCGATGGCCCCGCCGTCGGCATTGACCCGCTCGTCGTCGAGACCCAGTCGACGGATGCAGGCGATCGACTGCGTGGCGAAGGCCTCGTTGAGCTCGACGGAGCCGATGTCGTCGATGGTCAGTCCGGCGCGGCGGAGCGCCTTCTCCGTGGCGGGCACGGGGCCGAGGCCCATGACCTCGGGGGCGAGACCGGCGCTGGTGCCGACGACGATCCGGGCGCGGGGCACGAGGCCGTATCGCTCGACGGCCTCGGCGCTCGCCACGACGATCGCCGAGGCGCCGTCGTTGAGGGCGCTGGAGTTCCCGGCCGTCACCACGCTGCCGCCGGCGACCACCGGGCGCAGTCGGGCGAGTGCGTCGAGTGTCGTCTCGGGCCGCGGCCCCTCATCGACCAGCACTTCTCCGGTGGCGGTCGGCACACCGATGATCTCGGGGGCGAAGCGTCCGGCGGCGATCGCGGCGGCGGCGCGCTGCTGGGAGCGGAGCGCGAAGGCGTCGGCCTCGTCGCGCGTGATCCCGTCGGTCCGGGCGACCTCCTCCGCGGTCTCGGGCATCGTGAAGGTCGCCTTGTCGCGGGCGACGAGCCGGGGGTTCGGGAAGCGCCAGCCGATCGAGGTGTCGAACGCCGCGCCCGGCTTGGACCAGGCCTTCTCGGGTTTGGCCTGCACCCAGGGCGCTCGGGTCATCGACTCGACGCCGCCGGCGACGATGAGGTCGGCGTCTCCGGCGCGGATCGCCTGCGCGGCCATCGTCACGGCGGACATGCCGGAGGCGCAGAGCCGGTTCACGGTGATGCCCGGAACGCTGTCGGGGAGTCCGGCGAGCAGCACCGCCATCCTGGCGACGTTGCGGTTGTCCTCGCCGGCCTGGTTCGCCGCGCCGAGGATGACCTCGTCGATGTCGATCTGCGTCGCATCGACACCGGCCCGACGTAGGGCCTCGGCCACCACGATCGAGGCGAGGTCGTCGGGGCGGACGGTGGCGAGCGCGCCGCCGTAGCGTCCGACCGGGGTGCGCGCCCCTCCGACGAGGAATGCCTCGGTCATGCGGATCTCCTGACTTCGTCGTCTCGGCGGGTCGTCGCCCGGCTCTTCGGCCCGGAATTACTGACCGATCGTATGGTAATTATGGCACAGGCGCGATGCCCGACCGGGGGACGCGGCGGCGTCAGACCCGCCCGAAGGCACGCAGCGGATGCTCGATGAGCTCGGTGACGCGCCGCAGGAATCCCGCCGCGTATCCGCCGTCGCACACGCGATGGTCGAACGCGAGGGAGAGCTGGACGATACGACGGGCGACGATCGTGCCGTCGATGACCCACGGCCGCTCGATGATCCGGCCGATGCCGAGGATCGCGACATCGGGGTGGTTGATGATCGCCGCGGAGCCGTCGACACCCAGCCCGCCGTAGTTGTTGAGCGTGAAGGTCGAACCGCGCAGCCGCTCGGGAGGCATCGTGCCGGCTCTGGCCGTGGCGGCGAGTTCGCGCAGTGCCGCGTCGAGCTGCTCCACGGTGAGGGCATGCGCACGGGGGACGACGGGGACCAGGAGACCGCGCTCGGTGTCGGCGGCGATTCCGAGGTTCACGCCGTCGAACGAGATCAGCTCCTCGCCGCTGTCGTCGAGACGCGAGGCGAGCACCGGGTAGTCCTCGAGGGCGATCAGCACGAAGCGCGCGAGCAGCGCCGTGATCGAGGGGGCCCTGCCGCCCGCCGGAGCCATCTGCGCGCGGAGATCCCACAGAGACGTGGCGTCCACATCGACCCAGACGGTCGCCTCGGGGATCTCGGTTCGACTGCGCGTCAGCTTCGCGCTGACCGCGCGCCGCAGCGGAGACATGCGATCTCGGGAGACGACGTCGAGCCCGTCGACCGACTCTCCGGTCCGGTTCGCGGCGCGGTGATGCGCGGCGGCCCCGTCGACGGCGTTCTCGACCGCGGCTCGCAGCACGTCGGCGCGGGTGACCGCACCGTCGGGGCCAGTCGCGCCGATGCGGTGCACGTCGAGCCCCAGGTCGCGTGCCAGACGACGCACGAGGGGGGAGCGGACGGCCACCGGGCGGCGGACGGATGCTGCGCCGGCGGAGGCAGCGACGGGGTCGGCGGTGGCGGCCCTCTGCGCAGGGGTCGGTGCGGATGCCGGTGCCGGTGCCGGTGCCGATGCTGCGGCTGCCGGTGCCGGTGCCGCCGTGGTCGGGCGGTCGGCTCGGACCGGCGTGGCGGCCGGGCGGCGACGCCCCTTCGTCGTGTGCGCCGTGGTGCCGTATCCGATCAGCACGTTCCCCGATCCGGCGCGTTCCTCCTCGCGGTACGCCTCGTGCTCGGGGGTGCTCGATGCCGCGGCCCCCGCGGCATCCGGAGTCGTACCCTCCGTGCCCGCCTCCGATGTCGATCCGGGGTCGGCGACTTCGAGCACCGGCGCGCCGACGTCGATCGTGTCCCCGGCGGTGCCGTGCAGGGCGGTGACGACGCCGGCGAACGGCGACGGCAGCTCCACCACGCTCTTCGCGGTCTCGACCTCGGCGATCGGCTGGTCGGTCGTGATGGTGTCGCCCACCGCGACGAGCCACTGCACGAGACCCGCTTCGGTGAGTCCTTCGCCGAGGTCGGGCAGACGGAAGATCTGCGCGGACGGCTTCAACGGGGCGTTCATACGTCGTCCTCCCAGTGCAGGGTGTCGATCGCATCGAGCACGCGGTCGACGTCGGGCAGGTACCAGTGCTCGAGCTTCGGGGGTGCATAGGGGGTGTCGAAGCCGGTGACGCGTCGTACCGGCGCAGCGAGGTATTCGAAGCAGCGCTCGAACACGCGGGCCTGGATCTCGGAGGCGACGCTCACATATCCGGGGGCCTCGGCGATGACCACGGCGCGGCCGGTGGACTTCACCGCGGCGGTCACGGTCGCATCGTCGAAGGGGGAGAGCGAGCGCACATCGACCACCTGCACGCTGCGCCCCTCCGCGGCGGCGACCTCCGCGACCTCGAGCGCGAGCGGCACGGAAGCGCCGTAGGCCAGGAGCGTCACATCGGTGCCGTCGCGGGCGATGCGGGCGGCGCCGAGCTCCGTGGTGAGGGAGGTGTCGACTTCGCCCTTCGACCAGTACAGCTTCTTCGGCTCGAGGAAGATCACGGGGTCCGGTGAGGCGATGGCCGCCCGCAGCAGCGAATAGGCGTCCTGCGGCGTCGACGGGCTGACGACCGTGAGTCCGGGGGTGTGGGCGTAGTACGCCTCGGAGGAGTCGCAGTGGTGCTCCACGCCGCCGATGCCGCCGCCGAACGGGATGCGGATCACCAGCGGCATCCGCATTCCACCGCGCGTGCGGTTGCCGAGCTTGGCGACGTGGCTGACGACCTGCTCGAACGCCGGCAGGGCGAATGCGTCGAACTGCATCTCCACCACGGGTCGCATCCCGTTCATGGCCATGCCGACCGCGGTGCCGATGATGCCGGACTCGGCCAGGGGAGTGTCGAAGCAGCGGTCCTCACCGAATCGCGCGGTGAGGCCGTCGGTGATGCGGAAGACGCCGCCGAGCGCCCCCACGTCCTCGCCGAAGACGACCACATCCGGGTCGGCCTCGATGGCATCTGCGAGTGCTTTGTTCAACGCGGCCGCCATGGTCATGGTCGTCGCAGCGGCGGCCTCGACCTCGGCGCGGGTGTGGTCGTGTGCGATCGTCATCGCCGGTCTCCGTTCGGGGTGGTCCCTGCGCCCGCGTCGGCGAGGCGCGAGCGCTCGATCTCGTCGTGCAGCAGGTGCCACTGCTCGTCGAGCTGCGGCGAGCGTGTCGCGGTGACGAAGCGGAACAGATCCTCGGGGTCGAGGTCGGCGTCGGTGTTCAGCGCGGTGCGCATCGCCGCGGCGATCTCCTCGGCTCCGGCGGCGAACCGCTCCTCGGCGTCGGCGTCGAGGGCGCCGATGCCGGTCAGGTGGGTGCGCAGGCGCAGCAGCGGGTCACGGGCGATCCAGGCCTGCACCTCGTCGCGCTCCCGGTAGCGGGTGTCGTCGTCGGCGTTGGTGTGCGCCTGCATCCGGTAGGTGTGCGCCTCGATGAGGGAGGGGCCGCCGCCGGTGCGGGCGCGGTTCACCGCCTCGCCGAGCACGGCGAGCACGGCGGCGACGTCGTTCCCGTCGACGCGCTCTCCCGGCATCCCGTACCCGATCGCCTTGTGAGCGAGAGAGGGAGCCGCGGTCTGCCGTGAGAGCGGCACCGAGATCGCGAACCCGTTGTTCTGCACGAAGAAGACGACCGGGACCTGGAAGACGGCGGCGAAGTTCATCGCCTCGTGGAAGTCGCCCTCGCTGGTGGCGCCGTCGCCGCACAGTGCCAGCACGACCGTGTCCTCGCCGCGATGCTTGGCCGCCTGCGCGAAGCCGACCGCGTGCAGCAGCTGAGTGGCGAGGGGAGTGGCCTGCGGTGCGACGCGGTGGGCGCGCACGTCGTAGCCCGAGTGCCAGTCGCCCTTGAGGAGCACCATGGCGTCGGCGGGTTCGACTCCGCGCGCGATGACGGCGACCGAGTCGCGATAGGTCGGGAACAGCCAGTCCGTGTCGCCGAGCACCATGGCGGCGGCGATCTGGCACGCTTCCTGCCCGTGGGAAGACGGGTAGACGGCGAGGCGTCCCTGACGGACGAGCGCGCCGGCCTGGTCGTTGATGCGCCGGCCCTCGACGAGTCCGCGATAGGCGGCCAGCAGGGTCTCGCTGTCGGGGAGCGCGTAGTGCTCGTCCACGACGGGCTGTCCGTCCGCGTCGATCAATTGCACCGCGGTGTCTCGCGGAAGCATGTCGGTGTGCAGCATGCGCTCGCCCTCCTTGCCGAACTCGATGGGGACAGCATGCCCCTGTGTACGACAGTCATCCAAGATCATCGGCGAAATACTGGATGAACGAGCGACTCGTGGGGCATTCTTGATCGAAGTGTCAGAGTTTCTGGCTCGATGAGAGGGGTGCCATGGCTGCGCTGGACGACACCGACCGAGCGATCATCGAGGAGCTGCGCCGCGACGCGCGCTCCTCGATGACGGCGATCGCGGATGCCGTGCACATCTCGCGCGCCGGTGCGCACGCGAGGATCAAGCGCCTCGCGGATGCGGGTGTCATCACGGGCTACACGGTGCGAACGGATCCCGTACTGCTCGGGCACCATGCGAGCGCCTACGTGACCCTCGCCATAGAACAGGCGACCTGGCAGGCCGTGAGCGACCGGCTGCGCGCGATCCCCGAGATCGAGCACATGGCGCTCGTCGGCGGCGACTTCGACGTGATCCTGCTGGTGCGCGCCAACGATGCCCGCGACCTCCGTCGAATCGTGCTCGAGGACATCCAGGCGATCCCCTCGATCCGCTCGACCCGGACCACGCTGATCTTCGAGGACTACACGCGGGACTGAGGGGTGCCCGGGCGGGTTTCGCGGGGTGGGTTCTGTGGGTGGGTTCTGCGGGGAGGTTCTGCGGGGTGGTTCTGCGGGGAGTGTGGAGAAGGGCTTCGGCGGCGCTTCTGTGGAGGGCGG